>NZ_BAAGSJ010000063.1:0-17377 GCF_054782495.1 Spirosoma aerophilum | reverse complement strand
TAGATGCGGAGCAGTGTACAGCACTTTCCGGAAATTCTTGTTTTCCAGTGCATCTTTCTGGATGTCGGTTTTGAATCCTTTCACGTTCGTTTTGTTTTTTTGTGTCTTCGTACTCGCAGTTTTCGTCGTTGACTGGCTTTGAACCCGAGGGCTAACTAGCATCAGCAAGGCAAAAGCGGCAACCAGTGCGGTCAGCCCACGGACCGCTTTCAACGGTTTGTTTGATTCATTCATGTTCGCTTTGTGTTTAAGGTGAACTGTTTATAAAAAGGTACTTGGTACTCACATCAGGGGGCTACGGGGCAGCCGGGGCAACAGATTGCTCACTACGCAACTCGCGGTGCATCGCGGTGCATAATGAGACTACCCAGACGGTTGGCTGGACATCAGTCGAACGACGGTTTGGTGAACCGGACGGGCCCGTCAGAGAGA
The DNA here is from genome assembly GCF_054782495.1 of Spirosoma aerophilum. Taxonomy (NCBI): domain Bacteria; kingdom Pseudomonadati; phylum Bacteroidota; class Cytophagia; order Cytophagales; family Cytophagaceae; genus Spirosoma; species Spirosoma aerophilum. Next base: position 16,945 of record NZ_BAAGSJ010000063.1, on the reverse strand, counting down.
CCGGTCCAGCGAATGAATGGCTGTGACGCGGTAGAACCGACAGTCACGACTATCATTCGTTCAGCAAATCAATAAGTGGGTGGAAAACGGGGCTATGCCGCACAAGCAGTGCTAATGGCATAGACAGACTCCGGCCAGGGGCGGCCGGAGTTACTTTCGGGGGGGATTAATGAGGGCAAAAACCGCCAGAAACAAGTACAGGTCGGCCGTGCGAAAGAAATTCGCGCTTCTGAGTACCAGGACCTGAACTAACGAAGGAGTAGCCACCAGACGAACGACGCCGGGGGTGAAAACCGGCATCGAGTGGCCGCTCGACGGCAGGTTGTGGTGGCTGTGATTGGGGTGTTTCTGGTGCTCAGAATCAGCCCCGTAATGCATGTTGATAAAATCAGTAAAACCCAGGTCGGTGTTATCCCGCCGATGCTGCTGGTAGTGCTGTATCAGATCCCCCAGGTGGGCAGACTGGTCAATGCTAAAGCCGGGAAACAAACTGCCTCCCAGTATCCAGCACGACAACACGATGGCAACAACCGATTTCATAATTCTCTACGATGTTACAAGACTAACGTTCCCAATGAACGAAAGTTTCCGGGATACCACCATTTGCCTCAATTTAGAAATAATCTAATACCAGATACATATTAACTCAAATAAGTAATTGATAATCAGTAACTGATTTATTAGTGGATTGTTGATTTTACGGGTTGTCTTTGTCATAAGCCCGTGAGAACCTATTGATGAATGATTCCTCAGTCAGTACTAACATCAGCGACGGGCGTTCGACGTTGTAGTCGCTCATTTTCACCGGAAAGCCCCCGTGACGAGTAGCTGACCAGCTTTGTCGGCCCGAGCCGCATCGAACATAATGAGCTTCATTACCCCATGAAACGTCAGATTGTCCCGGAAGCTGAGTTTATCGCGCATCTGCCCGTCCCCGGTGCTGCTAAAGTGACGCGGGGGTATTTGATGAAGTACCAGAATCTCGACAGTGTACGAATCGCGGTTGGCGTCCCGGCTGTCGAACGAGGCTGTTTTTGCAGCCACGGCTACCGCTTCGATGCGGTCGGTGGCGTCGTTATATACCGCTCTGTACTCGTGGCTTACCCCGTCCCTCGTATGCAGCGGGTGACGCATGTAAAGTAAACACATCTCCGCATAGTACAACGTCCGACTACGCGGCAAGCACAGTCAGGCGTTGTGTTATTCAAAGGGGTGTTTTATAATACACGTTATGTTAAGAAACTATTCTCATAAATAAGACACAATGGCAGACTACCCCCAAACCCCGAAAAATGCAACGAGGGTCAAGAATATATTGTTAACTGAATAGGTGATTTTTGAGGTTAAAGCCGTAGCCCGACCGACAGAGCTAAACTACGACCATCAGAGGGCCATACACCCGGCCCCGGATAAAAAGTTGGTCTTTTCGTAAAGTATTGCGTGTTCAGCAAGTTGTTGATGCTACCCTGGAGAGTCAACTGACGACCAATACGCCAAGTGCCGTTTATATCCCACAGGCTGTAAGCTGGTACTGGTCCTATAGCACCGTTTGCCGAGGGCATAGCTGTATTCAGCGCATCAGAGAATGTTTCACTTACATAGCTGTATTGCAGGGTTAGACTGGCTGTTCGGTAGCGGGCTGTTACCCCGTTGCGAGAAGTCCAGCGCGGTGCCGATTCGACTTGATTACCCGTTACGGTTTGGTTGTCCGTACCGGTTGAAACACGCCCGTTAATATACCGTGCGTTGTTGAAGGCTGTTGAACTAAACCCGCTTAACAAGAGCGTCTCAGTTCGTAATAGCTGGGCTTCAATCAGCGATTCGACACCCGTGCTACGACTATCACCAATATTAGTACGGAAGATGTAATTAGACCCGTCAGGATTACTAAGTAGCAAGGCCCCTAACCGATTGCGGTAGAGTAAATCAAAAACCGTGATATTTAAATGTAAACCCCGCCAATGGCCATCTAAACCAATTTCGGCGTTATATCCGTAGGCATCTTTCAGATTTTTGTCAATTCGTTCATAAACCGAGGTTGGAATGATGTCCTTAAACACGACAGGCCGGTAGGCTTGCGACCAGCCCCCATATACCTTGATGGTTTCGTTGACCCGGTACTGAGCATTCAGGCCCAACAGGGCAAAGTGATGAGAAATATCAGTGGGTAAATTAAGCGGGTCATAATACGAAATGGTGCCACGCATTTGGGTTTTGCCCTGTTCAATACGGATACCAGGCGACAGGGTTAGACGGTTGGTCAAGTAGAATTGGCTTTCGGCAAACGCAGCCAAATTTTTAGTCCGAAAATGTAGATCGCGTTTAAACGGACTCACTAAGCTCAGATCGAAGTCGCTGGCAGTGGTGCCAACGCCTAACTGTTGGCGATGCAGATCGGTACTCATGAGTTGCACCCCAGCGGCCAATGTAGCCCCCACTCCCCCAAGATGATAGCGATGAAGTAAGCGGGCTTCGGTGGTATAACTGTTAAAGTGATCGACATCCACTTGCCGGGGTCTATACTGTCTCGTTAGCCGGTTAATCGTATCCGGCACGGTGGCAAATGCATCTAATTGAACACTGTTACGAGCACCCAATACGGCTGAAGTAGTCCATAGCAGGCGCGTCCGGTCGGCAAGTTGCCAGTCCAATTTAACAGATGGAACATAGATGTCAGGATTAAAATAGTTGCGGCTACGGGTTGACTGTCGCGGGTTTTGAGCAAACATTGCATCTGTTAAAGGGCCGGGAATCTGGTAGATATATGTAGAGCGACCCAGTTCGGCGGTTAGGCCTAATCGCCGACTTGCTTGGTAGTGCAGGGTACCGAATTGGGCTTCCGCATTAGAGCGGCTATTCTGTCGATACCCTTCCGAATGACGGCGGTAGTAGTAGGCATAATAGGTCCACTTTCCCACTCGACCGCCGATAGCATTGTAATTGCTCAACAGTCCATAAGAACCGATAGAATTGACGGTTTCAAATTTAAATTGGCGTGTGGTGTCGGCTCCTTTCGTGATGTAGTTGAGCATACCCCCGAACTGTGCACCGTATTGAAGCGATGCCGTGCCGCGTACCAGTTCGACCCGTTCAATGCTTTCCATTGGGGGTGAATAGTGACTGGCAGGATAGCCGTACATATCTGAGTTTGTAATGACTCCATTTTGACGGATGTTATTTTCCCAGGACCGGTGAGGGTCCAGCCCGCGCGTGGCGATGTTAATCTGATTGCCCGTGCCATCCATGTCATAAACGAAAACGCCGGGAATCCGGGCGAATATTTGTCGGGGTGTCTTTTCGGCTACGTTGGCATCAATATCCGATAGGTGAATCACTTCACTTCGTTTGCCGCCCATCAGGTACGTACCGTGTACATCAGGTAATGATTCAACAACGGTTGACCGTACGCCCTTCACCGTTACTGAATTGAGTGTACGAGTTCTCAACGTATCTGCCTGATTTTGGGCTTCCGCCGAAACGGTCAGACAGACCGATAAAATTGTAGGAGTGTATAACAGATGATAAAAACGATTCATTAAACTACAGTATTTAAAGACCCTATTACAAAAACGGGATCAGTTTAGTACAAATATAACTTACGCTTTTCTTCGACTACAAAGCATTACAAGAGGGGGGGGTGTTGTTGCCAATCAATGCTTTACAATTCTATCGCTTCGGCGCTCCGGTTGAAATTTGTCTGCGTCCCGTTAGGGAACCGCACGGTGGCTCACTTTGGTATTTGCAACCAATTAAAAAATTTGTTAACCAGGCAACAGATGTAGCAGCCGAGCGGCTGCCTGCTCTCCGTCGGTTTCATTCAGAGTATAGAACTCAATGGAACTTCCTACCAGGCGGATGCCACTCACCGGCCCGTACTATCGCGGTAGATTACCGCGTAGCCGGACAGACCGCCAATTTTGGCCCGAATGTCACTCAGCACGTCTTCTATATCATTGGTCACCGCACCGGCAGACCAGCTATTACTGCCCTGATCCAGGTCAATAATAGCAATGATACTGCCCTCGACGGTGTAGGTATAATCCACCCGGATTCGTTCATTGTGTCGGTTACGTTGTTTCATTATTGGTAATCGTGACTAATCAGAAAATAGCCTTCTATATGCTGGAAACCACTATATTTAAGCCGTGACTACTCATTCCGGCTAAAATGACTAATCAGGAGTATTTGACTATCAAGGAAGCGGCTCAGCTTTATGGCCGCTCTGAACAAACCATTCGGCGATTAGTCAAACAGCATGTTTTGACTAGTCACGTTCGTTCTGAAGATAGTCCGAAAGGAAAAGCGTATCAAGTCAGTTCGACATTGCTTCAGCAGGAGTATGAAGTCCCTACGGTAGCCACATTACCCGCTCTGGTAGTGTCTGATTCACTACAGCAGGAGAACCAACAACTACGGAAAGATGTCGCCGAGCGTGACCGGACGATTCAGCAATTGCAAAATAGACTCTTCGAGCAAGGCGACATTATGAACGCGATGGCTAATCAGATGACTAATCAACTGACTAGTCAGAAGATGGGTCACATCGAAGAATTATTGATTCAGCAAAACGCCCAAATAGGCGATTTACAACAACGTTTGCCCGCGCCTGGAACCGATGAAGCAGTTCCTGACCGGCGCAGCTTATGGAGACGGTTATTCGGTCGCTGATTCGTCCTCGATCAAGTCTAAGTAGGTGTTTAGTTCGCCCGGCTCTAAATCTTCTTTCTCAGATTTGTCATAAACGGCCAGCAAGTACACTGCTTCCTGAGTGACCTTGACGAAGGTAATTACCCGCGCCCCACCGGATTTGCCTTGCTTCTTACTGGCAATAGCTATGCGTACTTTGTAGCAACCTTTGCCCAGAGCCGCCCCCTGAGTCGGTTCTTCCCGTAGAGAGTCAAACAACACCCGCAGATCATTCTTTAGCGACGGATATTTTTTAGCCAGTCGTTTCACCTGACGGTCAAAGGTTGGCAACCGTTTAAGGTCATAACTCATCGAGTAATTCGTAAGCGTCACGGGCCTGCGTTTTGCCAGCCAGTACGTCGTTTAATTCTTCGACCGCTTCCCCCAGTTCGGTCAGAAACAGGGCTTTTTCATTAGATATGCCTACCGGTAGCGGCTTAGTTTTCACAAACGACAGGCTCCGTAGCAACTCCATCATGAAGCCCACTTTGCTGTCAGGGATGTCTAAAACGATTTTCATACAAACAAGATACTAAGTTCTGTCCTTTTTAGCGTGTTTTTAGGCTCTGTACGCCCCTATCTACCGATTCGCAGCCATTCCCCTTATTTTTCCTTTCCCTTCGTTTCTAAGCCAAATACTTTGGCTGTATAGCTGCCCACGTTCTTCACCTTGCCATCGGCTGCTTTCATTTGAATATCGTAGAGTTGGCGGGTAACAACCTCAATTGAGTGAGTGGCCAGCACGGTATCCGCCTGATCGGGCCGAAGCCGGAATTGCTTAACCAACCGCTCGTGCAGGTTTGACATTTGAGCCGGTTCGGGTTTAGCCTGATAGAATACCTCAAACTCGACTTCGACGACTGGTTTACGGCCACGCCCAGGGCGATTACCGTAGACAGGTTTGTATGTAAACGACAAGTCAGTATGGCCGTTAATTTCTTTCGCTGCTACTTCCAATATTCGTGTTTCAAACTTGGTCCATGTTGGGTAACTATCCTCTCCAGTTTTTGGGTCAATGACACCCAGCATTGTTTTTAGCTCAACCAAATTACGGGTGAAGGTTTTATCCTTCATGTTTTTGTACATGCAAAGAAGTTCATAAATCCGCTTAGCGTAGGCCGAATTAAGCGAGATCGCGGCCACCAATTGAATTTTGGTGAAGCGTTGACTTAGATCAACATAAAAAGGTCGTACTTTCTGTGATAGCTCAAGCTCAATTATACCAGTGCCTTTTTTGTACTCGGCTGATGCAAAGAAGCTTGCTTGTAAAAGGTTGCCATTAGGTAGAGTAGTCTGAAAGACACGCCCTACAAGCTTTTCTGTGGCCTTTTTATAAGTCTCAAACTTTAGCTCATCGGAGCCGGTTAGGTTCGCCATTTGCTTTACCGATACTTGATACATCTTCATCGGGGGGTCTTCTTTTCGCACTTGAGCGACGACCATATACAGAATGTTCTTTTCTGCTTCGGTCATTTCGTATCGAGCAACGGTTAATACGTTGTCCTGCCAAATTTCTACAGGCTTAGGCATCTCAGACTGATTTATAGGCAAATATAAAAAAGACTCTTAATAAAAGCTCAAAGTATTTTAAATGTGTCTTTTCTGCCGACCAAACGCGTCTTTATTAAGCAGGTTTCACCGACCAAACGCGTCTTTATTAAGCAGGTTTCACCGACCAAACGCGTCTTTATTACCGACCAAACGCGTCTTTATAAAAGTTATCCACAGCGCAACTATTTAGTAATCAGGTAGTTATTTGCTAAAATTTCGCCTTACAAGTGTTAAACAAGAGATATTGATAATACACAAGAGCTTGTTGTGAAAAAAAGTGGCTTGAAAAATGGCATTTAGGGAAACTGACGCGACTGAAAAACTAACTATCGGGAGTCTGCCAATGAGTCGATCAAAAATCAAATTGGAAAGGGAAGAAAAAGGCAAAAAACTAAAGGGGGCAGATGGGCCGCAACTATAAATTTAGTTAAACCTCGATTTCTTACTAACCCCATCGACCTGATACCCTATTCCTTGACTGTTGCAGCAGTGGCCAGCTTTCTCCCGTTACTACTCCCTAACTAATCCAACATTTACAACACAGGGGAAAAAGAAAACCCCACTTGCAGAATAAACCATCCGGTGCGATATTTGGTCGCGGTTGTGAAGCAAGCCATGACTTTGTAGCTACAAACTACGCCTACGGCTTGTTTTGCGCTACAAAGTCAACCGACCCTTACGCAAGCTTAGGGTCGGTTTGTCTTGCAAGCGTTCCTCTTGATCCCCTTTCCAATGAGTGAAAATAAGGTTATAACCATGCGTTTTCGGGTAAGCGTCGAGGAGCAAAAACAGATTGAAGCGAAGGCCAAATCAGCCGGACTAACCGTCAGCGAGTACGTCCGACGGGTGGCCACTGGCCAGGCCGTGGCCGAGCGTCTACCCGCCGAGCTGCGGCAAGTCATTACGGGCGTGGCCAACAACCTGAACCAGCTTACCCGCTACGCCCATCTGCGGCAGTTCGATGATCGGGCGATCAATGAGATTTTGTCAGTTCTTAAAACAGCCCTGCGATGATTGCCAAGACCAGTATTGGTAGAAGTTTCGGTTCGGCCTTAGAGTACGGGGCCGGGTTGAAGGAAGGGAAAGAAAACAAACCGTCGCAGTTGCTAGGCGCATCGAACTTGGGGGCGCGTGATCCGCAAGGAATGGCTGCTGAGATGATGGCCGTAGCCGACAGCAGTCGGTGCCAAAGTCCGGTCTGGCATACCTCGCTGAATTGGCCTAAGGGGGAAGCCGTGCAGAAAGAGCAGCTACTACGGGCTGCGTCGGAGTATTGCCGGCAGATCGGAGCCGACCCAACCCGCCACCAAGTGGTCATCTACCAGCACCACGACCGGCCCCACACTCACATTCACATTTACATCAACCGCGTGCCGATGGACGGAGGCCCCGCGCTGGATACGAGCCACAACTACGCCCGCAACGTGAAGGTCTGCCAGGCTATCACCGAGCAGTTAGGCATGAGCAAGCTACCGGAGCAACGCCAGAGCCTAAACGATCATGATTCCCACAAACAAAGTATTCGCGAGTATGTGCAGGAGACATTACAGACAACTCTTACAAACCCTCAAATCACGACGGTCGAGCAATTGGGTGAGCAACTACGGCTGAAGGGCGTAGAGAGCCAGTTTAAGCACGATAGCAAAGGGGTATTGGTGGGGTGCAGTTTTCGTTACGACCAAACGGCGGTAAAAGGGACCGAAGTAGGCCACAAGGCTAAGCAGATCGGCCAGCAGTTGAGTATAAACCAACAGGAGCAGAGCCAGAGCCAAACGGCTTGGGACGCTTTATTCAAGAGTTATACAGCCGCCACCGAGAAAGACCGCTGGAATGAGCTTACAACGAGCTACCAGCAGACGAAAAGCGAGGAGATGAAGCAGAGTATTGCCAAGCAGGAGAAAAGCCCGGAAATCGAAGAAAAACAACAAAGAAAACCCAAACAGGGGTTAGGACTATGAACCCACAGGATTTATTCAACGACATCAAGGCTATCAAAGCCCAATTAGACGAGATAAGCAAACGACCGGCCCCGGCCACCGCCGAGCAGTTAGAGCAAATCAACAGTCGGCCTATCACGCTCAACCCCAAGGAGTTTGCTCAATACGTACTGCCCGATCTAAAGGAGGGGCTACCCAATACAGTGGCCATTGAAAAAGCGGCTGATGAAGCGGCTAATCGGATTATGCAGACCGCCGACAAAGCGGCCAAAACCATTAATCAGGCCGCACAGGATGTCCCCCGTCAGGTGCGGGTTACGGGTGATATTTACGGCTTCACTACATTCTATGCGGCTTTAGCGTATGGATTGGTATTGTTGTTAGTGGTCTTTGGAGCCTGGTTACTGTGTGACCACTACCGGGAACAGGCCCAAGAAACGGTTATATATAAACAAGCTCAGGAGGTAATTCGGGAACGCGATTACTACTACAACCAAATTCAAGATTATAAGCGCAACAACGCCAAGTATGCCCGGCTGTTCCCTGCCTACGACGACAAAGGGTTCTGGGACCAGTACAATAAACCATGATTAGGGGGTGGCCAACATTCGTACGAAATGTTCCATGAAGAACATATCATACTGATTAGTGCGTGGATAATCAGCTAATTGTAGATAAATCTTGCATACAGTAAAGGAAACGAACGGTTTCTTTACCTACTAGTCATGACTCCGTAAATTGAATGCTTCTGAGCCTATTTTTTGGGCAACAAACTCAAAAACAAATCAACGTAAGCTTTCTGTCAGCCCCAATGGAGTTATTTTACCGACAGAATTGACTTGGTGGAACATTTCGTACGAATGTTGGCCATTCCCCAATACTATTCAATCTGCCCTACTATAGTAGATCTTCCGAATCGTACGGCATAGGCCGCCCTGTACGATTCGCCACGGCTCGCGTATTCGGTCTCAAAAAATGTACGTGGCTGTTGCACAACTCCGGGTCATATTGCCGAATCGTACATAAATCCTCATGCGGTTCGGCAATATGACCCCATCTTATCCAAACAGCCGGGCTACGCCGAAGGCTGCTGCTGCGGCTGCCGCACCAATCAGCATCACCTTGAACGCTCCGCTGACGGGCGGCTGCCCGGTGACCTTAGCTTTGAAATAGCCAAAGATAAATAAACAGATCAGCGTGATGCCGCTGGAATACAGCAGGCCTTCAGCTGGATTAGCGACCAAGAAATACGGCGTCAGTGGCACCAGACCCCCCACTACGTACGCCAGACCAATCGTCAACGCGCTTTTCGTGGCCCGGTTAGGATCGGGCTGGTCGAGGCCCAGTTCGTACTTCATCATGAAATCAACCCACTTCGTCTTGTCCTTGGCCAACTCATCGGCAATGGCCGTTTGCAGCGTGGAACTTAGACCCATGTCGGCAAATACGGCACGGACTTCTTCTTTCTCGCGCTCCGGCACAGTCTCCACTTCGCCCGCTTCACGCCGACGTTCGGAATCGTAGTGGTCGGCTTCGGTGCGGCCCGCTAAGTAACCGCCCAGACCCATCGCGATGGACCCAGCCACGACTTCGGCAATGCCCGCTGTGACCACGAGCGAGGAGGAGGCTACAGCCCCGCTCAAACCCGCTGCCAGCGCGAAGGGCACGGTCAGCCCGTCCGACATGCCAATAACGATGTCGGAAATAAAGTCCGAACTGCGCAGGTGGGTTTCCTGGTGGGTTGTCCGTCGGTAAGCAGTGTTGATGGGTTCCATGTTATTCTTCGCTGTTGTTAAGTTTTGAGAGTAGACTGTACGCGCCGTTGACCACCACCGGCGTTTGTTGCGGGTTGATGTCAGGCGGCAGCGTAACGGCCACATAACCATTTTCGCGAACGCCCGTTTTAGTTTCTACCTGCCTGAACTGATACGTTGCCGGGTTGCCCTGTTTTTTCTCCAGCACATACACGAATGACTTTCCGCCGTAGCTGACCACCGCCGATTCGGGCAGGGCGGGCAACGGCTGGGTTTTCACGTCCACCTGCGCCGACACGTACCCCCCCGGAATGTAATCGTCGGCGTAGGAGCCAACAGGGTGAGCCAGCACCGAAATCGTGCGGTCGGGGGCAATGGACTTACCGATCAGAAAGATGGTGGCCCGGTGTACCGGTGAGGGGTCGCCCCCCATTCCAAACCGCACGATCTGGCCGGTACGAATCCGGCTGATGTCCTTCTCGAAGATGTTCAGGTTGACGTGAATGTCGCTGACGTTGGTGATCTCGACCAGCACGTCGGCAGGGTTCACGAAGCGGCCGTTGTTGACGGGCACATTGGTGATGAACCCCGACACGGGCGAGGGAACCATGATAGTGCGCGTCAACTGCCCGGCCGTGAGTTTTGCCGGATTGATGCGTAGTGCGGCCAGCCGCTGGGCCATGCCCGCCAACTGCGCCTGCAGGCTCTGCCGGGTGGAGCGGGTTTGCTGGAAGATTTTCAGCGCATTCACGTTGTCGCGGCTCAGTTCCTGCTGGCGTGCAAACTCCAGGTCGGCGTATTCCAGTTTGGCTTTGGTGTCTAAATAATCCTGCTGAAACTGGATATAATCGGGGTTTTCCAGCACCACTAATGGCTGGCCTTTGCGAATCCGCATCCCCGGCTCCAGCCGGATTTGCCGAATATAGCCCCCGAACGGCACCGATACCGATATTAAGTTCTGCGCCGGTACGTCGAGCGTTCCGTTCACTTTCAGCGTCGTACTCAGCGTCCGGGCCGTGGGCTGGGCGAGTTTGATGGCCGCCACGTCGTACTGGGACTGCGTCAGTGACACCCGCACGGGGCCAGCCGCTGCGGATTCGTTCGTGCCTGCTGCTGAATCGGCGGCCACCGGTTTGTCGGCCGTGGCCCCATCTGTCTTATCTACATTGGCTTTATTAGCACTCGAACCGCAGCCCGCCAGCAGCCCGCCCAGAAACAGCGTTAGTAGAAAAAGACGGCGACCCGGCGTTATGGGGTAATCCATTGATTTTGTCAGCATGGTTATTGATTACCCAGCAGGTAATTGATGTATAAAACCGATTGATTGTACTGATTGAGCAGGTCCAAATAATTGGACCGGATGGTGAGGGCCTGCCCAAGCGCGAGCGAAAACTCCACGTACCCAATGTCGCCACCGCTGAAAGCCCGCCGGGCATTGGTCAGAATCAGGTCCGCCTGACCCAAGCCATTCGCTTCGTAATACGTCAGGGCACTGCGGTACTGATCGTACTGCCGCAGGGCCTGCTGCACTTGTTGGTCGAGGGCGAAGCGTTGGTTTTGCAGATCAGTCTGCGCAATTTGCTCGCCGATGCGGGCCGCGTTGATGCGCGACTTCTGGGCCTGCCCCAGCAGCGGCAGCGTCACCCCGATTTGCCCGCCCTGGAACCGGTGGCCCGGCCCGAAGTACAGTTCCTGCCCATTGATTAACTGATTGCCCACCAGCGTCTGCGAGAAAAGACCCACCAGAAAGTCAGGTTTGAGCCGTGCCTGCTCTACCAATCGGGTTTGCTCGGCTATCCGAATCTGCTGCTGCAACTGGGTCAACAGCGGGTTACGCGCTAAATCAACACTGTCGGCGGGGAGGGTCAGCGTGAGTTTGGGCAGCGGCTGGGGCGAGGCATCAACGGGCTGGGTGCTGTAGAGCAGCGTTTGCAGGCGGGTTCGGCTGGCCGTCAGGTTCGCCCAATTCTGCGCCAGCCGAACCCGCTGATCGGCCAACTGACTTTCGGCGGTGGCCTTCTCCAGACTACCCGTTTCGCCCGTTTTGAATCGCAGGTTAGCCGCCCGCACGAACTCCTGCAAGACGGTGTCCTGCTGCTGAAACAGGCGGCCTCGCTGGTAGAGGTAGTTCAGGTCATAATACGTCGATCTAACCTGGTACTGCACGTCGTTGCGAGTGACTAAAACCCCCGCTTCCCGTGCGCTCACCGACTGGTCGTTCAAATCGGCCAACCGACGCATCAGGGTGGGGTTCGGGATGGTTTGGGTGATGGTCAGGTTGTTATCGAACCGACGGGTGTTGTATTGCCCCAGCAGGGCTACCACTGAGAGCCGCCCGGATTCGTAGGCCGTCCGGCGCAGGGCCTGCTGCTGACTGACGTTCAGCCCGGCAAGCTGCAATTGCGCGTTGCGGCTGTCCGCCTGCTGCAATGCTTGATCCAGGGTAATGGCCTGCATCGGTGCCACCTGTGCCCGGCTACCGGTCGAGAGCAACAGCAGAATGACGATGGATGCCACGGCAACGGCTGGCTTGGCATCTGACCGTTTGGCCAACTTCGCTTCGCTTTCCAGCGACTTTTTTTCCATCAGCGAGTACAGAATCGGCAGCACGATCAGCGTCAGCAGCGTGGCTGTGAGTAGTCCACCGATCACGACCGTTGCCAGCGGCTTCTGCACTTCGGCCCCGGCCGAGTTGGAAATGGCCATCGGAATAAAACCGAACGACGCCACCAGCGCGGTCATCACCACGGGTCGCAGCCGGATTTCGGCTCCCCGCCGGATAATCTCGACCATATCCGTCAGGCCCTCTTCGTGCCGCAGCCGGTTGAACTCGGCAATCAGCACGATACCGTTGAGCACCGCCACGCCAAACAAGGCGATGAAGCCCACACCCGCCGAAATACTGAACGGCATCCCGCGCAGGAGCAGGGCAAACACGCCCCCGATGGCCGACATGGGAATGGCCATGAAGATGAGCAGGCTTTGCCGGGCGGAACCGAAGGTGAAAAACAACAGCGCGAAAATCAGGGCCAGCGCAATCGGCACGGCAATGGTCAGCCGCTTCTTGGCATCGACCAAGTTCTCGAACGTGCCGCCGTAAGTGATGTAGTAGCCAGGGGGAAACTTGATGCGCTGCCCTACCTTTTGCTGTAGTTCGGCCACGATGCTTTCTACGTCACGACCGCGCACGTTGAAGCCCAGCGTAATCCGGCGGTGGGTGTTGTCGCGCTGAATCTGATTGGGGGCTTCCACGATGCTCACCTGCGCAATCTGCCCGAGGGGAATCTGCTGGGTACGCCCGTTGGGGCCGGGGGGCGTGGTCACGTACACGTTACGCACGTCGTCCACGCTCTGCCGTTTGTCGGCCGCCAGGCGCACCACTAAGTCGTAGCGTTTCTCGCCCTCGAAAACCTGCCCCGCCGATTGCCCGGCAAAGGCCGTGTTGATGACCCGGTTCACGTCCGAGACGTTCAATCCGAATTTGGCGATCTGCGCCCGGTCGAGTTTGATCAGGATCTGCGATAAACCGCCCACCTGCTCGATGTACAGGTCTTTGGCTCCGTCAATGGTGCGCACGATGCCGCCAACGCCTTCGGCCAAGGTCGCCAACTGATCCAGATCATCGCCGTAGATTTTCAGGGCCACGTCCTGGCGGGCACCGGTCATCAGCTCATTGAAACGCATCTGCACGGGCTGCTGAAAGCCGAACGTCACGCCCGGAATGACCGATAGGGCTTTGGCCATTTTCGCGGCTAATGCATCGCGGGTAGTCGCCGAGGTCCACTCGTCGTGGGGTTTGAGAATAACCATCAGATCGGATGCTTCGATGGGCATCGGGTCGGTGGGAATCTCGCCGGAACCAATTTTACCCACCACCTGCTCTACTTCAGGAAACTGCTTGAGCAGAATCTGCTGGGCTTTGGTCGTGGCATCCACGGTTTCAGAGAGCGAACTGCCCGTCAGCGTCCGGGTGTCGACGGCAAAGTCACCCTCGTCCAACTGCGGGATGAACTCACCGCCCATCCGCCCAAACAGAACGACCGCCACGACTAGCAGTGACACGGCACTGATGAGGATGACCAGCCGGTGGGTCAACGCCCCCAGCAGCAGCGGCTCGTAGACCCGGTGTATCCGCTTCATGAGCTTGTCGGAGAACGTTTCTTTGTGAACAATGGTCTTGTTCAGCAGCAGGGCCGAAATCATGGGTACGTAGGTCAGCGAAAGGATAAACGCGCCCAGAATAGCGAATGCCACCGTCAGGGCCATCGGCCGGAACATCTTGCCCTCAATGCCCGACAAGGCCAGAATGGGCAGATACACGATCAGGATGATGATCTCGCCGAAAGCCGCCGACGACCGGATGCGCGACGCCGACTGGAACACCTCTTCGTCCATTTCGCCCTGCGTTAAGGTTTTGTCCCTATTGCGCGAGGTAATGTGGTGCAGCGTGGCTTCCACGATGATGACCGCCCCGTCCACGATCAGCCCGAAGTCGATGGCTCCCAGACTCATCAGGTTGCCCGACACGCCGAAGGTGTTCATCATGGAAATGGCAAACAGCAGGGCCAGCGGAATGACCGAAGCGACTACCAAACCCGCCCGCCAGTTGCCCAGCAGCAGCACCAGCACGAAAATGACAATCAATGCCCCTTCGATGAGGTTGCGCTCGACGGTGCCAATGGCATTGTTGACCATCTTGGTGCGGTCCAGAAACGGCACGATCTGAACGCCTTCGGGCAGGGTTTTCTGAATCTCAGCGATCTTGGATTTTACCCGTTTGATTACCGCCGACGAGTTCTCGCCTTTGATCATCATCACCACCGCCCCCACCGTTTCACCCTGCCCGTTGCGGGTCACGGCCCCGTAGCGCACCGCCGACCCGATGCTCACTTGGGCCACGTCACGGACGCGGACCGGCAAGCCCTGGGCGTTCAGGCGAACGACAATGTCGGCGATGTCCGTAGTGGAGGTAATCAGCCCGTCGGACCGGATAAAGTAGGCGTTGGGTTTCTTGTCGATGTAGGCCCCGCCCGTGTTCTGGTTATTCTGTTGGAGAGCCGCAAAGATGTCCGTAATCGTGATGCCCACGCTGCGGAGCCGGTCCGGTTCAACGGCGATTTCGTACTGTTTGAGCAGCCCGCCGAAGCCGCTCACGTCGGCCACGCCGGGCGTACCCAGCAGCCCCCGCCGGATGGTCCAGTCCTGAATGGTGCGTAGGTCGGTGAGTGAGTACTTCGTCTCAAACCCTTTTTTGGGCACGACCGTGTACTGGAAGATTTCTCCCAAGCCCGTCGTCACGGGGGCCATCGTGGGCGTACCAACACCGGGGGGGATTTGGCCCACCACGTTTTGCAGCCGTTCGGCGATCTGCTGCCGGGCCCAGTACACGTCGGTGGCATCGGTAAACACCACGGTTACGATGGACAGCCCGAAGCGGGAAAACGACCGCACTTCGGTCAGGCCGGGAATGTTGGAAACCCCCACCTCGATGGGAAACGTCACCAGCCGCTCGATGTCCTCAGCCGCCAGCGAGGGGCTTTGGGTAATGATCTGCACCTGATTGTTGGTGATGTCGGGCACGGCATCAATCGGCAACTGCGTCACCGACCAGGTTCCCCAGCCGATCAGGGCAAGGGTGAACAGCCCGATGATGAGCTTGTTGCGGATGGAAAAAAGAATAACTGCGTTTAGCATCAGTTGCAGGGTTATTGGGGTATTTCTTCCTAACGGGCGAATTTATACGGTAAGCAACTATATGTTTAGGTATAACCTGATAATCAGCTTTTTAACTCAACATCTATCAAAAAGGAATACTTCCTTTCAGTAAACTCATTAAACGAGCAGATTTAGTGAAATTTGATTACGCGAACGGCAATATGAAACGTTTGTAAGGGTCGAAAACATGAAATTATTTCATTCTCTATCCGTTTCAGTCAATCGACCGTTAAAGTGAAATTCTGGTTGTAACTGGTTGATATCAAGTTGATTGATACCCTTGTACGAAAGTATTGTACCAGTTATACAAGATACCCGATAGAACCCCTTATTGAGCAGGCTGTTGGACGGATTGTTCATTTCGGAGTTCCCGGTGCATAATGAGTCCCCCCAGACGACCCACGTTGGCCATCAATCCAAAGGTGATGAGGGAAGTGACAAAAATGACCGTCGGCAGAAACTGCCATTGTTTCGCCCGTTTCCAGACCAGTGCCAGCAGCGATAGTCCGCCCGTGAGGTACATGCCGATGTTGGCCCAGTCAGCGGCTTCCTCGTGTTGGCGGAAGATGACCTTGTCGAGCGCATTGATGGACTCTAAGTAATGCTCGGCACTTTCGCCGGTCTGGTTAGTGACAGCCGTGGCAAGGCTCATCAGCACGAACAGACCGAAACTGAGCTGAACAATGGACTGGTTGCGCCGGAACAGGCCGTAGCCGAGGACGAGGGTCGCCAGCAGGCCACCGATAATGGGTAAGTGGTTCACCAGCAGGTGCCAGTGTGCGCCATTGATTGTCATAATATTAAATTGGATTGTGGTGATGCAACCTGATAGCTTCCCACCCTTGCCGGTATTTTTCACCGGCAAGGGTGGGAAGCTATCAGGAGCGACTTATTCGGTCGTTTTTCCGTCAAACTTAACGCCGTTGTCCTCGGCTTCTTTTTTCGTGGCCCGGACGAGACCATCCTTGTGGTTAGGCGGAGAATAGATCGTGTACATCTTTAACTCCGTCTTAGGATCCACATTGATCACATTGTGCTGGGCACCGGCTGGTACGATAATTACGTCCCCGGCTTTCACATTGTATTCCTGCCCATTGATAATGCACTTGCCCCGGCCGCCCTCAAAGCGAAAAAACTGATCGCTGGGATGGTTTTCTGAGCCAATGTCTTCGCCTGCTTTCAGGCTCATCAGCACAAGCTGTAGATGCGGAGCAGTGTACAGCACTTTCCGGAAATTCTTGTTTTCCAGTGCATCTTTCTGGATGTCGGTTTTGAATCCTTTCACGTTCGTTTTGTTTTTTT
>NZ_BAAGSJ010000062.1:0-2484 GCF_054782495.1 Spirosoma aerophilum | reverse complement strand
TAGGACCCGACATCAAGCTGACAAACGAACACGAATGACTTGGGAAAGTCAACCGCAGGGGGTGAGAGTCCCGTAGTGGTCAGGGCGTTAGTGGGTTGGGGATCCTGAGTAGGGGGGAACCGGAGAAATTCCCTCTGAATTGGCCGGCACCATCCGGTAAGGCTAAATACAATCAGAAGACCGATAGCGCAGAGTACCGTGAGGGAAAGGTGAAAAGTACGGGGAGTACCCGGGTGAAATAGAACCTGAAACCAGGCGCTTACAAGCGGTTGGAGCGTCCAGTGTGGCGTGACAGCGTGCCTTTTGCATAATGAGCCTACGAGTAACCGTCACTGGCAAGGTTAATCGCTTTGAAGCGAGGATCCGAAGCGAAAGCGAGTCTGAACAGGGCGCTTAGTCAGTGGGGGTTGACGCGAAACTTGGTGATCTATCCCTGGCCAGGCTGAAGGGGTGGTAACACACCGTGGAGGGCCGAACCGATAAGCGTTGAAAAGCTTCCGGATGAGCTGGGGATAGGGGTGAAAGGCCAATCAAACTGAGAAATAGCTCGTACTCTCCGAAATGTTTTTAGGAACAGCGTTACGTGTTACTGTCTGTGAGGTAGAGCGACCAACAGGATGCGGGGGAGTCACATCCTACCAACTTCTGATGAACTCCGAATGCGCAGAGAGGTGCGTGGCAGTGAGGGCTTGGGTGCTAAGGTCCAAGTCCGAGAGGGGAACAACCCAGACCATCAGCTAAGGTCCCTAAGTGTGTGCTAAGTTGAACAAAGGCGGTCCGGCTGCTGAGACAGCCAGGAGGTTAGCTTGGAAGCAGCTATTCCTTTAAAGAGTGCGTAACAGCTCACTGGTCGAGCGGGGCGGGCGTCGATAATAAACGGGCATCAAGCACATCACCGAAGCTATGGACTCACGCCTTGGGCGTGATGTGGTAGGAGAGCATTCCATGGGGGGTGAAGTTGGGGCGTGAGCCCTGGTGGACCGCATGGAAAAGCAAATGTAGGCATAAGTAACGAGAATGAGGATGAGAACTCCTCACACCGAAAAGCTAAGGTTTCCTCCGCGATGGCAGTCATCGGAGGGTTAGTCGGGGTCTAAGGAGCAGGCGAAGGCCGGGCTTTGAGGGGGAAGTGGTTAATATTCCACTACTATCTACGCAGGCAATATCCATGACGGAGTGCCGGAGGTGTTACGTCCTGACGGAATAGGGCGTTGAGATGAGGCTTCGGCTGAGTCGAAGCACTGAAGGGGCTTCCAAGAAAAGTGGTGCGCGTTAAGCGTGTGGATACCCGTACCGTAAACCGACACAGGTAGCTGGGAAGAATATTCTAAGGTGCGCGAAAGAATCATGGTTAAGGAACTCGGCAAAATTACCCTGTAACTTCGGGATAAGGGGGGCCTACTCAGCGATGGGAGGCTGCAGAGAAGACGCCCAGGCGACTGTTTACCAAAAACACAGGACTCTGCCAAAATGAAAGTTGACGCATAGGGTCTGACACCTGCCCGGTGCTGGAAGGTTAAGGGGGGAGCTTAGTCGCAAGGCGAAGGTTTGAACTGAAGCCCCAGTAAACGGCGGCCGTAACTATAACGGTCCTAAGGTAGCGAAATTCCTTGTCGGGTAAGTTCCGACCTGCACGAATGGTGTAACGATCTGGGCACTGTCTCAACCATGAGTTCGGTGAAATTGTAGTAGCGGTGAAGATGCCGCTTACCCGCCACGGGACGGAAAGACCCCGTGCACCTTTACTACAGCTTAACATTGAATGCCGGTCAGGCATGTGTAGGATAGGCGGGAGGAGTTGAAGGGGTGTCGCCAGGCATCCTGGATCCAACCTTGAAATACCGCCCTTGGCTGACTGGCGTTCTAACTGAGAGATCAGGACTGTGTTTGGTGGGTAGTTTGACTGGGGTGGTCACCTCCGAAAGGGTAACGGAGGTTTCCCAAGGTTGGCTCATACCGGACGGTAATCGGTAGGGGAGTGCAATAGCAGAAGCCAGCTTGACAGTGAGGCCCACAAGCCGATCTGGGACGAAAGTCGGGTATAGTGATCCGGTGGTTCCGCATGGAAGGGCCATCGCTCAAAGGATAAAAGGTACGCCGGGGATAACAGGCTGATCTCCCCCAAGAGCTCACATCGACGGGGAGGTTTGGCACCTCGATGTCGGCTCGTCACATCCTGGGGCTGGAGAAGGTTCCAAGGGTTCGGCTGTTCGCCGATTAAAGTGGCACGCGAGCTGGGTTCAGAACGTCGTGAGACAGTTCGGTCCCTATCTGTGGTGGGCGTGGGAATACTGACGGGATCTGTCCTTAGTACGAGAGGACCGGGATGGACTCACCGCTGGCGGATCAGTTATCATGCCGGTGGTATGGCTGAGTAGCTACGTGGGGATCAGATAAGCGCTGAAAGCATCTAAGTGCGAAACTGGCCTGAAGATGAGTGTTCCGGTATAAAGGGGTGTTGGAGACGACGACGTTGATAGGCGG
>NZ_BAAGSJ010000061.1:0-7172 GCF_054782495.1 Spirosoma aerophilum | reverse complement strand
CGCCCCGATCTTGATAGCTCCAAGCCAGATCAGGGCTTTTTTATAGCTCTCAAAGAGAAAGCGGACCCGCTACGCGGGGTGTTCAAGTGATAGGTTTTTTTCAGGCATAAAGCACCCCTAACTGTACAAGTGCTGACGCAAAGGAGGTTGAAAAGGGGAGAAAAAGAGTACAGTTAGGGGTGCCCTATGCCTGAAAAAACCTATCAATATATAGGCGTCGCAGACACCGCTTTATAGCTTAGCTTTACATAATTGCACTTATATAACAGCTTTAAAACTATCTAACACTTATTCTGGTCCGTGTAAGATGAGCTTAAAATCTGCTTTTTGTATTTCACTACTTTGGCTCACCTGTCTGACTATCTATGGCCAGAAACTAGGTGAAGTGACCAAAGCACATAAGTTTGTTATCATTGGCAAAGTGGAAGGCTTAACAGACAGTACAATACTGTATCTGTTCAATTTTAACACCGCTAAAGCCATTGATTCAGCTTTGGTTCAAGACGGCCAATTTTGGCTGCGGGGTCAGTTCACAGAACCCGAACAATTCTCTGTCTCGACCAAGTATGTCTATCAAAATTATCATTCGACAGGCTACTTTTGGATTGATGGAGATACTATACATTTAACGGGAACCTTAAAAAAGCTTGAACAGGCTATCATTAAAGGGTCTAAGATGGAGAATGAGAGCAGGCAATATAAAGAGCTACTAATACCTATTCAGCATCAGAGGGACAGTCTTTCATCCGTAAAAAGACGATTACAATACAAAGATTCTTTGGCACGGGCCGCAGTCGAAAATGGTTTCATCAAGCTCGATGAAGCTATTCGATCTACTCAAGTTAAATTTATAAAGCAACATCCTAACTCCTATGTTGGAGTTGAATTTCTTCGCTTGTTTGCTCTAACGAGAGAATTACCAAAATCGACTATTCAAACCCTTTACTCTGGTTTATCAGGTGAGTTACAAAAATCAACCATAGGTCAGCATATCCAGGAGTATTTACAACTGAGCCAGGATATACAAATAGGCGATACGTTTACTGATTTTACCCAAGTTGATTTAGCCGGTCGAACGGTAAAATTTTCAGCCTTCAAAGGGAAATATACGCTATTGGAATTTTGGAGTTCGGGCTGTGTACCCTGTCGGGCCGAAAATCCTCAGATGGTAGAGTTATATAAACAATATCATGCTCAGGGTCTAGAAATCGTTGGAATTTCCCTTGACGAAGATAGAGAAAGATGGAAAAGAGCGATTGAACAGGATCAGTTGCCTTGGCCTCAATTATCAGACCTAAAAGGGGCCTTCAATAAAGGAGCTTTGATTTATGATGTAGCTGGCTTACCTACTAATTTTTTGATAGACTCCACTGGTAAAATTATTGGCCGAGATTTGAGACGTGACAAACTTAAGAGCAAGCTGGTAGGTATTTTTAATAAATAAGGGTGTTTCATTAAGAAACGAAGATCTTCGTTTCTTAATGAAAGAGCGATTTTCTAAGTTAAATCTCTTAACATAATGGTAGTTATGCAACAGGTCTAGCTAAAGTACAACTTACTGCCCCACAGCGAGTTAGTACTATTCCTAGACCTGTTGCATAACTAGACTTATGTTATGCGAAATAACTCATAATGTGATAGGTCTGATACACTATACCATTAATAAAATAATCATATCTAGCGTACTTTCCCTATATGAAAGTATTGATAGTCAATTGAACCATCAAAATAGACGGTGACTGTTTTAAGCTTTTGTAAACTATAAGAACCCATCTCTAAAATTTCCTCCTGGCTCATCTTTTCCCTGCGTTCTACAGAAAGAAAAAACGAGTCTCCTAGTGTATCCTTAAATTCAAAATTAGAATCGAAAGATAGCTTAAGAGCTTGCTTAATTAGCTTTTTTACCTTGATGATACTAGAAACTGAAAATGTATTATGGTGAATCCACTTTGCATTTTGCTCAAAGATTAAGATTAATCTATCGTCGACAAATGAATAGTAAAGTGGCTTACCCATATTTTGTTGTGGGTAAAAACTACTTAGTCCGATATTGAACTTGAGTGAAATGTCCTTCAAGTGGTTTTCTAACGAGTCGGCCAAAACGGGTTGGCCTATATGGTCTAGTATGATTCCGCCAATGGTCACATAACCATAGCCACTTCTAAATAAGCTTGAACTATCCCTTTGCTCTCTTATATACTTCTGTACTTCAGAAAAAAGTAATTGATTACCATGAAGATCAACGTACTGAATAGCTAGGCTATCTTCAAACTCTTCTCTCTTTGGGTAACGAGGTAATGATTCTTCTGCAAACACAGGGAAACTATAACTGTATGTCGTCATCAAAAAGGGTAGTAGAATGACCAATTTTAGCATACAGTTTCTGTTGTATAAGTGTGATTATGTAAAGTAGGGGCTTTTACAATAACTCAAATATTCTAAGAGTCTCGAATTCAAAACATACTTTTAGATCCTCTCGGGTTAGACCAGGATAATCCTTTAGCAGGATTTCCTCACTAATGCCTTCACCAAATCGCCGCCGCCAGAGCGTGGAGGAGTAAACTCCTACCTGGTCAAAATAACTGGTATCATCAGGCCGAATAATTAGACGACTAGCTAACACCTTAGGGATACGAGTTCGCCAAAAGTCGTCTTGTCGTCGTCTACTTTCTTGTACTTCTTGCTGAATCCGTCGGACTGATGACATATCTTCTTATAGGCGATTTTGTGTTGTATAATCTTGATTATGTAAAGCTACTCTTGTAATTCCCTACTGCATTGGCTTGATTTGTAGGCTATACAATGACTATACAAAGTCTATACAAGCCTATACAATAGTACATGAGCTATCTAACTTTAAAAGAAGCCTCAGAAGCCACCGGGTTGAATGAAGCAACTATACGACGACTTTGTAAGAAGCCATCCAGTAAGCCCTTTATTAAGATGAAAAAGGGCAAACAGGGCGGTATGTACACGATCCAAGCCAATTACCTGTTCGATATCTACCCCCCTGTAAAATCAGCTCAAAATCCAGCCTATACAAGGGTATACAATGACTCTACAAGCCTAGACAAAGAGCCTATACAAGACTATACAGCTCTCTTATCGGCCAAAGATGAGATTATCGAACTACTGAAAAGCGAGACAGCCTATCTACGCGCTGAAAATAGTAGTCTACGGGAGGAGAACCGTGAACTCAAGTTGCTTCCTGCCCCCTCCTTACCTGTTGATAGTTTGCCTAACCAGAGCCAAGTAAAGCCAACCTCTGAACAAGGTAAAAAATCCTTTTGGCAACGCCTATTTAACACTTAGACCAGTAGCCAGCTTACGCATATTTTGTTGACTACCTGATCAAGTTCTTCTAAGTTTCCAGGTTTATTAATGTAGTCAGCAGCACCCGCTTGTATACACATATCAGGATCGATGTTCAAGCAGGAATACATGACAACGGGCGTATTCTGACAGCACTCGTGCTTTAAGAAAAGCCTAAGCCAATCCATACCATCTTCGCCTGGTAGAATCAATTCTAATAGAATTAGGTTGAGTTTATTTTGTTCCTTTTGCCACAGCTTGGAATGAATGAACTCGTCTCCTGAAGTGAATCGATTGACTGATATGGCTTGATTCCACCGGTCAATTCCTAATTGAAAAAAAGAACAGTCATCATCGTCATCATCGATGATGACCACCTGTTTAGTTTCTACCATTTTGCCCACTCTACCAATCTGTAAATTATTATCCCGTTAGTAACAAAAAGATCGCTTACCTTGTTGCGCGGAGCGTGTGTATCTAGTAATTTGCGTATTGAGTAGCCAGCCATGTTTCACCCCTAAAAAACCTCCTTTCAGTCGGTTTTCGTCGGGGTCGAAACGGCTGTCCCCCCTCCGACTGTCGGGGGTGAAAAACCGCTCGCTCTGCTTGCTTATGAACTCAACTGAACCGGTGAAAAAACGGGGTGGCCGCCCCCCCAGTGACACCAAGCGAGACCAGCAAATCACTGTTTGTTTGACCAAGCTGGAAAAGCTGGCTCTTAAGCGACGGGCTGATAAGGCAGGGCTGAATCTGTCGGACTATGGCCGGCAAATGGTGCTCACCGGCAAAGCCCAGGCACGGCTAACCCCCGAAGAAAACGCTACGCTGAACCAAGTGGCCAAGCTAGGGAACAACCTGAACCAGATCGCCCACAAAGCCAATGCCGACGGTATTCGCTCGATTGCCATCGAAGCCCAACGGCTGTTACGGCAGTTAGCCGAACTACTGGATAAACCCGTTGAACCATGATTGCCAAAACGACCATTGGCCGTAGTTTCAAAGGTTGCTGCGGCTACAACCTGCAAAAGGTAGAACAGGGAAAAGGCGAAATTCTGATGAGTCAGGGTGTGCGGGAGTATGATGCCCGTTCGATGGTGGCTGACTTCATGCGGCAGGCCAGTTTGAACCCCGATCTAAGCCGGAGCGTGTGGCACACGGCCATTAGCTTCAGCCCCCAAGACGAGGCCCGCTTGCAGGCCCAGCCGGAGTTAATGAAAACGGTGGCCAGCGATTACCTGAAAGGGATGGGTCTTGACCAAAGTCAGTACGTGGTGATTCGTCACCGGGATACGGAGCATTCCCACTTTCATATCGTGGCCAATCGGGTGAGTGATACGGGTCATACTGTCAGCGACAGCCACAACTACAGCCGATCAGAGACCCTTTTACGCGAGATTGAGCAAAGACACGGCTTAACCCCGATGTTGGAACAGGCCAAACGCCAGAGCCTGGAGCGAGTACCCGAGCGTGACCGGGAGCGGATCCTGATGCGGGATCAGGTCCGGGAGAGTGTGAGCCGTTCGACGACCAGTCAGGAACTGCGCCAGGACTTAGCCCGCTACAACATTCAACTGATCGTCAACCGGGATCAAGCGGGCCAGCCGCGCGGCATCAGCTTTGAACAGGTTAGCAACACTGAGCAAGGCGAAGAAGTTAGAGTAGCCTTCAAAGGCTCCAAACTGCATCAAAGCCTGAGTTTGGGCGGGTTGCAACAGCAGCTGGAGCAACAGGCGCGTTTACGTCAGAAACAGGCTTTAGAGGCCGCTGCTGAAAAAGACAGACTAGAGGGGCAAAAACTCAAGAAAGGCCCGCAAATCGAAGAAAAACACCCTAAAAGAGGCTTAGGCCGCGGTATGTGAGATGGAACAGAGCGAATTAGTAGGTGAACTACTGGAAGGATTAACCAAGGATGTTAAAGCGCTTCAAACGAAAGTGGGCCAGTTACCCACGGCAACGCCCCCCGATTATCGGGAAAGTATCCATGCGCTGGCCAAGTCGGTGCAGGAGTTGCAGAGCAAAGCCCCAACGCAAGCCCCGGCCCCCGCCATCGACTTGACCCCGGTATTAAACCGGCTGGAGCGGATAGAACAGCAGATCCGTCAGCGACCCGAGTACACCATGAGCCAGTATGTCCGCTATGGGGCGTACGCCTTTGGGTTAATGGTGGTGTTACTGGTGGGTGTGACTTGGCTGGCTCTGAGTTGGCGCAGTGAGCGGGAAGACTATGCCCAAGCCTACGCTCATGACAATTGGCGGGTGCGTTATACCAAACAGGCTGATCCGGACTATTACAATTTCATGGAAGCCAAATTTAAAGAGCCAGGGCTCACTCAATGGGTGGTCGAGCAGGAAGCCGCTGACGAAAAACGAGAGCTGGCCCGTGAAGCCGCTGAGCAAGCCAAATCGTTGACCCAACAAGCAAATCAGTTAGAAGGAAAATCAACAACAAAGGGGAAGAAAAAATAGGTGGTATTGAGTATCACTAAAAGGGTGAAAAATGAGCGTTTTTGATGTGTTTTAAGAACCTAAGAAGCAAACAGCCCTAACTAACTGATAATCAATGGGGGTCATTTAGCTACTAGCTAAATGAAATTTAGCTAGTAGCTAAATGATGATTTAGCCATATATCATAGGAAAAGCTAAAGATTTATTAGCTCTTTGGTAAAAGTCATTTAGCCTTTTGATGATATAATAGCTAAAAATAATTTAGCTATGTACTAATTCTTATTTAGCTTTTATATATGTTTGTGACAGAAAAAATTTAGCTACATGAAGTACAATAAGCTAAAAGAGCAACCCCAATTCAAGGAGAATCCTTTTGTCGAGAAGGCAATTGAGGATATTAGAATCGTGAAAAAAACTCAAGTAATCCGTGCCAAAAACAGGGATGAGATACAGATGATAGTCACGAACGACGGAGATGTACAGGGTTATTCTGCATTTATGAGGTTTGTTGAAGTAGAAGAGGAGAAGTTTGCCAAGTTATATTTGTCTCAGTTCGTAGCCTTTTGGGAGTTATCTAAATCAGCGATTCGTGTGTTTGGCTATATAATCACTATACTTAAGCCAAAGCAAGACGAGTTCTTTTTAGAGATGAACAAGTGCCTAGAATACACTAAGTACACCCATCCAAACAGCGTTTTAAGTGGGTTAGCAACCTTAGTTGAATGCGGTATTATAGCCCGTAGCGACAGCCATTTTAAGTATTTCATTAATCCACTGGTTGTGTTTAATGGTGATAGAGTAACTTTCGCACGAACTTATATAAAGAAGAAAAAAGATCAAGAAGTAAACGCTGCCAACCAATTACAACTCTTCCAAAATGAAGCTGTTAAGCAACAATTAGCGGATTTTCAAGGGAATGAATAACTTCACAATATGACACCAGATCGCAGACTTGACCAGTTAGAACCCTTGATGGCGGATGTCCTTCAAAAAGTTGACCGTTTGATTGAAGGACAAGGCCAACTTATTGAATTAGCTACTAGTACAAAAGCCGAGCTAGAGCAGGTAAAAGCAACTGGAGAGATCACCGCTAGTGGATTAGCGAATCTGACTACTTACGTTCAAAAAGGCTTTGCTGACGTAAAAACGGGACAAGAAGCCATTATGCAGTATTTACGGGAAAAGCTCCCCTAACGATATTGGTCGAAACGGAAACCGGCTCTGCTGAGGAGCAACCGGCCAGGGATAGACTAATGCACGTACTAACCGTACGCAAGTCAATTGGATTGATAGCTCAAAGCCTCTAATTGACAACGCCCCGATCTTGATAGCTCCAAGCCAGATCAGGGCTTTTTTATAGCTCTCAAAGAGAAAGCGGACCCGCTACGCGGGGTGTTCAAGTGATAGGTTTTTTT
>NZ_BAAGSJ010000060.1:0-822 GCF_054782495.1 Spirosoma aerophilum | reverse complement strand
CAATACCTCTTCTAAACGTAGCTCATTGGCGGCCAATCGCTGCTGAAGCTTGAGAGCGATATCAGGCAAGTACTGGCTATCCCGGCCATCGGCAAAATCGGCCTGTACATGACTAATGACGCCTTCGGCCGTATCAACTGCCAGGCTACAATGGTAGTTTAGTTTGCGGGCTTTACCCGGCTTAATCGAGATGCGGGCATCGGGATCGGTGGGACTGTAGTGGGTTTT
This sequence comes from Spirosoma aerophilum, assembly GCF_054782495.1. Taxonomy (NCBI): domain Bacteria; kingdom Pseudomonadati; phylum Bacteroidota; class Cytophagia; order Cytophagales; family Cytophagaceae; genus Spirosoma; species Spirosoma aerophilum. The sequence continues at coordinate 594 of NZ_BAAGSJ010000060.1, read as the reverse complement.
GTTGCTGAGTAACTTGGCCTTTTCGTTACCGGCCCCTAAAGTAGTGGGTGCACTTTTCAGGTTTTGCTGATGCTTTTTCAACCGTCTCAATTGGTGATCGGCTGCGGTAATCACCGACGCAGCTTGACGGGGGCTGGGTGGAGCGATGGAAGGCACTGGCTCATTCTGACCCTCAGCCGACCGGACCAGCCTGGGACTCGGTAGATTGGGTTGTTTTTCTAGCAGTCTTTCCATCGAAGCATTGGCTTTGACGGGGGCCGAGTCGATGGCTACCCTACGGCCAGCCACCGCAGCCGCGGACGGTCATGTTGCTGGCTACACATAAGCTAAATACTTTATCGAATACTGCCTCAAAAAGTGCTTCCGGGTAAAGTTGTCGAGTACGACTCAGGGTAGAGTGCCAAGGAAGCGGCTCGTCAATGTTATAGCCTAGGAAATACAGCATATCCATGCGTAGGGAGCAATGCTCGACCAACTTTCTGTCGGAGGTAATATTCTCCAAGCAACCGATAAGCATGAACTTAAAGAATACGACTGGATCAATGGAAGGGTTTCCAGTATGGCCATAGAGCTGTTTCGTGGCCTCATAGATGA
>NZ_BAAGSJ010000059.1:0-503 GCF_054782495.1 Spirosoma aerophilum | reverse complement strand
ACATCGGGAATGAGTCGAAAACATAAGCGAAAGCCACTGGCAATCAACTCATTACGTGCAACGGCCTGAAAATCAACACAAAAATTTATTTTCAGATTTACTTGACAAACAAAATAAAGTCTCGTACCTTTGCACTCCCAAACAATCAGGGAGATTGAAAAAAGAGAAATAAATCCCTCATTATCAGTCTGTTACAGGGAAAAGTCGAAAAAATAAATTTAAAAAATATTTTCACTTTTACTTGACAATCGGGAAATAAGGCGTACCTTTGCACTCCCAAACAACGAGACACGGTTTAACTTGATTAAATCTACTCTCAACAACGCTTCGACCAACGGGTCAGGCGCCAAGTTCTTTGACAAACGGTCAGCACAAGAATAACTCAACTTTGCAACTTCGGTTGCCGGTTGAACAACATAGTGATCTTTAGCAGGTCACGCAAATATTTACGATGGAGAGTTTGATCCTGGCTCAGGATGAACGCTAGCGGCAGGCCTAATACA
>NZ_BAAGSJ010000058.1:0-7198 GCF_054782495.1 Spirosoma aerophilum | reverse complement strand
TTCATACTGACGGTATTAGCCTGTTTTTTACTCTAAATGCCGAAAATCAAACGTTTTGGGAAACAAATGTTTCTATTTGTTATTTGTTAAAGGGCTTGTAAAGCCCTGACATTCACTATAGTTACGGGCTTAAAAGATGACTTTTCGTAAGCTAAAAGATGACTTTTCGTAAGCTAAAAGATGACTTTTCGTAAGCGTTCAAGCATTTAAAAGATGACTTTTCGTAAGTGAGAAGGCCGTAAAAGATGACTTTTTGTAAGCGTATAGAACATTGTAAAATATAACTGGTCTATTTTGTAAGTCATATTTTAGTTTTTAAGTTTGGGGCACGAATCAGGCGGTTCCGCTTCTCACAACTTCCCCGACCTGACCGGCCCCAATGGACAAAGTTAAACCAACCATGGTTCTTTTTGAGAACTCGCTCAATCGTATCGCTGTCAATCTCTCCAAGCTACAGCGAAACTTATTCTACATGGTCTGCTCTCAAATCCAGCCTGACCACACCGCAGAAACCATTTATGAGATTTCAGCTATCGAGTTGATGGAACGTACAGGCGACAAGATTAACTATGCTAGGTTGCGCCAACAGACTTTACAGCTCATCCATCCCAAGGAATTTGAAATGCCTTCTAATCGAGTCGATAAGGAAGGCAAACCACGTAAGAACGTCTTACAGACGGGCTTATTCGCGTCGGCTCTATATTTGGAGGGAGAAGGCACAGTGCAGCTCACAATCTCAGCGCACGTAAGGCCGTTTATTCTCAATTTCAGTGAAAAACTCAAAGGAGGTAACTTCTCTCAACTTGATGTCGATCTGGTGCTGGCCCTGCGTTCTAAATATGGTCAAGCAATGTATCAACAATTAACACAGTGGCGTTTCCATGCTGATAAAGGCCATATGTACCCCTTAGACGAACTTAAAACGTTGCTTGGCGTGATGAACAAGGATGGCTTTGATAAGTACAGCAAATGGGGCGAATTCGATGCTAAAGTGTTAAAACCGGCCAAGAGAGACCTCGAAAAAACAGACCTGCAATTTACCTATGAACCAATGCCTGCTCCTAGGCGTGGACGTGGCCACAAGGTAACTCATGTAAAGTTTATGCTCTCCGTGGATGACGACCGTAATTTCCCCCCTGGCTTTGTGATTAGTGAAGAGCATACAACCTTATTCGACCGGCTCGTCAAGCAGTTTGGACTACGGAAAGATCAGGCTCAAACCGTGCTGTTAAATTTCCCCATCAAGGAAATCAATAAACGGCTTTATGACCTTCATATACAACATAATGACAAGAAAATCAGCAATTTAGGCGCGTACACGGCTAAATCGTTCGGTGTTTAGCACCAAAGGGACAGAAAAATGCTTGAATTTCAGTGGGATGCGGCTAATAAAGGCCATATTATCGACCAATACCCACTCCGGGCCAATACTGTCGAAGAAGTAGAAAGTATATTCACCGACTCGAATTTTCGCCCGACTCCTGATCGGGTAGATGGCCGGGGTGAACAGCAATACAGTGGCGTGGGAGTAAGCAACCAAAACCGCTTACTCTTCGTTGCTTATTCACTAAGAAATGATCAAATTCGGCCCATTAGTTGTCGGCCAGCCAGCCGAAAAGAACGCAACCGCTATGCTCAAATCACCCAGAAATCCTAATAAAAAAGTGACTGCGGCTCCCAAAATGGTAGCCGTGATTAAAAACGGCCATACAGCCGCTGAACTCAAAGAAATGGGGGAACGGTGGGCCAATCATCAGGGGCCTTATCTGACCTTGGCCGAAACGATTGCCATTGAAAAAGCCAAACGAAACAATCAGGCCGATAAGCCTGAGTAGCCTCGGTGAACTTAACTAAATCTAGTTATGGGAAAGGAACCAACCACTCAGGACGAAGCGAAATTAGAAAACCAACCGATCATTGACCTCGATGCTGGAACCCAGGCGTTAATGGCTATAGAAGAAGCCTACCAGCCTTCGGACGACGTTCCGGTGCTACCTGAGTCAGCCAGCACCCAGCAAGAGACTGGTAAGAAACGTACCCATGACCTGACCGGTACTCACCGCGACAAGACGGGCGAGGGAGAGACAATGGCAACGGAGTCGTGATGAATTGGTCGATACAAGCGAATTTGACCCCATGAAAGCAATTGTTAAATTAATTGGTTTACCGGGCCTGATCGTTGCCTTGCTCAGCGCCTGCGGTCCGACCGAATCAACCGAAACCACGACTAAAAGTACCCGTCTGGATTCACTGGCAACCATCCTGGTTGACTCGGCATCAACCCTTGGCGCTGATTCGGTAATCTCGCCCAGGTCAACCCCTTGATGGCGTAAAGGATGCGTATTTTTTAGATAGATCTTAATTCAGATGCCATTCTGAAACCAGTCGCCTGAGCATGCTAATAACGGCTCTTAGGGAGCAGGGTTTAGTCAAAAAACCGTTGGCTCCCAAAGCCAGGGACTTGCGTTTATCATCTTCGTTATCCGACGTGGTTAAGATAACAACTGGCAATTTTCGATAAGCAGGTACCGTGCGTAACTCGGCTAACACATCAAACCCATTCATGCGCTGCATATTCAAATCCAGTAAAATCAATTTGGGTAGCGAAGGCGCTTTTTCTAACTGGGGTAACAACTCATCGCCATCCGACAACTGCTTGATCGCCAAAGGGAAAATAACTTCTTGAAAGGCCGTTTCGATCATCAATTGATCATCCTCGTCGTCATCCACAATCCAGACCGTTGGGGCGTTTTCCATGGCTAGTAAAAGAGTTGAAATGAACAGTAGGAAGTAGATAGAAGCGACTCCGGACAGGTTCGAACTGCCGCCCTATTGATGCCTGATGAGAATCAATCGCTCTGCCGGTTAAGCTACGGAGTCCTACAAGGACATAGAACCTAATTAATCATGTAAAAATACCTACTCCCTCTAGTGGAGTAGGTAAAGCGGAAGGTATAACGTTGAGTAAATCAGCCTTTTATAAACCGATTTAGACTAGTACTGTTTAATGATAAAGAAACTTTTGCTTTATGGTCTCTTTGTCTAAACAAGCACAACAACGGTTGAATCTTTGGCAACGCCATTGCCAGGAACAAAAAGCCCTTTACACTGCTGAAATAGAGAATAGACGCGCCTTGGGTCGAAGGCACGAGCAGGAGTATCATGACCTCTCGTCAAGAAGGTTAAGTTATTATGAACTGCCTATTCTGCTACGCCAACAGGATTCGGAACTAATGGAGTTCAGAGCCATTTATCAGGAAAGATGGTGACGCTTAATTGTTCGTCAAGAGCAGGAAAAGGCGGATTTAGAAATAGTCTTAAAGCGGGCCGATCAAGAGGTCAATTCTGAGAAAAACCGCATAGCATGATAATCCTTTCTGTATACCGTTGCCTCACCTTTGTTATCGTTCCAACACCTTATTGATTCATTGACGTTTATCTCTTTGATTAGTCTATTCAGTTCTAAACAATAGTTTTTCGCCTGGTTGCCCTATTGGGACTAACTTCCTCCGGAACGAACCGTACAACCGGATGTTGGTCTCTTACTCGTAGCCACCACTTCGGCGGTCCGATCATGGCAACCCCTTCTTTGAATACCCCTCAGTCCCTGGCAACATTCGTCTGCCTCGTCGATGACACGGCGGATTACCGCTCGCTGGTTGAGTTGATCTTTAAAGGTTACCTACCTGGCTGTTCATTGCGCTCGTTTGAGAATGGACAGGCTTTTTTGAATACCTTACAGCAACTAAGTGAAAAACCTAATTTGGTTCTGCTTGACCAACATATGCCCGGCTTAAGCGGATATCAAACCCTGGTGGCTTTGAAGCAACAAGCCCAATACCGCTTCATTCCAATTGTGATGATGAGTGCGGATGCGTCTCACTCGGAAATCAGCAGTTTTTACGGAGCTGGGGCGGCGACCTTTTTGCCAAAACCGATGGATTTCAATACCCTTACCGAAACGCTGCTAACCGCTTGCCAGTATGCTAGCAAACTAGCCTGAATCTTAGAATAATCGCTTAACATAATAATCATTTATACAACAACCCTCGGAATAGTACAAAAACAACGGGGCAAAAAAGAGTCACTAAACTACGTTATTGGGGTGTAAACAACTTTGCCAATACTCAATGATGAGTCTGACTTGCTGCTGAAGCTGGGCGTAGTTGGTGGCCTTTTCGTAAAACCCCTGTACCGACTCCTGATAAGCCTGTCGGACGTACTCGGCATTAGAAGCCGTCGTCAAAAACACAAACGGGATCGCTTTTTGGCGCAAGTACTCGCTGTCGTTAATCCGCTGCCGTAGTTCTAACCCATTGAGAAACGGCATATTGATGTCGCACAGGATCAGAAAGGGTTGTTCAGTCGTCGTTTCAAAATAGCTCAGCGCGTCCTCGCCATTGGCAAAGAACCGGATTGGATTCGTAACACCTGCTTGCTCAATGGCATGTCGGAGTAAATGTTGATCATCGTCATCATCGTCAATGCAAATGATAGGGCCTTTCAGGGACATAGACTTAAAACGGGTTGAGTAGTTAGTATAACAGGGTGGGCAAACGATTAATTCAAGGGTTGTAATAGCGATCATACAGCCGTTTCCCTTCCGGCTGGGTCTTCACCCAATCGGTAAACTCCCGCACGGCCTGGGTCTCCGATCGGGCTTTTGCTAAAGCCGCTTCCCGGTCGCTGTTCAACCAATACACGCCCACGATCAGTAAGCTAAACCCCAAGAAGACCACCGTTGCGGCTTGCCATGAGGTAAAGCCAACCCGATTCGCAAAGGCATCCGCTTTGTGCTGACTGGCCCACCGGATGCGCTCGGCGGCGGCTGACCCGGCCCTCTCGATCTGATCGGCTGCGGTATTGCCCACAGCTGCGATCTGACTGGCGCCCGCGTTAGCGGCCGTCCTGATCTCCTCGGCACTGGGTAGGCCCTTCTTCAATTCGGGCAGGACAAACCCGGCGATCTGTTGGCTGTCGATGGTGAAACTAACGCCCTCGCGGGCCTCCTCCAGCAAGGTCTGTACCTCGGATTGGGTGGCGGCTTTGGGCCGTTGCTCCATGCGATCAATCCGGGTGGTTAATCCCTCGATAGCCCGACTATGCCGGCTCAATTCATCCGTCAACCGTTTGATGGGGTCATATTCCGCTGGGCTGCTATCCGTCGGATCACTCCGGCGCACGGGCTGGGATGGTGTTGGTTCGACCGGTACGCCGGTGCGGGCCTGACTAGGACTGCTCTGCTGCCTTAGATTCCGTAAAAACTTGTTCTCGTTCATAAGCCTAACCCCCGGCTGATTCGGGGGCTATTTTCGGGTTTCTGTTCGATTTTCTGTTGCTGGGCTAACTTCTGTTGCTCGGCTAGTTTGGTGGCTTCTAGGGCCTGTTTACGGGCTTCTTCTGCCTTTTGCTCCTGTGCTACTCGCTGCCGTTCTCGCTCGGCCTGTGCGCTGGCCAGTGCTGCGCCTAAATCGTTTACATCCTTTTGCTGATAAGCTTTACTTAGACTGGCCCGCAAATCGTCGGTAAACTCGTTTTGGGGCGTTTTGCCGGGTTGCTGGTACATTTCTAGCCGTTGACTCTGTTCGTGGCTCTGAGCGCGTTTTTGGCGGTCGGCCGCTGCCGCCTGTTCTGCGGCCTGTCGTTGCATCTCCCCTTTGGCCTGTTCATCACCGTACTTCATGCAGTGCAAAAACCGGAAGGATTCGGTTAACGAGCGCTCGTAGGTAAACGCCTGGTCAAAGGTCTGCTCGGCACGCTGACTAAAGCTATTGCGCCCAAAACCGCCTAGTACAACGCCTCTCGTGGTGGCCTTGTGGTTGGTCAGGGGGCTAAGATGATACGGGTTCTTGCGCTCATGAAGCCCGTTTTTCTTCCCTTCTGCATACGCCCGTAGATTCTCCGTTCGGCTGACGATCACATGAATGTGGGTTTGATCGCCGGTCTTGGTTACGCCCTTCTGCTGCTCCCCTAATTGGACCGCGCGGTCGGTGTGGTCGAAACTGCGGCTGTGCTCGATCTTGGCAAACCATACTAAGTCTTTGCTTTCTATCCCCTTTCCAAAATTTTGGGCGTACTCTTCCATTGCGGCCCTTGTAAATGCCTGTAACTTCTGCGAGTCACTACTGATATGGGCTAATTCAGCCTGTGAAGGGGCTAAAATCACCTGATAGTACTTAGCATCCTCCCGGCCTAAATTGCGTTTGTTGGGGTCGATCTCGGCCACAACCTCATGGCCCGCTAACTGCTCCCGATTCTGGTTAAACCATAACCCCGCCTGTTCCTTTTCCAAATACTCGACGAGTCCCCCACAACTACCGGCACTCCCCCCACCTATCTTAGTCATCATCGCTTACCAGGCTCATTCTGTTGCTGAATCAATTCGTCCGTCTGCTTTTTGTACTCGGGCCGTAAGGCATTATCCACCAAAGCCGTCCGGAAGGATAGCCGAATCAGGCTTTGAATCGCTTCGACCACACTGGTTAACTGTTCCTCTAGCTGCTCGGCATTAATAGCACTACTGCCTGAGCCTTGCCCGATCTGGGTTCGCATGGCCTTTACTTCAGACAGGATAGGCTTTAGCAATTCCTTCTCCTGCTCCCGGATAAATCCTATCATGCGTTTATCTAGCGTATCTACTTTTTCTGTCAGCTTTTTCAAGGCTACATCAGGTACATCGGCTTTTGTATCACGGGGATCAACCTTGGTAACGGTGAAATATTGCGCCATAACGGCAATCAAATCTTTATGCGATAGGCCAAATTTAGTGCCTAACCGCTCTAACTGCTGGTGCGTCCCTGCGCTGACAGATAGGCTTTTACGGTCGCTCATGTAGTAAGAATTTATACAAAAATTAACTGATTATCAACGCACTATAAATAAAGTATACAATACTTACAATAAGTCGTTAAAATAATTAATTGTAAGCATTTGATTATTAACCCCGTAGGGCGAGAAGAACGGTATGGAGCGTAGCGGAATAGCGTTCCGTCTCGCTCTCTACAAGACCGCTTCGCGCTTCACGCACCGGATGGCTTAACGTTGGAAAGGGGAAGGTAAAGAGAATCTATCGGAGTCACAAATTGACCATTGGTTAGATGGCTAATATGGCGAACTGCGGCAGTGATAGAATAAGATAGAGTAACGGATAGGCTTTTCTTTCCCCGTTGTTATGGGACTGACTTTGTACAGGCTGACT
>NZ_BAAGSJ010000056.1:0-3706 GCF_054782495.1 Spirosoma aerophilum | reverse complement strand
GTACGGGGTTAGCGGCCATGCTTATAACCCCGGCCTTGCTCCTTCTTGACTTCTGGCTTCTGGGCCTTCTTCTGTTTTTCTTCTTGGACCTCTTTTAGGCCCCGTTGTACGGCATCATGGACGAGCTCACTGAGAAATTCACTTTTAATCTGAGCGGTGACTAGGTTAAGCCGCACTTCGGTCTTCGGATCGGTCAGGTACAACGTCCCTTTGGCATCCTTCAGGATTTTGTACCCCTTCTTCTCCAGCCGGGGATTAAAATCATTGTCGTCTGTTAGGCGCTCTTTCAAACACTCCAAGATATCTGCTTCCATCTGCGGCAGCACTTTGCTGCGGAGGTGGTCAGCTCGGCCCTCACTCCACTTCGGATTCAGTCGCTTTTCATCCAGTAGTACAGCGATCTGGTCAATCTTGCTGGTAGTTATGGTCAACTCTTTCCCCGTTTTCTGAGCTTTCTCGAAATTAGCCTGTTTTAGGCCCTCTGAAGTGGTCAGTCGTTGGGCGAGTACTTTCTGCTGTTCTTTAGCAGTTGCGTTGGCTACGGCCGCTTTTAGAGCCTTCTCAGCCGCTTGTTTGACTTCGTTGAGCCTGCGATTGTATTCCGCATTGATTTTGGCTTCCTGCTGTTGTTTCCAGCGTTCCAGATTCAGCAGATCCAGCGGACCGGGCTTATCGATAGTTAAGGGTGCGTTAATGGTCTGAACGGGCTGTAAGTCTTTCTCGATGGTTTGCCGTTCCTGTTGTTGCAGACCATAAATGTGCTTCATGTCCACGTGCTGGGCGCGGCTCCCCTCTATTCCCCTTTCCAACCCAAAGGGCTTCATGGCCGTCGCGTAGTCAGTTTGGAGCTGGCGCAGCGTCTGCGGGGTGAACAGCTCCTTAGCGCATAGCCGTTTGTCGGGAGTAATGGGAACAACAATAGCGTGAATGTGGGGCGTCTTCTCGTCTTGGTGTAGGGTAAAGGCGACTAGGTTGGGACCGTATCGCTGTTGCATAAACGCCAGGTTAGCTTTGAGCCAATCCGACTCTCGAAAGTCTCCGGTTACCTGACCTGCCTGGTCTCGCTTAAAGGCCTCCGGACTGGCCGTAAGAATGAACTCCATGCCCTTGACAGCATCTTTTCGAACATGATGAAGGCCGGCGTGCTCAAGGCGAGCTTGAATGGCTTTGGCTAGATTCTCGTAGTTAAGCACGTATTCCTGATTGAGGTGCAGGCGTTCGGGGTCAGCGTTAGGCACGTGCCCCTGCCGGTAGTTATGATCGGACTTACCACCGATGCTCCCGGCTCCCTTCACTTTGGCGACTCGACAAACCGCTTTCATTCTTTTTTTCCCCTTTGTTTAGTGATCCCGTAGGGCGCGCACTTTGGTCTGCCTGACTCGACCGAAGGGAGGTGTCAGGCAGACCAAAGTATAGTGCGTTATACTTCTTCAAAAGAACCGGGCTACCAAAAACTACCTTTGCTAGTACTACTCGTGACGATATTAGGTGATTCTTGTGCCTTAGCTATTATAATTCAATTAATTAATCCTCTCATACAAGTTTCCTTGTGCTATAGGGGTCCTAACTTACAACACTTTAAACTTTATCCTATCCAAGAATGAGTCGTCAGCGAATCAATCAGGTTGTCTTAGTTGATGATGATCCGGATTATATCTACTTGGTCGAACGGGCACTTGAGGATTGTGTTCCTGCCTGTAATTTAAAAGTGCTTTTCAGTGGATCGGCTTTGCTAGAGTGGTTGGAAACAGACCCGGTCAGACCTAATCTTATTCTGTTGGATATCAATATGCCTATTTCGAACGGGTTTGAGGTACTGAACGTACTTCGCTCGGTTGACCGCTACAAAATGATACCCGTGGTGATGTTGAGCAACTCGGAAAGCAAGGAGGATATTGGTAAATCGTATGATCGTGGCGCGAATGCGTACTTAGTTAAGCCAGCCGGATTTAGCGAGTTAAAGCGTCGCTTGGACTTTTTCAATCACTACTGGTTTGATATAAGTAAAACACCAAGTGCTAACTGGGGTGACATCAATTGGTACAATGAGTTAAACTAGTATCATACTGAAACCTTCCTCTTTTTACTAGTTAGGCATAGCCCACCTCGTACAGTTGGGGTGGGCTATGCCTAAAAAAACCTCGTGGCCGAAGGACACGAAAAAGGGATTACTCAAGTAGGTAATCCCTTTTCTACATTTGTTACCTTAATCATCTAAAGACACCCCGATCTGGCTTAGAGCTATCAAGATCGGGGCAACCAGGCTTAATCTTTCCTTTGTTTAAATCTTGCAGTTCAGCTCAAGTTTATCAAGCCGTTCCAATGCCAGCTTAATGACTTTCACCCAGAGCTCCAAGGTTTTTTCATATACAAAGCAGCCTCATCATACCAAGAAAGGGAGTTCTTCAGTTGAAAAAGCTTGTAAAGCTCGACCATATGAGCCTTCTTCAGTAGCTTGTAACGCCTATCTCTATCTCGGCTTAATTCTACTATTCGATCTAACTGACGTTGAATCAACATCGCTTTTTCGAAGGTGGAAATATAGAACGGTTTCTCATTTTCGTATTGCTGAGTTAGTTCACGACGGTATTGGATTTCTTGTATATGAAAAACCTCCCACTCAGCCAAGTGACTCCTACGAAGTAGAATAAGTCTTTCAATCCAAATATCAGCTTGTACCACTTCAGGTAGATTTTGATAAATTAAGTTACTTACTTTTTAAGTATAATTCGTACAGTTGGGGTGGTATATGTCTAAAAAACCTGTGACGGTACGTCACAACTAAATAATCCCTAAGTGGTTAGTTGTCTGACAAGAATAGACTTCGTTATGAATCATGATGGAGTCTATTTTTCATTTTAATCTTCTACAGCTCATTTTTTATAACTATTAGATCAAAAAGGTAACAAAAAGCCCCGATCTGGCTTGGAGCTATCAAGATCGGGGCGACGCACGGTTGTACGTGGATCAGCTTATCCCTGCTCGGTTGGGCCTCCCCAGAGCCGACTTCCGTTTCAGCTAATGGCTTCTAAGATAGGTTCGTTTTCTGAAACTAGTTCTGGATCACCTTCGCGCTGAACTTCCGTGATCAGTTTACGTCCCTCTTGGTTATATTCTATTGTCAATCGCAGCTTGCGAATGTCCTTCCATTCTCCTTTTCCAAACAGTAGTGGACTAGCAATATAAACTCCTGTTCCTCTACGGGTCAATATGCCTTGCTTTACTAGCAACCCTAATGCGTTATCAACACTTTTTATTGCAATTTTTAAGTCAGACGCTATGTCATGCTTAACAGTTGAATTGAGTACAATTTGGTTCTTGTAGCTCATCAACTTTAGTAATTCCGTAAGGACTGAATTTGTCCAAGTTGGAATACCTTTTAGCATTCCAATATCATCTAAATACAGCTTAATAAAATCTGGCTCCTTGGGTAAAACAGATTCAGTGTAAGTCTGTATGATCTCACCTGTTTGCTTATCAATAAGCTCTTTCTCGTAAACAGCTCTCTTTGGCATACATCAAATCTGATTATTAACTTACCCGTAAAACACGTGAATGTTTTTCATATAAACAACTAAAAAAGCTAAAAAACATTCCCACGATTTACGGGTATATACCCGCGAATTTGATGTATGTCTTGCTGCTATATGATGTATGTCTTGCTGCTATATGATGTATGTCTTGCTACTATATGATGTATGTCCCT
>NZ_BAAGSJ010000055.1:0-9539 GCF_054782495.1 Spirosoma aerophilum | reverse complement strand
GTCATCTCGTAACGTGCATTAGTCAGCACGTTATCTTGCCAAATCTCAACAGGTTGTCTCATATATGCTGATTTTCAGACAAATGTAAAAAATGTATTTTTAAAAGTTACTACTTTTTTTTGGAAGATTAAAATACCGATCAAACCACATTAAATAAAGGCACCTTCACCGATTAAACCACATTAAATAAAGGCACCTTCACCGATTAAACCACATTTTATTAACGATTAAACCACATTTTATTAAAAGTTATCCACAGCTTAAATCATTAGTAATCAACTTGTTAATTGCTAATGATTTTCGTCTACAAGTGTTTAACAAGAGATTTTGATAATACACAAGAGCTTGTTGTCGAAAAAAGTGGCTTGAAAAAGCGGCTTTTAGGGCTAAAAAAAGGAGTAAAAACCATCTAACATCTGCCGACTTAGTAAAGGGATCAAAAACAAATTGGAAAGGGAAAAGAAAAGCAAAAACTAAAACAGGGAAGGGGCGGCCAACTATAAATTTAGTTAGTAAGCGGATATTTTACTAACCAGCCAGTATACACTTGGCTATTTTGCCCCTATTGCAGCTTAGCGGGGGAGATACTGAGGGGCTCCTGAATGCGCAGCTGGGGATGGCGACTTTGGCAGATAGCGCGAAAGGTCTTTTCTTTCTCTTCGGGGGAATCCACCCCGTATAAGATCCTGGCCAATTCGGCTTGCTGGATACCGGCTTGATCAATGAGTTGGGCTTTAAAGAGCAGAGCGGCCATATGGAGGATAAACGAACAAAGTAAAGATAGCCAAAAGCGGGACTGTATTTGCGATTGATATACAAGTGGCGTAGTATTGCTGTGGCGTGCTGGGTATGTAATTGGGAGGGAGCAAGCCATGTTTTTCGTACCGCTAAACCCTCCTATCGTCGGGTTAGCGCTCCTCAAACCGTCTTGCTTTTGCTCCTATCGTCGCAAAAGGCCCAGCACTACCTACATCCATTGACCCGGTTTATTAGCCCCCTTTTCCCCTTAAACGTAGCTGTGTTATGACCCCTGAACCCCGCGTACCCGCGGCCAAAGCCAAAGGCGGACGGCCCAAAAAGAAGGATGAAGACAAACGCAGCAAGGCCATTCAGGTCCGGCTCGAACCGGCTTCCTACGCCTACGTGCAGGAACTGGCTCAGCAACGCAACACCAGCATGGCCGATGTGATCCGGGAACTGTGCGTAGGCGACGTGACGGTGATCACCGCCGAGCAGGAGGCCCTGCTGCGGCAGATCGCCACCATGAGCAACAACCTGAACCAGCTGGCCCGCAAGGCTAACACCGACGGCATTCGTTCGGTGGCTATCCTGGTGGATCGGCGGGTGCGGGAGTTAGGCGAACTACTAGACCGCTACGCCAAATGATCGGCAAGACCAGCATCGGTACCAGCTTCGGCGGGTGCGTGCGTTACCAGTTTGAGGGCCATAAGCACAGCCAGGAACAGAAACAGGCCGAAGTGCTGGAGGCCGTTGGCGTTCGGATGGGTTCGGCTTCCAGCATGACGGCCGACTTCAACCGGGGCCGGCTGCTGAATCCGGACCTGGGGCGGGCCGTCTGGCATACCTCCGTGAGCTTTAACCCCGACGACGCGACCAAACTTACCAACGAGAAGATGCTGGCCGTGGCTCAGGATTACGTCCAGGGCATGGGCCTGGATCAGACCCAATATGTCATCATTCGCCACCACGACCAGCCCCACCCCCATTTTCACCTGATTGCCAACCGGGTCGATAACCAAGGCCACACTATCAGCGACAGCCACAACTACGCCCGTTCTCAGGTCCTGTTGAAAGAGCTATCGATCAAACACGAGCTGACACCGGTGGCCGAACGGCGCGCGCGCAAGCAGCGGCCTGAGCAGTTGCAGGGAGCCGATCGGAGCCGCCACCAGATCCGCCAAACGCTGGAGCAGGTGCTGGCCACTTGCACGAGTGGCCAGGCCTTTGGCGAGCGGGTCCAAGCACAGGGTATCACCTACCAGGTACGCCAGAACGAAGGGGGGAAAGCGGTGGGAGTGAGTTTTGCCAAAGACGGGCACACCTTCAAGGGGTCCGATATCGCCCGTCAGTACAGCTACGCAGGCATTGTTAAGCAACTGGAGACCAATCATCGGCAGCAACAGGTAGCACAAGCGCAAAAACGGGCCGCTCAGGCGGTTAAGCCGGTTGAACCTGTCACTCCTGTCGTCCGCGTCCAAACGTCGCCTGACGGGCCTAAAAAGGCCCCAGAATTGAGTGAGGTCGAGCGCAAGTGGCAGAATGCCTATCAACAGGAGGTTCAACGGCTACGCTTGCTGAACGAGCAGATCCGGGACACTAATGCTTGGATCGAGCAAGCCGCCCAAACGCTGTCCACCACGCCGACGCTTAAAACGGCCCAAGCCCTCAAACAGGCCTGCCCTGATTATGGCCTACGTCAAGTACTCGATGGGCAAATCAAAGCGGGCGAGTCTTACCAGTTTCAGGTAAAATGGCGCGCTGAACAACAGCAGGCGTTAAGCCGTCAAGCGGAGAGTTGGTTCGGTTTGAGCAACGAAGCGCGGGAAGCCAAAGCCAAGCTGAGTTATCTAAATGACCCTACCGGCTCGGGTCTGGATTACCAGATGAAGGAAAAGCATTATGACTTCTGGATCTATGCCCGGCAGGAGACGAAACCCAAGCCTAACTTTGGCTTCCAGGCGAGCGCCTATCAAAAGAAGGAGCACTCCATTGTTTCGCTATCGCAGTTTGCTCAGCAACGGGAAGCGGCTCACCAGCAGGAGCAGGCTCAGCAGCAGCGGTTGAAGCAGTACCCGAATCGAGGGCCCCGGCTGGGCGGTCGGGGACTGGGCTGACGCCGGTAGAACAGAGGGGAAAAAAAGTGATTTTTTGCAGCGCAAACCAAGGACTACTTATGCAAACCCGATTTCAAGGCCCACGGGCTGATTATACATACACGGTCGAAGGCCCTGTGATCTCTATTGTGGATCTAAACCAAGGCTCTAAAAGCGTTACCAACGATATGGAGAACGTACTCGACGATATTCGGGCGGAATTGGGTGATTTGGCTGGCTATGCGGTGATTTACCGGGATAGTATGGGCCGGTGGGATGGCGTGCGGCTGCTGGGTCATTCGGTCGAATTTTATGCGCTCAACGAGACGGATCCGGACCGGGCAGCCGCCCGATTGCTACACCCCTTGCCTTAGCCCTTGCCGCCATGAGAATGCATTACTTTAAATGCTATCAGCGCGGAGAGCTGTGGAGCTATTACAAGCTGATGAGTGAGCGGGAACCTCCTGCTTGTGAGGTAGTGAATTTTTTTAGAAGCCAACCCGTCGTTGAATTTCGCGAGTATGATCTAAGCGATCCAGGCCAACGGATTGACTTCAATGCTTTTTGGGAGGTAGGTGTCCGCATCTCGGCCCAGGAATACCAAGCCGCTTATCAACGGGCGACGGCTGATGGGTTCACCCTTTACATCAATGGCCGAGTGCAATAGGAATGTCTACCGGTAACACTTTTACTCCCCTTTTGCCCTCTTTGTTTTCCCGCTGTTTTTTTGGACTTGAGTAGGCTAACGTTTGCATTATAGATATTTTTATTAATAATATTCTGTAAAAAGGTCATTTTATGAATTATTAGTAACATTTTCTTTACATATGTCATTGTATATAATAAGTAAATTTATAATTTTTGCACTAAGTAAATATGCGTAAACTTGTTAGATGGACTTTTCATGAATATGATCTATACTCATCCTCTAGTCGGTTATTACCGATACACTTATCCTACTTTTGTTGATACCCCTCAACACATCTGCGTACACTTTGTCACGGCGGATGGACAACAAGCGTTTGTTAGTTATCCCCATTACAAGGGTCAAAAAGCAGCCCAACTAATCCCCGTTAGCTGGTTTGAATCGGTGATTTTGGTGCAGCTCGCGGGTAATCCTCGATTAATGGACTTTATATCGCTGCTCTTCACCGAGAGCAATAACCGCTATCTCGAGTTCCGGCCAGATCAATGGTTGATAAATGAACCCAATGAGCATGAGTTTAGCCACCTACTTGTGGCTTGATTACTCGCTGTCTATAAGAAAACCTCAAGCTGTAAAATAAACGAAAGAGGGGTGGTGACATCATATGTCACCACCCCTCTTTTTTGCCCCATTGTTTTTTGTACTTTTCTTAGGGGTGTTGTATAAGGAATCTTATGTTAAGGGAATATTCCAAGATCAATCATCCCAAGCAAGCCCTGAGAATAAGCCAAATTGTCTTTTGGAAAGGGCATAAAAAGTCTAGTGCCAACACCCACTCGCCTATATTGACTAAAGATGTACAGACTATTTATCCTCTTCTTTGTCAAACCAGAGTTGGGGCGTTTGGACGGTCTCAAACCAGTAGGTTCTCAACTGGCTGACATAGGATTTCCAACCTGAGTAAGAGAACGGTTTTACGGTAAACACGTTAGCCCCCCGACTATACGTCTCACCCGGGGCAGTTGACTCTTGATTCGCTGAAAGCATGATAACCGGCACCAAGCATCCTTGCGGGTGGTCACGCAGGAGGGTGAGAAAATCAAGCCCGTTTAAATCTCCCTGTAAGTTTAAGTCAAGCAGTATCAAGCGGGGGCCAAACCCGTGTAGTCCCTCCAGATAGCTAGCGGCTTGATGAAACGTGCTCACGTGGATAAAATTGGCCTCTCGGAACGTACTGACTGCCGCGTGGTTCAATACATCGGCAATAGTAGGGTCATCATCGACCAGTAAAATGGAAAATGAAGTAGGCATTTTGGAAAATACTACAATTAAGGTACCTATTTATATATAATAAATAGATAAATATATACTTTTGTCAATTAATCTATGTTGTGATTCATGGTAAATTGATGTTACGAGATCGATAACACCAAGTTACTTTATTTTGCTGAGTGAGTCTTTTAGCTCATAACCTGATTTTTGTTAAGTAAAAAATAATCAATAGGATGATTAAAGTAACAGATGACCGTTTAAAACATCAATTAAATTGAGCACTTTTGTGTAGTCGATAATACTTAAGTAAAATTACTTAAAAAAAGTAATGAAAATCTTAGAGTTATTGACGATCTTATCTTCCGGTCTATTCACCCGCTCCTATTGTGCTGTTCACCAGTGGCTATTTGGTCAACCCAGCGAACTTGGACCTGGCTCACATTTAGTTGATTCAGGCAACGGCACCTCATCAATTTGTCAAGTGAAATGTACTCTTTCTGAGTTTATCCATGGAATCTTCGAGCAACACCGATTTGCCGCAGTCAACTATAGCATTTGTTAACGGTCTGGAGCAAGTTTTCTTTGAGAATCCGGTGGTTGGCATGGCGTATCTAAGTGCCCTACGCAGTGCTGACGGACAACAGGGACAACCCATTGTCGATTTTCGCTTTCAACAAATCAACCGCCTGGCAGCCCGCCTGCTACAGGCGACCCCGGAAGGGATAAAAGGAAAGTTGCTTTCAGAGGTATATCCTCCTCATAATACGACCTCAATGGTAGACGATTATGCCGCTGTCATTGAAACAGGGCAAGCCTATCATCGACAACGGTTTATCCCTCAATTCGACTGCTGGGTCAATACCACGTGCGCCAGATTCGGTGATGGGGTACTACTCACGTTTACGGATATAACCATCGTCAGACAACTCGAGGAAACCCAAACCCAGCAAGCGACATTCGTTCAAACGGTCCTCGATAACGTGACTTGTGGCGTAGTGGTTGGCACGGCCGTACGGGGAGCTAACGGACAAATTGAGGATATTCTGATGACGGCCGTCAATCAACGGGCGGCCACCATGGCTGGGCATTCGGTGGCCGCCATGGTGAACCAGCGTCTATCGGTGCTTTATCCGGGTATGTATCAAACACCAGTATTTGATCTTTACGTGCGGACCATCGAAACAGGTGAGCCCCAGGATCTGGATGTCCACTACGATAGTGATGGCCTGTCGATCTGGGCCAATCTACAGACCACTAAATTGGCCGATGGACTAATTATTACTTGGACGGATATCAAGGCACGAAAGGAAGCCGAGCAGCGGTTGACCAGCCAAAACCACCTCTGGGAGCAGATCATGGAGCAAGCCTCCTCCATGATTGAGGTGCTAGAGAGCGTTCCCGGTGCCAACGGGGAGATAGTAGATTTCATTTACCGGCAAGTGAATCCTAAATCCTTGGCGGTCATGGGGCGCTCGCCGGATCAGGTTATTGGGCAGCGTATGCGGACGCTGTTTCCCGGTGTTATGGCTAGTGGCGTCTTTGAGCGGCTGGTCCGGGTGACGCAAACAGGAGAGACTTATCAGGACCAATTGTATTATCACGCGGATGGGGTGGAAACCTGGCTCAATGTCAAATACATCCCGCATGAACAGGGAGTAGTGGCCATGTCCTTTGATTTAACTCCCAGTCGACGCGCGGATCGGGAAAAGCTTCGGCAGGCGGGTTTACTGCAGACCATTCTGGAGCACACCCAGGGGGGGCTTGTCCTCTACGACATGGTGCCCGATAGGGCGGGGAATATTGTCGATTTTCGGATCGTACTGGCCAATCGAGCCAGTGAGACGATCACTAAACGCCCAGTCGATTACATCACCAACCGCACCATGCTGGAGGAACATCCTGGTCTAAGGGAGACGAGCTGGTGGGAGCACATTCAGCGCTGCGTGCTCACCGGCGAACCCCAGTCGTTTGTTTTACCCTATAACCAGGATGGGCTCAATGGCTGGTTTACCATTTCTTTTGCTCGCTTTGAGCAGCAAATCCTAAGTACGTTTCTGGACGTAACAACCCTAAAGGAAGCCGAACTTATCCAGCAACGGGAAGCCCAGAATCTTGAGCAAATCATTAATTCAACCCCAACTGCTTTGAACGTGTTTAGCTGCGTGCGGGATGAGACAGGAGCCATTATTGATCTACGTATCGACCAGATCAACGAGTCGGCGGCTCAATTGTTGGGCCAAACCCGGGATACGCTACTGGGCCAACGGATCCTGCAAGCCGTTCCTGAAACCCGGGATACACCCGTGTATTGGGCCATTGAAGAAGTGGTGAAAACGGGCCTGCCTACCCGGCTGGAAATCGAGTGGTTTACCAAAACGCTGGACGTCCACCTGGCTCCCTTTCAGGATGGGGTGGTCCTCTCGGCGATGGATATGACGCTGATTCGCCAACAGAGCAAGCAATTAAGCTGGGCCAACCAGGAACTCATACGCTCCAATGAAAGCCTGGAGTCCTTTGCCTTCATTGCCTCTCATGACTTGCAGGAGCCCCTGCGAAAGATCACCTCCTTTGCCGATATTCTGCACACGCAATACGCCCCTCAACTGCCTGAGGATGTGGCGACCATGCTGGCCCG
Source organism: Spirosoma aerophilum (assembly GCF_054782495.1). Taxonomy (NCBI): domain Bacteria; kingdom Pseudomonadati; phylum Bacteroidota; class Cytophagia; order Cytophagales; family Cytophagaceae; genus Spirosoma; species Spirosoma aerophilum. The sequence goes on along the minus strand of NZ_BAAGSJ010000055.1, from coordinate 2,152 downwards.
CATCAACACCTCCGCCGAACGGATGCGCCTGTTGATTCAGGACTTGCTGGCCTATTCCCGAATTAAAACCGTTCAGGATTCGCTCAAGTCCGTTGATTTGAATGAGTTAGTGGCAAATCTGATCGAGCATGAACTGTGGGTAGCCATTCACCAAAGTCAGGCGCAGCTTACCATCGGCCGTTTGCCAACGCTCATTGCCGAGCCGATGCAACTGCGTCAGCTGCTGCAAAACCTGTTATCCAATGCGGTTAAATTTCGGCAGGCATCCGGTCCCTGTCTCGTAGAGGTTACTAGCCGTTTACTGGAAAAAAGTGAGCTACCCAACGAGTTAACTACTCTGATCGAGTTAAGAGACGGTCAGCTGTTGACCACATCGTTTTATGAGCTCTCCATTCAGGACAACGGGATTGGCTTTGATGAGAAATATCTGGACCGGATTTTCACCGTGTTCCAGCGGCTGCATACCAAGACGCAGTATGGTGGTTCGGGCGTTGGGTTGGCGATCTGTAAAAAGATTGTTGAGCGCCACGGAGGGGCTATTACTGGCCAAAGTAAACTTGGGCTGGGTAGTCTTTTTCAAGTGTATTTACCCGTTATTAAGCAGACTAATATTCTAAAGCAATCCATTTAAACCACAAGTATTATCAATGACAATCCACGATCAAGCGTTGTTGGTAGGTTGTTTTTGTGTTATAATCTGTGTTATGTTAGGTAGTGCAGAAAGTAGTTTCTGCACTACACTTTTGTTAAAGCCTCATTTCTTCGTACTTATGTGTCATACATTGTGTATGACAGAAGTATATGGACGATCAAAACGGTATGACAGAAAGTACTTTAAGCACTACACCTATCGAGAAGCCTGTTAAAATGGGCCGACCGGCTCGCCAAAGTGCTGCCCCTGTCCCTTGGTCAGTTCGAGGTGTTGAAGCGGATACCCGGCGCGTGATTGAGAAAGCTGCCGAGCGAGCCGGTAAGACCATAGGCCAGTACATCAATGAAGATGTTCGCGGATTTGCTCAAGGCCAGCTTGTCCAAACCCAATCACCTACTGCCCCGGTCGATATTCAAAACCAGATTGACCATCTTACCAAGATTGTTGAAGGGATTGCCACTCGTTTACCTGAGCAAGGTAAGAAATCAGTTTGGCAACGACTCTTTGGGTAAGACTATTTTGCTTCTGCCTTGGTCTGTAAACCAAATACCTTAGCCGTGTAGCTACCTAGATTCTTCACTTTGCCATCGACCGCTTTGGTTTGGATATCGTAGAGTTGCCGCGTAATTACTTCGCTTGAGTGAGTGGCCAGCACGGTATCCGCCTGATCGGGCCGAAGTCTGAACTGTTTAATCAGTCGCTCATGAAGACCAAATAGTTGAGCCGGTTCAGGTTTAGCTTGATAGAATACCTCAAACTCAATTTCAACTACTGGCTTACGGCCACGACCGGGACGGTCGCCGTAAATGGGTTTGCAATTGAATGTTAGATCTGTGTGGCCATTGATTTCCCTAGCAGCTACATCCAGAACATCTCTCTTAAATTGAGTCCATATAGGATATTTGTCTTTTCCAGTCTTGATGTTGACAACACCTAACATCTTCTTGAGATCCATCAAATCCCTTCTAAAACTCTTGTCAGGCATATTCTTATACATGCATAGTACCTCGTAGATTCGTTTTGCATAAGCCGAATTGAGAGATATGGCAGCAGCTAATTGAATCTTAGTGTACTTTTTATGTAAATCGACGTAATAAGGACGTACCTTCTGTGAAAGCTCTATCTCAATTATGCCCGTGCCTTTTTTATACAGTGCAGAGGCAATAAATGATGCCTGTAGTATATCTCCGTTTTCTAAAGTAGTAGTAAATACGCGTCCTATCAGTTTCTCAGTAGCTTGTTTATATGCCTCTAGCATCAACTCCTTAGAACCACATACTTGAGCCATTTCTTTGACTGACACTTGATACATTTTTGTAGGTGAGTCTTCAGCACGAACACTAGCTACAACCATATACAGTATGTTCTTTTCTGCTTCAGTCATCTCGTAACGTGCATTAGTCAGCACGTTATCTTGCCAAATCTCAACAGGTTGTCTCATATATGCTGATTTTCAGACAAATGTAAAAAATGTATTTTTAAAAGTTACTACTTTTTTTT
>NZ_BAAGSJ010000054.1:0-5604 GCF_054782495.1 Spirosoma aerophilum | reverse complement strand
GTGTTTTTGTTTTTTTCTGCTTCTTCTTTCCCCTGTGTTACCTCTTGTTGCGTCAGCCCTTTGTTGGATTTCGCGTCAGCTCCCTAAATGCCGTTTTTTTTGACAACACAATCTTTGTGTATTTGTAAAACTTTGTTCTATTTGTTATCCTATATATATAGCGAAAAAACAGGTTTGATAAGCGAAAAAACAGGTTTGATAAGCGAAAAAACAGGTTTGATAAGCGAAAAAACAGGTTTGATAAGTTGAAAAAACAGGTTTGATAAGCGAAAAAACAGGTTAATTTAACATACTGTGAATTAATTTTGTTTTTTAGCGTTATAAAACGTAGAAATCCTCAAATTGAGTGAATTAGCGATGAATCAAGCTATAGAAGTACGTCAGCATAACGCTATCACCAATGCGCGTTACGAGTACTCAGAGATGCAATTGGATATCTTTCTGTATCTACTGGCCAAATTGCGAAAAGACAAAACTGATGGAGTTTATGAAGTGTCAGTTATTGAAATGGGGAAACTGACAGGCAAGAAGTATAATTACCAGCAACTGCGGCTGGCCACTGAGGGCATGGGGAGCCGCATGTTTGAAGTCTCAACACCCAAGAGTTATATACAACTGTGGATGTTCCAACGTATTGAGTATGTGCATGGTACGGGGATTATTGAAGTTGAGTTTACTAATCCAATCAAGCCATATCTATTCGATTTAAAGGATAATTTTACCTCCTTCCAACTCTATGCAGCTCTGCGTCTAAGTAGCAAGTATGCTAAGCGAATTTATACCCTATGCAGCCAATGGAAGGACAAAGGCCAGACCCAAACCTTTAGCTTGGACGAATTCAAAAAGATGCTGTCCTTACTTGATGACAAGGGTAATGAGCAGTATAGACAGATTGGGCAACTGAAGCAGTTTGTACTTGATGAGTCAGTCAAGCAAATAAACCAGCACACTGATTTACAGATCAATTACACCCTCGAAAAGAAGGGCCGCAGCTTCAAAAATATCACCTTCATCGTTAAGGCTCAACCCCTGGCTGTAATCCTGCCAGTGGACAACGGAGCCGTTAAAATGGGAGCCGCCCCGGTAGGTGTGTCAGACGCCCAATATCAAAACGTCCGGCTCCTACTGGAGAAGTGGAATATCAAACGGGCTGATGTGGTCAACCAGATTATGAACTCGGCGGATCTAATTCAGGAGGTCAACAAGTTTGCCTACGAGCTGCAGACGGGCAAGGTCAAAGTCGAAAAGAACGTGGCTGGTTACCTGCTCACTCGACTAGGATTGAAACAGCCAAAGGGGAAAGAAAAAGAAGCCTGACCCTGTAGGGAGCCTACCGGCCTTGCCCCTGTTTCCGCCCTTGACTCAGACCTACATCATGGCCCAGCTTTTTCAATGAATCCCGTTCAGTGGCCAACTGGTAGTCGGTCATTTTGTCAAAGCGTTCGAGTTGTTGCCGGGCGTAGGTAGCCCCTTCCGGACCGTGGATCTCCCTGAACTGACTAATGGTGGTTTCCCGTTGCTGGGCGGTGGTGTTAGCCAACATCTGCCGCACCTTTGTTGAATCCCCTTTACAAATCAGAAAGTAACTGGCCATCAAGCCATCTACCGTCACTTGATAGAGCTTCTCCCGTTCAGCTCGTTCCCGCTGGGCTTGGAACTGCGCTAATTGCTCAACCAAACGACCGGTAGTAAAGTCGGCTCCTAGCTCATGGCCCCAGATTCGCCCCTGCCCATCATCGAAACCAGCCCCATTGTAGCCTTTACCTTGATAGATTTCTGGCTCATCCTTGTAGAAGTTCATTTTGATGCCTTTTCCGGCCAAATCAGCCCGTAACTCCTCGATGGTGGTACATTTCCCTAGACTTCGGCTAATCGTCCTTTTGAAGGCTTTTTGACGCTCCTCCAGGATGTTCTCTAACTTCCCATGCACGTTTAGCCGGTAGCCCAACTGCTCCAGGGCTTGCTCGGCTTGGCTCTGGCGAGTTTGCCCCTTCTGGATTAAGGCGTTGGTGACTGGGTTTTGTAGCTCGACCAGTTGACCACTGCGGGCTCTCTTGACATTCTCATTGCTTTGCTGAATTTGCGCTGATACAGCATTCAGGGCTTGATTCACTTCATGACGAGCATAATCATGCAAGTAGATCCGATCGATCACCCGAGGGGCGGCTACCGACTTGACGTAATAGTCTTTCTCAATCGGTGCCAAAGCCAGGTGAACCGCCTGAGCTTGGGCCGTTGTCTCCTTCATCACGGAATAGAACTGGCTCACCTCCGTGTGTTTCGCTTTGCTACCCTCAATACCCCGACTTAAGCCCAACTCTTTGACATGATCGGCAAAGCGGCTTTGCAATTTGCTCAGCGTGATCCGGTCGCCCCCCAACCAGTCCCGCGCACACAGCCGGTTTTCGGTTCGCTCCACTTTGACCTTACGGCCCACCTTGACGGTCTTACTGCGGATGGGGGTCACAATGGCATGCAGATGGGGGCTTGTCTCGTCATGGTGAGCGACGGCATGCACCACGTTGGCCGCTCCGTATTCCTGGCGCAGGAAGTCCATGGCTTTCGCTTGGAACGCCTTCCAGTTAGGGTCATTTGGGTGATTCGTTTTGAAATGTTCGGGGCTGGCCGAGATGAATACGTCGATGGCTACCACAGCCCCTTTACGGGGTTCGATCTGCATCTCATCAAACCGTACTTTAACATCCGCAGCCGGATCACTGGTGCCGGCCAATCGCTGATTCAGGTTCACCTTCTCGGGGTCCGCATTCAGGGTTTGGCGCTGGCGTTCGACGTGCGAACCGTGGCCACTGACATTACCCATCGTCTTTAATTTAGCCACTCGCAGGATAGCGTATGCCATAGATAACAGGGGAAAGGTTAGGTTGTCGGGTGCGCTCTGCGAGACGAACAAAGCAAGGGAATCTCAGCGTGAATCGACCGTAGGGAGAGACTAAGCTGAGTTCACTTGTGGAGTGAGTCCACCTTTGTTTTTAAAAGGTGGTACGCGCGCGAAAGCAACGGCAAGCTAACAAACGATTTGAAAGAGTGAAAGAGGGCGCGTATTTTCTTTCCCTGTTTTGTTAGGGGATCATTCAGGAAGATGCTGGCCAGCTTTACCGCTTGCCGAACAACCACTCTCGTAAGCTGGCCGGTCGGCGTTCAATGGCATCTCGAATCGATTGTAATTCGGTTGCCTGGCTAGCCTGCAATTCGGTCTTTAACTTTTCTACCAAATCACCGACCAGGTCTTCTGGACGAGCGGGCGGTTGATTACCTTTTTTGAGTACGTTTACTGCGGCTTCCCGAAGTTCGGTGTTGAAAAACTGACCTAACGTTTTGCCGCTTCGTTCGGCGGCCTTCTCGATGGTTAACCGGGTATCGGTTTCAATCCCTCGAATGGTCCATCGGGCAGGCTCCAGGGTGTCACGGTTCGGCCTTCCTGTTTTTAGAGGTGTCGGACTTTCTGGAGTTTCTGTCTGCCCTGCTTTTTGGGGGTTCGGGTTGTGATCTGGCTCGTTTGTGGTCATGTCTGCCTTTTTGTCTGCCACATAATTACGCAAACGAGGGGCCTTTTACAACCTGTCGGACATTTACGAGTTTTTGTCCGACTTTACATAATCACACTTATGCAACAAAATCGACCCTATACTCATGACGTTAAAACGACTTCTTTTCAACGCTTTTTGTATACTCAGTTTCCTTCCTGCGTATAGTCAAAACAAGATTATGCACCGGTTCGGATTTACAGGCGGATTAAGCGCATCACAGATTGCTACGCCATCCATAAAAAACGCGACTGGACTACTATGGGACTATAACATAGGAATTTCAGTGGAGCAGAGATTGTCGCCCAAATTTGCCTTGGCTTATGAACTGAAGTACGCGCGCCAGGGAGGTAGAGCTAAAGCCATTGGATTACTAGGAAATGATGTCAGTGTTACTGAACTCAACTATCTATTATTACCCATAACTGGCCAGTTTAAACCTAAAGGGGAGCCTGTATTCATTGAGTTAGGCGGTCAGATAGGCTATTTTCTATCGGGCCGCAATTATTTTGCTTCTCATAAAGATCAAGCATTAGCTGTGCAAAATATGACAAAGTTGGATGCAGGTTTAATTGGTGGTTTAGGATACCAACTTAGTAAACACTTTGTCATTGATGCTCGGTATTATCATGGCATGAAAACAATACGTGAAGATACTAGGGTGCCTGATCCTATAACCGGAGTCCCAATCCTGATAAGATTTGTTCCTCAGTACAATCGAGTTTGGTCTTTGAACCTGAGATATTATCTCTAAAAAGTACTTTTCAATGTTCAGTTAAAAACTGTGACTCTGTTTCATTTCTATCTTTAATCTCTTTACATAATCGTAGTTATGCAACAGGTCTAGGAATAGTACTAACTCACTGTGGGGCAGTAAGTTGTACTTTATCTAGACCTACTGCATAACTAGACTTATGTAATGAGATTAGTTAAAGACTGATAAGTTAGAAGTGCCAATTTAATTGAGTCTGCACACCCAGGGTATAGTTGGTATAATTGCTAAATTGTAATACAGAAGTATTACTTGGTCTCTTAAAGGAGTAACTAGCCGTGGGCTGCAATAAGAGTGATAAGGCCGAACTGAATCGGTAGTTTAAGCCAATACCAACTAGGCCGCTTGTCTTGGACCCACCAGCAAGCTTTGCAGCCTTAGCCCAAAGAGCACCAATTGAAAAATAGGGGGATAAACGACCCTCAGTTAGCTGGTAGTTCACTAAAACGGGTACTTGCCAGCCCTCTTGGGTGTAGGGAATACGATCCCCTTGATCGCTCAATACAATCAAATTAGCTTTTCCCCGGTAATAGAGTGCTCCTACCGATGCATCCCATTTAGGGGCAAACTGGTAATGTGCGCTCAACCCAAACGATGAAGTTTGATTGTGCTCATCTACGTTGATTCGACTAGTCGGGCCAACTAATGACACGTCGACCTGATAGGAATAAGCATTGTCATTGAACCAATACGTAGGAGCAACTGAGACCCGGCTTTGAGCGGATAAGTAGGCATTAGATGCACCGAATACTGCTAGAAAAAGTAGTAAAGATTTCATACGATGTGAGTCAAAAGTTAAGATATGTGTGTTGTACAAACCTGTTATATAGGTAAACGTTATGTTAACCCCTAAGGCCATTTTCAACGGGCCTTTACTCATACTGAGCAGATTCAATCTACAGATATTTCATTAACATAATACCGGCCTTTCTTCTCCCCTTTCCAACGTACAACCTGACCTGTTTTCAGGGCTCTTGTAGGACGGCTGAACTTAGAATATTCCCTTAACATAAGAACTCTTATACAACAACCCTCGGAAAAGTACAATTAACAGCGGGGCAAAAAAGGGGTGGTGACATCGTATGTCACCACTTTAAAAAGGGGGCTGTTTCCACTAAAAAACCAGCGGGTTCCAGGCTCTTAACTAAATTTATAGTTCGCCCCCTTCTGCCCTTTTTACTTTTTGGTGTTTTTGTTTTTTTCTGCTTCTTCTTTCCCCTGTGTTACCTCTTGTTGCGTCAGCCCTTTGTTGGATTTCGCGTCAGCTCCCTAAATGCCGTTTTTTTT
>NZ_BAAGSJ010000053.1:0-1097 GCF_054782495.1 Spirosoma aerophilum | reverse complement strand
CACCCTGAAGTGGACCCGGCCCATCGGCCTCAACCCCGGCGATTTGGGCGGCCCCTACCAGTACCGCATCCAAAGGGCCGAGGGCCTCACCGGCACCAGCTTCGTGCCCATCGCCACCATCAACACCACCCTCAGCCCCACCGCCAACGACACCACCTTCGTCGACCGGGGCTCTTCCACCTCCGCCCTCAACACCACGGCCAACGCCTACCGCTACCGCCTGGAGTTCTTCTACACCGACCCCGCCACCAGCCAGCTCACCCGGCTCGACGTGACCGAAGCGGCCTCCTCGGTGCGGCTCAGCGCGACCCCCGCCAACCGGCAGATCACCCTGAGCTGGCAGGCCAACGTGCCCTGGAGCAACGATGGCCGCATCCACGATGTCTTCCGCAGCCGCTCGGGGCCCAACGGCCCCTTCAACAAGATCCGCGAGGTGAGCGTGCAGGCGGCCCCCTACAGCTTCACCGATGACGGCTCGGACACCTTCACCGCCGACGGCAACACCAGCCGGGTGCTCTCGGCCGACTCCAGCTACTGCTACCGGGTGCTGACCCGGGGCCAGTACACCGACACCCAGCTGGCCCGCCTGGGCATCCTGGTCAACTACAGCCAGGTCCTCTGCGCCACCCCCACCGACACCACCCGGCCCTGCCCGCCTACCCTGCGGCTGGACTCCCTGGACTGCGCCAGTCTGACCCCCGAGAGCTTCTGCAACCAGACCAGCTTCACCAACCAGCTGCGCTGGACGCCCACCAGCAGCCCCAGCTGCGATGCCAACATTGCTTCCTACAAGCTCTACTACGCCCGCTACCGGCCCGACAGTCTGGGCCTGCTGACCAGTGTGGCCGCCCCCACCACCAGCTTTGCCCACAGCAGCCTGACGACCGTAGCGGGGTGTTACTACGTGACGGCCGTGAGCGTGCGGGGGCTGGAGAGCCGCCCCTCGAACCTGGTCTGCAACGAGGCCTGCCCCTCGCTGGTGCTGCCCAACGTGTTCACCCCCAACGGGGACGGCAAGAACGATGTGTTTGCGCCGTTGAAGTGTCCCCGGTTTGTGGAGCGGATCGAGTTTGTGGTCTACAACCGGTGGGGGGCCA
>NZ_BAAGSJ010000052.1:0-30615 GCF_054782495.1 Spirosoma aerophilum | reverse complement strand
TGGGGAACGGATAAAGGTGGACATTCTCTTTCTTTTTCACTACAATATTGGCTCAACAAAAGAAAGTCCATAGTAAGTACTGTTCTATGAAGCTTTTTTTTCCCCGCTGTTAAACTAACTCATGATAGAGCCGTAGTAACTATGAAGCGTAATTTAGCCCCCGTACATCCCGGCGTAATTTTGCGGGAAGAATACATTCAAGAGCGCGGCTTGACGATTACAGATGTAGCAAAAGGCTTAGGTATTGCCCGTGCCAACCTATCAGCCATTGTAAACGAGCGTGCAGGTATCAGCCCAGAGCTAGCCGTAAAACTATCAGAGGCTTTCGGGAACACCGCACAGTTTTGGGTAAATCTGCAAAAGAATCACGAGCTGTGGCACGCCGAAAAGAAGGTTAACCGCGCTGTAATTCAACATTTCAGCTAGGCTACAAAGGTAATTCAACCCGCCTGATTGAGTAATCTCCGGAGGTGTCGGCGGCTTTTGTGTGCTTAGAATGAAGGATGAATTAATCAGCCTATTTAAAATGTGGCGACAGTAAAATTGTAGACGAAAGCCTAAACCTCCGCATAAGTAACATTGTGAAGGTAGTGGTTTAATATAGGCGACCCCTTAACTGGGAGCAGGACAGACAAAGCAAGCGGATTAGGTGTTGCAGTGTAAATTGAAACACCTAATCCGCTTGCTTTGCTATAGGCGGTTGTATAATAAAGTACATAATTTGTCACTTAGCTCATCTAATCAAGAGTGTTTAACGGTGCGAAACCCATTAAAAGAACTAATCTAGGTGGATGGTAGCTTACAAAAACAACTTGTAAAAGAACCCTAATAGGAAAAGCTAGTGCAACACAAGAAGTAGTAACATTTGGAAATACTGCTAGCAAAAGGTTTATTTGCTGACCGTAACCTAAAAGCGTGACTAAATTACATATTAAAATAAAGCTGGCTTAAATTTTGGAAAGGCATATTACTAGGGTGCAATATGTAATAGCTAATTAGGTAAAAGACTTGCAAAAAAAATAAACATTAAAAATAAACAACGTAACAAATGGAGATAGTAGTTGGTAGCTTTATAGTCATATCTGTAATAATTTACTTAGTTACACAATTAATTAAGAACAAAAGAATTCAAGAAAGGAAACGACAACTAGAAGCGGATTTGCAATCCGAAATATTAGAACGTCAGGAAAAAGAGAAAAGACGAATAAAAATACAACTAGAAAATAAGAAAGAAGAACAAAAACGACTAAAGTTAGAGCAAGATCAAATAGAGAAGGAAAAACAAAAACGACTAAAGTTAGAACAAGATCAGACAGAAAAAGAACAACGTAAAAAAGATGAAGAAGAACGCTTACAAAATCTTTTTTTGCAAAAACAAGAGGAAGATAGACATGAAATACTAATAGTTGTCAATGTTATAAATAAAGATGATAAATTTATTCTTGCGCTAAAAAGAGAAAATAATACATATGCATATAAAGTAAAAGAAAGTAATCCTTTTCAGCTTAACCAAAAGATAAGAGTACAGAAAGTGCAATCTAATGGATTGACCTGGTTCTCCGAAACAGAACACTATATAAAGCTAGAACGTATAGAATTATATAATAAGCAGCAAATTGAAATAAAAAAGCAAAAAGAGAAAGATGATATTGAACTTTACCAAAAAAACTTTTCAGAATATGAAACAATATTTACTAATCAAATTGACAAGTTATTTAAACAAAACCCTTCTAATATTTCTTTTAACAATATAAGAAAGTTGAGTGTTGCTTATGCAAACCAATTATCTAAAGAAATGTCAGATAAATTGCATCAAGAATTAAATGGAGGCATATCAATAATTGAAACAGAAGCACATTTACATAAATATATTCACGCCTTTGGAAATATGCACCAGGCAAAACTTATTCAAAGCTTTCAAGCAATACAAAATTTAGAAGAAATTATTAATGGAAAAGACTTGCAAATTATAGATTATGGTTGTGGACAAGGAATTGGAAGTATAGTTTTTATCGATTGTTTAAAATTAATACAGCGACATAACTGCACCATATCACAAATACGCTTAATTGAACCGTCTGAGTTAGCTCTAAAACGAGCTTCTTGCAATGTTAAATATAGCTTGAAGAGTATAAATCAAAACGATTGCGTCTTAGCTATTCACAAACCTCTCGATGATTTGATAACACAAGATTTAATAACCAATGAAACATCAGTAAAATTTCATATATTTTCTAATATTTTAGATGTGGAAAGTATAGATATAAAATCTTTGTTTCAAAAAATAAATATGACACAGAAAGGAGTAAACTATTTTATATGTGTAAGTCCAAAGTTTTGGGACGAAGGTATACATATAAGAAACTTGCGTCTAGATGCTTTTGTAAATTTTTTTATGAATAATCAAAGCGTAAATTTAATTAGCCAACGTACAAGCAACATACATAATCCAAGTAATTCGGATAAACCTTATAAACGCTACGAAAAAATATTTAAAGTTGTGTTTAGTTAAAATGTTAAAATAGTAGCATCTTTATCAAACGCAAGCTGTAAGTTTTAAGATTACAAAGATGATCTTCCATTCTAATTAAAAAAACATGGACTTATTTAGCGGAATTCCAACAGCAAAAAATGAATTGCCTTTTAATCTACCAACAAAAAGTGGATATACAGCTTATTGGGATGATTCTTTAAACGGTTTTGTAATTAAAATTCCTAATGGCGAGCTTTTTTACTCTCAACACTTTTTTGATAAAAAAGTTAGTGATCGTTCAATCGAGTACTTTTTGGAAAATGAATCGAATGATTGGCGTACAGCAGATTGGAGGAATTATGATAAAGAACAACTTGATAAGATTAAATTTAAGAATATACAATGGCATCATGACCAAATTAAAATGTACGGTAAAGCCATATTTTTGCCTAGGTATTCCGCTTGGTATGGTGATAGTGATAAACCTTATACTTATTCTGGTTTGACATTACATCCCAAATCCTGGAATAAAGGTCTACTTTATATAAAAGACCGAATAGATAAAGTAGCTGGTGATCCCTTTAATAGTGTTTTAATGAATTGGTACAGAGATGGAGAGGATTATATTAATTGGCATACTGATGCTGAGAAAGAATTAGGTAAAAATCCAATTATTGGATCAGTAAACTTCGGAGCAACACGAAAATTTCAAATTCGACGTAAAGATGACAACGAAGAAAAGCTTGAAATTCCTCTTATGCATGGGACATTCTTGTTAATGCGTGGTGAAATGCAACACTTTTGGCAGCATGGTGTGCCAAAGGAAAAAAAGGTTAAGGAAGCTAGATTTAATTTGACTTTCAGAAATATTAAATCATAATGTATTTTTGATTTTAGGTAATAGGCTACTTTTAATGTTTCATTGTTAGAATTACATTACTAGTATATGAAGGTAAGTATCCGTCGAGAAGCTGGCCATAACTTCGGCAACTTGTGCTTCTATCTGGGCAATTGTCATATTCAATTAGTTTATTTTCGTGTTCTTGAAGATTAGTTACCTAGAAGTGATAATCAACAGTCCTAATAAGTCCGATAACGAATAAACCCTATTATATACATATTTCAAAATGATAATCATTACAGCTATTATAGAACCATTGCATTATTTACTTCTTTCGTTAACATACAAACCACCGTTTGCTTGTTAACAGAAAAACCGGCATAAGCCGGTTTTTCGTTGAAGACAGAAGTTGAAGAAGATTTCTAGTGACCCCTGGGGGATTCGAACCCCTCATTACCTGATTAAAAGTCGTCCTTCTGCCTTCGGTTAATGTCAAGTGTCCTAACCGTTAGACGAAGGGGCCAATTAAGCACGTAACGCCACTTATCAGCCAAAAGTTCTTTGTTTTACAAACATACGATGTTGGTCATACATTCGTAAAATAAAAAAGCTCAGTTATTCGGCGATTGAGTTTATAAAGCTCTAACAATTTTTGAATCACAAGCCTAGGTTAGATGCAAGCATCTAACGATCATAAATTTTTGGGCCCTGCTATTTTCAAAAATGCCATTTGCTTTGGAGTGTATTGGCTAAGCATGTGATCCCATGCTTTATGCGCAGCCTTTTCAAATTTGGCTTCTACAACATAGATTAAATGTTCAATGAGCCTAATATAGGAGGCCACATTCTTTTCTTCGGGGTAATTTCTTTTAATTTGATTAACCCATACGCCTTTTTCAAGGCTGACAGAATGTAATCTTAAATAGGCAATCCCAACATCTTGAGCAGTTTCCCCTCGGTGAGCGACGAAGTTGTGTCTTAGTTCTATTAAATGATTATGAGTTTCTAATAACATCAGGTCTGTATTGAATTGACAGTCTTTTACCTCTAATTTCGGTGATTTCGATGTTGTTGCATCAGTAAAGCATTTTCCATAAAGTGCTATTATTGTATGCCAGAGGCAAGTTTTTATAGTAGCGTCGTAATTAGTGTTTTCATCATCTATAAGCTTTTTCGCAGCGTCTAAACATAAGTTTAGGTCGCTTAGCATACTTTGATAGCCGATCAATTGAGTCGCTGCATATCCCGGCAAAACAAAATCAATGAATACCCCATTATTAGAATACTTTATTGCTTCTACGACACGAAGACGGGCCAAGTCCATTTCGTTTAAATTATCATCAATTTGATCGTCCATAAAAAGTAGGTTTCTTAGTGAACAAAAGCTCCGTGTGTAATCTTGACTTCCCACTAAAGGTAAATGAGTGGTAAAGTATGAACATCGAAAGAGAGCCTTTGCGTGCCCGTTTTGTTCGTAGTTAGACCAACATTTATCCTAGTCTATTCACAAGCAAACGCTCGTATGCTTGTTGTCCTGTTACTATATAAACGTTGATATAGTTACTAACAGAGGCTTAGCCAACGGATAGGGTTGGAAAGGGGATAGAAGGTATCAGCGACAATCAGTAACTTGCTGGCTAGCCTACTGAATGACCGATGAATGATCACATTGCCTTTCTGGATGAGTGGGGAAACAATGGTCTTGACTTTACGAAGCAAGGTGTTTCGACTCATTTTATCGTTTCCGCTATCACCCTACGTAAAGAACAGCTTAGTGAAGCTGAAACCCAATTAGAGGAGATACGTAGACGCTTCTTTCAAACCGGCCCGATCAAATCAGCTAAAGTAGGCAACGACGATAAGCGCCGGATCTTGATCTTAAGACAGCTACTAACCGTACCATTTCAACTATTTGCTCTTGTCGTCGATAAACGAGAGCTGCGCGGGGAGGGCTTTTATTACAAAGGCTCTTTCTACAAGTTTCTGCATGGGCTAGCCGACCGAGAACTCTACCGGAGCTTTCCTAATCTGGAATTAGTAGCGGATCGACACGGTGACGAAAGTTTTATGCAGGGATTCACCCAGTACATCTATAATCGACACGTGCCCACCCTGTTCAACCAAGCAAGTTTTCGCTTTGTGAACAGCCAGGCCAGTCTTCTCGTCCAAGCGGCTGATTTTGTAGCAGGCACCCTAGCCCGGTGTTATGATGAAACGGTTCTATCATCCGAACGAGCGAGCTTCGTTCAATTATTGAAACCTAAATTGCTTACCCTGAAATACTGGCCAGACGTGTTTGCCCCAGTGGTAGCCCAGAGCGTGCCCGATCAAGCCAATTACAATGCTGGTCTAGCTGAACTGTGTGTGGGCCTAGGCCAAGACTTTTTGCATCGTAAACTGACTAGTCGTTCTCCTCAAGAAGTGGACCAAGTTACCTGCTTAAATTATTTGTTGTTTCACTTCCGTCATGTTGATCCTACTCGTTACATTTCAAGCCGAGAATTAATAGCGCATATTGAGGAACGGCGCGGCAGTTTACCCAGCTTGCACTACTTTCAAACACGGGTAATTGCTCCGCTCCGGGATGCGGGTGTCATCATCGCCAGCAGCACCAAAGGCTACAAAATCCCGTCTTGTGAAGGAGACCTCTACGATTTTGTCAATCATAGTAATACCATCATTCAACCGCTATTATCTCGAATAAGCAAATGCCGAGATCGAATCCATTTAGCTACCAATGGAGCAATTGACTTGTTAGAGCGAGAAGAGTATGCCAATTTAAAACAGTTGTTATCCGATCAATCGTTAACCTGATTTGACGGTAAGAGGTAGGGGTTACAAACCAGGAACGACCGTTGCAGGTTTGTAACCCCTATGCTATATTGCCCCATGAATTACGTTTCGTACATCAGGGTAAGTACAAAAGGTCAAGAGCGCAGCGGCTTATCTTTTGACGCGCAGAAAGCGATCATTGAACATTACGCCCAGATAGACAAAGCCGAGATAGCGGCAGAGTTCATAGAAACCGAAAGCGGTAAGGACGTTGAAAACCGCCCGATCCTGAAAGAAGCCATCCAATATGCCCAGGCTCATAAGTGTATCCTGGTAGTGGCCAAGCTCGACCGGTTAAGCCGTGATGTGGAACACATCTTCAGAATTCAGAAGCAGCTTGGTTCTCTTTTCAAAAGCTGCGATCTACCGACCACCGATGCTTTAACCCTTTCCATATATGCCGGTATAGCCCAAAGAGAACGGGAGCTTATCAGTATCCGTACCCGCCAGGCACTACAGGCTAAGAAGAAGCAAGGCGCAGAACTTGGTAAGTTATCCAATCTCACCCATGCAGGCCGCAGCGCAGGCGGAGCCGCCCGGAGTGACAAGGCCAAGGCCAACCAGAATAATCAAAGGGCAACCGCACTTATTCAGGTTTGCCGTGAAAAAGGTATGAGCCTTGCCAAGATAGCTGACCACCTGAATAATAATGGCTTCCATACGGCCACCGGTAAGAAGTTTCATAAGGGAACGGTTTCAAGAACGTTAGTAAGTTTTGCTGCATCTTGACTTTGCTTTATGCTGCTATAGTTTAACGAGATACTTGAATATCAATTTGTTAAGCAAAGCCTTTTAACATCCACAAAATTTACTGAAATGAATCAATTTATCCCTGTAGATCTTAAAAATTGGATTCGCTCTATTAAGCTCAGAGAAAATCAATATTTATTCCCGTTGTATGAAATAGTTGTAAATTCAATACAAGCTATTCACGAGGACAATAATAAAAATGGTAGAATAGAGATAATCATTAAACGTGATCCTTTCAAACAATTAAATTTAAATGGTGAACCTGAAAAGCAATCAGACATTGTAGGTTTTGAAGTAACTGATAATGGAGTAGGATTTAATGATTTAAACAGAAAATCTTACGGCCTTGCTTATACCGGACATAAAGCCCAACTTGGATGTAAAGGTATAGGGCGTTTTCTAGCTCTTGCAGCTTTTAAGAATATAGAAGTGGATAGTATCTATCTTGGACAAGAAAATCAAAAACTATGTAGACGAACATTTGATTTTGATTCAGATAGTATTATTTCGAATGAAAAAGTAGAAGATGCTGGTATTGCAGAGAAGAAGACAAAAATAAGGTTAAATGACTATAGAGATTTCTTGCGTAAATCGGCTCACGCTAACACTGTTGCTTTAAGCCTATTACATCATTGCCTTATTTATTTTATAACAAAATCTCAGCCTAAAATCATAATTTATGATGAGATGATTGATGAGCCATTAGATTTAGATTTAATGTTTAATGATCTGTTTCAGATTGAAGATAATGAAGAATTTATAACTATAGAGTCAGAAAATTTTGAAGTTAACTTTGTGAAAAATTATTCAAAGGTTAATGGGTCTCATAAAATTCATTATTGCGGTGATAAAAGGGAAGTAAAAACCGAATCTTTATCAAAATTCATACCAGTACTAGATAGAAAAATTTCAGATGAAGATGGTGGTTTCTATGTTTCAGCCTATGTAAAAGGTGATTATTTAAACAGGAACCTTACACCGCTTCGTGATGAATTTATAATTCCGAGGAATCCAAGCGAAAAAGATGCTTATAATAAAATTACCTTTGAAGAGATAGGTAATATAATTGCAAATAAAGTGAAAACTCAGTTTTCATCGGAATTATTAGAGGTGTCCAAAATTAACCGTGATAATTATAGGGATTATATTTACAAAGATGGTTTAGAGTATAGACATCTATTGAATAAAGAAGAAATTTTAGATCAATTAAAGCCAAGTTCTTCAGATAAAGATAAAGAGCTTGAACTTCACCGGTTAAATTATGAATTAGAAGTTCAACAGAAAGCACGAGTGAGCCATTTTCTTAATGAGAAAATTGAGAATATTCAAAATAGTGAAGAGTATAAAGATTTACTCAAAGAGTTGCTATCTGAAGAAAATGATTTAGGCCAGTCTAAGCTTGTCAACTACATGTTACACAGAAAGACAGTCCTTAAAGTGTTAGAAAAATTCATTGAGATACAAAGCAACGGCGAGTTTAAATATGAGGCTGATATACATGATATTATATTTATGAGAGAAAGGACAGGTACGCAAATCTCTTTCAACAATCACAACCTTTGGGTATTAGATGAAAGGCTTGCTTACAGTAAATATATAGCATCTGATAAACCATTAAAAGAAACAGATTTTATTGAATCAACCAGTGAGAATAAGCCTGATTTATTGATTTACGATAACAAATTTACTTATGGTGATCCTAACTCATCAGTAGTAATCTTTGAGTTCAAAAGACCTATGAGAAATTACTACAAACAGGATGAAAAGAACTTAGGCAATCAGGTTATGAAATATATCAGAGATCTGGTCTCTGGAAAAATAAAAGATTACAAAGGTAGATTAACCCGTATTACAAAAGATACGCCAAAATTTGGTTATATCATTTGCGATTATGATAATGAAATCAAAGAAGAACTTGAGTTTAATGGTTATAAAAAAACACCTAAAGGTACTTTGTTCAAGTACGAAGAAGGCGCAAATATTTTCATCGAAGTTATGGATTACAAACAACTTCTTGAAGATGTCAATTTAAGGCATAAAGCTTTTTTTGGTTCTTTGGGTATTGATGCCATTTAAAATTTACTTTTGATTTATAGTCTTTAAATATGTCCACCGTAATAAAACCGCGTAAAGCCCTTAATAAAGCTTATTTGAAAGTTAAGCCCAACAGGACAGATATTGAAGCTTTTAAAGAAAATTTAATCACTCTGTTAGATCATATTAATGATGCAGAATCAGAGGAATTTCATAAAAATCTAGTATCTCGCTTTCTACATGATACCTATTACGGTACAAATCATTTTATCAATACGAAAGGCCGTAATGACCTGGTTATACATAATGGAAAGGATGCTAAAAGTAGCGTAGGGTTAATCTTAGAGGCTAAGAAGCCTAAGCAGAGCGGCCATAGTGAAATGCTTCGTATAGATCGTATCAATACGAAGGCGATGCAAGAGCTAGTGCTTTACTACCTCCGTGAACGTATTACTGGGAAAAATTTAGAGATTAAACACCTGGTAGCTACAAACATATATGAGTGGTTCATCTTTGATGCTGCTGTATTTGAGAAAGCGTTTGCACAGAATAAGGGGTTAGTACGTCAATTTACAGATTTTGAGGAAAAACGGCTAGCAGGGCATAATACCGACTTCTTTTACAAGGAGATTGCAGAACCGGCTATAACAGCCGCATTAAGCGAACTTGTATTCACTCACTTCAATATATTAGAATACGATAAACCATTAAGAAATGCTGATAAAGAAGACGATACCCAGCTGATCGCCCTATTTAAACTTCTATCTCCTGAGCATTTACTTAAACTTCCATTCACTAATGACAGTAACAGCTTAGATAAACAGTTCTACAGTGAGCTATTGCATATTATCGGTCTGACCGAGATCAAGGAAGGCAACAAAAAGCTGATAGACCGTAAACCTGTAGGACAGCGTAATAATGGCTCACTTATCGAGAGTGCAATAAAGCAGCTCGATAGCATGGATAAGATTAGCCGGTTAGACCGTCCTTCTCAATTTGGTTCTAGTAACCAGGAGCGGCTTTACAATGTGGCTTTAGAATTAGCCATTACCTGGATCAATCGAATACTGTTTTTAAAACTTCTTGAAGCTCAATTAATTAGCTATCATAAGGGCGATAGATCCTA
Organism: Spirosoma aerophilum; assembly: GCF_054782495.1. Lineage (NCBI taxonomy): Bacteria > Pseudomonadati > Bacteroidota > Cytophagia > Cytophagales > Cytophagaceae > Spirosoma > Spirosoma aerophilum. Next base: position 20,559 of record NZ_BAAGSJ010000052.1, on the reverse strand, counting down.
TGCTTTTTTGAATGGTGATCGTATTCATGATTTTGATGACTTGAACACATTATTCTTCAGTGTACTTGCTAGAAGACCTGATGAGCGGGATGATGAAGTTCAAGCTGCTTTTGCAAAAGTGCCGTACCTGAACAGCTCTTTGTTTGATCCTACTGAGATTGAGCAGGTTACTATAGTAATTAGCAATCTCCGGGATGATCGTTTACTGCCTATTCTACCTAGTACTGTACTGAAGGATGCAAAGGGGAAAAAACGTACCGGCGACATAAATGCACTTACCTATATTTTTGAATTTTTAAATGCCTATGATTTCGGAAGTGAAGGTTCAGAGAATATTCAGGAAGACAATAAAACTTTAATTAACGCTTCAGTACTAGGTTTGATCTTTGAAAAGATCAACGGCTATAAAGATGGCTCATTTTTTACGCCTGGTTTCATTACTATGTATATGTGCCGTGAAACTATTCGCCAGGCGGTACTACAGAAATTTAATGACGTAAAAGGCTGGAAATGCTCAACGATTGATGAGCTGTATGATAGCATAAGGGATAAGAAGGAAGCTAACACTATAATAAATAGCTTAAAGATTTGTGATCCGGCAGTAGGTTCAGGGCATTTTCTAGTATCGGCACTTAATGAGATAATATCAGTAAAAAGCGATTTACATATTTTGCTTGATCGCCAAGACCGTACATTGAGGGATTATACGGTTGAAGTAGTAAATGATGAGCTAATACTTACTGATGATGATGGAAAACTATTTGAATATCATCCAGGTAATAAAGAAAGTCAGCGTATCCAAGAGGCTCTTTTTCATGAAAAGCAGACAGTAATAGAAAATTGTTTATTCGGTGTAGATATTAATCATAATTCAGTGAAGATTTGCCGTCTTCGCTTATGGATTGAATTACTGAAAAATGCCTATTATCGTTTGACTACAGATTCAACGACACAGACATTAGAAACACTACCTAATATTGATATAAATATTAAGACAGGTAATTCCCTTATTAGTAGGTTTCCATTAGATTCAGATATGCGCCAAGCTCTAAAAAAGAGCAAATGGAATATTACAAGTTATCGCGAAGCGGTACAGAAGTACCGTAACCCCGAAAATAAGGCAGAAAAACGTGAAATGGAAAGCCTTATTAGCGGTATTAAACGTGACTTCAGGACTGAAATATCTGCTAATGATCCTAAGTTAAAGAAGCTTAGAGATCGGTCAGGCGAACTCAATAAATTAGTTAACCAAATTCTTCTTTTTCCAGAAACTAAGGCAGAAATAAAACTTCGAAAGGATCTACAAAGCAACCTTGAAGCAGAAATTAATAAATTAACTGCTGATATAGAGGAAATTAAAAGTAATAAGATTTATGAAAACGCTTTTGAGTGGCGTTTTGAATTTCCTGAAGTTCTTACAGACGAAGGAGATTTTAAAGGATTTGATGTAGTAATTGGTAATCCTCCATATATCCGCATTCAAGATCTAAGACAGCATAATGAAAATATTGTCGAATGGTATAATGCGAATTATTTTTCTACCGGCTCTGGAAATTACGATTTGTATATTCCATTCATTGAATTAGGATATAGTATATTGGCTACTAAAGGAGATTTTTGCTTCATTATGCCGCATAAGTTTATCAATGCAACATACGGAGAAAAAATTAGAGAATTTATACTTAAAGATAATTCGATTCGTAGGATAGTACATTTCGGCGCACTCCAAGTTTTTGAAGATGCTTCTACATATACTGGTTTATTTTTTCTGGATAAGAAGAAAAATAACTCATTTGAATTTACTGAGTGTAAAAACTTTAATTCCTTAAAAACTAATACTCCCCTGCATTTTGATACAGTTCTAGCTAGTTCATTAACGAGTAAAGAATGGGTATTTTTCGGTTCAGAGGATGACGGACTACTAACAAGAATAGTTTCTAGCTTCCCCTCATTAGAGAGTGTTACGAAGAGAATATTTCAAGGTCTTAAAACCAGTGCTGATAAAATTTTCATTTTAGAAAAGCTCTCAGAGTCTAACGATTATTTTGAAGTTTTATGTAAAGAAGATGGCAACACTTACGAACTTGAGAAAGGAATTCTGTTTCCATTAATGAAGGGTGGTGACAGTAGAGACTATCAAATTCTAGGTACAGATTTATTGATTTTATTTCCTTACAAAGATGCTACTCTGTTACAAACTTCTGAATTACTAGAAAACTATCCTAAAGTATGGGCATACCTAAATATTCATAAATCATTTCTGGAAAATCGAGAAAGTGGTAAATTCAAAAATGAGAAATGGTATGTATTTGGACGTAACCAAGCTTTAGATGTAATTACACAACCCAAAATATTTACACCTGATATCGCACCTACACCTAGAATCTCATACGATGATGCTGGTGAATTTATGTTTACCGGCGGCGTATCTGGTGGATATGGCATAGTACCAAATGATAACATATCCCCCTACTTTCTGTTAGCTATTTTAAATAGTAAAACAGCATTTTGGTACATAACAAAGACTTCCACCCAAATGAGAGGTGGATGGTATAGTTTTGAATCTAGATATATTAAGAGCGTTCCTATTCCTTGTACAAAGGAAGATAATTCAGCGCTTATTCAAAAAGTTATAGAATTAACTAGTAAGAGGCAGATCGTACCGGTGGTTGATACTACAGAGCTTGAAGCTGAAATTGAGAAGATAGTTTATAATTTATATGGTTTATCTGAGGAAGAAATCACTTACATTGAGAATGTGGTAAGTGAGAAATATTCTCAAGTAAAATTGAGCTAAACTATTGTAAGTGTCTAAAATCTTCACTTTTCAATTATCAATCCAATTTTCAAGTATAATACCATCCATATTAACAAAATCTTTGGTATTCCTAGTAACCAATGTTAATCCTTTTACAATAGCTGTACTACCTATAAAAATATCTAAATCATCACCCCTACGGCCAATTCTTATCAATTGTGCTTTGTGTTTAGCGTATTCTTTTAGGCACTCACTGATTGGTATTATCCTACCTAAGAAAGAAGCTTCAAGCGTTTGTACTCGTTGAAGATTTCGTAATCTTCTATCAGGGGCACTATTTTCTACGCCAAACAAAAGTTCAGCAATTGTAATTTCTGATAGATAGCAAGATTTTAAACCGGCTTTTAGGATTTTATTTTCTAAATCGTATTGGCCTTTAATCAAGTAGATACAAATATTGGTATCTAGTAAATACTCACTCATAACTCTATATCACGTGTGCTGCTAGAACGAGCGGAGTAAATTTGTCTAACTAACTCGTCCCCAGTTTCATCCCCCTCCCAGCTTCCAAACAAAGTTTTGAATAACTTTTCCTGCTCGTCTTCAGGTTGAACGTCTTCAATCACAATTTTGACATCTTTTTTGCCAAACATAGCCTTGACCGTTTCTAAAAACTTAGAATTAAGGTTCTCAGTGTTTATGTGATATGTTGTCTGCATGGTTCTTTCCCGTCGTTAATGCCAATATAACGTTTTTTCCATTGTAACCGGTTCTACCCTGCTTGTAAAGCCTGCCACGGCCTTGATTGTGAGTTATTGGATATAGAACCGTTTCAATACCCCTTCGCCGTTCGTTGGTTTGCCACGTGGTCTTACCAACCATTCTAAAATACACCTACTGAAATTTTCGCCTTGCCCTGACCGGGTTAAATAGGCAATTCCCCGCCCTACCAAAATTTCAGTAGGTGTATTTTAGAATGGCCGGTTTGTTCAGCCTCGTAAACCGCAACCTCAAAGGAGAATCTTAATGAAACTGTTTACCAAAGAACAACTAACTAAACTTCTACATAATGGCAGCCCTGAGCATATAGGCAAAGATCATATACCGGTAGTAAAGCTTTTTACACCTGATGCCGGTTGTACCTGGCTACTCACTGAAATAGATCTTGAAGAAACAGATCTTGCCTTTGGCCTGTGTGATTTAGGGCTAGGATTCCCGGAACTTAGCTATATATCCATCACTGAGCTTTTATCAATACGTGGCCGGTTCGGTTTACCGGTCGAGCGAGATTCACATTTTGAAGGGAAACACCCTATCAGCATCTATGCTAGATCCGCCAACATGAAGAGCCGTATAGTCACTGATTGTAGCTTTCTTGACAGCATAGCGTCTAAAACCATGAAGGTTTAAGCTTTCATTATAAAGCCCTGTTCGGCAGTGCTTTTTTAATAAAATTATCAATTCTGCTAGGCCATACTTATTGATTAAGTTTGCAGTAAGTTTTACATATTAACCCCGTGATAATGAAATCCATTGATATTCGTTTCTTTTCGCCCGCTGAGAATAGCCTTCCGAAAGCGAAGCAGGAGAAAGCAGTAAAAGCCAAAAAAGTAATTCTGACCGGTTATATTTCTAATGCCGGTAAATTGGTATTCCCTGCTAAGACCGCTGCTGATTTAGGCATAGATTTCGAAAGTACTACTTTCAAAGTCGGTATGCAGGAAGGCAAGCGTAAAGCCAAATCTCTTTACCTGGTTCCGGCTAGTGATACCCAGGAAGATACTTTCCAAGTAGAAAAAGCCGCTAAAAGCTACACTTTATCATTGCCTTTTATCCTGAAAAAAAGCGGTGTTAATTTCGAGAAATCAAAATACGCCTTTACCATTCGTCTTTTTGGCTATGAAGGTGCAACGGCTTTTGAATTACAATTAAATCAGGAAGATGCAGCCCCCAAAGCACCCTATACTGGTAAGCCACGTGGACGTAAACCCAAGGCACAAGAAGGTGTAGAATAGAGTTATTAAGCCCTGTTCCGGCAGGGCTTTGCAGTAAGATTTTAGCCATAACCCAAGCCATCATGGAACCTGAAAACGAGCTAGAAAAACATTTAAAAGCTCTGAAGATGAGCGGAGCTGATAGCAGTAGCTTCCCGCCACCGATTCCAGAGGGTGAAGAAGATACATACATCACACTGCATTATAAGTTAGGTGATGAGCGTAATTCTATGAAGATCCACCCTAGCCAGGAGTACTTTTACAGGGATCTAATCAGGCAGTTGTCAAACTCCTGATTTATACGGTCGCATAATCAATAGCATAGTATATTTAATATTTTCGACATTGACAGGTTATGCTAGTACGCTCATTTTACGCGTATTATGTGCTTTCCTTGTTCCATATCACAAGTTGATTTTTATGATACCCAGCTCTCAGCTAACGAGCTGGAAGAAGCTATCCGAGCGTATGAAGATAAATGGATAGATGAAGTCTACACGCATCAACGGATAATCGACCGGCCATACTCAGAGCATCATACATGCAGCCTGGTCAAGTGCCTACTGAAGCATCTATGCGAAAGATTTTATGATAAGTACTATAATGATAATAAACTATTAAGAGCTGATATTCAAAAGATAAACTTTTAAATCAGTAAAATATGATTTCATATTTTACTGATAGTATGAAGGCATTATATCAGACTTGCAGTAAAATATGATTTCAGTTATATTGCCTTAAAATTACCGAGGAGTACATGATAATATCCGTAACAAGCCTTAAAGGTGGGGTAGGAAAGTCAACCGTAGCCCAGAATCTGGCTGTATGCTTTGCCCATTCAGAGTATAGCGTTTGTATAGTAGATGTTGATACAAACCAAAGTGCTTTACGCTGGTCAGGGTTGAGAGATGAAGAACTACCAGCAGTACCGGTTTATGGCCTTACTGATGGTATGGAGCTTTCTAAAAATATAAAGCACCTAAACCAGAGCCACGAAATTGTTATCATTGATGGTACGCCCTCACTCTCCCAGGTCACGAGCAAAATTATCTTACTCGCAGACCTGTTAATAATCCCGATCCTACCAAGCGGCCTTGATATTTGGGCAACTGAAAAGTTCATTGATCGCTACCGAGATGCAGAGCAGCAGAAAGAAGAAACGATCCCTGCATATTTTCTCATCAACCAGAACCAAACCACAAACCTTTCACGTGAAGTAAAGGAAGTATTAGAAGCAACTGGAATTTCAGTATTCAACAGCTCCCTAAGAAACCGGATAGCTTACCGTGAAGCTGTGATTAAAGGGCTAGGTGTTTATGAGTACAAAGACGAGAAAGCAAAAGCGGAGATGATAGAGCTTTTCAAAGATGTAAAGAACGCAATCAAGAAGATCAATAAAGGCAAATCAAAATGACAAAGAAAGATACAGGGCTAAAATCAACTCTTTCCTCACTTGGTCCTAAAGTGCCGGTAAAGAAGACCAGTATAGATGTAGAAAAAACAGATGCTGCTACTAAGAACATCCATTCGGAGAAGAAAACCAGCAAGACTTACCGCCAAACGGTAGATCTAACGGAAGACACCTTTAAGAAATTTAAGATCAAACTTATAAGCGAAGGCAAGACTATGCAGCAAGCACTTAGCGAATTGATAGAAGATTATATATCTCAGTAAAATATGATTTAATAATTTACTGAGATCATATTTTCAGGGAAGTATGAAATTATTCTATTGATAGTCAATCTACTATGAAGTATTTTGTTTTCAGCAGCAACCTCTAATCGCTTAGAATAATGGCTAAAAAAGAGCATTTCATAAAAAAGCAGAATGATAGCATGATGTCCATTTACCAGGACAAAGCTACTATTGAGGCTGCTTTTTTTCAGCACTCTGTATTGTGCCAAACCTTCTTACCTTACCGCAATCCTGGTGATGATTGTAAGCTTTGGCAACAGTCGCAGGGTAAAGCGCAACTTGCCATAAGCTGTACTCCAGTATTGAACCCTGCTACTGACAAATACGAGTTAGCAGGTATCCCATATGGTACAAAAGCCCGTCTTATTCTCGCGCATATCAACACCCAAGCTATTAAAACTCAAAGCAAAACTATTGATGTTGAGGATAGCATGACCGCCTTTATCAAGAGTATTGGCCTAGCAACTGATGGCCGCACTATTAAGGAAGTGAAAGAGCAGTTACGCCGTTTAAGCGCATCAACCCTCAGTGTGGGTTTTGTTGATGGAGCAAGAGCCGTACAGGTTGATTTTAAAATAGTGAAAGCTTTTGATCTGTGGTTCCCTAAAGATGATAGCCAGCGAGTGTTATGGCCTTCTACCGTCGTTCTATCTGATGATTACTTCAATAGCCTAATGGTTCACGCTATACCATTGGATGAACGCGCATTAGCTGCACTTTCTAATAATGCAATGGCAATGGATATTTATTCATGGCTCGCACAGCGTCTACACCGTATTACACCTGGTAAACCTCAGTTCATCACGTGGCAAGCCCTGAAAGACCAATTCGGCCAGGGATATGAAAGGATGGACCATTTTAAAGAGGTCTTTAGAAAGACATTACACATGTCTTTAAAGCAATATCCTAACGCTCTTAATCGAGTTGAAGAAGTGCATAATAAGGGCTTTAATCTATCTCAAACTCAGCCGCCTATATTGGCAAGAAATCTTATTCACCTAGAATCAAAACCTTCCTAAACCTTTAAAAAGCACGTGAACTTTACGGGAGTTTTAAAGATAAACATCTGATATTTAACCATATACGCTTTTTGGTCACGTGAACTTTATGAGAATTTTTAAATTAACTAATTAGTAATCAACTAGTTATATTGATTTAAGCTATTGTATTTTAGAGATATGTGTATTTCTATCCTTTCACATAAGGAACGTGAACTTTACGGGAGTTTAAACTTAATGTACTGTATATCAATAACTTAACTATTTATTCACGTGAACTTTACGGGAGTTGCCCTTATTGGAAGTTATCCACGTGAACTTTGTGGGAGTTTACTAATTTATCCACGTGAACTTTGCGGGAATATGATCTAAAAAACACGTGAACTTTGCGGGACAAACCTATACTAAAACCTATAAAAAAATAAAAACCTATATTACCAGCGGCCAAATGTTGATAAGTTTAACTAAAATCTCAAAAATTTTTTTTCCTAATTGCTGTTGAAAAGAAAAAAGATTTCCTAAAAATTTAGTCTATAGGTTAAATAGTTTTATGAACTCAGAACAGGCAAAAAAACTATCCCTACCTGACATTTTGGCAAAGCTTGGGCATCAACCAGTTAGAACACGCAAAGGTGGTAACGAGCTATGGTATAAGTCCCCCTTCAGGAATGAGGTAGACGCTTCTTTCCATACCAGCTTCTTAGGAGGTAAATGGATCTGGAAGGATTTCGGGGATTCAGGCGGTACAGTTTTAGATTTCGCCATGAGCTATTACGGCTCAGATATCAAAGGGGCCTTGGCCAACCTAGAAAGATTATCAGGCACGTATCAGCAAAGCCTATTTTCCGCACCGAAAGCGCCCCCACAAGCTACTACCCCAGCAGCCAGCACTGAAACACTTGTCCTACGTAAAGTAAACCCGCTCAGCGTCGATTCTTTCAATGGTAAGGCATTGCTTCAATATCTCACCGAGAAACGCTGTGTAGATCCCGTAATAGCATATAAGTACCTGGTTGAAGTCCAATATCTTAATAATGATACCGGCAAAGTCTATTTTGCCGTAGGCATCAGGAACGAAGCCGAAGGTTATGAGATCCGAAACCCATACTTCAAAAGCTCGATAGGTCATAAGGGTATAAGCTTCATCAAGGGCAAGAGGGAAGGCCAGGCCGCAGTATTTGAAGGTTTTATGGATTTCCTATCAGCACTGACATACTACCAAACGGCAGATCTAGCTAAGTTTCAAGAATTGGTGCAGGGTGATACGCTAATAATGAATTCTGCTTCTTTTCACGAACGAACTAAAGAACTGCTTAAATCAGGTAGTTACTCGAAGATTTCCCTTTATCTAGATAATGACGCAACAGGCCAGAAGATGAAAACCATGCTACAGGCAGAATTTCTAGGCAAAGCGGAAGATTGCTCAGTAGCATATCAAGATCATAAAGACTTTAACGTGTTTTTGGTTAATACCACTAAGAAACAGTTATTTAGAAGCTAACCTAATTCATTTACTTTAATCAATAATATGAATCCAATAAACGGAAAGGAAATAATTGACATAAAAAATCAAATCGCAAACAACTTTAGTAAATCAGATTGGTTGGATTTTGGGTATAGTTTGAATTCTTATGATATTGTTCAAAACCATGATAGATTGTTACGAAGTTTAAGCTTTGGGGATGATGATTATGAAGGTAATATATTACAAGTATTGACTTCCATCATTAGTAAAGATTCAAACAATTTAAATGAAATTAGAAATTATTTATCAGAGAAATATTCGACACCGGCTGTTTCGGATTTCATATCTACCGCTCATAGTGAAGTTCCCAAAAAAATGATCTCATTCGCTCCACAGGTTTTTCAAATTCCTAATTCGCCACAAAACGAAAAATTAGTATCAGTCATGTTACCATTCAAGCTTGGTGCAACTTTTGATGCTATAAAGAAAGCATGTGACGACCTTTCATTAGATTGTAAAAAGGCAGATGATATTTGGGTAAACACTACATTCATACAAGATATTTTTGAATTAATTTTTACTAGCCATGTTGTAATAGCCGATTTTACAGATAAAAATCCTAACGTGTTTTATGAAGTGGGTATAGCTCATACTTTAGGCAAAACAGTTATCCCAATTACTCAATCAATAGCTGATGTTCCATCAGATTTAGGCCATCATAGGGCACTTAAGTATCTACCCAATGAACAAGGTTATAAAGATTTAACTGCGGAGCTTAAAAAGCGTCTGTTAACACTAATGCCTAAAGCTTATGAGTTTTAAATTAATGTCGGAAAAACTCTTTGATGATAAAATAAGGACTAATCTTGAATACGCGCTGCATCAACACGATAGCTATGAATTTTACGATAATTCGGCTAAAGATGAATTTGTTGTAATCAGAGAAATGCTAAATGATTGGTTTTCAAGATACCCTGATAATCACAAATGGAATTTGAAACGTGATTTTCAATCGGATTTTGATTCCGCTTTCTTTGAACTGTTCATACATGAGTTGTTTTCAAAACAAGGTTTTCAGCTTACACCCCATCCCGCATTACCAGATTCTACTAATCATCCTGATTTTTTAGCCAAGAAAGGCGATATAGAAATTTACATAGAAGCAAAAGTTGCCTTTGATGAATCAAAAGAAGAAAAGGCACTCAAAACCAAATACAATATGATTTATGATACTATAAATCAAATAAGCTGCCCTGGCTATGGTATAAATATTGAAAGTATTGATTTTATCTCAAAAAATCAGGCGAAATTAAGAAAACTAAAATCTTTTTTTCAAAAAAATATTGATGAAAATGCGCCAATTTATGCTTTACCAAAAAGATATAATCATCAAGATAAGTTAGACCGATTTTTAACTTATGAAGATGAGGATATTATTATTTCAATATCTTTATATCCAACAGATGTTAATTTAACGCGCCCAATAATTGCTTATTTAGGGGGTAGTTTCATGGGCGGTTCTGATGGATCCCTGAAGAATGCCATTAAAGTCAAGGCAAAACACTATGGCAATCCTGACAAACCTTTTATTATTTGTATAAATTCATTAAGTATCAAGCATACATCTACCGAAGATGTTTATAATGCCTTATTTGGTATTGGCAGACGTTTCTCAGATGATGACCTAAATAGAAAAAATCAAGATTTTAATATTGGCGATAATGGAGTTTTTCACAACTCAGTTAATCCACTAAATACTAGAGTTTCAGGTGTTTTTATAACACGAGTATTTACTTCAAACCTGCATGTTGCAGACCATTGGTTAGTTGAACACCCCTTTACAAATAACGACCTAGATTTTGATAATTTAGATCTTAGCTATATTCATGCAGACAGTAACCAATTAAAAGAAGTAAAGAAGAAGGCAATCGGGGAAATAATCATTAACGCCTAGGCATTTCTTATTTATTGGATTATGGCTTATCTACATCCCGTATATCACTCACATCTACGTCACTAAGCTCACCAGGTACGGATTCAGGCTTTTTCCAGATAGGAATTTTTCTTTTCAAGCGGCTCATGACGAATGTTGGGGTAGCTGACACAGTTGGGGTATATCCGTCACGTAGAGTCTATAAAAAATTGTTAATCAATTAGTTATATTAATTAACTTTCCTAGTAGGGGCGCTACTTGCCAAAGTAGCGTATAGTATCTAGAATAAGTGTGACCCGGATCGCTGGCCACTATATTTCTGGTTTGGATGGTCTTAACGTGGTTTATAGGCTTAAGAGCATAAAAATTGGCTGCTTTTACACGCCCCTTAACAGCAATATTATTTGCTCTCCAAAACGAACGTTAAAAGCATAGATTTTAGACTAAGCAATTAACATGCTGGACGTTAATAGACCTCGGTGGCGCATATACCCCAACTGTGTCGAGTACCCCCCAGTACTTATTGTTGTTCGTCTGTTTTTTCAGTTTCGTCTTCGTCAAGAAGCATAAAGTCTAAAAACAACAACTCTGTTTTAGCGTAATTGTTTTCAAATTTAAGATTCCATCTTTTCTCCATAAACTCAATTAGATTTAATCCACGTTCTAATATATTGTCTGGATTCCATTCTTCATATGTCGAAACCTCAATTTCTGAATGTGATCCGTCAGAATAGCCTTGTCTTATTTTCTCTTTTCTTTCGTTATATATTGGATTTTTCTTATCAACGAAACAGTCATTTTGTAAACTCGAATTTATACTTTGTGATAATGGAAGTAAATTTCCTAATGTGCCTTGAAAAAAGTTAATTTCAGCTTTTTTGTAGCCTTTAAAAGTTTCTTTCCAGCATTTGTTGTCAGGCGTTTGAGGATAAATATGCTCGATTGAAATTTTGTCTTTTTCTCCTTTTATAAATAGCTTCCAATCTATTTTTTGGCTTCCCCTTTGTCTTACTTTGTCCATTTCATATTCGTACAAGAAATAGCGTAACCCATTCCAATAGTAAAAGCCTCCACCATTTTTAAATTTCTTATCAATAAAATTTTGGAAATAGGTGTAATCAAAGAAATTGTCTGTTGTGTTTTCAGGTGTATAGAAACAGTAACTCATTCGCTGTTCAAGGCGTTCAGTTATTTCTTCAACAGTCAATTCGTTATTTCTAAATTGTCTTGATGCTCTATAAAATTCACTGTTTCGATAGGTTGAAAAAGCTCTACTTAAACGGAATGTTATAAAAATAAATCTTTCAATTGCTTTGAATAGTTTAACCCTTTGCTTTGCGTCAACTTCACTTGACAAGAAAGAGACAGTTACAAGTGGTCGGAAATAAATGATACCAATTCTGTTTAATCGGTCAATCCACAAACTTTCTGCACTTGACAAATCTGGATTGTTTACTGGATTATGAGTATTGTACCAATGAACAGCCGCTGATTTTAAGCTATTTACATAATCTTCGATTTCTTTTGGCGAAAGTTTGGAACGAAGTACAACTGTTTCTTCATTTTCATTTTCTTCAAATTGTTCTTGGTCGGTTTCTTCGTCTTCTATTACTTCTTCAAATTCTTGTAACGAACTTACAATGGCTTCTGTCTTTGCATAAATATTTTGAGGAGTAAATTTTTGCTCTAAAAGGAAACGTATGTAATCGTCTCCTTTCTCTCTTGTATATTGAAAATACATTATCCAATGAGCAACAAGAAAATCATCATCATTCAATGGGTTTTGTTTGTTTCTTCCAAGTTGATAATAAACTTCTTTCCAAGAATCATTAATTTTTTCACGAAGTGAAAAACGTTCATCTGTTTTTAATTCTTTCTCGTCATAAAGTGTTGTTAGATATATAAGTCTATTTTTTAGAAGTTCAAGGTTTGAAAGCTTTTTTCCTCTGTTGTTCATTGTCTCAAAGGCAACAAACACATCAAAATCATCACTAATTTCATAAACATTAAACATTAGATTTTGAGTTAGTTTTTTAAAAAGTATTTCAATTTCTAATATTCCATATTTTTCATAATAGTTTTTAAGATTTTCGGTAAAAAAAAGTTTGGCATTTTCAAGATTCAAAGTGTAAAAAGTCTCTTGAATAGTTCCGCTATTTGGTTCATTAAAAATTCTGTATTTTAAAAATTTGAAACTTGGATTATCAACCTCGTAACTAAATTTGTAAGTCCTGATGATAAATTGAGGTGGTTTTTGAACAATCAAATATTCTTCTTTTATTGCTTTTAGGCTAAACGAGCCAAGATATATTTCGTCGTCTTTTTTGTCTTTGTTTTCGGGAATTTCTTTTAATATTTCGGAAATTGCTTGAATGAAAATTATAAAAGTTGTCAATCTTTGCTGTCCATCAACAATGTGAAAAGCTTTGTAACCTCTGTCTTCTAATAACCACCTTTCGTCATTCCAATTTTTCCAAACGTTTCGGTCAACCTTTTTTAGTGATAAAAGGCCAGTATAGTGAAATCTGTCGGCTGGCAGATTTACAACGTCTTCCCAAAAATCTTTTAATTGTCTTTCCGTCCAAGCGTAACCACGTTGATAGTCTGGAATTTTAAAAATTCTGTCCTTGAATATGTTTTTTAATGATTCTAATTCGTTCATTTTTATTCTGTCTGTTTGCGGTTAGCACGGTTGCTTTGAGTATTGGGCAAAACTCGCCGGTTGACGCTCTTTCCATACAAAATGCGCTATACGTATTTTGTATTGTTTTAGAGGAGACTTATTGGAAAATATACTCATAAAATCTATTTGACCGTCTCACAAAATGCCCGTTTTTTCAAGACATCGGAACAGCTTCACCAACGGTCGCACCTTTCCTAGAATCTTAAATGGCCGTCTCATTAATCAAATTCAAAATCTCATATTATAGTTGAGCTTGAGAGACTGATTTTTCTTCCAAATGGCGAATGAGCCGTCCAACGGCCACCGCAGCACGACCTGATCCGTTTCAGAAAATAATATCCTTCTTGCTGACCAATTGCCAAGTGACGGATTTTGTACGAAACGGCAAACGCACCCAAAGACCAAAGACGCTTGTTCGTCGAGATTAAGTCTTTGGTGCAAAATGAGACCAAAGACCTGAGTGCAGATTACATTAATTTAAATTCTTCTTAATGTTACAGGCTTCTGGCCTACAGATGTGTGTAAATAGCCATCTGAGACACTACCAATTTTTACCATACCAGAATCATCATAGAGATATCCTTCCTTAACAACCCCATTATCTCGCATGGCATTTTGTTCATCATACGCTTCCCCAAACCCACTTTTCATGATAGTTTTACCAGACCAGTGATTATCTGAAACTGTTATCTCAAGTTCTGCTGAATCATCAGTATAAGAATAAACTCCATTGACACTTGGCCTTACTACTTGCTCACTCTTGGGTTTCTCATTTTGACTAGTTGTTAAGAGTTGTGAAGACTCTGCCCTTTTATTCATTACAAATAAGAATATGGCAAAGGCAATCGCTAAACCGGCGGTGAGTGAAAGTATTTTAAGGGGGGACGTAGATTTTTCTTTCATGGAGAAAATGGTAAGTCTCGCTATTAGTCGTTATCAGGCCTTAAAGATACTCTTTCAGGGCGCTTCATTACAAGATCTTCTGACAGCGCATCATCTTTGGGATCTACAATGGGTTATATATTGATCTGATGCTTTGTATATGCCTAACGAGCTGATTGCTTGGCTACTGATTTCCTATTTTCATTTTGGCCCCGTTTTGCAGTGTAGACCAGTATATTACTAATACGGTTTCAGACTGTCGTACATATGAGGAAACCGGTTTAGTAAGTATCCATACTTTATCACAGCAACCTTATGGCCCTATACGTTATCAACCTAGAGGATGGAGGAGGAAAGGAGTTCTTCTTTACGGTTAAAGGGCAACTCATTGCCTTAGGTGATATGAACGAGGAATTCCCCCAAACATTCAAAACCGCGAAACTGATGATAAAAAGAATGGATCAGCTACGTCCTAGATATCCCTGTACTTGCCGCCTCTACGGACTTCACATACAAGAGTTCGAAGCTAGGCGGAAGATCGTGCAAGAAGAATCCGCTATAAGAAAATCCATTCCTTCCGCTGATAGACAAATTGATTAGAGGAAGATTAAAGCTCAGCTTTGCCGTAAATCTTACTTCATAAACACATTACAGGCCCACCAAGACGCTAATTGGCAGTAAACTGATCACACCTATGACTACTAGTATAATCCCCTACATGCGAATTGTGAGGCTTGTTATGCAGTGATATAGGAAGGCTAAGACTGTTCTCTTTATATAGCTCATAATTAGCCCTTTACAAAGCCAATTCAATTTAATCCCATGTTGGACTATAGATTATATAAGCATTTTTATTAAATAGTCTCTGATTTTCAAACCAAACCACTTATATCTTATGAAAACGCTAAGCCGATTCCAACTTCCTTCTAAAAAAACAGTGAAGTCACGTATGGTAAGCCCACAAAAAACTACAGGTACTAAAAATGCTGTAGGTTGTGGAGCTACCGGAGGTACTATTGTATCGACTGTAATGTAAGCTAGTCTCAGAGAGATACTGCCAAGGAAAAAGCGACCGGAATACGAAATCACTCGCAGGAGTAATGAACTTCGTATTCCGGTCGCTTTTTGTCCTTAGAAAATTATAAGATAGCTTCATTCACCCCCTAAAAGTGGCTATTCACCCCCCATCAACTAATTCACCAACTAATTAGACTATTTCGCCAACTTTCTCTTGAGCGAATATAGCATGTTAGTTAAATTTGATTTCACTTTTAAATGTTTACGATTATGGAAACGCGTTTTAAGGTTAAGAAGAAATTTGTAAGTGACCGTTCTGTTAAAATCAAAGTACCATTAGATAGAAATGGTAAAGTGACTACTGGAACAGGTTCAAATACTATTGTTTGTACCGAACCGAAGTAATTTTAATATGAAGCAAGCTCGTATTTAATACGAGCTTGCTTTCAAAATCTAAGATTTATGGAGCCTAAAAAACTAGATTATGGAGATGTCAGATCAATAATGACTAACGTAGTACAAATGCTTAGTCAGGCAGATCACAAAGATGAAGCTGAGGCATTAATTTACTTTACTCATCTTATAGGCTTACGAGTAGATTCTAAAAATTTTATTGAATCAGGCTTAAATGCTGATAGTATTGAAAATTATGAAATGTTTGTAAACAGGCTGAACACATTCATACATGACGAAATTATTCTTACAGAGATTACTGCCAAATCAATCTGTATTACAACACTTGGACCAATAGGATAAGAAGCGGATTTCAATAATTGATAAGAAATTTCATATCAACTAATCAGTTTTCAGGTTTAATACATTTATTATGGAAGAGAAAGAATTTCGATATGGAGACATAAAAAATAAGATCTATCATATTGTAATTGAGCTGGAAAATGCTGGATTCGAAAGGGAGGCTAATGCTATATCTTGTTTAACTCATATTATAGCTTCTCGTATTGAACCGCCCAACTTATCAAGTAAATTTGGAGTAGAGTATCTTCTGCAATGTTTAGAAGATCATAATTACTTAATTTCTTACATTGATGAAAATTATATTGAGCAGGAAAGACTTAGAGAATAAAAGGCTGACGCGAGAGAGTAGCCCCCCTACGGTGGGCAGCGTGGTACGGTCTTGAAAAGAGCGAGCGGGAACAGTATTCGCTACGCTCAGACTGTTCTTCCGCCCGCTCTACGAGGTATATATGTCTGATAATCAGACATATAGAAAATAAAGTAAAAAAATAAATACGTTATGTATCCGTATTTATTTCTATTCATCTGATAGTCAGATATATTTATACGGATATTCATACGGATACTATGGCAAGAAATTATAAAAGTATAGACGTGTCATTAGAGACACATGAGCAGTTGAGCAAGCTTGCGGAGAGTTACGGCTTAACAAATAAAGCACTCGTAGAAGCTATGTTGCAGTATTTCAAAGCAACCAAAGCCGACCCACGTGACCCTAAAAACGATAATCCGACCGATGCTATAAAAGCACTTGACCGGCGGTTAATTAGTTTTATTCGACAACAAGAAAAAGAGCAGTTACGGCCTATTCGTGACGACTTAAAAATACTACTTTCGTTTGTCCAGGACGAACTACCGAAGACGTTAAGGCAATCACAAATGCGCACGATTGGAGGAGCGCTAAAAGCAGAATTACAAACTGAACAATTCCGCCAAGTTTATTTAGATATGATCGAAAAGGCAAAGAATAAATCAACTTAATGACATGGTAGCAAAAGTTGCAAGTTCTGGAAAAGGTAGTAGTGCAGGATTAGTAAACTATTTAGAAAAACAAGAGCGAGGCAATTGGTTTTCTGAAGACCAAAATGGCCTTGTTGCTTCAGAAGTAACATCCAGTTTAGACGATAATCGGAAAAACTTAGGAAGAGACGACGATAAGTTTTATCAAGTTGTGCTTTGTCCAAGTGAAAACGAGTTAGTTCACATTGGTAACGACAAAGAAAAATTGCGTGAGTACACCCGCTCGGCAATGGAGCAATACGCGGCCAATTTTGGGAAGAGTATCGAAAGTAAGGATTTAGTTTGGTACGCTAAGATTGAGCAGGAGCGGACCCATTCTCACCGGGATAGAAGCGTTCAGCAACAGGAACAAAACGAAGGGGAAAAAAAGGAAGGGCCACAAACTCATGTGCATATTATTGTTAGTCGTACTGAAAACCTAGAACGCTTTCAGGAGCGAAAACAAGCCGGAGAAATTGACCGTAAAAACCCTTTAAAACTAAGTCCGGCCACGAATCATCGAGACACCGACAAAGGAGCGGTAAAAGGCGGTTTTAATCGGGTAGCGTTTAAGGAAGCGGCTGAAAAGCAGTTTGATCAGCAATTCAATTATGACCGCTCACTAACCGAAACATTCCGCTACGCTAATACCATGCAGAAGGGCGATCAAGCCGAACGTTTAGCCATGCGTCAGGAGGTTCGTCAGGAATCTCAGATTCCAAAACAGATAAAAGAGCAACATCAGGATGTTGGAATCAGCCTATAACTTATCCTTCCATTAATCGACTAAACCTCAAAACGTTATGTCAATGCTTATTTTGCCGCTCCTATTTTCCGGAGTTTTGGCATTCATTGCCGAATTCTTACTAGGCTCAGTAGGAGCTGTTGCCGGTGCTGGGATTTGGCGACCTCTTAATCGGCTTCTACTGTGGGACGGGAAAGAAAAGTTTAAAACAGGTATTTGGAATAAATATCTTGTCCGTTTAACACTTCTTTTTTATGCTATCATAATGCCCTGGTGGGTGTTAGGTAGTCTCCCCATTTATCTAGCCTGGTTGTATTTACCTTATATAATTGTTGCGTCAATTTACTGGTGGAACTATACCGGCAAGCATAGGGAAAAAGCCGTAACGGTCGAACCTTATACGCCGGAAGAGAAGTCATTTAAATTTGAGACGACTACAGGCCCATTATTTATTGATAACCCTCGTCGGGGTGTATTTATTTCGGGCGGAGCGGGGAGCGGTAAGAGCAAAAGTATAATTGAGCCTATTATCCATCAAGCCGGCCAGAACGATTATACAGGCATCGTTTATGATTTCAAATTTCCTACTCTGGCCGAGGAAATAGCCGGTAGTTATGCCAACAGTAAGATAAGTACCTACTACGTCAATTTTGCTGATCTGAGTTGTAGCCATCGAATCAATCCTTTGGCTCCTGCTCTTATAACCGATAATACGTATGCTAGGGAAGCGGCCACTACGATACTAACCAACTTAGATTTTAAGGCCGCCCAAAATCGGAGCTTCTGGATTCAGAGCGCCGAAGTATTGCTAACCGGAGCTATCTGGTATTTGCGGAATAACCATCCTGAGTACTGTACACTTCCTCATGCGGTTAGCCTGTTGTTGGAAAGTGACCCTAAAACACTCATAAACACGCTACAGCAGGACTATGAAGTAAAAGGTATTATTGCATCTGTTGCGGCTGGTTCAGAAAGTCAGAATCAATTAGCGGGCGTTTTTGCTACGATTCAAAACTATATGGCTACGCTGAACAGCCCCGCTTTATTTTGGGTGTTATCGGGTAATGAGGTTCCATTTGATTTAAATGACCCTAAGAAGCCCAGTATTTTAACGGTAGGCAACGACCCTACCCTTACGGCTACGTTGAGTCCTGTCATCAGTCTGATAGTCGCTACCGCCTTAAAACGGATGAATCAGAGCAATCGACAACAATCGGTTGTTATCTTGGATGAAGCGCCAACCCTGTTCATTCCAAAGTTTGAAGACATCCCCGCCACAGGAAGAAGCAACTTCATATCAGTTATCTACGCCGTGCAGGATATAGCCCAGATGGAAGGGAGACTAGGTCCATCTAATAGCGAAATGATTATCAGTAATTTGGGTAGTCAATTCTACGGAAGGACGACAAATCCTAAAACGGCGCAGCGAGTTACGGCATTATTTGGGAAACACGATGTTGAGTATGAAAGCTACGGTTACAGTCAAAGCGATGGAAACAGTTCAATTAATCAAAGCTATTCTATGCAGCAGCGTGACCGTTTAGAGAGTCAGGAAGTAATGCGATTCCGTAAAGGAGAGTTTGCCGGACTGATTGCTGAAGGAAATAAAACCGAGTTTAGGCGGCAATTCGTCCAGCCATCAACAAAGGCCCAGCCCATCAAGCCCATCAACGCAGTTAGCGAAGAAAAGGTACAGGATAACTTTAAACAGATTAAAGAGCAGATACGCCAACTGCTAGCCCCAAGCCAGAAAACAGCCTTACCTCCGGCCAACAAACCAAATACAAACACTATTGAACAGAATTGGGAGGATTACGGCTAATCGCAAATGGCAAGCCTATAGAAACTAACTACAACGGAGAACTAATTAAAACTCATGAGATCAAACTTACTGTATGTAATGGTCTGCGTGTTTATAATCGCTGGCTCTTGCCGTTTAGCCCGAGCGCAACAATTTAGTATATCAGCCGGAAGCAGGGTAACTTTATTTAATCAAAAAATTCCAATATATCCCGTAAACCTACACTCAACAGATGGTAAGTTAATTGGCACCTATTCAAGTCCAGACGCTATCAGACACAGAGTTGGATATGATGTGGGCTTTAGCCTCTTACAAGATATTCAGCTGCGAAATATGCATTTTGTTATTCAACCGCAGATCAAATATGCTGTCAACGTATATGAGCAGTTAGGAATTGCCCAGTTTAAACATGGGTTCGGTCTATATTCGGCTCTACACAAGAGTCATACAGCGGAATTACATCTACTCTCTTACGAACCAATCCTTAATGAAAAAACGAAGATTTACTTAATTTTCGGTTTTTATGGTCGATACTTACTTTCTCTTACTCAAGATGATAATAATATTCAACAAAATATGCCTCTCAGTGACCAGTATCCAGTACATAGATCTTCGTGGTCTATTCCTATGAATGAGAGGCTTAGCTATGGTTTGAAAGGTGGTATTGGGGTACGTTTCAAAATTATTGATATTCAATTAAGCGATCAATACAGCCCCTCAATTATCAATAGTTGGGGAACGGATAAAGGTGGACATTCTCTTTCTTTTTCACTACAATATTGGCTCAACAAAAGAAAGTCCATAGTAAGTACTGTTCTATGAAGCTTTTTTTT
>NZ_BAAGSJ010000051.1:0-2529 GCF_054782495.1 Spirosoma aerophilum | reverse complement strand
GCCTCCGGTAAGGCCTGAGGCCACCAACTGGCCGGCTGGAACTGGGTAAAAGCATGCAACTGATAGTCGATCAGTAATTGCTCACTGGCGGGCGATAAGGCCTCGTCGCTAGCACTGAAAACGGCTTGCCGCAGAAAATCGCGGACTGAGCCAGGCGAGGGTCGCATAAGGACCAGCCAGTAATAGCGCAACAGGGCGTAAGAAAGAGCCGGCGATTGAAGACCTATCGGATTGAGCAAGATCGCTTGCTTAACTAACTCCGGGGCCAGCCGACCTGTTTTTAAGCAAATCAGCCCCCCTAATCCATGCCCCACTAAGGTGACTTTACCCTTCCCCAACTGCCGCAGAATCTGTGAGGCCCATACGCCGTAGGCATCGGTAGCCAGCTCGGGGCTGTGGCCCGCACTCAGGTTTGGCTGGCCATTTATTTCCACCAGGCATAAGCGATAATTGGCTTTGAAACGGTTTAATTGCTGATTAACCGCCCAAGTCAGGGCGGTGGTGTGAAAGTCGGCGAAAAAGACCAGGGTTTCATAGATGCGTCGTTTGGGGGTATGCACCCAGACCACGGTGGTCCCCCAATCGGTGGGCAACTGCCAGGGCTGGAAGGTGTGGCGGGTGTGGTGTTGGAGTTGTTGGTTCCACTGGGTGAGGAAGTCCAGAGCCTGTGGAGGATTTCGGTAGCGGGAGTACTCAGCAGGTCTCATGGAGAGGGTCAGCAAGGTAACCCTAAGATAGCCAATTCGTATATTAGCCAAGGCATTGGTTGACTAAACGGTATGGAGTCGCAGCGCCTCCCCAGTGGATACGGGCTAGAGTAAGCGGGGGTTTTATTCCCGGAATTAAGTTGTTTCTGTATCCGAACAGCTTGGCTATAAACGACTGGCTTGTAACCGATTTGTCGTATCGGAGGTTTATCAGCTGTTGAGGGCGTATCGATGCCTCACAAGGCCTTGCTGCTCCTGAAGGGGTAACCGACTAAGGCACTTTAAGAGGCCCAACTATTGGGTAAGCGCCCAGGTCGTTGCTCATTCCTTAAATCCTGGGCTACAGCCCAAAGTACGCTTCTGACGTTACCGGCACTATGTTCATCCATCAGCATCTAGCCCTATGCTTACACCGTCCGATTTCCCGAATGATCAACTGCTGCAGGCGCTGCTGCAGGACACTCAGCTTGGGCTCATCCTGTACCGGATTGTTCGCGATCCCAGGGGCCAGCCCCTGGAGTTTCGCTATCAACTGGTAAACCCGGTGGCGGCCTCCCCCCTGGGATCATCCCCCCAAAAACTGGTTGGCAGAAACTGTCAGGACGTATTCACCCAAGGCGAGGAGTTACGGGCTTATTATAAACGAGTCGCCCTGGCTAGAGAGAACTTGCGGATTGACTACCAGTTGCCCGCGGATGGTCGCTGGTTCGAGGTGTTGATCACCTGCCAGGCGTACGACACCTTGCTATGTTTCTTTACCGATATCACCGAGCGAGTGCAGGCCGAGCAGGCCTTGATCAAAAACCTGACCTTGTTGGAAGAAGCCGAAGCGTTAGCTTGCATCGGTAGCTGGGATTATGATCGATCAAGGGGCCTTTTTTTCTGGTCGGAAGGGATGTACCGCTTGTTTGGCCTCGAGTCAGGAGCTGCCATCAGCGGCCAAACGTATCTGGCCGCTACTGTAGAAGCAGATCAGGCCTTGGCCCATCGTTTAGTAGAGCAGATTCAGGGTTCGATGCAGCCCTTTGAAGCAGAGCTGCACATTCATCGGCATGGTCAAGTGTGCCGAATTAGCATCAAGGGGGTTGTCAGAGCGGAGGGGGAGGGGGCTTCCAGCGGGGTATTTGGCATCGGACTGGACATCAGTGGCTCAACTCAGTAGGCCCTGGCCTTTACTTAGGTTGATCCGCAGAACGGGTAACTATCTCACATAATGCTCATTTCTGGGGCTGGGGCCATCCCGCTGAATGTGGTGTCCGATTAACCCCACAAAGACTTAGAGCAACGGATTGCCGGACGGTTCGACTTGGCATACGCGTCAAAGCAACTCCGTAGAGCTTACCGCCACGACGAGCCCTCAAAGCAGGAGGGCGGCTCACATTTATGCGTGGTTGAAGGAAACGATGACAGGCAAGCCAACCTTGGACCAATATCATAGCCCAAACCCAGAGGCATACTACGCCGCTGTTTGACACAACACGGTTGACATGCTTCCGCTAAACTCGGTGTGAGAATTTGATCGTTTCACCTTACCAGGCCTCACCGTTTGCTAAATCATACCGAGTTGATCATTTTTTCCAATAGGGTCGACCACTTGATCTAAAACGAACTGATTCAGTTTTGACAGGTGGGACCCAAAGTGCCGCCATGGTACGCAGCAAAGCCTTCTGCGATGGGTTCGATTTTTCAAAAGGGGCGCTCAAGCCAATGAATCTGCGCTGGCGGCAAACAACCCCATCGATGAACTTCGCTCCCAAATAATAGCCGAGTTTGCGTAGGTAGCCTACCAGAGTGTTGCTCAACGCTGCTTTCAATAACCAGT
>NZ_BAAGSJ010000050.1:0-194419 GCF_054782495.1 Spirosoma aerophilum | reverse complement strand
TTCGACAGTGTGGGTGCCTTCGTTGAAGCGCTGACCACCACGGCCGTAGGTGAAATCGATGTGCTGGCGGGTATTGTCGAAGGTGAAACGTTGCATGGCGGTATAAATCATGCCCTGGTTGTTGTACAGAAATTCGCCCGAACCTGTGGCCAGATCGGATATAACAGCACCTTGCGGATCAAGAATACGAACGTACATGATCTTCTCATCCTTTTTGGCCAGTCCATTTGGCGATAGATGCACGGAGATGCGAATTTTGTCGATTTTTTTGGCTTTGTAGCTGCCACCATCACTTTCTTTCCCTTTGGCGTTAAGGGCACTGACCGTTATGGTCTCGGCGTGAAGGGCGGCTGCAATGGTGACCTTCTCGGCTAATTCCTGGTTTTTTATGGTAACTGCCACAACCGAGTCACTAAGCGATTGTGTGGCCGCTTTTAACCCACTGTTCTCCTGCGCAAGGGATTCGTTTTTCTGAGATAATACCCCATTCTCTTCTTTCAAGCGAGCAATCTCCTGATCTTTCTGGGCCAGAATAGCCTGGTAGTTGCGAATTTTCTGATCGTACTTTTTATTATCGAAAGTGCCGACGTTTTTCAGTTCACGCTTGTCCTGTTCCAGTTGCGCTTTCACTTTCATGAGCGAGTCGATACTACCGCCTAATTGCTGAATTTCGGCAATTTTAGCGTCCAGCTGCGACGAAATGGAGTCGAGCTTTGTTTTAGCTATCAGGACCTCCTCTGTCTTGGCCGCAATGGTTGCATCCTTGGTTTTGTTGTCTTGCCGCTCCTGATAATAGAAGTAAAGCAGCAATACATTAAGGGCAGCTAAAATCAATAAGGCGGCCAGTAAGTAACTGCGACTGTTATTACGAGATTGAGGTCTGGGTTCCATTGGGGTCATGTCTTAGGCTTTAGGAGTTGTGGTTAAAATTGGTACCAAAACTAAATCACGCTGTGATTTATTGTCTTTTTCAGAGGTTCAGGGCCAAAAAGTACGCATCCCTGCGCAGTTCTCAATCCTATATTTGCACAATATTAATAAACGGTTGTTAGAAGACAACTACTTTTTAGCCTATGATCGCTGAATCGATTCGCCTGATTGAGAGTGAATTACAAAATAAAGCCAAGCTAATTGCCGTAACAAAAACGAAACCTGTGGAGATGCTACAGGAAGCATATGATGCCGGCTGCCGACGGTTTGGTGAGAATAAAGTGCAGGAAATGGCTGATAAACAGCCACAGTTGCCTACTGATGTGCAGTGGCACCTGATCGGGCATTTACAAACGAACAAAGTAAAATACATTGCTTCGTTTGTGACATTGATTCATGCGGTAGATAGTTTAAAGCTGCTTCAGGAAATTAATAAACAGGCTGCTAAACACAATCGGACCATTGATTGCCTGCTGCAGATTTATATTGCCGACGAAGAAACCAAGTTTGGTCTTTCTCCTGAAGAGGCTGAAACCTTACTGCAATCGCCCGAGCTCGACCAGCTGCCTAACATACAAGTTATTGGCCTGATGGGGCTGGCAACGAACACCGACGATACCGATAAAGTGCGTCAGGAGTTCCGGGGACTGAAACAGCTGTACGATAAACTGGGCCAGATTCAGCGACCAATGATCCAGTTTCAGGAACTGTCTATGGGGATGAGCGGAGACTATCAAATTGCCCTGGAAGAGGGCAGTACGATGATTCGGGTGGGGAGTGCTATTTTTGGCAGTAGAAACTAACGATTTTGTCACGCTGACGGAGGAAGCATCTTCGCCGGGCCATTAAGGCGGTATGTATACATCAACCTGATCTGAAGATGCTTCCTTCGTCAGCATGACAAAAGAAAATGAAATTTTTTATTCAAGCCGGGGCTGTTTTGGGCCTGATAGGTGTTGGCCTGGGTGCGTTTGGTGCCCATGCATTGCGTACGATGCTTGAGGCAACGGGACGTACGGCCACATTTGAGACTGCCGTTAAGTACCAGTTTTATCATGCACTGGCGCTCGTGCTGGTAGGCTTACTCATGCACACCTTCGGCAGTAATCCGACTATAGTGAAGCTGCTCAACTGGTCGGGGTACTCGTTTTTGGGAGGTGTTCTGATCTTCTCTGGCTCCTTATACGTGTTGTGCTTTACGGGGGTTACTTGGTTGGGGGCCATTACACCCATCGGCGGGCTGGGCATGATTGCCGGCTGGGCCCTGCTGCTATGGGCGTTTTTGTAAGAGGGAGGAAAGGGAGGATGGAGGAAAGGGGGAGGGGTAAAAGAGTTAGTCGACTCCGTTTCCATACTCCCCTTCCTCCATCCTCCCCTTATTCCCTTTTTTTCGTATCTTTGTGTCTTGATTCTGAGAATAATG
This sequence comes from Spirosoma aerophilum, assembly GCF_054782495.1. Lineage (NCBI taxonomy): Bacteria > Pseudomonadati > Bacteroidota > Cytophagia > Cytophagales > Cytophagaceae > Spirosoma > Spirosoma aerophilum. Next base: position 192,066 of record NZ_BAAGSJ010000050.1, on the reverse strand, counting down.
CAAACGAATATACAGGCGGAAACGGCCCGACGACGGACGTTCGCCATCATTAGTCACCCCGATGCCGGTAAAACAACGTTAACCGAAAAACTGCTGCTTTTTGGGGGAGCCATTCAAACCGCCGGTGCGGTTAAATCCAATAAAATCAAGAAGACCGCTACCTCCGACTTCATGGAGATTGAGAAACAGCGGGGTATTTCCGTCGCCACGTCGGTGATGACGTTTGAATACGATAATCTGAAAATTAATATCCTCGATACGCCTGGTCACAAAGATTTTGCCGAAGACACCTATCGGACGCTAACCGCCGTCGATAGTGTTATTCTGGTGATCGACTGTGTGAAAGGAGTGGAGGAGCAAACCGAGCGACTGATGGAAGTTTGCCGGATGCGTGACACACCAGTGATCATTTTTATCAATAAACTTGACCGCGAAGGCCGTAATCCGTTCGACTTGCTGGACGAGCTGGAGGATAAGCTGAACATTCGCGTTCGGCCGATGACCTGGCCGGTCAATATGGGTTCGGACTTTAAGGGAGTCTATAGCCTTATCGAGAAAAAGTTATATTTCTTCAAAGCTAACAAAACGAAAGTTGAAGCCGATGTTTTGCCCATTGACTTGGCCGACGATTTGCTGGATGTGAAAGTAGGCGACCGCGACGCGGCCCAGCTTCGTGAAGATGTTGAACTGATCGATGGCGTTTATGACGGTTTTGACCGGCAGGCGTATCTGGATGGTAAACTGGCGCCCGTGTTCTTTGGTTCAGCGGTCAACAACTTTGGGGTGAAGGAACTGCTGGAAGGGTTCTGCGATATTTCGCCCGAACCCATCGCCCGCCCGACCGACAAACGCGAAGTGCTGCCGGGTGAGAAAAATTTTAGCGGTTTCGTCTTCAAAATACACGCGAACCTCGACCCGCGCCACCGCGACCGAATTGCGTTCCTGCGTATTTGCTCAGGCGTTTTTGAGCGTAATAAATTTTACCATCACACCCGGCTGGACAAGAACGTACGCTTTGCCAGCCCGTTCAGCTTCATGGCCGATAGTAAGAGCGTGGTGGAGGAGGGATTCCCCGGCGATGTGGTGGGCCTTTACGACACAGGTACCTTTAAAATTGGTGATACGCTAACGGAAGGGGAGGAGCTACAGTTTCAGGGAATACCGAGCTTTTCGCCCGAGATATTCAAAGAACTCGTCAACCTCGACCCGATGAAGTCGAAACAGCTGGACAAAGGTATTCAGCAGTTGACCGATGAGGGCGTCGCGCAGTTATTCACGCTCGAACTGGGCAATCGGAAAATTGTTGGAACCGTTGGTGAACTGCAGTTTGAGGTTATTCAGTATCGACTGGAGAATGAATACGGTGCCAAATGCCGGTGGGTCCATCTGAACTACACAAAAGCCTGCTGGATCACGGCCGAAAATCCGGCGAAACTGGCTGAGTTTATACGCCTGAAAGGCAACCAGATTGCATACGATAAAGATCAGAATCCGGTATTTCTGGCCGAGTCGGATTGGATGTTGCGCATGAATCAGCAAAATAACCCCGATGTTACTTTCCACCTTACCTCGGAGTTCAAAGTCGCGGCCTAAAGTTATAATGTTCAATTGAACATATTCTTCTGATTATTGAAAACCCAACGGTGGCGAGCGAGTTAATACCAGTATCACTCACGTTAATAAACAGACTGATGCTAAATTCACTCGCAACCGTTGCCCTTGTTCTGGCCCTTGCCGGAACGGCTGCCGCCCAGCAAAAACAGCCCCGGCGCGCCACAAATAGTAAATCATCTGAAGGTACGATTTCATCGACCGACGCGGCCCGCTCAAACCCGTCGGCGGCTAACACGCACGACGGTACCAATGGCGCATCGACCGGTACTGGTCTGACCAACGACCAATATCAGGCCAATGGGAGTTCATCGAATCGGGGAACCACCAAAGTGGATGCTGCCAGCAGCGTACGAACGGGGCCATCGGACGTGAAAGCCCGTAAAAAAACGCCGAAAAAGTCCAATCAATAACCAAAACAGGATTGGAGAAGTGTATTCGTAGGTCGCTAAATAGTTGACTGGTTAGGTCATTTAGACCAACTGATCATCAGTAAGACCGAGTTGCCTGATCAATCCTATTTATTCGAATGGTCTGTTTTTTTTACGTCTCTTATGAAGAGGAAGATTGCCGCTATGAATACTATCGCATATAAACTATCCAGCCCTGGTTTTGCAAACTGTAGCGTTTTAAAGTCGAAGTGCTGAACGAGAGACTTGCCTAGTATGACAGCGATAATGATTAGAACGAATCTCATATGCCTGGTGTATAAGTGGCTTCGTATCCACTAAAGTAGTAAACTCCAGGTAAAATACTCGTTGATGCACCAGTTCATCAACCGCCTGTTCTATTGAAGTAATAAGTGCAGAAGTAGTAAGTGGCTGACGCGAAATAATTTTCATGGGTCAGCTACTTACTACTTCTGCACTTACTACTTACAACTTTATTATTCACTATTTCATCCCGTATAGCGCCTTTCATTTCGGCGGTTTCTGCCCATGTGTAGACCTGCTGAGTAGACGTGTATGCCGGCAATACAGGCAAACTACCACCGCTTCGCTGAGTAGGTTTGTATAAACTTCGCTTCATGTAGAAACACTGATCCTTACTCAGGAAATCTGCTATGAACAGAAAACGCAAACCTTCCTTGCCGGTTATCGCTTTTGTCGTTTTAACAGTCTTACAATCAGGAGGCCTTATCGCTTTTGCGCAGGGTCCGGGTCCAGGACAAAGATTACCCCTACCTCCCATACCCATAAAAGGGGATACAACTCATACCCTGTCCAGACACTTTACAACGGCTTCTACCGCCAAAAAAACACCGGATGCCAAGGGATTTATTCAACGTTGGTTGGTCCTGGAACCCGTAAAGAAAGATATTGTCAGGAATAATATATTCACGGATAACTACCTCCGAACAACGTTTTCGGCCGATAATTTTTCCCGCGATTACACCACCGTCCCCCAACATGGTGAAACAGTAAACGTGGGAAACCAGGCACTCAAGTGGTATGCCTTGGACAGCAAGGCGTTTAACTTTAACTTATACCACTTTACCTACGCCCTAAACAAACCCAGATTCGGAATACTCGTCTGGCTTGTCACCGTCATCGACTGCCCCGAAGAAATCCAGAACGTCAGGATGGCTGCCGGCTGTAATTCTGGCAGCATGTGGTGGTTGAATGGTCAGGAAGTATTGCTGCTTTCCGGCGACAGGGATATGATTGCCGATAATGGTACATCAGCACGATTAACGCTCAAGAAGGGAAGGAACGTCATCCGGGGGGGCGTCATAAACGGACCGGGTATGGCTAACTTCTGTGTTCGTTTTTTAGATGAAAACGGATCGCCCGTAAAAAATCTCGGTATTCGTTACGAATAATAGGTAGTCGTCTACTAAAGCTCATTAATTCAAATCAGTACATGAAACGAATAAACGTAATCGGCCTGACAACTTTATTAATTTTATGGGTAGCCCAGTCCCTGCTGGCCCAAATTGGAAGACCTTTTATCCATGATCCTTCGACCGTCGCCGAATGTGACGGCAAATACTACACATTCGGCACTGGCGGTGGCGGATTGATTTCTGAAGACGGCTGGACCTGGCGGGGTGGTGGGGTAAGGCCGGGTGGCGGGGCGGCTCCTGATGTTATCAAGATTGGTGATCGTTACCTGGTTATCTATGGAGCAACCGGTGGTGCAGGCAACCACAAAGGCGCTATTCTTACCATGTGGAACAAGACCTTAGATCCAAAGTCGCCTGATTTTAAGTATTCCGAACCGGTTGTCGTGGCTACCTCAGATGGCTATGAAGAAAACGACGCCATTGACCCCGGTGTTCTTTTAGACCCTACTACCGGACGACTTTGGTTAACCTACGGCACCTATTTTGGATTCACCCGCCTTATCGAATTAGACCCCAAGACAGGTAAACTCAAGGCTGGCAATAAACCCGTCGATGTCGCCATCGTATGTGAAGCCAGCACCCTCGTCTATCGCGATGGCTGGTACTACCTGCTTGCCACGCATGGCAGTTGTTGCGATGGTGCCAACTCTACCTACAATGTGGTGGTGGGCCGTTCAAAAAAAATAACAGGTCCTTATCTCGATAATGTAGGCCGGAGTATGCTGGAAGGGGGCGGTAAAATGGTGGTTGCTACCCGCGGAGGGTTGATAGGCCCCGGGCATTTTGGTCACATCATTCTGGAGAAGGGCGTTGAGAAAATGTCCATCCATTATGAAGCCGATTTAGAACAGGGTGGCCGCAGCGTACTAGGCATACTGCCGGTGGTTTGGAAGGACGGATGGCCCGTTGCCGGAGAAAAGTTTAACGAGGGAACCTACGAAATTGAATCCGTTCGAAGAGGATATGGATTAGAGCTGGCCGTTGATTTTACAAGAATGGCGAATGGACCCCGGGGATTCGGTCAGCCCAACAATGATCCAATAAAACCCGTTCAGCCTCAGCAATTAGCCGATGTAGTGAAAAACTGGCCAACCGGTCCTATTCCGTTAAGAATAGGCGACTACATGTCGCGCCCCCATCAAAAATGGACGATTACAGATGCGCCCGATACGACCGGATATCTGGGTGGTCCCTATTACAAAATTGTGCTTGCCGGAACAGAACGGGCACTGGCGGCAACGGCCGATGCCGAAGTAATTACCGTACCGGCGTTTACCGGCACTCCCGAACAGTTATGGCGAATCGATCAATTGACGGATGGCAGCTACCGGATAATGCCAAAGATCGTACCCAATTCATCAAAGAAATTAGCGCTGGTATCTTCCGGCGACAGCACTCCGACTCTAGCAGAGTTTGATTTTAACAGTGATAATTCAAAATGGAATTTCAGGGCTCATTGAAGGTATTCATGATACCGTTGATGTTGAGAAGATGGTAACGCCAATCAGTAGTGTTTGGTGAGAACAGGTAATTGACCGACCGGATGTTTGGGCTTCATCAGCCTAAGCATCCACTATGCAGCTTGGTCGATACTGTACCTATGAACGATGAGCCAGCCGTCTACGGGGCTCTCAAAGGCTGATTTCTGCAAAAAGGCAGCTATCCGGCACGCAAAGGAGCGTTTCACCAGGGCAGTTATTTTTCCGGTATCTATGCGCTTCTATATTGTTTCCTGGGGGTCACATGTTTCGTTTGGCCTGCAGGAGATGCCGTTTTGTATGAACCACCAGAAACTCCAAAATATCTCCTGCCGATAAGCGTACGAAAGGGGCAATCGACAAGGGTATTCGTAGAGTGTTGACATCCGCTTGTTGGGCCCGTTTCAGCAGACCTTGCAGGATCGCCTGTTGATCAATAAAGGCCGCCACCACCGAAGGCGCGTGAACGATTTCGGTGGGCTGGTGCCGATTGAAGGCCTTAAATTTAATTCGGCTCCGGTCGGGGTCCATCATGCGGATCAGATAAGTGCCCAGCCAAGAGCCAGTATATGGGTCGCTGGACGTGGTTGATGCCGGTCTTTCTAACCCCTGCTGCAGGTAAGGGAAATAATAGTCGCCGTAAGAGTTGAGATGAGCCAGGCACTGAACGATACTCCAGCCCCCCGTTGAGGAAGGCCGGCAGAGGAGGCCTTCATCCAGGTTCTGAAAATGCTCCAGAGCTTCCTGGGTGTGATGCGCCACCTGAGCATCAAGCGAGGCCAGCCAGGACGCCTTATCTGGGGGTTGCATTGGGGTGAGGCATGGATGAGGAATTTTCTTTATGATTTACCCAGAACAGGAGCAGGGAAATCAGGCAGAAGATCGACTCCGTAAAAAGCCACTGCTGCCCAAAGGCTCCCAGGGCTCCTTCGGCAAATATGGTGATAGTCCGGGACAGTGCATAAAAGCCCCATAACAAAACCAGAAAGACCAGCCCCTTCCGGACATCCCATACCATCAGGTAGATCAGCGTGATAAAGAGGGTTAACCCCACGCCCCCATATACGCCACGTATGGAACTGAACGCATCGGTATTGTTCAGCTTAACGCCCACCAGATCCATGACCGATTGGGGATTGACAAAAGCCATGACGCTGACCGATAATAAAGCTAGTGCTGACAAAAGGATAAAGCCCTGGGCCATCCATTTACGTATTGATTGTGTGCGCATGATTGATCCGTTTAGTACGCGGCAAAGTTGCGCATCCATGGACTCTTGATTCTTGGTATTTACCAAGATTTCAGGCCTTGATGCTGTTGATCAATTTGCTGAAATTCGTCGGATCAACGCCAATATAATTGGCCAGATACTTGTGGGGAACAAGCTGTAAAATATGGGCGCTTCGTTGAAGCAATTTTCGAAATTTATCGGCTGACGAGTAGCATTGAACTTCCACCAACCGTTCCAGCACACCTGACATGGCGTGGGTAATGCCCAATCTAATCATCGTTTCTACCGCCGGCCTGCGCTGCATAATGGCTTGTAAGCTGGTGAAGGATGCTCGCAGAAAAATGGAGGAAGTCAACGTTTCGTAGTAGTAGCGAGATGGCTGTTGCAATAAGAATGAATCGACTACCCCTCCGAACGATGGGGGGTAAGAAAAAACTAATGTGGCTTCCCGGTCCTGCTGATCCAGATAATAGACGCGCTGAACGCCTTCGACCACGAAGTAGAGATAATTTTCGGTCTGGCCTGCCAGGGTCAAATGCTGCTTCCTAGCCGCTGAAAACGGCTGCCAGACGCTGATGAAATCGTTTAAATCCTCCTCAACGAGCGGATGAATCGCCTGGACAAGCTCTCTTAACTGATCAATGGGCATCTTGGCAAATTAAGTCTCCATCCTTTTCATACAGACAGAGGGCATAGTAAAATTCCTGCGAATCAAGTACCAAAATTTACCGCAAATCACCAACAACCGAAAGGCGTATTGATAAATTTTAGTGGATACGCAGTGGCCGTATTTTACAGAATATCTGATTATCAGAACGTGCTGTTTTAATCATCGTAGCCATGTGCGTGGTGCCGTCATTTATTGATGTAGGCTAAGTAAGCTCTGCTCTGGCTCGGGATTCACGTTAACGGCTGGCCTGAGCGACTACTGCTGGCTACTGATACAATCTTTATTGATGTACATCAACGTTTACGATCTGAAGCGACGATTACTTTTGGGGTCAACGTCATACCGTATTAAAAAAAAGACAAATCCCGCTAGCTCATGGATACTCAGTCAATGATGAATCTCCAGCAAATACATACCTCAATCTGGAATGAAAAAGACCGCACAACGCGTGATGCACTGATGCATACTGTTTATGCCGACGATGTAAAAATGTACGACAAGGATTTTATCCTTACGGGTATTACTGCCGTTTCTGACTTTATCGACAAGCTGTTTGCGGGCGATGATAAGTTCACGTTTACCGTAGCAAGACCCATGGAAAGTACGCAGCATGGAGCCCGGCTATATTGGGATATCCGAACAGGTCCCCAGCCGAATGTCTTGACCGGCATGGATTTCTTTATCGTAGAAAATGAAAAAGTAGCCCACCTATTTGTTTTTATGGATGCTCAATAAAGCGTTGTGGTAACCTGCTCCAGTTGATAGGGTAGTTTATTTTTTTACTGATTGATGGCGGATACGGCTCAGTGTTTCCCTGGTTATACCCAGATAAGACGCAATAATATGTTGAGGAAAACGCAGCAAAAATTCAGGATATAGCTTGATCAATTCTTCATAGCGATGGTCAGCCATGTGGTTCATGGATGTATTCAGGCGTTTTTGAGCTGCCATGTGCTGATTATCGTCAAGCTTTATCCGCATTTCGTTGAAAGCCGGAATCGCATTCACCCGGTCATAATACCCATTTGCCTTTGGCAACAGGAGCAGTTCGGTTTCTTCCCAGGCATCTATATGGTAAATGGAGGGTGTTTCTTTATGAAAGCTCTCGCGGTCGGACGTCCACCAGTTTTCGATGCATAAATTAAGTACATGCTCGTTCCCTTTGTCGTCGACCGTGTATTGGCGTGTAGCCCCTTTCACAATAAAGGCAATGTATTTGCAGACGTCACCTTCCTGTAGCAGAAATTGCCTTTTCCTTAGCTTTTTAGGAATGAAAGCCTCTTCGATTAAACGGATATCTACTTCAGACAGTGGGATAGATGATCGTTCCTGTATATAGTGTAGTAGCGAAGTAAACATCAAAACAGGGTTATATAGCAGAATTACACAAAAGTACAGACCGGATGCATCCATTTCAACCGGTCGAAATCGGAAAGCTATTGGCTGGTCAGACAGCACTTGAAAAAAAAGTTGAAGACAGCCAGGGGTGACGGCGTAAAATTTATCTGCCTGTTTTACTGACTGTCAACGACTAGCCAAACCATACGCGGCAGGATCAAAACTTTTGCCCTCAACATGTACTTATCCAGTTGTTATAGACAACGGATGAACATGCCCAGCCAGAAGACAATCACCCCTGATGAATTTGATAAAATCAAACACCACATTCGGGATATCCGGGTGGCTTTACTGACGACTCAAATGCCCTCGGGCGCTTTACGTAGCCGACCGATGGCCACCCATCAACTCGATCCGGATGGAACCATGTGGTTTTTCACGCGGGCGGATTCGGATAAAGTCGCCCATATCCGCCAGCACCCGTCCATTTCTTTAGGTTTTTCCGATCCCCAGGCCCAGGTTTCGGTTACCACGGCCGGAGAAGCCGAAGTCGTTAACGATCAGGCGAAGGTAGACGCTCTGTGGAATGAGTCCTTACGCGACTGGTTTCCGGAAGGCAAAGATGATCCCAATATTGTTCTGCTGCGAATCACCACCCTGGCAGGTGAGTGCTGGGACTAACACGCCCGACTTCTCATCGCTGAACTCGCCAGGCGAGGTCAAAAGTATTCTGCTAACAAGCAATTTTTGTTCCCTGAATGTCTAACCGACCAATTATTGACCTAGTGTGGTTCAAGCGGGATCTGCGCCTGCGCGATCATGCTCCGCTTCGGGCAGCCATTGCCAGGGGGCAGTGCACGCCTAAACGACCGTTACTCCTGCTTTACTGTTTCGAGCCATCGGTAATGGCCGATCCCAATTACGATCTGCGCCATTGGCGATTTGTATACGAGTGCCTGGCCGACATCCATCAACAACTGGCGGCTTTACCCGAGCCAACCACAGCTCAGGCGGAAACGGAACATCTGGTCCACGAGTGGTTGCCATTTGAATTTGACGATCAACCGGAAGAGACCCCGCCCGAAACAGGACTACCTACGGTTTGGGTATTTCACCGGGAGGTACTGGATGTGTTAACCGCCATACAGCAGCAGTTTACCATCGGCACCATCTATTCTCATGAGGAAACCGGACTGGCCGTCACGTATAACCGCGACAAAGCTGTAGCCGTTTTCTGCCGTCAGCAGGGCATTGTCTGGCATGAGTTCCCATCGAATGGTGTCATTCGACGCCTGAAGAACCGCGACACCTGGGCCGCCGACTGGCAGCAGACCATGCAGGCCCCTCAACAGCATCCTGATCTGACTCGTTGGTACCCGGCCAATGTGTCCCCGGCCTGGTTCGATACCGAGCGCGGAGCTGATCTGCCCGGCGCGTGGCAGGTTCCCAATTCCCAGTTTCAGCCCGGTGGCGAACACAAAGGCCATCGGTACCTGACCAGTTTCCTAACCGAGCGAATCGGGCAGTATGGCGCGGCAATCTCAAAACCCCTGGAAAGTCGTCGAGGCTGTAGTCGCCTGTCGCCTTACCTGGCCTGGGGGTGTCTGAGCATTCGGCAGGTATATCAGGCCCAGCGGCAGGCTGCCAGAGACCTGGCATTAGCGGGTTCAGGACGACAGTTTGCCGCCTTTGCCTCCCGGCTGCGCTGGCACTGCCATTTTATTCAAAAGTTTGAGGGGGAAGAGCGCATGGAGTTCGAAAATGTGAACCGGGCTTTTGATGCCCTGCCTAAACAGGTGAACCCTGAGCACTACGCAGCCTGGCGGGACGGGCGCACAGGCTTTCCGCTGGTAGATGCGTGTATGCGTTGTCTGACGGTAACGGGCTACCTAAACTTTCGGATGCGGGCCATGCTGACCTCTTTTCTCACCCATCATTTATTTCAGCACTGGCAGGAGGGGGGATGGCATATGGCCCGGCTGTATACCGATTTCGAACCGGGCATTCACTACGCTCAACTTCAAATGCAGTTGGGGATGACGGGCACGAATACGATCCGGATCTATAACCCCGTCAAGCAGTCGCAGGATCATGACCCAAAGGGGGTGTTCATCCGGCAGTGGGTACCCGAGTTGACCAATTGCCCTCTGGCCTACCTTCACCACCCATGGACAATGCCACCGCTGGAGCAGGCCATGGCGCATTTTCAGGTGGGCATTGACTACCCGGCTCCTATCATCGATGCTACGTTGACTGCCCGGCAGGCCCGCATTCGGCTCCATGCTCCCCGTCAGAGTGAGGTTTGTCAGGCCGAGCAGGCCCGCATTTTAGCTAAACACAGCCTGCCCGTCAAACCGAGTAAGGCAGGCCCGCCAAAGGATCAGAATCAACATAGTCTCCTTTAGCTGATCTGTCCGGGCGAATAAAACTGAAATTATAGTTAACTTTTAGCCTGGTTTAACGATTACCCAGGATATTTATGGATCGACCTATCAAGCAACCAGAAGATTGTCAAGATCTAAATGACCTAAGAAATGCCATTGATACGCTGGATCAGGAGGTAATCAGTTTATGGGCCCGGCGTTTTGAGTATGTCAAGGCAGCTGCTAAATTCAAACCGACTCCAACAGCGGTGCGGGCTCCCGAACGTTTTATGGCCATGTTGGCGCAGCGTCGGGAATGGGCCCAGGAGAAAGGGTTAAATCCAGATGTGATTGAAGACCTCTATCGAACCCTGGTCACTCATTTCATTGAAGAAGAGCTGAAGCAATGGCAACAACCCTCCGTTAAGCGGTAGGCTACGGTTATAAAACCTGCTGCCTTGAAACGGTCTCCAGGGTGTGATAAGACGCCTTCATCGAGACAAATCATGAAAGTCGATTCTCATGTCAAACCACACTTCGCCCCCATGTACGGAGTTGGATAAGCCAGCGTTGCTAAAGCCCAATTTCTCATAGAAAGGGATCAAGCTCTCCTTACAGGTCAAGATCACTCCCTGTCGGTTTTGCTGTTTGGACACCTCGATAAGATGTTTAATCAATCGTTGGGCATGCCCTTGTTTCTGATAGTCAGGAGCAATCGCTAATCCGAAAACCGATTGCCATTTACCATCCTCTTTGTGCAGATCGGCATTCTGGAACATGGCATCGGTGATTGTCTCATTGTCCGTAACCATACCGTTGACAAAGCCGATCAGGTTGAGCTTATCTTCAAGTAACCAGAAATGAGGGGAAAACCGTTGAAGCCTTTTGGCAAATGACGATCGTGAAGCAGCCTCATTTGCCGGAAAGCACAGGCTTTCGACACGGCTGATCGTGTCTAAATCGTGTAGGGTAGCATTTCGAATAGTCATGGCGGAAGCTACTAAATTTTCTTCGAAACCCTTAAAGACATATCCTGGCAGCGTAGTGTGTCCCCCGAATCCGTCATTTCTGTCCTGGAGTAGAAGGGGTATTTCTCTTTTGGTAACCGAAGTGGATGGGTTCGTATGGATTAGTGACTGCCAAACGTTGCCTGGTTGCTTTGACCAGATGAACAGAAGTTGAATTGGTGCCCGGTTTGACAATTCCTCCACTCATGCCTTTCACCCGGAAGGATTCTTTGGGTTTAAGCGGGTGACTGATTTTGTGAAGCCCCTCCTGCAACAGCCGATGTTGGTGATCATAATAGCTGATCCTGACCACAATCCGGTCATACACAAATTGGTCGGAGGTGTTGATAAGGGTGAAGTCATGCTCACAGACTTCAACATCATGATACAGATGGTTAGGGTCGGAGCGAGTCCATATTGAATTGTGGATCACTAAGTCCGTTGGCGCGTGGTCATGGGAGTCGTTGGCCGATTGACAGGCCGCTAAAAGCAGGAAAACAATCGGAACTTTGTTCATGATTCATCCGGGCTTGTAATTGTGATAACCCGATTCTGCCTTCTTTCCGTTCAGGATCAGCATCTACCAGAAAGAGCTGATTGACAGGTCAAAAAGTTGGAATTCTGGAGCAATTCCTGTTGCATCAACAACTCAAACGAAGCGTTTCAGCCGATCGGATTGACTACGCCACCAATCGGATTGTTGAAGAAAAGGGGGTGATTGCACTGGACACATTCATCGAAGAGGCTTTATACCCAGCAGGGGCTGCCGCTTCAACTCCGAACACATCTTTGTCTTATGTATTTTAGTAGAACACAGCCTGTATACGCAGGCGACAGATAAGATTGAACAGCCACGAAAATTTTTGCCTGGTACAGCGCTTCGATGCATGTCAATAGCCGAAAGAGGACAGATGGGCGAACGCGGACCAACCGTGGATAGGCAAGCTCACCTACCAAAAACTACCCAAATTGGGGATGGTGTAACCTGTTGATACATAGTAGCTTTGGGTGTCATTACACGTGAATGGCCAGAAAAACGGACTTTCCTGCCTTTACGCTATCCATACCATTTTACCTTATTTGATAACCAATGGTCACTAACCTTCTTTCCCCTGGCCTACTACTCACCAGCGCCAACCGATTTGCCCGCTCAATCCCTCCAAACAGGAACTTGCCGACGAAATGGGGACAACGTATGCCGCCCGCTGGTACGAATCCTTTCTGGTCCGGCTGATTCTGGCTCACGCTCTCCAACAAGCTGCTTAGCAGCAGTTACTATTCACTATCCCTTACCTTATTTAGTATGAAAATTACCCTCTGCATCCTGGCCCAATTACTAATGAGTGCGGCCGCATTCGCACAGTCCACCGACGAGACGGCTATTAAAAACGTGATTGCGGGCGAGTCAGCCGCCTTTCATCAGCGAAACGCCAATAAAGCCCTGTCGTATTGGGCCAATGTACCCTATGCATCCCACTACTACACCGAAAAAGGAAAAGGTTACATTCGGGGGTTCGAATCGATCAGCAAAATCATGAAGGACGTGATCAAGCGAATGCCTGCCGTGGACAAGAACGTGTACAAAACCCATGATTACCTGCTTCATGTCAATGGCACTTCGGCTTGGGTGTCCTACATCACTGATATACAGGAGGGTACTAAAAAGCGTCAGACCCATGATGCCCGCTACTTAGAAAAAATAAGTGGCACCTGGAAGTTAGTGAGTGTCGTTTCTACGCCTGCTCTCTAACGAATGCCCTGTTGCGCATAATCAACCCCTATACCACGAACCCTTTCCCGCAATGTTACAGGACTTATCTCCGGAATGGATGACCGCTGAAGCCATTGACGGCCTCTCAGCAACCTTCAGTGGCGTGCTGCTTCGTCCCGGTGAAGCCGGCTACGATCAGGCCCGCGCTGTCTGGAATGGTATGATTGACCGACGCCCGGCCCTGATAGCCCGCTGCACCAGCAGTGCCGATGTGAGCAGCGCCGTCAAATTTGCCCGTCGGTACAACCTCCTTGTGTCGGTGCGCGGGGGAGGGCATAACGTAGCTGGAAATGCCGTGTGCACCGATGGCCTTATGATCGACCTGTCGCTGATGAAAGGTATTAACGTCAAGGCTCATAATCGGACCGCCCATGCCGAAGCGGGTGTTCTCTGGAGTGAACTGGATCAGGCCACTCAACAATATGGGCTGGCCACCACGGGCGGTACTGTATCGCACACGGGTATTGCGGGTCTGACACTGGGCGGTGGCCTGGGCTGGTTAATGGGCAAACACGGACTAGCCTGCGATAACCTGCTCTCAGTTGACATTGTAACCGCTACCGGGGAATTGTTGACGGCCAGCGAAACCGAGAACGAAGACTTGTTCTGGGCTGTTCGGGGTGGGGGCGGAAACTTTGGCATTGTAACCAGGTTTACTTACCAGCTTCATCCGGTTGGGCCAATGATATTGGCGGGCATGGTCCTGTATCCGATGGATCAGGCTAAAGCGGTACTCCGTTTCTATCGCACCTTTGCCCGTAGCACTCCCGATGAATTAATGATTTTTGCCGTGTTGATGAACACGCCCGATGGCTTGCCTGTGGTCGCGTTGCTGGCTGGTTGGTTTGGACCGATTGCCGAAGGTGAGCAGTTTCTCCGGCCCTTACGAAATTTTGGCACTCCACTGGCCGATTTAATTAGTGAAGTACCCTATCTACAAAACCAAACCATTTTTGATGCGGCAACACCTCACGGTATGCACCGTTACTGGAAGTCGGGAAATTTGCCGGATATTAAAGACGGCTTGATCGATGTCATATTGGATCAGACCGCTAAACAAACGTCACCGTATTCGTTTGTACTTTTTTTTCATATCAAAGGCGTTGCTGCCCGCATTGACCCCGCCAAAACAGCGTTTGGCTTACGGGAGGACCAATGGGATTTCGATATCGTCGGGCAATGGACAGATCCGGCAGAGAACCAGACTCACACAGACTGGGTTCGAACGTTCTGGAACCAGGTAGAACCCTATACGAAGGGTGTTTATGTTAACCATTTGGGGGGCGAAGACGAAGCCACGCGCGTCAAAGCAGCTTATGGGCCAAATTACGAACGACTCGTCGCCTTAAAGGTTAAATACGACCCTGACAACTTCTTTCGGCTGAATAATAACATTATTCCCAATTAAGCAGCTTATTGTCGAACGGGTTTGCTACGTACCCCCCGTGGTTTTAAGCGTAAAGTATATGACAGATGGCGTTTGATCGATAGAAAAAGATCAGCATCTCAACAAACGCACCCGTCCAAAACGATGGAGCTTTCTTGTAGCCGCTCCCTGGATAGCGCCTTATTCAGCTACATCCATATCATGCGTTGTCTGCACATTTACACACCAATCAATTAATGTTAAATCTTAAACCCATTCTCAGGGGACTTTACCTGGTTCGACCAGCGGTAGCGTCAGGGTGACGCGGGTACCTCGATGCAGCTCACTTTCCAGGCTGATCTGGCCCTTCATCAACATCACATACTGACGTACGATGTACAGCCCCAGCCCCGTGCCCGAAATATTGGTGACGTTGCGGGCTCGAAAGAATCGCTCGAACAAGTGGAGTTGGTCTTCGGCAGCTATGCCGATCCCCTGGTCTGCGACGGTCAGGGTTAGTTGGTGGTTCCTGTAGCCGCACTCCAGCGTGATAACCGAGCCAGTGTCGGAATATTTGATGGCATTCGAGAGCAGGTTAAGCAGGATTTTGCGTAGCAGGGATTCATCCACCCACACAGGCTGCGGACACGAAAGGGTAAGCTGGATCGTTTGCCGCTCCTTCAGGTTATCTGCAAGGTCCAGTAGCACCTCGTCTACCAGACCGGACAGATTGCATAACACGGGCCGAACCGTAACCTGGCCCTCCGTCAACTTATCACTGGATAAAAACTCTTCCAGAATGGCATTGAGCTGCCTGACAGCCAGTTGAATACGCTGTATGTGTTTTGGTCGCTTGTCGGCCTGATCATTTGCCTGGTACCTCTCGAGCAGGCGCGCTGAACTGAGAATGGTCGTTAGAGGGGTTCGAAATTCGTGGGAAGCCATGGATACAAAGCGTCCCTTTAATTCGCTTAACTGTTTTTCTTTGGCCAGGGCGCCTTGTAATTCGGCCTGGGACTGTTCCAGCCGGACCAGGGATTTTTGTAAAGCCAGCGTGCGTTCCAGCACTTGCTGTTCCAGCTCGGCATTGTACCGCTTTTGTTGCTCAGCCTGCCGTTGCTGTGTTATGTCCATAAACGTTGTCACACAGCCCGTTCCCAGCGGGGAAATTACCCAAAACAGCACCAGCCCGTCCGTTAAGCTTGTCTCCAGACGAGCCGACTCCCCGGTTTTAACCACCCGGGCCATCTGACGGACCATCTCCTCCCCATCATTCCCACCCGGCAGCGATCGTACGCTCTGCCGGGTAACCTGCTGCAAGTCGACGCCCAGCCAGCGTTGGGCCTGCTCATTTACATACGTGAAGGCAAAGTCCTGAATGTTGCCGGTTTCATCCAGGATTGGTTTGTGAGTCATGATGCCAATATGGCCGGATTCACTGATACGCTGCATCAAACCGGCCTGATGAAGATGAGCCGTTTCTGCCTGATGGCGATCGGTAATATCCAGAAACGAGATCAGGACGCGCTGCCGGGGCAGGGGGGAAACGATCACCTCGAACCAGCCATTTAGGTTAGCGTCCTGATAATGGGCCTCCAGCCGCTGAAGCTGGCCCGTTCGGGCCGTGTGTAAATAACTCGCCATGAGCGGTGAGCCAGCCAGAGCCGGGAAAACGGTTAAGAGCGTTTGCCCCATCAGTTGCTCGATGGCCAGCCCGTTGATGCGGGAAGCGGCCTGATTAACCATTTCGATGCGTAGGTCAACAAGCTGGTTCATCTCGTCATAAATGGGCGCACAGCTTAGCAACCCGTTTTGGGAGCCGTTCAGAATCCCTTCCAGAAAATCCTGTTGCAGCAGCAGTTGCTGATTGGTGTCCTGGAGTGCCTCTACCAGTCCGGTCAGTTGGTGATTAAGTTGCCGGGTCAGTTCCTGGTCCGGATTTGGGACTCGGTTGCCGGATGTTTCCGGGTCAGCGATCTCCTCGTAGCGGCAAAGTACATGGCTATCCAGATACTGAAATATCAGCGCATATTTTTTGCTCAGATGAGTTGCCTCGTGCTCCAGGCGAAACGCCTGGTGGCTTTTTAGTAAAGCGTTAAACGAGTCGAGGTAATGGCGGCTGGGGGGGTGACGCTGAAACAGAGTCTGAGTTTGCAGTTGTTGGTCTGAATAGGGGACAATGGCTTTTAAAGCCTGATTATAGTAGCGGGTAGCAAAATCGGTCAGTTGGCCTTGCGGATCGGTCAGGGGCTGGTAAAGTACCAAAGCCTGAGGCAACGTGTCCAACAAGGCATGAGCTAGTTCCATAAGGCAGTCCTTTAACGAAGTGGATAGGACGGTCATTAGCCGGCATATATACGTAACCGGTTAGTCGTGGAAGTTGTTAATGGAACCGGACCGCTATGAGCTTTCGGTGTTTTTTAGGGTGGTCTGCTTAGCCATCTGCCCAAGACCCAGCTTGCCGGAATGACCCGTCATCTGTCGTTCTCATCAGGCTTATAGAAGCTGTTGGAGCATTTGGCCAAGTCCGTCTGATTCCGTAAGACATACTCACGGCAATTGTACTGATTTGATTATTAGGAAAGTATCGTGAATGGGCCGGTAAAAAGAGTATACCTGTCGTTCTTTTATACACTGGTAATAGTGCGTATTACCTCACGTGGTTTAAAAAAACAGGGGAACGGCGTTTCGTCAGGCAACCTCGGGCTTGCCTGTTGTGTGGGTTTTATAACGGACTGCCCGGCTGATCATTGTTTATTGATAGAGGGGCAAGTCCAGCACCCGTTTGCCAAACTAAACCCCGACGATTCATGCATACTTTGGTTGGCAAAACGTAAAGCGCTAACTGTTGCTTGTTGATCAGGGACGCTGTATGTTATTGGGATAGGCAGGAATGCATTCGTTGAAGATGGGACATGTCAGGAAACGGATTGATCCCCTGACCTTGCAGACTTGTGAACAGACTGAACAAGGTGGTAACGTTTGGACAAACAGCCTTTCCCACAATCCTTTATGATTGTATCTTACAGCCAAATCTACCTGCGTGCTCGAACCCGTACGGGAAGCTGACCAAATCATTTAAAGATTCGAATGCATGAATGACTATTTAGCCGTGTCTATTTGCCTCTTACTGGTAAGTCTGCTCCTGTTTGTGTTGGGTCGGATGCAATTATTGAATGATAAACGTTACATCCCATTCTGTTTAAGCAGTTTTATTTTCGCTGGACTTTACGGACTTCAAGTCAGTCGCCCATTTGTGATCCATTCGTTGGGCTTTAGTCGTAAAACAAATGATTTGTTGTTTTATGATTATGGGAATGGACTTCTTGGGCTACTTCCCTTATCACTTGCCCTTGGTTTTGTTGGAAAACGTCTCTTAAATATGGATTATAGGGAGCAGTGGAGCGGGACCACTACGTTTAAGTTAGTTTCGTTAAAATATGGCCTGGTTAGCGGCATAATACTGGCCGTTATTCCTCTGGTAATCATGGTATCGGCTGGGCACAAATTCACATATAAGATAGACTTTTATCGGTATGGAATAAATGGTGTTACTAACCTGTATGAAGAACTCATTTTCCGAGGGTTGCTCCTGGCTTGTTGTATTAAATACTGGACTAAGCTGTGGGCTGTTGTGTGGACGTCGGCGGTGTTCGGCCTGGCTCATGGGTTAACAGACAAGAGTATAGGGATTGCTCTAGGGGCTGGCTTGATGGCCTGGGCTGTGTTGAAGGCAAAAAGTTTGTGGGCCGGGTGGACAAGCCATCAACTGACCGATACGCTGGTCGATACGTTTTTACCCTGACCGAGTAACGTCTCTGACTCGCCAGCCAATTCGTAGATCGACATCCGTAGGTTACGGAATGATCCAAAGTGACTGGTTGAGCCGATGATCCCGGCGGGGTGGCCGGATTGTTAACGTCAGTGGCTAAAAGGGGATGGCCCGTATTGGAAAGGACAACTGTAACGGCTCCGCAGAGGATATTGACGTCTGGAATTTTTCCGGGATTAGTAATAGCAAAGGCTACATTTATTTGTTGTGTTTTTTTACGTAAAACCTGTTAATTCATTTAATCGACTATGAGAGTATTGGTTCTGGTAATCTTACTGGCAAACGCTGCTTTTGTTCCTCTCTATGGACAAAATACAACGGATGAAACGAATATAAAACAGGTTATAAATGGCTTTTTTCAGGCCTTTTCAGATGAAGATATCCCCGCTTTAAGAAGTTACTGCCACACCGACTTTACGCTGTTGGAAAGTGGCGAGATCTGGTCAATAGACACTCTGGAAGCCAAGATAAAGCCTTATTTTGGCAGAGGTGCCAGCCGTATCAACAAGATTGACTTCAAAAAAATAGTTATAAAAGGGACAACTGCCTGGGTGGTTTATGTCAATCAGGCAGATATGGAAATGAGTGGTAAAAAAGGAACCATCCGCTGGTTAGAGAGTGCCGTGTTAACTAAGCAAAAAAAACAGTGGAAAATAACGCTGCTTCATTCAACAACGCTCCCTAAACAATAGAATGAGTGACCCTTGTAAAGAGCGAATGTGATTGATTAAGTCAGATAAATATAAAAAATCACGACCTCTGCAGACGCTCATTTCTGAAAACTATTGATAAGCGTGCACCCTGGTTGGGGTATTTCTTCAAGGCCCGCCTGGCGGTCTACTTACTAAAAGAACCCGTAAGGCACTAGAAGTTTTCATACTCGAAGGTTAACGTTTCATTACCCGAGACGCGCTTAATTGGCAGATTGGCTGCATTGTAGGTGTACGAATATCCGGAAAGTAAGTTACTCTGACTTAAAGTGGACAGGAAATTAAGCCCTCCAAAATAGGTGTTATTTCTAAGGTCTCCACTTGGGGGATAGGCAAACATGGTGGGCCTGGGAATGACGGATGCCCCGTAGAAAGGATTTATATTTGTATCAAACGTATACGTCGTTGTGTTGGTGGAATTTATGGGTTGGCCTTTAATATTTGACGTTTCTGTTCTGGTGATTGACGTTATGTTGTTGCCGGTGTAGCTGTACGAACTACGACCACTGATGGTAACCCCCGGAATGTCGAAGAAGTCAGAACCACTCTCCGCCCGATTGGCAGCATTGTATTGAATACCGGCATTCCAGCGAGTAACAGCCCCCATGCTACTTGATGTGAACGAAACTCCCGAGACCAAACCAGCCCCGTTATAGCCATATTGGTAAAGCTCAAAGGGGTTTGGTGAACTCCCTGCTCGTCTGACAATTTCACGCCGTGCCTGTACCAGTCGATTCTGGCCATCGTATTGAAAAACCGTGTTCTCTACAGGTGTCAAACTACTATCGGGTGCCTGGTACCCAATAAGTAAACTAAGGCGTCCTTGTGGATCATATTTGAATGCGCTAACCAGCGTAGTGCTGTTAGGCCCCTCCTCAATGATCGTTTTGATCCGTAAATGTTCGGCTCCAGGTGCAATCGGAATTCGGTGGTCTCCACATCCAAAAAAACCTGATAATAGCGCTAAAGAAGCAAGACAATGAAGTAAACGTTTTATGTTCATGGACGTGTGAAAATAGACTGTAACTGACGTATTAAAATGCTAGATGCCTGCTCAGTAACGCGCTGTTAGATAGCGTTGTAAACGGTTGTATTTTAAGGGAATACATACTGAGTCAAACTCCGGTGAAGGTATTTTTCTTTCTGTTCATTTCCTAAATTTCATAGGATGATACCTTAACGTAGTAATATGAATTTATAAACCGGTCATTTTCCCGGATAACAGGTAACGGCTGTTTCAGCTGTTGTTCACCACCCGGGCCGAATTCAGAGCATACGATAAAATTGACCCTATTTTTGGGCGAATCGGGCTACTAATACCCACCCATATTGGGGAGTAATTCTTTGCGACTTCGTGCGTAGATTTGGATCATCACCCTGGCCCTTATGATTACCCTCGTACTTTTTGAAGACAACAAAAGCCTGCGAAAGAGTTTATCGGCCTACTTCGCCAGTACCGATAAGGTGTTTTTGGCCGGGGCTTTCGAGGATGCCAGTGAGGCCGTTGCTAAAATCCGCAAGCACCAACCCGATGTGGTGCTGATGGATATTCAGATGCCGGGGCTGTCGGGAATCGAAGCTATGCAGCGCATCATGGCCGCCTATCCCGAAGCCAGAGTACTGATTCATACCGTATTTGAGGACGAGCATCGTATTTTCTCTGCTCTTTGTTCGGGTGCATCGGGCTACGTTCTCAAAAGTCCCGACCCCGACGATGTGCTCCAGGCCATTGAGGATGTTTATAACGGCGGAGCCCATATGTCGCCTACCATTGCTGCCAAAGCGTTACGGATGTTTCAGCATCAGTTTGTAAAAAACCAGCCTACGTACATAGAACTGACGGAACGTGAGCGCGACGTGCTCACCTGCATGGTACGCGGCATGAGCTACAAAATGATTGCCGATGCCTGCGCCATTAGTTTCCACACGGTGCATTATCATATCAAGCACATCTACGAAAAACTTCATGTCAACTCCGCACCGGAGGCCGTCGTGAAAGCCATCGAGCAGAAATTAGTTTAACGTCTTGAAAAACAGCATATTTATGTGAAATCACCAGGTTGCTTATCCATGCCATGTTTCGTAGCCTCATTTGCTGTTACCTGTTGTTGCTGACAGGACAAGCCCTCAGCCAGCCCGTGCTGACGATTACCGATGCCCGGAAACCCAATCCGATTGCTCCTTACGTATATTTCTTGGAAGATTTTACCCATAAGCTGACGTATGAGCAGGTCTCTGGTTTCCCGCTGGACTCATTTCAGGCGATGAAGCGTGAAAAAGTTGTCCAGCTCGGTTATCGACAGGGCACCGTATGGCTACGGTTTACTATTAACAATCAGACGAAGAGTGATTTGTACTTGATCTCTTCTTTCCGCCGATACAAGCAATTGAATGTGTTTATGCAGGCGGCCAACAAGCAACCAATTCTCGTTCAGGGTGGGTATGATTTACCTTTATTCAGGCAGCAGATCGCCGTCAATCCGCCCGTCATTTCGTTAGGGCGGCATCCCAAACAGGTGGATATTCAACTGCTGACGGTTGATTCATGTGGTGACTTTCTGCACATCGGCGATCTAAGTCAGGCATTCGTTTATAAACAGCAAACCAGTCGCTGGCAGAATCTGGCATTGGGGGCGTTCTTGATCGTGTTTTTGTTTGCCCTGGTCTTTTTTATACGCCTTCGGGATCACTTGTTAGGTTGGTATACCCTGTTAATGGGTAGTTTTATCGTGTTCTATATCGACTTTTATGGCTTCTTAAATGGGTATCTGAACTATTCATTCTGGCGGCAATATATCCCCGTCGCGTTTATCTATTTACTGTGCTGGTCCCTCTTCCATATTCAGTTTTTAAATCTGAAACACTATTCTAAAGTGCTGTACAGAGCTGTTATTTACGTGAATGCTCTGTATTGGATCGACTGGCCTATATCCATGATTGTAACTACGGTTACCGGTTCCTATTTTTCGGTACTTTATGATTTCCTGTACTGGCTTGGTATTGATTGGGGAGGTTTCATTCAGATTGTCTTATTCCTGCTGTTGGTCAGTCTGATTTACGTAAGCCTGAAAAGTGTCCGAAACTTGTTTCTGTATACGATTGCGTTCATCATCAGTCTGGTATCCATGATTATAAGCATGTTTGCTTTATATAGCCTGGAGTGGCTGCCGCACGTTCCCTTCAATAATCTATTCGTTCCCGGCACGCTCATTGAGATTATTATCCTGGGTTATATACTGGGTGAGCGGGCCAATGAACACCGCCGACAGCAAGCCCATACCCAGCAGCAACTCATCGACCAGCTTCAGGAGAATCTCCGTCAGAAAACGAAACTCCTTCACATCCGCGACGAAATTGCCCGTGACCTCCATGATGAGGTTGGCGCTACGCTCACGAGTATTGCCATCTCGACCAGACTCGTTCAGAAAAAAGTGAACGGTCAACAACCCGACGTAGACCCCCTTCTCCAACAAATTCAAACCGATTCGCAGGACACCATCACGGCCATCCGCGATACCGTTTGGGCGTTGAATCCCGATAATGATACCCCCGAAAAACTCCTTGAACGGCTACGAGCGGTGGCTCATCAACTCCTGGCTCATCAGGCCATTGCGGTATTATTCCAAAGCAACATTGCAACGGATACATTGCCAGCATTTTCGATGAGCCAACGGCGGCATATCTATTTTGTATTTAAAGAAGCCTTGCACAACGTTGTCAAGCACGCTCAGGCCACCCGCGTTTCGATCCAATTTTCCCGCCAGTCCGATTGGTTATCCATTCAAATTACGGACAATGGTACAGGCTTCGAGTCGACGCAAACAGGTGAAGGGAATGGGCTGAAGAATTTCCAGAAACGGGCCAGCGAAGGTGGGTTTCTGGTACGTGTTTGTCCCCAACCGGGTCAGGGTACCACCGTAGACATACAAGTCCCGCTAGTACAAACTACCAACATTGGGGATGGTGCAGTGGTTTACTAGTCAGTAGTTTTGATTGTCAATTCACACGAAAAACAATCAAATCAGCATGAAAACGATTCTCCTTACTCTTGCCCTGTTCTTCCTCATTACGGGCAGTTTTGCGCAGTCTGCCAACACAGCCGAAGTGGAAACAGCCCTGAAGGAATTCATTACTGAATACAACAAATCACCTTATGACTTTTTCAAGAACCGCCTGACGGATGATTTTCGGTACTTTAATGGAAATGGTGGATTTTCCTTTAGATCCGATGTTTTAAAGGAAAATGAAGGTCGCCCAAGCCTTCAAAGTGAAGTATCAGACTTGAAGGTACTCAGAGCTGGGGACTTAGGCATAGTCAGTGGTATTCATTCGTTTGGAGGGGACGGTAAAGTAGCCTTCACCTATACATTGGTCAAGCAGAAAGGGAATGGTTCGGCAGCCCGCTGGATGTTTGCCATGTCGCAGCATACGCCCATACCAACAACAAAAAAGTGACAGCATTACCGGCGAAAAACTACGTTGGCAGTACCGTATGTGACTGATAGGGATTGACAGACGGTAAAAATGAGCGTCTCTGCAAAACGCTGTTTTTACTATTCATCTCATGGCCCCACACCGGAGCGTGGACACGGGATTGGCACTCCCACCATCCACCGCGGCTCAATAGGTAGGCGGTCTCCTAAGGTGCTTATTTTTGCAGCTGCCGGTAGGCATGAAAACCGCTTCCGGAAAAGTATGAGCGGCCGCTCGTAACGTTCAGTCGTCACCGGATCGGGCTGATTTTAGCAACGGCAGATTCAGCGTGAACCGGGTGCCTACTCCCTGCTCACTACTCACCGTCAGTTGCCCCTCCAGCAAGGAGGCATATTCCTGACAAATCACCAAGCCTAAACCCGTGCCCTGATAGGTAGCCGCATTTCGTGCCCGAAAGAATTTACCAAAAATTTGGGAAAGCTCATCGGCCGGTATGCCAATGCCCGTATCGCTCACGGCCAGCTGCAGACTCGCGTCATCAAACCGGATCGTCAACGCCGGATTATGGGTGGAGAACTTGAACGCATTGCTTAGTAAATTGACCAGGATATGGCCCAGTAATTTGGGGTCCGTCTGAACAGGTTTAGCCACCCCCAGGGTACTCAGTTCAACCCGCCGATGATCAGGGCGTTCAGCGAAGGTTGTCTGAATCAGCCCCTGACAGAAATCCACCATATCCAAGGCTTGTCTGCAAACTTTAATTTGCCCTTCCTCCAGTTTGCTGATGGTCAGCGTATCACCAATGAGCGTGTTGAGCGATTGAACGTTTGTGAAAATAGTCGTTAAATGTTTATCCATGACGGGCAAAACCGGGTGAGTCGGAAGGTGGCCCAGGTAGTGCTGAAGTAGTTCGACACTCGAGCTGATGGCCGTTAGGGGTGTGCGAAACTCATGGGATGCGGTCGTAATAAATTGGGATTGCAGGGCCGTCAGGGCCTGCTCTTTGCGCAGCGATTCCTCCAGGATTTGCCCCTTCTCGATCAGCGAGGTCGTATCGGTGGCTACTCCGATACGGCGGGTCAATTGGCCCTGCTCATTGAAAATACTGAACGTACGCACCGTTAACCAGCGAAGCCGGCCCGTCCGATGACGAATGCGGAACTGAAACGTTGCGCTGACGTCCTGACTTTGGCTGGCTGCCTCAATCAATGGCTGATCTTCCGGTATAACGGCCGAGAAAAAAAGCATTGGGTTACTATATACCTCCTCCACCGGTATGCCCGTGAAGGTTTCAAAGACGGGATTGAGGTAGCTAATGCCACCGGCCGCCACATCCCGTATCCAGAATAACTCATCGACGTTTTCGGCCAGTTCCCGAAAGCGTTGTTCGCTTTCCCGCAGGGCTTCTTCAGCTTGCTTGATAGAAGAGAGGTCGACGGATACATCCACATAGCCCAACAGGGTTTGCTGCTCATCGTAAAGTCCCGTAACGGTAGAATAAACAGGGGTCTTCCGGCCGGCTTTAGAGAGGAAAGTCGTTTCACGCTGAAACACCCGGTGATGCTGCAGGTAGTGTCTCAACAACTCGGTATCGGCAAGGTCAGGCTCGCCCAGCTCGGCCCGCAACTGAGCCTGTACCTGCCGCTGGCGCACCTGATCCCGCAACTGTTGCGGGCGACTCCGGCCTACCAGTTCCTCGGAGCGGTAGTCTGTAAGGGTTGCCAGGGCCGGGTTGACCAGTTGAATGATACCCTCGGGATCGGTGACGGTGATAGCTAGCCCGGCGTAGGTAAAGATGGCCCGTTGCAGGGCCGAGAGCCGCTGAATCTCCGCCGTCCGCTCGGCCACCCGCTGTTCCAGTACCTGATTGGTTTGGTCTACCCGCCGTTGGGCCTGCCGCAGGGCGTCTTCCTGTTGTTTTTGAAGGGTCACATCGCGAATGATGGCAAAGCGGTTGTCGGTGCCCGGTTCGGGGCTCATCACCCAGTGGAGGTGCCGGTAGGTGCCATCCTGAGCGCGAAACCGGTGCGTCAACTCCATTGGACCGGTCATGACAGCCCGGAGTATCTGGCGGCTGTTGCCCTGATCGTCGGGATGAACCCAGGCGTAGAGGTTAGCACCTGTCAGCTCGTCGGCCCGCCAGCCCAATACGCGTTCAAAGGCCGGATTGACCGTTTTAACGTAGCCGTCCGGGCTGACGATGGCAATCAGATCGTTAGCCTGCACAAAAAGCTGCGCAAACTGTCGCTGTCGCTGCTGCTGTCGTCGGCCGACGATAATGTCCATGACCGCGTGGCTGAGTAACTGGAGGGCTTCATGCTGTTGGGGACTTAACTGGCGGGGCTGTTGATCGATAACACAGAGTGAGCCCAGCACATAGCCATCCGGATCAGTCAGGGGGTAACCGGCGTAAAAGCGAATAGATGGTTCGCCTGTTACCAGTGGATTCTGTCGAAACCGCTCGTCCAGGGTGGCATTAGGCACTACCAGGGGCGCTCTGTCGGCCACCACATAATTACAGAAGGCCACCTCCCTGGACGTTTCGCAGCCCGGCATGCCAACATTGGACTTGTACCATTGTCGGTTTTCATCCAGCAGTGTCACCAGCGAGATGGGAGTTTCACACAACAGGGAAGCCAACTGGGTCAGGCGGTCAAGGGCTGCCTCGGGGAGGGTGTCCAGTATCTGATACTCGCGCAGGGCCTGGATGCGATCGGTTTCGTTTTGAGGGTCGGTCATAGTCTCGCGGGCCACGTGGGGCCACAACTTATCAGCGCACCCCCTCCGATCAGGCGATACGGAATTGTTCTCATGAATGTGTTAAAGCAGACGTCGGATTATCCTGTTGGGCGGACGTCAACAGGGTGCCTGATTAAGGGACGAATTGAACCAAACACTCCTTTAAGGCATTTATACTCAATTTTCTTTGTACAAGTGGGAGAATAACTTTTCAAAATTAGTTATTAATGTAAATAAATTTTTAATAAGAAGAAACTAAATAGGGTTTTTATTAACAAAAACGTGGGCTATTAAAGTGAATAACAGGTTTATACGGTTGGCAACAGTGGCTACGGTAGCCCATTTGATTAATAGAGAATTAAGTATTTATATTTAGATGTAATTTATTTCATCTCAAGTGAAATGAGGACCACTTTTAATTCTTTGTGTTACTGATTACATCAGGCAGATAGTAAAACGCTTGAAACCCGCTCATTATAGACGAAGCAGCTTAAGGCTACACACCGCGACCGCCTTTTAAACGGATCTATTTAAGCGTTTGGAACTTACTGATGTACTTACAAACCTCAAAAAGTACTACTCATTTCCGTTGGCTCATTTTGAATGGATTAACTGACCAGGTAATTGGCAGGAATGGTTATATTGTAGAGTGATACATATATTCATATAATTATGTCGATATGAAATCCATCTACCAACGTCTTGCTTTCGATAATCGGTTTCCCGGATTGTTCGTTTCGTTTCGTTTAGTGCTTTGGGTTCTGGTTGGCAGTATGGGTTGTCAGGATCATCGAGACCTGCCTGAACCCCAAATTGCTCCATTCGCTAGTGGACTGGTTGCTCCGCTGGGCGTTGAAACCGATGGCAAGGGACAAGTCTGGGTTACCCAGGCAGGGAGTGGTACGGCCAATGATGGCCAGTTGTCAATGATTACACCAGAGGGTAAAGTCTGGCCGGTGGTAACCGGATTTACTTCACAGGTCAGTCCGGAGGGGGCTGTCTTTGGCTTAAATCACCTGCTGTTGCAGGGAACGACACTTTATCTGGTTCACGGTGTTGAAGGTCGGCTCTATTCATTCGATATTACCTCGTTTCAGCCGGGTAACCCGCCCGTGTCGGCTCAATCGCTGACTTACGAGGCTGTGGGTGAGTTTGTGAAAGCGTATCCGTTTGCCGATGATACGGATGCGTCAGATTTATTCAATTTAACGATCGGACCCGGGGGCGACCTGTTCATCGTGGACGCTGCAGCCAACGCCATTATTCGCCGTAATGCGACGACCCATGCGCTGAGCGTCTTTGCCACCATTCCGCCCATTATAACGCCGGGCGCTGATACGCTGGAAGCCGTACCCACGGGTATTGTTTTCGATGGGCAGCGCTTTCTGGTCAGCAACTTTACGGGCTACCCATACCCAGGTGGACGAGCCACCATTTATCAGTATGATCTGCAGGGCAACGAATCGACGTATCAAACGGGTCTGACCACTTTGACCGATCTGGAACTGGACGAAAACCAACAGCCACTTGTGCTGGAGTACGGCACCTGGACGGGCCAGGGTTTTGCAGACCAATCGGGAACGATCGTCCGGTCCACGTCTCAGGGTAATACCCGCCTGCTGAGTGGCCTTAACTTCCCCAACTCCATTAAACGGAGCAGCGCCAATACTTACTACATCGCCCGGACTTTCGATGGAACGATTCAGCGAGTGACTCTTTAATTGATGCCTTTATCGCTGATTGAGCCGTGATGGCGGACCACCGGACAGTTAGTGAAAATGCCGGTGCACCTACGATCCTCAAACGAAACAAACAATAACGTGTCGTTCAAAACACTCCTAATTGACATACCCGATTGCCGCTATGTAAGTGCCTTTCCATCAGTTCACCTTTTTCCGTAGCCAGGCCCTCAGCGGTTTATCGTACCACGTCAAACTGGCGTAAGCCAAGCCGACTGCGCATGAAAAAGTGAGTAACGCATAAGGCCAGGCCTGCCATAAGGTAATGCCCTTGTGATTGCTTACCCAGGCCACATAAAAATAGACAAGCACATAGTGTGTCATGTACAAGGGATATGAAAGCTCACCCAGGAAGCGACAAATTTTAGCTTCCATTTGCGTATGTACCACACCATTGGCCCCAATGTAGACGACCGCTGGAAAGACAATGATGATACAAAAAGCTTCGTAGAGGCCATTCATCCAATGATGTTCTGCTCCGCCTAGTCTTGGCATAAACAAAACAACTGCTACCAGCAGGCTACTCCATACGAAAGCCTTGTTGATAGAGACAGGCCGCGATACCCGCCACAAAAGCAAGCCGGCAAAAAATGGAAACAAGGTGCGTATGACTCCGATCCGCATGTGTTCCGCATTGAGTGTCCAGCCACCGGCAATGTCTCCGGCCGGACTCGTAACGGCAAAATGCAAAAGCACGGCTCCAGCCAGAGCGACAAAATAAGCTAATGCTTTGTTCGATAATTTCCTTAGCCCCAACGCATACAGCAGATTCGCTATATATTCAAAAAATAACGACCAGCCAACGCTGTTAAGCGGATGCATTTCCTGCCAGCCGCGAATATCCATCGACAGGGGAATGGGAATCAGCGTGTAGCCGATGAGCATAACGACGATCAGCTTCCACAAAGGAACGGTGTGGATCAGGGGCCATATCGTTGAGTCGGCAAAATAAAAGCCAATGGCACCCAGCGTCATGCCTAACACAACGAGTGGCTGGAGTCGTTCGACCCGTCGCCGTAGAAAGCTGCCGATGGTTAGTTTATCCCATCTGTCATCATACGCATACCCAATGACAAAGCCGGACAGGAGAAAGAAGAAGTCAACGGCCAGATACCCATGGTTTACCACATTGTCAAGGTGGCTGCGGGCCAATGGTTCGGTCAGGTGGAAGACTACCACAATGAGAGCAGCTACTCCCCGAAGTCCATCTAATAGTTGATAATGCGGTTTTGTACCCAAGTGGTGCTTATTCATCAATGGCTGGCAATTTGTTGCAAATCAAGGGGGTGCCCACCATGAGTAATGGTTACTATATTTATTTTTTCTTTACGGCCAGGCAACTCGGTGTTCTCGTAACGACCCAATAGCTCATTCGTTTGCTTTCAAATGAAAATTGGTACATCAGTCAGATCGAAGCCCCTTATAGGAGTTATAGTAGTCTATAAACTACTCGACCAAATTAGTTGAGGGGCATATTGGAAAATAAATGCCTGATAGCGAAAGCCGAACAGACATATGATTTGACCCAACCGGCCTTATTCGGACCTGATCACACCTGACATAATTGTCAACCGGTTCATGTATACCAACTAAACTGGGCTTTCTCTAAGTTAACGAGCCGGCAAAGCGTGCCGGTTTTAAAATCATCCATCATTTTCCGAAGAACAACTATGGTTTACGGGGAATTGATGGTTTTTTTTTGCCATTAAAATCAGTGTACAACAAAGCCCCCTGATCCTAACCTTTTTTTTATTGATACCCGAATGCCTTATCGTTCTGTATGCTACTTTTTATTGGCGGTGGGTTATTGCCTCAGCGTCTGCAATCGTTCTGTACAAGCCCAATCGAAGGTGTCATTAGCAGGTTCATGGAACCTTAGATTAGATCCGACCGATTCCGGACTAGGTAAGCACTACTGGTTTGGCGCCTACCCGGACCAGATCAATTTGCCGGGATCATTGACTGAACAGGGCAAAGGCAATCCTGTTACACTGGACACACCCTGGACGGGTGACATTTTTGATAGTACATATTTTGTTTCCCCCAAATATCAAAAATACCGGCAGGGCGATATAAAGATTCCATTCTGGCTGAAACCGGTCAACTACTATGTTGGACCCGCCTGGTATAGACGTCAGGTAACTATTCCGGCGGACTGGAGCAAAAAACGAATTGTTCTAAACCTCGAACGCTGCCATTGGGAAACGATGGTATACGTAAATGGAGAGTTTTGCGGAACCCGCAATAGTTTGGTTACTCCTCACCAGTTTGATGTATCCGGGTATCTTAAGCCAGGTGTGAATACAATCGCTATTCGGGTTGATAACCGCATAAAACTCCACATTGGCCCTAATTCACACAGCATCGCCGATCACACGCAAACAAATTGGAACGGCATTGTTGGAGACATAGCCCTGGAAGCCACCGATCCCGTATTTTTTGACGATATTCAGGTTTATCCAAACCTTAAAAATCAGACCATTCGCCTGGCTGTGACCGTTCGGCAGCCTCGGCACCAACAGTTTACAGGTAAATTTAGCGTACAGGTAAAAAACCCATCGAAGAAGGGCGGAGTTTTACCCCTTAAGGTGCAACAAGTATCATTCTCTACTGAAATTGCCAGCCTGACGGCCACCTATTCTATTCCGGATCCGGTTTTGTGGGACGAGTTCACGCCCAATCTCTATCAGGTAGTGGCTCAGCTGACCGATCAACAGGGGCAACTCGTTCGTGAAACGGAAATACACTTTGGGATGCGGGAGATTAGTACCCAAGGTACCCGCATTACGGTCAATAGCCGACCGGTTTTTCTACGGGGTGACGTGGATTGTGCCGCTTTTCCCCTGACAGGCTATCCGCCAACTTCCGAAGCTCCCTGGGAGAAAATTATGACCACTCTGAAACAGTATGGCCTTAACCACCTGCGGTTTCATTCCTGGTGCCCACCCGATGCCGCATTCCGGGTAGCCGATAAATTGGGACTATACTTGTACGTCGAGAGCCCTTTATGGGCCAATCAGGGTAGTGCCGTGGGGACCGATGGGCTAATTGATACGTTTATTTATCAGGAATCTGAGCGTATCATCAGGCAATATGGAAATCATCCCTCTTTCTGTATGATGTCATACGGCAATGAGCCAGGTGGCCGCCATCAGCATGACTTTTTGGGTCGGTGGGTCGACCACTTTAAACAGGCGGACCCTCGTCGACTCTATACCAGCGGAGCGGGCTGGCCCATGCTCCCGGAGAATCAGTTTCATATTCATTCCAATGCCCGCATTCAGCACTGGGAGGAAGGGCTTGCCAGTATTATTAATCAACGAGCCCCCCAAACCAGTTACGATTGGCGGGATACCATCAAGACTTCCACAGTCCCTTACATCAGCCACGAAATCGGGCAATGGTGTGTCTATCCGGACTTCAAAGAAATGGGCAAGTACACGGGGGTGGTGAAGCCAACGAACTTCGAAATTTTTAAAGAAACCCTGGAAGCCAATGGCATGGGCGATCAGGCCGAGGCCTTTTTACAGTCATCTGGACGGTTGCAAACCTTGTGTTACAAAGCTGATATCGAAGCAGCCCTCCGAACGCCGGGATTTGGCGGTTTTCAGTTGCTCGGACTACACGATTTTCCCGGTCAAGGGACGGCGCTGGTGGGGGCAATGAACACATTTTACGAACCCAAATCGTATACCAACGCCCGCGAGTATCGGACATTCTGTAATCCGACTGTGCTATTGGCCCGGATGGATAAACTGGTTTACCAGAATAACCAAACCTTGACGGCAGCTTTAGAGATCGCTCATTTTGGCGCATCAGAGTTAAGAGATCAGACGATTCTTTGGCGGCTTACCGATGCGAAAGGGGCCATTAAACGCAGCGGACAATTTACCAAAGATAAAATTCGCATCGACAACGCCCAGTTTATAGGTACCATCGAAGTTCCGCTATCGATGATTAAAACGTCCCAGCAGTTGAAATTAAGCGTTGTGCTGAAAGGCAGCGAGTTTACCAACAGCTGGGACATCTGGGTTTATCCCGCCGGAACCGATCCGGCAGCGGTAACGGGAAAGGTGCTAATCACCCAGGCACTGACCAACGACATAGTTCAGAAGCTACAGGAGGGCGCTTCGGTATTGCTGCTACCCTATGGCCACGTCAAAGAAGGTAAGGGGGCCGAGGTCAAGATTGGGTTTTCCTCTGTGTTTTGGAATACATCCTGGACCAAAGGCCAGGCTCCTCATACACTGGGGCTTATTTGTGATCCGGCTCAGCCGCTTTTTGCTTCGTTTCCTACCGAATCGCACAGCAATTTTCAGTGGCATGATATCGTCAGCCACTCGCAGGCAGTCATTCTGGACGGATTTCCGACAAAGCTTCGCCCCCTGATACAACCCATCGATACCTGGTTTGAAAACCGACGCCTATCCCTGGCGTTTGAGGGAAAAGTCGGAAAAGGGAAGTTGATGGTGTGTACGATCGATCTCGAAAACGATCTGGCAAAACGCCCGGTTGCCCGACAGCTAAAGTACAGCTTACTGCAGTATATGAATAGCTCGAAGTTTACGCCAGTTCAGCAACTCGATCTGGACAACGTTCGGTCGCTTTTCAGCGAGGAAAACGTTAAGGCTTATGCACCTGCAGAGAAATAAATATACGTTCTGACTAAAACACGGTGCGTCGAAGTGCAGTCAATGGGCTGGTATGCTTTCGACCGGTGTATCACACTCCCTGGTGACATGCCTGTCAGCGCAACGGGTTTTCTTCGATCGCTTGAGCACCCTCGCTACGGGGCAACTGAAACCATGGTTTAGCTTATGGTTGAAGTACCGGTTAGCCTGACTCAACCCATAGCTCCCCAGGGGTATATTTTTAAGTATGTACTAGGCAAGAATGGGCTTTACTACTTTCCCGGCCACATCGGTTAACCGGAAGGGGCGGCCCTGAAACTGATAGGTTAACTTTTCATGGTCGAAGCCTAATAGATGCAGAATCGTCGCTTGGAGATCGTGAACGTGTACCTGATCTTTCACGCCGTAGTAGCCAATATCGTCCGTTTCGCCGAAGGAAAACCCCTTCTTAACGCCCCCGCCCGCCATCCAAACCGTGAACGCGTCCAGATGATGATCCCGACCCATAAAGGGCAGTGTCTGCCCATCCCGGTTTTCCTGCATGGGCGTCCGGCCAAATTCGCCACCCCACACGACTAATGTATCGTCCAGCAATCCGCGCTGTTTCAGGTCTTTTAATAAAGCCGCTACCGCCTGGTCCGACTGGCGGCACTTATCGTGAAGGCCCACATCAATGGACCCGTCGGCGCTGGTGCCGTGCGTGTCCCAGCCCCAGTCGAAGAGTTGTACGAAACGAACACCGCGCTCCACCAATCGCCGGGCCAGCAGGCAGTTCCGGGCAAATGATCCTTTGTTTGGGTCAACGCCATACATATCGAGGATATACGGTGGTTCGCCTTTGATGTCCATGGAATCCGGTACCGACATCTGCATCCGGTAAGCCAGCTCATACTGCGCAATCCGGGTCAGAATTTCCGGGTCTTTTACATCGTTGTATTGCTGCTGATTAATGGCCGATATAGCCTCGATCGTCTTGCCCCGCAAATCCCGGGACATCCCTGCCGGATTGGACGCATACAAGACAGGGTCGCCATCGGTACGGCATTGTACGCCCTGATAGACCGACGGCAGGAAGCCACTTCCCCAAACCGATTTACCGGCATCCGGCTGCTTGCCACCCGATGCGAGCACGATGTAGCCGGGTAGATTGTCATTCTCCGAACCAAGGCCATACGTTACCCAGGAGCCCATACTGGGCCTGCCCAGGCGGGCCGAACCCGTATGCATCAGCAACTGCGCCGGAGCGTGGTTAAACTGATCGGTGTGCATGGCTTTCAGGAACGTGATATCATCGACCACGCCCTGCAAATGGGGCAGGTAATCAGAGACCCACGCCCCCGACTGGCCGTGCTGGCCAAATTTCCCCTGCGGCCCCAGCATTTTGGGAACGCCCCGGATAAACGCAAATTTTTTGCCCGTCAGCAATTCCTGCGGGCAGTCTTTACCATTGTATTTGACCAGTTCGGGCTTATAATCGAACAGTTCAAGCTGCGAGGGCGACCCCGCCATGTGAATATAAATCACCCGTTTGGCTTTACCCGGAAATTGGGCCGGTCGCCCCGCCATCGGCGATGCATCAGGACTACCTATAACGGGTGCCTGTACGCTTTTTTTATCTGCGGCTTTATCGCCAAACCCACAACTTTCCAGAAAAGACCCCAGTGCCATGGCACCGAGCCCGGTGGAACAGGTATGCAGAAAATGCCGACGCGTTTCGCGCTGGAGGGCAGCCTGCTGAAGTTCATCGAGTAACTTTTTCATCTTATTCTTTCGTGATTGTCTCGTCGAGGTTGAGTAACGTGTTGGCCGTAACGGTCAGCGCGGCCATGTGCGGCTTGGCATCTGCACGGCCCAGGAAGGTTCGGGTATCGGCCGGATGCGCTTTGTAGTATGCTTCTGACTGCTGGTATAATTTCAGCAGTACAGTCATTTTCTGCGGGGACGCATCCCGCTGGGTAATCTGCCGGAAACCAGCCTTTATCTGCTGCTCCGGGGTTTTTCCACGTTGTTGCATCCTTTTGGCCAGCGACTGTGCCGACTCCATAAATACCGGGTCGTTCAACGTAACCAGTGCCTGCAACGGCGTGTTGGTTCGAATGCGCCGTACCTGACAAAACTCCCGACTGGGGCTGTCGAAGGTAGTCATGGACGGATAGGGTGCGGTGCGTTTCCAGTAGGTATAAATGGCCCGGCGGTATTGATCCTCTCCGTCGCTCAGTTTCCAGCTTTCGCCGTTGTAAGGCGATTGCCAGATGCCGTCCGGCTGCACGGGCTTCACGCTGGGACCAAACCGTTTGTGACTCAGCAGGCCGCTCACCGCCAGTGCCTGGTCGCGTACCTGCTCGGCCGTCAGCCGAACGCGGGGGGCCCGCGCCAGCCAGGTATTGAACGGATCTCTGGCGACCAGATCGGCCGAAGCCACCGATTGCTGCCGATACGTAGCGGAGGTTACCATACGCTTCAGCAGGCGTTTCATGGACCAATGGTCGGTGTCCATGAATGCTGCCGACAGGTAGTCGAGCAATTCCCGGTGGGTGGGCTGAATCCCCTGTGTACCCATGTCCTCGACCGTTTCAACCAGCCCCGTGCCAAACAGTTGTTCCCAGAAGCGATTAACTGCTACCCGCGCCGTTAGGGGATGCTCGCGCTGGACCATCCACCGGGCAAGTCCCAGCCGGTTTCGCAGCGGCTTGCCGGTCGAATCGGGGGGTAGGGGAGGTAATGACTTTGGTACATCCGGCTGTACCTGTTTTCCTTTTACCAGCCAGTTCCCGCGCTCGAAAATGTGCGTTTTTCGCGCCAGATCGCCCGTAGCTTCAACCAGTACTGGGGTCGACTCGGGTTTCGCGTTCAACAAAGCCTGAAGTTTCACGTCCATAGCATCCAGCGCTGTGGACGGCGTTCCCGGCAGCGCGGGACGGAAGGATACCCATTTTATAACAACCCAGTCTTTGGGCTGCCCGGGGTTAGCCAGTGTCAGGTAGAGCGCATGTCGGCCGGTAACCTGCGGCAGGGCATACATCATGACCGTATCTTTTCCCTGACTTCCCGTATTCGGTACGGGTATGGTCAGCAAAGAAGGGCCATTCGGGCTATCCTGATGCACTGTCAGGACAGCGTCCTTCGACTGAGTGCCAATCGCCATGATAAAGCGGTTGATGCCGCTCAGGTTAACGGGTTTGATGCGGGCCG
This sequence comes from Spirosoma aerophilum, assembly GCF_054782495.1. Lineage (NCBI taxonomy): Bacteria > Pseudomonadati > Bacteroidota > Cytophagia > Cytophagales > Cytophagaceae > Spirosoma > Spirosoma aerophilum. The sequence goes on along the minus strand of NZ_BAAGSJ010000050.1, from coordinate 156,108 downwards.
AACCTCCATCCTGCACCCCGAAGTATTTGGCATCCAGCAGCGAAGCGTTTACATACTGGTCAAAGTCATGCGAGTTGATCTTGGGCTCGGTAAGCCGGACAAAATTGACCCACTCCTCCACCTGTTTCGGCTGGGTATGATGGGTTGTAAGCCAGCGTTTAAGGTCTGCTACGTGAACGGAATCCTGGTCTTTGAAGAAACGAAGGGTTGGCGTGTCCGTGGTGACGTCTTCGTCGCGGGTGTTATTGAAAAAGGCCAGGTATTTGTAATATTCATCGTGTGTGAACGGGTCATAAGGATGGCTGTGGCACTGTACGCAGGAAAAGGTAGTGCCCTGGAATACATCCCAGGTGGTGTTTACCCGGTCGATAACGGCCGCCGTACGGAACTCTTCATCCTGCGTGCCGCCCTCGTCGTTGGTCATGGTATTGCGGTGGAAACCGGTGGCAATCAATTCGGCATCCGTCCGGTTGGGGAGCAGATCGCCCGCCAGTTGCTCCACCACAAATTGATTGTAAGGTTTGTCGCGATTAAAGGCATTGATAACCCAGTCGCGGTAACGCCAGATTTTTCGTTCGGTATCTTTCTCGTAACCTTTCGAGTCGGCGTACCGGGCCAGGTCGAGCCAGAGTGCCGTCCAGCGTTCCCCGTATGCGGGTGAGGCCAGCAACCGGTCGACTACTTTGTCGTAAGCATCGGCTGATTTGTCGTTGTAGAAAGCAGCGGCTTCCTGTTCCGTTGGGGGAAGGCCCGTCAGGTCGAGCGATACGCGCCGGAGCAGGGTTGCCCGGTCTGCTTCGGGTGAAGGCTGCAGAGATTGTGCCTTCATTTTCTGAAGCGTAAAATGGTCAATCTCGTTTTTGGCCCAGTCCAGTTCGGTATGGGTGCTTAGCCCTAACCGGCTCCAGAACGTGCCAATGGCAGGTACGTCGGGTTTTTCGATGCGCGTATAAGCCCAGTGGTCACCCCAGTCGGCGCCCTGGTCGATCCACTTCCGAAGCAAAGCAATGTCGTCTGGTTTAAGAGGGGCGGCTTCCAGCGGCATCCGTTCGGTATGGTCCTCCAGCGTGAGCCGTCGAATCATCTCACTGGCATCGGCATCGCCGGGAATAATTGCGGGCTTTCCTGACTTGGTAGGGGCAACGGCTTCGTGCCGGAACAGTACCGAAAAGCCCCCCGCTTTTTTGACTCCGCCATGGCAGGCAATGCAGTTTTTATTCAGGAGTGGTTTAACCTGGGTGTTGAAATCGACTCGCTCCTCAAACAAACCGAAAAAAGAGGATAGCACCAGCACCACCCCAATTCCTATTCCAATAAAGATGAACGATTTTAGGTGCATACGCTGAGAAATATTGACTCAGCACAAATTTAAGCCATTATAATCCTAGCCGGAATGGAGCAAATTTCGCTTTTCATGGACATTCTTATGATTACGAAAACGCTGGCGGGTGCCTTTGCCGTTTCATGCGGTACCGGCCGGCCGGAAAATTCATCACCTGACTTAAGGGAGTTTGTGTAACAAAAATTGAACGTCTGCCGAGACAGATAACCGAACGAGGATAAGGCAATCACTACTGACATATCGTTAGACTTACTGGAACAAGCTGGCCGGTAACGGTCAAATGGTGGATGCAACATAAGTCACCGAATAGTTCTTTCAGAATGGCTAGCCCAGTCAGCCCCAACCCGAAAAATTAACTTCTCCGCGAAGGCGTGCCGCATGGGTATGCCCGCAATAACGAAGCCGCGTCTCAGGCATTTGGCTGGGGCAGATGCACAATCATGCCATTGACGTGGGAAAGCCTGGGGTTTACTCACCATGTAAAATCAAAACTTGTTCCCAGTTGGCGTACGTCAAAACCAACCGATAAATAAATCTACGGAGAATCATGAAACGGTCATCTGATACTTTGATGAAAAGCGTCGTATATTAAATTCGATTAGGCGTGCATGGCTATTCACCTTTAACCCGACCTTTGACGATGGCTCAACTGCGAATAAATAACATGTCGAATATAGGTTCAACTTCTTTACAAATAGTTGCTTCCCTGAGTGGCCGTATACGCGCACTTTTTTTGTTGCCCACCGTATAACTATGGCCACAAGCGAGCACACCCGCTTTGTTCCGGCAGGGGGAACAACCCTAATACAAAACAGCAGCAACACCCAATGGACGGAATTTACACGCCCAACTTTTGTTTGGGGTGTGTGGGCGTTGTCAATCCTCGTCGCGCTCGTATTCGTAATCCGTTACGCCCACAACGTGCCTTACTACGATGACTGGGTGATGACCGACGCGCTGGTTATCAAGCAGCCGGTTGACGCAGGCTGGTTGTGGAGCCAGCATAATGAACATCGTATTCCGCTTCCCAAGCTCGTGTTGATCGCGCTCTACTCGTTGAGCGGGTGGGATTTCCGTGCCGGTATGTACTTCAATATTGTGTTGCTGGCCGCACTCGCAGCGGGGGCAGTAAAACTGGCCTCACGCCAACGGGGTTTCGTCAGCTATGCCGATGCGTTTTTTCCGCTGGCGCTGCTGAGCTGGGGGCACTACGAAAATCTGCTCTGGAGCTGGCAGGTTACGCAGGTGATTCCGATTGGTATTGCCATTGCCCTGTTGCTGGTGATCGTACGCTGGGCAGCGCAGCCGACTCTGCGCACTGCGTTGATCGCTGCGGTGGCCGTAGCGGCACTTCCACTTTGCGGCATTGCTGGACTGGTGTTTGTGCCGGGTTTTGCGCTCTGGCTGCTCGCGGCTGGTCGGAATCTCTTTCAATCTCCTCAACGAAAAGCCCGCGCTGGAGCGTTTGCCATCTGGACGATCGGCGCCATAGCGGTAGCGCTTATCCCGCTCTACTTCAACGACCTTCATATCAAGGCGCGCGTTACACACGACCCGTGGGCCGTACTGCAAACGAGTGTGGCCTTTCTGGCACAGGGTTTCGGCCCCGCTGCTGGCAGGTTCAAACCGCTTGTCGAAGTGTTCGTCGTCGCCATGATGGTCGCTACCACACTGGTGCTCGTGGGGGCGCTGCGAAGTGCAGACGGTGCCAGGCGCTCCCACGCGCTTTGCCTGTTGTTTTATCTGGGTGCCTTTGGTGGTATGTTGCTCAGCGTGGGAATCGGACGACAGGGCACCGGCTTTCCTAACCGCTATGCGCTGTTTGCCGTACCGGCGCTTTGCTGGATCTATCTGGCCTGGGGCGCCTTCAGCCGTCCGGATATCGCGCGCGCCATACAAGGCGTGCTGTTTCTCTTCGTCCTCTCGCTGGTCAGCCTGAACTTTGACCTGGGTCGCGAGTATGCAAAAGGCCGCCGTCAGGCGGTAAGGGCCATGGAGACAGATATCCGCGCTGGCCAGCCACCGTCGCAGATCATCGCTGCGCATCAGAAGGCACTCCTTCCCTTTCCGGAGGACGGCGGTGCCTACGGGCACAAGTTTCTCGAAGGCCGGCTGGCGGCCCTCCGAACGAAACACGCGGGCGCCCTGGCGCACCTTGGGTCTGAAATGGCCTTTCGCCAGGTGCCGCTGACGGATGTGGCCAGGGTACATGCAGACAGCACCGGCAAGATGAACGAAATTTGGACGCTTCCGGAAAAGAGGTTCGTATATGGCATTCGTCTCCTGCGCCCTGCAGGATTGGCACTGGCAGATAACACAGAGAGAGGGAAGCCGACTACGATCTATTGGCGCAGTTCTGGCAAGTTGTTTTCGAAGGCGGGGCGGGGTGTGCACTGGTGGTCTCGTGGCCAAACCAGCGCAACGTTCTGGATTTACGCGCCGGTTACCGAATTCGCGGTGGACGCTGAAAGTGCTCCTGCTCCACGCGTCATGCTGCTGGTTCGTTGATGCGGGGATGCTGCGCATGCGCAAAACAGACAGCATCCATCAGGCCCGGTAGCCCTTGTACCCGTAGTAGGGGAGAGGTATTAAAATAAGGTGTCCCTTTTAACGCCCGTTTGTCCGCGACAATCTGTTCAGGCTGGTAAGGATGACTGATCGTATTGAAAAATTGCGGTTGTCTTTCATGGCTATCTCCTTGATCAATGTATCATTTTCGGCTACCGGTTGGGTTAGTGATCGGTGCTGATCAACTTTCTTGCTTTTTGTCAAGTGATGGATACTGTGGGCGGCCTGTTGTTTCACTCACATTTCCTTGCTAAAGGATTAGCTATCCGGCTAGAGACACACGCAAGGGGAGCACAAAAAAAGACTGTCTGGAAACCCGAAACAGCCTTTATACAACCAACCTATGATAAATTTCCTAATGTGTATGGGCTATCCCTTTTGGCCCCTCGAATAGTCGTAAAGGGGCCTTGTTTGCCGACACCACATATAGCGGTCTCGTCTTACTGGTCAATCGCACAACACTTTTACAGTCTCCATCGGCCAGAAAGCCACTTTTCGGGAACAGTACTGGCTTAAATCGGCTCTGTCCGTCGCCCCGTAACAGCAGCCCCGTCAGGGCGTCGTACTGCCCGGCTATCGATTCGGTATCATACGCATTGCCAACGGCCAGCACATCCAGGTGACCGTCCCGGTCAACATCGTCGACCAGAAAATCCTGAATGGGTGCCCACTGTGCCGCCATCGGCAGGGGTTTTAACCGAAAGGTGCCGTTCCCAACGTTTTCGAGCAGGCTGCTTTGCTGAACGCAGGCCTGCAACTGGGTGCTGGTCTTCTGCTGCTCCGGCGACAGGAGGTCTGTGAGTTTAGCCTTGGCATAGAGTGCGTAGTTTGTAAACTGTTTTTTGATACCCGGCCACTGCCTGCCCAACTCATCGCGGGAGGCTATGGGGTATTCCTGCCCCTGCACATAATAGGTCGAGATGGCATCCAGCCGTCCGTTACCGTCGAAGTCCCCCGCATACACGCGCATGGGCTGCCTGGCGGAAAGCCGGTAACGACTGTTCATGCCGAGATTACCCAGCACAAAATCGGGGTCGCCATCGTGGTCGAAATCACCCGATCGAATGCAGTTCCAGAACCCTTCCGAACCCGCCAGCGACGGGCTTTTCCATACGTCCAGATGCCCCCGATTGCTCCTGAAAACGGTTATCGGCATCATCTCGCCCACCACCACAAGGTCGGGCCACGAATCCCGGTCGATGTCGGCCCAGACGGCATCGGTGACCATTCCCGCCGACTTCAGGCCGGGAGCCAGCGCATCGGTGGCATCCCGAAAACGCCCGCCCTCGTTGATCAGCAAACTACTTTCACCAGACAGCGGGTATTGCAGCGCCCGTAGCCGCCCCCCCCGAAACAGATCGAGGTCGCCGTCTTTATCAACATCAGCCGCCACAATGCACGAACCGCTGTGACGAATGGCGGGCAAATGGTCCGTGGCATTGGTGAACGTTCCGCTGCCGTTGTTGAGGTAGAGCCGGTCCTGGTAGTAGCCGGAGCCATCGTAGTACTCGTTGGAACCGCTCACGATATAAAGGTCTTTGTCACCATCGCCATCGGCATCGAACAGCAAGGCACCCACATCTTCCTCATCTTTCGGCTGCGACTCATCGGTATACGCTTTTTCGATAAACTGCCCCGTCGTTGTCTGGAGGAACAATTTCCCGTAATGCCGGAATGAGCCACCCACAAACAGGTCGTCGAGCCCGTCACCATTAACGTCACCCGAGGCCAGTTTCGGTCCCTGCTGCGAGAGTTTATGAGGTAGCAACGGCTCCTGGTTATAATCGAGATAACCCTCTTCCTGATGGGTAAAGGTCAGGCCGGAACTACGTGTCACGTCCGTCAGTAACGTGGGCGATGGAGGTTCCGGTTGACCCAGTACCGGTCGTGCCTGCCCATAGTCCAGCGTCAGCAGCCGGTCGATGGGTGGGGTCGTTTGTGTCTGCGTCTTCCCGTCGGGCCACACCACCCGCACGGAATCAACCCGATTGGCGGCTCCCAGCCCGGCATGAATAATGTAATCCCCTGATGACTGGTAGCCACGGGTAACGGCCTGATGATAGGTTTGCGTCAGCCCCCGGCTGTACACCGTCACATCGGCTCCCAGACCGAAAGGATTCCGTGCCGGTCCCCGTAATTTTAGCTGGATGTAATGTGTGTTGGCCGTGTTGTTCTGAAGGATGTAGGCCGGTTGATTGATGTTGTTGACCACCAGATCAAGGTCACCGTCGCGATCAAGGTCGGCGTAGGCGGCTCCGTTGGAGAGGGAGGGTTCAGCCCCGAACCAATTTGCCGTCACGTCGTCGAAGGTTAGGTCATGTTGATTCCGAAAAAAGCGGTTTGGCTTGCTGATGCTGGGCATTTTGGTGGCCCCCTGCCGCAGATACCGGTTTATTTCGGTCGGGTCATGACTCCCGTTCTGCGCCATGGTGTTATTATACGAAACGAAATCCAGGTCGGTGATATCGCGAAGGTAGCCGTTGGTGATAAACAGGTCGCGCCAACCGTCATTGTCCAGGTCAGCGAGCAACGGCGACCAGCTCCAGTCGGTGGCCGACACGCCAGCCAACTGTCCTATTTCGGAGAAGACCATGCGTCCGTCGGGGGCTTTTCCTCCGTTTATCTGGAGCATGTTCCGCATGAACTGCGGGTGGTAACCTTGCCGGAGAATGGCTTCAAATTGCTGATAATTAGCCGGTCCTGCCATTTTCTTCCGTTGCTCATTGTCCGGGGGCAACATGTCGGCCACGACGAGATCCGTTAGTCCGTCATTGTTGATATCGGCCGCATCGCAGCCCATGGAGAACTGACTGTGGTGCTTGAAATAGCGTTTGCCCACCTCACTAAAGGCCGGTTCGCCTGCCTTTGGGTTACGGTTGTTGAGGTATAGAAAGTCATTCGCCAGGAAATCGTTCGCTACATAAATATCCTCCCAGCCATCCTGATTGAAGTCGGCTACCGTCAGTCCCAGGCCAAACCCATCGTGCAGAATCCCGGCCGACGTTGTCACGTCGGTGAACCGGTGTCTGCGGGCATCAGAATCGTTGCGGTAAAGTTTGTCGTTGGCCAGTCCGGTGCCATCGGCAATAACGGGGGTTACCTGATTGGGGTTACGAATCTGGTTGGTGCTGGTCAGCAGGTAAACGTCGAGGTCACCATCGTGGTCATAATCCAAAAAAGCTGCCTGATTGGTATAGGTTGTATCGGCCAGCCCGTATTGATCAGCCTGTTCTTCGAAGCGGGGCGATTCGCCGGCAGTGCTGCCTTTGTTAATGTACAGTTGATTTTTTCGTTTGATGCCGGGGTAGTTGCCTGATTTGCAGACATAGATATCCAGTAAGCCATCGGCGTTGACATCGGCCATGGTTACCCCTGTTGACCAGCCCGCTTTACGGATACCCGCCGTTTGAGTAATGTCTCTGAATTGTGGATGGGCAGCGCCGGGTTTCGTGATATTCAGGTATAGTCGATCGCCGACCTGATTGCCGGTGAAATACAAGTCGGGCAAATCGTCGTTGTTGACATCTCCTACAGCCACGCCCCCGCCGTTGTAGACGTAGTAGTAGTCGACGAGGTTGACGGTGTCGTTTTCGGTAACGCTATTCTGAAAATCGACCCCCGATTCGCCCGAAGAAAGGGTCGTAAATAACGTATCGGGTTTCCGCGAACAGGCCATCAAACAACAAAGAAACCAGACCGCTGCTACGTATTTCATGGGGAAAGTTATTGCTAAAACGGGAATAATTAGTGCGTATGAAATCAAAAAAGGGCCATAATGAGCCCTTTTTTGATTTCATACCCTGTGCCTGCTATTGCCACTCTTTATTCTGAGTCACCTTGGTATTGCCCTGTAATTCCTTCAGCGGCAGAGGCAGCACATAATCACGCGCTTTGAGGGTCCGGCCCGCGCCGTACTTGGTAATGTAATGGTTAATGTGGCTGCCCAGGTAATCTGGCGTACCCCCGAATTTACTCTTCCGCCGTAACTCCGGATACATCACCTGCTCAAAAACGAACTCCTGCTCGCGCTCCTTGATGATGGCATCCCGCAGGGCCGACTGGCTCAGTCCGCTCAGGGCAGGTAACCCCGCACGGGCACGCACCTTGTTGATACCCATAAACTTATCCCCCTGGCCGCTTTCGTTGCAGGCTTCCGAATGGCCCAGCAGCACATCGGCCAGACGCAGGTAAATGGTATTCCGCTCGGTGTTGGTCCAGTTGGTGCCCAGCTCAACGAGTTTGCCGGCCCATGCCTTACCAAAAATCATCTGGGCAGGGTCGCGGGGGTTCGCATCCGACTTGACAATGCCGCCAAAGCGCGACAGGTTAAAGTCTGCTTTTGGACTCCATTTTACCATTGGGTAAGCCCCGTCAATTTTACCAAAGCGGCCCGTAGGGTACGTCTCGATAAAAGTGCCATCAATTCGTTTGTCCTTATCATCGTACGAAGCCCGAAACTCCTGCGTGGCACTCAGCCAGCTCCAGCCCGCTCCGCCCAGTTCGCTTGGGTAGTCTTCCGGGTTGAAGTGCGCTGAATGCACATTGTATTCGTTGGCGTTGGCTGCGGCCGATACCTGGCCTTCAAATAAACGTTCCCCCTGATTTTCGTGAGCCTGGTCGAAGTTGTAGGCGAAGTTGTCAAACAGCTGAATGCCGCTGTTGTTGACAATATCCTCGGCGGTAGCTTTGGCATCGGCCCATTTCTCGTCCCACAGCTGTGCCTTCATCAGAATCGCTTTGGCGGCCCATTTCGTCGCCCGGCCGGCATCGGCACCCGTATAGGAAGCGGGCAGCACCTCGGCAGCGGCTTTAGCATCCGCATAGATCTGGTCGATAACCGCCCGTTTGCCCCCCGTATTACTGGGGAGTTCGCTGATGCCTTTTGTCGATTTGGTGGTCAGGGGCGGGTTGTCGAAATAACTCAACAGACCGTAGTAATAAAAAGCCCGCAGAAACTGCGCTTCCCCTTTCAAACGCTTCACCAGCGCATCGTTGGTGGGATCTTTCATCGCGTCGGCAGTTTCGATAACGGCATTGGCCCGGTTGATGGATCGGTAGCTGATGGACCAGTATGCTTCGATGTACTCATCCGCCGAGCTGACGTTGCCGAGGTTATACTGCAACGGCCCTTTTTCCCAGCCGATCTGGTCGCCGGTGAGGCACTCGAATACGTAGCGATCGTAGAAATAGCCGGAGAAGCCGGAGTTCACGTCGTCATAAACGCCGTTGACCCCCAACTGGAGTTCCTTGGCCGATTTATAGAATGTGTCCGGGTTGATGAAGTCCGGGGTTTCCTTGAGGTCCGAACAACCGGCGCCAGCGGCCATCAGTGCCACCACAAGCGGATAAGCAATTCGGGGAGACAGATTGATTTTCATGCTGAATGTTGTCTTTAAAGGTTCTGAGGTTATAAGCCAAGATTTACACCGAATGTCAGCATTCGGGCGCGGGGGTACGCATCATAATCGTCGCCCCGGTTCAGGTTGTTCTGTCCCTGGTTGTTCACCTCGGGATCGAAGCCTTTGTACTTTGTGATCAGGAATAGATTCTGGCCGCTGGCGTAAACGCGGGCGCTGCGAATAAACTTCGTTCTGACGGGTACGGTATAGCCCAGTACCACATTCTGCAACCGGACAAACGAGCCATCCTGGATGAAGAACGACGACCGGCGGAAGGAGATAAAGTCCCGGCGACCATCAATAACGGGGCGGCTGGCACCCGTGTTGGTGGGCGTCCAGGAATCGGTCAGGATGTTGGCGATCTGGTTGATTTTCTGAACACCATCCCCCATTTCGGACTGCTGCAGGTTACGCACCTGATTGCAATGTACGCCCCGGAAGAAAATCGAGAAATCGAAGTTGCTGACCTTCACGGTAGAGTTCAGGCCCCACGTAAACTTCGGGTTCGGATTGCCAATGATCTGGTAGTCGTCGGACGTGTATTTACCATCGCCGTTCACGTCTTCATATTTCGGGTAGCCTGCGCGGGCCGCAAAGGTTTTGGCTTCTTCGTCGGTCTGGAAAAGGCCCGTGTACTTATAGCCTTTCCACACACCAATGGGATTGCCCGCTTCTACCCAGCTCCCGAAAACGCCCAGGTGACCGCTCGTGCTGTTGGCGAAGAAGGGCGTACTCTGTCCCAGGCTGGTGATTTCATTGCGCAACACCGAAATGTTGCCACTCACATCCCAGGTCAGGGCTTTGCTGCTGATGACCTTGTAGTTGGTCGAAAACTCAATGCCTTTGTTGGTCAGCGACCCCGAATTGAGCAGGATGGTACTGAATCCGGTACTTTGTGGAATCGACACATCGAGTAGCAGATCACTGGTTTTGTTGCTGAATACGTCGAAGGTCATAGAGAGCCGGTTATTCAGCAGAGCCAGGTCCAGACCAAGATCCAGCATGGCCGTACTTTCCCATTTGAGGTCAGGGTTGGCAATCCGGTCGGGGCCGTAGCCCGCCACCAGGTTGCTGCCCAACACGTAGTTGTACGGCACCAGACCACCCACCGACCGGTACACCGGAATCTGCGAGTTACCCGTCAGGCCATAGCTGGCCCGGAACTTGAAGTCGTTGAATACCTTACCCAGGGATGAGTTCTGGAAGAAGTTCTCGTTAACGACCCGCCACCCGATAGCGCCCGACGGGAAAGTAGCCCATTTGTTGTTTGGCCCGAATTTGGACGAACCATCGCGCCGGAAGGTGAACGTGAGCAGGTACCGGTCGTTGAGGTTATAATTCACCCGGCCCAGCATGGATTGCAGGGTCCAGTCCTGCCGACCCGAAAATGGAATCTGCGGCTTGCTGCCGTTTTGCAGGTTTACCGACAGTGCGTCGTCGGAAGGTAGTCCCCGCGTGGCCACCGCATTGTACAGGTTGTTCTCTTTCTGGTAGGTATATCCCATCGTCACGTCGATGGTATGGCCCGGTGCGAGCTGTTTGTTATAACTCAGGATGTTTTCGTTTAACAGGCTGGTTACGTTCCGGTCTGCTTTCTCCAGCTGCCGATCGTACTGCCGACCGAGGTACGTAGAGCTATTATAAAATGTAGTTCGTTCGGCATTCAGTACATCGGCTCCTATGCTGGTCCGGAATTTAAGGCCGTCAATGATGTTGAACGTGAGGGCGGTGGTACCAAACAACCGGTTCAGGTTGTCGCGGTCGTAGCCCTGCTGTGCTTCGGCCAATGGGTTGGTATTGAACCGCTGATCGTAACTGGGGTAGTTGTAGTTGCCGTTGGTGTCGTAAATCGGCACCGTTGGGTCGAGGCCAAGTGCCGTAATGATGATACCGCCCGGGCCACCCCGATCCGTCGGAACGTTGCTGTTTCCCGTCCGGTTGTACGACCAGCTGTTGCTCAGCGTAGCCCGGCCATTCAGAAAATCATTATCGAGATTGAGCCGGAAACCGTAACGTTTGAAGAACGTATTTTCGATAACGCCCTTATTGGTTACGTAGTTACCCACCACGGCGTAGCGCATGGATTTGTTTCCGCCCGTAAACGAAAGCTGGTGATTCGACAGGCCGCCCGTACGTGAAATGGCATCCATCCAGTTCGTGCCCTGCCCAATCTGACTGATCTGGGCATCGGTAAAGCGCGGACTACCGCCCTGACTTTTTTCGAGAATATTCAGGTAACGGGCGTAGTCGGCACCGTTCAGCACGTCGATGTTGCGGGCAATGGTTTGCGTCGAATACGACCCTTCATAATCGACCCGGCTCTGGCCTTCCTTACCCCGTTTGGTGGTGATGAGCACCACACCGTTAGCGCCCCGCGAGCCGTAAATAGACGTTGCCGAGGCATCTTTCAGAATTTCGATGCTCTCAATTTCATTTGGGTTGATGGTCGCCATGGCGTTGGTTGGCTGGCGGTTGCCCCCGGTGCCGATAGCGCCATTGTCTGGATACAGAGGAAAGCCATCAATAACATAGAGCGGCTCACTACCGCTGTTGATGGAGTTGGCCCCGCGCACCCGGATGGATATTCCCCCGCCCGGAGCGGCTGAACTCTGTGTGACCTGTACACCCGCTGCCCGTGCCTGAATGGCCTGGTCGACAGAAACCACCGGCATTTCTTTGATCGCTTCGGCTTTGATGGTTGATACGGAACCGGTCAAATCACTTTTCTTAACGGTACCGTACCCCACTACCACAATCTCTTCCAGGCTCCGGGTGTCGGGGACGAGTTTAACGGCGAAATCCGTTTTGCTGCCTACCAGTGTTTCCTGACTGATGTACCCTACATAGCTGAATACCAGCGTTTCATTGCTGGTTGCGTTAATTTTGAAGGTTCCCGTAGCATCCGTTGTCGTTCCGCGAGTGGTGCCTTTTACCGACACCGTTACGCCGGGAATGCTTTCATTCTGCTCCCCCGTCACCCGTCCCGATACAGGAGACTGGGCCAGAACGGTGAGTGTTGACATGGCCAGCAAACAGATTAGTTGCAGGCATCGTAAAGTGTTTTGCATAAGCTTATGAGCGTTAAATTATAGGACTGGATTGGGAGAGAATGAGAATCTGTTGATTTGTTGGTACTGATAAAATACAAACTTTTATCAGGTTAAGTCTATTATTTGCAAAATTGACGGGCCAGGCTCATTTATTCAATGGAGAGAATCTTGATAATAATGGATGATTTAATGATTTTTTAACACTATGCCTTATCTGGTTCCCTGAAAATCAGCCGGTACTACTATCGACCTGTTCGTTTTCATCATTTCATCCAACTTTTCCGTAAGAATGACTATGTATAGGGCCAAAACGAACTGATATTTTTGCAACTCTATAACCGAATAGTTAAAAACTACACATGGAAGACACCCGCATCAATACGAATTATTCTTTGGGCATTTCCTTCATCTCAGCGTTGGGCGGTTACCTCTTCGGGTTCGACTTCGCCGTGATTGCCGGAGCTTTGCCGTTGCTGCGGGATGTGTTTGGCCTGACGGCCTGGTGGGAGGGTTTTCTGACGGGGACGCTGGCCCTGGGGTGTATGGCGGGATGCATCGTAGCGGGCCGACTGGCGGATCGTTACGGCCGACGACCGGCGCTGATGGTAGCCGCCGGTGTCTTTGCTGTGTCGTCTATCGGTATGGCGCTGGCCGGTTCGCTGACGACGTTTATGGTAGCCCGTTTCGTGGCGGGTATTGGCGTGGGAATGGCCTCTATGCTCAGTCCGATGTATATTGCCGAAGTCTCACCCGCCGAAATTCGGGGGCGTAATGTGGCCATAAACCAGCTGACCATCGTCATTGGTATTCTGATTACTAATCTGGTCAACTACGGTCTGGCTGATAATGGTCCTGATGCCTGGCGATTGATGTTCGGGCTGGGGGCTGTCCCATCGCTTTTATTCCTGTTCGGTGTCGTCTGGCTGCCGGAGAGCCCCCGCTGGCTGATTCAGCGCGGTATGGTCGACAGGGGGACGGTTATTCTGGAGCGTATTGGCGGTGCCGCTTTTGCTGAAAAGACAGTGGCCGATGTTCATCTTTCGGCGGAGAACAGGACAAAGGTCGCTTTGTCTGAATTACTGGTACCGGGCATCCGGGCGGCTGTTTTCGTGGGGATCGGGCTGGCAGTATTTCAGCAGTTGTGCGGTATCAATGTCGTATTCAATTACACCTCCACCATTTTCGAAACCGTTGGCGCTAACCTGGATCGGCAACTGTTCGAAACGGTGGCCATTGGCATCGTCAACCTGCTGTTTACCGTGGTCGCGATGTGGCAAGTCGACAGGTTGGGTCGTAAGCCGCTGATGCTGTTTGGGGCCATTGGATTGAGTGTTCTGTACGTCATCATTGCGACGCTTTTGCAAACCGGCGCGTCAGCAGGATTATTATCCATCTTTGTGCTGCTCGCCATTGCCACGTACGCCACCTCACTGGCGCCAGTAACCTGGGTACTTATTTCCGAGATTTTCCCGAACCGGGTACGTGGCCTGGCTTCGTCGGTGGCGATCCTGGCGCTGTGGGGGTCCTACTTCATTCTTGTCTTCACCTTTCCCATCCTCGCCGAAACGATGGGCACTTTTGGGCCTTTCTGGCTGTATGCCGGTATCTGCCTGATTGGGTTTGTTTTTGTTCTCCGCAACGTACGCGAAACCAAAGGCAAGACACTGGAAGAGATGGAAGAAGTTTTCATGCCTCACTAACCGTTTTTGAACATTCCGACCAGCGAGGAACTGCCACTCTATTTTACCGAACGTCGAGGCAGGAATGGCTTCCCATTAGACATAAAACAGACCCTTTATCCCCTGTATCTACGCTGAACTCTCCATTTACCTATGCGCCTGCCTGCTTTCCTCTTCCTCAGTGTTATCTGCCTGCCATTATCTGTCTTTGCCCAGAATGAGTTATCACTGGCAGGGACATGGGACGTGGCTTTTGATACGAATCTGGATGGCGGGGCACACCGCTGGCTGAACGCTACCTATCCTTATAAGATGGCGTTGCCGGGCACCACGGATGAAGCCGGGCTGGGCGATTCGCTCACCCTCAGGCCATCGCTCGACCGCGAAGCCTTATATCAACTCGCCCGTAAACATCGCTATATCGGTACGGCCTGGTATCGGCGCACCGTCACTATTTCGGCCAGTTGGCAGGGCAAAGAAATTGAGCTAATGCTGGAACGGGTACTCTGGCAAAGTCGGGTATTTGTCGATGGCAACGAAGCGAGTACCCGGCAACAGGAAAGCCTGACCACACCCCACCGTTACAACCTGACAACCCTGCTGACGCCGGGCACACATACGATTCTGCTCCGCATCAACAACAGCCGGCAGTACGAAATCAGCTACCAGAATTTAGCCCATGCCTACACCGATGGCACGCAAACGATCTGGAACGGAGCCATTGGTAAGCTTACCCTTACCGCTCACGACCCGGTTTATATCCGTCACCTCCGCACAGAAACGTCGAACACAACCACGGTTGGGGTGCAGGTAGAGCTGCAAAACAGAACGGGCCGGGCGGCTTCCGGAACGCTGCACCTACAAGCCCGCGTGAACGGGAAAGATCTGCCCGTTTCCAGGCAAACGATACGTGTGGATACAGGGCAGCAACAGGTAAACGTGATTTATGATCTGGGTAAGAACAAACAGCTTTGGGATGAATTCTCGCCGTCAATCTATCACCTGATGGCCGAATTTGTCGCCGACAATGCCCCTATAAAGAGTTCGGCCAAAACGACATTCGGTATTCGGCAGCTGACGAATGAGCGTAGTTTGCTGCACATCAACGGTCGCCGGTTATTTCTGCGGGGTACGCTCGAATGCGCTATCTTCCCGCTTACGGGCCATCCACCCACCGATCGCGCGGGTTGGGGAAAGGTATTTCAGACGGCCCGACAATATGGCCTGAACCATATCCGGTTCCATTCCTGGTGCCCGCCCGAAGCGGCTTTCGAGGTGGCAGATTCGCTGGGCTTTTATTTGCAGATTGAGCTGCCCTTATGGAGCCTGCAGGTGGGCGAAGATCCGAAAGCTGACCAGTTTATCCGGAATGAAGCGGCCCGCATGAGCCGGGAATACGGCAATCATCCGTCGTTCTGTTTCTGGTCGATGGGCAACGAGCTGGAAGGGCGAATCCCCTTCCTGACCGATCTGATGAGGCACCTTCAGCAGACCGACAAACGACATTTGTACACCACCACATCTTACTCGTTTCAGCCACCCCACGGAAACTGGCCCGAACCCGCTGACGACTACTTTATCACGCAACGGACCAAGCTGGGCTGGGTTCGCGGACAGGGCGTTTTCAACCAGCAACCGCCCGCCTTCGCCGATGATTATTCGGCCTCTGTAGTGGGTATGCCCGTACCACTCGTGACGCACGAAGTGGGGCAGTATGCGGTGTTCCCAAACATGGCTGAAATCAGTAAATATACGGGTGTGCTGGAACCGATTAGTCTGGTGTCAATTCGAAATGATCTGCAAAAGAAAGGATTGCTGCCGCTTGCCGACAGCTATCTGAAAGCCAGTGGAAAACTGGCGGCCATTCTCTATAAAGAGGAACTGGAACGGCTGCTGCGTACCAAAGGCGCCAGCGGGATTCAACTGCTCGATCTGCACGATTTTCCGGGACAGGGTACGGCGGATATTGGGTTGCTGGATGCTTTCTGGGACAGTAAGGGCATCCTGACCGCTGACGAATTCCGGCAGTTCTGCTCGGCTGTCGTGCCGTTGGTCCGCTTCCCCAAGGCGACTTATACCAACGTCGAGACGTTCACGGCTACGGCTGAACTGGCTAACTTCGGAGCTGCCCCGTTGACGAACGTAACGCCGGAATGGGCACTGCGCGACGAAACCGGAAAGCAACTGGCTGGCGGGAAGCTCCCAAAAACGACGGTACCGGTGGGAAACGGCTTCGCACTCGGCCGGATCGTCGCCAACCTGTCGGGCATTAAAACCGCCAAACTACTCACGCTGACCCTGTCCTTGCCCGGAACGCCTTACAAAAACACCTGGCACGTCTGGGTGTACCCGGCCAGCATACCCGAGGCTTCGGCGGATGTGGTCTTCACTCAATCAACCAGCGAGGCTATGCAGGCATTGGCGCAAGGCAGGAACGTTTTGCTCAATCCCGACTACAGACAGATGGAGGGGATGGAAGGGAAGTTCGTTCCTGTGTTCTGGAGCCCGGTTCACTTTCCGGCGCAGGCCATCACGATGGGGCTGCTCTGCGACCCCCGGCACCCCGCACTCCGCGACTTCCCGACCGATTTTCATACCGACTGGCAGTGGTGGGATTTGTGTACTAAATCGACTACGATGATCCTGCCCGATAACAAATTGACCCCCATTGTACGGCAAATCGACAACTTCGCCAATAACCGGTATCTGGCAAGCATCGTGGAAGCGAAAGTGGGCACTGGCAGGCTAATACTCTGTAGTTTCGACATTAGCAGCGACCTGGAAAACCGCCCGGTTGCCCGGCAACTGCGGCACAGCTTACTAAACTACATGAATACGAAGGCATTTGACCCGACCGGCACGCTTTCTGCTGACGAGGTCAATGCCCTCACGGCAAAAAAAGCCGGGCAGGCGCTTAAAAACTAAATTATCTCATGAAACGAACCCCTCAGCTGGCGGCTGTTTTTGTCCTTCTTGCTCTGTTGACGGCTTCCCGCCCGAGGCCATCCGGTGTGGCTGACCCGGCCACGTATCTGGCCGACATCAAGACTGAACTGACAAAAGAGTGGCCGAAAAACAGGTCCATTACGCTGCTGTTTCACGGGCACAGCGTTCCGGCGGGGTACTTCAAAACGCCCGTTGTCAACACCCTGGGAGCGTACCCAAATCAGTTGCTGAAACGCCTGAAAGAACGGTATCCCATGGCTGTGATCAATGTGCTGGTAACGGCCATCGGCGGGGAGCAATCCGAACAGGGAGCCGCCCGGTTCAAGACCGATGTACTGCCCCACAAACCCCATGTTCTGTTCATCGACTACGCCCTCAACGACCGTCGAATCGGCTTAAAAAAGGCCCTGCAGGCATGGCAGACGATGATTGAACAGGCCCAGCAGGCTGGGATTAAAGTTGTTCTGCTCACGCCCTCGCCCGATTTGAGCGTAGACATGAGTAAACCCGATAACGAACTGATTCAACACACTAACCAGATTCGCCGGCTAGCGGATACATACCAGACGGGACTGATAGACAGCTATCAGGCGTTCGACGCCAAACGTCAGCAGGGCGATAGTCTGAGCCGGTATATGTCGCAGGTCAACCACCCCAACGAAGTCGGGCATGCCCTGATTGTTGATGAGTTGATGAAGTGGTTTTAGTCGATGGATAATAATAATGGGTGTATCCAAGTCAATTGGTCACCCCTTTCAAGTAGTCGCTGATTGGTAAAATAGGTAATCGGTGAATTGACATTTGATCGTCAAGCCTTTAGTTGTCAAGTACTTACATATTTACCTGTTTGCCTGATTACGACTACACATATACTTAATAGACCTTTAGTAAACACATCATAACATGACCACACAGGAAGTTCGTGTCTGGGAAGAACCCGTAACTATCCCCACATATGGCGTAGGGACGCCCGAAAAAAATCCGATGTTTCTGGAGAAACGGGTGTATCAGGGAAGCAGTGGCGTGGTATACCCAAACGCTGTTATCGAAAAGATTTCTGACCAGAAAGAAGACCAGACCTATCAGGCGGTCTATCTGGAAAACGAGTACCTTAAAATCATGATTCTGCCGCAACTGGGCGGGCGGGTTCAGATGGCGTTCGACAAGGTCAAAAATCGCCACTTTGTTTATTACAACCAGGTTATCAAACCCGCCCTCGTAGGCCTGACGGGCCCCTGGATTTCGGGTGGTATTGAGTTCAACTGGCCGCAGCACCACCGGCCCAGTACGTTCGAGGCCGTCGATTTCACGACGGAAGAACATGCCGACGGGTCTAAAACGGTGTGGGTGAGCGAGGTGGAGCGGATGTTCGGCACGAAAGGCATGGCTGGTTTCCGCCTGCATCCCGGTAAGGCTTACCTCGAAATTCAGGGCGTTCTCTATAACCGGACCGACGTGCCGCAGACGTTTCTCTGGTGGAGCAACCCCGCTCTGAAAGTGAACGACCATTACCAGTCGGTGTTTCCGCCCGATGTGCATGCTGTTTTCGACCACGGCCGCCGGGACGTTTCATCCTTTCCAATAGCAAAAGGCACCTATTACAAAGTCGATTATTCGCCGGGAACGGATATTTCGCGCTACAAAAATATTCAAGTTCCGACATCCTACATGGCGGTCGAGTCGAAGTACGATTTTGTGGGTGGGTACGAGCACGATACCAAAGGGGGGCTGCTGCACGTAGCCAGTCACCACCTGTCGCCCGGTAAAAAGCAGTGGACGTGGGGCAACGGCGAATTTGGGTATGCCTGGGACCGTAACCTGACCGATGAAGACGGCCCGTATGTGGAGTTAATGACGGGTGTATTTACCGACAATCAGCCTGATTTTTCGTGGATTATGCCCAATGAAGAACGCACGTTTGTGCAGTACTTCATGCCCTACAGCGAAATTGGTATTGTTAAAAACGCTACCAGGGATGCGGCTGTTAATCTGGAGTTTAAGGCGAACGAAATACAAATAAGCGCCTATACGACAGCTTCTTATCCGGGTGCTTCGATACAGGTGACCGATGCCGGTAGGATCATTTTTGAGCAGCGCGCTGATCTCTCGCCAGTTAATCCGTTCCTGTATTCTATATCCATACCGGTAAGCAACCAAACCGATGTTCGGGTGCGTGTGACCACCGCCGAGGGCGTTGAGCTGGTAGCTTACCAGCCCGACAAGAGCAGTGCTGAACCCACCATTCCGGAACCGGCCATTGCCGCCAAAGCCCCGGCCGATGTTGAAAATAATGAACAGCTATTCCTGACGGGCCAGCACATCGAGCAGTATCGCCACGCCACCTATTCGGCAACGGATTACTACGGAGAGGCCCTCCGTCGGGACCCGAACGACAGCCGCTGCCATAACGCGATGGGGCTGTGGTACCACAAACATGGGCAATTTGCCAAAGCCGAACCGCATTTCCGGGCGGCTATCCACACGCTAACGGCTCGCAACCCGAACCCCTACGATGGCGAAGCGTATTACAACCTGGGTTTGTGCCTGACCCGTATGGGCCGGTACGACGACGCCTTCGACGCGTTCTACAAAGCCACCTGGAATGCCGCCTGGCAGGATACCAGTTTTCTCGAACTCGCCCGTATTGCTACCCGTCGGAAAAACTACACACAAGCCCTCGACCTGGTGGAACAATCGCTGGTACGAAACTGGCATGGGCACTCGGCCCGGCATCTGAAGGCCGCACTGCTCCGCAAAACAGGCCAAACGGAGGAGGCCCGGCGGCTCATTGACGATACGCTGGCCATTGATAAATTTCATTTCGGCTGTCTGTTCGAGCGGGTGCTGATCGATGCGGGTAAGGATGCCCATAACGCGACGCCTTTGCCGACTGAACATGTATCCGGATTGGCTGAGCCGACCGGGTCTACAGCACAGCAGGCGTTAAAAAAACTCATGCGGCAGTATGTTCACAACTACCTGGAGTACGCGCTGGATTACAGCCGCGCCGGGCTGTATGAGGAAGCAGCTGAATTACTACTGAAATTCGTCGACTCATCATCCACCGTTTACCCCATCGTTTATTATTTTCTGGCTTATTTCTATGACCGGCTGGGGCAAAACGACCGGAGTGCGACTTATCTAAAGAAAGCAACGGAAGCGAAACCGGATTTTGTATTTCCCAACCGGCTCGACGAGTTGATTGTGTTGCAATGGGCCGCAACGAAGACCGATTACAACCACGCCCGTACGCTCTACTACCTCGGTAATTTCTGGTACGGCAACCGGCAATACCCCGAAGCCATTGCCGCCTGGGAGCAATCGACCCAGCTGGACGATACCTTTCCGACGGTGTTCCGCAACCTGTCGCTGGCCTATCAAAACAAGCTGCAACGGTCAGACGATGCGCTTCGAATGCTGGAGAAAGCGTTCGCGCTCGATACGTCCGATGCCCGGGTGCTGATGGAATTGGATCAGTTATACAAAAAGCTGAACTACGCCCCCGAGGGCAGGCTGGCGTTGCTGGAAGAACACCTTACGGCCACCGAGCAGCGGGATGATTTATACCTCGAACGCATCACGCTGTATAACCAGTTAGGCCAGTACCAGACCGCCCGGCAGTTGCTGGCCACCCGGCAGTTTCACCCATGGGAGGGGGGCGAGGGTAAAGTCGTCGGTCAGTATTTGATAAGCCATATCGAGTTGGCCAAACAGGCGCTGCGGGCTGATGATCCGGCGACAAGCCTTGAGCTGCTGACGGCCGCCGAAACCTATCCGCATAACCTGGGCGAAGGGAAACTGTACGGCGTACAGGAGAACGACATTTTCTATTTGAAAGGGCTGGCTTACGAAGCGCTGGGCGATACGGCAACGGCCACCGCGTTTTTCGAACGAGCCACGGAGGGCCTTGATGCGCCCGTACAGGCCATTTTCTATAACGATCAGCAACCCGACAAACTTGTTTATCAGGGGTTAGCCTGGAAAAAGCTAAACGATCACGAACGGGCCGAACGGCTGTTCACGAAGCTGATTCAGTACGGTGAATCACACCTGAACGACGAGATCAAACTCGACTATTTTGCTGTATCACTGCCCGACATGCTGGTTTTCGACACGGACCTCAACGAACGCAACCGGATTCACTGTTATTACCTGATAGCCCTCGGCAACCTGGGTTTGGGCAACGGCAACATGAGTCAGGCCATCGCTTATTTTGATAAAGTACTGAAGCTGGATACCAACCATCAGGGCGCTATCATCCACCGGGACATGGTCGATTTCCTGCTCACACACGAAGTGACCGAATAGCGTTCGCGAACCTGACGAAGAAGGGTTACGGTATTGACTGAAGGTTATGCGAGAACATCCGTTCAGCACCTTAAACCTTCCTCAGTTTACGAAAATCGCGGGGCGAAACGCCCATAACGTTCGTGAAGACCCGGCTGAAGTGATAGGGGTCGGCGTAGCCAATCTGATACGCCACTTCTTTAATGCGTAACTGCGTGTTTTCGAGAAGCCGACAGGCTTCCTGAATTTTCAGGAACGTAAAGAAATTGATCGGCGCACTCTGTACCTTCTCGCGAAAAACCGCCGAATAATGAGACGCCGACATACCCGCTATCTCCGCCAGTTCTTCCAGCTTGAGCGACTGGCTGAGATTTTCTTTCATGAACGTGATGGTCTGGCTAATCGGATCCTGTTCTACGCGGTTGATGGTATTGGGCTTGTACACGGCGTTATTAAACGTCGCCAGAAAACGGGCCAGACTGCTGTTGGCGTACACGATGCTATCCATGTTGTACGACATCTCCACATGCGACAGGATGTCCTCGAAAAGTTGAAACCGTTCGGGTTGGGGGGAGACGGTTATGAGTAATTTGCCCGATTCCTGTTGCAGAAAATCCAGGAAGTGCTGCGCCCGCGAACCCGTGAAGTGAAGCCAGTAAATAGTCCAGGGATTTGTATCGTCTGTGCCGTATCGATGGGCTTTATGAGCGGGCAGGATAAAGACCTGGTTCGGTTTTACCGTGTGTTTTTGATCGTTCAGGTAATACCAGCCTTCCCCCTTCACACAGTAAATCAGGATGTGCTGATGGCTGCCTTTCCGCCGTTCCCGGCTGTGAAATGCCGCATGGGGGTAATACCCCATATCGGTAATGTAGAGCGCTTCGCAAAGAGGATGTACGGCAATTTGTCGTGTCAGTTCCGCTGGCAACACGCAACTGCGCTGTCCGGCAAACCCTTCCTTTTTTTTTAGCATACCCCTTTTCTGTCTAAGTACCACAAATTCTGATGCCGTACGCAGCAGGAAATAATATTACCTGATAAAGTACGGTCTGGCGGCTTTATACCGACTCGTAATACCGATCTGGTGAATGACTCATAAATGGCCATTTGCCGACAATATGATGACAGGCGTTTTGCCGGTGCCGGAAACGGCTACGTGCAGATTACCTCACCAACTACAAATTGGATGACCAGCGTTGGGGGAGTTACTCAGATGACAGATGGCGGATTAACGTCCAATCCTGGATACCGCTTGGACGTTAATCCACAACATCACGTAGTTAGCTGTTATAGAATTGGTGTATTATTTAAATTGTTTGTCGGTTGGTTAAGGTCATCATCATCTGACTTTTCTGTGGTAATGTCGGTAAGCGTGATTGAATTGCCTGAGTCTAGCAACCGGCCTGATTCATCGACAGCCAACGTCTGAGAAAGATTAACAGACTTGCTTTTTTTTGGCGGCTTTGAAACGCCAGTTACTGACTTACCGGTTACTGATTTAACATTGAACGATTTCTTCAACTGTCGCATAATTGCCTTCCAGGATAGACGTTTGTTCTTGGCACGTGTCAGTAATAGTGCATCGAACAGCAGCTCACCACCCACAAATAAAAGAATGGTTAAAGCGCAGTGAGCTAGGTTATTAATAATAGCTGAAGAATCATTCAGGTCTGTAATACGGAAAAATTCAGACACACAGGCAACAACCAGTATGCCGAGTGCAATCCGGTTTAGTTTGCTTAAGTGGGTATTGTGCTCATCGTCATGCTCAATATCCGCATGAGCCACACTAATCTTCCATAACATAAGTCCAACGTACAAGGCAAAAGCCATAGGCTCTAAATGTTCTGGTAAGTGCAGAAGCTTTAAGTCATTGATTAAATAATAGGCCCATGTGACACGAGCGATCCACAAGCCAAGTCGGGTCAGTATCTGTATCATGGTGAAAGTCGTTTCTATTAAAACAACAGATATCAGTATAAAATTCTTCTAAAGCCTTTGTTGACTTATTTGTTGATTAGAATTTTTCAGCTAAACGCAATAAAATTTCGTGCAAAATCAGTTAACGCCAATGGGGTAGATGTTGGCTTTGTCTGAATATTCAGACAAACCTCTCGAAATGGAGTATTTTACAGCTAATTCAGTTTTTTGTAGCTAATATTAAGTTAATGTGTTGATTTTACACTTTCCATGCCACATGATTTTTGAGCTAAACGACTACAAAACAGCCTTATATGATCTTGCTGCTGAACAAATTCGTACCTGTCTGGTCAGAGTCATTGACACTATTCTGGAATCGCCACGAAGGGGGCGCAAAAAGGACCTGGAAATAGCCATTCAGGCCGGACATAAGAAGAAAAGATGTGAAAGCTACAGCACACTCAAAAATTATACTCTCGAAACGTTGTGGCCTGGTCAGCTAAAACGGGAGACGAATCACAAGGATACACTGGTAAATTTTCTGGTGTTTCTTCTCGATGAGTATACTTACTATATCAATTACCAGAAGCCAACAAATTCAGATAGGCCCTTTATTAGGCTTGATCCGGTACCTGAGATACGGAAGCATGAGCAACAGCCAGGACGGTTATATGACTGCTTTTATTGGCGGACAGACCAGGACCAGATTGGTATCTCCAGTCTGCTCATCAACCAGGATTGGAGTGGTGCCAGGATGGTTTATCACTACAAGAAGAAGTCGAAAACAAAATCGTATTTAGAGGGAAAGGTTTGGCAGGACGAGGAAAACCTGTTTATCCTGTTGGAGGATGATAAAGTACGGCAATCTCCGCATAGAGCAGGTGGTCGTCTGTTAGTCCTGTACGCGTCGAAGGACAAGGATAAACGTCAGATAATGCTGGGCTGTTTTAATGGGGTCAATCGGGATAGCCACATTCCGGTAAGTGGTATGGTGGTACTACGTCTATCTAATCAGTCTTCTATTGAAGAATCACCTTATCTGGAAAATATAAGCGCTGATAGCAATCAGCGAAAAATAAAAGACGTTCCGGATTACATCTCGTTTTTGTTGGCTAACAGGCGAATAAAAGTGCCTGAACGCACTATTCAAACAGATGCAGAACTTCCATTATTTGATCAATACGAACGATTAAAGGGATTTAAGGGCACTTACGAAGCCTACTTTTTCACATTTCACTCCAGCGAACACAACTTTAAAAGTCGGCGCACCATCATTATGGAGGATGGAACTGTGCACAGCTACACTCGGCATGTTAGCAAAAACAATGCGTCGGCTAACACGGAGAACATAGATGAGATTGATGTTGGTTACATGCGCAAATATGGCGATGTGATCACAATTCAATTTTCCTATAATGCACAGCAAGACTCACATAAATACCATTACTATTTACAAACGAGTGACAAAAATAATCTACGCGGAATTTTTGCAGGTGTTGCTGATAATGGCCTGATCACATCTGGAAAAATCATCCTAAAGCAACTTGGGGATGATGAAGACGAATCAAATGAATTTATTCGACTCAGTCGGCGCGAACTTGGGGTAGCTATCAAAAATCAATTGGCAAATTCAACGTTTCAGGAGTTTTTTGGCTTGGATGGGGTTGGGGCTTACGACCATTTCACAGACATTCCGTTGCTTGACTACATTCCTGAACGCAGACGGGAAGCAAATGGGCAGTCTCAGGGCCCGTCTAAACGTACCAATACTCACCCAAAGCTTTCAGGCGTATTTGAATGTTATTGCTTAACGAAAGACACTGAAACTGGTCTTAGGCTACCCGATAAAGGACCAATTCTAGAGCTTTTACCTCTGTACATAGAAGGGGATGTTGTTAAAATCAGATATTATGGTAAAGAGGTACGGGGTAATCTGTATTATGACGGAAACACTTGGTTTCGCATAGTATTTCCTGACAAACTTTATACACTCACCTTTACAATTCCAGTACCAGGAAGTAATCGATCCGATCATTTAAGGCATATGTTTGGCGTTGTCTCATCAGTCCACCAAAAATACCCTGAGGCCAGTGCTGCAATCCTGATAAAAGTGGAGAAGCCGTTCGACACCTTATACTACACACAGTACGATACCCTTGCTAAACTAATGAAGCTTGAGGTTGATTATGAAGGAATTGCGTCATTTTTGTTTGCAGACTGGAACCGGTTCATACGGGTTCCATCAACTGCGAACCGAAAACTTCTCCCCCGTTATTCGACCTACCGCCGTACATTTTGGGCCGCTGCCTGTTACTGGGGAGGAAAATATCAGGATTTGCTTAGAGTAGATGATGTCGAGGAAAATCTAAAGGTAAAGAGAGAGCTTCAACGAAAAGAAGCGTTAAAGGAATGCCTTGATAATTTGGTGCGCTCTTACCGGCATGCGTTTGCTATGCCTCAGTTTGCGAAAGCCAAGTTGGATTCAGAGAACTTTCCGGAAGAACTTAGGCAGGATCGGGAGATGCTGGTTAGTGAATTGGGAAAAGCGCTTAATTTTTCCAAGGCAAGAGCTATTGTTAAAAGCCTTTGGGATATAGAGTAGAATATATTCTATTGCGTCGTACTTTATTTAAGTCTTAACGGCTCAATAAAGTAAAGTTGACAACTAAAGAAACTTCCTTATTTGATTACTATCGCACAAAATTAAAATCCCGGTAAATCTGGTTAGACTCAGATTGATGGTTACTTGAAGACAGTGTACCAGATTTCACTCTCAAGGTGGGTTCGTCAACAATAAGTATTAATGGTTTCTTCAATTGTACCTTTTACTAGATGTGTAAAATTCATGCTTTTCTATCATACGATTGGTAATCCATCCTGACGCCTGAATCAGCATTAATTTGAAGCATAGCCGCACATAACGGGTTTATGCAGCGTAAAAGTTGGAGGACTCAGGTCCGGGCAAATCAACGAAAGTCTGCAATATGCGGTCACTGCTACCAGTGGACTACCCTCTTCACAGAACTAATTAGTATTGTTTCGATAAAAAGTACAAGGTCTTGCCACCATTCATGCATACGTAAAGCTTGTAATTTTCATGGGATTGTTTACGACTGGTCAAGATAAACAGCAATTAATAGGTCAGCGCTTGAAGCGATAAAATGAAGAATGGTTAAACGACCTTTGGGGGCGCCGAGTATACGACGGGCATGAAAGCGACTAGTGGATAACCGGAAGGAAGTTATATTGTTGAACGGGCTGATCCGGCCGATAGGGGCGCTAAACTCATCAAATTAACGGATAAAGGCAACACAGCCCTAGCTGAAGCTTATTAGTACGTATCGAAAGCCGCTGAAGTGGTATTTAGTAACGTACAGGCGGATACAATTCAATTAGCACATACGTTGCTCATGCTTACTGAATAGCGAAATACTCAGCTATTGAGTAGTTTAAAAATGAAGGAATTGGACACCAAGTACAACCAGTCTTTCGGGCGTTATAGCGGTGGTTTGTAAACCTGTTTCACGCGCATGCGGGTGCCAAAACAGGCCGTCTCTTAGAATGCTCCATCTTGAGAAGCAGACAAAAGGAGCTCTCCTCTCTCAGGCAAGAGCGTTTTTTGGCGTTGACTACCGGAAAGGTTAATGCCCTGACCCGATCAGCCTTACTACTTAACAAACTGGATAATAAAGCCGCCTTTGGGAGCGAAAGCGTATTGCCAGGTAGAGGTAATGGGGTATGTCTCCGTTTTAAAGCCCATCAATGGATTTTCGCCTTCCGAAATGACGCTAAATTTCGAAAAGCCCCTGGCATACCTGGCCAGATTCAGTTTGACTGGTACTGCTTTATCCGTCCCATTGATTCCGACAATATACGAAAGGCTCCCCTTCTGACGAGCGAGGATGATCTGCTCCCCCGGCTCAGCGACAATACTTTCCGTTTTATCCCAGGTGGCAGGCATGTCTTTCAATAACTGTCGAACCGGCACCGGCAGTGAATCAAATACCTCTTTAGAATCCGCAAAATTGATGATCCCCGATGTGTAGATCATAGCCGTAGCCAGTTCATGGACCGCGGTGTTCAATCGGGGGTATTTTCGGATAGTCAGCGCAAACGGGGTGTAATCGGTAGGGCCGGCTACATTTCGGGTGAAGGGCAACACGGTATTCTGCTCGGCGGCTAACGCTGGATATCGGGCTTCATAAAAATAATGTTCCGTGCCCAAAACAGCTTCGGCTGTCATAAAATTGGGCCAGGTTCGATGCCAGCCTCGGGGAACGGTCGTGCCATGCAGGTTGACCAATAAATGCGCTTTGGCGGCATCTTCAAAAAGTGACTGGAAGCATCCCATCACCTCCTGGCGGTCTGAGCACCAAAAGTCGATTTTAACCCCCTTGACGCCCATTGCCGCCAATTCTTTAAATTTCTTTCTTCTTTGTTCCGGGTCGAAATACGCAGCCGAGTACGCCCATACCATGGGCTTGATCCCCCTGGCAGTCGCTTTGGCAATGATACCTCCTTCGGCGTTGGCCTTCTCCCAGCCCGCGTCAAACAGCGTGTAGCCAAAACCGAAAGAGGCCGCAAGATCCGTAAAGGCGTTATACATTCCAGGGGTATGATCTTCGGGATGTGACCACCAGGACCAGGTGGCTTTGCCCGGTTCGATCCAGGACGTATCGTCAAGTTTAGAGGCTGGTGCCAAATCCGTAATCAAACTTGACAGCAGGATATCTCCGGCCTGGTCACCAATGATGATCACCCGCCAGGGCATCGTCCAGGGAAGACTCGATGTTGGCCGATTGTCGTTGCCCAGGGGAAGGTTATATTTTTCGTCTTTTTCCGCAAAAGCGATTTTATACAGCCCCCCCTTGGAATCGGGTTGCAAATGGCAACCTGGAAACGACCTATCCGTTCCGGACTCAGCCAGCAAAACCCAGTTTTTCTTCTCATTTACCTGAAAAAGGGCAGGCATACACCACCCCACCGAAGGATTGCGGGGATGGCTGATTGAGTCGCCGGGATGTACGTTGAGGTAAAAATCTTCATAGCCCGGGGTGACCTTTCCCGCTTTGTTATAAGGCTGCAACCAGCCCCTGGCATCTTTTTCAATCTGAAATCCTGTTATTTCGTTGTTGATCACCCGTGTTTTTTTATCCTGATCCGGAAACCGGTAGCGGAAGGCAACGCCCTCTTTTCCGGTCACCAAATCGATGATCATGAGCGCCCCCGAACGATTTTTAAACGTTACACTCTTCGTGTCAAAAACCTGATTTATCGTTTTGACGTTACTCACCTTCAAATCGTATTGCTCCTTTCTTATGCCAATGGGTGAAACGGTCACGACGGATAACCCAGTCGTAAAATTCTGATCGTCGCAGGTTAGGCCAAGTGGAGAATCGGCAATAATGGGTTTGTTTCGGTGTGATACGCTGTAATGCAACGCTCCATTTTTGTTCAGTGACAAGGTGATGTTATTGGAGCCAACCTTCGAGCTTAAACTCATCGATTGGCTTGTCGCCTTAAAACTGCTGAAAAGAAAAATTACACCGGCAAAAAAGGGAAGGACTTTGTAAATCAATCGATTTCTCATGCTACTGACTGGAGTTCTCCGCACCAAAGTGGGGCGGCCCGTTAAAAAACATAATTTGTCACTAAATGCACTTGTTCCCTTTCGAGAGGGAGTCTACCAGGGCTCTGTAGCGTAAAGAGTTTTTCTTAAGGCGTATACTCCACATGTTTAGTAACTGGTCTGCGTGGGTTAACCGCCAGGCGCGGGGGTAAAAACTGAACTGTCAACGCGTCTCTGAATAAGCCGCCTGACTGGGTTAATACCAATTAAGACCTTCGATAAAGCGTACTCTACCTGTGTCAAATTGGCCCTCGCTCAGCTGTGATATCGGCAGACCTTGTCGAGCTTACCGAGCTGTTTGGGGCTAACCCTTTTGATTGGGTTCGGCTAACCAAAAACGAGTAAGCAGCCGTTTAAATCCTTCGCCAGCTTGTGGCATCGATTTTAAACGGCTGCTTACTACAATACCGATGTTTAGGCGACTACCGGTTCAAGCTGTTTGACCAGCTGGATTTCACTGTTAACCTTTACTTCTTCCCCGAGTGCCACCCCGCCCGTTTCCAGAACGCCATTGAAGGTAATGCCCCAATCGCTACGGTTGATTTTTCCACTGATGGTATAGCCCGCCCGGACGCCACCCCACGGGTCTTTCGTCACCCCACTGTATTCAACCGTTAATGCGACTGGTTTGGTAACGCCTTTCATCGTTAGATCTCCGTAGACCGTGAACAGGTCATCAGACAGCTTCTCGACTTTTGTCGATTGGAAGCTTAACTGAGGATAGGTTTCGGCTGCAAAAAAATCGGAGTTGCGCAGGTGGTGGTCGCGTTGCTCATTGTTCGTATGGATGGACGCAATCTCGGCAGTGGCCCGTATTTGAGCGGTACTAAAGTCGTCATCCTGGGTTTCAGCTTCTACCTGAAACTGTTGGAAAGAACCCGAGACATTGCTGATCATCAGGTGTTTGATCTTAAAGCCTAATTCGCTGTGCGTGGGGTCAAGGACCCATTTGGTTGTTGACATGTGACTGAAAATTATTGATTTGTACGTGTTGAGAACGTGTCTGGACTCTGCCCGAGGCAAAGTCATGGTCAGTAGAGAATCCGTTGCGAAGCCTCAACGGTGGCGATCGGGTGCATTTTTCCCTGTCGGTATTCCTGATAGAGTCGGCGGATATCCTCCTGTCTATCGCCAATGAAGGGACCATGCGACACGATGGCATCCCCTTGCGGTTCTCCGGCATAAAGAATGACCCGCGCTCCGGTTTCACCGCTTGTCAGCTTAAGTTCGCTTCCTGTCTCCTCATCGTATCTATCCAGCCAGCCGACTTGATCCTGATGGAGTTCCTGGGCCTCGTCGCCCACCCGCAAACTGCCCTCCAGCACATACAGAAACGTAGTAAACGAGGCCGGGAGGTGTTGAACGGTAGAGGTGCCGGGCTGCAAATGAATATCCGCGATGATAAGGGGTGTATAATTCTGAATGGGTGACGTTACTCCCGCCAGCGAACCACTATAAACCTTTATCGCTATACCATTATGGGTTGCAACAGGTACTTTCTCTACCGGCAGATCCTGTACGCGTGGCGTGGCCCAGCGATCTTTTTTGGGTAGATTCAGCCATAACTGCAACAGGCGCATGGACGCTTCCCCTTCGATGGTTTCGCTATGGACAATACCACTACCTGCCGTCATGAGCTGTAAATCGCCCCCTTTCATCTGGTAAGCCTCGTCGCCCAGGCTGCCTTCCAGGAGCAGGGATACGGTTTCAAAGCCCGCATGCGGATGCGGACCGCCCACGGCTTGCTCATCCTGCTTGTTGAGTCGATCATCCATCAACATGATAAATGGATCACTTTCTGTGAAGTCGACCTGAATAACCGGTCTGGCCAAATGACCAGGCCCCAAAAACCCCTGTTGCGTAGGAGGAGTATATATTTTGACTAGTTTCCTATGACTATTCATGCTCCTGTCTTTTTTGATCCAGCGGAAAATTTCGCTCATCATTGATGATGCAAATTTACGCCTTAAGCTATACTTTTGTAAGTACTATACTATAGTATAGCCCTATACTTGAGTATAGTAAACAGGACATCTACCTAAAATGGAAACGACGGATCTAAAGCACTCCGAGTGCATCAGTACATTACGGCCTATCCGGGATGCGCTGGACGTATTGAATGGTAAATGGAAGCTGCCCATTATTGTGGCCCTCACCTTTGGGGAGAAGCGGTTTGGCGAAATTTCCAAAGAAGTCCATGGAATTACGGACCGAATGCTCTCGAAAGAGTTACGGGATATGGAGGTAAACGGGTTGGTCAGACGAACCGTCTACGATACCTATCCAGTCAAAGTCACCTATACGCTGACACCGCATAGTGAAACCCTGGGTGGGGTCATTGAATCCCTGCGCAGCTGGGGCGAGTTGCACCGGAAAAAAATTCTCTCGGGAGAAGTGTGAACGAAGGCGATTAGTAACCACCTATGGGGGCTGTTATCATGACTGGGGGTTGATGTTCTTCAGAATGAGTGTCCGCAAGCGCCCGTCATGCTGATCGCCCCATTGCCCGATGGCGGCAATAACGGGAATGAGCGATTTCCCGAAATCGGTGAGGTAATAGTCCACTCTGGGCGGGACCACTGGGTAAATCACTTTCCCAATCAATTCATGGCTTTCCAACTCCTTTAACTGTACGTTCAGCACGCGCCGGGAAGCCCCCGGAATTTTCCGCTGCAGCTCGCTGGGGCGCTGATAGCCTTCGTGGATGAACCACAAAAGCCGCATCTTCCATTTCCCGTAGAGGACTTCGCCAATCAGGTCGAGTCCGCAGTTCAACTCGGGCAGTGTCTTTCGTTCGTACATACGACAAAGATAACCATAGGCGCTGTGGCCGGTCAATAGGGATAAATTTATCCCTATCTGATTCGTATGTCCGTACTTGTCAGCGCCTGTCGTACGCCCGAAATTTGCCCTGAACAAATCAACCGCGTTATGGACTTTAGCGTTGACAACGAATTGACGGGCAAAATTGCCCTGGTGACCGGAGGCAGTAAAGGAACAGGTAAGGCCATCGCCGATCGCCTGTTGGCAGCGGGGGCCACGGTAATCATTACGGCCAGAAACAAGCCGGAAGACCAAACAATCGGCACCCATTTTATCGCTGCCGATTTAAGCAAACCGGACGGCACCCAACTAGTAATCGACGAGATACTCGATACATTCGGCCATCTGGATATCCTGGTTAATAATATGGGGGGCTCGGAAACGCCGGGGGGTGGGTTTGCCGCGCTCGCTGATGAGGACTGGGAGACATCGTTTCAGACGAATCTGCTGGCGCCCGTACGGCTGGACCGCGGATTACTGCCCGGCATGATCAGGCGCGGGGAAGGAGTCATTATTCACATTGCGTCCATACAGGCGAAATTACCTCTCTATGACGCCACGCTGCCTTATGCCGCTGCCAAAGCTGCCCTGGTCAATTATAGTAAAAGCCTGTCGAATGAAGTCGCACCGAAAGGGGTACGCGTGCTTACTGTATCGCCGGGCTGGATTATGACCACGGCATCGAGCCGCATGATGGAGCGTATCGCCGAAAGCTCAGGGGGAACGGCTGAACAGGCGGCTCAGGGGGTGATGGATGCCCTGGGGGGTATTCCCTTCGGCCGACCCGCCTGGCCACAGGAAGTAGCTGATCTGGTCGGCTTCCTGGTTTCGCCCCGGGCGGCCTACCTCACCGGCACCGACTTTGTCATTGACGGCGGTACCATCCCCACGCTATAGGCGGGTATTGACCAAACAGGTATTAATCGAAATTCTAATCTCAATGCATATGAAACTCCCTGATAACATTCAAGGCCTCGTTAGGGCACAGAACGACCTGGATAGCCCAGCCTTTGCTGCGTTTTTTACCGCAGAAGCCACCGTGTCCGACGAAGGAGCGTCGTATTCGGGCCGGGACGAAATCCAGCAATGGATACTACAGGCGACCGAAAAGTACCATACGCAGCTAAAACCAGTCGATTTCAGTCAAACCGGATCGACGGCCGAGCTGACCGTCGAAGTAAGCGGCACGTTCCCCGGCAGCCCGGCTATCATGCACTACCACCTCGAACTGGATGGGCCACTCATCTGCTCGTTACGAATCTCAGGGTAAACGCTTCCCGTGTGTTATCGATCGTCACTGACAGATTCCAGAACAGGCCGTCCCTTGACCTACCCGAAAAGGGATGGCCTGTAGCGTTTTCGTCGCAGGCAGGGGTCTATTAAGCCGTTGATTTTTACGATCTCATCTAAATCAACCCATTCAGTACTATGTCGCCAGTGGTTGGCTACTGATTAGCGTTGCCCACCAGGAGCTGGGAATGCCTGACACGGTCGGTCCGTTGATAAATACGCACATGATCGAGCTGACCAACCAGTTGGTAGTGCGTAGCAATGTAATGGGCCAGTGGTTTGAAATTCTCAAACCGATAGCGGGTTGTGTCGCTCATAAACAGGCTATTAGGGCCCGTTGCATCCAGAAAAAAGGTTGGCTGGCTGCTCAGTATATCCGTCAGATATTTATGCCTGTAAGCCTGACGCAGCGAGTGGGGATACATGCTGCGAAAGCTGGTGTTCTCACTGGTACCCTGCGGCAGTTGGGTGTCGACATGGTAGCGGTTTTGCCACCCCCAAACGACCAGGCGATCACCGGGTAGGGCCCGGGAACTGATGATGGACGAAACCGGGTTCATCCTGGCTGTTTGCTGGTGAGCCAGTTGATATAGGTAGTAATTGGCCTCTTTAATACCCGCCTGATGAACCGCTGCAACCTGAAGCAGGCTCGGTACAATCGTGATGGCTACCAGCAGGCCCCGGTTTATGCTCAGGCTTTTCCAGTTTGCCAGAAGCTCCTGAACAGCTAAGCTTAGCAGCCAGGTGAGCGGCAAAAGCACAAACCATAAATGATGACCATATTCAGTAGCGGGCATGGCCACCGCGTAACAGGCCATACCCAGCCAACACAAAGACCATCCAATCAGCCATTTATGAGCAGTTGTTAGTTGATGTTGACCATAAAGCCGCCAGGCAATGGCCAGCGATGTGGCCAGGAGGCATAACCAGACATAGTGGCCAAACGTGGGTTCAGCTGCAAAAAAAGAAGGCAGACGGGCCAACTTTGACCAGATCGGCAACTGGGTATTTGGGTACAAATCTTTATAGTATTCGCTGTAGTTAAACAGATTAGACTTAAAGTAGAACACAAACATTCGGTCGGTTACTCCCAACAGTGTAGCCCAGGCAATAACCAACAAACTGGGTAGTAGCCCTCCGGCCAATACTAATCCCAAGGGCTTGTTTGTCGCTGAAAAAAACGGCTTTCTGGTACTCTGATTAGCCAGGCGAACGACCAGGGCTAATACGATGATGGCAATGATAGGAACAGCCTGTAGTTTGATGAACGGAATCAGGCCCGCCAAAAAGCCGGTCATTAACCAGTTTATAGGCTTGCCTTTAAAATACGTTGGCCGCTTATATAATCTGACCAGCATCAGCCAGCAATAGGCGATGATGGGTAAAGCCGGGAGTTCACTGCTGCAATGTAAATAATCAAAATAGGTGGTGAACCACAGGAATAACATAAAGACCAGTAAGCTCAGGCGACTGGATACTGGCGAAAGCCACTCCCGCATGGCAGTGAACAAAAGCCAGCTGGTCAGGCCCAGCAGCGCGATGGCCGTCAACCGGCAGGTTACGTAAGTAATAGGTAGGTGAAGTAACCCCGGCCAGGCCAGCAAATAGCTATTGATAGGTCCGATGGTTGTACCGTCAACCGATCGCCAGTAAACGGGATCCTGCAGCAGTGTGAGGGCCTCGGCAATCATCTGCGTTTCATCCACGTTTAACAAATCGGCGAAGAAAATACTGGGTAGCCGGGCAATGAGCAGCCCTACTATGGCCAACCCAAAAAACCAGCGATCATTTAAAGAAAAGGAGTCAGGCTTTGGGGCTACATGGTAACTTAAAAAGGTGATAAGTCCCAGCAAACACCCGTAATACAAATAAGATGAGTAATGAGTTAAAAAATTAACGACTTCTTCCATTTTCTATTAAATCATATGTCAATATTATATTGACTAACTGAAAGACCAGGGCAGATTTTTAGGTAGATTAACATTTAGACTATATATATACATACGTAGTAACATTTGATAAAAAATGTTTACTAATCGGTTGGTGAGTAAAAAGTTAGTCAATCAGGAATTGTTAAGATTTCTACGTCTTTTGTTTGTAGCAAACAGTCTATAAACTGGGGTTGTGTAATGGCCCATTGGCCAATAAGCCGTCCTTCCAAACGCCCGTTATGAGGTATTGCCGAGCGATGGTTTTAGGGGCTTCCGAGAAAATATACTGGCGTATTTTGCGCTGTAGTTCGGATTTTGCCTAAATGGCCTCGAGGCCTCGGTGCCAATGGTTATCGAATCAATCCGCAGACTAAGCATTCCCGTTTGCACAGACCCGGTCGTCGCCAGTCAGGTAAAATGGCTGCCATGACAGGCACACCTGTTCGTAAATTAAGTAGAAGCGTATGCCTATTAAGCGAACGGATAAATGCCGTGCTGTCTGCTCTTGTGAAGAGACTATTCGCCGGAAGGTCAGGCGGGGGAGAGGGCTGGTTTACAAAGAGGTATGCGTGTCGTATTGGGTCTGGCGCAATGCGCGTTCAGACACGTACTGGGGCGGTTCTGAAGTGCCGCAGCTATCCTAAAAAAGTTTGGAAGCGGTGCAGGGAAAAGTCTACAAATGAACGAGGTAATCGGTCAGTAGTTTCCACTGCATTTTTTGGTAAAAAAGCCAGCCTCCTTCGGCTAACAGGGTGTTGAGAACCGATCGGTCCCCGGCTT
This sequence comes from Spirosoma aerophilum, assembly GCF_054782495.1. Taxonomy (NCBI): domain Bacteria; kingdom Pseudomonadati; phylum Bacteroidota; class Cytophagia; order Cytophagales; family Cytophagaceae; genus Spirosoma; species Spirosoma aerophilum. The sequence goes on along the minus strand of NZ_BAAGSJ010000050.1, from coordinate 120,464 downwards.
CAGGCTCTTGGTTGTTGATAGCCTCATTTTTGCCAATTTCGCAGGCCGTAAGTGTGTTGCCCGCCACCGCCACCCGGAACGTGCTGCTGGCTTCCTTTTGGAAAAAGTGCTCAATCTGGTCCGAATCGTTGTTTCGAGGGTCTTTGCTAGGCTGAACCGTAAACTCTGCCTGCCTTTCGCCAAAGGCCACGTGAGTCACCCGAACCCAGTTCTCCGGCATCGGGCCGGGCAGAATGATCTGTATATAATCGCCTGCTTCGGGTCCGGTAGCGGACTTTGGCCCTCCCGTTGAATCGTGCAGAACAAAGTCTGCCGTCAGGCTGGATAAAGACGACCAGTCATTCACATGCCGCAGCTTTTCGACCGATCGGGCAAAGGCGTTCAGGGCTTCCTCGCTTGTTGGATAAGTGCGTTCACTTGAGTAAAAAAGATCTCTCGTTTCCTCGCCTTTGGCTACGTTGATCTCGTGCTGAATCTGGTCGACGATAGGTTTGATTTTCATGCATTTGACGTTAAGGTGATGCAGTACGTTATCGATAGGCAGACAACGTCAGAATGGATATATCGGTCAATAAAAACTTTCTATTTTAAGGATCTGTTCTTCAATCGGTTGCGGCACGACCCGCCGATCAAGCAGTATATTAGGTGCCGCTTTTATCGCTTCCCAAAAGCCCTGGCGAATGTTGACGTCCTTTTTGAGTTGTTTAAGAATCAACAGGGTGTGACGCATGGCATAGTAAGCGGGTCGACGCAGCCAGTAGTACCAAAGCGTATCCCGGGTTATGTGCTGGGTGCGCTGCGCTACATTTCGCAGTTGAGAGGGATAGTGGTGCGCGACCATGTCTTCGGCATACGCTAAACTCCAGCCTTTTGTGCGCATATCAACGGAGAACATACGCTCTTCGCCCGCGATGGCAAACCGGCTGTCGAAACCCCCGACGCTTAGAAATGCTTCCCGACGAACCACCACCGCGCAGCAGACAAAGCCCAGAACAGCCGGGCCTGGTAATGGTCGGGGGTCGGTTAAAGGACTGTGAAGCATGGCGTCACAAACAGAATCCAGCTCTTCCTTTTCACCGATCAGTATTTTCCCGCCAAGCGCCCCAAGGTGTGTGTATTTACTAAAGTAGGCCGCTGCCCTGCCCAGGGCTTCGGGTTGCCAGAACGAATCGTCATCGCAAAATGAAATCAGGCAGGTTTTAGCCAGTCGAACACCTTCGTTGCGTGCCGCACAAAACTTATTCGCATGAAGAGCCAGTACGGTTACGGATGGAAAGGCCGCTTTGACCCGATCCGGCGTGCCATCCGTCGAAGCATTATCGACGACAATAATGGGCGGCTGCTGCGGAAGGGCACTTAATTTGCCCAGCGTCCGGAGTAACGTACCGACGCGGTTTCGGGTAACGATAACGATCGTAATATCTTTAACTGTCAGCATGTTGATCAAATAATCCTCTACCCATTCGCAGAAGAGTCCAAATCTGAACAAATGATTATGAACAGATTCGGACTCTCATAGGCGATCATTTATCTATCCTTGTTGAACACCTTTGGCAAGACCCGTGTAAGATGGGTCAGGCCTGCACTACGTCATAAGATCAATCGGTTCTTTCGAATCCGGGTATTTACTACTGATTGCTCCCTGAGCCCGAACCGCTGCTGCTGCTTGTTTTTTGCTTTTTGTTTTTGCTGCCCGATTTACTGCCGCTCATGCTGCCCTGACCGGACGTGCTGCCCGACTGGCCGCTGACGGTACCAACACCAGCGCCCGAAGCCGAACCACTCGTGCCGGAACCTACGGTTGAATTGGCACTGCGGCCCGAACCACCCGACGACATACCGGATGTTCCGCTTTGCCCCGAATTGCGACCTGAAGTCGTAGCGCCTGACCGGGTGTTGCCCGAACCTGAACCGGTCGTTCCCGTGGATGTATTTCCTGTGTTACTACCCGATTGTGCCTGAGCACCCACGGCCACTGCTATAAGCAGCGCAACCGCCATCATTGATGTTTTCATAAAGTTGAATTGATTTTGTTAAGCGTTCATCGGTTTATGCACTCATCAGAAAAACGCGTTGTCCGGCAAAAAGGGCCTTACTCATTCGATCCTGTGAGGAAACGGCGCTTTGTTGGTTGCTGACCGAAAAAGCAATGAACAGGCAGCGGTTTATTTGCCTTCCAAGACAGGTGTTTATCGGATTTTAGCGCCCAGATATTCCCGATTCAGCCGGGCTATATTCTCCAGCGATACCGACGCCGGGCATTCTACCGCGCAGGCCCCCGTAAATGAACAGGCACCAAAGCCTTCCGAATCCATCTGGGCCACCATACGCTCAGCGCGCATTCTGCGTTCGGGTTGTCCCTGCGGCAGTAGGGCAAAACGGGATACCTGCGCACTTACAAACAACATAGCCGATGCGTTCTTACAGGCAGCTACGCAGGCACCACAGGCAATGCAGGAAGCGGCATCCATCGTTCGTTCCTGTACATCGAGGGGTACCAGAATTTCGTTGGCTTCGGGAGCCGCTCCCGTGTTGACGGATATGTAGCCCCCCGCCTGTACAATCCGGTCGAAGGCGGAGCGATCGGTCGACAGATCCTTGATGACCGGAAATCCCCGTGCCCGCCAGGGTTCGACCACAATGGTGTCGCCATCGTTAAAGCTGCGCATGTAGAGCTGACAGACCGTAGCGCCCGTTTGCGGCCCATGCGCCCGGCCGTTCACGTACATGGCACACGAGCCGCAGATGCCTTCCCGGCAGTCGTGATCGTAGGCAATGATCTGCTCGCCTTTCGTAGTTAGTTCGCCGTTGAGGATATCAAACATCTCCAGAAACGACATGTCCGGGTCGATATTTGCCAGTTTGTATTCAACTAATTTGCCCGGCGAACTGGTGTTTTTCTGGCGCCAGACTTTCAGGGTGATATTCATACTATTAATTGAAAAATAGCGGCTATTCGTACAGGCCTGATAAATATGCCGGGTATGTACGAATAGCCGTTTTTTTATACTTTTCCTTTATAGTCCCAATGATCCCTAACCGTAACTCCATGGCTGTCTTTGACCAGCCGACGGGTAAACTGATCGCCTTTGATAATACCCCGTTCATCGGCTTTGCCGACGAAGGCCAGCCGGGGATTTCCTTCCTCATCGGTTTTAGTTGCCACGTCGTATCGCCCGAATCGGAACGCAATCATCGCAGACGGTTCGTACTTTTTACTAAGTTGCTTAAGCAGCCGTTCGCCTAATTTCATGGTGCGGGAAGTTTTTGTTCGAGTCCGCTTTTGCCTCGTTAGATCGTTGGCGTACCACCCGTTACCTGTACGGTGCTGCCGGTCATGTAACTCGATTCGTCGGAGGCCAGCAGTACGTATATAGGGGCCAGTTCGGCAGGCTGACCAGCCCGTTTAAGGGGTACATCCTGTCCAAAGTTTTTGACCCGTTCCGGCGGCATGGTCGAAGGAATAAGCGGAGTCCAGATAGGGCCCGGAGCTACACAGTTGACCCGGATGCCTTTTTCGGCCCATACCTGCGCCAAGTTCGCTGAGAAATTCTGGATAGCTGCTTTGGTGGCGGCATAGGCCAGCAACTGAGGACCGGGTTTGTAGGCGTTTACGGAGGTCGTATTCACAATGGTACTGCCGGGCTTAAGGTGTTCTTCGGCTGCTTTGCACAGGTAAAACATCGCAAAAATGTTCGTGCGGAATGTATGGTCCAGCTCTTCGCTGCTGATATCCTGCAACGACTCATGGGCCATCTGGTAAGCGGCATTGTTCACCAGAATGTCCAGCCCACCAAGTTCATCGACGGCCCGTTGAATGAGCTGTTTGCAGTGCGCTTCGTCGCTGATGTCGCCCGGTACGAGTATGGCTTTTCGGCCGGCCTCTTCCACGTAACGAGCGGTTTCCTGAGCATCTTCATCTTCGTTGAGGTAAGAAATCAGCACATCGGCTCCTTCGCGGGCAAAAGCAATCGCCACCGCCCGGCCAATACCTGAATCGCCCCCGGTAATGAGCGCTTTGCGGCCCGTTAGCTTGCCCGACCCTTTATACGAGGTCTCGCCATGGTCGGCTTTGGGCTGCATCTCCGCTTCAGTTCCGGGCGTTGGCTGCTCCTCATTCGAATAAGGCGGTTGCGGGTATTTAGTGAGCGGGTCCTGCAGCGTTGGGGCGCTGGTTGCGGAAGTTAAATTCATAACGTAATGACTTTTGTGAGTAACTGTACACGGTAGTATACCCCTGACCAGTCAAATCGTTTAGCAGGCATTGGCAGGAATGAGGGAGTGGTTCCTGATAAATGACGGATGCCCGCTGAGATTACATGTTTGCAGGGCGTGGTTTGGGGAACAGGTCAAACGCCATATCGTCAAGATATGGCGTTTGACCTGTTCCCCAAACCCGCTCTCGCTTCTAAAAATTTGCCGCCAGATTCACAAAATAATACCCGCCGTTGAAGCCAAACTGGGTGGCACTGCGGCTGTAAACGAACCGGCCGAACGACGAGTTGTCCAGTGCTGCCGAACCATACCGCTCCGGTGTGGGGTAGTTGGTCACGCGTAGCGGATCGGGGTAAATATCGAACAGGTTGTTAGCGCCGACGGTCATATTGAGATTCTTGTGAATCCGGTACGAGAAACTCAGGTCGGTGATGAGCTTTGGGTTCTGGATCTCGTCGAGGGCCGGGTTGGCGGGGTCGTAAGCTTGCACCGTGCCGAAGCGCGAGAAACGCAGCACCGCACCAAACTTGCGCAGCCGGTAGTTGAAGGTCAGCTGTACTTTGCTCTTTGGCTGAGCTACCGTTAGCCGGGCGCTATCCTGCCGGTTGAAGAGGAAGTTACCGAACGTGGCATCCGTTGGAACGTTGGCGGGCCGCTTTATGTCGCCCACGAGCTTCGTCTGGTTGAAGTTGGCGGCCAGCGTTATGTCCAGCGTACCCGTTCTCAGGCGTGGGTTTGTGGCTATAACCACGTCGATACCCTGCGTTTGGGTGTTCACGGCATTGGCAAAAAACTGGGCGCTGTTCACATCCGTCTGTCCGGCTCCGTTCAGGATATTGGCCACGATCAATCCCGCCCCCGATGTGCCGCGCGAGAACTGGTTGCTGTAGATAATGCGGTTGGTGATGTTGATCTGATAGGCATCGACGGTCACGCTCACATTCGGTAAAGGCCGCGAGGTGATCCCAATGCTGTAGTTGGTGGAGCGTTCAGCTCCCAGCGGGGGTACACCGAAAGCCTGGGCAATGGGACTGTCGTTGCGGAAGGTACCCGTTTGACGGGGTTCCAGAATGGTGCCGTTCGAGACGAAGACCGTGCTGATGGCGCTAAAGTACCGCTGGTGCAGCGAAGGCGCCCGGAAGCCATTGCTAATCGAGCCACGCAGCGAAAAGGCTTCGCTAAACCGGTAACGGGCCGCAATTTTTCCGGCCAGATTTCCGCCAAAATCACTGTAATACTCGTAGCGCCCCGCTGCGTTAAGCAGCAGCCGGGTCGTTAGATCCGACTCCAGGTCGATGTAGGCACCATATACGTTACGGGTGGCATTGACGGCGTTGGCCGGTTGATAGCCGGGAAACACCTGCGAACCGCCAATCTGCCCCGACGTGGGGCTGAAGTTCAGGTAAGATGCCGCTTCGCCCGGATTGATCCGGTACTGATCGTTGCGGTAGGTAATGCCGGTGGCCACGTTAAATGAGGTCAGCCCCAGTTGCTTCCCGAAATCTTTAGCGGCACTGGCATCGGCCGAATTCTGGTAAAAACTCAGTGTACCGGCGTAGAACGAAGTGGGGTTGTTAAAGGTGCCCAGATACGCCAGCGACGCGTTGTTGGAATTAGTCACGTCGAAGCGGAACGAGTTGCCGCCATACACATTGCTGATGTCCCAGCGCCAGCCGTTCGTTTCGCCATTGACGCCCACCAGCAGCGACTGGTCGTTGATACTCGATTGAATATTGGGCAGGAATCCATTGGGATAAAGGGCCGTGATAACCTGCGATGTCTGGTAGGGGTAACGATAGAAACCAGCCGCCACACCCCGTCGGTAGTTCAGCCCGCCCGACGCATAGAAACTGGCGTTGCTGTTGGCAATCGGGACACGGGCGTTCAGGAAGAAACCGGCGTTCTCGATGCGGGCGTTGCCGACCAGAAGGTTATTTTTCAGGCTGAAGTTATTCTGTTGAATCAACGTCTGGTCCTGCTGATAAAGCCCCTGTCGGCGGGCTATATACGCGGCTGCACTCTCGCCCGTTTGCTGGCCTACGTTCCAGTTCACATACACCGGCCCGGTATAATCGCCCGCCCGGTTGGTGGAGCCCCGATGGCGAAACTCGCCCGTCAGACTCAGGAACCCTTTTTCGCCGAGTTTAAAACCGTGGTTGATGCCAACTTGTGCTACCTGTCCATCGCCTTTGTAATACTGCCCCAACTGGGCGTTGACCGTCGTGCCGGGCCGCTCTTTCAGCCGAAGGTTAATGACGCCCGCAATGGCATCGGACCCGTATTGCGACGACGCCCCATCGCGCAGCACTTCAATACGCTCAATAGCCGAACTCGGAATGGCGTTCAAATCTGTCCCCACCGAACCACGGCCGATGGTGCCGTTGATGTTGATAAGCGCCTGGTTGTGCTGACGTTTGCCATTGAGCAACACCAGCACCTGATCGGGGCCGAGGCCGCGCAGGGTGGCCGGGTCGATGTGGTCGGTGCCGTCCGACACGGTTTGCCGGGACGAATTAAACGACGGGGCCACAAAGTTCAGCTGCTGGGTCAGGTCGATCTGTCCCGTTGCCTGTAAATCCCGCGACTGAATAACATCGACCGGGGCTACGGTTTCGGTACTGGTTCGGGCCTGCGTGGAGCGAGATCCCACCACCACCACTTCATTCAAACTCGCCAGCCCTTCAACGAGCTTTACCGATACGGTACTGGTATTGCCAGCCGTTACCTGAACCGGAATGTTCTGGGTGGTATAGCCCACAAAACTAAAGCGAAGGGTGTAACTGCCGGGGCTGACCGATACAGTATACAACCCATTGGCGTCGGTAATGGCACCGGCTGTCTGGCCGGTGACCAGCACCGAAACACCGGGTAAACTAGTCCCCGTGGTCGCATCCGTCACCTGACCGCTAATGGTTTGAGCGAGGGCGTTGAAGGAAAAAAATAGAGAGAAAATGCTGGACAGAATCAGCCAGCGTCGTAAGTATGTGTTTCTCATAGTTGAATAGTTGCGAGGGGTTTCTATGCGTTGCCAGCCAAACCGTATGGTTTCGTTCGGGCCTGACAGACCATAAATCTCGCTGCACTAACAACCCATTGTGCGCTACTTTCTCTTTTGTTAGTATGGCAAAGTGAGTGAATGGACCCTGCCAATGGCTTTATTTATCCAGTGTGAACATTAATATGCTAGCAAGAGCGCACCTTTTGATATTTACCAAACGACCGTAGTTTGTTTTATTCAGAAAATCCCGTTTGGGTACCAATTAACAAATAATCATTTGTACCACCAGAATTGCCGGAAAATAGGGCTGGATATGAATTAAGGTCCAGCGTTATAGTAACTCACTAACTGGTAATTAATTCGTGAGGCAGGGGAGGGGGCGATGGGAGTTGCGTACTGTTTGGGTAGGTCTGGCATGGCAATGACCATCAAAAAGCCCGACTATACGTATAGTCGGGCTTTTTGATGGTCATTGCCATGCCATGCAGGTATGTGGTGTGCCTAAGCGTCATTAACCTCACTTAGCACAGGGAAAGCGCTATCAGATTCTGGCGCTAACGTATTTTGTGTTTTTAGTTTGTAAGTATACTGGACAACAAACCATTCAACCATGTAGCCTAGTTCGAACCAGTTGGCAATGGGCACACAGGCCCCAAACATGAACATGGTAACAATAAACCGACGACTAAAATCCGATTCGTGAGGGGTCTTAAATTCAGATCGGAACAGAATCGGGAAATCGTCAAAGGATTCGGGATTGGTTTTTTGAATCCATGCCAGTGAAGCCAAAGATAAAATAAGAGGAGTGGTGTACACCAATACCAGTAGCGTAATAAGCATATTCTTGTTGGTTAACAGATTGAAACATGGGTAGATGAATACATTGTCGATATATCCTAGTGGATTATGGGGTTAATGTAGAAATATATTCTGATTATTCATTTATTGAAAAATTAACAAATGATATATATATCTTTCTATTTACTAAGCGGTATGTTTTTGAGTCGGTAAAAAGGTATACCCTGTCAGTGGCATGGCCAGACCTGGCTATCGAATAAGCTGGATTTTTCTGGTGAATTCCCGGACAGGACGGGCAGGGAGTGTTTTTTTACACTACACAGAATAATACTTCCGTATCGCCAATCTCAGGCGATTGAAAGCTGTTGGCACAACAATGACGTTAGTCCTCGTTGTCTGGTTAATAGATTCAACAGAAACGGTTCCGGGGAGGTGGTTACCCGCACATCGTTATGATATAGCGGATAACCACCTCCCCGAAACCGTTTGAGCGCTCTCTGTTTTCGGCTCTTTGTTTATTTTCTGGTAGTCAGCACGGTTTGTCCATCAGGGTACTGTACATCAACGTTGTCCTCCGCCGTGATGAATACATTAATGGGTTTTCCAATGTCAGTAGCCGTCAGACTACCGGTCAATGCCCGGGACGATGGTTTTATCTGCCCCAGCTTTTTAACCGGGTCCTTATCAGATTCCATCCAGACAATGTACGTTTCCTTGGCGGGTGTCAGCTGCTTGGGTTCAGCCAGATTTCTTACCCGGACATTGATGCTGTAATTCGCATTTTTATCTTTTTTCACGTTCACCTGCCCCGTTGCGGCCGGGGCAACGGTCGAGTTGAGAAAACTCATTTTAGTAGAACAGGAGGCAAGCGTGAGCAAGGTGATGACTAGAATAGCTATCGAATGGAGCGTTTTCATTTGTTTTAGGTTGTATATGTATCCGTTTAACCCATAACGTAGTCCTGATGTTTGATACTTTTAGAACGGGACTCCATCAATGCATTTAAATAGACGACCGGGTGACCGGTGGATTGCCCGCTGCCGGTCGACCTGAAAGCGAATTAGGCGCATTCAGATTTGCATTGTCATCAACCCCTACACCCAGCCGGTCGACCAGCTCACCCCCCAGCCAGCCTGTTACGGCGGCCAGTCCGAAGGCTACCAGCGAAATCACCCAGGCCAGCGCAGGAGGTGTGTGCGACGGCTCGTCATGTCGGAGAAACCAGCTGACCAGAAACAGGGCCAGTACCACCACATTGCCAACTCCGTGCAGCAGACCAATGCGTTTGGCACGGGTTCCGGCCGGAATGGCCAGCCAGTCAATAAGGCCGGGAACAGCCGCCAGCACACCACTGATCAGACCGGCCGTTATCATCCAATAGGCAACTTCGGCCATCGTTGCGTTTTTATTGAGGAGACGAACAACGTCGAAAATAAAGGAGGTGGCCAGCAGGCCGAACGGAAAAACGACGAGTATCGGGTGGGCCGGATGGCCAACTATTTTTGCTTTGCTTTCCATACGTATTGCGTTTAACGCGCTAACCAACGCCCCGCTTGCGTAGTTTTTTGGCCGAACCAATTGTGAGGATAAGCCCCCGGTTACACGGTTGGGGGCTGGTTCTGGCTATCGTCGTCTCAAGCGTATTATTTCGCGGGTTGGGTCAGCATTCGAATTCTGAAGAGTGTGCCCCGACCGGATATGCTTTCAATTTCCATACTGGCACCCACCAATTCGCAAAGACGTTTCACAATCTGTAAGCCAACACCTTCCCCTTTTTCTTCTTTGGAAGTGGCCGTGCGCTCCCGCAGGAGATCATCGGGTAGCTGATGCTCGTTCGTTGGCCTGACCGCTACCGGCTGAGCTTCATCCACGGAGAGGGTACTCGTTCCTTCTACGGTAGGATTAAGTTGTTTCCGAAAGGCCTGTAACAAGCCCGTTGGTAAGCCGAGGCCCGAATCCTGAATGCTAAAGCCCCACCGCCAATCGCTCTCCGCCGACCAGGATACCGAGATCATGCCCGGATGGTTGGGCCTTGATGGGGTATATCGTAAGGCATTGATGAGTAAATTCTGCGCGATGCGATAGATTTTGAGCCGGTCCGTTTTGACCCGTAAGCTGGCGGGGCCATCTGCCCGCAGGATCAGACCCCGCTCCAGAGCTACCGGCTGAACATCGGCGACCAGATCAGTCAGTAACTGAGCCGCATCGAACTCCTCCAGCTGAAGAGGTTCATGGCCCGCTTCCAGACGAGCCAGGTCCATCAGGCCCGTAATCAGCGTTTGAACTGTCGTCAGGTTGCGGTTCAGCATGTCGACATATTGCTGACGGTCTTCGCTGCTCAGATCGTCCATTTTAAGGAAATAAGCCGCGCCCATGCTCAGGCTAAGGCCGCTGCGCAGGTCGTGAGAGGAGGTTCGCAGCAGGTCGCCACGCTGGCGGGAAAGGTCTTCCATTTCGCGCAGGGCCTGCTCCAGGCTGGCCGCCCGGTTTGCAGCTTCCAGCCGCTGGAGTTCATTATGTTTGGTGATGCTGCCGCTGATCGTTTCGTTCATCAACACCAGAATATGTTGTTGCGCCTGTAAAATAACGTCCGGGTCGGACTGGGGGAAAAGCTGCCGAAAGAGTTTTATCTCGTTAAAGAGAATGATCGATAAATGGCTCAGTTCTTTTAGTAATTCCGGCAATTCGAGTGACTTCTGCCAGCGTTGCAACCCGTGCGATTGGGCCGCTATGATGGGGTTGGTCTCCGGCTTTTTACCCTGCAGGAGTTGATCCAGGGTGTCGAGGATGATGGGGATAATATTGTTGAACTCTTCACGGCTGAGTGCACTGATTTTCTTTAGCTCAGGGTCGGCTTCGCAAACAGTCCGCCAGTTGTTGAGCAGTGTTTCGCGTCGGTTCAATAAGAACATGACCAGGTCGGCAGCCGCCGGGTACTCATCCGCAGAATGGGGGTTCATATCGTTCATCGTGATGCTGTGGTTAACGAATGGATTTGTGAACTACAAAAGGAACCAGTCGGAGCGATCGCTCAACTAACTCGTTTTACTCACTAAAGAGAACTGTTTTATGTACTTCCGGTCTGCAAAATCAGGGGAGGGTGAGGCAGCGGTCCGGCAAAAGCAGGCAAACAAACAGTTGCACCGACGAGGCTGTTAGGCTGGAATAACTCAAAAAAACACGTTATGAAAACTAAGTCGATTGCCGCAGGCTGTATGCTTGCCTTGTCGGTAACGGGCGTATCGCTGGCCCAGCAAAACAGTGGCGCTATGAGCGCCGGCACAACCAATATGGTTGGAAAAGAGAGTATGTCGACGTTCGACAGCCAGAATAAGAAAGGCGCTGCGGCCGTCAGTGCGGTTTCGGCAACCAGCACAAAACTATCGTCGGCAGATCAAGACCTGATGATGCAGGTGGCCAAAGGCGGCATGATGCAGCTGGAGGTGAGCCGGATCGCCGTTCAGAAAGCGACGAATCCCGAAGTGCGGCAACTGGCGCAGGCCGAAGTGGATGAGCAAACGGGTCTGTCGGCCAAGCTGACGGAAATTGCGTCGGCGAAAGGCGTGACGCTGCCTACATCGCCCGATGCCGAAACGCAGGCAATGGTGACCAAACTACAGGGTATGTCGGGGCAGGAACTGGACCGGATGTATGTGAGCGAAAGTGGCGTAAAGGGACACCAGAAACTGGATGGCGTTATGTCGACGGTGGAGTCCAGAGCATCGGACAGTAGCCTGAAAGGAGTGGCCAAAGCCGCGCATCCCTTGATAAAAACACACCTGAAAGTGTCTCAGGAGATTTTGAATAAGTTGTAAAGCGTCAGCAACGTCGGCGTTTGTATCGACCAGGGACGCTGACAGCCGTTGCCACGAATACCCTTCCTGTTCAGGCGAGTTTGTTTGTAGCAACGTGCTTACAAAGAAAGGCCCCCAGTTCAAAAGTGAGCTGGGGGCCTTTCTTTAGTCGGTTATAATAAATACTTAGTTATTCACCCCACTCCAAACCCTCCCCTTGAAATAAGGGGAGGGGCTTCGGCTATATTCTCTTTAGCTCCTTTTTTTATTTCAAAGGGTGGAGTGGGGTAGAACCCCCAAAAGAACCGCACAAATGTTTTATAGAAACCTGGGTCAGTTAACGAAATATCTTTTTCTTCTTATCCCGACGAAGCAGTGCGATGGTGAGCGAGGTCACTGCAACGCCGATCAGTACATTCTGAATCAGTCCCGTCCGGTTATATTTCCAGTCCGCTTTCCAGCCTTTCTCGGCAAATATGTTGGGGATATGGCCGTGTGCCAGATCGTCTACAATACCTTCAACCACATTGATTCGGTCGGCCAGCAGGAGCGGGAGCCAATGGCCGTATTCAGACTCGCTGAACGTAAAGGCATACCGGCGAAGCGCTCCGCTCAGGCCCGACGGGGGCGATGAGGTACCAAAGACGGCCGTCAGGTTAGGCCGTTCGTTGGAATGCAGGATTTCGACCGTTTCGGCCTGCTGGGGTGGTCTTTCCCAGTTTAGCCGGTTGTGATCGTCGCCCGTATAGTGTTTGATCGGGTAAGTAGGTTCGTTATTTGGGTCAGCGTCTACGCCCCATCCTTTGATGTGCGCGTATTCGGCTGGTGTCTGGTCAATTATTGATGGTGATTCCATGATCGGGTGGTTATTGTCTGGCAGATGGGGGAATAAGGATCGGTTTGATGCAGTTGTCGAGCTTGGCCGAGAAAATGTGGTAAGCATCCGACACTTCCTCCAGCGGCACCCGGTGGGTAATGATCTCTTTCGGGTTGAGCCGACCGGCCTGAATATGGTCGATGAGCCGGGGCAGCAACCGTTTCACCGATGCCTGATTGGCGCGAATGGTAAGGCCTTTATTGAGCACATTGCCAATGGGCACCAGGTTGTCCGTTGGGCCGTAAACACCCACAATGGATACAATACCGCCTTTCTTCACCGAGTTGATGGCCCAGTGAAGGGCCGTGGCCGAGCCTGCCTGCAACAGAAGCTTTTTGCCCGTAATGGTTTGCAGGGCACTGCCGGAAGCATCGCCCCCCACAGCGTCAATACAAACGTCGGCTCCAAACCAGTCGGTGGTTTTTTTGATGAAGAGAACGGGATCATCCATCGACCGAAAGTTATACGCTTCGCACTGAGCGTATTTCTTCACGAAGTCCAGACGGTATTCCAGGTGGTCAATCACAATGACCCGCCCGGCCCCAAACAGCCAGGCGCATTTGGCAGCCATAATACCTACCGGCCCGGCTCCGAAAACGACGACTGTATCGCCTTTTTTGATGCCGCCCATTTCTGCTGCCTGGTAGCCCGTAGGGACAACATCGGTCAGGAGAACGGCGTCGTCATGGTCCATCCAGTCGGGAATGATCGTGGGGCCTACATCGGCATAGGGCACCCGAACAAATTCGGCCTGACCACCATCGTAGCCCCCTGCCGTATGCGAATAGCCGAAAATGCCGCCAACCGCCGTGGCTTCCGGATTGGATTCATGGCAGTTGCCGAAGAGGCCCTGCTTACAGAACGCACATTGGCCGCAGGCCACATTGAAGGGAACAATGACGTTATCACCTACCGACAGCTTTTCTACCGATGAGCCGATTTCTTCAACCACCCCAATAAATTCATGGCCGAAGGTCATACCTACCCGCGTGTCGGGTACCAGCCCGTGGTAGAGGTGCAAATCCGACCCGCAGATACAGGACCGGGTAACCCGAACAATCGCATCACTCGGATGGAGGATTTCGGGGTATGGTTTTCGGGCGGCCCGTACGCGGAACGGCCCTCGGTAGTTCATGGCTAGCATAAGTGTTTTTCGTTCGTTAAGTTGTTGTTTGTTTAATGGAGTTTACTGGTTACCCGTCTTTTGGGATGACTTGCTGCCAGCCATATTCTTGCCTTTGGCAGTGGCGGGTGCCGATGCGGAAGCTGATTGCGACCGGTTCACCGTGGGCCCGCCGTTTGTTGAGGTCGATCCCTTGGCTATGGCCCGTTTTTGCTCGGCATCTTTGTTGTACGGAACCCCGTTGCCCATGGTCTGGCTGGTATTGGCCTTTCGGGCGTTATTTTGCAGCGAAGAGCCCTGCCGCCCCGAGTTGCTGTTTCTGGGAAAAGACCCTCCCTGTGCCCAGGCGTCTGATGTGCCCGCCAGCAGTATGATAATGAGTGCAATGCTTAGTCGTTTCATACGTTGAGTTGAGTTATATAGGCAATGCCGATGCTTCAGGAACCCGCACCAACGGGTGATGGGCCACTCCTTTTCCAATAAATAAGGGAACGGTGCCCGACCCGCCGATCGGCTGACTTAATTATTATGAACGGCGTCAGAGGGATCGTCGAGCGAGTGAATAACCAGCTTCGCCAGTCCTATGGCGCCCTGCTTCACCTGAGCCGGGCTTCCCGGAACCTGCGCCATAACGCTGAAAACGTGATTGTTATACAGTACGTGAAGGGATTTTTTGCCTGGTTCCCAGATGGCTTTATCGCCCACTTCGGTAACTGCCTGTCCGGTAGCCGTGTTCTTCGCCGGGGTGGCAATAGGCGGGGTCGGGCTGGTTATGCCCGCCAGCGGGGCCGATGGGTCGGCGCCCCGGGTCGAATCCTGTCCCTGGGTCGGCTCTTCCGTCGTTGCCGGGAATTCGGCGTTTGTGCCCTGGGGTGCCTGTCCAAAAATCGTTGGCCTGGACTCACTGTTTTCGTCGGCTTCTTTGTTGGCTTCCGGCTCAAACAGTTTGTTGAAGAAGTATTCGGACTGGAAGGTGGACTCAAAGGGTTTCTTACTTTCCAGCGAGAAGCCGATCTTGTTGGAACCCCAGCGCAGCTCGCAGTCGTTGCGTCCGCTGTATTTAGTCAGTTCGACATCTTCTCCCAGCTTAAACAGGTTCCGTACGAACTCTTCAGGAAGGTAGTTGCACTGCTCCATATAATGGTAGTCAGTACTGAGTAACCACACTCCGCTTACGCGTTTGGCAACGCTCGAATTTGCGTCGCCGGTACCGGCGGCATTGCCCATGTCAATATTGTCCCGATACGAATCTCTGCCGGAGCAGGCTACCAGGCCTAGTCCAAGCAGTAAAAGCTTTGCGTGTTTCATTCGTTGATTGGTATGACAGACGACACCAGTTGAGGCTGGTGAAATAAATTCATGTATCAACGAGCTAACTGAAAGACACCGGCCGATAGGATTAAATATATTGAAATTGTGAGGAAAAGGGGATAGGAAATACGCCGGGAAAGCGGGATAAACACATACACGCCTACAGCCCGGAACGGTAACGGAATCAGAGTTTAAGCGCCTTTTTTATGGCTTCCTTTTTGCCTTTCGATATGGGTACTTCGGTTCCATCGGCCAGCAGCAAAAAGTCGCCAAACTCCTTTTTCCAGCTCTTGACGTATGTTTTATTGACCAGGTGCGATTGATGGCAGCGGATGAAATCATGCCCTTTCAACAAATCGTCGTACTCATAAATGGGTTTGCAGACGAGCAGGATTTCGCCATCAGCCAGGTAAAAGGTGGTGTAGTTGTTCGATGACTGGCAACGGATGATGTCGCCGGTTTTGACAAAGCGTGTTTCCTTTGCCGTTGCCAGGGCAAGACGGTGCCCGGCTGGAGGCTGACCAGCTGCCAGCAAGTCCATCAGGTTTTCAAACTGCTGGTTTCGGACGTTTCGCCGACGTCGGGCAATTCCCCGGTCTACCGCTGCCTGTAACTCACCGATGTCGATCGGTTTCAACAGATAATCGACCGCTGCAAACCGCATGGCTTGTATGGCATACTGATCGTAGGCCGTTACGAAGATGACCTCAAAGGCAGGTTCCGGCAGTCGGCGTAACAAATCGAATCCATTGTGTCCGGGCATCTGTATATCCAGAAAGAGCAGATCGGGCTGGTGGGCATATACCAGACGCTGGCCATCTTCCACATTCAGGGCCGTTCCGCAAACAGTCACCTGCGGACAGTATGTGCTGAGCAGCGCTTGAAGGTTGTCCAGATTAGGCTGTTCGTCATCGATCAAAATGGCTTTTGCTGTCATAAAAACCAATCGGTAAACGTGAGCGTCATTTGCGTGCCACCGGATATGGGCGTGCTGATCGCCAGGGTGATCGGCTGGCTGGCGTGGAGAGCGTTCAAGAGATCAATACGGTCTTTCGTCAGCTTTAAGCCGAACCCACTTGTCGATTTGCCGGCGGTGTAGCCCGGGCCGTTGTCAGTAATATAAACCATCATGGTGTTTTCCAGTCGGTCAATGGCAACGTCAATATACCCTTTTTCCTGTAATGAGGAAGCGCCATGTTTCACGGCGTTTTCGACCAGGGGTTGTAAAAGCAGAGCGGGGATATTCGTTTCGTATACATTAACCCCAGCATCAACCTTAATTTTATACTGAAAGCCAAACCGCAGTTGTTCCAGCTTCAGATACGTGTCTATGGTTTGTATTTCTTCCTGAAGCGACAGCTCATCTTTATTGCTTTGGTTGAGTGACTCCCGCAGAAGCCTGGCGAAGTCGGAGAGGTAGCGGTTCGCCCCTTTGATATCCTGTTTATTGATAAGGCCCTGAATCGAACTGAGTGCATTGAAGACAAAATGCGGATTCAGCTGGGCATAAATGGCCTTTAACTCCAGCTGTACCCGGGTTCTGTCCATTTGTTCCTGCCGGGTTTTGCGTCGCTGTTGAATAAACAGCAACAGGAATAAACAGGCCCCCAGCAAGGCCGCTACAAAAATACCGGTTACAATTCGAAACCAGTAGGTCTGGTACCAGGCAGGTGCCACATCGAAGCGGTATTCAGTGATGTGCTGTGGCTGAACGGAATAGCGTAGTCTGACGACATAACTACCGGGCGGATAGCTTTTGAGCCAGACAAAGCTGTTGGCATAGTCATTGAATTGCCAGGGAGTATACACGCTGCCGTTACGGACCAGTTCATACTGGAGCTGCTTTTTATCGAAAATGTCACCCTTTAAGACAAGGATCAGGGTGCTGTTGGTGGAGGGTACGGTAAGCACCGGCGACGGCGGGCTGGTGGGTTGTTTGACTGACGCCCAGGGGTATTGCAGTTTTTTCAGGAATTCGTCAATAGTTTCGGATGTGTACACCGTCGTGACTACCGGCTTGATCGACTCCCACGCAACCAGCGACGTGGCAACGATCTGGTTGTTGGTTGTTTTCCGGACATCCATCATCAGCATGTTGCCCAGACTCGTTCGGTAGCCGCCCAGATACCCCATTGTGGGCAGCCCGGAATCGTGGGTCAGGGTTGAATCGGTAAACCGGGTAATGCCGCACCAGGGTACCACAACGCGATTGCCGGGGTATTCGGTGAGTTGGAACTGGTACTGATGGGCATTGCCCGGCCCAACACCCGCCAAAAAGAATTGCGCACGGGTCGTATCAAACGTGGTTCGTGCGACAATGTCTTTGGGGCGTAACCTTCGGAAAGAGACCTCATCGAGTACATCGAACTGTTTACTCGTTTTACGAATAGACCATAAAAAATCGTTGCCCTGCCGCAGCGCTAAAATCAGGCCGACAGAGGGTGGGGTATCGGTTACTCCGTCCGGATAGCTGTGCGAGTAGTTGCTCCATTTGATCTGAGCGTGTACCGAAGCGACGCTAAGCATTGCGCCAAAAATGAATAAGACTGCCGTTCTCATATCCTCGCCGTTAGTGCATCAAAAAAAGGTACTTTTCTGATGATAAGGTGAGGCAATGTGAATTCGGCAGGTCTTACTGTGAGTTCGATTTACTTATCAGGTTATTTTGGGGTGTAGGTAAGCTGAACGACCACCCCCTGATTTCCATCCTGATTGGATCGACGCCAGGCGAGCGCCAGCGGCAGGTGCTCCTGCAGATACACTTCCAGACCCGCCACCAACTGCCCGTATTCATGCGTGCCCGTGGCCCAGTCGCCCAGGATGTGAACTTTTTGGTACCAGATTCCCGCGTCGAAACCCATGTGCATGCCAATGGTCGATCCTTCGGCCAGGTAGCGCTGATTCCCGGCGTACCCACCGATAACGGCTTTATAATGCTCGTTCCTGAAGCTGCCGCCCAGATTGGCGTACCCCCAGCCTTCCCATGAACTGTGCGATTGAGTAGGGAGCAGGTTAAGGCCCGTTTGGCCACCCAGGCCAATGTGCAGCGCGTCGGTCAGGTTAAACGTTCGCTGGGCGTTGAGAAGCAGTAAGGGCGCATAGGGGAGTTGAAGGGTGGTGTCGTTACGTAACCAGGTGCGTTCCGGCCGCTGATAATCCACGTTATACAGGTTTACGCCCACTTCCCAGTTGCGCCCCAGCCCATAGTCGATCGTGGTAGAAAAACGGAGCTGTTCGCCGTTGATATCGACCTGCTGCTGAGCCAGAAATTTACGTTTTGGCGTAATGTCGGACGAGGGAACACTAAAGAACGTTTGCTGGGCTACGGCCGACAGACTCGGGCTTACTAGGCTCAATAAAAGAAAAAGCTTTTTCACGTTGATGGATAAAATAGTGAAGAGTAATGAATGAAAAGTGAAGAGTAAAAAAGTAACGGGAAGCATGTAAAATGTAGCGTGAATCATGAAGAACGAAAGGTGAACGATTTGCCGGGCAGGTCCACTGACAGTCGCTCCCATGGGCACTCTTTTGTTCTTCACTAATTAATTATTCGCCTGTTTCAGCGTTTGGCGCGTCGACGGGCTTAGATTCGGGTGATCCCTTCTGGCGCAGGAAAATAGAGAGGACGACGATGGATAAAACCGACAGGAATTCACTTTGCCAATTTTGTAAGGACTGAAACCAGAACTCACTGGTGCCCATAAACTCCCACATCGTGAGCATCTCCGCTTTTCCTTTGAGGGCCTGTTCGGTATTGTATTCTTTTGCACCTCCCAGCGCATGCAGGAAAAACGAAAAGCCGAAAAGCAGAAAAAAGGCAATACTCAGCGAGTTTTCATAAAGTTTAAGCACCAGCCCCCCTTTCCGAACGGGCCAGGGTGCCCCTTTCCGGGTGGGCGATGGCTCTCGGTCTACCTCTTCCGGTTCATCAAGGCTTTTGGATTCCGATGAACCTTTCTGATAAAGCGAAACGGTCAACAGCACATAAAGACCCATCTGTAAAAATTCGCTTTCCCAGTTTTCAAAGACGGCTTCGATGCAGTGCCCGCTGGTCAGGTAGGTGCTGAACGAAACAGGTGCCCGGTCGTAATCACTCAGGTCGTTATTGAAGTCGTGCCAGCCTACCACGATCTGGCCTGATAAGGTGATTATAGTAATGAGCAGAAACAGGATCGAGAGGCCATTTTCACGCAGGTATTTTTTCATTAGTGAACAGGTTTAACAGGGTTTTTCAAGGGACGCTGATGGCCGCTTGAAAAACGCATGATTGGGTTAGTAAATGAGTGCTACGAAAGCTTGAGGGAGCTATTCACAGTTGTTGAGTCCTGTAACTCGGAGGTTAGTTGTTTGTTTCGCCTGTCGGCCCCAGACAGCCCTGCTGGCGGGGTCATACGTTGCCAATTCAGTCATTCAAATGAGCCGTTCCCTAATTTATTGGTGCGCCACACAGGCTTTGGGACCTAAACAGCGGTTCTGAAAACAAAGGCATGAGCCCAGCGCACACTGCTCGAATCACGTCCTGATGAAACAGGACGGGAACGACCAGGCAAGCCGTCTCAGGGCTGTTATGCCTACCTCGAATGCCACAAACTAATTATCTGTATGATTCACTTCGACACTAGCGGTCCATGTTCGCTTGGGGTTACGTTTCCGACCGAAAACGAAGCGAATGTCTGTTTATGGGCTCCGTTCGTCAACCATGTTGCCATTAAAGTGTATGGGCAGCCAGCGGCCATTCCCCTGAAAAAGGTAGACCTTGGCTACTGGACGCTAAAAACCGGGCAGCTCACTCCCGGTGACCTCTACACGTTCATAATCGATGGTGACCACGATTACCCCGACCCTGCGTCGCGGTTTCAGCCGCAGGGCGTGCATGGCCCTTCTCAGGCGGTAGATACAGCCGCTTTTCACTGGGAAGATGAGAGCTGGGTAAACCACTCGCTGGACAGTTACCTGCTGTATGAACTGCATACCGGAACGTTCACCGCCGAAGGCACGTTTCAGGCCATCGAGAGTAAACTGGATTATCTGAAGGCCTTGGGTGTCAACGCTATAGAACTAATGCCCATTGCTCAGTTTTCAGATTCCCGAAACTGGGGGTATGATGGTGTCTACACGTTTGCCGCACAGAATTCCTATGGCGGTCCCGATGCGCTGCAACACCTGGTTAATGCCTGCCATTACCGGGGCATTGCCGTAGTGCTGGATGTGGTCTATAACCACTTCGGACCCGAAGGGAATTACGTGAACGAGTTTGGCCCGTATCTCACGGATAAATACTGCACACCCTGGGGTAAGGCGATGAATTTCGACGATGCCTGGTGTGATGGCGTCCGGCGGTATGTGATTGAAAATGTCTTGATGTGGTTCCGCGATTTTCATATCGATGCCCTGCGGATGGATGCCGTCCACGCCATCAAGGACTTTAGTCCGGTGCATATCCTTCGGGAAGTGAAAGAGGAAGTCGACCGGCTGATGGCGCAAACCGGGCGTCGGCATTACTTGCTTATCGAAAACGACCTCAACGACCCCCGCTACATCGACCCGCTGGACAAGCAGGGTTTCGGGATGGACTCGCAGTGGATGGACGAATTTCACCATTCGTTGCGGGTAGCCGTTGGCGAAGGTAAGGTCGGGTACTATGCCGACTTTGACGGGATCAATCATCTGGCAAAAGCCTTTCAGGATGGTTACGTATATGATGGGCAGTTCTCACCCGTTCGCCATAAACTCTTCGGCCGCAAGGCAGAAGACAATCCTGGTCATCAGTTTATTGTGTTTTCGCAGAACCACGACCAGATCGGCAACCGGAAGCTGGGCGAACGGTCGAGTCAGTTATATAGCTACGAAGCCCTCAAGCTACTGGCCGGGGCCGTGATGGTGAGCCCGTATATTCCGCTGCTGTTTATGGGGGAGGAGTGGGGCGAGGAAAATCCGTTCTATTATTTTGTGAGCCATACCGAACCCGAACTGGTGGAGGCCGTCCGGCAGGGCCGTCGGGAGGAGTTTGCGGATTTCCGTTCGGAGGGTGAGGTGCCTGATCCGGAAAGCGACGAAACCTATGAACAGGCTAAAGTGCAATGGCGTGTGCTGGAAGAGGAACCGCACCGGACGCTGCTCCACTATTACCAAACGCTGATTGCGCTGCGGCAACATTTACCCGCGCTCTATCGGCTGAATCGTAAACAGATCGATGTCTTTCCGGATACGGAAAAAGAAACGCTCATCGTGCACCGTTGGCACGATGAGCAGCACGTGCTTTGTCTGATGAATTTCTCTAAGGAGCCCCAATCTGTAGCCTTACCAGCCGTTGGCCTGGAGGGCACCGACTGGCAAAAACTACTCGACTCCGCGGACTCCCGGTGGCAGCTGCACAACGAATCAGAGACTGAGCTGACTCCCGAATCCATTCCGGCTTCCAAAACTATTTCGCTGCAACCGGAGTCATTACTCATATATGCTCAACATCATGAACAATCCCGTTTCCACATACCGGCTCCAATTTCACCGCAACTTTACCTTCCGTGATTTTGAGCGGATCATCCCTTATCTGGACAAACTTGGCATCCGTACGGTGTACGCATCACCTGTGTTTGAAGCCGTTCCGGGAAGTGTTCATGGCTATGATTCGGTCAATCCACAACGCATCAACCCCGAAATCGGGACCGAAGACCAGCTTAGAAACATCAGTCGCCAGCTTACGGATCGGGGTATGCGCTGGATACAGGACATCGTGCCGAACCACATGGCGTTCGATCCGCACAACAAGTGGCTGATGGATGTGCTGGAAAAAGGTCAGTTATCCCGATATGCCTCATTCTTTGACATCGACTGGCAAAGTCCGGTTCACAAAGGCCGGTTGATGGTTCCGTTCCTGGGATCTCCGCTGGAAGAGGTGATCGACCAGAGCCAGTTGGCCGTTGCCTATCAGGATAATCAGTTCTTTATCAATTATTTCGATACGCCTTATCCACTAAACCTGCGCTCTTACGCGACCATCTTGCAGGCCGGTAAAGAAAACTTGCCCGACGCTGTTCAGCAATTGGTAGACAGGGTTCATCAGGGTCGAAAGCTGCGAAAACCGGAGGCCTACGCCCAGCATATGGCCGACTGCCAGACAACGCTGGCTGGTCTGATGAAGGACAGCAAGAGCAAAGCTTATATCAAACGATGCCTGGAGGTGGTCAATACGACGCCTTCCTGCATCCGGCAGATCACCGATGAGCAAGCCTATCGGCTGTGTTTTCACGGAGAGACGGACCAGCAGATCAATTACCGGCGGTTTTTTACCGTCAACTCGCTCATCTGTCTGAATATCCAGGACCCCGTCGTTTTCGATGCCGTGCACGAACTCCCGAAAGCCCTGCTGGAAGCGGGTGTTTTTCACGGGCTGCGTATTGACCATATCGATGGCCTTAGCGACCCGACCCGCTATCTGGAGCGGCTGCGTGAGCTGGCGGGTGAGGAAGCGTATATCGTTGTGGAGAAGATTCTGCAAAACGACGAACAGATGCCCACCCATTGGCCTATTCAGGGAGCTACCGGCTATGCCTACCTGTCGATGGTCAACAACCTGTTTACCCGAACGAACAGCGAGGTAAGCTTCACCCGGTTTTACCAGACACTTTTAGGCGAAAAGACCGTGGTTCGTCAGGAGTTGCACGACAAAAAAGCGTACATCCTGTATGAGCACATGAACGGTGAACTTGATAATCTGGATGGGCTTTTCCGGTCGTTGAACCTAATCGACGCCGATATACTGGCGGAGGTGCCCCCCGAAGAGTTGAAAACGGCCATTGGCGATTTCCTGATCCAGTGCCCGGTGTATCGCTATTATGGCAACCAGATGCCGCTGAGTGTCGAAGAGGCCACCGCCGTACAGGCGATTTTCAATCGCGTTCGGAAGAATAAAAAAGAACTGATGACGGCGGTGGGTATCCTCGAAGAGGCCATTCTCCAAAAGCCCCGGCCCGGTAACGACGACTACAACGGCCGGGCGTTGCGGTTCTACCAGCGGTGCATGCAGTTCACGGGTCCGCTGATGGCCAAGGGTGTGGAAGATACGCTCATGTACACCTACAACCGGTTTATCGGGCACGATGAAGTGGGCGACTCCCCGGAATACTTTGGCCTGACCGCCGACGAGTATCACCGAAAGATGATCGACCGGCAAACACAATGGCCGCTGACACTGAACGCTACCTCGACCCACGATACCAAGCGGGGCGAAGATGTCCGCAGCCGACTGAATGTGCTGACCGACCTGACCGATGAATGGATCGCCGTCGTGAAAGAATGGCAGCAACTTAATCAGGATCTTAAACAACCCGGTAAGGGCAATGAAGATATTCCGGACGAAGGGGCACCCGATGCCAACGACGAGTACTTCATTTACCAGACACTGGTAGGCGCCTACCCAATGCCGGGCGAATCTTCCGAAACAGACATTGATTTGCCCAGTCTGGACGAAGATGAATTCCCGGACCGCCTGACGGAATATCTGCAGAAAGCGATGCGGGAAGCCAAACGTAACTCGACCTATAGTGCCCCCAACGAGGACTATGAAGAGGCAACCAAAAACTTTGCGGTTGCGCTGCTGGACAGAAAACGGCCGTTCTGGGATAGTTTCCAGGCGTTTCACCGGCGGGTGGCTGACTTCGGTATCGTCAATTCGCTGGCGCAGGTGGTGCTTAAATGTACCAGCCCCGGCCTGCCCGACGTCTATCAGGGTTGCGAAGGCTGGGATTTAAGTCTGGTTGATCCCGACAATCGTCGTCCCGTTGACTTTGCCGTACGCCAGAAAGGACTGGACGAACTGCTGAAAAACGACGCCAAAACAGTATGGTCAGAACTGTGGGAAAATCGATACGATGCCCGCATCAAGCTCTGGCTGATTCATACCCTGCTGACCGAACGTAATCAGAACCCCGACCTGTTTGCCTATGGGCACTATGTTCCCTTACAGGTGGAGGGACGCTATAAAAAACACGTGCTGGCCTTTGCCCGGCGCTATGAACAAACCTGGTATGTGGTGGCGGTGCCGCTGGGCGTAGCGCAGTTGTCCAGCAAGCAAACCGAGACGGTGTTTAATCTGGACTGGAAGGACACCCGTATCATCCTGCCGCCCGAAGCCCCCACCACCTGGGAGCATCGACTGCTGAAGAGTGTCGGTAAAGTGGAGGATGGGATAGCCGTCGGTGATTTGTTCTACACCCTGCCGATGGCCCTGCTCAAACTGGAAAAACGGCCCGGCGAGCGTAGTGCGGGTATATTGATGCCCATCACTTCGCTGCCGTCGCCCTTTGGTGTCGGTGATTTTGGCCCTGAGGCAACCACCTTTGCCGATTTTCTGGCGCGTAGCGGTCAGAGCTATTGGCAGGTTCTGCCGTTGAATCCGGTGGCGGCCAATTGTGGTTATTCGCCCTACAGCGCCACATCGAGTATGGCCGGCGATCCGCTGCTGATCAGCCCGGCGCTGCTGGCCAAAGAGGGTTATCTGGAGGAAGGTGACCTGCATGCCCACATACAGCCAATCACGCAGCAGGTTGATTATGACACCGCCAGCCGGATCAAAAAAGAGCTGCTGACGAAAGCCTGGCAGACGGCAAAGGACAAACAAACGGCCAGCCAGAAACGGGAATTCGAGCGGTTTTGTCAGCAGGAAGCCTACTGGCTGGACGACTACGCGCTCTATGCGGTTATAAAAGACCACCACAACGATGACTCCTGGACTCTATGGCCGGACGAACTGAAACTTCGGCAGCGATCGGCCGTGAGCCGGTTTCGAAACGGGCAGACCGACGCTATTCGGAAAGTGCAGTGGCTTCAGTTCATCTTCGATAAACAGTGGAGATCCCTGAAAGCCTATTGCAATGGTCTGGGCATTAAACTATTTGGTGACCTGCCGTTCTACATGAGCTACGATTCGGTGGATGTGTGGGCGCACCCCGACTTGTTTACACTGGATAAAGACGGAAACATGACCTGTGTGGCCGGTGTACCCCCCGATTATTTCAACGCCAACGGTCAGCGGTGGGGGATGCCCATTTTTCGGTGGGATAAACTGAAAAAGCAGGATTACGCCTGGTGGGTGGCCCGGATTCGTAAAAATATGGAGCGGTACGACCGACTACGACTGGATCATTTTCGGGCGTTTGCCAGCTATTGGGAAGTCCCGGCCGATGAAGAAACAGCTATCAACGGCGAATGGATACCCGGTCCGGGTGCCGACTTCTTCAAGGTGTTGCAGCGGGAATTGGGTGAACTCCCGTTCATTGCCGAGGACCTGGGGAAAATCGACAAGGCCGTTTACGACCTGCGGGATGAGTTTGGTCTGCCGGGCATGAAGGTCATTCAGTTTTCGTTTGGCGACAACATGCCCGAAACAGTCAACAGCCTGCATCACCATACGCCCAACTCCATTGCCTATACCGGTACGCACGACAACAATACGATCCGGGGCTGGTATCGGCAGGATGCCGGTCATGAACACCGTCGACAACTGGAACGCTACGTGGGTCATCCCGTTTCGGAAGAAAACGTGCATCAGGTGCTGGCCCGGATGGTGTATGCGTCCGTCGCCAATGTTACCATTTTGCCTATGGCAGATGTGCTGGGGCTGGACGAATCGGCCCGGATCAATACCCCGGCTTCTACGGCCCGCAACTGGACCTGGCGGATAGTACCCGAACAGGTCAATGCCGCTGTGGAAGAGCAGCTTCGGGAATGGGTTACCGTCTATGACCGATAGTTGATAATCGAAAACTCGACTGAAAGACCCTCAACGTTATGCTGAAAATAGGTTATCACGCATCCCATGAGCAATTTAAACCCAGTACCCTGCTGACATACGCACAGCGGGCGCAACAGGCAGGGTTCACGGCCTGCTCGTCGTCCGATCACTTTCACCCTTGGAGTAATCGACAGGGCGAAAGCGGCTTTGCATGGTCGTGGCTGGGGGCGGCCTTGCAGGCAACATCGCTGTCGTTCGGGGTGGTCAACGCTCCCGGTCAGCGATACCATCCGGCCATCATTGCGCAGGCAGCCGCCACGCTGGCCGACATGTTTCCCGACCGATTCTGGATGGCCGTTGGTACCGGGCAGGCCCTTAACGAAGCCATCACCGGCGATAAGTGGCCCGCCAAAGCCGACCGGAATGCCCGCCTGAAGGAGTGCGTCGACATTATCCGCGCTTTATGGAATGGCGAGACCGTAACCCACAAAGGACTGGTTACGGTGGAAGAAGCGACCCTATACACGCGTCCCGCTGTAAAACCCCGGTTGTTTGGAGCAGCCGTTACGCCCAAAACGGCCGAATGGGTGGGTAGCTGGGCCGATGGGCTGCTCACCATATCGCAGCCCGCCGATGAGCTGCGGGCGGTCGTGGACGCTTTCCGAAAGGGGGGCGGAGAAGGCAAACCGATGCACCTGAAAGTGCAGCTTTCATATGCCGAAACCAAAGAGCAGGCCCGGCAGGGTGCTTACGACCAGTGGCGGGGCAATATTTTCCCCAACGGCATGCTGACCGATCTACGCCGACCCGAACAGTTCGATATGGCCGGGGACCTTGTGAATCTGAATGAAGTCGACAGAATGGTTCGGATTTCGGACGATACCAGCCAGCAACTGGCCTGGCTTCGGGAAGATATTGAGCTAGGGTTCGAGCAGCTTTTTCTGCACAATGTCAATCTGGAACATGAACGGTTTATCGACGATTTCGGTCAGCATGTCTTGCCCGAGTTGCTAAAACCAGCCCATCTGAACGTATAAGTCCGGGCTAACAACTTAAACAAACTATGTTATGAACCGTCAGTCAATTATCATCTGGAGTCTTGCAATTGGCTTGTTTGCCGCTTGCAACACGGGTGTTCGGGATATAGATTTTATTAGTCAGCAATTTTCAGCTACATACAATGTCGATTCAACCAAAGGGATTGATAGCACGAATTTAGCCAGCCTGATGGGATCAAAGTCGGTCTTTGCGTTTAGTGAAGATGGAAAGGGGCTGAATCATATTCAGATGGGCATGCTGTCCAAAGACACGCCGTTTACCTGGAAGCTCGAAAAGGATAGCCTTTATATCGATCAGAAGGCCTATGCAGTTCAAAAGCAGGACAAAGGCTTTATTCTTAAATCGGATTCTACAAAAATCATGCTGTCGAAGCAGCCCTGATTCACCAGTCTAAACGTCATAAGGTATGTATTCGCAACCACTCAACGACGCGCCTTAATACAAGAACTGGCGATTACAATACTCCATTTCTTCTACCTCGAACGACGAATGCCCTTAGCCAACATTCAGGCGCTGAACGGTAAATCGACGGGTGCCGAGGGCGAGAACGAGCATACGCAGCTACTGATTGCCACCCTGCCCGAAGCGTATGGGTTGGTGAGTAACATTCACGGCGTGATGAACCGCTTGCTGTACCTGCAAAAAGTGGGCGACTTTGATACCATGAAGGTATTGCCCGGTTAGCGGAGCAGGTCTGTGAAGAGCAATTCGCCTTTCACGAATCAAGGTCCGGGTCTTTTCCTGTGTAAATCGTCATGATATTGTCCTGTTCGATTCGGGCGTAGGCGCCACTCTGCAATTTGTCCTTTATGACGCTGTTGCCAATAAAGTCAAGGATGGCTGGCCGTTCTGATAATGGCGTATTTGTTTGGGCCTCCCAATGACGGGGTTCGGGGATGCCGATGAGGACAAGCGCGGGTGGCATTGCAAACTCGTACCACACATCGAAACTGATTTCGTGGTTCGTATAGTAAATCGTGCCGCTCCTGCCATTTTCGGAGTAGCGTATTTGGGGGGTGGTGTCGGCGTTCAAGTTAGTGTCTGTGGTCATGCCGTTTGCTGCGTGAGTGAATTATGGAACTAGTGGCTGTTTATAGAAATTACTTAAAGGGAGTTTTTAGCCCATATGTAGCCAATGATGAAGAAGAGAATGAACCCAATAGGGCCAAAAACAAAAATACTTGTCATACTGGCTTCCACGCTTCTATCGTGTCGGTTTGCCGAAAATAGGGAGATCAGGAAGTAACCCAGAAAGGCGACGACGACGAAGCCAATAATGCCGGCAAGGAATCCGGTACCAATGTATTTCATGGTTTTGTAAGTTGGTGGTGAAAAAAATGTGCTGCCTGCCCGTTAGTCGTCCAGCCTAACCCGCTGCCCCTGATGATACGAGTGCGTCTTGTCGGCGGCATCGCGGCCAGCCTCGTTGGCAATCAGGGTAAAGGAAGCCGGATGGGCATGGGTCAATACCTTGCCCGCGTAAAACACCTGTTTCGCGTCCTTGGCGTAGCCGGATTCAAGCACTGTAAAAGAGGTCAGGTCGGCGTTTTTTAGGGGCTTGTCCTCATAAAATACGGTTTGGCCATCCTGAGCGTAGCTCTCAGTCATTAGTTTAAACAGGGGTTTATGGGCATCCCGAATCAGTTTGTCCCGGAAGTAAACGTGTGTCGTATCGGTACTATAATCAATGGAGTACGCGTCCCACTTTTTGAATGAGGTCGGGTCGGCATCTTCCAGCTGCTTATCACGAAAATAAGCGTGGTTTTTGTCGACTCCATGATACAGGTCAATGACGGTGAACGAGGCTGGTTCAGCAGTCTCGATCGCGTGAATTTCGGGTATTGATACCCCATCGACGATGGTCCGGGAATGATAAACGTGATGACTGTCTTTGGCGTAGTTCGAGCTTAAAACCGTGAACGAACGGCCCTCGCTACCGGGAATCGGCTTCAGGGAAAAATAGCCGACTTTCTTATCGCGGGCAAACATATAATCGAGGGGCTCGAAGGACGCAACATCAGCTACAGCAAACCCCACACCTTTGTAATAAGCACGGAATTTATCATTCGCATACTCCTCTTTGAGCACCACAAACGAACGGGCATCTGCATTCGCAATCTGACTGATTTTGTCCTTTCGACTTGACTCAAATAACTTGAAATCAAGATAATTATCGCAATAGAAAACGGACCTGCGATCGGTGGCGTAATGCTCGTCAAGTGCTTCGAACCGCGTGCCGACAGTTCCCGTAATGGGAATGCCCCGGTAATATCCCTGATTTTTATCTTTAGCGAAAACCGCATTCAGTGGCTGAAACGACGAATAATCGGCTGAGTTGATCACCTTGTCTTTATAATAGACCAACCCGTTTTTGGTCTCATAAGCAGACTTCTTGCAGGACACTAGAGCGCCCAGGCCAACGATGGATAATAGAATGTGAAATAGTCGCATGATTGACAAACCGCGGTTAATGTGTGGCTATATAGCGTACCAGCAGTAGCAGCGACAATACCAGCAGTAGGGCCGCTACTTTCGTCCATGAATAGGCTAGCAGATTCAGCCCGATCAGGACAACCAGCATAAAAGCCGCCAGTCCTTTCAGGGCTGTTTCCATCTCGCCCCCACCCGCGTCGTTGTAGGGATTGGCTTGTTGCAAAAAGACCCAAACGATGACCCCACCGTATACGCTGATAAGTACCCAATTGACGGTGGTAATGATTTTTAGGATCGACATATTGGTAAAGATGGGTTGGCCCGTCTGATTCGGCAACGACCAGCCAGTGAACGATTTGAAGTATTCTAGAGGATATTTATCGCTGAGTATGCATCAATTCTGTCTATCCAGTAAACAGATTTCGGAGGACACTGAATACGCTAAACAGGCCGATAACGAGCAGGCCCCAAAGCAGGCCATTCAGGAAAAAAACGGCAGTCACCCCGAAAAAAGAATAAGCCCCAATTTTCTCGTTATCGACCGGAAATGACATTAGAAACTGAGCGGCTTTTTGCCATGGTTTGGGCTTGCCGAAATAGATCAGGAACGGGAATATACCCATCATTGCAAGCATGTAAAACAGGCCGAAAGCAGTTACCTGGCTAAAAAAGCGACTAATCATGGTACGGATGTTTTCGGCGGGTTAACTGCATTCGTTGGTTTTGGCCCTTTACCAGCGGATTGAGTACGTCAAAGATGGTTCTTGAATGAGTTGCCTGTCAAAACTTTCAATCGAGTGGCTATAAATTGTCCAGTGGACCATACAAAACAGATGAGTTTGATTGTGGAATAAGTTCATGCGCCTTTTTATAGAGCTGACTATCAACTTAAATCAATACGTAGAAATAAAATTTTGTTAAAAGCTTGACATGTATTCAGTATGTTCCTTACTATTGTAGTGTACTATTTATCTAATACACTATAGCGCCTGGTGATTATGGTTAAGTTTGAGAGTGTTTCATTCGGGTATCAGCGGGGTAGACCTTTGTATGAGGGCTTAAACCTGACATTATCCCCCGGTTCCATTTATGGGTTGCTCGGACCGAACGGTGCCGGAAAGTCGACGCTGTTACGACTTTTGGCGGGCCTTTTGTATCCCAAAACGGGAACTATTCAGGTTGGTCAATACGAACCCCGACATCGGCAACCGGCCTTTCTGGAAGACCTGTTTCTGGTGCCGGAAGAGTTTTTCATGCCAGCCGTGCGTATCAGACAGTTTGTGGAGTCGAACGCTCCCTTTTACCCCCGCTTCGACCGTTCCCAAATGGCGGGCTACATCCGGGAATTTGGCCTGACCGACGATCAAAAACTAAATGAGCTCTCGTATGGGCAGAAAAAGAAGGTTCTGATCGGGTTTGGGCTGGCTACCAACACGGCGGTCCTGCTCATGGATGAGCCCACCAATGGCCTGGACATTCCTTCCAAAAGCCAGTTTCGGAGGCTGGTTGCCGGGGCGGTAGATGAAAACCGCACGGTCGTTATCTCTACCCATCAGGTGCGCGACCTCGAAGCCCTTATTGATCCCATTGTGATTCTGGGCGAGCGGTCGCGCTCCCGGATGACGGTAGCTCTCCAGGCCAGCGTGGAGGAAATCACGGCGCGGCTGTGGTTCGGCATGGTGCCCGAACTGGACAAAAACCGTTCAATTCTCTACGCTGAGCGGGCCGTGGGCGGATACGCCATCGTGGCCGAGAACCCCATGAACGAGCCAAGCCGACTGGATCTGGAACGTTTGTTTAACACCGTTCAAGCCGAACCCACCCGTATTCAGCAACTATTTTCGTCTACTTCTACCTTCGCTACTACATGAACCAGACCTTTTCCCTGAACCGCTTTGGTCGATTACTACGGACTTATCTGTCTGATAACCGGGGCTTACTGCTGACATATCTGCTCCTTATGGGCGGTATTCTGTGTATAATGGCCCTGTTTTTTTACATTAGTTACCCGGATGATGTTGACCAGAAACGCCCTTTAATCTTCTTTTTTATTGGCTGGACCGCCTTATATGTTTTCACGGTACAGCAGGTGAGCCTGCTTAGTGAAAAGGAGCGGGCTATTACGTATTTGCTGCGACCAGCTTCAGTGATGGAGAAATATCTACTTATCGTTTTGATATCGGGCGTTGGCTTTGTTGTGGTCTATCTGACCATGTTTACCCTGGTCGATGCAGTAGGAGTTTCGTATATAAATCACCGTCATTGGCCATCAGATGCACTTGACTGGATTAAAAGAGTGAATGGTAATTTACAGATTGACCCGTATTACAGATCAAAAGCGATGACTGATATCCCAGCCACTATCTGGGTGTTAACAATTCTTCTGCATCCGGTTGCGCTGGCGTTTGCGTTGTTGCTTCGTCGCCTGACGTTACCCTTAGTGACTGTAGTTATTATCGGGGCCTTAGTGTTGGGCATGGTTGCCAATCATTATTTTATGGGTGGGTTATTAAACGGGGAGAGAGTAAGAATGAGTTTTCCCTTTGCTGATTCGGGCATCATCAGGACAAATGTGCTTCGTGACCTGGAACTGCCCGAACCATTGGGTAGTCAGATACGCTATTCAGTTGGCATTTTAGCAGTCATATTTTTATACGTGATTGGCTATTTCAGGCTTAAAGAACGGGAGGTATAACAATGGATTTTCGAGACAAACAAGCTATATACCTTCAAATCGCCGAATACGTCAGCGAGCAGATTTTGCTGGGCCGCTGGCCCATCGGAGAGAAAATTCCGTCGGTGCGGGAACTGGCGGCTGATCTGGAAGTAAATCCCAACACCGTTATGCGAACCTATGAGTTACTGAACCAGCAGGGCGTTATTGCCAATAAACGGGGTATCGGCTATTTTGCGGCCGACGATGCCGCTGAGAAGATCCGCACCTTTCGGCGCGAGCAGTTTTTGCAGAACGACCTGCCCCAGTTCTTTAAAAATCTGACGTTGCTTCACATCGACCTGCGCGAAATAGAAGCCCGCTACGACGAATACGTAAACACCTTAACGAACGCTCAATGAAAACAAGCTATATACTGCTGGCGATTCTCGCCATCATCACATTAACGGGTATGGTTGCCACTGATCTATTGCTGCTTCAGCAATATGAAAAAATGGACTGGAGTAATCCTTACCAACAGTTCGACCGTCGGGTGGTTCCCATAGCCAGTCATGTGGTTATTGAGGGGGCTCCGACTTCGGAAATAATTGTCGAGACGGGTAAGTATACCCGGGATTCAGCTCAGGTTTTTTTACTGCCTTCCATGGCCAACTCGTTTCGGAGCCGGAAGCAGGGCGATACGTTGTTTATTTCGTATCTGATGAACTACGACGGAGAGCGTCGAAACCCTCACAATGATATTGAGTATGAACTACCCGCCGGTCTGGTGCTGCGCCTGCCTGATTTGAAAAGTCTGCGCGTCACAAACGGTAGGCTAACCCTTCGGAACAGCCACCTGAATCAGTTGACCCTGTCCCTTCAAAACACGCGTTTACGCACTCAAAAACTGACTGTAGCAGACGATTTCGCCCTGACGGCAAGTCAGAACAGCTTTGCTAAACTGGGGCCCGATCAGTACAAGTCATTACGGGCTGTTGTGCAAGATTCGAGTGGTATTCAACTGAATGATAGTCAGATTGATGTGTTTAAAAAGGAATTGTCGCCTAAGGCAGACATCCATTTAAACGGACGAGCGTTGACGTGGATGAAATAAGCTGATAGGACAACTCTTACTCGCTTCGTTTTATTGATAGTGCCTTTCAAACGGATAAAGTCCGTTTGAAAGGCACTTTTTGCGTTCTCTGATTTGCTGTCGGGTAAGTATATACCCGAACGGTAGAGAAAAAAGTCCGGTAAAGACGCTGGAACAAAAGCCATAGACATGTTAAAGAATTCTTAAAATAATTAAAAGAATATTAAAGAAAAGTTTGTTTATAGGAAGATATAATTGACCATTTACGGGAACTTGCCGAATGGTATTAAAAAGCTATGAAAAAGTTTGGCTAAGGGTCGCGTGTCAACGTAACTTAAACAACATAAGTGTACTAAAAATAGGTTGATGATGTATTCCAATACACAATTAAGCGGCTTGGGTTTCTGTAAATAAACCCACTTTCCGGTTAGACTACCTTTCGTCAATCGGCATGTTTCGCATACTGAAACCAATATTTACCGGAAATGAAGAGTCAGGATGGTGAGCTTCCTGTCTTGATCATTTTTCCCTTCTCAACGACTTCTCTTTTCGTCTGTTCAGGCTAATTCACTTGAGCTAACCGCATCCGTGTGTGGCTCATTCTCTTTAATGCTTAGTCCTTAAGCCTGGCCGGGTGGTAACTTCTGAAAGTCGCCCGCCTACCTTCGTTCATTCGCTATGACAACACACCATGCATTATTTGATGAACACCATGTGCTTCACGAATTAAAGCACTATTTGCCCGCACAGGCACCGCTCAAGGACTTCGTTCATCATAATACGCTACACTCCTTTCAGGATCTACGGTTCGACAGGGCCCTTCACAAGGCCTCCGAACTGTTCGGATACAAAACGTTGCTGTCGCTGAGTGAATACCGGTCGTTGTATGAGTCGAAACGAATTCGGGAAGACGTACTCCAACGAGTCATCGTTCAGCATAAGGGCGAAGCCCTGGCGTCTGACTGGACCGAGCGAGTGCTGCGTAAACCGTACAAAACGAGGTTCCTGCCCCGCGTTGGTTCCTTGCGGGCTAACTGGAAACGGGAGCAGCATATTGATCTTGACTCGCTGGTGCACCCCATTTTATTCCGGATTCTGTGCAGCTACCTCGATCAGGGCATTTCGATATGGAACTTCCCCGTTCGGGAAAAAGATTTTCTGTCATCCATGCGCGAAATGGAGCAAACCAGCTTCACCAGCGTTTTCAGGACCCGTGCTGCCAAAGACCTTTTTCTGCATGGCGATTGCGCTATTAAAGCTTTGTTGGACAGACTGATCGGCAGCGAAGCGCTGTATGAGCACTATCTGTTCGATCAGCAGTTTGCTCATTCCGGCTGGTCGGGTATGGTGGGAGTCGTGGAAGAGTTGCCGCAAACCCTCCTCGATGCCCGGAAAATATCGCTCCACGACCTGATTGTCTTCGAGCTTTTGCTGGAAATCGATGCGCTCAATTATCAGTTCGGAAACGACTGGGCACCCATGGGAAGCTGGTTGACGCAGAATCCGGGACCGCTTTTTGCCGAAATTCCCGAAACCGAATTGAGTGAGGTGCTGACCATATGGCAGGAGGCTTTTGAGTGGAGTTATTACGATCAGGTGATGGCCGGGCTGGAACTGGAAATTCGGGACGAGACACCCATCGCCAACAAAAGTTTTCAGGCCCTGTTCTGCATCGACGATCGGGAGTGCTCGTTTCGTCGCTATCTGGAAGAGTTTGATCCCACCTGCGAAACGTTCGGTACGCCCGGTTTCTTTGGCGTAGATTGTTTTTTTCAACCCCAGGATGGCAAGTATTACACCAAAATATGCCCGGTTCCCATCTCGCCGAAACATTTGATCAAAGAGGTCGATGCGAAAAATAAACGCAAACAGGACTACCATTTCAACAAACACGCACATTCTTTCCATAGCGGTTGGCTGATCTCGCAGACGCTGGGCTTCTGGGCCGCATTGCGGTTAGTTTCCAACATTTTCAAGCCAACCATGACGCCCGCAGCCGCGTCCTCGTTCAAGCACATGGACCACCTGTCGAAGCTGACGATTGAGAACCAGCAGGCCGACGACAAGGAAAACGGTTTGCAAATTGGTTACACCATCGACGAGATGGTGGTGCGGGTTGAAGGGCTCCTGAAAAGTATCGGTATGGTCGATCACTTCGCAACGCTCGTTTACGTAGTTGGGCACGGGGCGAGCAGTGTCAACAACCCCCATTATGCGGCCTACGATTGTGGCGCGTGTTGTGGTCGGGCGGGGTCGGTCAACGCAAGGGCGCTGTCGTACATGGCCAATCACCCGAGCGTTCGGGCCATCCTGATTGAGCGAGGGATCACCATTCCGGACACGACCCAATTCATTGGTGCGCTGCATGATACGACACGAGATGAAGTGGTTTTCTTCGATGAAGCGTCTCTGACTCCCGAAAACCGGGAGAAACACAAGAAAAATAAAGTACTATTCGATAAAGCGCTCGATTACAACGCCAAAGAACGGTCGCGTCGTTTTGAGTCCATCGACAGCCGGGCCAGCCTGAAGCGGATTCACGAGAAAATTCGGGAGCGGTCGGTATCCTTGTTCGAGCCACGGCCGGAGCTAAACCACGCCACCAATGCCCTCACCATCGTAGGTCGGCGATCACTGTCGAAAGGGTTGTTTCTGGACCGACGGTCATTTCTGAACTCCTACGATTACCGGGTTGACCCGGATGGTCAGTACCTGTTCAACATTCTGAAAGCGGCCGCGCCCGTTTGTGGCGGTATCAACCTCGAATATTTCTTTTCGAGAGTGGATAATCAGCAACTCGGCGCGGGTACCAAACTGCCCCATAACGTGATGGGACTGATTGGCGTTGCCAACGGAATGGATGGCGATCTACGGCCGGGATTACCCCATCAGATGATCGAGGTGCATGACCCGGTGCGCATGTTCTTCATTATCGAACAGTATCCTGATCTGGTACTGGACGTCATCAAGCGTTTGTACGCCACCTACGAATGGTTCATCAATGAGTGGGTACACCTGGCTGTTGTTGACCCGGACACCCGGAAGTTCTTCGTCTTTAAAGAGGGCGCCTTTACGCCCTATCTGCCCATGATGCAGCACGTGGACACCATCAGCGATATAACTCCCCTGATCGAAACGCATCAGGAAGATCTACCGGTTTACCTACTTTCTTAAGATTTACGCATGGCATCCTTTTTACAAGTGTTCATAGTACTCCCAGTACTGGGTTTTTTAATCCTGCTATTAATTCCCGAAAAGCAGGAGAAGTTTATTTCCTGGACATGCTTTGGGATCGTGGGCTTGCATTTTTTGTTGTCCATGAGTTTTATTGTTTTTTGGCTTTTTACCAGCCGTGCTGAGCTCAACCTTAAAGACATCCTGCTGCTCAGTGCAGATGACTACGAGTTTCTGATTGACTTCTACTTCGATAAGATCACTGCGGTTTATCTGTTCGTTGGTTCGATACTGACGTTTCTGGTAACCGTATATAGCCGCTATTACCTGCATCGGGAAACGGGCTACAAGCGCTTCTTTACAACCATCCTCTTTTTTTACATTGGCTACAACACCACCATTTTTGCCGGAAATTTCGAGACGCTGTTCATTGGCTGGGAGATTTTGGGAATTACGTCATTCCTGCTCATTGCGTTCTATCGGAATAAATACCTCCCTGTTAAAAATGCGGTGAAGGTATTTTCGGTGTACCGAATTGGCGACGTGGGCCTGTTGCTGGCCATGTGGATGAGCCACCACCTGTGGCACGAAAACATCACGTTTATGAAGCTGGGCGATTATGCGCTGGTGCATGAACACCTCCAGACGCACAGTTTCATTGGCGTATTTATATCGCTCATGATCCTGGCGTCGGCATCGGCAAAGTCGGCTCAGTTACCGTTCTCATCGTGGTTGCCCCGCGCTATGGAAGGCCCCACGCCATCCAGCGCTATTTTCTACGGGTCGCTGGCGGTACACCTGGGCGTGTTCCTGCTGCTGCGAACGTTCCCGTTTTGGGAGCAGCAGACATCGGTACGGGTGCTGATTGCGATATTGGGACTGATAACAACTGTCATTTCAACAGGTATTGCCCGTGTTCAGTCGTCCATTAAGGCGCAGATCGCCTACGCATCCATCGCGCAGATTGGGCTCATGTTCATAGAGGTGGCGGCTGGTCTGGAAAGTCTGGCGCTGTTCCACTTTGCGGGCAATGCGTTCCTGAGAACTTACCAGCTTCTGGTGTCGCCTTCGGTCGTAAGTTATCTGATTCGGGAGCAATTTTATACGTTCTACCCCTCGCAGCGGTCGCTGGAGGATTTCCTGCCGAAGAAACTCGCCAACACGTTCTACATGCTGGGAATTAAAGAGTGGAACCTGGATTCGCTCCTGTACCGGTATTTATGGAACCCGGTTAAGTGGGTGGGCAACCTGCTTGACTTCATGACACTAAAGGGCATCCTGATCGTATTCGTGCCGTTTTACCTCGTCGGATTGTTTTGTCTGTACAACCGGAATATTATCCCCCAACCGATACTGGATTGTTTGCCGGTAGCGTTTTCGTTCACTGCTGTTGTGATGGTGCTGAAATCGTTTACGAAGCGGAAACGGGCGCGTATGGCCTGGCTACTGACGATCATGAACCACTTTTTTGTGGTGCTGGCCATTTCATTCAACGAGGAATTTAATTACGTGTCTCAGGGCCTTCTCTATCTGAGTGGTGTTTCTGTGGCTGGTGTGATCGGATTTATCTGCCTGAGCCGATTGAAGTCGATGGAGAAAAGTATCAACCTGCAGCAGTTTCACGGGTATTCGCACAAGTACCCCAAACTTGCTTTCCTGTTCTTACTGGCCTGTCTGGGCGTTTCGGGTTTTCCGATTACCCCAACGTTTATTGGTGAGGACTTAATGTTCACGCACATTCACGAAAATCAGGCTGTTCTGGCCTTCTTCACCTCTCTGAGCTTCATCATCGACGGTCTGGCCATCATCCGCATCTACGCCCGTATATTCCTCGGACCTTACGAGAAGTCGATGTACGAAATGGCCTATAAGTCGTATTGATTGGGTGTTTAGGAGTTCATGAAATAGGATTACCACAAAAGGATTTTTAACCACAGAGGCACAAAGAGCACAGAGGTTCAAATGGGGTATAAAATATCCATTTGAACCTCTGTGCTCTTTGTGCCTCTGTGGTTAAAAATCCTTTACGAAACTTGATCTATTTGCTCATAAGTACTAAACTAATTTAGTTGAACTACTTAGTCGAGACGACCACCGGCTGATACAAAAAGTAATCATAAATGGACCGGGCGGCATGGGCAATCGTCTGTTCCCGTTCGGCAAGAGGCATGGGCGAATCACCCACAAAAACGGCAATAGCGATATGGCCTGCATCGCCGGGGAGGGTGATAATGCCTACATCGTCGGTCGCGCTGCCATCCAGCGAGCCCGTTTTATGGGCGATGATGGTGTTGGGGGGCAAGTACCCTTTGAGACGGGCGGCACCACCCCGGCAGCGTTCCATGACGCCCAGCAGCAGCGCCCGGCTTTCGGGTTTGAGGGCCGTACCCCGGTAAATTTGTGCTAATAGATTGACCATCGCATCGGGGGTCGAGGTATCGCGCGGGTCGACTTTGAGTCTGGCAGCCGCAGCTCGTCTGCTTTCCGGGGTTGTAGTGCTGTCCAGTTTAGCGTAAAATCCAACTGTCCACTTGTCGGCAGGTGGTAACGTAATGCCTTCGAGATCAGCGATCAGCTGGATGATCGTCCGGTCGACGGACATGCCCTGAATTCCCAGCGTCTTAAGCCGATTCTGGACCGCTTCGGTACCGCCTACCAGCCGAAGCAGAATGTCGGTGGCGGAGTTGTCGCTGATGACCATCATCAGTTCCAGCAAATTCTGCACAGATAACTGAACGCCGGGTTTGGCGAACAGGACCTCAAGTGTACCACTGCCCGGATGCAGGTCGGACGGCTGCAGATCCACCATCGTCATCAGCGACAGTTTACCCTGCTCAATCAGGGTGAACAACTGCACCGCAATGGCGACCTTCACGGTACTCGCCATCGGGAACCGCTCCTGTAAATTTAAACTAACCTGCTTACCCGATTCGAGGTGAAGGGCGCAAATGCCCACTTTGGCTTTGGCGATTGCCGCAATGCGATTCAGCTCCTGTTCCAGCCGCTGCGTGGCTACGTCTTTTTTACCAGCGGTGCCCGTTTGGGCAAGCGACGGGCTACTGATGAACAGCCATACGCTTAGTAGCAGGGGGGTGATTTTGGAAAGAGTTAAGGTCATTGTATGCAAGTTTGATATATACATGAACGAAACA
The DNA here is from genome assembly GCF_054782495.1 of Spirosoma aerophilum. Taxonomy (NCBI): domain Bacteria; kingdom Pseudomonadati; phylum Bacteroidota; class Cytophagia; order Cytophagales; family Cytophagaceae; genus Spirosoma; species Spirosoma aerophilum. Next base: position 81,052 of record NZ_BAAGSJ010000050.1, on the reverse strand, counting down.
GCAGGATGCTGTTCCGTACAAAAAGTCAGTTACAAAATCGCCAGCGCCTGTTCCAGATCGGCCAGCAAATCATTCACATTCTCGATACCGACGGAGTAGCGGATCAGGCTTTCGGGGATACCCAGTTGCCGGCGCTGCTCTTCCGTGAGTTCGACGTGGCTGGTGGTTCGGGGTGGTCCGGCCAGCGTACTCACCGAGCCCAGACTGGCGGCCAGATGCACGAACTGGAGCTTTGGCAAAAACTTTTTGACCTGGTCATAGTCGCCATTCAGCGAAAAACTCATGATGCCGCCAAAGCCCGACATCTGCGCTTTGGCAATGTCGTGGCCGGGGTGCGTTTCGAGTCCCGGATAGAAAACGTCACTGACCTTGGGGTGGGCTTTCAAATAGCGCGCGATGGTCATAGCCGACGCGTTTTGCCGTTCGATGCGCAGTTCCAGCGTTTTCATACCCCGGGCAATCATATAGGCGGCATCGGCCTGTATGCTGGCTCCGTTGATCTCGCGAAACTGAAATACTTTGCTGACCAGCTCTTTACTGCCGCACAGGACGCCCCCCATCGCATCAGAGTGGCCGCCGAGAAACTTGGTCGCGCTATGGAGCACAAGGTCAGCACCCAGGGCCAGCGGATTCTGGTTAATGGGCGTGGCAAAGGTGTTATCGACAACCGTAATGGCACCCACTTTTTTGGCGGCAGCGGCAAGCCGGGCAATATCGACCACTTTAAGCGTCGGGTTGGTGGGCGTTTCGAGGTAGAGAACATCACAGCCTTTGGCGACTTCGGCTTCGATCTGGTCGAAATCTGTCGTGTCGCAGAGGGTGACGTTGACCTGATAGCGGGGAAGGAAATCCAGAAAAAGCCGACTGGCCCCCCCGTAGGTATCGTTGAGCGATACCACCCGTTTGCCCGGTCCCAGCAAAGCAAACAGCGTATTGCTGATGGCTCCCATGCCGGTGGCAAAGGCCGTAGCGGCTTCGGCCCCTTCCAGAATCCGGATTTTCTCTTCAAGTACGTGGACGGTTGGGTTGGTATTGCGGCTGTAAATGAAACCGTCGGCCTTGCCCAAGGCCACTTCGTGCCATTCGTCCAGGTCGGTATAGGCGAAGGCAACGCTTTTGACGATAGGTGTGGTGACGGCTCCGTTGGGCAGCGGGTCGGTTTCGCCCGCCCATACGGAAGTTGTACTCTTTTCGTATTTCGAAAAATCCATTAGTATGTAGTTATGACACAGAGATTCACAGAGAAAAATAGAGATGCACAGAGATTGTTATTGTCTCCCTTTCGAAGTGTGATACCGTGGAGATTTTTGCCTCTGTTGCATTTTATCCTCTTTTTGTTGTCGGAAAATAACTCCTCACGGAAAATTAGATTGATTTCCCGTGAGGAGTTGAGCAGGAGGTAATAATACGCAAAAAACGAATTGATTTATGACTTTACATGCTCCTCCAAACAGCGTTCGATGTTCTGGAGTCCGGTTCGTAGTTCGTCGGCCGTGGGGTAGCCGAAGCCGATACGCATGTATATTTTGTCCAGCTCGAACCAGTGCCCCGGCCCGACAATGGTTTGGTAAGTGCTGTAAAGAGACTGGTAAAAACTGTCGGTGTTGAGGGAATATCTGGCTTTCAGGCGGGGAAAGCCGACAACTCCGGCCGTTGGCTCCACCCATTCCAGATAGGGCGTTTGGGCGAAGAAGTGCTTCATAATGGCAAAATTAGTTTGTATATGCTGGTGGGCTTCGGCCAGTCGGCTGGTCTGATTCTGTAACATGTGCAGGGCAATCTGCTCATCCACCACCGAGTTGGTGATCATGATCTGTTCCTTCGCGGCCAGAAACTGGTGCATCAGCGATGCATCCCGACAGATGATCCAGCCGATACGAATACCCGGCACACCAAACGCTTTCGACAGCGAACTAACCGATATGACATGCTTACTTTTCTCGGCCAGGTAGGGGAGACGCGGTATCTGGAAATTCAGGTAACGGTAGGTTTCGTCCACCAGCAGGTAACAGGTATGCGCTTCGGCCAGAGCGACCAGTTCAGTCAAAACGGCTTCGGGAATGACCGTGCCCGTGGGGTTGTGCGGGTTGGTGATGCTGATGAGCCGGGTATTGGGTTGAATGGCCTGTCGGATTTGCTCAACATTCAGCGCAAACTGCTCGTCAAATGTCAGGTCGATGAGGCTTATGTCGCAATTAATGGCTCGGGGTGTTTCGAGGTTGGTGGCGTAGTTAGGGCGCACCACAATGAGGTGGTCCTGTTCGCTGAGCAGGGTGGTGGCAACGATAAACAAGGCCGTAGCGGCACCAGGGCACACCAGCACATCGTCGGGTTTCAGCAGGGCACTCTCGCTGGCAATGCTGTCGAGTAAGTCGGGGTGGCCCCGGTGGTGGCCGTAACTCAGAACGAGGTCGTTTAAGCTAAGATTTAGCTCGCCCAGTTGAATGTCGCGAACGGAGCTTTCCGCCAGATTATACTTGATCGTCGAATAGCCAACCTCTTCCGGCGATTCAATTTCAATGGGCATTCGGGTGTAGCGCATAGGAGACGTGAGAGCAGGGTATTGTAAGCAGGCCAGGGGCCTTAACCATGAGCAAGATAGCTTGTGAGTTATAGAAATCGGTATTGGTCGACAATGTCCGGTCTCGCCTGGAGGAAGATCTCAAGATCAAGGTGCCTTCGCTTAGCGTGTTGATTCAAACACCGACCGGAAAAACATTCGTGTCATCAGGCGGCAAACCGATCACAAAAACGACCAATTTTCGGTTTGCCAGTAATACGAAAAACTTTACCGCAACGGCCATCATGAATGTGCATGAAGATGGATACATTAAAACACTTCATCCAGCCTATTTGACAGTTCATCCCAAACCTCATTTCGACTGTGAATTATAGCGGGTTGATTTGCCGCTATAATTCACAGTCGAAATGAAAGCTATATTACTTGTTTTTATCATACTCAGCAGCGCACTGGTCCGGGCGCAGTACATGCCCCTTGGCGCGATGACCATGTGGGCCGACGGCTATGTGGTGACCCTGGAAAATGATACCCTGCGTGGACAGATACGGGTTGGGTCGATGGTCAATGACTCCCCGGCATCCATACACATCAAAAATCCTGACGGCACGAAAACCAGAATAAAAGGCGGGGACGTGCGTTTGATGGCGCAGCAGTTACCCGCCTTTGCCTACGCCACCGGCAGCATTCCCCGACAGCGGGAGATGATCGTTTTTGAGCGGGTACCCAACCCCCGGCATAACGGAAAGCCCATGCTGCTGGAACGCCTGACACCGATTGGCGGACGCATTGCCTTATACTTTGATGCCTCGGGCTGGAAAAAAACGTCGGAATATACCTTCGGTAATTTCGTTTTCGAGCTGGACCGGCAGGACCTTAGCTACATCGTGCTTAAAAACGGGAGTGAGTCGATGCTCGCCAAACGTGGCGATATCGAAGCCGTTCACGACCAGCTCTTTGGCGATTGCCCGACACTAATCCGTACCTATCCAACCGTTACCCGCCGGGACTGGAGCCGGTTGGGAGACATGGTGCTGGCGTATAATGAGTTTTGCCGGTGATTGACAGGCTACGTGGCCTACCGCGCCACCTCAATTTTATATTTCTTTCCCTTCATCTTTTCCTGACTGATTTTCGCCAGCAGCGCTTTTGCCTTGTCCTGCTTCACGGCGGCAAAGGAGATAAAGTCCTGCACGTCGATGCGGCCGAGGTCGCCTTTTTCGAGGCCGCCTTTCTGAGAGAAAAAGCCGACGATGTCCACTTTATTAAGCTTATTCTTCTTGCCGCCACTGATGTACAGCGTCACAAACTCGGGTGGGCCTGGTAACGTTTTTTTTGGGGAAACGTGAAACTCTTCGAGCGATGGGTCGAGGTAAGCAGGCGGGGTTTCATCGCCGGACAGAATCACGTAGGCCGTTCCCGACGCGTGCATGCGGGCGGTGCGGCCATTGCGGTGCGTAAACTCATGCGCCTGCAACGGCAGGTGATAATGAATCACGTACTTCATTTCGGGAATGTCGAGCCCACGGGCGGCCAGGTCGGTGGTGACGAGGTAGCGGGTGCTGCCGTTTCGGAACTGGATCAGCGCCCGTTCGCGGTCGGGCTGTTCCATGCCGCCATGATACACGAGTGAATGAATACCCCGTTCGGCCAGCAGTTCGCGGGTCCGTTCGGCCGCTTCCCGGTGATTCAGGAAAATAAGGGCAGGCGCTGAGTCGAGCGAGCACAGCAGCTCCACTAAGGTGTCGATCTTATCCTTCGAAGGGGAGTAAACCACTTTCGTCGTCAGGCCGGTTCCTTCATCATTCTCCGCCGAAAAGGTCAGTTTAGTGGGTGACTTAAGCCGGATGAATTCGGGGATGCTGATGCCCGATGTGGCCGAAACCAGTACGCGTTTCCGCAGGTTGCGCAGCCCCCGAACGATGAACTCCATCTCATCGTGAAACCCCAGCGCCAGCGATTTGTCGAACTCGTCCAGCACCAGCGTCTGAATACCGTCCAGCGAAAACGTTCGGCGGGTGATGTGGTCGGCAATGCGGCCGGGCGTGCCAATGAGCAGAGCGGGGGGATTGCTCAGGTTTTTTATTTCGGTTTCGACCGGGTGCCCGCCATAGCAGACGTTGACTTTAAAACCCGTCGCCATTTTCTTCCAGACCTGTTCGATCTGAATCGCCAGCTCTCGGGAAGGGGCCAGAATCAGGCATTGAACGCTCGTTTTCTGGTCGGCTTTGAGCAGGTTTAGAATGGGCAACAGAAATCCAACCGTTTTGCCGGAGCCGGTGGGAGCAATCAAAAATGTATCGTTATCCTGCGTAATGGCGTTTAGGGCGGCCTCCTGCATCGGGTTCAACGCCGAAATGCCCAGGTTTGTCAGGAATTGTGTTTGCTGCTCGGGGGTTATCATCCTGCAAAAGTAGCGCAAAATATGCCGAGAATAGGATAAGAACACGGCCGGGCCTGCGCGCAAGTGAAACGGATTGAGCGGATTAAAACGGTTTATTATTTGTCTTTATCCGCTCAATCCATTCCATCTGCGTTCCTACAGGCGTGGCTAGACGCGGTGGGTTGAGGGATAAGCCGTACCTTCGTACTCTATTTGACTGGTACCGCTATGACATTCGACGAACTGAATCTGACCAAACCCCTACTGAACGCCCTCAACGATTTAGGGTACACCGCACCAACGACCATACAGCAAAAGGTTTTTTCGGTGGTGATGTCGGGTAAGGATGTGTGCGGCATCGCGCAGACGGGTACGGGGAAAACGTTCGCCTATTTGTTGCCTACGCTTCGCCAGATGCAGTTTTCGAAGGACAGAACGCCCCAGCTTCTGATCATTGTGCCCACCCGCGAACTGGTTGTGCAGGTGGTCGAAGCGGTAAAAAAACTGACGCCTTACATGACCCTTACGGTCGTTGGCGTGTACGGTGGCGTCAACATGAAGGCGCAGACCGTTGAGATTCAGCAGGGACTGGACGTGCTGGTGGCCACCCCTGGCCGGCTGGCCGATTTCATGCTGGGCGGCATCCTGAAAACGAAAGGAATCAAAAAGCTCGTCATTGACGAATTTGATGAGATGCTCAATCTTGGCTTTCGTACCCAGTTGAAAGTGGTGCTGGATTTACTGCCCCCCAAACGGCAGAACCTGCTTTTTTCGGCTACCTTAACAGACGAGGTCGACCAATTGGTCAATGATTATTTCAATAGCCCGGTGCGGGTAGAAGCGGCCCCGATGGGTACACCGCTGGAAAAAATCGATCAGTCGGGCTACCGGGTACCTAATTTCTACACCAAGGTCAACCTGCTGACTCTGCTGCTTAATCGGAATTCGGCCATGACCAAAGTGCTGGTCTTTGTGGCAACCAAGCAACTCGCCGATCAGTTGTATGAGCAACTGGAAGCCGGTTTCCCCGATCAGGTGGGCGTCATTCACTCCAACAAAGCACAGAACAAGCGGTTCGAGGCCGTTAATAATTTTAAAGCCGGTATCTACCGAATCCTGATTGCCACGGATATTATTGCCCGGGGTATCGACGTGACGGACGTGTCGCACGTAGTGAACTTCGATCTGCCCGAAGTACCCGAAAACTACATTCACCGTATTGGCCGAACGGGCCGAGCCGACCGCGAGGGCATTGCTATTTCGTTCATGACCGAAAATACCCGTGAACAGCAGGAAGCCATCGAACAGTTGATGAATCAGCCAATCCCGATGCAGCCCTTACCCGAGAATCTGGTCATTTCCGACGAACTCACCGACGACGAAAAGCCGAAGGTGCACATGAAGTCGATAGAGGTTAAAATTGTCAGACGCGAAGATGTTGGCCCTGCTTTCCACGAAAAAAGCGCCAAGAATCAGAAAGTAAACGTCCGGCGGAATATTGCCGAAGAGAAAATGCTCAAATACGGCCGCCCTATCAAACGCGTTGGCGGGAAGAAGAAGCGGGATAAGTAGGTCGCATTTACCACCCCCAACCCCCTCCTAAAACAGGAGGGGGCTTTCTAATGGACTACCTTTGTCTAAGCCCCCTCCTGTTTTAGGAGGGGGTTGGGGGTGGTTTTCAACAATTTCAATCTATTTCTTTATGCCCTTTTCAGAACTCGGTTTATCCAAACCTCTCCTCAAAGCGATAGCTTCTCAGCATTACCCGAAGCCATATCCTATTCAGCAGGAGGCTATTCCGGCTATTTTGCAGGGGAAAGATGTGCTGGGTATTGCTAAAACGGGTTCGGGAAAAACAGCCAGTTTCGTGCTGCCTATTCTGGAACAGTTTCAACGGAAAAGTGCCGCCCGAAACCGATACATAAAAGCCCTTGTGCTGGTGCCAACGCGCGAGTTAGCCGTTCAGGTTGGCGAGGTGTTCCAAACGTTTGGCGCTAACCTGCCCCGACCGGTGAAAACAGTGGCGGTTTTCGGAGGGGTATCCATCAATCCGCAGATGATGGCACTTCGGGATGCCGAAATCGTGGTGGCTACGCCCGGCCGTTTGCTGGACCTGATGGCGTCCAACGCGCTTCAGCTGACAGACGTTGATACGCTGGTGCTGGACGAAGCCGATAAAATGCTCGACTTGGGGTTCGAGGACGAAATGGAGCAGATTTTCGACCGACTCCCACGCCACCGGCAAACGATTATGTTCTCGGCCACGCTGGGTGACGCTATCCAGGACATCAACAAAAACCTGCTGCGTAATCCCGTCAAAATTGACGTGGTCGAGGAGGAGCAAAACCTCGATCTGATCAAGCAGACTGCCTATCGTGTTCACCCCGATCGAAAAGGGCCTCTACTGCGCTACCTGATCAAAGCGGGAAAAATGAAGCAGGTGCTGGTTTTCGTTTCTTCTACCCGAACGGCCGACAACGTTGTTGTAAAGCTGAATAAAAACGGTATTCATGCGGCCGCCATCCACAGTGGTAAAACGCAGGGCGCCCGTACCGATGCGCTCACTAAATTTAAAGGGGGACACCTGACGGTATTGGTAGCTACCGATCTCATTTCCAGAGGCATTGACATTCAGCTATTGCCACACGTTATTAATTTTGAACTGCCTCGCTCGCCCAAAGATTACATCCACCGCATTGGCCGGACGGGGCGCGCCGAAGCTGAAGGCGAAGCCATCTCGCTAATTTGCCCGGATGATGAACACCACTTTAAAATAATTCAGAAAAAGATGGGCAAACGGGTCGAGGTACTGGAAACAGATGACCTCAACCTGATGGGCTACTAACAGATCAAATAGGGGTCAGATTATTTATGTGTCATTTTATGTAAAAAAGATATACTTAATCTTTGTGAGGTAATTGTGTTTGCCTATTATTACATTTTATTGTCTAATAGGTTACAAAGAAACTCATGTACAATGCTCTTCACAAAGAATCACCCTTGCCGTACCAAAATCAGTAAGTGGATTATAGGCTTTATCATTTTCGTAAACCTACCATTCATAAGCACTGGACAAACTATTTACAGCAATACCTTCACGGGTGTCACCGCTTGTCCCACACAGGGTAACGCACCTATTGTATCAGCTAACGCAACAGGTACACCCTTCACCCGAAGTACGGTAACGTGCACAGCGTCTGCCGGTGTGTTTAACTCCGCAACACTCAATAACACCAATTCGGTTAACAACTCCTCATACATTGAGTTTTCTGTAACGGCCAATGCCAACGCTCAGTTAAATGTAGCTTCTCTGAGCTTTAAGCGTGATGCCAGCAATAGCGCGCCCAACCAGTTGGAAGTCCGGTATAGTACGGATGGTTTTGCCACCTTTACCAGTTGGGGCGCTGCTCCAAATACGCCAACGACCGGAGCCTCTATTACGTGGAATTTTGCTGACTTCTCTGTTCCTTCGGGTACAACGCTGACCTTTCGTTTTTATCCCTATGGCACTCAGCGTGCCGATCTGGGTACAGGAACATCATCGGGCACTACAGGAACATTCAGCGTCGACGATGTTTCGCTTATCGGGACATCGCCTTTACCGGTTAATCTTGTTTCGTTTACGGGCAAATCCGGCAATAATGAGGTTATGCTGAATTGGTTGACGGCCTGGGAGGAAGAAAACCAGGGTTTTGAAATTCTGAAGAGTACCAACGCCAAAAGTTTTGAACGTATTGGCATGGTAGCCGGTAAATACAACGCGCAAGTGCAATCTGAGTATGCGTTCGTCGATCAGCATGTGACGGCGGGACAGATTTATTATTACCGTCTCAAACAAAAAGATGCTGGCGGAGAAAGTGCCTTATCACAGATCATAGCCGTGCTGGCAGAGGCTACAGAGCAGCAGGAGGGAAGTATAGCGCCCAATCCAAACGACGGAAGCTTTTCTCTGTTGGGTCAGGCGGTACCACCCGCAAACGTTAGGTTATTCAACGCGGCCGGTGCTGATATTCCCATCAACACGGAAGAAAATAAAGCACAAAAGGCGCTTAACATCCAGTCTCGTATACACCTATCACCCGGCATCTATTACCTGCAAGTGAATCCCGGAGACGGTTCCAAAATAAAAGTCAGGAAAGTGCTGATAAACCAGCAGTAGGCCTGATAAACTAACTATTTAAAAAGGCGTGCCACAGGTATAACCGTGGCACGCCTTTTTTGGCTTGAAGAACGCTAAAAACCAGGTTCATCGGCACTGGGGCCGTAGCTTCCGGGAATAGGAATGTCCAGTAAACGAAGGTCGACGCCCAGCTGCGCCCGGTGGTGAACAATTTGCGAAAAAGACATGCGGATCATTTCACCCTTGGTCGTTTGGCTTAAAATCTGATCGCCATTGCGAAGGATCCACTCAGGCGCCAACTGATCGTCGGTAGCCTGACTCAAGGCTTCCTCGCCCTCTGCCAGCGAACGTTCAAACAAGTCCAGTAATTCTGTGGTGTTATGGATGGTAACCGGGTTATATGGACTGGTGGCAAAGTCAAGGCAATCGGTGGTGAGGGCCAATGACACCCAACTCGGTAACTCGGCTATATGGGTCGCCAGTTGGCGGATGGTCATACTTTTGGGATGCGGTTGCCAGTTGTATTTGTCATTCGGTACCCGTTCGAGCATTTTTCGGGTCGTCTGCGCTTCTTGTTGCATTTCCTTAACCAGCATTTGAATCAGTGACATAAGGCGATTGTTTTTGGTTGATGAGTCAAAGGTAGCGGCACCCACTGACAGCCTTATGTCAGTAGTGTTTAGCTAAAAACACAATTTTCCCAGTCCATTTTTCAGTTGGTAAATCCGCCGGTTATTCATACTTCGTAAATAAGTCATAATACAGTGGGCCATTAAACCATCTGGTTTCATATTGGTCTGAGAATAAAACAATCACTTCACAAGGCGTGTTGATTGTGTATTAAATTAAGTTTTAAGTATATCACTCACCAAATAATGACGCTATGAGAACGATCAATAAACTGGCAATGGTCATGCTGACAACCGGCATTCTTGCCCAACCTGTCGAAACGAAAGCGCAGGGATGGAGTCCCCAAGCGAAAGGTACTGCCATTGGCGCTGGTGTTGGAGCCGCAGCCGGTGCAATCATTAATAAACGAAACCGCGCAGTTGGCGGTGTTATTGGCGGGCTGGCCGGTGGTGCCGGTGGCTATGTCATCGGTAAGAATGGTAAAAAGCGCTGGAGCCCTCAGGCCAAAGGAACCGCCATCGGTGCGGGCGTTGGGGGAGCCGCCGGGGCTGTCATCAATAAACGAAACCGAGTGGTCGGTGGTGTCATTGGTGGTGTGGCAGGTGGAGCGGCCGGGTATGCTATCGGCAAAATTAAAGACAACAAAAACAAGGAGGCCGCCCGTGTAGCAGCCGCCGAGCGTGCAGCCGCCCAGCAAAGAGCCGCTGCCAGAGCCGCCGGAACCACTTCGACCAGTGCCGGTAAGCCAGCAATTGCAGCCGCTCATCCGAAAGGAACAAGCCCGAATGCTGTTCAGCCGGTAGCCATGCTGGCCGCCCATACAAATACACCCGCTTATATGCTGAACGCTGGTTTTCTGGAAAACGAAACCTACGGCGATCCAACCGCTCCATACGGCACATCGGAGTACCGACGCAAAAGCTGGTAATCAATTTCTTTCTGGGTCTTCGTTTGTTCAGGCAGGATTTCGAAAGAAATCCTGCCTGAACAGGAGATACTATTTTCTCACCATTTTAACATATACGTTTATGAAATCCTTTCTTGGAATACTAATCGCTTCGGTGCTGTTATCGGCCTGTTCGCAATCGGGCGAAACGGTCAATGTACAGGACCTCAACCGGCAGTTTATTGATGCCTGGAATAACAAAAATGCTGATAAGATCACCGCACTCATGGCGGATGATGTGGATTTTCTTCAGGGAAATGTTCATTACAAAGGGAAGTCGGAGGTAGCTCAGAAATGGGTACAGGCCACGTTGCCAACGCTGGCTAATTTAAAAACAAACGTGGTCAGCTCGGCGTCGGATACCCGAACCGCTTATGAGGCAGGCACCTTTGCCGTGGATGTTCTGACGGACCTTCCGGATAAACCCCGCGCCTTTGGTGAAGGCAACTTCATGCTCCTCTGGAAAAAAGGCGATGATGGCAACTGGAAGCTCAGCTATGCTCAATTGGAAGATTTGCCCGTTCAGGCTAAGAATTAAATAAACAGTTTGCTGGCGCGGAAGGGCCGCCTACGCGGTAAATGCCCGCGCCAGCATGCTCAAGCCGATAATGCGCTGTCGCCCAACCCGTCATTACCTGGCCTGGGGCGGCCTGATGGGTTGGTAAAAGTCTAAAAATTTTTAGTGCAAGGAATTTGGCTTGGCGTAACCAGATTGCGCAACAAACTATACGTTGCTGACAAACGTATTGCTACATAGATCAACCATACGTTTTCAGAATGTTTATTTTTCGACTGCTCTGGCAGATCCCGTGCACGCTTATTTTGGTAGGTGCCGTGCTGCTTTTTGTAAATGAATACGCGACTGCCCGGCCCAGTAAGCGAACAAAGGATATTTCTTATGTAGCGACCAATGCGCCCGGTGTCGATGCCGAACGGCACTTGCTGGATGTGTATACACCCCGGAAAGCCTCCAGGTCGACACCGATGCCCGTTGTGGTGTTTATCCATGGTGGTAGCTGGAACAGCGGGAATAAAAATCTGTACGCCTTTATCGGGCGAAGGCTGGCCAAACAGGGGGTTGTTGCTGTTATCATCAACTACCAGCTTGCACCGGCTGTGCAAGTACCGGCCATGGCCGACGATTGTGCCCGGGCCGTGCAGTGGACCGCGCAGCACATCGCGGAGTATGGTGGAGACCCCAATCGTATATTCGTGATGGGGCACTCGGCGGGTGGCGGACTGGCAGCCCTGCTGGCTACCGACAGCCAGCTGTTTAGCCAGCTGGGCCTGACTAAAAATCCGGTCAAGGGGGCGATTCTCGATGATCCGGCCGGGCTGGATATGTTCGATTACCTGACCAAAATGGAGTACCCTAATGATCAGCAATATCTGATTCCTTACGGGAAAGACCCGGCTGAGTGGCGATCAGTGTCGCCCATTTATTCGGTTAGTGATGCTACACCACCCATGCTGCTTTATGTCGGTGAGCGGACTTACCCCGGTATTGCCGGCAGTTCGAAACGCTTTCACCAGCGCCTGCTGGAACATCATGTAAAGCATGAATACAAGATTTTAGCGGGCAAGAAACACATTCCTATGGTAACGCAGCTCTTCTGGCAGCATAATATCATTTACCGGGAGTTGCTGCCGTTTGTGGGAGCTGAACAGTAAGGTCAGAAAGCAGAAACAGCCCGACGCACCAGTTTAGTTACTGATTTTACTCAAACTGAAACGCAAAATACGTGCAGGGTTTCTGGCCGGTATTCTGAATGGCGTGGGGTACATTGGACTCCAGAAAGATAAGATCGCCGGTAGTAGCCGGATGCAGCTTTCCGTCAATACTCTCTTGGGCCGAATTGTCCATCATCAGTAGTATCTCGGCAGCCTTATGTGTATGGGGCGGATGGCTCCACAGTCCCTTATTCAGAGTCGTGACGTGCATTTCGAAACGTTTGGACATGGCCGTTGCCCGGTCGAACATACGTCGGATGCCGCCTTTGTCGTGGGGTTGAAACGCCACCTCATTCCAGTCTATCCAGAAAGAACCCCCGGCTTTTTTGCCGCGCTCATTGTCTACCGGCTCGTTGGAAGCATAGCGCATGACGTAATAGGTTGCCGGCGAGCCGCTCTGGTTGTCGAAGCCATGTTCGTCGCCCGGCATCATCAGGGCTATGCTGCCGGGACCCAGCGTTTTTGTTCTACCTTCAATCGTGACGGTAAGTTTTCCTTCTTTAATGATGATTAATTCTTCGTCGTCATGTTTATGCGCGGGGTGGGGAGCCTGATGAGGGGATAGAGTAGTCGCGTGAATTTCGATGTGTTTGAAGTCGGTCGAAGTCCCTTCCAGAATGGCCCGTTGTTCCGAGACTGTTTTTCGGGTTACCGGAGCCTGTGCCCAGACGTACGTTTTCGAGACAATGGGTTGAGTAGGGTCGGCGTTGATAAACAGGCTAAGGGCCATCAGGCAGAAGACGAGTCGTTTCATAAGGGAGGCTGGGTTCTGGTTCTGAAAGTAAAGGGCGTCGATGGATTACTCTTTCTCCTCCCGGCACGAGCAAAGAATAACCTTCCGGCTGTTGGGTGGTTATGGTAGTTCAACGATATGAACAACAAACCATGAATGTACCCCTTTCAACCAAAGTCCTCTTGTGGGGGCTTGCCGGTGTAGGCGCCTGGACAGCCGTTAAAGCATCACTGGCTCAGAAACGTAAAATGGATTTTCAGGGCAAAACGGTTCTGATAACCGGTGGCTCGCGCGGCCTTGGCCTCGAACTGGCCCGTCTGCTGGCTAAAGAGGGGGCCAATCTGGCCCTTTGCGCCCGCGATGCCGACGAACTCGACCGCGCCGAAGCCGAGTTAGAAGAGCTTGGCGCTTCGGTATACACGGAGGTTTGTGATGTGACAAACAAAATTCAGATCGATCATTTTGCCGAAAATGTCCGGCAGGTGTTCGGGCCGGTCGATGTGCTGATCAACAATGCAGGTACCATTATCGTAACCCCGTATGAACACGCAACGGAAGACGATTTCCGGCAGGCTATGGATACGCATTTCTGGGCGTCGTTCTATATGATCAATGCGGTATTACCCCAGATGTTGTCGCGTGAGCCTGGTAAAAAGAGTGAACGACGGGGGAGTATCGTCAATATTACGTCCATTGGCGGAAAACTGGCGGTACCTCACCTGCTGCCTTATGCGACCAGTAAGTTTGCTATGGTGGGTTATTCGGAAGGCTTACGGGCCGAATTGATGAACAAGGATATTTACGTGACAACCGTCTGTCCGGGTCTCATGCGGACGGGTAGCCCCCGTAACGCTATTTTCAAGGGACAGAATGAAAAGGAATATGCGGCCTTCAAGATCAGCGATTCCATTCCCTTCTTCACCATCAACTCCACCGAAGCGGCCCGCCAGATCGTGGATGCCTGCCGGTATGGCGAAGCCGAACGTACAATCACACTCTCCGCTAAAGTGGGTGCTGCGCTGCAAGGGGTAGCGCCCAACCTGATGGCCGAAACCATGACCCTTGTCAACAACCGGCTCCCGGATCCGGGCGGCATTGGCGAACAACGGGCCTTCGGAAAAGACAGCGAGAGCAAGTTGTCGGAATCTGTTTTAACTACACTGACCGATCAGGCTGCTGAGCGAAACAATGAGTTTAGCTGACCAATAACAAGCTGGCGAAAACAACAGGAGACATAATGTGTTTAGTATTGACAAAGTTGTTAGGCAACGGCCTGATAATGGTTGTCATCACTCACTAACGGGCGAAGGCCCACAAGCGTTATGAAAAAAGTACTTGTTGTTTTTGCCGCCCTTGCCCTAACCCTGTCTGCTGCGCAGGCTCAGGATAGTAAGATGAAGAAAAAAGCGGATGTTGTTGAAGCCAAAGCTGAAGTAGCGGGCGATAAGGCCGCGCTGGAAATGAATAAAGCCGAGCGTAAAGCCGCTAAGATGACCGGCGATAAGGCGGCTCTTAAGGCGGCCCGGAAGGATCGCGTCAAGAAAGAAGGCGAACTGATCAAAGACCGCGCTAAGAAAGACGTGAAAGTGGTGAAGGAGAAAATCTAATCACTTTAGCCCTTATCAACGGAAGGCCCGGCTTGTAAAAGACGGGCCTTCCTGTCGTTTAACAGGTCAATAAATGGTACTGCCGCTGTCAGGACGAAAGGCACTTATCTATTCTTCGTCAATAGACACATCGAACTTTTTGGCTGCTTTCCTGATCCGGTCTTTTATCGTGGTCACCTCATCGGCATCGTACTTGGCTGCATTATTTTTGTGATGAATATAATTCCAGGCAGCTCGAACGTGCTCAGGCGTGTCGATCGGGTATTTATTGTTCGTCTGGTCGGCAAAGTCGACATCCCCATATTTGTGTTCACCTTCGGTTGGGTTAACGTCGTCCCGGCGGTCAATTTTCGAATTGGTTGCCATATCTGTTGCGGTTTTTGTTGGATTAACTTAACCGTTTCCCGAATTGAATGTTTTACTAGAAACAAGGTCTTAATCCCCAATCATGTCTGTTCTGTTTTCACCGATTACCCTTCGTAGCCTTCAGCTCAAAAACCGTATTGTTGTCTCGCCCATGTGCCAGTATTCCAGCGAGGACGGCTTTTCGACCGACTGGCATCTTGTCCATCTGGGCAGCCGGGCCGTTGGGGGTGCGGGCCTGATCATTACCGAAGCCGCTGCCATCTCGCCGGAAGGCCGCATATCGCCCAACGATCTGGGTATCTGGAAAGAAGAGCATATTAATGGACTAAAACGAATAACAAATTTTATTCGGGAGCAGGGGTCAGTGGCCGGCATTCAACTGGCGCATGCCGGTCGCAAGGCCAGCACCCGTCGTCCGTGGGAAGGAGGGAAGGGTATTTTCCCTGACGAGGCAACGGGTTGGCAAACGGTGGCTCCCAGTGCCATTCCCTTCACGGAAGGAGCCCCGGAACCCCTGGCCCTGACCGATGAAGGACTTGAGAAAGTTCGGAACGATTTTGCGCTGGCAGCCCATCGATCGCTGGAGGCTGGTTTTCAGGTGGTCGAAATTCACGCAGCCCACGGGTATTTACTGCATCAGTTTCTGTCGCCCTTGAGCAATCACCGGAACGATACGTACGGTGGGTCGTTCGATAACCGGATCCGCCTGTTACTCGAGGTGGTTGACCGCGTCCAATCGGTATGGCCGTCAACGTTACCACTGTTTGTTCGTATATCGGCTACCGACTGGACCGAAGGCGGCTGGACGATAGAGGATTCGATCAAACTGGCCGGTGTTCTGAAAGGGAAAGGGGTAGATGTGATCGACTGCTCAACGGGCGGCAATGTAGCAAAGGCGACTATCCCACTCAGTCCTGGTTATCAGGTATCGTTTGCGGAACAGATCAAACAGCAAACGGGCATCCTGACGGGTGCGGTGGGTCTGATCACATCGGCTGAGCAGGCCGAAGCTATTCTGACAAATGAACAGGCTGATCTGATTTTGCTGGCCCGTGAGTTTTTGCGCGATCCGTACTTTGCCCTGCATGCGGCTCATGAACTGGGTAGCGAAATAAATTGGCCGGTTCAGTACGAGCGGGCAAAGCCCCGATGAATAATTGGAGGTAAACAAACAATTTGCCGCTGGAAACAGTAATCTTGCAGCAGAAGTCAAACTTGTAAATTCACTATTAATTAACTGAAGAAAACTATGCGTTGGTTAGGAGGACGTGAAAGCGATAATGTCGACGACCGCCGGGGAAGCGGTGGGGGCGGGTTACTCGTGGGCGGTGGCATTGGCTCGGTTGTCATTGCTGTTATTGTCATGTTGCTGGGTGGCGACCCGTCGGAGATTCTGAACCAACGTTCGGCCGAACCTGCTACGTCGCAGGCACCCGCTGGTCCACAGGCCGACGATGCTGCGGCTTCATTTACGCGGAAAACACTGGCCAGCACAGAGGATGTCTGGGGTAAGATCTTTGCTGATCAGGGAGCGCAGTATCCGGCCCCGACCCTGGTGATGTTTCGGCAGGTCACCCAGTCGGGTTGCGGAACCGCTTCAGAAGCGTCGGGACCCTTTTACTGTCCCGCCGATCAGAAGCTATACATCGACCTGTCCTTTTATGACGAGCTTCGGGATCGCTTCAATGCGCCGGGTGAGTTTGCCATGGCCTACGTGATTGCCCATGAAGTAGGCCACCATATTCAAAAGCAGCTTGGCATTATGGATAAGGTAGATGCCATGCGGAGTCGGATGAGCGAGAAAGAGTATAATAAAGTATCGGTCCGGCTTGAATTGCAGGCTGACTTTTTTGCGGGCGTCTGGGCTAACCACGCCCAGGGACAAAGTATATCCATTGACAAGAACGACGTAGAAAGTGCACTCACCGCAGCGAATGCCATTGGCGACGATCGGATTCAGAAGGAAACCCGGGGTACTGTGGTTCCCGATGCCTTTACCCACGGTACCTCCGCCCAACGCGTGTACTGGTTCTCAAAAGGATTAAAAACCGGCGATCTGAAGCAGGGCGACACCTTCAATAGTCGTGAGGATTCGAATCTGTAAGGTCAATGAACCGTTTAATGAATAAAGCCAGGCTCCATGGAGTCTGGCTTTTCTGTTTACCAGGCGTTTCACGCTATCCTGATTTATACGGGTAATCATGAGGGAACGGTAAGGTTTGTTGCGGAAAAGCACTGTATGTGAGCGTATTACTACCTGATTTGGGGGAGTTTTGTTGACGATTGGTAACCCGGTTTCGACATTAGATGTGCCAAACTGGTATCTACCTATCAAACAAATTTGCTATGAAACGTCTACAAATTTTTATTGTTACCGCTGCTTTACTCACTAGCTCAATCATGTTCCAGCGCTGCCAGCCCAAAGCGGGCGATCCAGGTCCCAAGGGCGATACCGGTGCCACTGGCGCAACCGGAGCTACCGGCCCGGCTGGCCCGGCCGGACCCACCGGAACGGCGAACGTGCAGTATTCTCCCTGGATCTCAACAACGTTTACGGGCAGTGGAACCTTGTATACCGGCAATATAACGGCTACGCCCATTACGCAAACCGTGCTCGACAGAGCAGATGTTCGCGTATACTGGAATGAGGGTGGACGGATCCTGAGCTTGCCCTATGCCGAGACGCTTGGCTCCACTACTTACACTGTTCACCAGCGTATTTATGTAGGACGTATCGAACTCAGAGCCTCTTACGCACTCACTACCCAGCAATTCAGATACGTGATTATACCCGGTTCTGTTAGTGTGAGCGGTCGGGTAGCCGCGGTTGACTTAAGCAACTATGCCGCTGTTAAGGAAGCTTTCAATATACCGGATTGAGTGCTTACCTCCTTTGGTCATTGCTTCATTGACCAAAGGAGGCAATAATGAAAGTTCATTATACAATCTATATGTATTTTTTAAAGGAATAAGGTGTTAGGCATATTCTTTGTAGGTAAACAAGGCGATCAGTTAACATATAAGCTGATTGTATTTGTTCATCATGATCAATATGAAAAGTTCTATTTACACCCTTGTCTTATTCTTATTACTCGTAATTAAAAATGTAGGTATTTGTCAAAAAGTATACATCAATGAATTGATGGCCTCCAACACCCGCACCCTGGCTGATGCTACGGGGGCTTACGAAGACTGGTTCGAACTTTACAACCCCACGTCTTCTCCGCTGGATTTAGGTGGCTACTACCTGACTGATAATCTGGCAAATCCTACCAAGTACAAACTGCCGACTGGTTCGGCCCAAACGATTATCCCGGCCAACGGGTACCTGATCATCTGGGCCAGTGGAGAAATTAGCCGGGGGCCGCTTCATGTGAGTTTTAAACTGGGAGCTGAGGGAGAACAGATTGGTCTGTATCGACCTGACGGCACAACGCTGGTCGACACGTTGAGCTTTGGCCCCCAACGCAGCGATGTGTCGCGGGGGCGTCAGCCCGATGGCAGCGCCGACTGGCTCTACTTTCAGGGCAATAATGTAAGCCCTGGTGCCACTAACCAGGGGAAAACGGGCTATGTGGGG
Source organism: Spirosoma aerophilum (assembly GCF_054782495.1). NCBI lineage: Bacteria > Pseudomonadati > Bacteroidota > Cytophagia > Cytophagales > Cytophagaceae > Spirosoma > Spirosoma aerophilum. The sequence goes on along the minus strand of NZ_BAAGSJ010000050.1, from coordinate 62,438 downwards.
TTTGTAGAGACTCCACTCTTTTCCAAGAAAGGTGGTTTTTATACTACCGACTTTAATTTATCCATTACATCAGCTGACTCGACGGTCACGATTTACTATACGCTGGACGGTTCGGACCCTGATCCAACTAATCCCAACGCCGTTGCATTCCCTTATAAAAATAGTTATCCCGATCAGCCCGGGCAGCCATTCGGGCCTTTATTGACAGAGTCGTTTAGAACCTATACCTACTCGGGGGCCATTCCCATCAGCGACCGAACGAGCAGTGCGAACCGGCTTTCCGTAAAGTCATCTACCTTTAATTTTTCACCCAATTACTTTCCAACGACACCAGTTTTTAAGGGAACCGTTGTGCGGGCTGTGGCGTATAAGGCCAATTCGATTGCCAGCGACATTAGTACGCAAACCTACTTTATTACGCCGTCGACGAGCCGTTACTCCATTCCGGTCGTTTCCATTTCACTGAACGAAAAGCACCTTTTCGATTACAACACCGGTATATACACGGCTGGTGCCGTATTTGATAACTGGCGGGCAATGTATCCGGGCGGCCCGGCCGAATTCTGTACGACTGCCAACTACACCATGGAAGGTGAATTGTGGGAGCGGCCCGGCAACGTAGAGTTTTTTCTGAATAATTCGCCGGTCATTAATCAGCAAATGGCATTACGCATCCATGGCGGTTGTTCGAGAACGTTTCCCCGGAAAAGTTTACGATTGTATGGCGATACTGATTTTCAATACCCGTTCTTTTCCAATCGGTCATCGTCCATTTTTTATAATCGGCTGTTGCTGCGAAATAGCGGAAATGACTGGGCATATTCCCTGATGATCGACTCGTATATGCAGACAATGGTGCGTCATCTAAACGTCGAAACCCAGTCGAGTCGCCCCAGTATTGTCTTTCTGAATGGGGAATACTGGGGCTTACATATTCTTAATGAACGGTACGACAAATATTATTTAAACCGAAACTTCGCCGTGGATACCGATAGTGTCGATGTCGTCGATATCCGGGCTGGCTACTCTGCCGACGAAGGCGATCTGGTTAAATACAACGAACTGAAAACCTACTTCCAACAAAACAGCCCCATCAATTATACCTACGCGAAAACGCAGATTGATGTGGAGAATATGGCTGACTATCAAATCTCGGAGATTTATTCGGCCAACACCGACTGGCCGCAAAACAACCAGCTTGCCTGGCGAAAACGAACCAGCCAGTACACGCCGGGCGCTCCCCGCGGGCAGGATGGCCGCTGGCGGTGGATGCTGAAAGATATGGACTATGGCCTTAGTCTGGTCAATGACTTTACTCACACCACGCTGTATCATGCTACGGATAACAATGAGTTTACGCTCTTCTTCCGGCGGCTGCTCGACATTCCTGAATTTAAGAGTTACTTCATTAACCGTTCTGCTGATCTGCTCAACACCACGTTCATTCCTTCCCAAACCGTTTCGCTGTTGACGTCATTCAAAGACGAGTACCAGCCGCATATGCAGGAACATTTTAACCGCTGGCCTGCCAGTAATACTTATTCGGAGTGGTTGTCTAAGGTCAGCAATATCAAAACCTTCGTCGAGCAGCGCCCTACCTACGTGCGTGATCACTTTCGCAACAAGTTTGGTTTAACTGCCAACCGTAATCTGACGGTCAATGTGTCAAATACCAGTCAGGGTTATGTCAAAGTCAATACCATTGATATTCTCCCAACGACACTGGGCGTGGCCGAAAATCCTTATCCGTGGACGGGCGTTTACTTTCAGGGGAATACCATTCGTATTGTCGCTAAAGCCAGATCGGGCTATAAATTTCAAGCCTGGAAAGAGGGGAACACGGTTGTCTCGACCGATACGGCCTATAGTTTTAACCCTACGTCAGACCGTACGTTACTGGCGGTTTTCGACCTGGATGATAATTTCAACGCCAATCCACGTTCGTTCAATCTGCTTACCTGCAACTATACGTTGACCGGCTGGCCGTCAACGGCAGCGGCTGGTACGTACCCGGCCAACATGCAGCTGGTGACGATGAGCCAGACCGATCCACCGCTCACCGCTACGGTTGCCGATACAGTAACCGGTGTGTACAACTTAACCAGCGGAACGCGCATCAATGGGCTAGGGGCGTCAGGATTTTCTTTCATCAACACGGGCGGAGGAACTCCCGGCTTTACCGGCAGCGCATTAGGTGGGGCTTTGCTAGCCTTGCGGACAACGGGTTTAACCCAGGCATCCATACAATGGGTTGGGGGTACGGTTACGCCCAATCCGCGCCAATACAGGATTCGGTTACGGTACCGGATTGGTAATAGTGGTGTTTTTACTGACTTATTGGATGGGTCTAACAACCCGGTCGAGTATGTAAGAAATGCAACCGCCGGGCACAGCCAACTGATCGGTCCGGTGGCACTACCCGCCAACCTGCTCAATCGACCCTATATTCAATTGTTGTGGCAGTATTACTGGACCGGGGTTGGCTCATCGGGCGCGCGCGACCAACTTCGAATCGATGACATCGTTATTAGCCGGGGTCGCTGCGAAAGCCTTGCTTCGGGCGACTGGAGTACACCCGCTACCTGGTCTTGCGGGCGGGTGCCCACCGTTTGTGATGATGTCCGGATAAGTACGGGCCATACGGTTAATTTGGCAACGGCTGGTGCTGTTGCCAAAAGCGTTCGATTTGATTCAAATGCCCGTCTTCAATACACGACGCCGGTAGCCTCATTGCTGATCCAACAATAGCGCTGAGACAATTCCGGAATGAAAAAAGAAATCGGTTTTGTGTCACACATATAAAGGAAACCTTCCGACAAGCTACGTATTTTTCGTTATGCATACCCCAACAAACATGACCCGTGGAGACACGGGTCATGTTTGTTTTAAGCTTGCTTCGTTACTTCTTCCATTCGGTCAGGAATTCATCAAACGCCTGTTTTAAGGCCTGAAGTGCGTCTGATAAACCGCTGGTATCATTGACTTTAAGTTTGCCCTCGGCAGTCCGGGAAATATCGGCCATGCGCGCTACGCCAATGGTACCGGCACTGCCTTTCAGCGTATGCAGGTGGCTTTTTACCGTGGGTATGTCGCCGAGGTCATAGGCCGACAGGGCCCCATTAACCAAATCAGAAGCCTCCGTTACGAATTCCTCCAGAATACTGTCAACCAGTTCCTGGCCGCCAATGTCCCGCAGCTGGCCAATGATTTCTTCGTCGATAATCGGAAGTTTCGGCTCTTCGGTAACGGGTGCGGGCTTGGGTGGAGCGGGTGTTGTCGATGCGTGTTTCGCCCGGTTGGCATCCGTCAGTTCCTTTACTTTCGCTACCAGGCTCTGCGCCCGAATGGGTTTGGCTATGTAATCATCGAGTCCCTGGCTGATGAAGCGTTCGCGGTCTTCGCGCATGGAGTAGGCGGTCATTGCCACAATGGTTGGTAAAAGATTACCAAATTGACCACGTAGGTTTTTTGTCGTTTCAACACCATCCATGTCGGGCATCTGAATGTCCATGAAGATCACATCGAAGCCGCTTTGTTTGTCATCTTCCTGGCGTTCATACGATTTCTGAACCTCCATAATCGCAGCGGGTCCACTATCGGCCGTGGTGACCACGCAGCCCGATTTGCGCAGAATTTCGCTGGCTACTTTACGGTTCACCGCGTTGTCATCGACCAGCAACACCCTGGGGTGATAATCGCTGAAGAAGTTGGCCAGGGCAATTTCGGCCACTTCGGTCGCCTGCTGGGTTGGGCTAATGCTGGTTTCTTTCAGCTCGATGGTAAACCAGAACGAACTGCCCATACCTACCGTCGAGTCGACACCAATTTCCCCTTTCATCAGGCTGGCCAATTCTTTCGAGATCGCCAGACCCAGTCCCGTTCCACCAAACGACTTTCGGGAGGACGTGTCTACCTGGCTGAACGAGTTGAAGAGCAGGTTAATGTTCTGCGGAGAAATGCCAATGCCGGAGTCATTCACCGACACCCGAATCCGGTTGAATTTGCCGTGCTTGCTCAGCAGCTTTGCCTCGATCCGTATCGTGCCATTTTCGGTGAATTTGATGGCGTTGGAGGTTAGATTCGACAGAACCTGCAACAGTCGGGTCTGGTCGGCAATGACAAAGGTGGGCAGGTCGGGGCCAAGGTGGTACGTGAGCTGATTATTCTTGGAATTGGCCTGCTGCCCGAACAGGGCGATCAGCTTCTCAAATATTTCTTTGAACGCAACGGGCGCTTCGTGCAGCACCATCTTGCCAGCCTCCATCTTCGACAGATCCAGAATATCGTTCAGAATATTCAACAGCGTTTCCGACGAGCGTTTCACGGTTTTTACGTAACTGCGTTGCTCCTCGTCCAGCTTCGTGTCGTTGAGCAGGTCGATCATGCCAATGACCCCGTTCATGGGTGTTCTGATTTCGTGGCTCATGTTGGCCAGAAATTGCTCTTTTACCTTCAGCGACCGTTCGGCTTCGTTTTTGGCTTTCACCAATTCTGCCGATTGCCGTTTGAGTTCAGTAATGTCGCGGGCGAGGACCGCCACCACCGAATCGCTACCCCGGTTCGATTCGCCGGTACCGTCGTGGAGCATGAGCATGTTAAACATAAACTGGCGCTCGGTGCCGTCTTTCCGTCGCATACTCGCTTCGAAGTTGCGGAGGCTTCGATTGCGACCCAGTTTGAACATGGCATGACGTATGTCGTTTTCGTCGATAAAATATTGGGTGATGTCCTGCCCTAATACTTCATCGGGCGTATAGCCCATCCGCTTGAAGATGGAGGGACTAATCATAGTAATACGCCCTTTGCGATCGACGCGGGCGTATATGTCCTGCAAATTCTCGAAGATACCCCGGAATTTCTCTTCACTCTGGCGGGTCGCAATTTCGGCCCGTTTGCGGTTGGTAATGTCGCGGGCAATACCCGATACTTCGTCAATAACGCCCCCTGCCAGTAAAATGGGGTTCAGGTGAAATTCAAGGTACGTTTCGCCTTTCGGTGTTTCAAAAAACAGCTCGAAGTTCTGGGCAAATCCCCGAAACGCCTGCCGATACCGTTCTTCAAGTCGTTTTCGGTTTTCTTCACCAATCATCCGCCAGCCCAGATCAGGAGCACTGGCCTGAACGGACGGCACTTCGTCCAGCTGATACTCGATCAGCCGGGCATAGTTTTTATTGAAGGAGGTTAGCTTCAGCGATTTGTTGACCGACCAGATCAGGTAGGTACTACTGTCGAAGATGGCGTTCAGGCGGGCGTTTTGTTTGTCCAGACGTGCTTCTGACTGCTTCCGAGCAATGGCCAGGGCCACCTGTCCGGAAATGAACTCCAGCAGTTCGAGGTCACGCGGGCCGTACGTTTGGGCATCGTCATACGACTTCACGCCGATGATCCCCGTGATCTCATCGCCAATTCGAAGCGGTGCTGTCAGCATAACCTGCGGCTGGAGCTGACCGTACAGGTCAACATGCTCGCGGTCGGCCAGTTGCCGAATATCTTTTTCGTACAAGAACAAGGGTTTGTTGGCCAGAATCGTATATTCGATTAAGCCATTCCCAAGCTTCCGTTTGGTAAACCGCATATTGCCGCCGAAATATTCGTCGACGTAGTACGGGAATGATAAATACGTTTTGCTGGAATCGTAGAGGGCAATAAAGAAGTTGCGGGCATCGATGATATTACCCAGCTCTTCATGAATTTTGTGGTATAGCTCACCAAGGTTCGGGGTATTAATCGTCCAGTTGGCGATACTATAATACAGTTTCTGCGATTTTTCGGCCCGGATTTTGCCAGTGGTATCGTGCAGGATACAGCGAAACGCCGTGGGTCGGCCATTATCAAAACGGCAGTTTACGCTGCCCGAGAGGAACAGGGTCTTTCCGGCCTTATCCCGAAACACCGTTTCGACGTACGGCAGTTTGTCGCCTTCCTGAATGCGCCTGAGGAGGCCAAGGGTACTCTCGGCATAATCGGGATGGAGGACATCGGTCAATGTAAGGGCTGAGATCTCTTCCGAGGTATAGCCCAGCGCTTCCCGCCAGGCCCGGTTCACGAAAATGAACTTGCCGTCGAGGGTAAGCAGTTGGATCAGGTCGGACGTGTTATCGACAAGGTCCTGAAGCTGGGCGTTGGTGTTGGAGAGCGCCGATGCCACCCGACGTTTGTTGGTAACATCTTCGCCGATGATCGTGAAGGATGAGACAAGACCGGGTGATCCGTTGATTATGAATGAGTTGACCTGTACGCTGCGCAGGGCTCCGCTTCGGGCCAGGAGTGTAATTTCTTTCTGTTCGGGAAAGCCTCCTTTACTGAGGGCATCCTCAAACTCCTTTTCGAGCCTGACACGATCGGAGGGGAGTATGAAAACATCGAAGAAGTTTTTACCGATAATATGCTCGGGTTGCCAGGCCGTTACCCGATAGGTATAAGGATTAGCGTAGCTGAGGGTTCCATCGCGTTCAATGGTTAAACCAACCAGATTCAGTTGGTCAACGGTAAGGCGAACGTCGAAAGCAGGAAGTACATCCGTTATCGCTTCGCCGTTGCGTTCATGTTGCAGCCGCTGAATTTCGGCTACGAGTTCATCTTTGGTTTTGGAAGACCAGCGCATGGGTAATTGAGTGAGTTAATGTGTCGTCAGACTTTATAAATTTACGAAAAATCCCGGTTTTTGTCTATTATGGAAAATGAATCCCGCTGGTTTATAGCAGCATCAGGCTCTTTACTTAATTTGGTAGAATCCATCACCCATTTATGTTGAAACGATCAATCTATTTCCTGGTATTACTGGCTATGACGGCCTGTGAACCCTTTGACCTGGTGAAGAAGAACTTCCCGGTATGTGCCAAGCCATCGGCAGGTATTGGCTATACCGCTGGCTTTTTAGACGTCACCTTTTTTCTCGATAACCCACAGGGCGACATTGGCGTCATTGGCTGGGACCCCGGCGATGGAAAAGGAATCAATCGCGTTGGGTCGCGGGTGACGTATAACTACGACAAGGCGGGTACGTATACCATTACGCTCATACTCGCGAATTCCTGCGACGATAAATTCACCACTACACGGCAAATTACCGTCAAAAACTAACCCACCATGCGCCTACTATTTACTTGTTTTTTTTGTTTCACTGCGGCTCTTTCAAGTCAGGCACAGGAACGTGTTCGCAATGTTCGTGTGCGCGCTATTGACTCGATGCAGCTCGAAATCCGGTATGACCTCATCAACACCCGGCCCGGAGATTCAGTCTATTTTTCGGTGCTCAGCCGATTACGCGGTACCTTACAGGTATCGCCTGAATTTGTTCGGGGCGATATAGGGCTGCGAATCACCGCTGGTTCCGACAGGCGTATTATCTGGAACGCACGGGCAAACGGTTACCCGCTCAACGAGGAAATCCAGGCCAGGGTATTCGTTAAAACAGGCGTTGCGGACATGCCCCCGGCGACAGCTGCTGAGCCGGTAGTGCTGCAAAAACCAACGCCGTCGGCACCCGCGCCTAAACCGGCAGCACCCGAAGCCGTACCGGCAAAAGCGCCCGTCACTGAGTCGAAGGTCGTTTCAGCGGCACCACCGGCGGCCGCCCAAAAGTCGAAACCCGCTCAGCCTAAACGCTCGGTTTTTGCGGCTGATCCTGTAGTGGAAGAGCCAGCGCCGACTGGTACTTCGGCACAAGCCAGTCCCTTAACACCGGCACCGGTTGATGACCCGCAACCTCGAAAAAGACGCTACAACGGCCCTGCCTGGGCATTGGTATCAGCCGTGGCACCAGGTATCGGTAATATATTTGTACAGACACCAAAGCCTAAAATAGGGCTGAGGCCGCTGGTTACGGTGGGGTGTTATGGGCTGCTGATCTATGGCTTTATGGAGCGCCAAAAAGCACAGGATGAATACCGTATCTACGAACAGCAAAAAAATATGGCCGCTGGCGAACCCTATTATCAAACCGCAAACGACCATCATCACCGTTATTTTTTAGCGACCCGTGGCGCGGTGATCGTGGCGGCCGCTGATGTTGTCCTGACATTCATCAAAGGCCTGCACAATAGTAAACTGAATCAGGAAAGACGACAGAACCAACCCCTTTCCTTACGGCCTGGTTTGCAGGCGGGCCAGCCGACTGCTGTTGTGCGTTACTCGTTTTAACCGAAGTGATGAAATCCATTTAAACGTATCTGATCATGCGCTTCCTCCTGACCATCAGCTTTGTAACCCTGCTTTTGCTAAATAGCTTTGCGCAATCGGCACAACGCCGACCTAAAGTTGCCGTTTTCTCCACTTCGAGTGAGTGGGTGAACGTCAAGTTAACGCCAGCGTCGCCGGTAAAGGTAAGCCCGTCGGGTGCTGGACAAGCCGCTGCGACCGGGTCGTCGGCTGCATCACCTGTTACCCCGGCCAACCCGGCAACCGGAACCGGTACGACCATTCCACCCAACGGAACGGCCGCTTCGCCAACGGGTACCCCCGATTATCGACCGGCATTCACGGGTGACTTTGCCACGAATCGCAATGGATGGCGTGCCGGAAACAAAGGTGATTATTACTACCAGATAGGGCTGGGGAAGTACAGTATCCGAAAGCGAAACACGAACACAAAACAGCTGGCGTTCACGGCCGTTGAACTGCCCGTCAATATCAATCTGAACCACGCTGATTTTTTTACCATTAAAGTCGACGTACTGGCCGATTCAGGTCAGGTGCCTACGGGTGGGGTGTTGTTCGGCGTGAAAGATTCGCTCAACTACTGCGCGTTTACCCTGAATGCAAAGGGTGAGGTATCGATAAAGCGAATTGCCAACGGGCAAACCTTCAGCGATTACATGCCCGGTGACTTTTTCTCTCCCGGTGTCTCCGTTGAAAAGAATCGCAACCGGCTGAGTATCGAGCGCAAAGGCGACGCACTCCATTTTTACATCAATGCCGCCGAAATTCGAAGCAGTCCGTACTCGTTCAAAATGCTCCCCGGCAACGGTATCGGCCTGACCTCCTCCGGCTACTGGACCGGCTTCCAGCGGCTCTCCGTAACGGTGGGACCGTGAATGAGTCGGTCAGCGGCTTCGGGTAAGTCAGGTAAGTCAGGTAAGTCAGGTAAGTCAGTAAGTCAGTAAGTCAGTAAGTCAGTAAGTGGCTGACGCATGCACATTGCTTTGGCGTCAGCCACTTACTGACTTACCGACTTACCAACTTACTGACTTACCGACTTACCGACTTAGGCGTAGCCGCTTACCCACTAAACGTCAATTCCTCACCTGTTCCCCTTCCCGATTGATTTTTAATAGCTGGCCGTTCAGGAAAACGGCTGCGGTGTTGCCCCGGAATGGCGTTACCGCTTCGTACTCGGGGCGGATAACCCATTGGTCGGCTTCGTTGATGAATCCCCAGCGGCCGTTGCTGCGGGCACGACGCCAGCCGCGCTCGTCGGCACCCAGTTCCACTTTGTCGTAGGGTTTATCGCCAAAGGCTTCTTCATATTTCCCCAGTCGGGCATCGGCCGGGGTGGCTGGTGCCGATTTAGGAGATGGCTCAACCGAGGCACTCCTTTCCTCCGGGGTGGGTGTTGGTTTGCTGAGGGGCGACTCCGTTTTTTTTGCCGGTTCCGGTAGGGAGACAGTTGGCTCGCTGGCTGGTCCAACGGGTGGGTCGGAAGCCTCCGTAGTCATCTCGGTTTCCGGCCGGGACTCCTCCCGACTAACGTTTTTTTTTCTATTGGGCCGTTCCTCGCGCGAAGAACGGGTGGTCTGCTCCGATTTATTGCTGGACTTTGGCGGTTCGTTATCTCTGGAATTGTTGCTTTTGATGAACCAGTAGATCACCGCCAGTAGGGCCATTGCGAACAAAACCCCATACAGCCCACTTCGGTCGGGTGGAATAACCTCAACCCGGACCGTGCTCAGCGGATTATTGTTGGCATCGAACAGGGTGTAGTCCATGGATTTTACCGGTTTCACCCAGCCCCGATTCTTCGGCGACAAGCCTTCGCCCAAATCGTCGATCGTTACAGCCAGTAAGTTTTCGACTTCCCAGGCCAGGGTAACGGGCTGCCCTTTTTTGACCCGCGCGGGCGTTGCCGTAAACGACCGAACTACGGGGGGCGGCTCAGGTGGACTGGCTGGTTTTTCGGGTCGTTGGAAAACCGGCTCGACAACAGGGGCCGGAGGTGCTACATAGATGGGCGGTTCAACAACCGGATTGTTGGGCATGGCCAGATCGGCGGCCGTGGCTTCTGGCTTGGGTTTATCGGGCTTCGTCTCCAGCAGGTCTTCGAAGGTCGGTGCCGCAACGGGCTCAACGACCGCAGGAGGAGGGGGCGTTGGCGTAACAACGGGCTGCGGAGTCGACTTTGGCTCCTGCGCTTTTGTTTCGGCGGCCAGCCGGTTCAGGACCGTGGGTACCCATTCGTGCCGGACAAAATCAGGCGACAGTTTCAGTGAACTGGCTGCGTTGATGATCTGATTTAGATCCTGGTCGTATAAGTAGGCCCGCGACGGTTGCGCCATTCGGACAATACGGGCCTGTATATTCTGAAAAAGCAGGGTGTTGTTGGCAACTTCCTGAACAATGGACGTTGCTAGTTTTGTGGCATCGGCCGGTGGTATTCCAATTTGCTGGGCATCCTGAAGATACCCGTTTGTACGCCAGATATCGGGGCCATTCAGCACAATGGCTTCACGAAGTCGGTCAGTCAGTTCGGGTTCGGTCATGGAAAGAGAGAGCAGGTTTTGGCCTGTTTAAATGACAAAACACCGAATTTCAATCGAACGTCACAACATTACGCCGATAATCCACCGAAATTTTACCAAACTGGGATAAGGCCGACTGCCCCAGTAACAAGGGTGCTTTGGCACTACTGACAACATTCGCATTAACATTTTCTAAAACCCGGTCGCCAATCTGAACGGATTTTAGCCGAATGACCGCACCGGGCGAAATGGTGCCATTGGCATCCTGAAACCGGGATTGCCCCACTATATCGTCATCGGTAATGGTGCCCTGTTTTTCCATGTAATCGGCTTCGGCAGCGGTAATGGAAATCAGGCTGGCACCCGTATCCAGAATGAACTTCATGGGGCGACCGTTCACGATGACCGGCACTTTGTAGACGCCATTCGACTTTTCCATCGCTACTTCCGTTGGGCCGCTGCCCATTTTTGTTAGCGTCGGTTTCCTGGCGGAAGGGGGCGTTTCTGGTGAAGATTGTTCGGTTTTGTTTGCCGAACCCCGTTTAGTACGACGCGGCTGATGGCTCCCCGACCGCGAACAGCCCGAACAGCCAGCCAGATACAATACATTGGCCGTAAGCAATACCAGGATGATCAATCGAACCATAGTTGGGCAGGTAGTCAAAGTTGTTTGGTAGGTGGGGGAAGGAGACGTCAAAGGCCCTATTTTGAAGATATAACATTTGACGTCTTCTTCCTCAACCAATAGTTAGTTACTCATACCGGATCTGCGCTTTCGTCTTCACCCGCCAGACTCCGTTTTCGAGAATAGCCTCGCCATCCCGACGCATGGCGATGCGGGTAAACGCGGTACTATAGCTGTTTTCGCTGTCGCAGGCGGGTTCGATCATGTAATTTCGGTAGGTCAGGAAACGCGCCACGCGGCCCGGCTCGGCTTCGAAACGGAAGCTGGCAATGGTGGGGTTATTGGCATTAACACTAAACCGGTACGCTGATTCAGGTGAAAGCGCGGGGCTTTTCTGCTGACTGTCGAACTGGCCCGTGGGGTCAGGCGGTGGAAAGTAAAACACTTCCGAACGTGCTGGCGCCGGGGTCTCAACAGGGGGCAACGGTACCTGAACCGGGCTGACTTCCAATGGAGCTGCCGTGGGTTCAGCCCGCAGGGGTGGCTCTGTTACCGGCTCAACCGGGCGCATGGTGTTGGCTGGAGCAGGAGAGGGCGCTGACCGATTGGTAGCCTGCTTCAGCTGCCGAATGGCCATCAGCGGGTTGTCGGTCCCGAGTTCAGCCAGAATTGCATCGTAGCCGTTGGCTTTCTGCCGCAGATCACCCTGCGGTTGCCGGGGCTCATTGACGGGTTTATTCCGCAGGCCGTCATTCTGGCGACTGAGCCGGGCGTTCTCATCGGTTAGTCGATCCACTTCATTTTTGAGGGATCGGTAAGCCAGCAAATAAACGGCTCCCGCACCTACGACCAGTCCACCGAGTGCACCTAGTATCATCATCCAAAGTTGTTTTTCCTGAGCTTCTTTCGCCTGACGTTCCAGCTTACTGAGCTGGAGCGCACCCGGGTCCAGACCCGTGTCATCATCGGCTGTTGTCTCCGGCGCTGTTGTTGCCTTGTCTGTTTCTGCCGACGGCTCTGGAGCAGCGGTCGGGGGGAGCATTCCATCAATTTTAGCAACGATCTGCGCCTGAACAGCCGGGCTCAGCGGTTTACCATAATTTTTGTCGCTCTTGTACTTGTCGTAAAACCGGGCCAGTTGCCTTCGAATGGCGGTGTTAGCATCAGAAGGAGACATAGCGGCAAAAGCCGCTGTGTTCTTTAAGGTGGCCAGCTCCTGCATTTTTTCACCAACCTGGTCCCAGCTCCCGACCCCCCGAATTACCTGCTGAGGGTCGCAGCCATCTCCGCATTCCACCAGTTGCGTATAGATTTCCTGTGCTTTCGGCTGGTTAATGCCCGAAAAAACGGCTATGGCTACGTCTTTTGTCAACGTATCCACGGCTGCCTGGTTCATATTCTGAGCCGTTGCCAGTGTGGCTGATGCGAGAAAGACAAAAGCCGATCGGAACGTTAGTTGTATCAGTTTCATGGTGGTGCCGGACCGTCAGCCCGGTTTTGACAATGAGATTGCTTTTATCAGTGCATACACTGACATAAATCCGAAGGTTTAGCCCAGACTTATGCCAGTGCATTGGCCAATTTGTTGATCGCCCCAATGAGTGGGTAGAAAAACAGCGTTTCTTCGATGGGTGAACTCAACGTGTCGATCATACCGCTGTATTCGGCCGCTACATCATTCTCTTTGCGTTGTATACCGTCCATGAGCGAGGTATCCAGATGGGTGCGCAACTCCTGCTGTGCGACCACCAGCGACCGTGCCGATACGTTCAGATTCCGGACAAAGCTAAACTGCTGGTTGATGGCGAAGAAGAAATCAATGAACGAATTGGTCTCCTTCAGCAGCGACTCGACAACCTCGGGTTTGCGGAGGTCGGCGTATGTCAATTGCGGAAACTCGTCGTCGAATGTAGCCGGATACACATAACTGATTGCTTCGGTATCTACCGGGCGGCTGTTGTTTGGCTGCATAAGGGCTCCTTTACAGGTTACCTCTTTAGGGCCTTTCCGTTCGTAAAAGAGGGTAAGCCCGCTGGTATCGTAGGGTTGGTCATAGACTTTTTCGAAAATGACCCGCGCAAGTTTCCCCAGCATCTGATCGTCGGCGCTGATGATCGTCAGTACTTTCGATCCTGTTCCGCTGAAGGTTATCGCTCCCGGCAAGCCAACGTTTTTGTGCTTCATCAGTCGGGCGATGTGGTAGATCAGAGCCGAAAAAAACAGCACAAACACCACTTTCATGTCCTCATCCTTGGCCAGCATGCCGTTGAACGAAAGCATACTTTTGGCTTTCACATCGTTGCTTTTCTCGATCGAGAACCAGAATGCCATAATGTCTTCCGACCGGTTTGTGTCCAGCATCCGCCGGTTGTTGTCGCTCAGATTGCCCAGATTCTGGCTGTCCAGCAGCGTCTGAATACGATCGGCGTATTTGCGGACGAAGCCATTATGGCTGGCCGCTCCGTATTCGCTGAAGGCGTCGCCATAAATGGCGTTGCCCGCAAAGCGGAAAGAGGTAAGCAGCCGGGGTTCGTTGCGCTCGTAGACAACTACGTCGGAGGTGCCACCACCAATATCAACGTTGATGACGGGCCGGGCCGACGCGCTTAATGTGGGGTTCTGCTTGTAATAATAGAACGGTGCCACCGACTCCGACACTTCGCGCAGGCGACCCGCCGATCCGCCAATGTAGCGGTCGTAGAGCAGTTGCCAGTCGGCGCGGAGCTGGCTTACCCGACCGGGTGTCATACTGGCCGGGAAGAACCAGTACACCGTCGTCTGGGATAAGTTTCCACCTTCGGTCAGCACTTTATTCTTGATGAGCATCAGCAACTCCTCCAGGAACGCTTCGACCCGTCGTTCGGTCTGATCGCTGGTTTTGGCCCATTTCAGATTGGTCGTGATCCGGTTCGACCCGGCGGGTTGCCGCTCGACGTAAAATGGAATATTAAAGTCGGCCAGGGCCTGCGTTTGCTGATTGAAACTCAGGTTCATGGGTTCGGCAATGGCGGTGCGCGTCGGGAAATTATCGGGACGGCCGGGGCCAATGGTTGGCGGCACAAACTCCAGATCGTACAGCAAGAACAACTCGAACAGGGCCGGGTTGTACTGCGCCGGAGCCACCAGCGTGGCCACCTGTGGGGTTAGTTCGGCTACGTCGAAAGGCCGGGGTGATCCGCCGTCCACCTTATACTCGACGTGGGTGTTGGTGGTTCCGAAGTCGACCGAGAACTCAAACACCTTGCTGCCGCCACTGTACTCCTGCCAGCGGGGAATCAGGATGCCGTTCATTTCGCGACCGTCGGCCCGGACGTGCGTTTGCAGGTAATCGAACTCTTCGCGCAGCACATAATACACACTCGACCCATCGGTGTTTTGCTGCCGAACGGTACGCTGGTGTTTCGACTCGGCTTTTACCTCGGTGTTGTTCCGCTGGCCGAAATAGGTCAGTTCGTACTGATTCTGGCTGTCGAAGCCCGATTCGATGAGCTGCACCCGGTAATCGGCCGGCACGTTGACGGCACCTGAACGGACAAACGGATAGATATTGACCGTAAATGAATTCTCGACAATGATGCCCTCATTGGTCGTTTCGTTGGGCGTTGTGGAGGTGCCAACAGTCGGGTTATACAGCCGCTCGAAGGTTACAAACTGGTTGCCGGGCTGGTTCGGGGCTGTAACGGGAATGTCGAGGGTCACGTTAATGCCTGCGCCCTGCGGGGTCATTTTCAACCGAACACGTCCCTGTAGCAGATCTTCAATGTCGAAAAAATCGAAGAAATCTTTTTTCAGCGGCAGCAGAAAACCCTTGTCGGAGGCTGGCGTTTGCAGGTTCCCGTCGAAGAACCGACCCCGGTCTGTTGGGAACGGCAGCCGGATCAGATACGGCTCCAGAAAATCGCTGACGGTAAGCCAGGGGTAATTGCCGGGTTGGCCGGGCAAGGGCCGCTGGTTGTCTTTCCACGATTCGCGGGCATAGTAGGGGACCGGTGTGTTCGAATTCCACTGGGCCTGCGGCACGTAGGTGAACTGTCGGAAAAACCGATTTTGCAACGCCATCGGGCGCGGCTGACTCGGATTCAGTCGCGTGTATTTGTCCGAACGGATAATGAAATCACTGACCCGATCAATGGCCCGGGCGTCAGATTTTTTCTTGCGTAAAGGGAAACCCAGTATCTCTACGACATCGCCGGGTCCGGTTGTCAATTCGTCAAAATCCTGATCGAACTGCTCCCGCGTTAACAATGGCTGGCCATTCTGCGATTCGATGTGTTCGTAGAACATAGTCGGGTTCTGTTGCTGCAGCAGCGCCCGACTGCGGTTCAGGTAGTCATCGACCTCGCGGAAACGGTCGCGGAAGTTGGGCATGAAGAGCTTGATGGCGTACCAGAATTTCTGATACTCAATGTCGCGCTGGTGCAACGGAGTCACCGACGCATCGAACAAACGATCATTTCCCATCGACACATCCACCCAGCTCAGATCATTGCCTGAACTGAAAAACAGTGTTTTGGGCGATGTGCCGCCCACCACCCGTCCGCGGTAGCTGAGGATGAAAAGCCGGTTGATGTCGTTGAAATTGTATTCGGCGGCATCCTGATCCAGAAATAGTTTCAGCGCATCGCCGAGCCGTTTATGCCCCAGGCTACTTGCTTGCCGCAGCCGGTCGAGGTCGGTGCGGACATCGAAAGGCGTAATGGTCACAAATGTTTTAAGCTTGTCGTAATTGAAAAATAGCTCGCCCACGTCGAGACAGTCCGACACGACGCGCTGGTCGTTGACCGTACCGTTCAGGTCAGGTTTGAGGGCCAGGTTCAGGAATGCCGACCGCACCAGGTCCATCCGGGCAAAGGGGCTTGGGATCGAGGTCGGCTGCTTAACGGTCTGACCACCCTGTGGGTCACGAATAGCCGCGATCTGGTCGGTGCCAAGTGGCTTACTGACGTACCAGTGCAGACCGGGAGTAGGGTTATGTAAACTGAATGTTGTTGGCATGTTTTGTCCTAGATTGTGCTGTCGGTTACTTATAACCGACAAGCGAGGTTTCTCAAAACCGTTGGACGAGGTTTCTCGAAACCTCGCTTGTCAGATTTGAGAATCTGACACCACAGCAGAAAAAATTAATAGTCCATCACCTTCGGAAGCCGGTCGCGGACGAACTGTTCGGTGCCTTCTGAAAATAGTTGAATGAATTTGTCGGCTTCACTGCCGTAGGCTTTCCCCTCGGCGGTTTTGTTCAGTGTCTGATCCAGATCATCGACAATGTCGAGCTTCACATCGGATTCACCCCCAAAAATGCCTTTCTTTTTCGGCTCAAAACCACGAACGGTATGGCCCAGGTTAGCTGCATCGAGCAGAAAGGGCTCAAACGACCGTTTGTTATTCCGCATTTCGGTGAGCCACTGCCGGAAGGCCGTATCGAAGTTTTTGACGCTGGTAAAGAATCCCGAATTGAGGAACGAGGTCGAAATTTGCGGGTTGGCTTTGGACCATTGAACCGTACCGGCCGCCTGGCGAAGTCGCTGGCTAATATAAGTGCTGAACAGGGCCATCTTCGAGAGGGGTAAGCTGATAAGCTGTTTAGTGCCAGCCGCCAGATTGCCCAGCTGAATGCTCAGTCCGTCCTGCTCAATACCAAACTCCTTGTAGATCGGGTTCGTCGGCCGACCGTTCGAAACGGCCAGACTGCTGTCGTCCGTATTCATAAAGTCGACAATGGCCAGCGCCGATGCCATCTCCACAAAGTGCGCTTCGTTTTTCTGCCCACCTGCACCGGGGTCGTAGGTGTAGGCTTTCGTCTGATCGTCGCCGATGTAATACAGCGCGTTTACCGACGGGTTCACGCCTTTCTGGTAATAGTTCAGGGCCGCTTTCGTTTTGGCAATGAACGAGGCCGGGTCAATGAGTTTGTTCTCGTTGGTGGTCAGGCTGAAATACGGCATCACCGTAACGGCCCCAATTTTGGCATTGGTCAGAAAGGCCGGATTGGGAATCTGCCCGATGGCCTGCGCCCCCCGAATGTTCTTGAGCAGGATAGGGAAGCCAGCTGCGCCGGTGCCGCCAAAAATAGAGCTGACAATAAAAATCCGGTCGTTGGCCCCAAAGTTCTCGGCAAAGGCCTGGAACACGTCGGAATACCGAAACTGGTTCAGCACCGTGCTGCCAATGTTTGGGTTGCCCACGAAACCGATGTCCATTTTCGTTTCCAGGTTCTCTTCCGAGAAGAGCAAACTAGCGAAGGCTTTGCTGGGCGCGTCCAGCCCTTCGTAGTTGATATAGTCCCGGAACTTCTCCTGCTGAACCCCCTGTAGTTCAAAAACATAGGTGTCGGCAATGGTTGCGTTGCCGCCGATGGACCGGTTCAGCGTTTTAATTTCGGTGCTGAAAAAGCCCGATGACGGTTTGGTCTGCAAACCCGCCCGGATGGTACCATATTCACGCAGCAGATCTTTGGTTCTCAGCAGATCGTCGTTGGTGGCGTGGGGGTCCAGAATGATCGGGATGACCTCGTCGGTATTGTTCATCTTCACGCCCGACGCCAGCAGGAAGGTGAGTGCTTTCAGCACCCGCGAGCCCGTTCCGCCAATAGCGAATACAAATAATTTTGCCATAATTTTTGTTTTTTTGGCCACAGAGATGCACGAAGAAGCTCGGAGTTACACGGAGAAAAATTTTCTATCTTAAAAAACTCTGTGTAATTCCCGCTCCGGCGTAGCGGTGTTTCTCCATGCATCTCTATGGCCAGCTTTCTATTTCGATGGCCACAGCATGGGCCGGTGTTTGGCGTTTTTACTGAAGTTTTTCATCACCATCGAGATGATAAAGAAAATAAAGGCCGTAAGTAACGCCATCTCGAAGGCATAACTCAGGAAGACACTTACGCCCTGATCGAAAAGTGTTCCCTGATCGGGGTCGGCTTCATCGCGGAGAATTTCCTGCCCGGCTTTCTGGTAGCAGGTAATCAGGGTAATAACAAACAGTAACAGCGCACTAACGCCTGTCATCAGCAGCCAGCTACCCATACCGCTGAAGCTGACTTTGTTGAAGGGCCAGATATAAAAAGCGAAAGCAACGACAAAGGCCAATCCAATGGCCGTCCACGTCAGGGGCGACAGCAGTTCTTCCTGATACAGATCTTCGAGCAGACTGTTGTTAACGAACAGGTTGTAAAAGTTATAAAGCGATTCTTCCATGATTAAAGAGCGAAAGAATGAAAGAGTGAAAGAGTGAAAAGCGAGTGCGAATTTTCCTTCGCTCATTCACTCCTTCGCTCTTTCACTCTTTAAATTGAATGGTTAGCGTGAAATATTCGGTTTGGTTATTGGGGTTGTAAGCGCGTTCGACGCCCTGCAGGAGGTTTTGTATGCCAAAAGTTGAGTTGGCGTCGGGCGAGGCATCGTTGGTGGTGTTGGTACTGGCGATCCAGCGGGGCGGGAACTGCCGCTTTAGACGAATGGTGGCTGACCGTTCGCCACGGGCGGGTTTGTCCGTCGTCAGCAAGACCTTATGAGTGGTTCCGTTGGCGCCCGAATACGTTTGCACACCCGAAACCTTGAAATTGTCTTTTCCTTCGACTACATACTGGCTCGCATCGGTCAGCAGCGAAGCAGGCAGACGCAGGGCCGACAGGTCGACGGCTATCGGAATGGTCAGGCTTTTGTCCGTGACATCAGGTTGCACGTCTTCAATAGCGTGAACAGCTTTCGCGTGGCTCTTTACTTCCTCGTCCGACCGTTTGAAGCGGCCTTTACGGGCCGGGTCGGTGACCAGAATACTGTAGAACGGCTCAATGGCTTTGGTGTCGCGACCGAAAAACCAGGAATCCGCATAACCGGGCAATTGGTCAAACCGGCGGATGGTTGCGTAGGTTTGATCCTGATACAATCGCTGCATGGTTTCGTTGCGGCCAATCAGGCAGAGGTAGTAAGGCCGTTCGCCGGTGTACTTTTTCCTGGCGTTATTCCAGCTATAGTACGTACCGTCGAAATCGGATTTGAGCTTGATCACCAGCATGGAGTGTGTGCTGGCGTAGGGGTTAAAAACAGTTGTGAGCAGAGAACTGGCGGCATCGAGGGTTTTTTGGGCACTCATACCGGTCAGACTTGGGTCGGAGTAGATCAAATCCGAAACCAGC
Source organism: Spirosoma aerophilum (assembly GCF_054782495.1). Classification (NCBI taxonomy): domain Bacteria; kingdom Pseudomonadati; phylum Bacteroidota; class Cytophagia; order Cytophagales; family Cytophagaceae; genus Spirosoma; species Spirosoma aerophilum. The sequence goes on along the minus strand of NZ_BAAGSJ010000050.1, from coordinate 43,003 downwards.
ACGCTCAGGTCATCGCCTGTGGTGTTGCGCAGAATATCGCTGAAAATTCCTTCGAAGTCGGTACTGGTGGTTTTTCCTTTCGTCTTCGCTACCGTGAAGATGTTTTTCTCTTTAAAAAACTGGGGGAGCGACAACCCCAGGTCGTTCACTTCGGTGTTGACTACAAAGAGCTTACCCTGATTGGGGTTGATCGCGTCAAACTCCGTGAGTACATCGTTCAGCGTCCGTTTGAAGGCCCCATTTCCGGTAGCCGCATCATAGGGGAACATGCTGCCACTGGCTTCCAGATACAGCTTGAGCCGGAGGGGTTTGGTGGAGGTTGCCGCACCGGCTACCGCTATGGCAGGAGCGTCGCCTTCTTTGGCTAACTTGCGGTAGGTGCGGTTACGCTTAATATAGGCTACCAGTGCCGATTCGTTGATTTTGCCATCGGGTGTCAGCAGGGCTTTCGTCTTTTTGTCGCTGCCGAGTTCTTTGCTTTCCTGATTGATAAAGACGCGCAGGGCGTCGGCTTCGTCAACGTCGATGGCGTTGTCGTTACTCAAAGCGTCGCTGATCTGGTCATCTAATTTATCGCCTGAACTGGAACAGCCCGCCAGCCAGCCCATCGACAGAACCATCAGTGACACTAAATAAACGCGAGGGTGGATCATGAATGTTTTTTTATTTTTAGTCATGCTTTCGCATCACTTTGCCGGTAGCTTTTGACGGGTGAAACATGAATTCAGCTTACAGGTTAACTGTCAAAACGCCGTAGTGCCTTAAATTTTCTTAAATAACTATAGAACGTAACGAACCATAGCGCCATTTTATGTCAATCGGTACAGATAAACGATAAACGGACGTTTACCTTTGTAATTCTGATTATGCCCAATATGACGCTTCGCCATTTCGTATTACTTTTTTTACTGGTTTTACCTTTACTATTTCAAAACTGCGCGCAGGTAGCTCAGCCACCGGGCGGCAAGAAAGATACGCTGGCTCCGAAACTGGTCAGTAGTATGCCCACTGCCCGGCAGCTTAACTACACGGGCAAGACCGTAGAACTGGAGTTCAATGAGTACGTGAACAGCGAGAACTTACAGCAAAAAATAACGATTACACCCCAGGATAGTAACACCTTCGTGGTGAAGTCCTTACCATTGGGCATTCGGCTGACATTCAGTAAGCCATTTTTGCCCAACACGACCTACACCATTGACTTTGCCGATGGCATCAAAGACATCACGGAGCGGAACATCGCCAAAAATACCAAAATAGTGTTCAGTACCGGGTCTACAATCGACTCGCTTTATCTGACGGGCAACGTTGTCGATGACGAAAGTCGTCAGCCACTGCTCGGCTTTGTTGTTGGCTTATTTGCCGCCACCGATACGCTGCCCATCAATCGGAAACGGCCCCAGTATTTCGCCCGAACGGACAGCAGCGGTAATTACCGAATCGAAAATGTTAAGGCGGGACTTTATAAAGTGTATGGGTTCGATGATAAAGATCTGAACCTGGTGAACAACACACCGGGCGAGCGTGTAGCCTTCCGCGATAGTGTGCTGAACTTCAATCGGAACTATTCGGAGGTGAATATGGTGGCTTTTCGGGGGTATGGCAAGCCCCGCATCAGTCGACGCGAACGCACCGACGAAACGCTGGGGCTCGAACTCAGCAGCGGCATTGCCAGCTACAAAATTCGATATGGCCGGCCGACATCCACATCGGCTGTTTCCACGACGGCTGTTTCCACGACGGCTACGTCGACCACGGCTACGTCCACGACAGTAGCGCCTGCAGCACCGGTTGCTTCGCCGGTATCGTCAACGAGTTCGCCGGGCGATACCCTGGTTTCGTTTCTGGAGAATCCGAAGATGATCCGACTGTTCCGGCCCGCCAACCGCGCTGCCGACGATACGCTGCACCTGACCATCATGGCCGAGGACTCCGTTGGAAACATGACCGAGTTGCGGGAACGGGTCTATTTTTCACCGTTGAAGACACGCGCCAAAAATCGCACCCCATTGTCGGTTCAGATAAGCCCGCCATCGACCGAACCGATTGATTATAATCTGGAGTTTACGCTGACGTTTAACAAGCCGGTATTTCAATACAAAACCGATCTGATCATCATTGGGGCCGACAGTACAAAGCCTTTCAAGCTGACGCCTGCCAATCTGAACTGGAGTAATAATTCCTCCCGACTGGTCATTAAATACAAAACGGACCTGCGCGACACGCTCTTTTTCAGGTTACAGAAAGGATCGTTCATCAGCGTTCAGGGCGATACGCTGCCCCGCTATACAGCCCGGTACCTGATCGCCAAAGACGACAGTTACGGCTTGCTTGCCGGTAAAGTGAATCCGGCTACGGTAGGCCCCGCCGGAACGAATTTTATTGTCGAGCTACTGGACGACAAATATCAGGTGGTACGCACAGCCTACAATACCCCTTCTTTTAGCTTCGGCCGACTCAAACCGGGTCTGTACCGACTACGGCTAATCATCGACGCCAACAAAAACCGAAAGCGCGACATTGGCAATGTGCAGAAGGGTATCCAGCCCGAACGGATCATCTATAATCCGGGTACCGAGGAGAACGGGACCATCCGCGTGAAACAGGACTTCGAGTTTACGGATCTGGATTTTTGATTGGGGATTTTAATGATGTAATGTATAATCATGTCCATAATCCTGTCACCCCTTCGGGGTTTTGATTGGTAGGTGGGGGATTGTATGGTCTATAATCATAACACCCCTTCGGGGTTGATAGACCGAACAACTATTAAACCCCGAAGGGGTGTTATGATTATAAAAACCTAGTCTCCATCTCCATCCATTTAAACCCCGAAGGGGTGACAGGATTGTAGAAATAGAATCCCCCAACAACCTATCAAAACCCCGAAGGGGTGATAGGATTATTTTGACATATCACGTCATTATCTAAACCACAATCATGGCCGGCACATTTTCTCAAATCTACATTCAGGTTGTTTTCGCTGTAAAAGGTCGAGAAAGTCTATTGCAAAAACCTTGGCGCGATGAGGTTTTTAAATACATGTCTGGCGTGATTACCAATAAAAATCAAAAGGCAATTATTGTCAATGGGGTGGCCGATCATGTGCATTTATTTATTGGCTTGAAACCGTCTGCCTGTTTATCTGACTTGGTTCGCGATATAAAAAACAATACAACGAATCTGATCAACGACCATAATTGGGTTAAAGGGAAATTTGCCTGGCAGGAAGGTTTTGGCGCGTTTTCATACGCTCACTCGCAGATTGACGCCGTTTATAACTATGTGTTAAATCAGGAAGAGCATCACCGGAAGAAGACATTTCGGGAAGAGTACCTTGATTTCCTTCAAAAATTTGAGGTACCCTACGAAGAACGATTTTTGTTTGATTGGCTTGAGTAACGTCGTTTGTTTACATCGACTCCACGGTGTTAATGCTGTCGTCTGATTCAACATCACTTTAGCCAATAACCAATCCATTTCCAAGGATCGCTGGACACATATAATAACAGAATCCTAAACCGGATGGGCACTAATTATTCACCCGTTGACCCCTACCTTTGTGGTGGGTTAGTAAATCGGCCCCCAACCCATCGGAACTATGTACGTTAAACCTAAAAAAGAACTCGGTCAGCACTTTTTGACAGACCTGAGTATTGCCCAGCGCATTGCTGAACTCCTGACCGTACATGCTGGCGTCGATGGCATACCGTATAAGCGAATTCTTGAAATCGGGCCTGGAACGGGCGTGCTGACGCAGTTCCTGTTGCAGAATGATCAGTTTGAAACCTACGTTATCGAAATCGACCGCGAATCCGTCGATTACCTGAAAGTCCATTTTCCCGCCCTGGAGGGGCGCATTCTGGGCGCTGACTTTCTGAACATCCGTCCTGATTTCCTGCCGACAAAACAGCCGAATAGTACCGAGCCATTTGCCGTTATTGGCAACTTCCCTTACAACATTTCGACCCAGATTCTTTTTAAAGTGCTGGAGATGCGCGAACGCGTACCCGAAGTGGTGGGAATGTTTCAGCGCGAAGTGGCCCAGCGAGTGGCCTCCGGGCCCGGCAATAAAGACTATGGTATCCTGAGTGTGTTATTGCAGGCCTGGTACGATATCAAGTATGAGTTCACGGTCGATCCGGGTGTATTTAATCCACCGCCAAAAGTTTTTTCGGGGGTAATCTCGCTCAAACGAAACAGCGTAACCGACCTGGGCTGCGACGAACGCAAGTTTACGCAGGTGGTGAAGCATGGCTTTAGCCAGCGCCGGAAAACCCTTCGCAATGCCCTCAAACCCTTAAGTCCACCCGAAGCTGCCCTCGCCAGTCCCTACATGGACAAACGCGCCGAGCAGTTGAGCGTGGCCGAGTTCGTAGCCTTAACTTCGTTAATGGAGGAGAGGGACGAGAGGGAGTAAAGGGATGAGAGGTCTACCCTCCTCCCATTTGTCCCATTCCTCCCTTTGCTCCCTGCCAACAATGACTTTCGAACTCACCAAAGACTACCTCGATCATATTCAATCGGCCATCGAGTCGGGCGACGATGCGTTGCTGCGGACGGAGATGGAGGAATTGTTTCCAGCGGATATTTCCGGAATTCTCGATGAACTGGAACCGGAAGCGGCTCATTACCTGCTTAGTCTGCTCGATAAAACGGTAGGGGCCGAGATACTGGCCAATCTCGACCAGACCGAACGGACGGCTTTGCTGAAACTCTTTACCTCAGCTGAACTCGCTCCGTTCATCAACCAGATGGATTCCGACGATGCTGTGGACGTGCTGAACCAACAGCCCATTCAGGTTCGGGAGGAGGTTATTGGTTTTCTGGAAGACCGGGAACAGGCTCGATTTATTCTCGATCTGCTTCATTATGAAGATGGAGTGGCGGGCAGTCTGATGCAGAAAGAGCTGATTCGGATCAATGTCAACCTGACCGTTAACGCCTGTATTGAAGAAATCCGACAGCAAGCCGAAGACGTTGAGAATGTCTACGCCGTTTACGTTGTTGACGATGTGGGTAAGCTGTTGGGGCTGGTATCGTTAAAGAAAATCGTGCTGGCCCGGAAAAATGCCAAGATCGCGGATATTTACGACGACGATATCGTTTTTGTGGAAACCTACCGCCCGGTTGCCGAAGTGGCGGAGGTGATGCAGAAGTATGACCTCGACGCCATTCCGGTAGTGAACGTTCAGCAGCGACTCTTAGGTCGTATTACGATTGATGACGTGGTCGATGTGATTACCGATCAGGCTGAGGAAGATATCCAGGTAATTTCGGGTCTTTCGGGCGAAGTAGAAGAGGATGATACGATCTGGCAGCGCTCGAAAGTGCAGCTTCCCTGGCTCATTGCCGGGGCCGTGGGCAGCTTGATGGCGGCTACGGTTATCAATGGGTTTCAGAGCGAACTGGGTAAAATTGCCGCTTTGGCCGCCTTCATTCCCATCATCGGATCGACCGGTGGGAACGTTGGTATTCAAACATCCTCCCTCATTCTGCAAAGCCTGGCCGACACATCGGGGCTGAGTGTAACGCTTGGCCGGCGGTTGCTGCGAACGCTGCTGGGGGCCGTCATCAATGGGCTGGTGGTGGGCCTGATTGCCGGTACGTACACCTTCATCATTGGCGAACCGCGCCTGTTTTTTGTGGTGGCCACCTCTTTACTGGCGGTGGTCATGCTGGCCTCGTTTATGGGCACTGTAACGCCCTTGCTGCTCAACAAAGTAGGCATAAATCCGGCGGTGGCTTCGGGGCCGTTTATCACGACGGCCAACGACCTGATCGGGATCGGCGTCTATTTTATGATTGCCCAGTGGCTACTCGCCGAAGTTTAAGTATATTCGTTGGCTATGACTATTCGTTTCGCCACCCCCGACGATGCGCCTGCCATGCTGGCCATTTATGCCCCTTATATTACGGGTACCACCATTACGTTTGAATATGAAGTTCCGACCGTAGCGGAATTCACCCGCCGAATTGAAGCGATTCATCAACAGTACCCTTACCTGGTTGCCGAGGTAAACGGCGAGATCCTGGGCTATGCGTATGCATCCAAACACCGCGATCGTCCGGCGTATCAGTGGTCGGTCGAGACGTCGGTGTACGTACATCCCGTTGGTCACCGGCAGGGTATTGCCCGTCAGCTTTATACAATGTTATTTGAGTTTCTGTATCGGCAGGGTTATTACAATGCCTATGCGGGTATCACGATGCCTAACCCGAAGAGTGAGGCCTTTCATCAGACCATGGGCTTTGAGTTCATCGGTACCTACGACAATATTGGGTTTAAAATGGGGGCGTGGCATAGCGTTGCCTGGTTTCAACGAACGTTACAGCCTCATCCGGTCAATCCGGCTATACCACTTCCCATCTCTCAGCTTCTTTGAGGAAATTAATGGGAGGATTTTACCGGTGCCCATGCCTGGCTCGTACCCGACGCCCACTCCGTCCACCCCTCCCAATTCCCACAATCCTGCCCGAATCGGTACGGGGTAAGCCATAGCGGAGGATGAACCCGTAGAAAGTCCTGGAGCTATCGAAAGAGTCGTTGCTGAAATCATAATAGCCCGTTGTGAAGCCGAAGCCAAGCTTAGGTGATAATTGCGCGAAGATATTGTAGCTCAGTTCCAGCATCAGGCTTCCTTTGGAGTCGAATAACTTGCCTGCTCCAAGGGCCATTTCATTGGCGAAAATGCCATAATTGGCGACGTTCATGGTAACCCGGCCTTCAAGAAACAGCGTCGTATCAGGCCTGAACGTATTTCGGCCAAAAGCCACCCCCAGGTCGATCACCCGAAACGTTTTGCCAATTTCGATGTTTTGCGCCCCCCGGTCGCTCGTTTTGCCTGCTCCGGTATAAATGGCAAAAGGCACCGCCCGGACATACCAGGGAGCGGTTTTAAAACTAAACGTCGCTTTAACCGAATCGGCTGTTGATTGCACCTGAGCTTCTGTGGAAGCCATTGAGCCAATAATGATAAACAGTGAACAAACGCTTCTTTTTAGTGAAAAATAGGGCATAAGCTGGAAAAGAGGGTTTTAAATTAATCGCTGATTAAGACTTGTACACTTACAAATCGGTAAGCTAGGTCGATTCCGTTAGTTGAAGCAAAAGTAAACTCTCTAGACCCTTCAGCGGCTATGAAAACGATAATGAATCTGTTTGATCAGTTTGACCGGCTGGACACCTGTATTAACCGCTGGATGGTAACCTATAGCATTCTACTCTTGCGAATAGGGATGGGTATTATTTTTCTGGGATTTGGCCTGCTGAAATTTTTTCCGGGCATCAGCCCAATCGAATCCCTCGCCACTCGAACCACTACGGTATTGACAATGGGCGTGTTCACGGGCCATAACGCGATGGATTTTGTCGCTATTCTTGAATGCCTGATTGGGGTGTGCTTTGTGTCTGGCCGTTTTTTGCGGGTTGGTGTGTGGCTGATGGCTGCGCAAATGATCGGGGCCATGTCGCCTTTAGTGATCTACCCCGGCGAATTATTCCCCGGTCCCCTTCATGCGCCAACGCTGGCAGCTCAATACATTATCAAAGATATTGTGCTGGTAGCTGCCGGCATGGTGATTGCCGCCACCTGGACAGGTGCCCGGATTGTAGCGAAGCCTCAAAGCTTACGGAGTACCTTGCGAACCCGGATTCCGGGAGTATATGGCGTTAAACGTCTGGCCGGAAAAGTAGCAACTGCTTAATTGATGTTAACAATGGATATGATGGGTGAGCAACTTGTTCTAGGCGGTTCCAGCCACAAAGTAGCACTAGCGTCAACCAGAAAATAAAGCCGAGTCTGGCACCAGTATTGTTGAGACAACCGCAGCTAGTAGGTTGATAATCGGGCAGGAAGTCAAAAAAACAACTGTCAACCAACCCGCGGTGCTGCCGAAAACGTTACATGAGGCTATTCGCCAACAGGTACTGTACGAAAACGTCACTTTCCGATACAGAACTTGCTGAAAATCGAATCCAGCAAATCGTCGGTTGTAATCTCACCGGTCAACTCACCCAGATGTTGCAGGGCTACCCGTAAGTCCATTGCCAGCCAGTCGGGGGTGACGCCGGTGTCGAGGCCGTGGATGGCGCGGGCGAGGGCTTCGTCGGTGCCGGTGAGGTGGTTGTAATGACGGGCGTTGGTCACTACGGCGCTGCCCGTTTGCACAGCGGCATCAGTGCGGACGCGGGCCGAAAGGGCTGCTTTCAGCTCGTCCAGATGCGTTTGTTTGGCCGCCGAGATCCAGACGACGGGCTCGCCCAACATCGTTTCCAGGGACTCGCGGCTGGCGTCGGTAATGGCGTCGAGTTTATTACCGACAAGCAGATACGGTTTGCCGGATGCCCGTACTTCGTCGACCGCCGTTTGTAAATCGGCCGATGTTACGTTTTTGGCGTCGAATAGGTAAACGACGAGAGCGGCATCACGCATTTTCTGCTGCGTGCGCTCAATACCGATGGCTTCAATGCGGTCGGTGGCCTGCCGCAAGCCGGCCGTGTCGATTAACCGAAAGCGAATACCATCAATGAATAGCTCATCTTCAATCACATCGCGGGTGGTGCCGGGAATATCGGAGACAATGGCTTTCTCTTCGTTCAGCAGCGCGTTCAATAACGTCGATTTGCCCGCGTTGGGTTTGCCGACAATGACAGTTGGCACTCCGTTCTTAATGGCGTTTCCGGTTGAGAACGACTCGATCAATGGATGAAGCACTCGACGAATGTCGAGCATCAACTGACGGAGCCGGTCGCGGTGGGCGAATTCAACGTCTTCTTCGCCAAAATCAAGCTCCAGTTCAACCAGGGCGACGAAATCGATCAGTTGTTGGCGTAGGTCTTTGAGTTGTCGGGAGAAACCGCCCCGCAATTGATTGAGGGCTGCCCGGTGGCTGGCGTCGGAGTCGGATGCAATCAGGTCGGCAACGGCTTCGGCCTGTACCAGATCGAACTGACCATTCAAAAACGCCCGTTGGGTGAACTCGCCCGGCTTAGCCAAACGGACACCTTCCTGCATAAGCCGACGCAGAATTTGCTGGATAATGAATTCCGATCCGTGACACGAAATTTCAACAACATCTTCTTTCGTGAAGGATTTTGGTGCCCGGAAAACGGTTGCCAGTACTTCGTCGATAATGCTGCCGTCTTCGTTCCGAAGGGTGCCAAAATGGGCAGTGTGGCTTGGCTGCTGGGTCAGATCTTTTCCCCGAAAAAGACGATTGGTTAGTTCAATGGCACCTTCGCCCGATACGCGGACCACGGCAATGGCACCGATGCCGGGGGCTGTGGCCAGTGCCGCAATGGGTTCTAATTGATACAAGTTCGTGTTGTAAGTTGTGTTTTGAGCCAGCTAGTTACGTGTCGTTCTTCAGGAAATCCCTTCTTAAAGACTCAACAACTGACGCTGGAAAATAGGCAGACGATTTAATAACCCAGCTACCCGTTTCTCAACGGGTACGTTTGGGATGCCGAGCCAGTCGGCGTATTCATCGCCCATGAAGAAACGCATTTCCCCGGCTGCGAGGTTCCGAATCGTTTCCGGTCCCAGTACCTTCGTTTCCGAAGAGCCTGCCGCTGGGCCGAACCCGTTCGGCGCTGTCTGACTGGACGCGGCCACAGCGGCAATGGCGTTCAACAGCGAACGGGTCAGTCCGACGCCCGCTTCGGAGGGGGCAAATTGCCGACGGGCAATGGCGGTGCCAAGGTTATAGGCTTCGCGGAGGTTGGCGGGTGTTAGTTCTTCGGCCACGCCATTGAGGTAACCAATCACGTTGATATGATGCAGGTAATCTTCCTCTTCCTGCCCGGTCATGCTCACCTTTGCTTTTCGTAATCCCTGCAAAACGACATAGGAAAACGAGAGGCTGGTACCGGCCATATCCTCCTGATTGACCGGGTAGCCCCAATCCATATTCCAGCGGCCGGAGTGGAGCGAAAACCAGCGGGCACCGGCATGAATCAGCCGGATCTTCTGCGTACGGCGGATGGCAGTTGCCTCGTTCCGGCTGCCCATCGCGCCGAAAGACCATTCCTTAGCGTTATTGACGGCAAATACCCACTCGCCGGTTTCCTGGAGTCGGCGGGCGGTATCATTTTTTATGCGTTCGGTAAGCCAAAGCACTTGTGCACCGTTGGCTCCCAGGTAGGAGTAGGGGAGTGAGAAAAAGCCGAGCGTCAGCCCGATTTGCTGGGCGTGCTTTTTGAAAAAAGCCATGCCCCGTTTCATCCGGTCGGGTTCAGCCCAGTCGGGTAAAGTCCCGTATTCAGCGAAAAAGGTTTGGATGGCCGGGTATTGGTTCTCCGTCGAGAAATTGCTGGTGTCTCCAAGCCATTGCATGAGCGAACGCAGGGCCGTCGGGCCACCAGTTTCGACAACCGCAGCAATGGCCGCATCAGCCGGGGCATCGCCCTGCTGTCGGTAACGGTCTAACAAGGCATTTGAAAAGGGACGGGAGGGCTTTATGGCAGTCAGCATCGTTCGGTTATGAATCTGACTGGGTAACGATGCGTAGACGGAATTGGTTTGTAGTACCGCCCCTTCCGGCTTGGCTTGTTTGCGAAGAACGAGTATGACCGACCCGAAAGAACGGTACTACAGGCTTATTTGCAGCCCATCATAGCCCAGTCGGATAGTGTCGGGCAGTTCTTTTTCAACCTCCCGGTGCAAGCCCAGTTTGTGGCTGATGTGGATAAAATAGGTGCGGTCGGCACCGATCCGTTTGGCCAGAGCAACGGCCTGGTCGAGTGAAAAATGGGAGATGTGCGGCTGAATCTGAAGAGCGTCCAGCACCAAGACCTTTGTGCCGTAAACCTTTGTCAATTCCTCATCGGAAATATAATTTAAATCGGTGAGGTACGTGAAATCACCGACTCGAAAGCCATAAACGGGTAGTTTATGGTGCATAACTTCGATGGGCGTAAACCGAATGCCGAGCACATCAAACGGCTCGTTGATGATGGTATGAAGCTGAACGTGGGGAGTGCCGGGGTATTTTGTTTCGGCAAAAACGTAAGCAAATTCGCGCTGAAGCTGGGCCAGCACCGTTGGTCGGCCGTATACGGGGATGTCTTTTCCCGACCGGAAATTATACGCCCTGATTTCGTCGAGCCCTGCCGTATGGTCTTTGTGTTCGTGGGTGAACAGCACGGCATCGAGCTGTTGCAGATTAAGCCGGAGTACCTGCTGACGAAAATCCGGGCCTGTGTCAATAACAAAACTTAATCCGTCCACAGAAATGTGAACGGAAGTACGGAGTCGCTTGTCCCGAAAGTCAACCGACCGACACACGTCGCAGGTACAGCCAATAAGCGGCACCCCCGACGATGTTCCCGTACCAAGCAGGGTGATTAGCATAAGGAGGAAGGGGAGTAAAGGGAGGAAGGAGGAGAGGGATTTGGTAGTATAAATCCTTTTACTCCCTTTACTCCCCTTCCTCGTTTTCCTCCTTTCCTTTTTATTTATCCGTCAGTTGATTAACGACTTCTACCAGTCGGTCGAAGTTGAGGGGTTTCACCAGAACATCGTTGAAACCGGCGGTTTTGAATTCTTCTTCGGTGTAGTTTTTGGCGTTACCGGTGATGGCAACGATGGGTACACCGGCTTTTTCCTGGTCGGACAGGGCCCGAACGCGCCGAACGCATTCCATGCCATCCATCAACGGCATGTTGATGTCTAACAGGAGAATACTGAAATCTTCTTTTTCGAGAATTTGCAGTACCTGCTCACCGTTCTTGACGGCGGTGATGTCGTAATTCTGAAACTCTAGAATTTTGCGGGCCAGATTCTGGATAACAGAGCTATCTTCGGCAATCAGGACGCGTTTGGAAGCTGACATAAGGCTTGAGAGATCGTGAATCGTTATACTGTGGTGAAATTATAGAGTTAAATCGGCAAACGCAAAAAGGCATTACACACAAAAGGCCGCTACGTACGCTTTTTACGCCATACAATTCTGCCAGTTGCCTGTAATCGCCTAACAAATAGGGTAGAAGAGACCGTTATATTTTTGATAGAACTTTTTCCATCACCATGAACTCAAGCGGCTGCTTCTTGATGCCAAACCGGGGGTCATCGGGAAATGGCTCAACCTTGCCCGTAGGGGTATAGCCACGTCGCTCGTACCAGGCAATGAGTTCATGCCGGACCGTAATGACCGTCATGGTGATGGCCCGGCATCCTCGATGCTGAGCGATCTGCTCTGCCGCCAGCAGCAGTTGCCGGCCGATGCCGCTGGCCTGAACATCGGGCGAAACGGTTAGCATACCCAGATAAAGGTCGCTCGCTTTCAACTCCAGATAGACGCAGGCCAGTAGGCGTCCCGCGTCTTTGTAAGTTAAAATCTGGGCGTTGGGATTTTGGATCATGGCCCGCAACGATTCTTCACTGGTGCGAATACCATCAAGCAAATCCGCTTCCGTCGTCCATCCCTGACGGGAACTATTGCCCCGGTAGGCCCCATTGACCAGTTGTTCCAACGCGGGAATATCCGCTTCGGTGGCCGTAGTCGTGAAAACCTGGTTCATGCGCTATTCGTTACCTACCTCCCGAAAATCCAGTTGCTGGATCAGGGCCGGGGTTTCGGGAGTCAGTGTGAAAAATACATCAATGTTTGCCTTCTCGCCTTCCAGCAAGAAGTGCCCCCGCAACTGGTTTTCGGGTATCAATTCGCCTACACGTTTAATCGTGCCCACTTTGGCATACAGGTCCTGCACCGTTTTCCGGCGGGTGGCCACCGACTTGTCGGGGAAGAAATTTTCGGCGAATATGCCGCTCTGCTCGGCGTTTGTCCAGTTAGGAAGAAGTTTGAGGAGTTCGGCTTTTCGTTGGGCCAGTATACTGGAAACGGGTAACTGCCGGGGACGTAGCTTCGCCATAGCCACCAGCGTATCGAGTACCGCCGAGTTCACCGAGCCCAAACTAGCATAGGTAACATTGCCATACGCAATAACGCCAAGGCCATAGTCGGGGAGGATACGCCATTGACTGCCAAAGCCGGGTAATCCGCCACTGTGCCCGACGTCGACCTGACCGATGCAGTTTTTATTCCAGCGCAGGCCATAGCCATACCCGCTCGTTATAGGGCACACCTGACCGGCTGCGTTTTTGGCCTGCGCCGACAAACCCGCGAAGGTCCAGGGTTGCTGCATTTCCCGGATAGAACTACGCTTGACAGGTCCGTTGTCGACATCATTACGCGGTGGCCAGGCGGCCTGGTGAAGAGCCACATACTTGCTGAAATCCTCAATGGATGTGATCAGACCACCCATAGCGCCGTGTGAGCCGTCGTGCAGCAGAGGTTCCGCAAGCCAGGTGCCCGCTGCGGAGCCGTCATCCTGCCAACGGTAGCCCAGGGCCAGTTTGTCGGCCGAGATGTTAGCATATTCCCACTGGGTATCGTTCATCCCCAGCGGTTTCAGAATGGTTTCGGTAATGTATTGCTGGTAGGGCTTCCCGGATACAACGTTGATGATCCGCCCCAGCATGGCGAAGGCGAGGTTGCTGTATTCATAAGCGAAATTCGGTACGTTAGCGTTCGAAATGCCCCCTTTAATCAGCTTCGTGAGGTCATCATCTGAGTCGGCCAGCTGGCGGTCGCCCCAGGGGTTGTCTTCCGGAAAACCCGCCGAGTGAGCGAGTAGGTTTCGAACCAGAATCCGGGGGGCATCGGCGGTAAGGTATTTATGGTTCTTTAGCTCGGGAATATAGGTTTCGGCGGGATCGTCGAGCCGCAGCTTCCCTTCATCGCGGAGTTTTAGAACCGCCATGGCCGTCAGACTCTTGGTCATCGACGCAATGCGAAACAGCGATTTAGGCGTTGCCGGTGTCCTGGTGGCTACATTGGCGTACCCAAACCCACCTGAATAGACCAGCTTGCCATCGAGCACGATACCGAAGGCCAGGCCAGGTATGTGACGTTTCTCCGCTTCGTTTTTGTAAAGCTTTTCGACGAGGGAGAAAGCCGCTCCCAATTTGTTCAGTCGGTCAGCATCGGTGAAAACGGGCGGCTGGTAATTAGCGGTATGTAGTACCGTCCGGTTGGGTGACAATGGCTGCGCCAGGGCAGTGGAGGCAGTAAAAAACAGAGCAGGAAAAATTAGTCTCATATCGACCCGTGAGATGTATAACAGTTCAGACCTGCTAACATACAAAATAACCGCCGGAAGAGCCTTGTATGGGTACGAAATGGGGTGTTTATATCGTAGCTGACGCTCAAGCATGCATCTGTCCCGCTGAATCAGATAGTCATTTTTTGCGCGGCTTCGGGGTTGACCGGTACCTATTTTTGCCGAATGAACAGTGAGGATGAAAAATTGATCGCGTTCTTCAAAGGACGCAAATTGCCGCCCAAAGGCTACTTCCAGATCGCGGCCTGGGACTCAACATTCGATTTAAAAAATACGGTAGAGCTAGCGATAACCGGCCTTCGGGCGGGTGATGGTGCTAGCCGGGAGACACTTAAACGAGTTCGGCAGCGGCTGGAAACAATGGGGAAGTCAGAATAAGAAATAGCCCGGAGTCCAACAGGCTATCCGGGCTATATTCTGGCAATTATCATAGGTTGGTTTTTGTATTTGTTTAGACTGATCGCACCGTGGATGAGTCACAAGGGTGGGGCCTTTAATTAGTTATGGTACGTTGTTCGTCAGACGGGTTCGTTGAACCCGTTAACAGAGTCATGTCTAAAATTGAGGACTATATGGTGGATATACGCGCTGCTTTCTGCCCTGTTTGCGGCTTTAACCGCTATACTGGCTAAGGTTGGTATTAAGGGAGTAAATACCGATCTGGCAACGGCCATTCGCACGGTAGTCATTCTTCTGGTGGCCTGGGGCTTGGTGTTCTGGCGCGGAGGCATCGAGTCATTACCCACCCTGACCCGCCAAAACTGGATTTTCCTGCTCTTATCCGGGGTAGCTACCGGCTTATCCTGGGTATTTTATTTTAGAGCATTACAGTTGGTAAAGTTTCGCAGGTGGCCCCTGTTGATAAATTGAGCGTAGCGATCGCCATTCTGCTTTCGGTTCTTTTTCTGGGCGAGGTACTGACCTGGAAAGCCGCTCTTGGCGCGGCACTGATCATTGCCGGAACGCTGGTGTTGATCCTGTGAGCAAGGCCTTCCCGTTAAAATTTAATCTGACAAATGAAGCTATGATTGGTTAATTACAAACTGACATCACACTTCCCTATAACCCAACTGTTATGAGCGCTTTTGATCAACTTGTTATGCTGCCCGGCAGTGAAAAGCCGGTACCAGAGGCTACAGCATCCAATACGCTGGACCCGAATGAGATCGTAACCGTAACCGTCCGGATTCGCCGGAAAAAGTCTTTGACACCTTTGGTCAATACGGGCTCCGAAGTAGCAAAACCCGTGAGCCGAACGGCTTATGCCAGCCAATACGGTGCCGACCCGGCCATTGTGAAGTTGGTGGAAGAATTTGCCTCTGCATATGACTTAAGTCTGGTTGAAAGCAGTCCCGCCCGACGCAGTGTTTTGCTTCGGGGCACCGTTGCCCAGATGGAACAGGCCTTTGGGGTGCCCCTCCAAAACTACCGCCTGGCTGATGGAACCGTCTTCAGAGGGCGGACGGGGACAATCAGCGTGCCGGCCGAACTTGTTGATAGCATTGAGGGGGTTTTTGGCTTAGATAACCGACCATTGGCCAGGCCGCATTTTCAGGTCTATGGCCCAACGTCGGGCAATGGTTCGCAAATTGCTCCCCGGGCAGGTAGTGTTTCCTTTACGCCCCCCCAGTTGGCCCGCCTGTATAATTACCCGGTGGGGGCCACCGGTAAAGGGCAGACCATTGCTATTATCGAGCTGGGCGGGGGCTTCCGAAAAGCAGATATTACGGCCTACTTTGCCGGACTGGGCATTAAAGCCCCCACGGTCGTTGCTGTTTCGGTTGATGGGGGGCACAATGCACCCGGTACTGCCGACGGGGCCGACGGCGAAGTGATGCTCGACATTGAAGTAGCGGGGGGCGTTGCACCTGGGGCTAAAATCGTAGTTTATTTTGCTCCGAATACAGATCAAGGCTTCCTGGATGCCATTACCACGGCCATTCATGACACTACCAATAAACCATCCGTTATTTCCATTAGCTGGGGAGCGGCCGAGGTAAACTGGACCCCACAAGCCCTCACGTCCTATAATCAGGCGTTTCAGGCGGCAGCCGCTTTAGGGATAACGGTTTGTGCCGCTGCCGGTGATACGGGTTCCGACGACGGCGTGGGCGATGGAAAAGCGCACGTCGATTTTCCATCATCGAGTCCCTTTGTGTTAGCCTGTGGGGGCACGAAACTCACCGCTACCGGCAATGCCATAACGGAAGAGATCGTCTGGCACGAAAGTAAAACCAGCGCTACTGGTGGTGGCATCAGCGATGTATTCGATCTACCTGCCTACCAGCAGGCGAGCCACGTGCCTCCATCGGTCAATGATAAAACGCGTATTGGCCGGGGCGTTCCCGATGTAGCGGCCGTTGCCGACCCTGCTACGGGCTATGCCGTTCGGGTCGATGGTTCCAACCTAGTCATTGGCGGTACCAGTGCCGTGGCTCCCCTCATGGCGGGACTGATTGCGTTGATCAATCAAAAACGGGGGGGGAAGCCAGTGGGGTATATCCACCCGGTCATTTATGCTAATCCGGGCGTTTTCAGAGACATTACTCAGGGTAACAACAGCACAACGAACGGAAACAAAGGGTATGCAGCTTCAGTTGGCTGGGACGCCTGTACTGGATTAGGAGTAGCCGATGGAACGAAACTGGCGGCCCTGCTAGGGAACAAAGGTACCGTTGCCTAGGGTCTTAGCCGATGGTTTGTCGTGCGATGGTTGGGGCGCACGGTGAACCATCCGTGTGTTTTAGAGAAAGAAAAATAACAGCAGCGGTATTGAAAGAATGAACAGAATAAGCAAAATGAACAAAAGCTGACCTGTAGGCGAATACATAACATACCGGCTATTGCCTGCCACCAGGTTCATTAACTCGTTTATCCAGTGCCGTACCATGCAATTCAGAAGATCATGATTTCGGCGTAAAATTATAAATCAGGTATTTATCATCCGTATTATGAAATTGTTACGGACGACCGTATCCTTTACGCCCGTAGTACGAAAGGGCGGGTGTTGTGTCAAAAGTTTCTTCAGAAGTCGTGTAGTAACCGGACCCGTCGGGGGCCCAGCCAACAGCTTCGCCCTGTGCCTCCTTGGCAAGGGGTACTAACCGGGGCCTTCGTGTGAGCGCTTTGGTGATTGATTCACCGGGCTGGCGTTTGTAATAGAAAAGCTGGGTGTAGTTGCGCATTAGAATTTCGCTGCCATCGGTTGAGATCGCCGATGACGTTATCCGCTCAAAAGGGATAATCAACTGGCGGACCATCAGCGTGGTCCTCGTTACCGACTGCGGGTAGGGGGCCCGATATAGTGTTGTCTTGTCACTTTTTGAGAAAATGAACAGGTCTTTGGTCGTTGGGTCGATCAGGAAGGCCTCTGAATTTTGTGGCCCATCGGGAAGTTGCAGGCGGATGGCGTCAATGGTCGAGATGTGCCCGTCAACGGGAAGCTGGCGTCCGCTGATCGTTGGTTCCAGAAACCGGTAGATGATCTTTTCGGGGTTTCGGCGTCGGTTATCGCCTATCTCGCCCAGGTAAATATACGATTCTCCGGGTATCGGTCCAGGCCCTACGGCGATGTCTTCCCAATCCCGATTTTCCAGACCGTCGAGTGTGAAGCGGGCTACAACCGAGCCGTCCTGGTTCAATAATTGAATCTGGTTTGAATTGCCCGAATCCTGCTCCGTCCATAAACAGCCGGCATTTCGATGGCTCAATGCCAGACCCGATGATTCTGACAGGGTTTCATCGGTTAGATCAACAAGTTTCCGGGGTTCACTGAAAAGCGTTGAGTCTGCTTTTATATCATTTATCGTGTACGGAACAGTAATCAATTTGTCCGCCAGGGAGTTACCTGACGTTTTGTTTGGTAAACCAATTATTGTAAGAAGTTTATTTTGACTAGCCTGATTACAACTACAGAGTGATCCGATTAAGAGAATAGATAACGCATGTGTTAATCTCATGAGCGCTGAAAAATGTACTATATTGTATATTTGTATACTTATTTTTATAAAGTAAATAGAAGCTTCGCAAAAGGTAACGGGTTTATCTTGAAATCGGTGTATTTTCTAAAATGGAGTCTGCTAATTCTTGATTCGATACAAGAATGAACAGTCTGGTTTTAACCAGGCGTTATCAGCACGCTGAGGCAGCCTGCCGGCAGTTCATTGGCTGTTCAGTATATTGACCAGACGAAAGACGAGATGGTGTTTACCGGAAAAGTTTACTTCCCCTGTACGGCTCCCGAGAGCCCGGAGTTGATGGCATCTGGCCGCAATCGTGCCACCCGAATGCCCGACAGGCGTTTGTGCAGCAGCAAATAATCGCTGATGGGGTAGGGAGAAATGACAACAGTGCCCTGCTCGGAGGAGGCATGTAACAGATGCATTCTGCCGTTGGGTTGTCGTATGGCCAGTCCCACATGTTTCATGTCCAGGCCGGGCCGGGCGGCCAACAGCATGACAATATCCCCCTCGCGAAGCTGGGACTCTGCCTGGCGGATGTTTTTTGTGGGGATAAATGAAAACGATTGTTGACTGAGGGAGGCTTCGGTTAACGCCAGTTGTTTATAGACGTCTGGATTGCTGAGGTGCGGGTATTTGTAGGTTGCCTTTGTCATGTAGGAAACCGGCTTGGCCACCGTCAGGTTGCCGGGTAGTTCGCTGCTTACGTCTTTGATCAGTCCTTTCTGTTCGTTGTCGCGGAGCCAGTCCGAGAAATAGTGCAATCGGCTGGCATACCCATCGATTCGGCCGTTCCGGTAGCGGAGCCGGGTTAAGTATTGCCGAAATGCCGGTTCGGAGAGGGTTGCGTTGGGCTTGCTGGCCACATCCTGCCAGGCAAGGGTGAGCGCCAGTACGCTTTCCAGATAGGTCGTACAATCAAACTCCCGAAGGTTGACAACCAGTTGTTCGGTCGGATTCTGATCGAGGGTATGCGGAATATAAGGCTTTCCCAGAAACTGCTTTCCGATACTGATTGCCAACTCAGCGGGAGTTTTGCCACTGACCAGCGTCAACGATCGCAAATCGCCGGATGTGCTATCCTGCGCATGTACAAGTACAGAAGCTATCAGAATAAATAATGCAGTAAACAGTTTCGCCATGGATTAATAGTTGGGTAGCCTGTTCATAGGACGAAGACAGGCTAAAAAAGTACCAAATTTTTACGATTTAATCTCCAGTACCCGAACACTCCACGGGGGTAGGAATAACGGTACCCCTGACAATCCAACTGCCTCAATTTTATCATTCGTCAGAAAAATATCTTGCAGTTGAAGGGGTTTCGATGCGTTAAGGCCCATGGCATCGAAGGCAGCAGAAGGAATACGTATTACCGTATCATAACTGTTTTGTTCAGAGAAGTTGCAGACAATCAATAGTTTCTGACGGTCGGTGTACCGCAGATACGTAAAGAGCCGATGCGCATCATAGCCGGGGCTTTGCCCATTGTCATTCACATATTGAAGGTCATAAAAATACCCATTCTGAATAGCATCAGAGCCACTGATCAGGTAATTCAATTGCTGGTAGAATGCCCGAAGCTGGCGCTGGTCATCCGTCAGGTCCGAGCCATCATACCGCCCATGGCTCACCCAGGCCTGCCATTCGGTTACGCCCCAGTAGTCAAAAATGGTTGTTCGGCCATCGTCGCCACTGAACCCTTCCGAACCCTCGGCCCGAACGCCCACCTCCTGACCGAAATACAGCAGGATAGGGCCGGTATGCATTGTTGCGGACAGCGTCATGGCGGGAACGGCCGCCCAGGGGTTGTTGGCAAAAAAACGGGAGGCAATGCGATGCTCGTCGTGATTTTCCAGAAAACGAAGCATATGCTGCGCAAAATCGCCTGATTCCTGCTGCCACACGCGCGTAAGTTCGTAGCATGAGCCATGCCCTTCCATCAGCCGCCGGACAGCGTCGTACAGACCTACCTTGTCGTAGAGGTAATCGAAACCCCCTTCAAAAATAAACGACCGGTATAAGCCGGGGTCGTAAATCTCGGCAATGAAGATGATATGTGGATACTGCTGTTTGACCCGACGGATGACCCACTTCCAGAATTCAATGGGCACCATATGCGCCATGTCGCACCGGAATCCATCGACTCCTTTGGCTGACCAGAACAGCAGAATATCGAGCATCTTGTGCCAGGTGTCCGGAATGGGGTCGAAGTGATGGCTCCAGTCAAAGACGTTGATGCCATAATTCAGCTTTACCGTTTCGTACCAGTCGTTAATGTCAGGGTTGGCCGTAATCGAGCCGCTGCCGGTGACCTTGGCGGGCGATTCAATACCCCAGCCGCCAACGGGCGTATCGCTGGTTAGCTGGTTCGGAACCGGGGAGTTGAAAATCTGGCCGGGCAGGTAATAAAAATTGTTATTTGGCGAAAAGCCCACCGATGTATCATCGTTCTGACCCAGATCGGCAACAGGGCTGGGTTTGGCATCCGACTGATATTGTCGCGCTACGTGGTTGGGAACGAAGTCAATAATGACCTTTAGACTATGCGAATGGGTCCGCTGAATGAGGGCTTCGAACTCCGCCATGCGATCGGGCACACTAACCGCCAGATCCGGATCAACATCGTAGTAGTCTTTGATGGCATAGGGAGAACCGGCCCGGCCTTTTACCACCGCCGGGTTGTCGGGACGGATACCATAGGCCGAATAATTGGTTTGAGTTGCGTGTTCGATAACACCGGTATACCAGACGTGTGTAGCCCCAAACTGGCGAATTGATTGTAGGGCTGCGGTGTTGATGTCATTGAATTTACCAACACCGTTTTCAGCGTACGAACCATTCCATTTATTGGTGATCGACTGATTGCCGAACAGGCGTGTAAAAATCTGATAAATAATCAGTTTATCCATCATGGGGACAACAGACGTCGTATGCATAGAGGTAGGTTGAATCGGACTACGGAAACCTGTACAATCACTGAATACAAAACTATGCCCTTTTTTGACGAAAATGATGGGTTATTTTTGCATTATTGTTGCATTATTTTTAGTCAAAATCAGAATTCAGTGAGTTTATGCTTGATCAATATATGAAAAGGATCATTTTTACATTGGTTGTCATCCTATCCATAGGCTTCCACCCGATACAGGCGCAGCCTGCCCGGATCGAGCGTCTGAACCCCACCAACTGGTGGGTAGGAATGAAGAACCCGAACCTGCAACTGTTGGTCTACGGGCCCAATGCCGGTTCATTGACGTATTCGGTTTCCTATCCCGGTGTGAAGCTGGTGAAAACCCATACGGTCGAAAATCCAAATTATGCGTTTCTGGATTTGACCATTACGCCCTCGGCCAAAGCGGGCACCCTTAAGGTCGTTGGGAAACGGGGAAGTCAAACCCTGACGCAGCCATTTGAACTGAAAGCGCGCGACAAATCGCCGAAAGGGCAGGGAGTTACGGCCGCCGACTTTATTTACCTGATCATGCCCGACCGGTTTGCCAACGGCGACCCGTCGAATGACAAATTTCCTGATATGCTGGATACGCAGGCCGATACCAAAAATCCATATCTGCGGCATGGGGGCGACTTTAAAGGGATCATTAACCGGCTCGATTATCTGAAAGACCTGGGGGTTACCGCCCTCTGGCTAACGCCGGTACTTGATAATGACGAAACGCTGAAAAAGGAAGGCCCCGACCGCAATCAGGCGGGCTACCACGGCTATCACTTCACCGATCACTATAAGATCGATAAGCGATTCGGCGGCACCCAGGGCTATATTGACCTGGCAGCGGCCCTGCACAAACGGGGTATGAAACTGGTGCAGGATGCCGTTTACAACCACATCAGCGACGATCACTGGTTTTTTAAAGATAAGCCCATGAAAGATTGGGTCAACGTCTGGCCAACCTACACTGGCTCAACGCACAAAGAGCAGTCCCTCTATGATCCGCACGGGGCCTCAGCCGATCAGAAAACACTGCTGGATGGCTGGTTTACGGCTTTTTTGCCCGATATGAACCAGCGCAATCCCTACGTTGCCAATTTCCTGATCCAACATGCCATCTGGTCGACGGAGATGTTCAGCCTCGACGCCTGGCGGATTGATACCTACAAATACAACGACCTTGCGTTTATGAATCGCTGTAACAAAGCGCTGATGTATGAGTATCCGAACATTCATCTTTTTGGTGAGTCGGTGGTGAACAACCCCGTGGGGCAGGCTTTTTTTGTTAAGAATACCGTTGGATTTCCCTTTAAAAGCAACCAGCCGGGGGCGCTGGATTTCGTGCTGTATAATGCCTTTAACGATGCCCTGAATCAGAGATTCGACTGGGACTCGGGCGTGAACAGAATTCACCAGGTGCTGGCGCAGGATGATGTATACGCCGACCCCAATAAGCTGGTCACCTTTCTCGAAAATCACGATACCGACCGGTATCTGTCAGTCATTGGTGATGACTTCGATAAATATAAAATCGGGGTTACCTGGCTGCTGACCACCCGCGGTATCCCACATTGGTACTACGGCACCGAAATTTTAATGAAAGGGACCAAAAACCCGAGTGATGCCGAAGTTCGTAAAGATTTTCCGGGAGGATTTCCGGGCGATAAGGAGAACAAGTTCGAGACGGCTGGCCGAACAAATCAGGAAAATGCCGCTTTTCAGTTCGTACGGAAATTAGCCACCTACCGGCGCGATAATCCGGTTATGCATACCGGCAAACTCATGCAATTTGTGCCGCAGGACGGTACCTATGTGTATTTTCGCTACGATGCCAGTAAAACGGTAATGGTGGCAACGAACACCGGCGATAAGGAAATCTCGATTGACACGAACCGCTTTGCCGAACGGATGAAAGGCTTTACGTCTGCCAGAGATGTTCTGACCGACGCTAAACTGAACGATCTGAAACTAGTGAAGTTACCCGCCAAATCGGCGGTTGTACTGGAGTTGCTGAAATAAACAGTCTAGCGGCCCCATACGATGTTGATTTACAGAGCTATGCCTTCAAATATTGTTCGTAAAAACTTGATGTGCCGTTGTAAATTTGAGTGATCTTAACGCAAGTCTATGGGCAAGATCTCTCCGGATGGCAACGGCATATCTGAAAAAGGATAGCCAATAATTTTAAGGTAAATAGTCGTTATCTGTTGAACAAAATCCTCTTTTTGTAGTCATTTAGGGACTTTATGGATTAATAATAAACCAGCCTTTAACAATATCATTTAATGAGTTTGTCGTCTGTTAGTAGCCAGGGCGGTCAAGCGTTTACTGACCCGTTCGCGCACCGTTCCCCCGAAGCGATTCGACTGGCTTTATCGGCTTTCGATGCATCACTGAACAGCGTTGTTTCGATGTCAGCTATGTATGACACCAACGGGCAGGTGGTAGACTTCCTGATGCAATCGGCTAATCCGGCGGTTGAACAGAGTTTAGCCATGACACCGGATCAGATTATTGGCACACGCCTGCTCGATACCTTTCCCGGTAATATCGAATCGGGCTTGTTCGATCTGTATATCCGGGTCATCAAGACCGGACAGCCCGAAAAAACAACCCAATACTATAAAGACGCCAACGGCTTGGAAGCCTGGTTTACGGTGTCGGCAGTTCGGCAGGGGGTAGACACGGTCGTTGTCACTTTCATAAATGTTACCGATAGTAAACAGGCAGAACTGGCGATCAAACAGCAGGCCGATTTGTTTCAAACGGTGCTTGATAATGCCCAGGCAGCGATTTCGCTTCACGAAGCGATTCGCGACGAGGACAACAGGATTGTCGATTTCCGAACACGAATGGCCAATCGACAGGCAAAAGCAATGTGGGGCGATCTGGCCGAACCGATTATGACCCAGCGGTTTTCGGAGGTGGCCCCACCGGCTATGCGGGAGGTCGATTTTCCTAAGTATGTTCGTGTTATAGAAACGGGTGAGCCGGATCTGGCTGAGTTTGCCAATGGGGAGCAATGGTGGCTGCGGGTAGCCGCCAAATCAGGTGATGGCATTGTTATTTCGAACATGAATATTTCGGAAAACCGGCATTATCGCCAGCAACTCGAAGCGGCCAATATGGAGTTAAAGCGGTCTAACGAAAATCTTCAGTCGTTTGCCTACATCGCTTCGCACGACCTGCAGGAACCGTTGCGAAAAATACAGTCGTTTGGCGACCTGTTGAAAGAGCAGTATGGATCGGTGCTGGACGGGGAGGGGCGTTACATGATCGAGCGAATGCAGGCAGCCTCGGAGCGTATGTCGTCCCTTATTCGGGATTTACTGGATTACTCGCGCATTGCGTCGCAGCGGGAGATGTTTCGACCTTTTTCACTGACCCAATTGCTCGAAGATATTGCCGAAGATCTCTGGCACCCTATCCAACTTACCAGGGCCCGGCTTGAATTTGGCGATGGGCAGCCGCTGCCCGATCTGACCGGCGATCGGTTTCAACTCCGGCAGTTATTTCACAACCTCTTGTCAAACGCCCTTAAGTTCTACCGGACGGATGATGTGGCGCAGCCCATTGCGCCGGTCGTGAGGGTATCGGCGGTATTCGTAAAGGGAATCGACCTGTCAACGGACCTACTGCAGGACTTATCGGTTGATAGCGACTATTGGTCCATCAGCGTAGCGGATAATGGTGTGGGGTTCAATCAACGGCATGCCGACCTTATTTTTCAGGTCTTTCAGCGGCTGCACAACCGGGAGCAGGTTGAGGGCACAGGCATTGGGCTGGCCGTGGTTAAAAAAGTGGTCGAGCAGCATGACGGCGCTATTCGCGTTAGCAGTGAAATGGGGAAAGGGACTGTCTTCACGGTTTATCTGCCCGCCTGAATCAATTGGTATTCGTTTGATTTATGCCTTATATTCACCTGTACCCTGGAGCAGGAGAGCAGCGCGCCGGGTAGTTCAGGTCGCGTCAATCCAAAAAAACATGGAAAAGCTTGAGGCATTCTTTCAGGAAAGTGGCTTCGAGCCGGAACAGCGGAGTGTCATTACCCGGCAGTTCCGTTGTCGGGTCGTGAGTAAAGGGGAGTACTACCTGAAAGAAGGCCAAATCAGTCAGCAACTGGGTTTTATTGACCGGGGACTTTTTCACTATTTCTGCACGCGTGAAGGCGAAGAAATAACCACCTACACCACGGGTTCGGGTGGTTTCATTGTGTCGCTGAGTAGCTTTCTGAAACAAAAACCCGCCCGCGAATCCATCCGCGCCCTGGTTGATAGTGACGTCTGGATCATTGACAAGCCCGCCTTCGACCAGCTACGGCGGGAAATCCCGATGTTCGATGTGTTTTATGTGGGTATGCTGGAGGAGCAGATCAACTGTATTGATGAAAGCCGGTTTAACCTGTTGACGCTAACCGCCGAAGAACGCTATCAAAAGCTAATGGCGGAGGAGCCCCGCCTGTTACAGGAAGTGCCCCTCCATCATCTGGCTTCTATTCTGGGCGTAACACCCCGTCACTTAAGCCGAATTCGCGGACAGATTCGGTGAGCGGGATAGGTGGTTCGAAGCGAATGAAATCGTTCGAAGTTACATTTTGTAGTGGTTGCGAATCATACGCTCATACATACCAACGGGCAAAAGGCGTTTGAGCAGAACCGACAACTTCTCGATGGGTTTTCCTACCCGATAAAGCCGGTCTACCCGATCTGACTGGATGATCCGGTTAATCAACGGCCCGAATACATCGGGATCAATTCCCTCGCTAACGCTCTGATCGATCAGATCATACGTCCGGTCAAATGTTTCTTTATAGATGCTGGCAGCGGGGATAGTGGCCCGCAATCTGTTTTTGTTGATGGCTGTTTTTGTGCCACCGGGTTGTACGGTACAGGCTTGTATGCCAAACGGAGCCACTTCCAGGCGGAGGGCTTCCGTCAGGCGGTCGAGGGCTGCTTTGCTGGCACTATAAACGCCCCGGTAGGGTAAACCCGCTTCGGCCGCTATTGAACTGATGTTGATAATGAGCCCCGATTTTTGCTGGTGCATGAGCGGCAGCACGGCCTGTATGGTCCGAATAACGCCCACCACATTGGTGTCGAGCACACGATGGGCATCGGTGAGCGAAACGAGTTCTATGGGCGCGGCAATGCCCAGACCCGCATTGTTGATCAATACGTCGAGTCGACCCTGCTCCGATTTTATTTGTTCGATAGCCTGTTGGATGCTTTCCTCGCTGCATACGTCCATACTCAGCGCATGAAATGACTTCGACGGTCCGGCCTGGCGCGATGTGCCATACACGATGTAACCTTGCTTAACCAGATAATTCGCCATGTGCTCGCCAAGCCCGGTCGACGCACCCGTTATTAGAATAATTTTTGCCATAAGCGTTGTGGCTGAATACGTTTGTTAAAAGCCACACAAGTTGATGCCGCCCAGGTACCCCTGCGCAACGGTGGGACTATTAATTGGAATTAGGCCCCTAAAGTATGAAAGCCGTTCTTATTTGCCTTCGTTCTTTGGAGAATCGAAGAAAGTTTAGGGAGCGCTACCGACTATTTTTTCTTTGGAGCCGGTGGAGTGGGTTTCGTTGACGGCTTCGGTGTGGTGGTGGGCACAACACTCAAACGGGAAAGTACCAGGTTTGTAATGTCGTTTTCTTCCGATGCGTACAGGATATCGGAAGAGCCGCCCGTACCCATATTTAAAATATAATGATAACCATTCTGCTTCGCGGTACTATCAATGGCTTGCTGAACCTTACTCAGGATAGGGCTCATCAATTGCTTGTATTTGTTCTGCAACGATTCCTGAGCCGTCCGGCTGAACTCCTGGACGCGGGTTTGTAAGGACTGCAATTCCGTTTCCCGATCCCGTCGAATTGGTTCAGTCATTTTTGGGCCATTCGACTGGTAATCAGCGTACTTGTCGTTGAATTCTTTTTGCAGCCGTTTTAATTCGTTTTCAGCTTGTGTCTGCTGAATGGTCAACTGGTCGTTTACCTGTTTCGACTCCGGCAGCTGGGAGATAATATAGTCGATTCGGGTAAAGCCAACTTTTAAGTGTTGGGCGTGTGTGTTGAGGCAAAACAGGATCAGTGCTGCCAGGCATGTAGTAATACGTGTTTGCGTGAGGTGTAGTTGGAAACGAAACGGGTGGACTGGCGAATTCATTGGTGGTTATCTAAGAGGACGTTTGTTAAGTAACAAGTTATAGAGAAACTTTAACTCATCGGCAAGCTTAACACTTTTTAACAGCACTACGGGTCAGTAAACAAGCCAATGTCAATCGACTATCGTCTCCTATGGACGATTTTACAACTTCCTGCCTGCGCGTGATCGCCCGCATAGGCTGAGGATAAAACGCAGTCGTTGATCGAATTAGACATTTGTCTAGTAGACGCGCCGGGCAGTCGGCCAACTTTGTATCGTTAATCAAAATCGAAAAGACGATATGAAAGCTATCCTGCTTGCCTGCCTTCTTTTTTTATCAAGCCCCCTCGTTGCCCAGCAATTTTCCCGGCACGAAATCAGTGTCAATGGCTTCCGAAACCCCTCTATCGGGCTTGAATACCGCCGAAGTCATGTTTCCGTTCATGCGGGCTATTACCCGACCAACTTTACGTCGGGTGTTACAACCTCGTTTGTTCGAACGGGCCTTACCTATTGGTTCCTGCCCGTAGGCAAACGGCCAAATCCATCTTCTTTTTACCTGTCTGCGTCGTACGTTCGGGGGTTGGATCGGGACTATGAAGCTAAAAATGGAGCCATGGGCGAAGTTGGTTTTCGATGGATGATCTGGGAAGGGCTTAACCTCCGCATTGGCGTAGCGGTGCTGACCGCACCCGGACAAGACCTGAAAGTAAACCCGACGCCGGGAATCAGCTACGCATTTGCCTGGTAATCATGGATACGCAACGAACAATTCCAACCATGAAAACGACCAGTCAGCCTTCCAGCCGCCTTATTGGTAATTTACTGATACTGGGTGCTGTTTTAGTTATGATCCCGTACACCGTTCTGACCGTGATCTTCGCTTATCCGGCTATTCTCCGGCAGGATGCCGGCCTGCTCTTAACACGTTTTCAGGCGGGTGGAGCTACCCTCATTGCGGTTTGGTGGGCCTTTGCCATGACAGGCCTACCGTTGCTCGAAGCCTATGTGCTCATCGGTCAGCGATTCGAAAGCAAACTCTATTTTGTTCGTTGGGCTACCATGCTGGGCGTCGTGTCGGGTCTGGTACAGATCATTGGCCTCCTGCGGTGGACCTTCGTTGTTCCCGTGCTGGCTTCGACCTATGTCCACACGACCGATCCAGCCATTCGGGCGGCTACCGTGGTATCGTTTAAACTGATTCACCAATACGGCGGTGTGGTGCTGGGCGAACACCTGGGCCAGCTTTTCACCATTGCCTGGACGGTTATGATGGCGTCGGCGTTCAATAAGCTAAAACTATTTCCTGTTTGGGTGAGCTGGTTTGGTTATGCAGCTTCAGCTATCTATTTGCTGGCACAAGGGGAGTTGTTTGCTACCGTTATTCCGGGTTTTCCGGTTTGGGAGCTGGCCGGGCTAATGGGGAGTACCGGCTGGTTGATCTGGCTGATCATGGTAGGCGTTCAGTTTTTGCGACTGGCTACCCGTGAGCACATGGCCGCTCTTGACTAAAACTGTCTACCTTTGCGCCTTATTTAGCCGATAAAGCACAAATGAGTCAGATAAAAGCATTTCTTTTCGACCTTGATGGGGTCATTGTCGATACCGCTATTTACCATTATCAGGCCTGGAAACGGCTTGCCAATGAACTCGGCTTCGACATCTCCGAAGAATTCAATGAAGGGCTTAAAGGCGTGAGCCGGACAGATTCACTGGACCTCATTCTGGCGCATGGCGGACTCTCACTGCCCGATGACAAGAAAGCCGAATTAGCTGCCAAGAAGAATGATTGGTATCTTGAACTTGTCAGTCGAATGACATCCGATGATATTCTGCCTGGCGTCGCTACGTTTTTTTCACAGGTACGTAAAGCCGGGCTGAAAACGGCTTTGGGCTCGGTCAGTAAGAATGCTCCGCTAATTCTGGAGCGTATAGGCATGACTGATGCATTCGATGCAATCATTGATGGTACTAAAATCAGCAAAGGCAAACCCGATCCGGAAGTATTTACGAAAGGCGCCGATGAACTGGGCGTTCGTCCGGATGAGTGCGTCGTGTTCGAAGATGCCGTAGCGGGTGTTGAAGCCGGCAAGCGGGGCGGCATGTTTGTCGTTGGACTGGGTTCCCCCGAGACGCTGGCCCATGCGGATCTGGTGGCTCCCTCGTTGGAAAGCCTGACCGTAGATACCGTCCTGGCAGCCTCTTAATTACGTTTGATGTTTATTGTCAATCTATTTGTAGAAACCAACGTGAATAACGGACATGGAGCAGCTGGTTATCAAGCTGCTCCATGTCCGTTATTCACGCTGAATAGTTTGTAAAGTCAGGTCAGTAGCACGGTCTGTTACAGATCAGTAAGAAGTGTAACCTCGAAAACCCTTACGGAGCAGGGGTAAGGACATCCTGTGCTCCTCTTACCACTTCGATGATGTCAGACGAAAACTCGGCTTTGGGCCAGGCATCGATGATTTGATCTTCTGGTAAGGATTGGGTCAGATTGGCAAAGGCGCGTACCTGAAATCGCATGCCAATGTTCCCTTTGGCAACGCTTCCTGTATAGAGCAACCCTTCCCACACGCCATCTTTAGCGACACCAATTGGGTCCTGTACGTAGTACTCGGGATATTTCGGGTTATGAACAACAAGCCAGACCTGCTTTGCACCGGGTGCTTTCCCCTGGGCAATCATGATCCGGGGAACGGTCATGCCGCTGGTAGGACTCGTAATGATTACTTTACCAGCGGGCAACGCTGAGCGGGAATAAAAAATACTCGCGTAGGTCAGAAGACCGGCCGCGATGCCAAGACTTACCAGAAGAAGAGTACGCCTGTTGATTCGGCTACTCAATGTGACCTTTAATTGTGTTATTGGTGTGGGGGCTACTGGATCAGAAACGGCTGGCGTAATCACCTTTTGCGTTCGTCCTTCCGCATAGGAGCGACAGGTGTTGAGAATTTTCCCTTTTGGAAGGTAGCCGTCGCCTGTGAAGAGCAGGGCCAGTGTGTTTGTGCTGGGGATGTGAATGGTATTATTCGCCCGATCCAGACCTCTTACCGCATAAAACTCCTCATTAAAAGATTCTCGCAGCGGTTCGTAGTTAGTTCTGTTTGTATTGTATTCAAATTCGGGAAATCGGTCTCTATCTAAAAGATGGTACTGTTTATATTTGTTTTTGATGGCCTGCCGAAGGGCTTCCACCTCATTTTCGGTGGTTGATTTGGCTGGGTTTTCCATACCGATGAAAAAAGGGAATTTTTAGGAAAGGATAGAAGCAAAAATGGAAAGATACTGAACGTAAAAATAAACAAAAACGAAATGCGGGCGCTGCATTAGCGGTTACTTTTGTTTACATACAAAAGCGGCCTTTTCGTATTCTTTCCACACCATTAATTTTGTTTTTATTAATTCGACAAATAAATGCCAGCCTATGTGAAGTATTTTCAGAATTATTCCATCAAAGCTTTTGTCTGATCCCAACTGGTTCTGCAAGGTAAAAAGGAAGCCTTCTGAGTAGTCAGATGTTTGGCTGGGCGGGTTCCATGTTTACTCTTTTAACCCCTGGCACAAGGCTAAAAGGAAAGCCAGCCCGAAAATTTGATGGCGAACGGCGTAACGGGAATGCCCGTTCGTCCGACATTGTCCCGGTAGCTAAGCCGGTGAATGGCATCGACACGAAGAACTTTAAAGATGTTATCGATGCCGTAACCTACTTCTATGTAGGGCGTTCGGTTTAGCGAACTAAAACCTTCAACAGCCTGCCCGGCTTCGGTGGCGGCTGGAATAACGGCTAGATTCGTGTTTGTTACGCTCCCGACAAGTACCTTGGCTGTGACCAGTTCACGCCATTTGAGCCGGCGAAGTCCCGGAATCCGGTTAAACAGTAAGCCGCTGAAATTGTGCTCAAACTGTAGGGTAGCCCAGCGGTCGCAGATGAACTCGAAGTAGTTCATCAGGTTAAAGGCGTTACCTACGTAAAACGATGACTCGTTGCCCAAAGGAGTATACAACAGCGGGTAGGGGACCGTCGACGGAATAATACCCGCGCCAACGGTATAATAGGTTCGGCCCAGAACTCCCATCCGAAACGAGTGCTTCATCGTTAACGCCACTCGCTGGTAGTTGAAATCGCTGCCCAGTACATTCTGTAGGCCAAGGGAATACCGCAGCGTGAAAATTGGTTTGCGCGTGGCACCGGCACTCACCCGAACGTTGTCATTTTGCAGAATAACTTCATCCGGCGCAAAGCGTGTTTCAGAAATTAATTCGGTGATCTGATACTGGCTGCGGACAGACTGGTCTCTATCGCTTAGCTGCGGGTTGAACGCAAAGGGAAACATGGGCTCAAAACTGCGATTGCGGAGAGCAACAGTCTGCGTAAATCCTCGCCCCAGTTCACGACGGAAATAAGCCAGATTTTCAAGTTGAAAATACGGTCGGCGGATGTTGCCGAAACGGGCGTATGCACCAAAGAGGGAGTTGTTGCCGATGTTATCGGCCGATACGCCAACGCGTTCCAGATCATAACTCTGCCGAACGCCGACCACAGTCCAGGGTTTGCGGCTCAGAATGTATTCGATGTTAGCGCTGTATTTCAGCTGCTGGTCCTGCGTGCCGTAAGCCACATAACCATTGAGTTGCCACTTCCGGCTAAAGCCCGTATTGGTGCGCAGGCCAAGGCGAAATCGTTGTCCCTCAATCGAGTTTCTGGCATAGGAGTATAAGAGCGGCCCTAGCTCGATGTTCAGCTTGCCAAGTGGTTTGTAGCCAAGAACACCCAGGGCAATGATCTCGCCCGCTACCTTTACAATGGGAATACTGCGTACGGAATCGACCACCTTCATTGCCCTGAACTCATTAGGCGAGAGGGACGTCGGACGAACGCTCTGCCAATAAGCCGCATCGGTTTCTTTAAAGTCATCGGCCAGTTCGAGAGACGGGTCGTAAAAGCCCACATCCTTGGGGAGGTTCTCGATAATATTACTGGCAGATGTAATGAAGCGAATCAACGCACCGGGAGCCCGTGGTGTTGGTTCGTCGGTGTCGATGGTCACCTGCGTCTGGACCGGAAAACGAAGCCCCGATGGGGTTACACTCCAGTCCTGCTCGATATGAAGTTCATCGACGAAGTTAATGTTAGCCTGCTTATCAACGCGCGCGTCCATCTGGGTCAGCGCCATGTGGAGGGTATCGATGAGCATGGTGCCGGTAAACGCCAGATCACTGGTTCGCTTGGGGCCAAAGTCAATGGTGTAACAAACGGTATTGTTCAGCACAACGGTATCCCGCATCCGGAAGGTATAGACGGTTTCCCATTGGCTGCCAATGGGGGATGGAATATCTTTTCGGAGGATATTGAGCGAGTTTCGGTAGAAATTATACTGCTGAAAAGAAGCACCGGTGAGCTGCGCGATCAGACCGCCATCGCTAACGCCCACCCCGGTTACGTGCGATTTCTGCACATATTCTTTTACTTTTTCGGGGTTGGAACGGGCGTAAAAATTAGAGATTGTCTCGGAAATAAAGACCGGTATGGCGGGTTTGCCATTCGCATCCGTAATGGCTGGCAGTTTGCCCAGCAGCCGACTGATGGGACCAGACCGCTTGTTATTTTTACGCTTCCCGGCAAAATTGTTGATGTACCCTTCCACTTTCGTGTAGCTGTCGTACTGGTAGGCCGATAACCGTAGTGGGTTATACTCATCGCGCCGACGAATGGCTTCCCGCATAACACGATAGGCCGGGTCACCTCCTTTCGCGTAAACCTTTACTTCCTTTAGTTTGGTAGATGCCGGCGTTAAGGAGGCATGGATCGTTTGGCTGGCTTGCGGCAGGAGGGGGTAAGAGGCCGTCTTATACCCTAAGCTGAGCACCAGAAGTGAATCGGAGAGCTGCGTAAGGCGCAATGAGTATCGGCCATTGACATCCGACGTTGTACCTGACGTTTTGCCTTTTACTGCAATGCTGGCAAACGGAATACCCTCACCAGTTACCGCGTTCGTTACCTGGCCCGACACCACATAGGTAGTCTGGGCCATAACTGAAAGCGCCGGACCGATGAATAGCAGGCAGAAAGTAAGTCGTAAAATTTGCTTCATTCAATAGTCAGGCGTACAGGTACTTACTTCACTAACCCCTGAGTTAGCAATAGAGTTTACTCGATACCAAAAACTTAACTTAGCAAGGTAGGTTAAGGCGTAATCAGTTAAGGATAAGTGTAATAAAGGAAAAGAAAATTGACTTTTTCCAGGAAATAGGTCTCGGTTTATATATGTCTGTACGCTTTGTTCAGTCGTTTTGTTGCAGCCTTTTTAGGCATGTGTAAAATAAGCTGGCTTACCCCAGGCAATAGTAATCCCCTTTCTCGACCAGCGCTACAAATGCGTGAAGGGTTTTCTTTTTCCGATCGTATCCAGGGTTAAACGTATAGACAGACCGATCGGTATAGGCTGCATTTAGGAAAGAGGAAGCCTGTTAAGCACTTGTATAAAATGAAAAATCCATCTAACTCCAGTTGAAATGTTTTCAGTTAGATGGATTTTAACAGGGTCAACGGCTCTTACTGCACTGATGGGAAGGCCCGTTGTGCCGCAATGATCTTCCATTTCTTCTCCTGCTCCTTCAGCACGTGTGAATAAACGGACGGCGATGTGGCGGTTGAGTTGGTGGATGTACCATATACCAGAATCGTGTGGTCGTCAAGGGCTTCGGCACGATCTACTTTTGTTTTTATCACTTCCGGTGTCGTTCGTTTCAGGATATTCTTCTGAAGATCAGAACCGCTCAAAATAGTACCAGCCTCGGTCAATAGGGCTGTTTTAACGGGCATTACCGCAGCCAGAGCACCGGTATCACCTTTCGTATAGGCTGTTGCATAGGCAGTTTCAACGGCATTGGCAATGGAATCAACGGCGGTTTGTGCCAGTGGTCCACCGCGTGGCCGACTACCCCGAACGAGGTCTTTGCCCGCGTTGCCTAACTTCTTGAAGACAGGGACATCGAAACCGATGCCAGCGGCAAAAATGGCAACGATAACGACCGGAACGATTAACTCTTTCTGGATACTGCCCGTCCGTCGATTTTTAGAATACCCAACAATCGACGCCCAGTTATTGACGATGTGAAACACGGCAGCCGTGAAAAACAGAATGCCAAACCAGGCGTGGGTATGGTCAACCACATAACCACCCTGGCCAAAATAGATCAGGAGACCGGTAATGGACAGCACGAAGAAGACGGCAGAAACGGACAGGCTAACCAGGTTTTTTGATTTCATAATAGTCTTAAAGTGAATGTTACGGTAAAGGTAAAATAAACACAATTGGGAGCAAACGAGAAACCCCTCCTGCAAAGCAAGAGGGATTGATCACCAACCTAATCTAATTGATTGTGCTCCCGTATAGTCGCATTCAGCTCTGTACGGGAGCTATGTCTTGTTATCAGCGTGGGCGTCCACCGCGGGCACCACCACTAGCCGGAGCCGCCTGCTGTGTGCCTTGTGGCTGGTTGTCGCCACCGCCTTCGCCATCTTTTACGTCGTCATTATTAACCGACTTCCGGCGTTTCTGTGGGGCATCGAAACTCATTTTGCCAAGTTTGTAGCTAAACGTCATACGAACCCCCGCGTTGTAAAAGCTCGTTTGAGAATTCTGCGTCAGGATAGGCGACGATAATTCGGAGCGCTGCGTGAAGGGGTGGTTGAAGATGTTCTCTCCGGCAATACCCAGGCTGGCCTTCTTGTTATTGAATTCTTTCCGGACACCAATGCTGTAAAAATACATGGGACTCTGATAACCCTGCAACTGGATCTGCTTGCCCCGGCCGCCACCGAACAACTGGAAGCCCCAGCCGTTTGTGAGCGAAACGCTGCTTTGAATCCGGCCTCCAATTACCCAACCCGAGTTCGATGCTGAATAAATTGGATTCGCGTTGTTATTGGTCAGGTTGACATGGTAGAGGTCGAGGCCACCACCCAACTGGAGTTTACGGAACAGCGTACCATTACCAAACAGGTTCAGGCCAACGGCATCCTGACGACCCACGTTCTGATAGGTGGTTCGGATAACTTGTTGAAGAACCGGGTTCGTAATGTCGCCGAACGACTCCCTCGATACATCACGGACAGCGGTGATTTCGTTGGCCGTACGACGGGCAAACAGCGATGCGTTTAGGTATAAGCCTTTGATGTTGGCGCTGGTGCTGAACTCGACGTTGTCGGTCAATTCGGGCGATAGGTATGGGTTACCGATCGTAATGTTAGTTGGGTTAGCTGCGTTGATGTTCGGGTTCAGGAATTGAATACCCGGACGCTGAATCCGGCGGTTATAAGCCAGTTTGATGATCTTACCGCCCTTCAGGCTTTTCGAAATATTGATGCTCGGAACCAGGTTGCCGTAATCTGGAATGGACGAGGCCGCTCCGGCGCTTTCGTTGCTGAACCGGGCATTGATGAAGGTATATTCGTAACGTGCGCCAGCTTTGATGGTAAACTTGCTCTTTGTCGTCATTGTGTACGACAAATAAGAAGCTGCAATATTCTGGTCGTAGTCCAGCGTGTTGCCAAGGCGGCTATTATCGATAATGAAATCGCCGGTATCGCCATTGGCCAGGAAATACTGGAACTGGCTGTTCACCTGCCGGAAGATACCTTTTGCGCCAAACTCCAGCAACTGGTTGGTTTTGATAGGGGTTTGATAGTCAATTTGCAGGGTTGATTCCTGGTTGTAGCTGAGGTTATCGTTTTTCTGACGAGCCGTAATCGTCTGGAAATCGGTACCGCCCAGGATGTCAGCGACGAAATTGTTGGTTCGGTTATTCCGGCTGAAGAGCGCCAGGATGCTGAATTCCTGCTGTGGTTTGTAAATTTTGGTATAGGTCAGGTTCGCATCTACTGTTCCCGACAGGTCTTTTGTCTGTACGTTCCGGTTATTAACGATCGGGAAGTAGCTGTTGGGGCTGATCGTTTGTGTAAACAGATTGTACTGATTGGCAGTCCCGTTACGGGCGCCGTAGCGAACGCTGGCCGTAAGCGAGGTGCGCTTGTCAACGTCGTAATCCCAACCCAGCTGGTAGTTGCCAAACAGACGCTGGCTGAGCGTGTTGGCCGTTTGGGTGGTGCGGGTGCTGGCTGAATAAGTGTTGGTAGCTGCGTCGTAATTTCGGGTTGTCTGGTCGTTGGCGAATGCACCTTTAACGTTGTATTCTGCCCGTCCGAATCCGCTGAGCGAAAAGCCCATTTTGCCGGTGCGGTAGTTACCGCTCAGTCCCAGGTTAGAGCCCCGGTTGCCAACACCACCGTTTACATCGAGCGTAGCGCCCTGTAAGGTGGTTTTCTTGGTAACGATATTAATGATACCGGCAGACCCTTCCGCATCGTATTTGGCAGATGGTGAGGTAATAACTTCTACCGTCTTGATCATGTCGGCCGGAATCTGCTTCAAGGCATCGGCTACGCTGCTGGCGACAATGGTCGAGGGCTTGTTATTGATCAGGACCGTTACGTTGCTGCTACCCCGGAGGCTTACGTTACCGTCCAGATCGACAGAGAGCATGGGAACTTTACGTAGAATATCACCCGCATCGCCCCCTTTGGCCGCAATGTCTTTATCGGCATTGTAAACGAGCCGGTCTACTTTCTCTTCGATCATAGCGGCCTGGCCTACTACGTTTACTTCATTCAGGGTACGAACGTCGGCCGAGAGTTTAATGGTGCCCACGTTAATATCACTGCCCCGGTCAATGGTAACCACGGCACTGCGTTTGTCTTTGTAGCCGATGAACGAGTATTGAAGCCGGTACCGACCCGGTGCCACTTTGCCAAGTGTAAATTTCCCTTTGGCATCGGCGGTTGTTCCGTCTATCGGTTTGTTGGTTGTTAAGTTGAGCAGGGCAATAGTGGCGAACTCAACGGGTTTGCTGGTTGTCGAATCCATCAGAACACCACTGATCTTTCCGTTGCCACGGGCAATGGGTTCGGCTTCTGAGGGGGTGCTGCCCGGTTGTGGCTGTACCCCAATGGTTGTGGGGCCACCTGGCGCAGTGAAATTATCCGGGCGGGTGGTAGCGGGTCTTGCCCCGAAAGGGTCGGCTACCGGAGCCGTGGTTGCCGGCGTCACTACTGTACCGCTGGCAGGTGCTCCGGGTTGCGTAGGATTTTGGGCGAAACTAGCAGTCGCATTAACGATGAGTACAGATAGTAACAGGGCTTTCATGAGTTCTTTTATTAATGGGTCAAAATTGAACCTGTATTACTACAACCGAAAACCAATCTGGCTGAATGCCGTTTTTTTGTTGTCGAAAGCGAAGAATAGCCGTGCGAAGAATAAACTAAATGCCGGGGTTTTTCGCTTGGCTATCCCTGGCCTGGTAACTGAAACAATGAGTGATCGGTCAACAAAAAGGTGAATGGAGACGTGGAGGCTTGTTCGTAATCGAGTACATTTGTCGGTTTATTAGTAACTTAGCCAACGCCGTTTTGGGCTTATATGACGCGACTTTTTTTATTTCTGGCCCTGTTCTGTCCTGTCTTTTTTCTATTTGCCTATAATTCAGGTTACGGTTACGACGCCTATGAATACCTGGTACTTGCCCGTACCCTCAGCGAAGGCTATTCCCTCTACGACTTCATTCCCTCAAAATCATACCTGCTGTACTCGTCAACCAGCGTGCTTCTCAACCTGTTGGGGGGCTATAATCACGTGAGCGTTTCGGCCCTGATAACGCTGCTGGCTACCGGGGTTGTCGTGTCGGCCTGGCGGGCCGGGCGGGTGTTTGGTAACCGGGCAGCTTTGCTGGCGGTGGCTATAAGCGCCGGTAGTTGTTTTTTCATGGAAATGAATTTCCTGGAGCCCGAAAGCTGGGTGGCCATCTTTGGCCTGAACGCCTTTGCTGTGGTCGTTCGTGAAAACGGCCGTCCGAATTGGCGATGGCTGGCTGCCGGTGTCTTACTGGGTGTTGCGATGTGCTTTAAAAGTGTTGCCGCCTTCTACGTGGCCGGCCTGGGCGCCTTTATCCTGGTTCTGTGGCTGACCGGTCGTCTAACATTCGGACCCATGGTGGGGCGGGGTATGCTGGTGCTTCTGGGCTTTGCCCTGCCGCTGGTTGGTTCAGCCCTCTATTTCTACGCAACCAATCGGCTGGAGGCTCACCTGGAATGGACGTATATCTATCCCTTTAGCGGCTATCCTTCTCACACGATCTTCCTATTGAAGTTTATCATTAAACTGAGTTGGCTGCTCACGCTCCTTCTTGTATCATTCGTGCTTGTCTGGAAGGAGCCGTATCGGAGCCTGTACCGGCAGACACCAGCACTCTGGCTGGCTTTATTGATGGCGGGGTTTTCCTGTGTAGCCATGCTGAAAACACAGGCCAGTCATTACTTCTTCCCGGCAGCGGTCTTTTTTGCCCTGCACCTGGGGTATATCATCGACCAATGGTTAATCCGCTACGAAGCTCGTCATACACATATTCCTTACCGACTGGTAATGATTGGGGGTGGTCTGGCAGGCGTTCTGTTACTCATCAGCGGATTTCTGTATCGCCCCGATGCTATCAAACGGTTCGTTAGTATTGCCGATTATTCGGGCGAAGAGCAGGCTGGTAGTTTTATCCGGGAGTTGGCCGGTCCTACCGGCAAGGTACTGATCTTTGATAATGCGATGAGCTTGTATTACCTGTCGGATCGGGAGCCTAATGTGCCCTTTATTTTTACGGAAATGCAGACGACCCATTATATCGAGTCGCATCCGGATACCTACGGACAGGCACTGGCTGACACCAGCCTGAAGCTGGTTATATTTGGCAATCGGTCAAGTTTGATTGATGATAGTACGGCACTGGCAAAGCCCGTCAATGCCTATGCCATCCGACAACTTCAGGCTGGATTGAGAAAAAATTTCGTACAGGTTAAAAATCCCCGTTTCCCCTTGATTTATTGGGTACGTAAGTAACCTGAATATTGTTCTTCTGTTATCGCTTATCTTTGCTTTATGCTGCTATCTGTTCTCATTCCTGCTTATAACGAGATTAAGTCTATTGATATATTACTTGAAAAAATTCAGGCGGTTCCCATAAACAAAGAAATCATTATTGTTGACGATGGTTCTACAGATGGTACCCGCGAACGACTCGACACCTATCGCTCAGTGCCTAACGTTCGGGTTGTTTTCCACGAAAAGAATCAGGGTAAAGGCGCTGCTATTCGTACGGCCATACAACACATGACCGGCACAATAGCAATCGTTCAGGATGCTGATCTGGAATATGAACCTCAGGATTATCTGGCGTTGGTACAGCCAATTGTCGACGGGAAAGAGAAGGTAATTTACGGTTCAAGGTTCCTCAAACCGGAAAACCGCCATTCTTACTTCAGCTTCTACGTGGGTGGGCAGGTCGTTACCCTATTGACCAATATCCTCTTTAATCAGCGGCTCACCGACGAGCCTACGTGTTATAAAGTGTTTGATGCCAACTTACTCCGCTCAATTCCTTTAGAATGCACACGCTTTGAATTCTGCCCTGAGGTTACGGCCAAAGTAGCCAAGCAGGGTATTCGTATTCGGGAGTTACCCATAAGCTATTATCCCCGCTCTATCGCCGAAGGAAAAAAAATATCCTGGCTGGATGGCATCGAAGCAATCTGGGTATTGCTGAAATATAGGATTGTGAAATAGTTAGTAAGTCCGTAAGCGGCTTCGCCCAAGTTGGTAAGTCGGTAAGTGGCTGACGCATGAGTTTTGCAGTCCTGCGTCAGCCACTTACTGACTTACCAACCTGGGCGAAGCCGCTTACGGACTTATTCCTCCCGTTCTTTCAACAGACTCGTAAATAACTTGGGGACGGGGGCGCTGAAACGCATGGGCTGCCCGGTGATGGGGTGCTCGAAGGCAAGTGTTTCGGCGTGAAGACCCAGCCGACCGATGGGGTCGGTGGTCGCCCCGTATTTGGTATCGCCCGCGATGGGGTGGCCGATGTCCTGCATATGTACCCGAATCTGATTTTTGCGCCCTGTTTCCAGTTCCAGCTCCAGTAAGGCATACCCGTTATTCGCCTTCAAAATGGTATAGTTGGTAATGGACAACTGGCCGGTGTCAGGGTTCTGGCTCGAGTACACGATGAGCGCTTTGCTTTCGCGGAGGTAGGAGGTGATCCGGCCTTTCTCAGACGTGGGAACCCCTTCTACAAGGGCCACGTAGGTACGCTCTTTGGTTGTTGCATTCCAGGATTCCTGCATCGGCCGCTGAACCTGTTCGCTCCGGGCAAACATCATAACCCCCGATGTTTCACGATCCAGTCGGTGGATGATAAATATCTTGTTCTTCGGATTTTCCTTTTTGACGTAGTCGCTCAGAATGCCGTAAGCAGTGCGA
This sequence comes from Spirosoma aerophilum, assembly GCF_054782495.1. NCBI lineage: Bacteria > Pseudomonadati > Bacteroidota > Cytophagia > Cytophagales > Cytophagaceae > Spirosoma > Spirosoma aerophilum. The sequence continues at coordinate 2,456 of NZ_BAAGSJ010000050.1, read as the reverse complement.
TCCCGTTCTTTATTGGTTGCCATGGAAAGCAACCCTGCCTGTTTGTTAATGACAATGAGGCTCTGATCTTCATAGAGAATGGTCAGCCCCCGGTACTGAGAGGTTTCAGGAGCCCGGTTTCCGGCGACAGTAACGATCTGACCGGCTTTGAGTGGGTGATTGAATTGAGTATAAACTTTGCCATCGATCAGAATCTGTTTGTTACTGAGTAATGACTTGATATTGTTTCGGTTTTTGTGCGGTAGTTGAGCAAGCAGAAAGGCCATCAATTCGATGGGTTCTGATACCGTCAGTTTAACATCTGTTCGCTGGCCGCGTTGCCGCCGGGGCTCTTTTGCATTGTCCATGCTACAAAGGTACGTTTTCATTCCTGATCTTACCTGTAGGCTTCTTTTCTTCTACCCGACTATTTACTGAACCTCCTGCTTCTTCTTTATTAATGAATAAGCAAGTTCATTTTATCAATGTAATATTGATTAGTGGATACAAAAACGCGGTGCCAAAATTTAAGATTTAAGGATATTAATGAACACAATTTGGCATCCTGCTCTGATAATAAACAAGTTACTGAAAATTTATTTTACATAATTCTATATGTAATAAAATGTTCACTATTGGCACGAAATTGGATAATATGTTAATCAATGGTATTTAATATTAATAAATAGTCAGTTTATATTGATAAGTTATAACTAAGAAACTTCGCTCGAGGCTTTGAATGAAGTCTTCTTGTGTTAATCTATGAAAGACGTGTATCGCTCATTTACGGCTTCAATCCACCGCTGCACTGGGGCTGGGTTTATCGTAATGATCTTCCTGACACGAGGGGCAACGACGAATCCACTGGTTACCGCAGGGGCCGTTACATTCAGTAATCTGCCTAATCCTGTCGTTGACCAGGCCTATGCCATTCGTTTATACGCCACATCGGGGATTTGCTATCTGGATGCCGTCGTTACGCTTGATTCTATAACCTGTTAATGTCCCGCGCCTGCTTGCGTGATAGTTTCGGTAACGCCTTAAAAATGAATAGTTTAAGTAATGATTATAGTAGATATGTGCTTGCCGTTTGATGAATATTTTACTCGCTTAACCAATGAATAAAACTCTACAATTTAATCTACCCCTGCCCAGGCAGATGATGATGTACTGTTGGCTATTGGCCTTACTGCTGATGAGCCAGCTGACGAAGGGCTATGTGCCCCATAAGGAATCAGCCCCCAAGCTATTGGGCATCGGTGACTTTGTCTTTCTGGATTACAATAGAAACGGTATACAGGACGCCGGAGAGCCAGGTATTGCAAACGTTCGTCTTCGGTTGTACCAAAGCGGGATCGAACGTGCCCAGACAACAACGGATAACAACGGTCAGTACACATTTGCCGCGGGACTTGTTGCCAATACCGCTTATGAAGTTCGTATTGATCCCACTGACTTTCCTACTGGATTGAAGTTGACCGGTTATCAGCAGGGAAGTAACCGGGAAGTGGACAGTGACGCTCAGTTAATTGGTGGGAACGCTGTTATTTTTCTGACAACCAACAGCACAAATACGCAGGATAATTCTTACGACATTGGTTTCGTGGCAGGTAATCCAGATTTGATCGTTACAAAAACGACGAATGTCTCCCAGACCACGCTGGGCAGCAATGCAACCTTCACGATACAGGTAAACAACTCGGGAAGCGGAGCCGCTACAAACGTAATTGTACGGGACACGCTCGATGTTGGGCTTGCTTATGTGTCCTCGTCGCCAACAGCCACAACGGCGGCTTATGGAGCTACCCGTATCTTATCGTGGAATATCGGTACAATAACCGCCGGTGCCAGTACGAGTTTGACTGTCACAACCACAACACGTGCTGAGGGTGTTCTGTATAACACAGCTTATGCAACGACAACGGATACCGAGAGCAGTACCGCCAATAATTCGGCCAGAACGTGTGTTACCGTTCCAATCAAGCTGTGTGCCGGGGAGGAGTATGTGGCCAGTTTGCCGGCTCAATATACCAACGTTCAATGGTTTAGAAATGGCGGTACTACACCTGTTGGTAGTGGAAACAGCTTTACAATTGTGCAGTCGGGCAGTTACACATTTACGACGACCGCTAATGTTAGTTGCCCTGCCAATGGGTGTTGTCCTATTATTGTAGAGGATGGACTTGTACCAACACTGGCTATTACACCCACGAACCCGGTGATCTGTCAGGGACAGAGTACAAACCTATCGGTATCTGGCTGTACGGGCGGAACCTTACTGTGGAGTGCTAACACGTCTAGTGCGACTACCACCAGTGTTTTAGTCGCTCCAACCTTAACGACAGTCTATTCCGTAACCTGTACCCCAACAGCCTATGGAACCTGTCCGGGGGTAACGTCGACAACCGTAACGGTGAACCCATCGGTGACGGCCACCTTGTCGAGCCTGACGATCTGTAACGGCACCAGCGGTACCC
>NZ_BAAGSJ010000049.1:0-12076 GCF_054782495.1 Spirosoma aerophilum | reverse complement strand
AACAGCGGAAGCTGGCACAAAAGCCGTTAACTGAAAAGTTGACGGCTTTTTGCGTTTTATAGCCTTTTTATGGAAACTGGAAATGGTACAATTTCTTTTTTGTACATTAGTCTTTTCATATTTCCTGCCCAAGACATGGCTATCTTCAAACTTCAAATCAACGGTCGTAATTATCAGGCTGATGTTGACCCTGATACACCCTTATTATGGGTTTTACGCGACAATCTCGGATTGGTAGGTACCAAGTACGGTTGCGGTATCGCTCAATGTGGCGCTTGTACTGTACACCTTAACGGCGAAGCAACACGCTCTTGTGTTCTGCCTGTTTCTGCCGTTGGTAAATCGAAAGTAACAACTATAGAAGGCTTATCGGCAACAGGAACGCACCCTGTTCAACAAGCCTGGGATCAAATTGATGTACCCCAATGTGGATACTGCCAGGCTGGCCAGATCATGACGGCGGCTGCTCTCCTCAAACGAAATCCCAAACCTTCGCAAGCCGAAATTGATGAAACGATGACGGGTAATCTCTGTCGTTGTGGAACATACCATCGCATTCGCGAGGCAGTCAAAGTCGCTTCGATGGCAACGGGTACCTCAGGTGCTACTAAATCTTCTAAAACGAAATAGTTATGAAGAACATAGAGCATACAAGTAGAAGAGGCTTTTTGAAGCTGGCCACCGTAGCGGGTGGTGGACTTGCCCTGGGCTTTAGCTGGCTGGAAGCTGAAGCGATTGGATCGACTGTTGATAGCGGGGCTATCATGGCCGGCGCAGACTTTAACAGCTATTTGTCGATTAGCCCACAAGGGATTGTTACTATTCTCTCGCCCAACCCCGAAGTGGGTCAGGGTATCAAAACGGCATTTCCGATCATAGTTGCTGAGGAACTGGATGCTGACTGGAGTAAGGTAGTTGTTGAACAGGCACCCCTCGACACGAAGAAGTTTGAGCGCCAGGTAGCTGGCGGCAGCGGGTCCATTCCGCATTCGTGGGAGCGACTCCGTAAAGCAGGCGCTACGGCCAGACTCATGCTGGTAGAGGCTGCGGCAAAGCGATGGAATGTACCTGCTTCAGAGTGTACTACTGACAAAGGTGTTGTGATGCACGCGTCCAGCAGTCGCAAACTGAGTTATGGCGACCTGGCCAGCGAAGCGGCTCAGATTCCTGTACCAGCTAATGTGAAACTAAAAGCAATAAAAGACTTTAAACTCATTGGCAGTACTGTTCGGAACGTTGATAACCCTAAAATCATAACGGGTAAACCCTTATTTGGACTGGACGTTTACCGTGAAGGTATGTTGTTTTCCATGATCCAGCGTCCTGCCTTCGGTTATAAACTAAAGTCGCTGAACGCTGAGGCTGCCAAAGCAATGTCAGGCATTGTTAATGTCGTTACGTTTGAGAATAGCGTAGCAGTTGTTGGCAAATCGACCTGGCAGGTTAAGAAAGCAAAAGATGCTTTGAAAATAGAATGGGAAAAAGCCGACGCATTGGAAAGCACAGCCGACCATAACCGCTTATTCAAGGAGTTATTAGACGGTTCTAATGCCACGGTTCGCCGTAAGGATGGCGATGTGGAAGCTGCGTTTAAAAGTGCTGCGAAGGTCGTAAAAGCGGAATATCAATGTCCGTTTCTTTCTCATACTCCCATGGAGCCTATGAACTTCTTCGCCCACGTCCGGCCAGACGGGGTTGAATTAATAGGTCCCACGCAAACGCCCGAACTAGCTCGTAATGAAACGGCCAAACTACTTGGTATTACGCCTGACAAAGTTTCTGTACAATTAACGCGAATGGGTGGTGGTTTTGGCCGTCGTCTGAAAGCTGATTATGTTGTGGAAGCTGTTCAGGTCTCTAAGCTGGTAAATGCACCCGTTAAAGTTATCTGGTCACGGGAAGATGACATGACGGGAGGCAGCTATCGTCCGGCAGTCCGGTATCGATTCGAAGCCGCGCTGGATGCACAAGGCAACATGATTGGTTATAAACTGCGTGGAGCCAGTATAAACGCTGGTAATTCGACGAGAGAAGATAACTTTCCGGCCGGAGCGGTTGAAAACCTGTTGATTGATAGCGTAGATCATAAATCACCCATCACAACGGGTCCGTGGCGAGCCCCCATTACTAACTTCCTTGCTTTTGCAGAACAGTCCTTTATCGATGAAGTAGCGCAGGCTGCTGGTAAAGACCCTGTACAATTCAGACTTGACCTGCTGGATAAAGCAAAAAAGAAGCCAACGGGTGCAATTAAATATGACATCGACCGGATGAAAGGGGTTATCGATCTGGCTGTCGAAAAGTCGGGTTGGGGTAAGAAAAAGGGGGCAGACGGTAAACCTGTTGCTCAGGGATTCAGTGTGTATTTCTCCCACCGTTCCTATGTGGCTCAGGTTGGCGAAGTCGTGATGCAAAAAGGAAAGCCTGTCTTACAAAAGGTTTATTCGGCGGCTGATTGTGGGGTTGTCATCAACCAAAGCGGTTCGCAGCAACAGGTGCGCGGTTGTATCGTAGATGGGATCGGTCATGCGATGTATGGTAATCTTACCTTTAAAAACGGCGTCCCTGAACAAAAGAACTTCAACGAATACCGGTTAATTCGGTTGAATGAAATTCCTGAGATTGATGTACATTTTGTTCAGAATGAGATCGACCCAACCGGCTTGGGAGAGCCTTCCCTTCCTCCCGCAGGTGGTGCCATCGCCAATGCTATTTTTAAAGCCACAGGCAAACGATTGAGAAGTCAGCCGTTTGTGGAGCAAGAGGAGTTCAAAGGCGTATCGTAATATTCTATAACCTACAGCATGTGGGTTATAGAATCAACTAAATACAGGAAGGCCCGGGTTAGACATTCGACTAACCCGGGCCTTCCTGTATTTAGTTGACTGCTACAACGCGGTTTTCCTGTGTAACAGGAGCGGTTGATAGATTTAGCTGTTTACGAATACTTCCCTCTTTCGACACAACCTCTAATTCATATTGTCCATCTGCCAAATCGTTAACATTTAATTTCACGGCGTACTTCACCTCTTTTTTGCTAATGTTCTGTCGGAATAAGACTTCATTGTCTTTGTTCCGGAGTAAGACAACAACAGGAACCTCCGTGCTTTTTTGAACGGACACCCGTATTTGCTTGTCAACAGTAACGAACGCACTGGCATCAAATGACAGGCCTTTAGGGTTTGTTGGGTTGGTTAATGTGGCCGTGCTAAACAGGATAGAAATAGCCACTTTACTAATTAGGGAAAACATGGTAGTGTGTGTTTAAAGTTTGTAGTTGTTTACTGTTCATGGTGAGTAAGCCAAAGGACGTGCCAACTAGAAAAATGCCTTGATTATTAGCGGCTTATCTCGTTTCAGTCGAATTGAGTTTGTCCGTATGTGGACATCCTTCGTTCACTTGCGGACAAAATTAGACGTTACTTCGGGGTGGTAAAAGACAATAATGGCGAGTTGTCATAAAGGTGAGATCAGCCGTATTATTATCGGTATAAACTGTATTGTTAACGGGTTAGAAACGATAACTAGATACAAAGTTGTGCAGTTTTTCTGCCTGATAACCAGTAGCTTAGGAAAGGTGAGATTCGGTAAACGCTGATAGGGTAGGCCTGTGTTAAGGTTGCTGTAAACAACGTGAGGGAAGATACGTTAACTAACTATACCAAATGAGTAGGCAATGAGCAGGGCGTTCCTTAAAAATGAGAGTGCTGATGACCCGGTTGTCATACCCGCCCGGGCACCTTTGCCGCCGGGTACAACCAACTATGTAACGTCGCGTGGACTCGACCTGCTAAGAAATGAGCTAGCCCAACTAGAGCGGGAGCATGCCCATGTGCAGCTTAACGAGTCTGATGAAACGGAGCGTACCCGCCAACTGGCCTTACTTAATGGCCGAATAGGGGCCATTAATCAGCGGATTGCTACCGTAAAGCTTGTCAATATCCATGAGCAACCAACTGATGAGGTTCGCTTTGGAGCCAGGGTACATTTACAAAGCCGTAATGTCAGGCTTCCCAATACTGATCGCCAGCTGACAATTGTAGGCGTGGATGAAGCGGATGCCTCTCATGGTCTCATTGCCTTTACGGCTCCTATTGCACGTTTGATGCTGGGAAAACGAGTAGGTGATCAGATTGCATTACGCACGCCAATAGGTGAAAATGTAATGGAAATTGTAGCCATTTCGTATGAAGAATAGAGCTGCCTGAGGCCTGTCAATTGTCTTTCTCGCTCAGTAAAATAAGGATTGAATCCTCTTTGTTATTCATACATCTAAGCACTACTTCTCATAGATGGGTACCCAATTTCTACGTGCCTGGCTCAGAAATACTGTTATAATGAATCGTATCGCAGACTCATTTGTGATTTATAGATGTGGTGAAATAAAGTAGCTCTGTTGAGCGACTAACCGTAATTGAGTTTTAAATAACGGTTAATTAATTTGTGTTAAGTTTGCTACCCGGATAAAACCAATCACTTCGCCCGGGTACTATTTTATCTGTCTAAACATATGTCTTTACCTACTCAACCCATACGGATCCTGGTGGTGGGATGCGGAAATATGGGTGCGTCCCATGCTATTGCGTACAAAACAATTGGCGGCTTCGACATCTGCGGTATCGTTTCTACCGGAAATAGTAAAGTTGTTCTCAATGAACGCCTGGGTGGCGGCTATGCGCTGTATGATGATTATGCAACCGCTCTGGCCGAAACCAAACCCGATGCCGTTTGTATTTCGACATACCCGGATACGCACGAGGCTTTTGCTGTCATGGCGTTTGAACAGGGTTGCCATGTGTTCATGGAAAAACCCATTGCCGATTCAGTTGAGGGTGCGAAACGTGTCATGGAGGCTGCTCAGAAAGCAGGGAAGAAATTAGTGATCGGCTATATTTTACGCGTTCACCCTTCCTGGGCAAAATTCGTTGAAATAGCGCAGGGACTGGGGAAACCGCTGGTAATGCGGATGAACCTAAATCAGCAGAGCCACGGAACGATGTGGACGGTTCACCGGAATCTGATGAAAAGTTTAAGCCCTATTGTCGATTGCGGGGTTCACTACATTGATGTGATGTGTCAGATGACCCGCTCCAAGCCCGTGCAGGTGAATGCCATTGGTGCTCGGCTGACCAACGATATTCCTGTGGGGAACTACAATTACGGACAGTTGCAGATTCGTTTTGAAGACGGTTCGGTGGGCTGGTACGAAGCCGGCTGGGGACCGATGATGAGCGAAACAGCTTTCTTTGTCAAAGATGTGATTGGTCCGGACGGGTGCGTGTCTATCGTTGCTAAAAATGCCGGAGCCGCCGGAAAATCAGATAATGTTGATTCGCACACCAAAACAGAATCCTTACGCGTGCATAAGGCCGGGCTCGATGCCAATGACCAGTTTGTGGAAGAGGACACCTGGATCGATATGCAGGACGAACCCGACCACCAGGAACTTTGCAATCGCGAGCAGCGGTATTTCCTGGCGTCAATTCTGGAAGATCGTGACTTGACGGATCACATGCAGGATGCCGTTAGCAGTCTGCAGATTGCTTTCGCTTGTGATGAGTCAGTACGCACAGGGCAGCCGGTTATGTTGTAAATTTTTTAATAGCCTGATAAACATGCGTGCCACGGTTTAAACCGTGGCACGCATGTTTATAGACTTACTGCTTGAAAACTTAATACTTACTACTTACACATACCGTTCCGTAATATGTCTGGCTTGCTCAGTAGTTTCGACCAGCAATGGATGGCGTGGTTGACTCAAGGCTGTCTCTAACTCGGCAATGGTGTCCTTGAACAACAGATTGACCGGAATCTCATGGGATTCCAGTTTACTTTTAATATACATCAACGATGGTAATACGGTGCCCGAAGCCGCCAGATCGTTATACTGCTGTTTAGCGGCAGTAAACTCTTCGTCGCTGCTACCGAACGAAATAACTCGCTCGGGCAATGGATTCGCTTTACGTGCGGCTAGTTTGGCATCCAGATCAGCCAGTAGTCGTTTAAGATGAAATGTGTCTTTTCCCGTGCGGATACGTTCGCGTAACGATTGCCGAATGAGGTACGTAAGTGAGTTTGCCAGATTCAACCCGATTTCGGCCATCTGCTTAAAGATCAACGACGAAGGCGACATACCCGGAATGGTGTTCGGGTCATGCAGCAGCACGTCGCCGGCCGGGGTCAGAAATCCATCAATCCGGGAATACACATTGATGCCCAACCGAGAGAAAGCCTGAGCAACTGCCAACTGAATCTTCCGATTGTTCTCCAGACTTGTCTCGACCGGAATCCGCTTTTTGGTTGTATTTAACTTATACTTTGAAGCAAAATCGAAGCTAGTTACATTATAAACCTCCGTTGGGGGTAAAGCAATAGCTGTCTGATCATCGTCCTGTATGACGCCACATGAAAACTCCTGCCCGGTAATGAATTCTTCGAACAGCACCTCGTCTTCAGCGTTTAAGGATGCCAGTGAAATGGGTTGATCGCCCTGTGCACTGAGCGAATCAAGCCTGGCTACGAAGTCAGCGGGATGTTTAATCACTTCACCCGTTTGCTCAATAACGACCGGAAAACTGATGCCAGAATCCAGGCTGACCATATTTTGGGCCAGTTCGTTTTTCTCTGTTGCTGACAAACCACTCCATTCACTCAATTTGCTCCAGCCATCCGGCTGAATGCTCATCGTAAAAAAGCATTGCTCCACCGAGCGGCAGAATAGATTCAGGTCGGCCTCCCGAACGATAGCTACTCCAATAGACGAGCCCTGATGAGGAGCCTTGACCACAATAGGCAAGCCCAGGTGCTCGACCAGCGATTGGAAAAACTGAGCTTTGTCCGCTCTCTCGTAGGCATCACGGCTGATAGTAGCGGTTTTCTTTTGCTGCCCGTTTGCCAGCGCAATCAATTCGTTTTGTAGAATTTTATTGATTCCTACGGCTGAACCAACTAGTCCCGGTCCGGTATAGGGCATTTTATACCATTCGAGCAGACCCTGTATCGCGCCATCTTCACAGTCGGGGCCGTGCATGGCCAGGAATGCCAGATCGAAGTGATCGCGAAACTGTTCGGGTCGCAGTTCGGGCAAGCTCGCGTCGAGGACATTGGCGGGCAGCGACTCATCATAAACAGAAAAGCCGGATTCGTCTTGCGGTAAAGCATCGCGCAGGGAAGGCGACTGAAGAAAGCCGGGTTCAACGAGCCGAAAGCGGCCACGGCCGTCCACAAAAACTAGAACCGGCTCGAACAAGCCTTTGTCTAAATTAGCCAGGGCGGTACGGCCACCCGCAAACGAAACCTCCCGCTCCCGCGCCGGTCCACCGAAGAAAATGCCTATTTTCACTGAATTGAGGGATAATACGAACTGCAAAGAAACAAAAAAACGCCCGATAAGGCGTTCTAATGTTGGAGAAACTGGTGACCTGTTGCTTAAGGTTTGACAATTGTTTCTCCTGCCTCCAGTGGATACTTAAGCCTATTTGATAAACCAGGGATTATAGCTTTTAAAATAGGATATGCATTCGTGTAAATATCCAGCACAATAATAGGGGTAAGCTATTTTAATAAGTTTTGCTGGAATCGGAGATTTTTGTCACAGGCAATCAGGGCGTCAAAGTTGAAATCCACCAAGAAATGTAAGTCATCTTGGTCTTCATTACCATTTCGGCTTAATTCTCTCACCGTAAAAACATCGTGACCAACTAAATCTCGTTTAAGCTTTTTGGGTATGTTTTCATCAAGCTGCAGCCTCATATATGCTATTGAGGTTTGTAGCTGTCATGAGACGTTCGGCTATTTTTAAAGTAGCGACAACCTGATCTTTCGATACTGTTGGAAAATCATCTAAAAAGTCGTCAACTGAAATGCCTAATGCCAAATGGCCGAATAAAGACTGAACAGGCAACCGAGTTCCTTTAAAAACGGGGGTACCTCCCATGACTTTTGAGCTTATTGAAATGACATCTGGTAGCGTACTTTTAACAATTAAAAGGCCGGTGTAAGATTCACCGCTTCCACTTTCGTGATTTCGGGAACGGCTTTCAGGATCGCTTCTTCCAGGCCACCTTTAAACGTCATGGCCGACATGGGGCATGAGCCACATGAACCCATTAGTTCGAGCCGGACGATTTTATCTTCAGTTACTTCCAGGATTTTCACGTTACCCCCATCGGCGGCCAGATAAGGCCGCATGGTATCAAGAGCCCGTTCTACTTTGCTAATCAGTTGGTCGTTGTTAACTACCGTCTCCATTGAATCGTTGATTTACGGTAAATTTATACTTTCTACGTCGTTTATGCAACCTGTACGCGCTCGGTACGGTCGATGGTTGCGTTGCGAATGGCAACCTGTTGAGCAAGAGCCTCGGCAGCGGCCCGGAAGGCTTCGGTAGCAACAGGCTCGCCTGCACTGATCGCTGGTCGACCTTCGTCGCCAGCTTCACGAATGCTCTGCACGAGGGGAATCTGACCCAGCATAGGTACATCGAATTGATCCGCCAACAACTGACCGCCACCCTTACCAAATATGTAATATTTATGATTGGGTAACTCGGCCGGGGTGAAATACGACATATTCTCAATAACGCCCAGCACCGGCACGTTGATCTGAGGCTGACGAAACATTGCCAGTCCTTTTGTGGCATCAGCCAGCGCTACTTTCTGTGGCGTTGTCACGATGATAGCCCCCGTCACAGGAACCGTTTGGACCAGCGTCAGGTGAATGTCGCCGGTGCCCGGTGGCAGATCAATGAGCAGGTAATCCAGCTCACCCCAGTCGGCATCCGAGAAGAACTGCTGCAGTGCACGACCGGCCATGGTACCCCGCCAGATAATTGCCTGACCGGGAGCTACCAATAAACCCATCGACAGCATTTTAATGCCAAACTGCTGAATGGGCTCTATTCGATTTTGCCCATCTACCTGAAAAATACGGGGCTGGATGTTCTCGGCACCAAACATGGTTGGCATGGATGGGCCGTAAATATCGGCGTCGATGATGCCAACTTTGGCACCGGATTTATGCAGGGCAATGGCCAGGTTGGCGGTTACTGTCGATTTCCCAACTCCCCCTTTTCCTGACGATACAGCAATAATATTTTTTACACCCGGCAACGTTGGCGCATTGGCCCGCGTGGAGGTTACATCCGACGTCATATCAATCGTGATCTGAATATCGGTGCCAATGTGTGTATGAATAGCATCTTCGCAGCGTTTGCGAATCACTTCTTTCAGGGGGCAGGCAGGCGTGGTTAGCACCACCGTAAACCGAACGGAGCCAATGCCCAGCACGACATCTTTCACCATATTCAGAGAAACGATGTCGCGTTTCAAATCGGGTTCTTCCACGGTGCTCAATGCCCGCAGAACGGATTCATTTGATAATCGGTAATCAGACATAAATTCAGGGAGAAATGGGAGGAGGAAGGAGAGGGATGAGGGGGATCAGACTAATTCTTTTTCCCCCGTCTCTTTCTGCTCCTTTTCTTCCAATTTTAAACGACTTCGCACCTCTGCCAGTTCCGCTGAGACATCGGTGTAGGTTGATATAGTTTCTAATTGTGCCACCAGTTTTGTTAGAAACTGGCAATGTGCCTGGCTTCCGCTGCCATAAAGTGGTCGGTGAGCCAGCGATTTCCTGATCTTCCCCCACTCGTCAGCGAAAGTACGAAGTTCGCTATCAAACGCACTATCCGCAAACTTGTTGAATATATAATCGTGGGCCTGCGCGTTGGGGTGAATCATATCTGCTTCGTAAAAGCGGTAATCCCGCAGGTCATCCATCTGTAGCTCGTAAGCAGGGAAATAATACACCCAATTGTTCCATACCGTCAACTCATGGGTAATGACCCGTAACAAAGCCTTACTGGCTCCGTTCAGCGGTAAGGTATCGCGCGTGTGCCGAACCGGACTGACAGTTAGCAACACCTTTAGTTGAGGGTTGGCTTTGTGCAGTGTTTTCAGCAGTTGGGTCATCTCATCGCGCAGATGGTCGATCTGGTAGAGATATTTCTCAAACAACGATCCGGGCATTTTGTGGCAATTGGCAACAACGATTCCGGTTTCAACATGCCGATGCACGATGGCCGAGCCAAGTGTCAGAAACAGGAAGTCAGCCTTCCGGATGGCATCGCCGGTCTGCGCCAGTCGTATGGTTAACTGATTACGCAATTCGTCCTGGCTCTTTGCCCAAAGCGAGGAGTGAAAGTCATAATGAAACCAGGTACCGTCACGCTCAACGTAGCCACTTTCATCGGGTGTGGTTCCCCGTAGTGCCATCGTCACCAGTTTAGCAATGGAAACGGGATTGAAGAGCGTGCCAAACGGATTGGTCAGCACACGAAGTTTAGTATCAGTTAACCGACGTCCCATAACATCGGCAAAACAAGACCCAATAGTCACGATCCGGCTGTTCAGACCAATACGTACGGGTAATAATTCAGGCGAGAATTCGGTATGAAACTGCATACTTTATCAACAAAAAATCGAACTGATTAGGTCCGATTCATGGAAAAGTTTATAGCGTCTAACAGCTTGATTATGAAGCGGAAATTAATGTTTCATGCGCCTGCCTATTGGCTTATTTATCGAATAAAGTCAGTACTGGAACGAAGAAGCCGATAACCTGTTTTGACTCAATTTGCTGATCAGGCATATTCCCGTTATTTAACTCATATATAAAAAAAAACGACCTGCCGCGAGACAGGTCGGTTTTCGAAAAGATAGCCTTGCTTATTCAGCCGAAACTACTTCAAATTTCACTTTATGCTTTACATCTTTGTGCAGGTCAATTGATGCTTCATAGGTACCCAGTACTTTAACATCTTCAACCGTAATTTTCTTCCGGTCGATATCAAAGCCTTTTTCGCGGAGGGCTTCAGCCACCTGCGTGTTGGTAACCCGGCCGAAGATTTTGCCGCTGTCGCCTGCTTTGGCAGGAATGGTCAGCGTCATATCGCCAATACCGTCGGCAATGGTTTGTGCTTCGGTTTTGATTTTTTCGGCTTTGTGAGCTGCCTGACGAATGTTTTCAGCAACGATCTTCTTGTTAGAGTCGGTTGCCATCATAGCAAATCCCTGAGGAATCAGGTAATTGCGACCGTAACCGGGCTTCACCGTAACGGTGTCGTTCTTATAGCCCAGGCCGGCAATATCGGTTTTTAAAATGATATCCATTTTTGTGAGAGAGTCGGTAAGTCGATAAGTCGATAAGTCGGTAAGTAATTTCTCACATGAGCGTCACTTACTGACTTACTGACTTGCTGACTGATTAACTTATTTTAGAGAATCGCCTACGTAGGGCAGGATGGCCAAATGACGAGCGCGTTTGACGGCCTGGGCCACTTTGCGCTGGTTTTTCAGGCTTGTGCCGGTTAGCCGACGGGGAAGGATTTTACCTTGCTCGTTCAGCAATTTCAGCAGGAAGTTGCCGTCCTTGTAGTCGATATATTTGATACCGGCTTTCTTGAAGCGGTCGTATTTTTTACGGACTTCGGTTTTCGAAACTGATTCGTTTTGCAGACTCATGATTACTTGGCCTCCCCGGCGTTTTCGGTTTGTTTTTTCTTACCCACTAAGCCATTGCGCTTACGATCGTTGTAGGCAACAGCGTGCTTGTCGAGCGAAACCGTCAAATGGCGGATGATACGCTCGTCACGGAGATACTCAGTGTTGAGTTTCTCGATGATCGTGCCGGGGGCCTTAAACTCGAAGAGTTGGTAGTAACCCGTGTTCTTATGCTGAATCGGATAGGCCAGCTTACGCAAACCCATGTGGTCTTCATGAACAAGTTCCGCACCGTTATCGGTCAGCACTTTACGAAACTTGTCAACGGCGTCCTTCATCTGAGCATCAGATAAAACGGGAGTTAAAATGAACACCGTCTCGTAGTTATTAGGAAACATTTTCTTGTAATTTGTTTGAAATGAGGGCGCAAAGGTAAGAAAAAAAATGACAAATGCAAAGGGGAGGAGTAGTAAGTTAATAAGCGGCTTCGCCCAAGTTGGTAAGTCGGTAAGTGGCTGGCGCAAAAGTGTTGCTTTTGCGCCAGCCACTTACCGACTTACCAACTTGGGCGAAGC
>NZ_BAAGSJ010000048.1:0-3942 GCF_054782495.1 Spirosoma aerophilum | reverse complement strand
TTGAAAGACCTGAAAGATACGATCCAGGTACTTCTCCTCGAAGCCGATCCCGTTGTCGCTCACCTCGATGAGCCAATAGTTCGTAGCAGACCGAGCTGGCTTTAAAGAGGAGGGCAGATCAGAGCGGGCCATCAAACGGCTTCGCACGCTAATCTGCGGAGGTATGAATGCGCCTTCCGGGGTCGTGCGTCGAAACTTCAGCGCATTCGATAACAGATTCTGAAAGAGTTGCGCTAACTGCCTAGAGTCGCCCGGTACGGTGGGTAACGCAGTTACCTCAACCTGCGCCCCACTCTCCTCGATGGCGACCGATAAGCTTTCCAAAACCTGCTTGACAACGGCCTCCAGCGGCACCGGCTGGTCAACGGCCTGAGTGGCCGAGATCCGGGAAAAGGCCAGCAAGTCTTTAATCAGAATCGACATCCGGCGGGCCGCTTCCTGCATCCGCTCCAGATAAACCAGCTCCTCCCCTGCCGAGACGGTAAACCGTGTTTTTAACAGATCGCCAAACTGCTGAATCTTGCGCAGGGGTTCCTGCAAATCATGGCTGGCGATGTAGGCGAACTGTTCCAGGTTCTGATTGGACCGGATCAGATCAGCATTGACCCGCTCCAAAGCTTGATTGGCGACAACAAAGGCCTCATTGGTTGCTAACAGTTCTTCATTACTGGCCGCTAATTCTTCGTTCGTGGCAGCCAGCTCTTCGGTGCGATACTGGACCTGGTTTTCTAGCGCCAGCTGTAGTTCCCGCTGGATGGTAATGTCCTGGGCCGTACCATTCATCCGAACGGCTTTCCCCAGGGCATCATAGATGGTCTTACCCTGGGCATGCAGGATGCGTTTGTGGCCCGTTTGGGGATGAATCACCGTAAAGATTTCATCGTAATAGCCATCTGATTCGGGATTCAGCGCCCAGGCCAAGGCCCCATCAACCCGTTGCTGATCGCCGGTCGCCAGCAGGGGGATCATCGTCTGGTAAGCCTGCCGGGCCGGATCATAGCCGAACCATTCCACCAGGCGGTCTGAATAGCTCAGCCCGCCCGTGGCCGCATCAATGCTCCAGGTGCCTAACTGAGCCAGCTCCACGGCCCCCTGCAGACCGGCCTGAGCTTCTTCGATCTTTTTTCGGGCCAGGACCTGACTCGTTACATCGACGGCCGTTTCCAAGATGGCGTAAACCTGACCGGTCCCATCCCGCAGGGGGATTAAATTTATATCGAAATAGTACTTGGTCGGCACACCATCCAGGGTTAGCGTGGCCGGGGCCGTCGGGGCCGCAAAGGATATACCACTAGTAAAGACCTGCTCCAGAAGGGCAATGGCGGAGGCTTCCTCCCCACTGCCGGTCAGTACCGACCGGACGGGCCGGCCCACAATACAGGGCCCACGTCCGAAGAAACGGATCATGGGTTCATTGGCCAGTTCAATTACCAGTTCGGGTCCCATAAACAGGCAGGTGGCCACCGGTGCCTCCTCGATGAGGGAGCGAAGTTTGGCTTCACTGGCCTGGGCCATTTTGCGGGCCACCACCTGCGGGGTGACTTCATGGGCTACGACGATAAAGCCATCAATGCGGCCATCACTTAGCCGGAAAGGCTCCCAAATTGAATTAAAATAACAGGTCTCCTCCCGACCATGCCGGTTAATGA
This sequence comes from Spirosoma aerophilum, assembly GCF_054782495.1. Taxonomy (NCBI): domain Bacteria; kingdom Pseudomonadati; phylum Bacteroidota; class Cytophagia; order Cytophagales; family Cytophagaceae; genus Spirosoma; species Spirosoma aerophilum. The sequence continues at coordinate 2,293 of NZ_BAAGSJ010000048.1, read as the reverse complement.
CGATCTCAAACTCGCTGGCCGGAAACGGAAGGCCCGTGCGGACCAGTTCCCTCGCCAGGGGTTCCAGCGTTGACCTGGTTTCGGGGAGTACCTCAAAGAGGGGTTTGCCTTCTACCTCGGCTCTTGTTTTATCAATGAGCGGCAGATAGGCCTCGTTGACGGTCTCAAACACAAACTCATCCCCGCGAAATACGGCCATCGCGACCGGCGCCTGCATGATCAGGTTGCGGAAGCGAGCTTCGCTTTCCGCCAAGGCTTGCTGGGCCAGCCGCTCGGGTCGCCGGTCGCGCATAACGGCCCCCACCGCGATGGGCTGTCCAGTAAGGGGATCGTCAATGCGAATGGTATTATTATAAACCGGAAACACCTCCCCCGTCTTCAGATGACGAACCAGCATCTCGCCCGACCAGCGCCCGGTGGTCATCACCGATGGCAGGACCTCCTGCTCCACCAGCGCAAAATGCTCGGGGGTGTGCAGCTGGGAGATGGGCGTTTGCTGCACTTGTTGGGCGCTGTCAAAGCCCAGCAGGGCTAGTCCCGCCTTATTGATATACGAGTTTGTCCCATCCAGTTCTAAAATGGACATCAGCTCAACGCTGTTATCGACTAAGGTCAGTAGTTTTTGCTGCGTTTCCTGAGCAATCAATTCGGGCCGTAAGTCCCGCAGGGTGAAGCCTCGTCCAATGGGTTTTCCCGTGTGGGGATCATCGATCCGAACACCGCTGGCCTGACACGGAATTAGCTCGCCCGTAGCAAAGTGTTTAAGATTGACCCGACCTGACCAATACCCCTGCCGGAGTAGTGTCGGAACGGCCACATCGCGAATCAGGGGGTACTGCTCCGTTGAATAGAAATCCGCTACCCGGAGTGCGGCCAACTCATCGGATAAGGGCAGTCCAACCAGCGCTCGACCCGCCTTATTGAGGTAAGTTACCCGCCCATCCAGGTCAGCGATGGCCATAAAATGGAGGCTGTTGTCGACCAGGGCCAGCAATTTGGGCTGGGCGTTGCCCCCCCTTGATTCCTTCGTTTCTTCGTCCAGCAGGGTAAACAGGCGATCCGCCTGGCCGGCTTGGTCATAGAGTAGGGTCGTGTGGAGCTTACACCAGATTACCCCGCCGTCTTTTTGACGACAGCGAAACTGCGTACTCAGCGAGCCAATGTGGCCACTTACCAACTCGTTTAATTGAATGGAGAATAGCGCCTGATCATCCGGGTGAATCGGTAAGGCAAAGGGCTGATGGATCAGTTCGCTGGAGGAGTAACCCGTCAGCTGGCCCAGGGCATTATTGACATAAATCGCTTTGCCACTCGTGTGGGTGATGGCTAAGCCTACCGAGGCCTTCGTAAAAGCCGAGGCCAACGCCTTTTCAACAGGCCGCAGCTTGGGTTGGCGGGCTCGGGATGCCGTAGGTTCGTTCGGCAAACGATCGGTAGATTCGGTCACTTCTCCTTAAATTTGGACTAAACAATTTTAAACAGCTAAGCTAATAAGTTGTCGGCTTGGGTACGCACGTTGAGGCACCTATTTTATGCGGTTGGTCGTCGAAGTGGGCCACTAAAAGGACTTGACTAGTAATAAAATAAGTCGTCTCCTTCCATGCGCCACCCAAGAAGCAGACGTATGTAAGCTAATGGATCTCCTACTGGGGCGTGTGAATTAGACAGTAATTTTACAGTCCAATCAGCAGCATTTGGGCGGGTGCTGCTGCATCTACGGTTCCCTGATTAAGCACTGAAGATTGGAAAGCTTAGGATGACCCACTTTGAGCGTTCTGCTTTGAAAGTAAATTTGAGTAAAAAGTAAAAACACCGACCTTATAAAAATCGGCGTTTCCGGTATCTATCCACACCATTAGGCTTTACCTGCAAGAGCTAAACCCAATAAAGTGCAGCAATATAGACTACATGGTTTAATCATTAACCTGTAAGTCAATATTGGCTACAAACCGGTTAGATGAGTATATGATTAAGTAACAAGGAAGGGAGTGGTTGAGGCTTTGGGTCAAACAGCCGATCTCTAAATGAGCTCGGCTGTTTGACCCAAAAGGTAAGCTAGCTCTAACCCAAGGCTCGTTGAGTAAAGTGGCCCACTAGCCAGAAAGTAAAACAAGTCTTATCGGAGAATGAAGCTAAGTAGAAAGTGGGTGCATTTGAAAAAGGATCAAGCAACCAAATGACTGACCAAGCCCCTCCTATTGCAGGGAGCTAGGCTAGGCCGGTAGGTAGAGGGTAAAGGTGGCCCCTTGACCCGGTTGGCTACGGGCCGTAATCCCCCCGCCATGATTGGTCA
>NZ_BAAGSJ010000047.1:0-732 GCF_054782495.1 Spirosoma aerophilum | reverse complement strand
ACGAGTACAATTAGTAACAGCCAAACAAATGGCCAATGCATAGGTGAGACGGGATAAATAGCAGATTCTCATATGTAGATAATAGTTGAGAATACAAACATAGTCAAAGTCAATTAAATTTATTATTTGGTGGCGCATGCCAGCGTTTGCCCTGGCTGATTCTATGAGCAATTGTTGTACCCAGGCACTCCATCAGCTTTGTAAGCATGGGATGGCTACGTCCTGGTTGGGAGGATCTCTAGGCGACCCTGAAAGCTTGCCATTCTTGGCTGTATACCCGTTCGAGCAACCCAGTTGTGGGCTTGCTACAGTTGACTGGAATGATTTTCAGGCCGGTTTGAGCCTATTCTTACCGCTGCCTCTTATGAAAAGGCGTGTTTTTGGTGAGAACTCCAGCCATTCAGTAAGCTTAGGGCTTCTCTATGCTGAATTATCCCGGCAATTCTATCAATTAACTTGTTTGCTAAGCGTCAATCCTCCTTGCTCTATTATCATGAAAAAATGTAGCTCTATTGGTTAGGGGCTAAGCTGATCGGGTTAGCCCCAGGTGCTGATTCCTGTATTGCAGGAGGAGCAGCGCTTAGGGGTTATCTGCCTGTATTACGACTAAGTAGTAAAACTGACCCATCTGAATTGGTAACTGAACTATGGCTATAGGATAGAATGTTCTAATTGAAACCAGTATATTTTAACCCTATAGACTTCATTTGTTTACATACTCCTTAATAATAG
>NZ_BAAGSJ010000046.1:0-5618 GCF_054782495.1 Spirosoma aerophilum | reverse complement strand
CTGGGTAGTTTTCGGCAAGTGAGACAATTCGTCACTTCGCTAAAGCGAAGTGAAACGTAACGTAACATCAATAGAGCGTTTTTGCCAGACACCAACGTTTCATCGATCACGTGGTTTTTGCCCGAATGAGCGGCCCAAAACAGTCAACGTTTACCGGCTTGTTGAGGATCGGCCGAGGGACACTCCTTTTATAGACGATACATACGGTACCTGGTGGAGAGTCCACCCTTAAGGGCCGATCACCACGTACTCAGTCCAGCACTTTCGGCAACGATAGGCTTTGGTCGCCACAAACCGGGAGAGGAAACGAGCCAGGCGGGAACGGCTAATCCGTTCTTCATCAAGTCTGCCACATTTCGGGCATTGGATCGAAAAGGAAAGGTGCCAATACAGATAGGTCAGGGCGGCTACCAGCAGCAAGCCAGCCAGGGCGTAAAAAATAAGGTTCATCGAAGGCTAAACGGTTTAACGAATCACTTTCCCATGACCAGCATGACGATTGAGTGGATCAACGGTGACTTGCCCTAATATCAGTCTCAGCAGGCGGTGGCCAGGCAGGTGCTGGCCTCGGGCGACCCCTTTGCCGAACCGGTGCCGGTGTCCACTACTGTTGAAGGGGGCCTGGGTTGTTTGAGGGGCTATAATCGGTCCACGCGGATCGTCAGGCTGAAGGAAAGCCACGGCTGGCCGGGGAAGGCATATTGCTGTCAAGGAGGTCGGGTTTGGGTGAACCATATAGGTGTTGATAATAGGTCTTTAATTCATTAAGCCGGTGCTGGCTTTGGGCCAAGATAGGCGCGCACGCGTGTGCCATGAGCTAGCTGGGTCTGGGCAGCGGTTAACCCGCGGGAAAGGCGCCCAATGAGCTCTTCCAGGACCTGGATTCGTTCGGTCAGTAACTGTTTGTGGGTGTACATACGAAAACTCGAATGGTAGGTCAACCGAATGTTCGGTTACTAAATACAATTATCTCCCTGGTCTTCCCGATTGGGCAATATTTTAAATGACGAAGGGGAAAGCTTTATCAAGCTGGACGGGTTTGCTTTGTGTGTCCCACCGGTTCGACGATGCGGTAACACCAGATAAGGCGATCCGGCATCCGGCAAGTCAAGCCTCTGTAAGGGATGAATTAATGAAGCAGGTGCCAAAGCCCTTTAACCGTTAGAACAAAGAGCATACACGAAATAAACAGGATCACCGCCCAGGGAGCCAGCAGAATAAATCTTTTTTTGTAGTCCATAGTCATTGAATAAAAAGCGGGAAACCAACCCACTGTGCCAGCCCGTAGTTACCCCTAAAGTGGGTCCCTGTAGAGTAGTAGCGGTAAGTCCTGGTAGGCGGCTTGTTACGCAGCCTTACCCATCCCTTGGCGGAGCCATTTCCTCGAGTTTACCACCCCATCTTAGGCCTTTGTCCATAACCGCTGTAGACGTGCCAGCATCATGCCGGTGACCGTTGGGGTATCCTTCTGGTAAGACTCCGTAATTCCCATGAGCCAGTTATCCACTACCGACTAGATTCTATGGTCATGGATTAACTTAACCTCTTGGTTGCTCACCGAAGTAGGCTTTGTCTAGTGTCTCTTGTTAATAGTTTAGGGTAAATACTTAACTCAAAGTTAAACAAAAATTCACAATATCCTATTTTATGCAAAAATTGTTTAACAAAATGGGCTCAACCTTTAAGTACAAGGCAGGTAGACGCTTAGCTGCGTTTGGTTCATCGAAAGCCGGTCGATAACCAGGAACCCCTTATTGAACGTGAGTAGCTTTTGGGTAATGGCCAGGCCCAGCCCAAAGCCTTGCTGTTCGTAGCGGCCCCGCTCAAATTGCCGGTAGGCTTCGATTCGCTCCCGATATCAACGATGACCCCCTCGACGCCCGCTTCCCCAAAGCGGATCAGTAGCTCAGGATGGGTCTGGGAAAACTTGAAAAGCGTTACCCAACCGGTTGATCAATACGGGGCTCAGTAGCTTTTTATCGACCACCCCCGCTACGACCATGCCCAGACCGAGAGGGCCCCTGTTGGTCCAGTTTTCTGGGGGAGGTTAAGCCCCGGGAAGGTAGTGAGGGAGGGGGCGACCTAGAACGTATATTATTTATCCTCAGTGTGTTACTGCCGACACAAAACGGGAATAAATCCGATCAGTAGCATGGCTTTTACGACAGAGGCAACACCGGCCACAGCAAGGCTATTCAGGGGGCATTCTTGCCCGTCACTATAATAGGGTATTATGACGGTATGTGGGGCACATGCGGGGAAGGCTGAGGTAGTAACGCACACCCGAACCTGCTTCACTAGATGCAACTCCTCCCTATACCCCCCAGGGTCGCGCAATACCTCAAAAGGCCATTTTATCGGGCTAGGCAGTACATAAACGATGTGGGTGTCTCCCGCCTCATCGATGTGAATAGAAAGCGGGTCAAGGGCTGAAAAGTCGTAATACATGGTTACTAATTGGCTAAGTATCCGTAGGAAGGGGTTGCGTCCAAGCACTTGAAATAACTAGCAGGTTGGTGACCAAGGCGTATAAAGTTCTGAGCATCGAATCTTGGGGTTGATTTGACCAATCTAGAAGAACTGTTATAGGGCCATGAGCAAACGAGTGCTGTCGAACGCCTGACTGGCGCTGGTGAGCCTATTTTCCTTAAAGGTAACTGATTTAATAAATGCAGAGGTTTTGTTTATACATATTCATACTATATTAACTATATATTTACTAAAAGGTAAAACAGTAATTATAAAAAACTTAAATTATTGTTTTAATCAAGAATTGGCTTCCTCAAGTTTAGGGTAGCTATCTGTTTAGTGGTCAATCCAACCTATAGAAGGCTGATTACACACCGTTGTGCATAGAACTTCTGCTTGAAGCAAGGGTTATCTTCCAGTTTAAGACACCGGTAGAGGTGCCCATACTCCTTTTCACCGGCTCGCGGGTTGGAGCTCCACAAAGGCACTAGTTGGGCGGCGAAACAACTGAATCTTCCGTCGTATCATGCTCAGAGCTATTTGTGAGATTGTTTAGGATATAGAAAGCTAATCATGAACGACCCTTGCTGACCCGTCACTGAATTCACTGGCTGCACAACGCTTAGCCTAATCTGATTAACCCGAGTCTGGTCGAAAACGGCTGAGTTTTTGAGTCGCATTACCATACTATAGGGCGGGTTTCTTGATAAGCAAAACCACTAGTTTAGGGGTCTGACTTTTGCGGGTGAGTCCTAGTAGAATTTACCACTGAATTTCTTCTTCCAGTATAACCCTACTTAGTCACTGCTTCCTGACGGGCTATGACAGGCTGTATGACCAAGTACAGAGGGTAGACCCGATTTGCTTAGTCAATGAAAAAATATTATCCCCTCATCCGGGCCCTGCACTTATACACAGGCCTGTTCATTAGCCCCTTTGTCGTCATTTTTTGTGTTAGCGTGCTAGCATTTAATCATGTAAAGCTTCTCAACAGCCTGATGCCCTCGAGGCTTCTGCCGGTTGAACGCACTAAACTTGACGGCATTCCCAGGGATACCTCCGACTTATTGACCGCCAAAGCCATTATTGTCAAGCTCGGTATTACGGGCGAAATTGATTTCATATCCATGAATGATAACCATATCTCTTTCCCCGTCATCAAGCCAGGACTGCATACGAAGATTGACGTGGATACCCGCACGGATAGCGTAACCCTTACCCGCCAAGAGGAAGGGTGGGTAAGGGCCACCAGTTATCTACACGCCATGCCGGGCCAGCATAATGCCCGATTGCGGGGCAATTCCGTATTCTTAACGATTTGGAAAGTGATGGCCGATGGTGTGGTCTATTTGCTGTTATGGCTTACCGTCAGTGGCATTTTCCTGTGGTGGTGTTTGAAAGTAGAACGGCCTATGGGCCTGACAGCTATCGTACTGGGCGTCCTGTTGTTCTCGGGCTTGCTACTCCTCATTTTCTAACGCTTCTTGTGCCAATATGCTTACCCCTTCCTTTGCCCGTTTAGCCACTTATTGGAATCGCAAATTGCACATCCATGTCGGGCTATTCTTACTGGTTTTTATCTGGCTGTTCGCTTTCTCGGGTTTACTGTTGAATCATAGTTCCTGGCAGTTTGCCCGTTTCTGGGAGGAAAGAAACCAGACCACGAGCCAAACCCACCTTCAGGTATCACCTAATCTGGATAGTAGTCAGGTTATTGGTCATGTAGTGCAGCAGCTGGGCATTGCCGGCGAGGTGAGTGAGGTGGCGATGACCCCGGACAGTGTGGATTTTCGGGTCACCGTACCCGGCCATGGTCGAAGCATACATGTTGATTTTAGACAAGGGATTTGTACCCAGAAAGAGTACACCTTCAATGTGTGGGGCAAACTCCGTACCCTACATACCTTCAATGGCATTGGCCGAGGCAACACGCCCTCCTCTCCTAACTGGTGGGTTACCTATACCTGGCTGGTGTCCATGGATGGTATTGCCTTAGGTCTTTTCTTCTTATGTATCAGTAGCTGGGTGATGTGGTACAAAGTACGTCGTCAGTATGGTTGGGGCATCGTTGCATTAGGCCTGGGTTTGTCAGGGGCCATTTATTTTGTCTTTTTACTGAAGCTATGGTAATTCTTCCTGGTTCTCGTACCAAGTCATATTAATTCAAACCAGCGAATTATGAGACTATGATTTTACAAGCTAGCTGTCAACTCAAGTGAGTCGCATACGGATGTGAACGGACTAAAGTTGTCAGCGGGTTGTCGGTTTTTCAGCTGGTTTTGGACAACTGGCACGTGGCCCCCTTTCAGGGGGCCAACCTAAAGCGATCCGGGTTTGCTAGCGGTTCGTGCCGGGGTGAGTGAACCGGCCTCCACTACTCAGTGGTCTTACCGGGTTCATTGGCCTAAAAGATAGTGCTTTTTTGTAAGTTTGTCGGTCAAAACACCGATGATGTCTGCTGTCTTTACCATCCTGTTGGTCGACGAAGATGCTACCATCGCCGATCTGCTGACCCGAGCGGCAGCTAGTACATTTCCCGAAGCGGTTTTTGTCCATACCTGCACCTATGACCAAGCGGCTAGGTATCTAGGCGATTTGACGGGCCGGGGCCCCCGGTTAATGCTGTTGGACATCAATTTAAGCACTGGCCTGAGCGGGTTCGATTTTTTATCGTTGGTGCGGCAGCATCCACAGGGGCATCTGGTGCCCATCATCATGCTATCATCCGGTGATGACCCGGCGGACCGAGGGGAAGCCTACCGGCGCGGGGCCACGGTATATAGCCAGAAACCGTTTAGTTTCCAGGCCTGGAAGCGGTACGTAGCGGGCCTTCGCGCCTATTGGTTTGAGACAGTTACCCTGCCTACCATTTGGTTTCAGAAAGAGGACGCTACCTAGGATTAGCAAGTCGCTTAAGTTTGGTAATTGACGGATTGAGCTTTAGTGTCCAGTTAAACCGCACTTAGTGGTGCAAAACTATTTGACAGTTGATAAAACCAGCCTTATCTGAGAATGAGCCTTATTAGGAAGTGGGCGCATATGAAAAAGATCAAGCAACCAATCGACTGACTAATCCCCTCCAAACGCATGGAGCTGTGCCGGTAGGTAGATGGTAAATGTGGCCCCTTGACCCGGTTGACTGCTGGCCG
>NZ_BAAGSJ010000045.1:0-531 GCF_054782495.1 Spirosoma aerophilum | reverse complement strand
TTTAACTATTCTTTTCCAAAGATCATCGACCCTTTTTGATCTAGTGTCGTATCATCATACCTTTGCCATCAATTGCCACCTGGCATGCTTAAGCGGACTTAGGCCGGGATTAGTGGCGGCTAAACTTGTAGCACAGAAGCGCTGTTATCAAATATTGAGTTTATGACATGCGTTGACTTGTGCCTTGTGTCATTGTCATACTGAAACGAGAGATTACGACGTTTTAGACTACTATACGCTAGGCTTTTGTGGTATGAAGTAAGCGAAATATATGTGTATATTTATGAGTTCATTATACCATCGTATACCTGACACACATATTCTGGTCCTCAATATCTAATACAGCCTTAAAACATAACAGAGCAGCCAGCATGCTTCATTGTTTGATCACCGTGAAAAAATCGCTCAGGTTGCTCGACTTGCTTTCAATATTAGTGTATACTATCTGCATCCATAATGTTCATATTTGTTTCATTGCTAAAGATAGCAGACTTCCAGCCCTCTATAGTATACAATGGCTTGTTGTGATAC
>NZ_BAAGSJ010000044.1:0-1555 GCF_054782495.1 Spirosoma aerophilum | reverse complement strand
CGGTAACGACGATTGCCCGTAGTATTGAAGTAAACCTGAAAACGATGACGGATTATCCGGCGGCCCCGGCCTCTCCGCAAACTGAGTCCTACTACGTGTTGTAACGTCCGTGTGGACAACAGACTTATCTTGTGTGCGGCTGATTGCCTTGAACATATAGTAAAAAAGTAACCGTCTCATTAAACGCTCCCAAGTGAGACGAGGAGGCAGGCATCACGACTTTATCGACTGATTTTAGCCAGATGGGCAAAACAATGGCCACCCTGATTGAACAGCGGGCAATCCATACAAGTGAAAATTCCCTGTAACTAACCATCAGGTAGTCTGTATGAAATAGCGAGGGAGTTACGTCCAAGGCATAGGCTACAACTAACCTTTGACGGATTAAAAGGTGTGATTAATTTTCTAAACATAATCGCTTAAGCGCTGTCAATTAAACGACTGCCGGAATTCCAGTGGAGACAGATTCGTTTTTAATTTAAATAATTTGCTAAATGACTGCGGGTGTTCGAAGCCCAACTGATACGCGACTTCGCCTACGGTCAGGTTGCTGATGGTCAGCACTTCCTTGGCTTTCTCGATGAGTTTATAGTGAATATATTGCTGCGTATTCTGTCCGGTGAGCGAGCGCAACAGGTCACTTAAATAGCGGGGAGAAACCTGTAATTCGTCCGAAAGAAACTGAACGGTTGGCAACCCTCTCAGCAAGGCGGTCTCCTTGGTAAAATAGCTCTGCAGCAACCTATCTACCTTTTCCAGCAACGCATTATTGATCGGTTTACGGGTTCTAAACTGGCGTTGGTAAAATCGCTGACTGTAGTTTACCAGGAGCTCTAGTTGCGCAATCAATACATCCTGACTCAGCTCGTCGATAGCTGTTTCCAGCTCGTCACCGATGTTCTTCGACATAGCGGAAATAATCTTTTTTTCTTTCTCCGAGAGGTGTAGTGATTCCGTGACTGAGTACGAGAAAAAACCGTAGTTCTTGATCTTAGTCGCCAACGGGTAGTTCCGTAAAAAATCGGGATGGACTAACAAGGTGAAACCTGAACTGGACGCTGCTGTTTGCAAACCGGTTAAGGGTTGACCGGGTGAGGTAAAAAACATACCGCCTTCATCAAAATCGTAGGTAGTTTGCCCGTATCGCATTTTGCAACCCGCCGATTCGTTGTAGGTAATGTTGTAAAAGTCCATAACGAAGGGAGATGCCAGCATTTCCGGGGTAATTTGCACCTGGCTGTAGTCCAGCAGGCTGATCAGCGGATGCAGGGGCTTTGGTAAGCCAAAAGCCCGTTGCATATCGCTGATAGAGTGGAAGATGCGCGGTTTTTGTTTTGGGTCTGCTTTCATCGTTCTATGCGGTTGATGCCGGTACACGCTCTTAACGCAATGTACCGGCCTGCAATTCCTGACATGATGCTTAGGCTTGGGCGAGCATTTGCTTTAACCCTTCTCTAAACACCTCATCGCCTACGGCAAGACGCTGGGCATACAGGGCTTTTGCGTCTTCGCCACATACATAGCGTAAGGTGGTTGTGCCATCCGTAGCCGCTCC
>NZ_BAAGSJ010000043.1:1268-1528 GCF_054782495.1 Spirosoma aerophilum | reverse complement strand
ATGCAATTACGGACCAATAAAATTCAGCCTATTTATGAACGTTTCCTCGTTTCAAGTTGGAGCGTTATTTGAGAATGGACTTTCTATAGCAAACGTGTATTGCTAAAAAAGTCCCCAAACGGCTTACCAACAAAACACGGACGAACCGATTGGCCTACGCTGGTAGGTAAATGGTAAACGTGGCCCCCTGACCAGGCTGGCTACGGGCCGTTATTGCCCCGCCATGATTGGTGACCACCTTCTCGCAGATGGCCAGCCCA
>NZ_BAAGSJ010000043.1:0-1195 GCF_054782495.1 Spirosoma aerophilum | reverse complement strand
GGAAGACCTGGAAGATGCGATCCAGATACTTCTCCTCAAAGCCAATGCCGTTATCCACCATATCAATCCGGTGATAGCCACTCGCGTTCCGGCTCAGCGTCAGACCCTCGGGTAGGTGATCCGCTGACACCCGGCTAGCCTTAATGACAATGTGGGGAGTCACCCCGGGCCGACGAAATTTGAGGGCATTGGACAGCAGGTTCTGAACCAGTTGATTCAGCTGCGAGGCATCGCCCATGACCGTGGGCAGCGGCTCGAGGCTTACCTGAGCCCCCGTTTCCTGCAGCGTCAGCTCCAGGGTAGACAGGACCTGCCCCACCACCTCCTGTAGGGAAACCCAGCGCGTGGGTACCCGTTGGGTAGAAAGACGCGAGTAGTCCAGCAAGTCTTTAATCAGGGTTGACATCCGCCGGGCAGCAGTCTGCATCCGCTCGAGGTAGACGAGCGTATCGCCGGCCGAGTCGCCATACCGGGTCTTTAAGAGATCGCCGAACTGCTGAATCTTGCGCAAGGGCTCCTGGAGGTCATGCGAGGCCACGTAAGCGAAGGTTTGCAGGTTCTCGTTCGAGCGCAGCAGGAGCTGGTTGGCCTCGGCCATTTCTTCGTTGAGGAGCGCTAACGTCTCGTTCTGGCGGGTCAGCTCTTCGTTGAGAGCCAACAGTTCCTCATTAGCGGCCGCAATCTCCTCGGTTTGCCGCTGCACCTGCTGCTCCAGGGTGGCCTGCAAGGCCCGTTCCAGGGTCACATCCTGGGCCACGCCTGTCATCTGCCGCTTGCCCGCTTCATCCACAGTCAGCTCCCCCCGGGCCCGGATCACTTGCTGCTGGCCCGTGCGGGCGTTGAGGATACGGTACTCGGCCTGGTAGCGACCGTCCGAGTTGGGTTGTAGAGCCTGCGCAAAAGCCGCCCCGACCCGGTCCCGATCCTGGGGATGGACCACCGACAGGGCTGTTTCGTAGGGCATTTCGGGGCTATCCAGGCCAAACATGGTGGCATGACGGGCCGAAAGCCGGGTATGCCCACTGGCCACGTCCAGCGTCCAGGTACCCAGTTCGGCCAGCTCAATGGCATTGCTCATGGCCCGCTCCTGCTGCTCCAGGGCCCGTCGGGCCATCACCTGCTGGGTCACCTCCTGGCAAAGCACCAATACACCCGTGATAGTGCCATCGAGCTCTTTGTAAGGCTGATAGACCAG
>NZ_BAAGSJ010000042.1:0-666 GCF_054782495.1 Spirosoma aerophilum | reverse complement strand
TGCGAATGAAAAACAGAAGTGGAATAGGCTTGTCAAGCAGCATGAACGTTGAGGAGTAAGTAATTTTTTGGTTAATCCGTTTATGTTAAACCGAAGTAAACAGCGTTGATCGATCCGGAAGCGATCGATTGACGACTGATTAAACGGCGACGTACTCTACGCAGACCAATCAGGGACGGATGAATGGGATAAAAGGGGTTCCCCTGTGGTAGCTTATAGGCTAGAAGTAGGGAGAAGGCCCTCTTCTAGCTTCCTGATCCAAGCTTTATGATCTCTTTTTTATTGTCGTCTAGTGTATTCTATCCGCGATACATTTGAAGCGATTGCAAATATGGTTGTGCGCTTACCTAATCATTTTTCGTATCATCGTGATCAGTTGGGGATACTTAGGATAGGATTCATAGTCAAGTCCAGACTCGTCGGTGAACGGTATCAACTTGATTCATCAGCCTACTCAACAGACATTGGTATTGGTATTCCGTACCCCTTCGTCAGGTATTGGCCGCCAGTTCAATTCCAACCAAAAGAATTGCCACAAACATTTCCTAAGCGCAATCTATCAGGACGTTAGATTTAACCACTCGGCACTAGCCTTCGTTTGGTCGTATATAAGCCCATTGAGACGGATCCTTTTTTGCCTGATTTTACTTTGCATAAATTCCAGAT
>NZ_BAAGSJ010000041.1:0-8968 GCF_054782495.1 Spirosoma aerophilum | reverse complement strand
CGAGTAGGCTTTGGCCGCTGCCATGAGGCTATCGAATTCGGTTGTCGACAGCTTCATCAAGCGGCAGAAGGCTGCGGTGTCCGAGAGGGTAACTTTTTTAGGGGTTACATACAGGTCGTAAACCGGGGCATTGTCAACCAGCAGCTTCAGGTTGCGGTCATAGATTTGCCCTCGATGGGGCGTCTGGTAGAGCCGGGTGATGGAGTTCTTGGAGGCCCCCAGGGAGTAGGTATCATCAACGACCTGCAAGTAAAACAATCTGGCTATATACACCAGAGCAATGCTACAGAAAGCGCCCAGCACTACCCACTTACGATTTTCAAACATGAATTGAACGAAAATTAATCGACCTTTACGCCCCCGTCCCGGGTTGAACTACTGGTAAGTTGACCGATATGTGTTGGTACCCGATCACTATGTTGTGGCTGGAGATTCTGCTTTATAAAGCGCTGGCCAACCATTTCTGATGGATTCGTTAAGGGATGCTCCAATTGAAGAATCAGTACTTATTAAATAAAAAACCCTAACGAATCATGAGCATTCTCAGCATAGAGTATAACAGGTGGTTATCAAAGTTAAGCAATAGATTCTTTAGGTGAAAACCATACTATTAAACGATCACGTGAGGTTGCTGTTTAAAGTCGATGCCAGCCAGAAATCGTTGGCAGCGCATAAAAAGTGGCATTTCATTCAGCCGCTTCCCGATGGGAAGCGGCGGTTTTATGAGTAGGGCATATAAGGAATGGCCTCAAGGATTGGTTGTTTTGCCCGTGCAATTGCCGACTAACCGTTTATCGATAAAAATAAAGGTATGGCTTCTTAACGAGTTGACTTACCGAGCCCGGCTTCTGTAGAAAATCAAGTAAAACAAATGGTTAAGAAAAGGCTGGGCCAGGATTTAAATTTGCCGTAAAAAAACAGCCATTGATGAATTAGTCAACAGCAATAGGTAACCATCGTAACTTAATTTACTCGCCATGGTGGTCTAAATAAATGCTTTAAGTAGTAGCTTAACTTACCCTATAGGGAGATGTTTAAGACAGCGCCAAGTTACTTAAACCAGTGGCTTGGGATCACTTACACTTTGAGCAGTCTTGGAACACCCTTTTTCTTCGGAAGCAATAGGTACATTACCCTTTGCCAATGCACTGAACAAAAAATTAGGGGTATAATTGTCCCCTATCTAGGCGTTCCAAGGGGTTACGTCGGCTCAAGTCCGCACCCACCATATCCTTTCTTACCTAAGGTAGTGACAAAACTACTTGTTCATCCATGTCCATAAGCCTTTTTATGGAGAGGGAAAGGTCTACCAAAGTAACCCGATAGCTAATAAGTCAGTGAGTAGCGGCTTTAGGGCAATTAACCAGCGCAACCAGCATTTCCATCCCTGCCCACCCGCCTTAGGGCGGATGAACTCGATGAACGCGATGTGAACCCTAGCACTTGACAATAGTCTTTTAGCCCTTCTCGGCTATCGCACTCCACAGCCCGTGGACCAAATTGGCTGGCTGGAAGGCCAAGGCAACTATACCCGGATCTATCTAAGCGGGCAGACAACACCCTTACTGTTTTCCAAACCCTGAAAGCTTTTGAGGAGCCGCTGTCGGCGTTTTTGCGAGCTAGCAAGGGGGCCTTGATCAACCCTGCTCAAAGTAGGCCACTTTAGTCCCTCGACGGCAAACTCTAACTGCTTGACGCACTCCCCATAGAAGTGGACCTCAACCAGCATTTTTCGGGCTTTGTGTATGGCTGGCAGTAAATTGGACCCCATCCCCATATAGATTACGTGGTTACCGTAGGCGTAGGAGTGCCGAATGGCCACCTTAGCGGCCGGAAAATTATCAAGTCTCACCCAAACACTATCTCCTACAATGACTTTAGGGGTATAGATTCCCTTCTCCATTCGCATCATTATTCGGGTGTAGCCTCGCTTTTTGCCAATCGTAAGGTAGCCTCTTGAGCCCGTGTTGAAAGGCAAATCGAAGCTTAAAGTATTGATGGAAGCGACTTCCGCCCAAAAAAGCCTGCCATGCTTGGGGTGAAAGATAGTTGTATATGTCCATCGATTCAGGCGTTTCATAGATGATTCATCAGGAGCACTTGTGATGGCAGGCTTAATCACTAAGATGGCTACTCGTGGTCCACTTCCACTAATCTCGGACACATTGACTAATCCCGCCAGTAAAGTAACTACCCCAATCCACCCCCAATGACCCCATCTAAGGTTTTTTTGCGCAGGGCTACGGTCTCCCCTTGGCGATGCGTTAAAGGCATAAAAGATGAGTTTTGTTTTTAGGGAGGGTAACCCATTGGACGAGCGGTGTGACTTTTTAGATACAAGATCGCTAATCAACGGCGGACTAGGCCTCCTGAAACGAATTAACCTATTTTTTATGATTAGTAAGTATTTATTCATTTTTGTTCATGTATAGGGTAATTATATCATATATATTATCATATATTAATGAATATATAAACTAGGAGTTTAACCTAAAACTTAATCTACTGGACGGTGTGCAGGTGGCGTTTACCCCTTGAAATGAACAGTGTGACTACTTCTTAAAAACAGTTCTTGTAATTGATCAGACATATAAAAGCAATTGAACGGGGAAATTCTGAAATTACAGAACGATTATTAATGGATGTTCTAACGGGCGCTTGGCAAGTGGCATTATAATCGAGCGGCTTTGGCAAGTGGCATATCGGCAGGGCATTCATCGAAAGTGGATGGATGTGGATGGTCGGCCACAACAGAAAAAAGATGAGAGGGTTTTAGAACCAGTTGGACATTGACTTTTGAATCTCAACTGTTGAAATGGTAGCCTGGCTGAATTCAGCTGCGAGCACACAGTTCTCAGATTATAGTAGAACCTGCTACCACTACCTGTGCACCCTGCAGGTACAATTTTCACCGCGAAGGAGACTGATAGTGTTTTAAAATGATGGTGTAACAAGCCGTTTCCGGGCTTACCATATTTAGGAAACAGAATTACTATCGTTCCTTTGTCTCACTTGGGAGCAAAATATGAGACATAGATTTTTAATATCTGTCCAACGCCATCCGTCACATAGGCATAGAAATCTACTGATTTCTGTGTGCAGTAAACCAGTAACATACGAGCTGTTAACCAGGCGCAAACAACCTACTCCTATTCCTTTAAACTCGACTGTGAATCGCTCTTAACGATGTAGACAAAAGGAAGGTTACTTAAATCTTCACTTAGCTCAATGGTGAGATCATAAAACGTCAAATTAGATTGCTTACCAATCTTTTGGACCCGGCCAATCAAGAGGCCTGATGGAAAAGCAGAGTTCTCAGCAGACGTGACAACACTGTCGCCTACACTAACCGACTTGTTCAGGGAAATATCATTTAGCTTTAATCGGTGTGGATCAATTCCGTCCCATATACAGGTGCCAATATCGTTTGCTTTTATTAGTCTGGATGATACGAGAAAACCCGTATTCAGGATAGAAGTTACCAATGAGAAATGAGGACTGCACCGATTAATTTTACCAACAATGCCTTTTGGTGTTATAACACTCATACCAACCCGCACACCGTCGTCTGTGCCTTTGTCAATTGTTATATAGCTACTAGCACCCTGCATACTGGTATTAGCTACTTTGCCAACTAGGTACTCAAATCGAGCATTAAAGCTAGTGTCATTTGGAAGTGCTGTTGATGCACTGTCTAATTGACCAAGTCGATGACGCAGTCGTTGATTCTCAGACATCAAATCACTATGGGCTCCTCCAAGTTGAGAAAACTCATGGCCCATATTCGACCTGCTTACTAGCGGAGCTACGTACTCATTTATCGTACTGAAATAACTTGAATGAGAAGATTTGCTGTTATTAATGCAATAGAAGCAAAGTACTTCCAGCAACACAAACAGGATGAAAGTTCGGATCCGAAAAAAGTATTCAACTATATCCCCCATGAAGAGTATAGGTTAAATTAAAACTTGTCTGCCGCTGGTATGATACTCTACCAGTGCTATACAACCCTTGTTGTATTTATTAAACTACCAAAACTTGGTTTCAGTGTTACATTACTATAGTTTTAGTATTTCCAATAAGTATCTTTTCTAAGGAAGTCGTTAAATGGTAATATTGAAACTTGGTTTCGGTAATACCAAAATATAGTTTTAGTATTACAACATAATAATGACCATATAGGGCCTTCTTCTTCCAACGGGGCAGATTTACACGTTACGGAATTTAGGCATTAGTTGAAATCTGTTTATCAAGTATTTAGCCATTGCTTATCAAGAAGGAAATTCTTTTTGGTGGTATAAATACCCCCCTTTGATTAAACAGATTGGCCGTTTTTGTGGGTACATTTCAGGTACTCTTTTTAATAAAACACTGATTTTCATCATACGATCCATCGTCAGCTATAAATCCCGTTTCTTATCGTGTAAATCTGCCCCGTTGCAACAAGAACCCCTTTATCGACTATGAGCAGCCTTGGCCGCCCTATTGACTACTTACCAAATCATCATCCAAACTTCGGGATGACTCATGTTTTGTGACCTATCGAGCAAACATTTGTCCAAACAGCATACAACTTACAAACAGTCTTTATGACGATTATTGTTTATTACAAGCAGGTTTCACTTGTTGTGTATTCCGCTATTGCTCAATGTTTAAAGCTAACTGCAGGTCAGCAACTAAGCTCATTTAAACAAGCTATTGAAATACTTAACTTAAATACGACACACAAGGCTTTAGTGGAGATGGCTAAACAGCGTTGCTCAAACTAGTAAATCAACTTAAAAGTAATTATCGTGCCCATAATGATCATTCTTTAATAAGCTACTTCAATCTTACAGGTATTTAATAATAAGTAATTTCTCCCTACAGGATTATATACTTATATTTTTTTGTTAATGAATAAAGTACATCAGTATGGGTTTTTCCTATTACAGGGTTTACTTCCTAGAAGCAAAGCCTTCGCTTTCCTAAAGGCCTATAAAGGACTAACATACTTAGACACCTTAACAGTGGATTGACTATTTCTAGACTATACCCAGTTGATTAAATGAGATACGCTAATTAGTGCGGGGGCCTTGTCCCGGCTTTATTTATTAAATCACTTTTCAGCCCTGACAATCCGTGTAATATGTATAATTAGTAGACTACTTTTGTACGTGACCGTTAAATACTTAATAATTACAATAAAGATCTTATTCAAAATGTCGATTGATTGACCAGGGGAAGGTTTAGAAGAATCTTATATCTTAAGCTAATATAATTGTTTCATACAACCATTTGCGAAATCAAATCGCTTCGGCTATTCCGCCGGTGGGGCTCCGTGATATGGTCATAAATATCCGGACACGAAACTTTTTAACTTCGTGTACCATGATCCAATCCCAACAACCAAAACGAAAGTATACTGCCGAGTTTAAGGCCGATGTTCTACGGCTAGTTGCCAATGGTGAACCTATTATGGCGGTGGCCCGTAAGATGGGCATTAGTGATAGCCTGATTCACGCCTGGCGGAAAGCCAATGACAAAGGGGAAAAGAATACTGATCGGGATCTTCAACAAGAAATCGACAGTTTATGTCGGCAACTACGGCAATCGGAGATGGAGCGCGAGATATTAAAAAAAGCTGTTGCCATTTTCAGCCGACAAACCTGACGCTGACTTATCAGTTTATTCAGTCTGAGGAAGCCAGCTTTCCCGTACGACTACTCTGTAAAGTACTGAATGTCAGCAAGAGTGCATATTACACTTACCGTAATGGAGCAATTCACCCAGTCAGATAGCCGTCTAGCCATGAACACAGCAATCAAAAAACTCTTTTGGGAAAACTCCCGACGCTATGGTAGCCGTCGCGTGTTGGAAGCGCTAAAAGAACAGGGTGTAAAAGTCGGTCGGCATCGTGTTCGTCGTTTGATGCAAGAGCAAGACTGGAGAGCCATTCAGCCCCGTAGTTTCGTACCCAAAACGACCAATTCTAGACATGGTTTAACAGCTTGTCCGAACCGACTAATTGAGTTTGGCAAGCCTACTGCCCCTGATCAGGCGTGGGTCGGCGATATCACGTATTTGCCTCTGGCTGACGGGCAATGGGCTTACTTAGCGAGTTGGATGGAGTGGTCCGCCACCGCGGCTGTTTTCTCGTCGGATCGTGGGTTGGTGGGTTGACAAGCACATGAAAGAAAGCCTAATTGTGCAGGCCTTTGATCAGGCCCTCAAGCAGCGTCAACCGAAGCCGGGTTTGATCGTCCACTCTGACCGAGCAGGGCGGTCTGTGCCGTGGTCAGTATTTTGGTCATTATTTTCGGCAACGGCTCGCTAAAAAGCGGTGTCTACAAAGCATGGCGGAAGCTGATAATCCTTACCAGAATGCTCATGCCGAGTCTTTTTGGGGTCGATTGAAAGCTGAATTATTGGAGGATGCGGGGCCGCCCGTGCGGCTGTTTTATGAACCTACAAGATGCTCGTGCTGAGTTGTTTAATTATATTGAAGGGTATTATAACGTCCGTCGGCTGCACTCATCGTTAGGCTACCGTTCACCAATTGACTTTGAAAATCAATTTTATCAAACTGTTTCTATTAAACTCTCATAAGTAAAGTGTCCGGCCAAACGGGACCACCCTACCGATTTAAGGAACCAACTCATTTGTTGAGTTTCTGAGCGGAAGCGTACATTTTGAGTAATTCAGTTCAAAAATATTGCTTTCAAATAGCCTGCTTACAATAGGTAATGAAGTGGAATGAAAGTAATGTATCGGTCAGGCAGGATACCCAAATAGCGAAGCCAGAAAGAGGGATTAAGGATTTTAACTTATAACAAACTGATCTGCAAGGTTATTTCCTATGACTCTATCTCAAAATAAAAGCTCAGTAAAAACTAAGGCATTCTATAACTAGTTAGTTAAAAGGTGACTTAATAATGATTCAAGAGAGAATAAATGTTTAATCCTTAAGATACTGGCAAAGATACCTCATTAGCAACCTTAATCTACCAGACGTTGTATTCACGGAGCTTATCAGTAACATAGCCTAGGCGGCTTAGAGGCAGAAAGACATAACTGTTATCTCCTGGAAACGAGAGCAACGCAATACTTTCCGGGTTGCTTTTTGTTTGACCATTATAATAATCTATTCGTACTTGAAAGCTTTGATTATTTTTTCGAGTCATTAAATAAAAATCGATTACTACCCTACTCAGAGTAGTGTCCACTACCAGCTGATCATAACGGGCTAATACGATAAATGCTTCATCAACCGGGCCGATTGTAGTCCAAGAAATGGCTTTTATAATTTCTTTTTGTTGGCATTCAGTTAATTGTATATCTTTCATGTTCACGCTAAGCTGATGTATTCTCTATGAAGATTCATGTAATGCTATATCAAAATAAACAAATTTTAAATTATTAGTTTCAAGAACCTACTATATCGAAAATATATCTATAAAAAAATTAATTATTTAGGTCGGTTTACCTTCTAGTATTGGTGCCCTGTTGTAAACTGCTTTGTTCCTCGTTAACAGCGTTAGACTGTACAGAATGCACCTGATTCAAGTAGATTAATGCTAATTTTTGAGTCTAATTAGTGAGGTTCCTTTAAGCACTCCTATTTTAAATAAAGGAATTCTAATTTAACTGCTCTTTTAATTAAGCGTTTTAAAAACCATCTTGTTCTGATACCTATCTACAATGATCGAATAGTAGCATACGTTTCTCATCTTCCGTTTGAAAACTTATAGAATGGCTGATATTGGAAAATTGGGTAAACAACCAAAACAAAGCTGACTAACAATCAAAAGAACTGATTAAGTACGGCCTAACTTTATTATAGAATAGGCACTAAAAAGCCCTGAGCGCTCAGGGCTTTTTAGTGCCTAGCAACGAAGAACGGCTTGACCTTTTGGACTTTCAGCCTCTTAATCCACCTTTGTGGACACTAAAAAGTTAGTGGTTCATTAAACTACTGGTTGAAGCATTATAGATCAAAGAATTAATTTACCGGTTCACCGTAGAGTAGACTGAAATAGGCCCTTAGTTCCTCGATACGTTCCAAACTTAGGTCTAGATTGATTCTGTTGGCCTCACTAATCTGCTGTACCTGCTCAAGAGTCACGCCACTGGAAAAACGTTGAATGACTTCTTCTAATACCTGAATTCGTTCTAACAATAATTGTCGATGCAAAGACATACGAAATGATCGATTTTAAGCCAATTTAGAATCTACCGAGTGACAGCTTAAGGTTGTTGGGCAACCTAAGCAAGTATGTGTTTTAGATTAAGAAAAGTGATTAATCTTCTATCCAACCTTATTTTGCGCCCATGCAATCTACAACCTGACTCTTATATATATATACTTAAACAAGATGCCCTGGTTAACACCCTATTAAACCTCGTGAAAAAGCTATTGTTTATAAGAACATTCAAAACGTTGCAGACCTGCTAACCATTAACAGTTTAATACAAAGCACATAGACGGGTTATCTTAAATAATGGTTAAAAAAGTATTGCCATTTTACATGAAGGCTCGCGCATGGGACAAAGTTGCGTTGTTGTACCAGCTCTTTAAGGAAGTCCTTTTACAATGTATATATAAAGAATGCTCTCGGTTACACTTTTTTTTAAATAACCCTATAAGCTCGAAATTACAGGAAAGTTAACTAAGCCTATATTATATTGATACATTCTCAAAGCCTCAATGACCTGTTTTTAAAAGCTATTCAATTTAAATCAGTAAAAAAATAGAAACGGCAGCTATTTTCTGGTTGGTTTTAAGACTAATTTTCGCATAACAAATAAGTACTTATAGTAAGTTCTGTTCAATAAATAGGGCTTTATAAATGAATTGGGGCCAGACGATAGCTAACTAAAAGCAGTTAAGACGGCCTATTTCACCTTGAAGCGGCTGTTTGGCTGATGCAACTCCCATTGCAGGGTGTTTGCATCCAATGCCAACCTCGCCAGCGATTGATAAATCACC
>NZ_BAAGSJ010000040.1:0-190404 GCF_054782495.1 Spirosoma aerophilum | reverse complement strand
AAAAAAGGTATTTGGTTTAATAGTAGAACGAGACGCCAAAACACTTAGTTCATTTCATTGACATTTTTTTTTGACAGTCAATTAAATTGACGTTTATAGAATTGACTTTTGATTTTTTTTTATATCTTTGCTGCGTGGATAATAATACACAAGACAAACTGTACAAGCTGCTAGGGCAGAAGATAAGAGAGAGTCGAACTCTCCTGAAAGTAACACAAGAGCATTTAGCTAGCCAAATTGGCCTTACTCGCACGTCAATCGTAAATATTGAACAAGGACGGCAGAATCCGCCTTTACATTTAATCATCCAGATAGCTAGAGCGCTTAATGTTCCCTTAGAAACATTAATACCCAAAGAGCAGGATTACATGCCAGCTGCGCAACTAGATGAGGAAACCCTCAAGGATGTAAGTGATGTAGACAAATCCAAGGTCGAACAGTTCTATGAAACTTTCCTAAAAACACACAGCCATGACCCCAAAGAGACAAAAACAGATCGAAGAAGCAGCTAATAATCTTCTCCGTCGAACTGGATGTTACCCGACAGATTTTAGCAGTTTAACTGAAAATGTAGGCATTGATGTGGAACGAGTTGCGACAATGCTAGGAATTGATCTAATACCACATGACTTTGGAGAAGATGTGTCAGGTGTACTATTGCGCGAAGGAGATAAAGCACAAATTGGCTTCAACACAAAAAATGGCGCGAAACGACAACGGTTTACTATCGCACACGAGCTAGGCCATTATGTGCTTAACCATCAACGAAAAGGAGTTTTCGTTGATACCCCTGAAAAGTACTTCGCATTGTTTCGAGATAGTAATTCATCAACCGGAGAAGATATTCAGGAACGCGAAGCCAATTCATTTGCTGCTTCGTTGTTAATGCCGCTTGATTTAGCACGTCAAGGAATAAGTTACTTCATGAAGTCAGATATTACGCGAGATGAAGACTTTGAGTTAGTACCATTATTAGCTAAACGCTTCAACGTTAGCGATCTAGCGATGAGTTATCGTCTGACAAATCTTAATCTAATGTGGTGATTTCACTATCGTGAAATTTATCCGAACATCTGCTATAAAAACAGAACCGGAGGGGGCTACCTGCAGAAGGGTAGCCCTCCCGTATTCTAACGATGAAAGGAGGTGGTAGAAGTGAGTGATTTCACAATCACCCTTCTTGCGCTGGCAGTTGTCAGGTTGGCTGCAAGAACATTCAATAGCTATGCCCCGAACGCTCCCACAATGTGTAACCGTGTTTTTCATTCGGTCCAGAGTATAAGTTTAAAGAGGATTGATAAGTATTTTGGTGGCAGATAGAAATGTCCTTGTATTACGTAAGATTGTTTTGCTTCGATCAATATCCCAACAATTAAGGCAGGTCAATGCCGACAATGATGACCGGCATTGACCCGCCTTAATTGTTGGGCTTTCTCCCCGCTAAGGGGTCGCCGAAGGCAATCAAGCTAAAAATCTAAACTTTCCCCTGGTTGCATGGCCTGACCATTGTTATTTGCTCGACCGTTGCTTTGAGTAGGTATAATTGGTTGGGGAGCAATTGGTTTAGGTCGAATGGGTTCAAGAACTCCGCTCTGGTTAGGCCCTTGACGTTTGAATAGGCTCTCTACTTCATCCTGGATACGCTGAAAGTTTTGTTTTAAGTCATAAGGTGTTACCTGTGTAACGGGTACGATCTCTGGTAAAGGCCCACTTTCCTGGATCTTGATTTGGGCTTTGAAACTGCTAAAATCCGACTCGACCAATTGGCCGTAGAATTCCCCTGTATTCAGCTCTAAGACATCCTGAATCCGTACCCGGCTACGCTGGGCGTAACTGCGGTTGATCATTTGACTCTGTGTTTGAACTGACTCCCAGCTGGTTTCGCCCTGGCCCTAGGTGCGGTGTTCTACGTCTTCCATTCCCCACAGATCACTAATGTATTGCGCCGTTTCCCGGTGACCGACTCGCCCGTAAAATTGATTGTTTAGGTTGGCGAGCAGGGCATCTTTCTTGTTGCGCCCGTACATGTCCTCGATCTGGCTTAGATCCTTAGCGGCATAAACTGTAGCGTTCTTGTTCCCTCGACCCGTGACCAGTAATTACTCAATACCTAGAATATACTAGGCTGGGGCATCATTTAAAGTTATGGCAAAGCGACCCAAATTTGGGTGGATTTATGTGGCCACATCAATTATAGAGTTTACTCAAACCCAATTTATCTTCTACATAATGCAAAGTTATACAGTATGGAACGTTCCATAATTCGTAATTTTACGAGAATAACCTTGCCTTAAAAGGTTGATTGGTACAGTAAACAATGGAAGACGTAAAACAGCGGGTTGGCCAAAAGATTCGGGAGGCTCGAAAAGCGAAAGGGTTAACCCAAAAAGAATTGGCCGATAAGCTAATCTTGTCGGTTGGCACTGTAAATCAATACGAAGTTGGTAAACAGAATCTTACAATAGAGACACTCCAGAAAGTTGCTAATGCTCTTGGGGTTTCTTTTGACATTATTTTAAGTTAATTTTTTTGTTAAATAATTATGGATATATCCATAATTAGCTTTATATTTATAGTGTCAAACGACAACAAAAAAGCCCCAACGCTTCTAAATCTTGGCGGATCGAGCGAAGGGGCGAATGTCACACTTAACTTCATAGTCAAATGCAAACGGTGCAAAGTAACGCTGTTTCTAACAGCCATGCAAACCCCTTTGAGCAAGTGATTAGCTTGCCCCTTGTCTCTACTGGCAGTTTCTACGCCCAAATCGAGACCCTTCGCAATGTTTACCTATTGACCAAAAACCCCTACATGGTCGCTCAGAATGGCCGCTTACTGGCCGATGAAGTACGCGTTCTGTCGTACCAACTTGAAATACTGATTGACGGGTTAGACCCTCTAATTAAAGAGGCTGTAGTGTCCCATCCAATAGAGGCTGAATAGGTATAAATTCCATGAATAGTGAACCACGGGATAAGGTTGTTTCAGTATGGAACCTTGTCCGACTTATTCGCCAGATGGATGAATATGAAACATGGAAACGGGCCGTATTCATACGTGATAGGTTTACCTGTCAGAAATGCGGGGCCAGAAACGGACGCAAACGGGTTATTGAAGCTGATCACAAAGTAAGCATTACCTTACTGGTCAGAGAATACAAGATAGATAGTGTAGAATCGGCGCGTAGTTGTAATGCTCTTTGGGATATAAACAATGGGCGGACTTTATGTCATTCATGCCACGAGCAAACGGAATCATATCCGACTCGCTTTATGCAAAATAAGATAAGTTGAACTGGAATAGTTTAGAAGAACTTAGCCTCGGCGTGATAATACTCAAGGCTAAGTTCTTACTAGTATTCAGTAAGCCTCATCAAGAAAAATCCTCCCAACCGTCGGGCGGCTCTGGACCCTCTGGTTTATCCGGTTTGGGGGGTTCAGTGGGGGGATTGGGCTTAGTCGGTTTCGTATTCTCCCGCACAATTTGGCGAACATCTTCCTTTATTTGGCGAAAGTTGGCCCGTCTTTCCTCCTCGCTGACCGTCATAAACGGCTCAATGGCTTTCGCTTTTGATTGGGGGGCTATAAACTGAGTCACAAACTCATTGGTGCTCCCTTCTGCAATAAATCCAGCAAATTGGCCCGTTTGCAGGTCCCGAATCGTTTGCATGGGCAGACGGTCCCGCTGTTGAATGGATGTGCTGGCATTCTGGCTACTGGATGAGCTTCTATCCCCCGTACTCTGACCCGATGAGTAGCTTAGATACTCCACATCTTGTTTGCCAAACAAGGTCGTTACCCGTTGCAGAGTTTTGGGGTTAGTTGAGCGGCCATAAAACTGATTGGACAAATTACCTAGTAACATCTCTGAGTGCTGAGGCCCTAACTGGCCTTCCATTTGAGAAATATCTTGTACTGCGTACACGGTGGCCACCTTACTAGAACGAGCGGTTGCGGGCAATTCATGAAAATTAGGAATGAATAGGGTAGGGGCCTCATCCAAAATAATGATACTAGGCAACCTGCCCGGTTTATTCATTCGTTTGGTCGCCGTAGCAATGATGAGGGAAATTAAAGGGGAATACGTAGTGGGTAAGTCGGCATCATTGCCCACTGCTAAAAAACTTGGCTTGTCAGGGTTGTTTAAATCAAAGGGTACTTCATCCCCGCTCATGACCCAAAAGATTTCGGGCGTGTTTAGTACGGCCAAATAGCTCTGCACCGTCGTAAAAATGCTGGCCAAGGTCTTTTCTGAGTCCTGACTACTGGTGATGGCAGCGACCGATCCACGGACTTCTTCATCTGTACTCAACAGTTCGAGCAAAGGCTTTGGTTGCGTTTCAATGATGAGGCTACTGGCATGGGGAAGGGTACAAAACTGAGGGTAGTTATTGCGCAGAAACCAAAGACTGCCGGTTAATAAGGCTTCGGCGGTCTGTAGCCAAATATCTCGTTTTAAGCTCGACTTGTAATCCAAATTACTAAACGTGGTCAGGGCGGCTTCACGGGCGTAACTGGCGTTTATAATGAGCTTGGGACTAACGGGATTAATCCGATGGCTACGCGTCAAATCCGTAAAATTCACATAGTAGGTTGTTACGCTACTGGTCGCATAAGCCCCCGCTACTTCCTCGGACAAGGTTGGGAATTTTCGGTCGTAGAGAATACCCGTAAAGTTTGCGGCTGCGGACTGCTGGATAATGGGTTCAATGAGACTTTTGCTTTTGCCGGTGCCCGGACCTCCGCAAATGAAGATACCCCGAAAAATATTATAAAGCTCAAGTACACCATCTACCGTCATAAACGAAAAGCGGGGCTGATCATCGGGTACCGGCTCTGGATTAGTTTGCCACCGAAACAGGGGCCTGCCGGTATGAATCCAATAGCCATAAACACCCGTAGCAAGCAAGGTCATGTACAGCCAAGCCGTAAAGGTGGAATCCTTGCCTATGAAGAAGGTTAAAAAAGGGGAGAGCATCAGCCCGCCAAACATCAGGATCAGGGCCATGATCCCAAAGCGCAGCCAAAGTTTATTCCAAAGTACGTGGTTATTAAAATGGGTTTTGCGGGTGTAGAAAACCATGCGTAAGGCTAAATCAGGAATAAAATCAATTCCTAATTTCCGCAGAAAACCCATCGCAATCATGATCAAATTTCCCGAGAGTATACCGATACAAATGGCATAAATTAATACAGTCATGTTGTTACTAAATAATCGTTGAGAAGAAGTTATTAGATAAAGATTATTAGAGGGATAAGTCCTCGTTTTTTCGCTGCGGAATCTGTTCTTGTTCGGCTTTCTCGCTGCGTTGATTTGATCGCTCCGAGAGGAGGTAATTAGGTTGTTGTCTTAGGGCTTCCAGCCGTAACGCTATGCGTTCTTCCTGGCTACCTTTCTGCAAAGTGTTCGCGTACTGAAACGTTTCACTTAAGGGCCTCTCATAGCCAAACTGCCGGTCAAACTGTTGCTCCACTGCTTGCTTAAATTCGGTTCGGTCAAACCCCCCTTGAACAGCTCCCTGACTAGTCGCCCGGTGGTTGGTAGCGGGGCTTAATTTCAGGGGGTGCTTACGATCAATCTCGCCAGCCTGTTTTTTTTGTTGATACCTCCCTAAATCCTCCGTTCGGCTTACGATGATATGCACATGGGTTTGGGGTCCCTCCTTGGATTCACCCTCGACGCGCTGCTGTTGTTGCACAGCTTTATCAGTATGGGAGAAGGTTCGCGCTTGCTCGATCTTGGCGAACCAAACGAGGTCTGCACTCTTTATCCCCTTTCCAAATTGTGAAGCGTATTGGTCCATTGCCCCTCTGGTAAAAGACTCCAATTGGTGACGGTTATTCCCCAGATGATTTAATTCGGATTGACTCGGACTTAAAATGACTTGGTAATATTTATCGTCCTGTTGCCCTAAGTGCTTCCGATTCGCGTCAATGCTGCTCGTTACCTGTGAAGCGTCAATATTCCCCTTGTCATGGGTGAACCAATTACCTTCGCCTTCCTTTTCTAAGTATTGTACTAATCCAATACAGCTTCCTTTACCTCCGTTCGTAATCTTGGCTATCATAACAGCAAAAGAGAAATAGATTAATTCGTCTTTTTCATCAACTCCTCATAGACAGCCCGAAATCGTTCCGTCTGAAATTCGGGCTTAAACGCCCCGCCAATAGTTCGTATCTGCGACTGACGCAGCGTCTTGGGTAGGTCCTGACTAATGAGTTGTAGCAGTAATTTTATATCGTCGTTGATGGGGCGAAGCAGTTCGTTTTCCTGCTGGCGGATGAAGGAGACTAAGCGTTTATCTAGGGCTTTTATGGCGTCCGTTGGATTGTCCGCTTTAGGGTCTCGGGGGTCGGCATGGGTCGCTTTGAAGTAGAAAATCATGGCTTCTAACAGCCCTTTTTTTGATAGATCGTAACTATCGGCCATCCGTTCAAACTCGGCAAACAAATCCGCCGAAATCAAAATTTGCTTGTCTTTCTCTTTACTTTTTTCCATAGCATCAGTTATAAATCAGTTTTTTACAGTTGATAATCAGTAGTTTAGGCTAAAAACTCAGTTTCAAACTGAGTTTTTAATGCTACTAAATATACTCACCTGGGTTCTATGTATAAGATAAAGAATTGAATATCAGCACCTTATCCACAATGCTGCGAGTCAAAAATGAGTGTGGTACTGTTCCCGCTCGCTCCTTAAATCAGAAAATAGTAGTAGAGGCTCTTACTCGTCCTCGCTATATTCCAGTGTGCTGTTCAGCGCAAACGTTTGTTGAAGTTTGGCGAAGGCGTTCAACGTTTGGGTGATGTCTTTCTCCTCATGCAAGGCCGTTACGATGAGTCGAAGAATCATAGTCCCTTTTGGCACGACAGGATACACTACCGGACTACAAAATACGCCATAGGTATAGCGAAGTTCTCCCAGAAAGGCAGTAGCTGTTTCTTCCGAACAGGTCAAGTAAATAGGGGTTATGGGACTACAGGTATTGCCAATATCGTACCCCAGCGTTTTCAAGCCTTCCTGTAATAACCGAGTATTTTTCCAGAGCTTGTTTCGTCGTTCTGTTCCTTCTTGAGCTAGTAGCTTTAATTTGAAAAGCACACTGGCCACTGTGAGTAGAGGGAGGGTTCGACCGAATGTCTGCGAGCGTAAATTGTACTTAAAATAGTCGATGAACTCTTTACGAGCCGCCACAAATCCACCTGTGGTGGCCAGTGCTTTGGCAAAGGTGCTGATGTAAATATCGACTTGGGGCATCAAGTCACCCACTGATCCCCTTTCTCCAAAGCTCATAAACCCGTGGGCATCGTCTACCAGCAGGGTAAATTCATAGGTCTCTTTTAGCCTGAGAATGTCCGCTACGTTGGCCGTATCTCCTCGCATACTGAACACGCCATCGACTAAAACCAATACCTCACTACCGGGCTGAACTTTAGATAGTAGCCTTTCTAGTTGATGAATGTCATTGTGTTTATAGGAAAACTTTGGCCCCTGATGGAGCCTTACGCCATCAATCAAACTGGCATGTACTTGTTGATCATAAATGATGGTATCATGCCGGTCCACTAAGCTATCTACCACCGACATAATGCCCTGGTAGCCGAAGTTGAGCAGCAAAACATCCTTGCCGATAAGTTGGCTAATTTCCTGCTCTAACTGTTCGTGGTAAACTGTATTTCCGGTCAAGAGCCGTGACCCGGCGGGGTAGCCAGAACCATATTTTTTAACGATCTCGGTCTCAGCTTGTATGACCTTATCATCCGATTGCAGCCCTAGGTAATCGTTAAAACTCCAGACAATAACCTCCCGGCCTTTGAAGCTCATACGGCTCTTTAAGGGCCCTTCTAGGATAGGATAAATGTATTCGCTTTGATACTGGCCATACGCACTAAGGCCACGGTTTTTACCGGTTAACTTTTCTAGTAAACTCATAGAACGTTGAGATAAAAAGATGGCCCATTTTCAGGATGCACATCAGGCAATATGAACTAACTGACTTAAGATCAGCTTTGAATATTTCTTGTTAAAAATCCAAAGCTTTTCACATATTCTAAATTACTAAAAGTTGATTAAACGGTAAATGAAAATAGGAAAATAAAAGTGTAAACTATAAAAATAGTTATAGCGAAATGACTTTTTGATAGAAGTCATTTATTCCATTTTACACAATTACTGCTTGGATAGGGGAGAGGGTGTACAGGGCCGCTCAAGATGATCGATGAGCTGCATACGCGAATTTCCGAATGCTTTCAGAAAGGCATGGCACTTCGGGCAAATATGAACTCAGAGGTAAAGAAACGTTACGAGAACATTACTCAAACGCGTAACGAAACGATTTTATACGGACCTAAAAAGTAGCGACCGTCGCACGGTTGGAAAGGGAAATGAAACGATACGCTAGTTATGTTTTGGTGTTGGTCTTAACGGTATGCTTGTGGACTTGTGGTAAGAAAGACCCAGATCCACAGCCTCAGCTACCTGGTTATCTCCGAATTCCGGCAACCCTGACCGGCTATGTTGGTTCCGGGCGTATTGCCCTCAGCGGTGGATTGAATCTACTGGCCGAGGGTCCAGAGGCTCAGGATGCCTCGACAAAGACCTATACGGGTGTATCGGGCAAAATCGTTCTGGGGGATATCACCGCCAATTTCACCGTTGGGCAGCCCAGAACGTTTGCTGAATCCTATGCCGTGCCGGCAGCGTATCAATCCAATGGGAAGTTATTGGTTATTAACGCCATTGATCCCGGCACTTATCCAATGGGCTTTGAAACCAAGCCAACACCCACCGGCGCGCAGGCGGATCTGATCCTGAACCTGCCCGGACCCCAGCTGTACCAGGCCCGATCGGGCACCTTGACGATCTCTGAATCGACGCTCGTTAAAGCTGAAGGCCAAAACAAGCTGTATCGGCTTCAGGGTACATTTCAGTCCGCCCTGTTTGGTACCGGCGTCGGCACTTCGTCAGCGAAGGATTACGACGTTACGGGCACATTTGATTTACTGTTAGTCGAATAATACCTCCTTACCCAGACATTCCAATGGTACCTATATTTTTACAAAAACGCCGACCTGGTGGCCAGGTTGTGCGGTTACTTGTGACCCTATGTATTCTCGTGTTCGCTGTTAGCTTTTCGTTACTTCTTTCGCTGGTCGTCGTCGAACGTAGTCTCAGTCGGGAAAGTAAGTTGATCTTGATAACGATTGTATTAGTTTTAACGCTGCCCATAGTAGGCCTTTTTGAACGGCTTAGGCGATAGGAGATATTGCCTAAAGCTCTTTGCCGGTTGGGCAAGTCTACTCAATTGAGTCGCATGAAGCACAGTATATACTGTGCTGTGATATGGACAGAATTTTAAACCCCGTTTGTAAACTTGTAAAATGATGAATTGATTTACAAGTAAAATGATAAACAACTTTACAAGTTTACAAATCTACAAGTTTACTTTTTCTATTTTTAACTCCAATACTGATCAATTACAATATTATAGCACCCAATTTGTCACTAATTTTCCGATAATTCTATTCGTAATTGCGTTATTCATTCATAATCATATCCCCAAAAATGGCACCTATGGATTTGACTGATCCACTTCGAAGAGTTGGTCCTTGCGGGAAAAGCGTAGGCGCTGAGACTACTGATTGAGGAGTCTTCTGAGGCTTCAGTTTTTGAGGGGCCTTCTCTTTATCGATGCCGAGCGACTTGACCAAGTAAGCCGTCGGATTTTTCACATTCGTACGCAAGCCATTGGCTAGTTCAGAATCTACTCTGAAAAAGGTTTCCAGCAGGCTATGATCTGAAATGATACGGTCCTTTTGCCAACTCTTTAATTTATAGCTTTTTAGTAGTTGCCAGGCAGTTGTTACGGCCTCGTTGATCGACATCTTGTTGATGACCTGTTGATCTTGTTTAACCGCATCTGAGGCTATCTGGAGCTGAGTCTGAATAATGAAATCAAGCTCAACTATATTCTTACCTATTTTTTTGGTTGGCTCCCACTCAAGCACAATATTAGCTTTTTCCAGAAGTTGACGCTGAGCTACCCAAAGCGCGTTTTTCTTGAAGTCATTGAATGTATATCCTTCCGGGCAATTCAGCATAACCATCAACTGATCCACCTGGTAGGTGAATCGATATTGACCCCGGCATTGATACATACTGACAATATCAAACATTCGCTTAGCATACACCGAGCTGAGGGATAGCATGATATCACACTCGTATTTGGTGTAGCGTTTCCCTAATTCGGAAAAATGAGGGACTACATCGGCAAACATAGTCAGTTCAATAACTTTCTTTCCCGCAACAATATCTGACTTAATACTGGGAAAAGGCACGATAAAATGAAACTTCTCAGTCTTATCGTTTCGATAGCTGATACGTTTGAACTGGAGTGTTTCTGCTGCGTTAGCGATCTGATCGTACCGTTTAGTCGTCAGTTCAGCATAGGGAATTTGAAACCTGATGTTGGTATCCGGTTTTATTTCTCCTTTCAAAGCCATATGCCCAATCTGGTTGATTACCAAAGTGACAATATTCTTCTCTAACTCAGTAAATTCTTGCCGAGACTCCGTAAAAAAATTAGGCTGGTAATTTGTAGAACGTTTGCTGAAAAGGGCAGGAACTGAGGTACTTGAATCCGATGTGACGCTCATAAGAATTAAATAAGGAAAGGGTATGAGAACGCCCAAATATAGAAAAGGGATTTTGATAATACAAAGCTCCTTTTTCTATGTTTGTTTTTAAATCATACCTACCAAACCTCCTTTTTCTACAGACTGAATTTTGAACTACATGTGTTTTTGTGGCCCGACAATGTCAGTACTTACGCCTGAACAGAGCATAATTGGCCAAATTATACTCTCAAACACCCTCTTAAATGCATTACCTACTAAACCTCACTTTTTCATTGTATACACCTACTAAACCTCTTTTTGTAAAAAGGACACCTACCAAACCTCTGTTTGATTCCTACTAAACCTCCCTTTGCAACCTACTAAACCTCTGTTTGTAAACACTAGAATACCCACTAAACCTCCGTTTGCAACCTACCAAACCTCCGTTTTGTCATTGTAATTTGCTATTATTCAGTTACTTACAAGGCCCTTAAATCAATCAAATAAAATATTGATAAAGGGATAATAGATCAATCGTTCAAAAAACGTGTAAAAGGGGAATAAGCAGTTGCAACAAATGAATTACTTATTTACTTTTATAGTAAATAAATCACCTACAATTCAAGCTTGTAATCATGCCTAGAAAACCGGCCAAACGAAATGACGAAGCCCCCCTGGATGGCCTGCGCACCGTCCTCAAAACCCAAGCGGTTACCCTGTCTCCGGGAATCAATCAGATTAGCAATCCGCCCCCGGCTGATCCCCACTTGGAATACTACTTCATTCCCATGCAATATATGAAGCAGTATCAAGCCTATAACCGGCCCGGTAAACCCCTGAAAAACCTTAAACTAATCAATTATGATAAGCCCGCTATTTCTCTATCGTTCTTTTACAAGCACAAATATTCCATTGAACGTCAAGTAATTCATGGAGACGTGGTGCAGCACATCAAGAATTATCGGGATGAACTATTGAACCGGTCCCTGATGGAGCAACTGAGCGTAGCCCAATTCAAAGAACTCAAGCAGACGGACGAACTCCTGCGCAGGGTGAGGGAAGAGCCTGATGCCTACCAAGCCTGTTTTTCCAATTACCACCACAAATATTACTATTGGTATTGTACCTACCGCTATTTTGATGATCTGGCCACCTTGAAAACCACCACCTCCAGTGAACATTTACTCAAGCACACCGAGCGGGCTGGCCACGAGGTACATGAGCGGCTCAACATCATTTTCATTGATCCGGAGTACATTACTGAAGCGGTGCCCCATGATCACAAATTAATTGACCGGGAGTTGAAAAACTACCCTATCCACCTTCGACAAGGCATTACAACCCTGTATCTTCGAAAGATTTGAGAACAAGAATTACGTTTAAAATGTATAGCTGGGTGTCATAGCCATTGATAGATAACCTACGCTTTGACAACCTTTTCACGATGGATGGGTTACGTTGCCAAATCGTACATAAATCCTCATGACTTGGCAATAACCCTTTTTATTTCAGAATAGCCCTTAAATGGATGAGTTTCGTGAAATCTGATTTCGCGAACGGCAATATGAAACAGTTTAGTAGGCGATAGACTTCACTTTTAACACTGTATTTTTCATTTCAATCAATTGCTCGTTTGAATGAAATGTGCTCTAATAGCCTATAAGTCCCGCTAACTATGCGAAATAGTGACACGGTGAGGTTTTATGTACGATTCGGCAATGCGACCCAATACTATAACGAAAAGTAGATAGCCAATAGGATGCTGAATGTGTGATAGTTGCAATATATATAACAAAAGTATAATATAGCGGTTTGTTGCTTTATTCACCGACCGCCCATGATTGATATTTTAGACCGTATTCCATCCGAAAACATCTACCTGGTTAATCCCGCCCGGCGTAAACGGCTGCCATTTTTTGATGCGCTGGTACCGGCCGGGTTTCCCTCTCCAGCTGAGAACTACATCCGCGAAAAACTGAGTTTGGATGAGCTATGTGTAGTGCATCCGGATTGCACCTACTTCGTCAAGGCCGTAGGGGAGAGCATGACACCCGACTACATCTATCCAGGCTCAATTCTGGTCGTGGATTCGGTGAAGCTGGTTTTTTCGGGGAGTGTCGTGGTCGCCTGGGTCAACGGGGAATGCTGCGTGAAGCGATTCGTCCGCAAAGGGCATATGATCATGCTCGAATCCAGCAATGAGAAGTACCCGCCGATCTACGTTCATCTGGGTAAGGATCAGTTTCGGGTGCTCGGCGTCGTAACGTTCATTGTGTCTAAACCACCTAAGTATGTACGCCTTAGTGGATGGGAATAATTTTTACTGCTCAGCCCACCGCAGTTTTGACCCGACGCTGGAGGGTAAACCTATTATTGTCCTCAGTAATAGAGACGGAAATGTGATAGCTCGTTCGAATGAAGTGAAGGCGCTCGGGGTAAAAATGGGTCAGCCCTTCTTTGAAACGAAAGAGCTCAGGGAGCAGCATGATATCGTCGTGTTCTCCTCGGCCTATGAGCTTTACGGTGAAACTTCCTCAAGACTCATGAGCGTCCTGACGCAGTTTGCGCCCGATGTGGAGGTATACAGCATCGACGAAGCATTCCTGTGGATCGAGGCATATATGGGCGCTTACCCGACCTATCAGGACCTGGGAGCCGCTGTTCGGGAGAAGGTGGACCAGTGGCTTAGGCTCCCGGTTTGCGTGGGTTTCGGGCCAACCAAAACACTCGCTAAGCTTGCCAACCGACTCGCCAAGAAAACGCCTGAGTTAAACGGCGTATGCGTCCTTGATACACCGGAAGCTATTGCCGAGGCTTTGACTGAGTTTCCGGTAAAAGACCTGTGGGGGGTAGGCGGTCGCTATGCCGCTAAGCTCAAAAGTTTTGGCATTACGACGGCCGCCCAACTTCGGGACGTTCCCGATGATTGGATCAATAGCCTAATGACGGTGAACGGCTTACGTATGGTGCATGAGCTAAGAGGATTTCCCTGCAAGCTACTGGCCGTAAGCCCGCCCACTAAGAAAACCATCTGTTCGGCTCCCAGCTTCGGCAAGCTGATTCCCGATCTGGCCAACGTAACTGATGCTCTGACCACCCACTTATCGCGGTGCTGCGAAAATTTGCGTAAACAGGATTCGCTGTGCGGTGCGGTGACCGTGTTTCTGCACACCGATCGGTTCCGAAAAACGCCCGGCAACCGTGGCGACGGACCGGGTCAACCTGCCAAACAGTACAGTAACAGCATTACCCTCGTTCTGCCTCATCCCACCAGTAGTACATCCGAACTACTCAAATACGCGGAATCGGGCCTGAAAGCCATTTTTCGCTTTGGCTTCAATTACCAGAAAGTAGGCGTTATGCTATCGGATCTTGTTCCCGGTGATTACCGGCAAAAAGGTGTATTTATCGATGGCCCAGACGAGAAATTAATCAAACTGTCGGCCGTTGTTGATAAAATGAACCGGCGTTATGGACAAGATAAGCTGAGGTTGGCTTCTCAGCAATACAATCCCGATTGGCCTATGAAACAGAAGTATCTCAGCAAGCGACCCACGACACGTTGGGACGATATATTGGAGGCAAAGTGAATTTAAGGGAATACTGGTATGAACCGAGTCATTGCGCCGGGGGATCGAGTGATCGTCACACCCCTCAAAAATGGCATTACGCGTAAATCGTACAAAGCTACCGTGGTTGGGTGGATGTCATCGGGCAAACTTAAAGTCCAGCCTGATGGGGACAAACGCCAGAGCTCAAAACTCGTCAACCCTGATGATGTGAAGAAGTTGGCCGATAAACAACAACTATAGCCATTGACAAAATCAATACGGGTAATCTAGCTAGCTACCCTTGATTGGAATCAATGCAGCAATCAAACAACGCATAAAGATGACCATGACACAAGAACAAATTAAAGAGGTTTGGGCCCGGAAGGTCGCCTTGCAGACCGCCTTGACTGATTTAGCCGATTTACCGGAAAATAAGCGGGCGATATTGGAATTGAAAGAAGGGATTGACGCCTGTAATACGGAACTCGTTTCAGGTACCTATAATCCACCCTTAGCAGTTGATTAAATCAAACGTTACAAATTCGGCCTTTTTGTTCCAGCTTCATCGGCGACCGTTCGACTGGAAGGCCGAGCCACGCGGCCCCTTAGGAAAATAAATGCCCCCGGTATGAAATGAACCAGGTTAGCAAATGAGCGGGTAGAAATAAAGTGCTAAATAAGGCCTTTCCTGTTTCGAGGTACACAATAAAGGGTTAATAGGGGGCGTTTTATATCTGTTACGTTATTTCAGCCCCATTGGTCTTATCCCGTGGGGCTTTTTTAGTATTATTTACAATTTATTATTTCTGGCATGGAAGGCGTGTCCGATCAACTCTCAGCTCAACCCGAGCAACCAGTTCCTGAGAAAATGCGGTTTGATGCCGCTAATGATTTTCTAACGATCTGTGATCGGTTGTCAACTGGTTATGACAGCGGTTATTATTGGGAAGATGTGCAACGGGCATTACGCATTGCTGCTGGTTTAGAGAAATGGCCAGATTAGTTTGTTCTGTAAGGCAACCTCCTCTCACACGCTTTTGTAAAGTAACTAAAATAGATAATTTATATATTTTTTCATTATCCTGTCTGCCCGTTCAAGGTTGCTTCACTGGTTTTACATTTTCTAAACGACCGTTTGTAAGGGGTTAATAATTCGCTAACCTATCAGCTGAATTAGTCTCAAGTAGGAGCGTTTTTGTGAGACTGTTGGGCACAACCAAACAAAGAGGTGGCTGCCTTCTGTCGCCGGGTACGGTGCGCCGTCGCGGGACGCTTCGGCAATTTCCGACCGCTTGGCCCGCCCGGCCCAGCCGGGGACGGTCACTACGAAGGTATCGCAACGGCGAACCGTGCTGGATCGCGTCCGTTTATGTCCGAGAAAGTAATTGTGTCTTTTAAGAAAAGTAAGGTTTACCGTAATACACTTTTTACAGAAAATCCTTGTCCGTTGAATCTGGATGTGGATTTAACTCGCTGAGAAACCAACTGGTGTAATCGGCTGGTTAAGAATACCGATGTATTTATGGACGATTTTCGCAACTTCAATATCTATATAAATAACTCATTATTGGTTAAATACAATAAAAATAGTATAGTTAAACGGTTCTTTTATTAAACGATTTCAGAGCAAGTCGATTACAGTCAATCTTGAGCGAAATTATTGACTAATAGTCGATTGCGAGTTACACAAATAAGGGTTGAAGTCATTTTAGTGGATCACAAACTAAATAGTATCTATAGGAAATCTGCTTTCTAACGTGCTTTAATAACAGCCACTTAAAAAAGTGTCGCTTCTATTCAGTTATATAGTAAGCTTAATTTGCTTCATTGCATATACCAATCCATCTACTTACTCGCATGCGTTATCTGTTATTATTTTTATGGCAGGGTTGGTTTCTTTCTGCTACCTGTCAGCCTTCCACTCCCCAAAAAGTCGCCTTGGGGCATCTTCCCGTTGTTCAGGCTGATGCAAAAGGCACAATGCATCTGGTCTATGGATTGGATTCAACGATCTACTATACTACAGCAAACAGCTCCACGGACTCCTTTAAACTTCCTACCCGGGTAGCGACCCTGTCAAATTTAGTGGCCGGGGCCAAGCGTGGCCCACAACTGGCTGTCACGGATCAGTTTATTGTGATAACCGCCGTTAACCGGCAAGGTGATATTTATGCGTACTCGCTCAACCGAGCTACAAATCAGTGGTCACCAGCCGTACGGGTTAATGATGTACCCGAGATCGCCAAAGAAGGCTTTCAAGCCATCGCCGGTAGTGGCAATGGCTTGTTCCATGCCGCCTGGCTTGACCTGCGTGACGATAAGAAGAATAAAATTGTCGGTGCCTCTTCCCGGGATGGGGGGCGCACCTGGTCCAAAAATCAGGTTATCTATAGATCGCCTGATGGCACCGTTTGCGAGTGCTGTAAGGTTTCACTTGCCGCTAAAAATAATGATGTATATGTACAGTTCCGCAATTGGCTGGGTGGTTCACGTGACTTACATCTGATTCACTCGACGGATGGCGGCAAGACCTACGCTCCTGCCCAAAAACTGGGTACGGGCACCTGGAAATTAACGGCTTGTCCGATGGATGGGGGCGCGGTCGTTCTTTCAGCAGCAGGTCAGCCCATTACTGCCTGGCGACGTGAAAATAATCTATATACATGTTTACCCGGTGAGCCAGAGCAATCGATTACCACGGGTCGCAACATAACCTTAGCTGCTGGAACAGCACAACCCGTATTAGCTTGGGATGAGGGAGGCATCATTTGGGTTAAATCAGCGGCTAATCCAACACTCCAGGTTGGTAAAGGTCAGATGCCCAGTATTGCCGTTGCGGGCCAAACCGTAATGTGCGTCTGGGAGTCAGAGGGGCAGGTGATGATGGCCACAACTAATTTACGCCCTAAGCCGTAAGCATGAACTGGCAAGCTCCACCAGGTTTTAACCCGATGGAGCTTGTTCGCTCTACAATTTATTAAGCCGCCATTGCGTGGGCACCCTGAGCCATTTTACGGCATTCCTCAGCGCATTTCCGACAAGCTTCGGCGCACTGTCGGCAATGATCCATGTGGTCAGCATGTTTTCCGCACTCGGTAGCACAGGCTTCACAAAGGTGGGCGCAAAGCTGACAGACATCAGCTGCATGGGGACTACCACTGGCCATGAAAGCGACGGCCATATAACAAATCCTGGCGCAATCGCGGTCGAGCCGAATGCAGTTGACCATCATTTTTACATCCACTTCGCCTAAACAGGCTTCGGCGCAGGCATCACAGCTTACGGCGCAGTCCTGGCAGGCGTCGATACATTCCTGAAAATGTTGGGGGGCTAAGGCAGTTTCCATACAAACAGAGGTTTTGGTTATCAGTTAGATTAACTGATTCAACGTCGATAGGTTGAGTGGGTTAATCCCGTTCGCTAAGGATACGGCTCACTTCTATAAATTTTGTAAAGGCTACACGGAATCCTGTAAATCATCTGTTTAGAAAAGCGATTACCTTTGTTCCGGTAATCGTGTATTCAATGCCAAAATCCCTACATACCCGTCTATTTTGCTGCTGGCTGGCCCTTCTGGTTTTGGTAAGCAGTATGGGCTTTGGTATGGTGGAACACTGGTGTCAGATGCGCGGCCACTCGAAGACCCTGCTGGCAGTTCAGAAAAATTGCCCCAAACACTGTCTGGCTGACGAACCATCAGTTCCGGCAACGGGCGAACCGGTCGTTAAAAGAATACCCTGCTGTAAGACAACGCTCAGCTATGAACACCTCGATGTGAGCAGCTTCGTGGCCGACTATCACCCGCATCAGGCTCCCCAGCCAGCGGATTTTCTACCCAATCCCCAATTTCAGCTTCTGCTGGCGGCTCTGCTGCCCTTCCCTTCGGCTGAACCCATTTCTTCGTTTGCCGACACCCCACTTCATCGAACGGGTCGGTTTCGTCTGACTTCCCACTGTACCTGGCTTATTTGAGCCAACGATTTATGTCGCTACTCGCTGGCGGACGGATTTGAACGTCCCGGTCAGCGGGTTTTCTGTGCGACTCTGTTAAGCGGGGTTCCCTGCTCATGCGACCAGCGGCTATACCGGCCGAGGTGCTCCTTATGTTTTGATCCTGTCTAAGCTGAGCGGTTTCTATGCTAAGGAACCTAGCTTTCGGTCAGCTGTCAGACATCATTTTCACAACCTATCTTTTCCAATGAACAACCAAACTACCGGACGGGCGCTGGCTATAGCGGCCTTAGTGATGCTGGGCGTATCTGCCTGCAACACGCATGACATGTCATCCATGCAACCTGAACTAAATATTAACTACCCGGCTGCCTACGTAGTCAATGCTGAAGGGAATAGCCTGTCGGTTATTGATCTGGCTGGTCAGCAGGTGAAAGAAACGATCGCGTTTGGCGAAGCCTCAGGCGGCCACAGTACTATGTCAATGACCGACATGGTCATGTGGCCCCATCACATTTACCTATCCCCCGATGGCAGCAAGTTGGGCGTTGGGGTACCCGGCATGGACCTCAGTGCGGGCCACGCCGGGGGCACATCAGGCATGACCGGTCGGGTGCTGGTGGTAGACCCTAAAACGGGCGCGACGACGGTCAACCAGCAAACACCGGTGATGAACCATAACGCCGTGTTTTCGCCCGACGGCTCCGAAATATGGACCTCCCAGATGGATGATGCCGGCAAGGTACTGGTGTATAATGCAACTACAATGGCATTGAAGAATACCATCGCTGTGGGTATGGAACCCGCCGAAGTAACAATGTCGGCGAACGGTCAATACGCATTCGTGGCCAATGGCATGAGCAATACGGTCACGGTCATCAAGGTCGCCGACAAGTCGGTTACCAAGACGATTCCGGTTGGCGATGACCCGGTTGGCGCGTGGCCCGGAGCCGATGGCAGGATGTATGTAGACAATGAAAAAGGCCAAAGCATCAGCGTGCTCGACGTAGCGAGTTTAACCGTTGTGGAAACGATTAAGCTGGGTTTCACGCCTGGCTACGCAGCGTACCATGCCACCCGTAACGAACTCTGGGTCAGCCAGGCCGGAACAGGTAATAAGGTCTCTATTTTCGAGCGTATGAATGGTAGCTGGATGAAGATGAGTGAAATTCAGACGGGCCTCGACGCGCACGCCATTGCCTTCACCAAAGATGGCGCAACCGCTTACGTCACCAATCAAGGGGCGGCTACGGTATCCGTCGTAGACGTGGCCAAACGGACCAAATCGAAAGACATCCCGGTAGGCAAAAAACCCAATGGTATCGTTCTCAAATACTAAATCTTACCATGAACCCATTAAGTAAACCCACCGCCTTTGTTGCGCTCCTGACCGGACTGCTGGCACAACCAACGCTGGCGCAACTGAGCTTACCAGAACCCTCCCCATCAGCAACGATCAAACAGAAAATCGGTTTTACTGACCTGACCATTGACTATTCGCGACCGGCAGTAAAGGGCCGCACCATTTTTGGCAAGCTGGTTCCTTATGGCGAGTTGTGGCGCACCGGCGCGTCGGATGCCACGATCCTGACCAGTACCGATCCGATGACCGTAGGCGGAAAACTGCTGCCCGCTGGCAAGTATTCGCTCTTCACCATCCCAACCCGCACCGAATGGACGGTGATCCTGAACTCGTACACGGAAGGGCATGGCACGGCGGGGTACGAAGCCAAGAACGATGTGCTGCGGTTTACGGTCAAACCAGACTCGTCCGTGCGGTTTTATGAGTCGTTTACCATCGAGGTGCAGGATTTGGTAAAGAATCAGGCCAATCTGTACCTGACATGGGCTAATACGTCGGTGCATTTTCCGCTCGTGAGCAACGCTGACGAGCGCATTACGGCAGACATCCTAAAACGCACGGCAGCCGCCACCGATGAGGAGTCGGGCGTATTTTATCAGTCGGCTCTGTATTATTTCGACACAAACAAGGATGCCAAACAGGCCTTGACGTGGGCCACCAAAGCGGCCACCGGCAAACCGGCGTTCAATTACCTGCATCTGCAAGCCAAGCTGCTGGCAATGACAGGTGACTACAAAGCGGCCATTGCTGCGGCCCGGAAGTCAGCAGAATTAGCCGCCGAGAAGAAGTTTACCGAGTACGTTACGCTCAATAAGCAGCTCATTGCTGAGTGGGAAAAGAAATTATAAACCATGAAACCGGCCACTGCTTCGTACAAACCCGCCTTGCGCTGGAACGGCTTAACCCGGTATTATGACCGGCTAATGGCGCTAACCATGCAGGAAGAACACGTTCGGACGCTACTGCTTGAACCAATTCAGGACAGCAAGCCCAGGTACATCCTTGACGTGGGGTGTGGCACGGGTACACAGGCCATGTTATTGCATCGGCAGTTTCCTAGAGCTAGTGTGTTTGGGTTGGATGGTGATGAAACGATTCTGGCTATTGCCCAACAAAAGCAGGCGGTGATAGGTTGGCCGCTCACGCTGGATCGAGGCCTGTCAACAGCAATGCCCTATCCCCAGGATAGCATGGACATCGTTACCTGTAGCCTTCTGCTGCACCACCTGTCTGATGCGGATAAACGGCAATCGATTTTGGAGATGCATCGGGTATTGTCACCGGGAGGTGTATTAATGCTGGCGGATTGGGGCAAGCCGGCCAATGATTTTATGAGGTTGTTGTTTTACGGTCTTCAGTTCTTTGACGGGTTCGATACAACCAGAGCTAACGTAGAGGGACTTCTACCGAATATGCTCTATAATGAGGGTTTTCGTCAGATTACTCAGACCAGTCAAGTCAACACGCTTTTTGGAACACTGGCTTTGCACTACGCAGTAAAGCCAGCCTAATTGCTTAAACAACGAATAGTATGAAAACCAAACAAACCGCAATGCTGATGCTGGCCTTGTTGATGGCCCTGCCTTCACTCTTGTTCGCCCAATCGGCCAACTACAAACAGCCGATGAGTATTTCTGCCACTGGACAGATTAAAGATGGGGCGGGCAAAGCCGTTGGCACCGTTTCCAAAGACCGAATGATTATGGATGCTACCGGTAAAAAAATTGCCTTCGTAGATGGTCAAGGCAACCTTGTGGATGCGAAAACGGGCAAGAAAATGGGAAGAATGGGCAAGGATGGCAAAACATACATGGATGCCAACGGCGATTTGATGTTCACCATTAAGGACAACGCCGACAATACATGCGACATTTTCGACGCGAAAGGCACTAAAATCGGCAATGTGCACGACAGCTATAAAGGGTCGGCCTGTGCGCTGCATTGCTTTCAGGCCGGGCATACGCACATGAAGTAAGCCAGGCAAGCTCCTCCAGTCGGCATTCCAATACACGTGGATGTAAGCTACACCCATATCACCTGAAACAATGAAGCAAATTCGGACACTATGGTTGATTTCAGCTCTTCTGTTACTGATTCAACCCGGTTTTGGACATGGTCGAAAACACAAGAAGAAAGCCGCAACGGACTCAACCCGTCGCGATTCGAGCCTGAGCCAGCATCAGTCGATGAAGCATGGGGGTATGGTTGCCGATAGTATGCACATGGATGAGCGTCAGGCGATGGCTCCTATGCCCGCTCCACTGGACGCTTATCCGACGTATCACCCGATGGTCGTCCACGTACCTATCAGTATGCTACTGCTGGCCGCGTTGTTACAGCTCGTGGTTTTGCTAAAACCATCGGGGTCGCTCAACTGGATAACGCTGCTGGTCGCTGCCGTTGGAACGGTGGGGGCGTATGTAGCGGGTACGTATGTGCATCCGCATACGGACGGCTTGAGCGATGCGGCACAGGTAGCCTTAGAAACCCACGAAACCTACGCAGATTATACGATCTGGCTGGGGCTGGTGGGTACGTTGCTTAAAGGCATAACGCTCTGGCGACCCCTGAAGTGGCTGGAAGGCGTAGCGGCTCTTGCTTTGGTCGGGGCGGGCATTGCCGTCGGATTGGCCGGCCATCAGGGGGGCGCGTTGACGTACCTCTACGGTATTGGCCCGCGGGGGGCCTACCTCGAACAGCATGAGGGGGAACCCGCCGATGGCAACCGCCACGAACATAAACAGTCACAGAAAGCCGAATAAGCTGGCATGAATCGAACCTGGCATCTGCGCATTCGCAAAACCCATCGGTATCTGGGGCTGTTCATTGGCGTGCAGTTTTTGCTCTGGACGGTGGGTGGCCTGTATTTCAGCTGGTCAAACCTCAACGATATTCACGGTGACCATCTGAAACGGGCCGCGACGGGATTTCCCGTCTCCCAATCGCTGGTTTCGCCTTCCGTTCCCATGAACGCGTTACGGCAGATGGGCATGACTTCCCTGCTGACGGTGACCCTGATCGAGGTACTCAACCGGCCTTTCTACCAGCTAAGCTATCAGATGCAGCATGGAAACGGTCATGTCCTGACGCACACCCAACTGGCAGACGCGAAGACCGGTCAATTGCGGGGTGAGCTAACGCAAACCGAGGCTACTGCCCTGGCCCGGCAACGATTTAGTGGCCCCTCTGAGGTTGAGCGGGTTGAGTACCTGACAACGACCAACGGGCACCACGAGTACCGTGAAAAGCCGCTGCCCGCCTATGCCATTACGTTCCGGCAACCGGCCCACGCGACGGTGTACGTAGCGGCTCAACTGGGTACGGTGCAAACCGTGCGAACCGACCCCTGGCGCATTTTTGATGTGCTCTGGATGCTCCACACGATGGACTACGAAGGGCGTGACGATATTAATAATGGTCTGCTTCGGGCCTTCTCTATACTCGGATTGCTGACAATCTCGTCGGGGTTTGCGCTGTATTTCGTTTCGTCTCCCCAGTTAAGGCG
This sequence comes from Spirosoma aerophilum, assembly GCF_054782495.1. Lineage (NCBI taxonomy): Bacteria > Pseudomonadati > Bacteroidota > Cytophagia > Cytophagales > Cytophagaceae > Spirosoma > Spirosoma aerophilum. Next base: position 167,421 of record NZ_BAAGSJ010000040.1, on the reverse strand, counting down.
GAAGCCGAAACAAGGACGAAAATCGCAACCAACTGCCTTTTAATCAACCAAATACTTTACCAAGTAAACTCTAGATAACCAATGAAAACGATTCGATTTACCGTGGCCGTTCTGGGCCTATCATTAGTCTCACTGGCTGCTTCTTCCCAAACGACGACACCGGCACTCACCGCTTATTACTCGGTGAAAGATGCCCTCGTCGCGACCGATGCCGGGAAAGCCAAAACGGGCGCAACCACGTTGGTCGATGCGCTGGGGAAGGTCGATCCTGCCAAGCTATCCGTTACCGATAAGAAAGCCCTGGTGACGGCGAAAAGTAAAGCCGCTGCCATTAGCAAGTCGACGGATGTAAACGCACAACGGGAGCAGTTCGAGGCCCTCTCAACGAGCATGATTGCCCTGGCAAAAGCCACTAAGCCCGCTAAAACATACGTCCAGTTTTGCCCGATGGCCGCTGAGGGTAAGGGCGCCTCATGGCTCAGCGCTACCCGTGAGGTACGAAATCCATACTACGGTGACAAGATGCTGAAGTGTGGGTCAGTAAAAGAAGAAATATAGTGTTACACCACCCGGAGACGATCTAACGGATTGTCTCCGGGGAACTTACTGCTGATGGCTCTACAGGAACTCTATATTAAAAACATGGTATGCGACCGCTGTATCTGGGTCGTGCGCACCGAATTGGAACGATTGGGCTATTCGGTCACGCAGGTCGAGTTGGGGCGGGTTCTACTGGAGGAGTCTTCTGCTGATCTGACGACGATTACCGCCATGCTGGAGCGGCATGGGTTTGCTTTATTGACTGATAAAACGACCCGCGTGGTTAACCAGGTCAAAACCCTGATTATTGAACTGATCCAAAGCGGGCACATCGCTGGGTTACGAACGACGTTGTCTGATTATTTAGCCGACCATGTTGGTTTGGACTACGCGCACCTGAGCCATCTGTTTTCCACAACGGAGAATTTGACTATCGAAAAGTTCTGGATACTTCAGCGGGTCGAGCGGGCCAAAGAATTGTTGAGCTACAACGAAATTCCCATCAGCGACATCGCCAAACGCTTGGGCTATAGCAGTGTGGCTTATCTGACGAATCAATTCAAGCAGGTAACCGGACTGACACCCGCTGCTTACCGGAATCAGCATACAACCGACCGAAACCCACTAGATTGGATATAAAACTATTCAGCCTTAAACCGGTTGCTGCTCACTGGAAAGTGAAGCAGAAGTTGATGAATGTACAGGTAAACCCCTGCAACCTGCTTGTGGGTTACACGAGGTAAAATTTTGCAAGCGAGTGCGGGAATTGTATAACGGCTCCGCCCCGCTCCATGGCGATCTTTGCAGGGTAATTTAGACAAACCTGAAAACGGTCATGGAAACGATAAAACTGAAAACGAATATTAAATGTGGGGGCTGCGTGGCTACGGTAACGCCTTTTTTGAACGAATCCGTTGGCGCAGGCAACTGGCAGGTCGATACGCAGAATCCCGATAAAGTGCTGACGGTGCAGACCGAAGCGGTCCAACGTCTCGGCGTTACGGCCGATACAGTCAAAGCAGCCGTACAGCAGGCAGGCTACAAAGCCGAGGTGTTACCCCAATAAGGCGGGAAACCCTTCGCCCTTGAAAGCCGCCACAAACAGGCGGCTTTTTTTATGGGCTGCCCACGGATAAAACACTAAAACGCGCCGGGTCGTACAGACCGACAAACCGGCCAATCGGTATGATTGAAGGATTGATAAAATTTTCGCTCCGTAACCGCTTCATGGTACTGCTGCTGGCAGCGGGCCTGTTTGGTTGGGGCGTGTACTCAGTAAAGACGGGTAAGATTGACGCGATTCCCGACCTGTCGGAGAATCAGGTGATTGTCTTTACCGAGTGGATGGGCCGCTCTCCGCAGCTTATCGAAGACCAGATTACGTATCCGCTCGTGACAAACCTACAGGGTTTGCCGCAGGTGAAATACGTGCGGGGTACGTCCATGTTCGGCATGAGCTTCGTCTACGTGATCTTTAACGATGATACAGAGGTGTATTGGGCCAGAGAACGGGTACTGGAGCGGCTCAACTATGCCGCCCGGCTGCTGCCCGGAGGTGTTTCGCCAACCCTTGGCCCCGATGGCACCGGCGTGGGACATATTCTCTGGTACACCTTAGAAGCACCCGGCATGGACCTCGGCGAACAGCGGGCCGTGCAGGACTGGTACGTCAAGTTTGGCCTGCAAAACGTACCGGGTGTCGCTGAAATTGCCTCATTCGGCGGTTTTCAGAAGCAGTACCAGGTTACACTCGATCCCAACAAGCTGACCTATTATGGCCTGTCAGTACCGCAGGTCATTGGGGCTATCCGGGCCAACAATAACGAAGCCGGGGGGCGTAAATTTGAATTGAGCGGTATCGGCTACATCATCAAGACGACGGGCTATTTGCAATCCGTTGAGCAGATTCAGAACATCCCACTGAAGACCGTCAGCACCGTCCCTGTGCGCGTGGCTGATGTAGCAACGGTCCAGATGACGGGCGAAACCCGATTGGGCATTTTTGATCTAAACGGGCAGGGCGAAGCGGTGGGCGGGATCGTGGTGATGCGCTACGGCGAGAACGCTGATGAGGTCATTGGCAACGTCAAGCAGAAAATGGAAGAAGTCGCGAAGGGCCTGCCCGAAGGGGTAGGGTTTAACATTGTCTATGACCGAAGTGGGCTGATTCAGGAGTCGGTCGCCTCCATTCAGCACACATTGATTGAAGAGATGCTTGTCGTCTCGCTGGTGGTGATTCTATTTCTGCTGCACTGGCGGTCAGCCGTCAGTATCATCATTCAAATTCCGATTACCATTGCCACGAGCTTTATTCTGCTCAATGCCTTCGACATTTCCTCCAACATCATGTCGCTGACCGGCATTGCCCTGGCGATTGGCGTGATCGTCGATAACGGTATCATCATGGCCGAGAATGCGTACAAAAATTTAGCCGTTCGGCAGGCTGAGTTAACGGCAGCGCGTAACGGGGAGCCTGCTGTTACCCCATCAGGCACGGTCAACGACACGCCATCAGCCACGAACGGCAATGGGCAAGGTGACTACATCAATGGACAACTGGTCCCTAAACCCACCCCACAAACGCGCTAAACTCATGTGGAAAAAGATAAAAAGCTGGTTCGGTAGCGGGCCCAAAAACTATGTTGATATACCTGAAGAAGAACGGCTTGCGATTATCGAGCGGTCGAGCATTCAGGTATCCCGGGGCGTATTCTATTCGACCATCATCATTATAACCTCGTTTTTGCCGGTCTTTCTTCTGACCGGTCAGGAAGGTAAATTATTTCACCCGCTGGCCTGGACGAAGACGTTTATCCTGCTGGTGGATGCATTTTTAGTCGTTACGCTGGCCCCCGTGATGCTGTCGCTGTTTATGAAGGGCCGTTTTAAAGACGACCATGAAAACCCCATAAACCGCTTTCTGGAACGGATTTATGAACCCATTATCCGCTGGGTAATGCGCTGGCGCAAGACGACCATCGGTATTAACCTGCTGGCACTAGCCATCAGCGTACCCATGCTGATGAGCCTTGGCTCGGAGTTCATGCCGCCCCTGGACGAGCAGTCGATTCTATTTATGCCCGTGACCCTGCCCGATATATCGAACGCCGAAGCCAAGCGGATTTTGCAGGTGCAGGACAAACTCATCAAATCGGTCCCGGAAGTAGCTGAAGTGTTGGGTAAGGCGGGGCGGGCCTCGACGGCGACCGACAACTCGCCCATCAGCATGATTGAAACCATTATCATGCTCAAGCCCAAGGCTGAGTGGCGGGAAGGTATTACCAAGAAAGACCTCATCAACGAACTGGACGCCAAACTCCAGATTCCGGGCGTGGTCAACGGCTGGACGCAGCCCATCATCAACCGGATCAATATGCTGTCCACCGGTATCCGTACTGACGTAGGCATCAAGGTGCACGGGCAGTCACTCGACAGTATCTATGCTGTTTCGGAACAGGTTAAAGCTGCGTTGAACGGAGTGCCCGGCGTAAAAGATCTGTACGTCGAGCCCGTGACGGGCGGTAAGTACCTGACCGTCGATGTGAACCGGGAGGCCCTGGGTCGCTATGGGCTGAATGTGGATGACGTCAATAACGTGGTCGAATCGGCTATTGGCGGTTCTCCCATCGGGCAGACGATCGAAGGGCGTCGCCGGTTTTCCATCAATGTACGGCTGGCGCAGGATTACCGCAACAGCGTCGAGCGCATCCGGCGCATTCCCATTTCCACGGCTGCTTTTGGTACGGTTCCACTTTCGGCGGTAGCCACGATCAAATTTGAGAACGGCCCACCGATGATCACGTCGGATAACGCGCTGTTAAGGGGCGCGGTCATGTTCAACGTGCGCGACCGGGATCTGGGCGGCACGGTTGAGGAAGCCATTGCCAAAGTAAACCGAGAACTGAAGCTACCAAATGGTTATTTTCTGGAGTGGAGCGGCCAATATGAAAACCTCATCCGGGGCCGGCAAACCCTGCTGCTCATTGCGCCCATTGTACTGATCGTCATATTTCTTTCCCTGTATTTAGCCTTCGGCTCAGCGCGGGAAGCCTTTCTGAGCCTCATTACTATTCCCTTCGCCTTGATCGGCGGGGCCTACATGGTGTACTTCTACGGCGTAAATCTATCGGTGGCCGTAGCGGTGGGTTTCATTGCCTTGTTCGGCATTGCGGTTGAAACGGGCGTGGTGATGGTCATTTACCTCAACGACGCCATGAAACAACTGGTGGCCAAGCGGGGAAACTCCCGCGAAACCATCAGCCGGGAGGAGCTTCGGGAGTACGTGATCAACGGCGCAGCCAAGCGGCTGAGACCTAAAATCATGACCGTATCGGTAGCCCTGTTTGGTCTGGTGCCGGTGCTGTGGGCGGCTGGTGTAGGCAGCGACGTGATGCTGCCGATTGTCCTGCCAATGATCGGGGGCGTACTGACCTCTTCCACGCACATATTGCTCGTCACTCCGCTCATCTTCCTGATGACCAAGGAGTATGAATTACGCAAATTTGGTAAACTCGACGTATTAGATGCTTCGCATTAACCCCATATTAACTCTTTGTCTGTTGCTGACGGGTCATGGCTACGGTCAGGCAGTCGGGCAACCGGTACCGGCTCCCCGGACGGGCCCGAGCGAGACCGCTCCCGCCGTGCGACGGACCGTGCCAGTGCTGCCCCTGGATAGTGTGCTGACCCGGATTGACGAGCGTAACCCGCTGCTGAAACCCTACGGAAGCCGGGCCGCAGCGGCCCGTGCCTACGCCGAAGGAGCGCGTAGCTGGATGGCCCCGATGGTGGGCGTAGGTACGTTCATGGCCCCTTATCCGGCGCAGATGATTATGGACGAGCGCGACAAGGGCTTTGGCATGGTCTCCGTGGAGCAGGACATTCCCAACCGGGCCAAGCAGCGGGCCACGCAGGTCTTTCAACAGTCGAAAGCCGCCGTTGAGGAGGCCGGTCGGGGCGTAACGCTCAACCGGCTGCGTTCAGATGCCAAACAACTCTATTTTGATTGGCTCGTGCTGGAAAAACGGCTGACGGTACTGGAAGAAAACCGGCGTATTCTGCAACTGATGAAAAAGCTGGCCGACATCCGCTATCCTTACCAGCAGGGCAGCTTAGGTAACATCTATAAAGCGCAAGGTCGGCTCTACGAGCTGGATAACATGGTGACGATGACCGAGGCCGATATTGAGCGTAAACGCATTGGATTGAACACGTTGATGAACCGGCCCACAACCGAGGCATTTCAACCGGATACTACCCTTCGGCCGGCCGAACCGCAGCAAGCCCTGCCCACTACGGAAGACATTGGCCAGGTACGTTCCGACATCCGGCGCATGGACCGGCAGATTCTGAGTATGCAGGCAGGCATCGAAGCACAGAAGGCGCAGGCCCGCCCCGACTTTCGCATCCGGTTTGACCACATGCAGCCGTTTTCGGGGGTCAAGAGCATGATGCCTACCCAGTTTACGCTGATGGGTATGATTTCGATCCCGGTTGTACCCTGGGCGTCCCGGATGTACAAAGCCGAAATTAAAGGCATGCAGCAGGATATCGAAGCCATGCGCTACGAGCGGGAAGGAATGCTCAATGAAACGCAGGGTATGGTCGCCCAGATGCTGACTGACATACGGAACATGCGAACGCAGGTAGACAACTACGAACGACGGGTAATTCCCACCCTCCGCAAAAATTACGACACCCAGCTGATTGCCTACGAACAGAACAAAGGCGAGTTACCCGTCGTCATTGATGCCTGGGAAACACTAAATATGACGCAGATGGACTACCTGACGCGCCTACAGGACTATTACCGCATGATTGTGAGCTATGAACGGGAACTGGAGAAATAAAAGGCATTCAGGGTCAATAGCCCGGTTACTGGTGCTGGCTTTGATACTCCTTGCAGGCTGCAAAAGCGGCAATGACAAGAACGAATCCAATCGATCCGGCGGACCGGCGACCAGTGTTCAAACCGAGCACAACCATGCTGCTGACGAAGTAGCGTACACCTGTCCGATGCATCCGCAAATTGTGCGGGATAAACCCGGCACCTGCCCGATTTGCGGCATGGATTTAGTCAAAAAAGTGAGCGCGGGAGGTGATAGCCTGGAGGTCGATGCCGACCTGAATGCGTTGCTGCAATCAACCAACTCGGTCGTAGTGGCCAACATCACCACGGTTCATCCCGAACGGCGTGATGAAGCCGTAGTGGTGCAGGCCAATGGGATCGTGACGTATGACACGCGTCGGCTCTACACCATTCCTGCCCGGTTTGGCGGGCGGGTGGAGAAGCTGTACGTGCGTTTCAATTACCAGCCGATTCGCAAAGGGCAAAAACTGCTCGAACTCTACAGTGCCGACATTGTCACAGCCCAACGCGAACTGCTTTACCTGCTCGATGCCGACGCGGGTAACGCGCCATTGATTTCGGCAGTGAAGCAAAAACTTCGGTTACTGGGTGTCACGGACGGACAAATTACCGACCTCGTCCGTACGCGCAAGCCCAGTTACTCACTGGCCGTGTACAGTCCCTACGACGGCTACGTCGTAGAGGAGTCAAGCGGTTCACCATCGGCAGCCACACCCGCATCGGGCGGCATGGCAACTGGCGGGTCGAATACAGGCATGAGCAGCGGTGGAGGCATGAACGGCGGTGGAGCCACGGCGGGAACGGACGAAGTCACGTTCTCTACCCCGACTCCGGCACCGGATGGTGGTCCTGTTGGTGGGTCGTTGTTGCTTCGGGAAGGGCAGTACGTGCAAACGGGTCAAACCCTGTTCCGGGTGGTTAATGCCAGCCGCCTGTGGGCTGAGTTCCGGCTATACGCCCGCGATGCGGCTGGTATCAAACCCGGCGATGCGTTAACCATCTCGTTTGATCAGACGGGCCAGCGACCACGCCCGGCACGGGTAAGTTTCGTAGTCCCCTTCGTAGAAAAAGGGACACCCTTTGTTACCGTTCGGGCTTACCTGCCGGGTAGTAATTCGGTACGCGTGGGTCAACTGGCCCGGGCAAACATCCGTCGGGGTGCTACCGGACAGCATGCCAACGATGAGCTTTGGTTGCCCGCAACGGCCGTGCTGGATTTAGGCAATGAGCAGGTTGCGTTTGTGCAACAGGAAAGGCTGGGAGTCTTTAAACCTATCCGTGTTCAGACAGGGGCTCAGGCAGGTGGGTTTGTGACCATCAGGAGTGGCGTGACGAAAGAACAGGCCGTGGCCCGGAATGCCCAGTTTTTAATTGATAGTGAAAGCTTCGTTAACGTAGCACAGGCTACCCAATAATATGATACGACGATGGCTGTATGGATCGGCGGGGCTATTGATACTGCTCAATGCTTCCTGCCAATCAGGAGGTACGTCCTCGACTAAAGCGGATGATTCGACGCAAATTGCCGCCAGCGACCATGATCATTCAGGACATAATCACGGCCCTGACGGGGAGGGAGGTACAACCTATACCTGCCCCATGCACCCACAGATTGTGCAGTCAGCACCGGGTACGTGTCCTATTTGTAGCATGGACCTGGTAGCTGTCGGTAAAACGGGTACAAAAGCCGGTGAGCGGTCCGACGCATCGGTTATGCTTAGCGCCAGTCAGATGCAGTTGGCCAATATAACGGTGCAACCGGTATCATCGGGCAGCATCGGTAACAGCACCGTCCTGAACGCCCGGTTAGCGGCCGATCAGCAGCAAACGGATGTCATCAGCAGCCGCGTGGCTGGCCGAATTGAGCGGCTGTACGTAAAGGAAACCGGACAGACCATCCGTAAGGGTCAGGTACTGTATGAAATCTACAGCGAACCGCTGCTTACCCAGCAGCAGGAATATTTAATCGCGCTGCAACAAGAGCAGGAAATGGGCAACGGCGAAGCGTCGAACGTATCCGGGCGGTATAGTCAGTTTCGCCAGGCCGCCGAGCAGAAGCTCCGGCTCTACGGCATGACCGCTGAACAGATTGCCGTATTAGGCCGAACCAGGAAAGTACTGCCCCGTATTCCGTTCGTAGCTCCGGCAGGGGGTACGGTTACCGAGATTGCGGCCAGTGAAGGGCAATACGTCGGTGAAGGGGCCTTGCTCTACCGGCTGGTTAATCTCGGCCAGCTTTGGGTCGAGGCTGAGTTATACGCCGGTGAAGCGAAGTTCGTGAAAGTTGGCGACCGGGTATCCGTGCAGGTAATAGGATACGAAGGGGATCTGACAGCACGGGTTGCGTTCATCAACCCTGAATACCAGGCGGGTAGTCAGGTACTCATTATGCGGGCCGTCCTGGCCAATCCGGGCGGGCGGTATCAACCCGGCCAACAGGCTCAGGTGCTGCTCCGGCATGGGGTACAGCGCGGGCTGACGCTGCCCGTTGATGCGGTCGTGCGGGGGGGAGAGGGCGCGGTCGTGTTTGTGCAGACCGGGCCGGGTTCGTTCCAGCCGCGTCGTGTTCAAACCGGCACGGAAACCGATCAGCGGGTGGTCATCACCAGCGGACTAAACGGCGAGGAGACCATAGCCATGTCAGGGGCCTACCTGCTCTATAGTGAACTAATTCTTAAAAAAGGGGTGAATCCGTTTACCAAACAGGCAGACGAAGCGGGCGTTAAATCGACACCAAACGCCGAGACTAATCCAGCACCGATTGCCAGCCGCCAGGCGGGATCAACCCCTGTCAGCCAGTCCGGGGAGCCGGTACCAGAACTCTCATCTGGCAAACCAACGGGTAGTGGTGCACCGGACGCCTTCAAAAAGCAGTTAACGGGTGTGTATGAAGCCTCGTTAAAATTGACTGAATCGTTGATAGGCTCTAATAGTGGTGGCACAAAAGTTGCGGCAACCGGGGTCGAAAAGGCCCTTTCCCGGGTGGACATGAAGCAGATATCCGGTCAGGCCCATACCGACTGGATGAAGAATTTCAATTCGATGAATGCTGCGCTGAAAACGATTCGCAGTACGGGCGATCTGGACAAGCAACGCACGGCCTACGCTCAGTTCGAGGATGGTTTGTACCGAAGCGTGAAGGCGTTTGGCATTATGGATAAACCAGTGTACCGTCAATACTGCCCGATGGCCCTCAATAACAAGGGCAGTTACTGGCTCAGCGACAAAAAGCCTATCCGCAACCCCTTTTTCGGCGATCAGATGCTGACCTGCGGAGAAACGAAGGAAGAAATCAATTGATCCGTTACGTCAGACTACTTGCTTAAACGCAATTTTTATGGCTCTACCTCTATCCATCCGCGTATCCCGGTTTCAGTCTCTACATAGAAAACTCAAACGCTTTCCCGCCAAACTGGTCAAGCTGGTCGTAGGCAAGGGGTCCCGATGGTATTATCGCCAATTGGGGTATGAGTTTTTAGATAAACCACAAACAGCCTACCAGCTTGAACCGTATCAGTGTCTTACCTACCCCGCTAACGCACTATCGCTCTCTGAGATCGCTGACTTGAGCAATCCTACGAAGGTGTATTTCCCTGCCATTCAGTCAGCAACTGAACCTGTCTCGGTGTGGCTTTTAGGACAATTAAATGGAGCGCTTCAGCAACTTCCGTATGGGGGTATTCGCAGCCGGAAGTTTGTTTTCTGTACGGATATCAACACGGATGATTTCTTTCGGAACGTCCTTCACCTAAAAAAGCGCCATCAGCTCACCACTACAACCTTGATTGCTCCCTGGAGTCATTACCTGGATGGGGTTGTCTGGGGCGGGTATTTTGACTTCGTGATGTTAGTGGCAGGGAAATTATGCCGGATTAAAGAAGCCATTCCTGAAGCTATGTTCAACGAAGCCATCGTCGCTTATCCCTTATTTAACACCACCTACGAGCGGGAGTATCTTTCGTTGATGGATATAGATCCGGCCCGTATTGTGGATACCTGCACGACGCAGGTACGTTTCGAGCAATGTGTGCTGGCGAATACCGGCCACTGGTTTTATCCAAACAAGGCAGACATCAACGCGCTCCGCAAACACATCTTACCTAAACTACCTTCACCATCAGGAAAACGCAACCGGGTGTACATGAGCCGTGCTGGGAGACGGCGAGTGCTCAACGAGCCTGATCTGATCGATTTGCTGCGACGCTATAACATTGAGGTGATCGAAGACAAGCCCCGTTCAGTAGCTGACCAGGTGGCTATCTACCAAAACGCCGAATTTATAATTGGTCCACACGGGGCCTCGTTTGTAAACATCCTCTGGTGCCAACCGGGCACACATCTGTTTGAGTTGTTCACCCCAACCTATTTCCCCGATTTCTACCGAAATATGGCTGAGCAACTCGGCCTACGCTATTCGGCCTACTTTCACGGCTCAGCAGCAACGGGGGGTTGGGCTGCCGGATTGGAAGACGACATATATGTAGCAGTAGACGAGCTGGAACGTTGTTTGGAAAAGATTTTCAACAAGGGCATAGCGTACAACTGATCTTAGCAGGCAATTGTCTGGCAGATAGTACGGATCACATCGATTGGCTAAACTTTTCAGAATGCTCGAAGGTGCAGCTTCTCTCAATTTTGTATGGTAAGCCACTTAGTTCTCATTGCCTCAATTCGTGTTCTGACCTCCGATTCATGGCTTAACAGTCTTCTCTGACTGAGCGTCTAGTTCATAGGTCAGTATAAGGTTATCAGTTGTCTTAAGGCAAAGCCAAGTAGTTCATATTCCTGCCTGCCGTTTTCCACCCCTTTTTCATGTAAGACTGTCAAATGAAGAGTTAACTGCTTCAGTTGTAGAAATATGAGAAAGGTCAGGAATTCATGTAACTAAGATCATCTCATTGAATCTTCGAACTTCTGACCTTTATACAGATCATTATCTAATCCAGTGATCTTGCTTGGTACGCTACATGGGTGAAGCCCACGGATACAACAAGCGAGTCGCCTTGGCTAACTACAACCAACTTTTAACAATACTATCATGAAATCACTAGCACTCGTTTTTCTTTTTGTCTGCCTGATTACCAGCCCCTTTTATACGTATGCGCAAAGTGCCAATTATAAACAACCGATGACGATCAATGCCACTGGGCAGGTGAAAGACGCTACGGGAGCAACGATTGGACTCGTTACCAAAGACAAGATGATACAGGATGCAAAAGGACACAAAATGGCCTTTGTAGACGGACAGGGCAACTTAGTCGATGCCAAAACGAACAAGAAAATGGGGCATATGGGAAAAGACGGGAAAACCTATATGGATGCCAATGGCGATCTGATGTTCACCATCAAAAATAATCCGGACAAAACCTGTGACATTTTTAATGCTAAGGGCAAAAAAATCGGGAATGTGCATGAAAGCTACAAAGGAACAGCCTGCGCCCTGCACTGCTTTGAGAATCAGCATACCCATATGAACAAGTAGTAACGGTACGAACTCGATACTTTACAAGGTTAAGGCCCGGTCGCTAAAGCTCTTTATTGCTTTGGTGACCGGGCCTTAATTTTAGAGAAACAGTCCATTGAACGGATAAAATTAACCGTAAAGGAGTAGTAGCTATTCCTGTTTGGGGTGAAGACTCCGCTTTAGGAGTTGTGCGTTCAGCGCCACAATCACCGTACTTGCACTCATCAATACAGCACCCAAAGCCGGACTAAGCACAAAGTTGGGATACAGCACCCCAGCCGCCAGCGGAACGGCAATCACATTATAGCCCGTCGCCCAGAATAGGTTCTGAATCATCTTGCGGTAGGTAGCCTTTCCAAAATCAACCAGGTTGGTAATATCGGTGGGTTTACTGTTGACTAAGATAATGTCGGCAGTCTCAGCGGCAACGTCGGTGCCGGAACCTACGGCGATGCCTACGTTGGCCTGCGCTAAGGCGGGAGCATCATTAACCCCGTCGCCGGTCATGGCTACGAATTGGCCTTTTGCCTGTAAATCCTTTACGATCGTTACTTTCTGGTCGGGCAGCACCTCGGCGAATACCCCGTCCAAACCCAGTTCTTTAGCCACGGCATCGGCTACTTTCTGGTTATCACCGGTGGCCATATACACCTTTATACCCGACTCCTGTAAGCGTCGAACGGCTTCTTTGGAATCATCGCGTATACGGTCAGCTAAGGCTACGTAACCCATCAGTTGATCGTTTATCAGAACGAAGATTACCGTTTCCGCTTCGCTGCCAGTAGCATCCGGGGGCAGTTTGATACCTTTTTCTTTCAGATAGCCAGGACTGACGACTACGACCGATTTTCCGTTCACTATAGCCATAACCCCTTTACCCGTAATGGATTGAAAGTTGCTGATTGCTGGCAAATCCAGTTTCCTTTTTTGGGCCTCACGAACAATGCCCTGGGCAATCGGGTGTTGTGACTGTTGTTCCAAAGCGGCTGTCGTACCTAGCATAGTAGTCTCGTCCATATCTGCCGACAACACCTTGACGCGTGTAACGCCAAACTCACCTTCGGTCAACGTGCCGGTCTTGTCAAAGACCATCGCGGTAATTTTGCGGGCCTCCTCAAAGGCAGTCCGGTTGCGAATAAGTAGTCCCTTTTGGGCTGAAATGGCCGTGGAGATGGCTACTACCAGCGGAATGGCCACGCCCAGGGCGTGGGGGCAGGCCGTCACCATGACCGTCACCATCCGCTCGATGGCAAAAGCGACGTCTTTACCCAGCCAGAGCCAGGTTACAAGCGTAATTAACCCCACCGACAGGGAAATGATGGTTAACCAGCCCGCTGCGCGGTCAGCCAGGGTCTGGGTTTGCGATTTGGCAGTCTGAGCCTCCTCAACCATTTTGACCACTTTATTGAGGTAGCTATCTTCTCCCCGGTGGGTGACCTTAATTTTAAGCGACCCTTCTCCGTTGACCGCTCCGGCGATTACCGTATCGCGCAGCGCTTTTTGTACGGGTACACTCTCGCCCGTTAACATACTCTCATTTACCGCGCTATCTCCCTCAACCACCTCGCCATCTGTTGGAATACGTTCGCCAGGTCGAACCAATACTACGTCCCCAACAGTCAACGACGTTACGTTTACGTCGCTGATGGTATCTCCATTCACTTTATGGGCATCTGAAGGCAACATCTGTACGATCAACTCCAATGAGTGTGAGGCTCCGGCTACCGATTTCATCTCGAAATAATGGCCCAGCAGCATGATATCAATCAGCGTGGCCAGCTCAAAGAAGAAATCCATACCACTCAACCACCCAACCAATACGACGACGCTATAGACATAGGCGGTGGTGATGGCTACGGCAACGAGCGTCATCATGCCCAACTGCCGATTCCTTAGTTCGCCGATCATACCCGTCAGGAATGGCCAGCCGCCGTAGCCATAAATGATGGACGCAAGCACCAGCACCACCCCATTCCGAAAGGGGAAATCAATAGTATAGCCTGTCAGGTCGCGAAACATCATCGACAGGAGGACAACCGGCACCGACAGGGCGAGACAAATCCAGAATCGGCGTAAAAAGTCGGCGATCATGGCCCCATGATCGTGTCCCCGCATCGGCGGACCGTCATGCCCGCCCTGCTGGCTATGCCCCATCTTGGAATGATCCATTTTAGAATGATCCATCTGGGCGTGATCCATCGACTCATGTTCCATGCCCATACCGCCCTGATGTTGTTCAGGATTGTTGGGGCCACTGTGGCCATCGTGCCCAATGTGTTGCAGTGCCCGCTGTTCAGCGGGTGATTCGGCAGCAGACGCTTCGTGGTTTGCATCCGGTTCGTGGTCATGCGGGTGATTGGCAGGCGACCCGCTGGCCTGATGGTCGGTATGTGTGGGGACCGGTTCATCACGAGCTTCCATTACATGAAATGACCCGACCGTCGAAACCAATTGCTGTATGTCGGCAACGGAAGGAAGTTGCTCAACCGTAAGCAAGGCTTCGGGTGGGTCAACTGTTAACAGGGCGTCGATGATACCGGGCTGACCAATCAAACGGTTTCGGATGGCTTCGGCCTGCTCGGTGGTCGTTAGGCCGTGTATCATATACCGGTGTTGATGCGTCATATTTCTGGTTCCGTTAGTATTCGTTGTGTATTCTGAAAGCGCAAAACACGCTAACTCATTCTAATTAACTCACTTTACGCTAGAAAAGGCCATACTACAAAAATTCTGCAAGGCAAGACCCAAATTTTGCAAGCCCTGGCATCACGCATACCCATAGCTTTGTTTGTTATCGTATTGAGTACACTGCCTACATTATTAACAGTGCGCGGTGACGGGGTAAGTAGTCGGGTTGGCATTCAACAGTCCGGCGGCCCTGTTAGATATTGCCTGATAGAGATGGAGCCAACAATAATAAAAGCGATTCAACCGGACGATCAGAACGACGGTAACGCGGAACACCAGGGAGGTTTGCTACGAATTCGGGGCATGGTGTGCGCCCGGTGCATCGATGTCGTTCAAAGCGAACTGACCCAGGCTGGCTTCGATGTCCTTACTGTTCAGTTAGGAAAGGTCACACTTCGGGACGCTTTGACGTCGAATGACATGGAGCGCATCCAGACCGTTTTATCGAAACAGGGATTTAGTCTTCTGGAGGGCCAACAGAAACTGACTGTTCACCAGCGAGCCAAAACCTTTGTTGATTCCTATTTCGCCCAGGCGACTGACCTTAGTGATAGCAACATCGGATCCGCACCGGCGGACCGGCCAAACCGCCGTCTATCAACCCAGATTCAGGACGCGCTGGGCCTGGATTATGACACCATCAGCGGTCAGTTTACAAAAACAGAGGGCATCACGTTGGAACGGTATATCATCCTCCGGCGAATCGACAAGGTGAAAGAATGGCTGGTCTACTCAGATGAGACCCTCACCGAAATTGCCCACCGAACGGGTTACAGTAGTGTGCAACATCTTTCCAACCAATTTCGGCAGCAGACCGGCCTGACTCCTTCCTATTTCCGTCAGGTACGTCAACAGAAACAAGCGTTACAGCAGGGGACCCTGTAAGCGGCCGTGCAATCAATACGCTGGTGGTGCGGCATCCTAACCGGGTTCCCCTAAAATCTCACAAGCGGCCGGGGTAATTGTATAACGAAAGGGGTGGTACGCGGGGCGATCTTTGTCCTATAAATTGACGAAACCATGATGACCCAACCCATTACTGCTCCTGCAAAATCCGCAACTAGGGGTGAGCTAACCCGCCAAACGTTTCCAGTACTGGAGATGACCTGCGCAGCTTGTGCCGTCAGTGTCGAGTCCATGCTTAGCCATACACCCGGCATTGCGAAAGCGGCTGTCAACTACGCCAACCAGTCGGCTTCGGTCGAGTATGATGCTAAACTGATTACCCCGGCCGGGATGCAGCAGGTAATACAGTCGATTGGCTACGACTTAGTGGTCGACGTTGACGATCCTCAGCAGGTACAACAGGAAGCGCAACAGCGACAGTACGAATCGCTGAAGAAGCGAACCTTGTGGGCAGGCATTCTTTCCGTTCCAGTGGTCGTATTGGGTATGTTCTTCATGAATGCGCCCAGCGCCAACTGGATTATGATGGCGCTGTCAGCACCGGTGGTGTTTTGGCTGGGGCGGTCCTACTTCGTCAACGCCTGGAAGCAGGCCCGTCATGGCAAGACCAACATGGACACGCTGGTGGCGCTCTCAACGGGCATTGCCTTTCTGTTTAGTGCCTTCAATACATTTTACCCCCAATTCTGGCACAGTCGGGGCCTTCACCCACACGTTTATTTTGAAGCCGCTGCGGTAGTCATTGCCTTTATTTCATTGGGTAAGCTGCTGGAAGAACGGGCCAAATCGAACACCGGCTCGGCGATCAAGAAACTGATGGGCCTGCAACCCAAAACCGTCCGCGTTGTCGAGGGTGACACTGACCGCGAATTACCCATTGCACTGGTACGCGTCGGACAGGTCATTGTCGTGCGACCGGGCGAGAAGATTCCGGTGGATGGCGTGGTCGAGTCAGGTAACTCGTTCGTCGATGAAAGTATGATTTCGGGTGAGCCGGTGCCGGTTGAAAAGCGACCGGGCGGGTTGGTCTTTGCCGGGACCATCAACCAGAAAGGTGCATTTCGATTCAAGGCACAGAAGGTAGGGGGTGAAACCGTACTGGCGCAGATTATCCGAATGGTGCAGGAAGCCCAGGGCAGCAAAGCACCCGTACAGAAATTAGTGGATAAAATTGCCGGGATTTTCGTGCCCGTTGTCATTGGTATTGCCATCCTGACGTTCGGAGCCTGGATGCTCTTAGGAGGTGAAAACGCGTTTACTCATGCTTTGCTGACCTCCGTTACAGTACTGGTCATTGCCTGTCCCTGTGCGCTGGGGCTGGCTACGCCAACGGCCATCATGGTCGGTGTAGGCAAAGGGGCCGACAATAATATTTTGATCAAAGATGCGGAAAGTTTGGAACTCGGTTACAAAGTCAATGCCGTCGTACTCGACAAAACCGGCACCATTACCGAAGGCAAACCGACCGTAACGGATCTGGCCTGGCAGGTAAGCGACGGTGAGGTGGCCAATTTATTGCCCATACTCTACGCGCTGGAGTCCCAATCTGAACACCCCCTGGCCGATGCTGTCGTCGAGCGGCTACGAGATAACGGCATCAGCGGCACGGCTCTTGAGGAGTTTGAGAGCTTGACCGGCCGGGGCGTTTCAGGCCGCTACGGGAACACGACGTATGCCGTGGGTAACGCCCGGCTATTAACGGAGCGTGGTGTTGGGGTTGACCGGGCGGTTCAACTGTTGGCAACTGGCTGGCAAAACGAAGCGAAAACGGTCGTGTATTTCGCCGATCAGACGCGCGTTCTGGCGGTACTGGCCATTGCCGATCCGGTAAAAGAGACCTCCCGTGAAGCCATTCATACACTCAGAAAACGGGGTATTGCCGTGTATATGATGACCGGCGACAACGCGCAAACGGCTGAGGCTGTGGCCAAAGCCGTCGGCCTGAGTGATTTCCGGGCCGAAGCCCTGCCCGCCGATAAAGCCGCGTTTGTGAAGGAGCTTCAGCAACAGGGCAAGGTCGTGGCCATGATTGGCGATGGCATCAACGACTCGCAGGCACTGGCGCAGGCCGATGTCAGTATTGCGATGGGCCGCGGCTCCGACATTGCGATGGACGTGGCCAAGATGACACTCATCACCTCCGACCTGAACAGTGTACCCAAAGCCCTCCAGCTCTCCCGGAAAACAGTACAGACCATTCGGCAGAACCTGTTCTGGGCGTTCATCTACAACCTCATCGGCATTCCCATTGCCGCCGGACTGCTGTACCCCATCAACGGTTTCCTACTGAACCCGATGATTGCCGGGGCGGCAATGGCTCTTAGCTCGGTGTCGGTGGTTACCAACAGCTTACGACTTCGGGCGGCTAAGTTGTAATGAACGAAGGTTACGTTTAATCAAAACACATAACAAAAATCATAACGAACATGGAAACATTGAATTTCAAAACAAACATTAAGTGTAGTGGTTGCGTGGCAACCGTAACGCCTTTTCTCAATGACATCGAACAACTCGATGGCTGGAATGTAGACACCGCCAGCCCGGATAAGATTCTAACCGTGCAGACAACGGACAACCGCATTGGTGAGGAGGTTCGAAAAGCGGTTGAACGGGCAGGCTATAAAGCAGACCCAATACCACGGCCCTGATTTCCAAAATTTTGTAATAGTATGATCTTAATCTTATAAGCTGGTCCACTGTCCGGTGGGGCAGCTTATTTGTTTTAACAGTACTCAACAAATCTATTTATGGAAACACACAATCAACATACCGACCAGGCTCGGTCAATGCAGCAGGGCCACACGATGGCTGGGCAAAACCACTACGGCAAATTAGCCATCATGGGAGTCTTGTCCTTTTTATCAATGTATACCCTTATGTACTCGATGGTGGACCGCTTTGAAAATGTAATTCCGAACGTCAATCAGTTGTATATGGCTGGCCTGATGACAATGCCAATGCTTATTATCGAAGTACTATTAATGTCGTCCATGTATACAAACAAACAGCGGAATGTTCTGGTCGTCGCGATTAGTACCCTAGCATTGGTCGGCTTTTTTTTCCTCATTCGTGATCAAACGGCGGTTGGCGATAAGCAGTTTGCCAAGTCGATGATTCCGCACCATGCCGCAGCCATTCTGATGGCTAGGGCGGCCAAACTCAGCGATCCCGAACTGCAAAAGTTACAGCAGGATATCATTTCAGCGCAGGAAAAAGAAATCAGGCAAATGAAGGACAAAATCGCTGAACTGGATAAGTAAAGAGGGTTGAGAGACCAGGCCTGTCAATTATAAACGGCTCTGCTATAAGGTAGGGCTTTTTGTTTTATTAAATTATAATTCGAAAGCACTGATTATGAAACGTTTTTTTCTCATCACTTGTCTTGTTCTGGTGTTTACGGCCAGCAATGGACAACATCAACAGCACACAATGCCCGATGCCAATCGGTCGGCTGAGCAACCTCACAATCCTGACAAGTCTAACTTCCCAGCTGTCAAAACAAGTTTACCAGTGTCGCGGCCACAGGCGTTGGCGAACGTAAAGCCGACAGGGAAACGGGTACCGTATGATCTGATCATTGATGAACAGACGGTTAATATTACGGGCAAACCCAAAAAGGCCATGACCATAAACGGTGGAATTCCCGGACCCACCATGCGGTTTACAGAAGGTGATGTAGCCGTTATCCGGGTTCATAACAAACTGAAAACAGAAACCTCACTGCACTGGCACGGCATCCTGCTCCCCAACAAACAGGATGGTGTTTCGTATTTGAATACCCCCCCTATTCAAGCGGGCGACACCTACACGTTTGAGTACCCCCTCGTTCAGTCAGGTACGTACTGGTTTCACTCCCACACGCGCTATCAGGAGCAGATTGGCGTATACGGCTCGATTGCCATTCAACCTCAGCAGCCCACTCACAAAGTAGATCATGATTTGGTGTTACTATTGTCGGATTGGA
Source organism: Spirosoma aerophilum (assembly GCF_054782495.1). Classification (NCBI taxonomy): domain Bacteria; kingdom Pseudomonadati; phylum Bacteroidota; class Cytophagia; order Cytophagales; family Cytophagaceae; genus Spirosoma; species Spirosoma aerophilum. Next base: position 147,990 of record NZ_BAAGSJ010000040.1, on the reverse strand, counting down.
CGGATGAAAATCCGGCCCATATCCTGAAAAACCTGAAACGGCGCAACGAATGGTACTCGATCAAAAAAAACAATGTCCAATCGCTCAACCGCATTATTCAGCACAAGGCCGTGGGGGCGTACCTGCGGCAGTCGATGATGAAAATGGCACCGATGGATATTTCCGACGTTTACTACGACCGGTTCCTGGTAAATGGAAAAGACACGGTTCGATACCCGGAAATCAAAGCAGGTCAAACCGTTCGGCTTCGGGTTATCAACGCCAGTGCGTCCACCTATTTTCACGTTAATTATGCCGGTGGTCCCATGAAGTTGATTGCTGCCGATGGTCTGGATGTTCAACCGGTGGACGTTGACCGGCGGCTAATTGCCATTGCTGAGACCTATGACTTTATTGTCACTGTCCCAAACGGTGGCGCTTTTGAAGTACGGGCGACGGCACAAGACGGTTCTGGTTACGCAACGGCTTTGCTGGGAAAGGGTAAGGCGAAGTACGCCCCCACTATCCCCCGCCCCGATCTGTATAAATTAACCGCCAACATGAGTCGAATGGGGGGGGTGGGCATGGGTACGATGAACATGGGCAAAACCGACACAACTGCTCAGACTAACTCCGACATGAACGGCCCCATGATGCACGATATGGCCGGGATGAATCATGGGGCTAGCCAACAACCCGTAAATTCGGCAAAACCGGGCACCAAAGAACCAACCATGGGGAACATGGACCATAGTCAGATGCAGATGGGACAGACTAAGCCAGCACAGGCCGTACCCGTCAAACCGAAAAAGCAGGATCCGATGGCCGGGATGGACCACAGCCAGATGGATATGGGTGAAAAGCCGTCTGCCAAGCAGCCGACTCCGAAAAAAAAGGCCTCAAAGCCGTCAAAAGCGGTTGGATCAATGGCTGGGATGGATCACAGTGGCATGAACAGGGACGGCATGAAAACGGCCAAAGATGGTAAGATGGACATGACGGGGATGGACCATGAACAGATGGACCACTCCTCCATGCCCGCGTCGGCGGACCGGGGCATGGATCATAGTAACATGGCCATGAAAATGGATTCGATGCCCACTACGAAAACGGACAGCAAAAAGCCGGATGACATGGCTGGCATGGATCACAGCAAAATGAACATGGACAGTAAAACTGGCGATATGGCCGGGATGAAAGGAATGAGCAGTGGGGGCGGGGGTATGGAAGGGATGAATATGATGGACGAGCAGAATACCATCGACTACAGCGTTCTCAAGTCTCCCGAACCGATTGTCTTTCCGGCGAATCGCCCTATCCGCGAAATACCGCTCACCCTGTCGGGCAATATGTTCCGCTACATCTGGGGCTTCAACGGACAACCACTGTCCCGTGCGGATATGATTCAGATTCGGCGGGGCGAAATTGTGCGTATCCGTATGACGAACAATACCATGATGATGCACCCGATTCACCTGCATGGTCATTACTTCCGCGTACTGAACGGGCAGGGTCAGTATTCACCCCTGAAGCATACGGTGAACGTATCGCCCATGGAAAACGTCACGATTGAGTTTATGGCTGATGACGAGAAAGACTGGTTTTTTCACTGTCACCTACTGTATCACATGCTCAGCGGAATGGCCCGCGTGGTTAGCTATGGCGACAAACCGGACTCATCCATTGCTGCTATTCAAAAACTTCACCTGCGCGACATGCGCGATAATCAGCCGTTTGTCTGGGGCTTCCTGCAACCCGGTTATCCGATCAACTATTTTAGTCTAAATGTCTCTACTAACAAAAACGCCATCGTTGCCGGGGGAGACCACGACTGGCGCACAAATCGGTTCGAGTTCGACTTGGACTATGAACGCTATCTCGGCGATTGGTTGCGGGTGTTTGCCGGGATTGACGGCGGGAATGAAGAGTTTTTGCGCCGGGTACGGCCCGAAGATGGGGTCGTTACCGACCGGCGTATCGTCCGGGCTGTGGCGGGTATTCGGTATATGTTGCCGTTTTTGATTCAGTCCGAAGTAAAACTCGATACACGCGGTAACGTCCGTTTCCAGCTAAACGGCCAGCAAATGTTGTTTCCCCGCCTGGATTTCCAGTATCAAACGCAGTGGTTAGTGGGGAGTTATGTGCGGGCGCATGTTGAGCTACAGTACACCGTCACCAAAAATCTGTTTCTGCACACCGATTACGATACCCGGTACAAAACAGTTGGTGGTGGGCTGGGTTACAATTTCTGAACGGACTGTCGCGTCGGTAGCAAATTAAGCGGATGACAAAAGGGGGTAGCTATTTACTAGCTACCCCCTTTTGTGTTAGGTTATGACCGTGGGTCAACTGGATCAGTTTGTCCGTCAGGGCATTTTGCTGGTGCCGGGATGTACCATCATTTTGCCGTTTTTCATCATGCAATGGTCACCTTCTTTCATCTTTGTAACCGTGCCGTCTTTAGCCTTGCAGGTGCCATCGGTCATGCAGAGGGTGCCGTCGCTCATGGTCATGTTCATCGTCATAGGCGACAGTTTGCCGTGTTGCATCATCATCATTTTGCCGCCCTTCATCACCATGTAATCCTCATGGGCTGGTTTGACAGCAGCATGGGCTTTGTGTTTGGGGGTAGTCTGGGCCTGGGCCGCGTCGCCGAGTCCGGCCAGCAACAGGAAGGCGAGTACGCCAAGAGAGTTTTTCATAGTAAAAGATTGATTGGTTGTTAAATTATTGATATTTCATTTTAAACGGAATATTTTGGGATTGACCGGCTCATCAGCTTTTTTTAGCAACCAGTTAACTTCGGTCATTGGTCGGCTGAGCCAGCTACATCTTGATTATAGGGACACCTCAAGAGTTCACATAAAAATATACGCCCTGACGTTGTAACTCGACTATATACGCAGACGGTAGAGAACCAACGCTACTACCCAGGGAAATGTGAAGCTCAGCAGGAGCCACATGAAGTCTGAACCAATTATAAAATTGACAATCGTCATCCAGCCAATTGAACTCAACCCTGCTAGCATAGTAATGGTAACGACCCCAGGTGAGCGAGTACGAAACGAAGTGCGGGCCATAAAAACAGTCAACAACCCGGTGGTAAACAGGTGACCGCCCAGTACCCAAAAAACCTTTTGCAACCAAGATGGAAGCATAGGTAAATGCTGTTTCACTGTCTGCACAGATGTTCCCATGTAGTGCAGGTCCTCAGGCAATAAAGGAGGCCGAAGGATAATAAAGTACAAACCCATGCCCGACAGAATGAATCCCGCCACTGATAGAACACTCGCTGAGTATGGTTTGAGCGTCATTGTGGTGATTTGGCTAATTTACTTTGATACAATCTGATTCCATCGGTACGTCAATGATGCTTGTAAAAACCCACGCCTTTGATGTCGTTCCAAAAGGTCGTTTGGTGGCATTTGTAGCACTGTGTCACGTCAACCCCTCCGCAGCACCCCTCAATCTGCCCGCTGCTCCCCCCGGCCACCACCGTTTTATCAACCATCTCGAAGTGCATCATATAGTGGCTTGGCGGGGCCTGATGGCACTGAACGCACTCCGTTGAGCGGGGGGATGGATGCTGAAACGCCGAAATCGTCCACTCCGTAGCGGCATGGCACGACGCGCAGTCCGGGCCGAACAAACCGAAATGGGGCGGGGCTTTGGGGTTATGGCAACTAGCGCATTTCAGTTCGGCTTCGAGGGATGACAGTAGCGGGTGATTGGCGGGCAACTGGGCTTTAGCGGCCTGGTTAGGCATCTTCGTTCCGCCCGCAAACAACTTCCCACCGATTTTGGCTAAGGCTTCGTGGTTCATCACGCGCAGGTTTGCGTTCACCCCCAGATGCTCCATGTGGCAGGACACGCAGTTGCCGATGGTCGCGTGAAAGGCGGTTGGCTGCCGACCCAGCAATTCTTTGTTGTCGGCGTGGCAACTAATACATTTCGCTTCGTTAATGCCCATCACCGGCGTGTGGCAGGCGGCACAGTTGGTGGCAAATTGCGCGTGAGCCGCCGAGAGGTGACCCGGACTCACCTGACTCTGCCAGTTGACGTTTATGGGCTTGCTGTTGGGCTGTCGGAATGCGTAGAAAACGGCTACCGCAAACACCAGCCCGGCCAGCATCAACAACCAGGTTTGCCCTTTTAGTTGAACCATCGCAGTCCGAAATAAATCGCTGACCAGATGTGGAAAACGAGCAGTATATAAAAGGCACTCGACGTGGCAATATGGGCGACGAGCCAGTAGGTCATGCGTCGTTTCAGGATATCGTGCGTCGCTATGGCGTATTCGAGATCGGCGATTGATTCGGTCAGCCGCTCGGCGCGGAGTTTGAGCGGGGCATTTAGGTCAACCACCGCAGGCTCGGTTCCCCAAAAACTGTTCAAGTCGCGGCCCACAACATCATGGGAGGCCACGTAGGCCATGTCGGCGTTCTGCGGCTGTGCCATTGCCGCTGTTAGTTGGTTATACTCGGTGGCCAGACTATTGAGCAGGTCTTTTTTCTCGCGCACTTCCATCGACGCATACGCCAGGTAATACCGCCCGACGAAGCCACTGAATACCGTTAGCAGCATCATGGCCGTCAGCCAGATACCGAGGTTGTTTTGAAAATGGTGGCCCGTATGCAGAATCGCCAGAATCGAGCCGATGATACCCGTATAGACGTGCCCCGTCAGCAGGGTACCGAGCGATACGCGCTTCGTGACGAATTGCTTAACCCCCTCAATCCGCTTCACGGCAGAATAGATCAGGGGCGGTAAAATCATCAGCAACGCGCCTAACACAGCTAGAACTCCGCCCGTCAGACTACCAGGGAAGCGCGGTGAATGATGAAACAGGAAGCCTAGCCACAGTACAAGCTGAAAGGCAAGCAGCCCACCGATAATAGTTCGTTCGTTTTTCATGGGGTTCAGGCGTCTACTGAGACGGGTGCGGTTACTTTAGCCTGGCACGCCAGGATGATTTGCTGTGCTTTGTCCTCATCGGTCAGCGCGTCCTGAACTGCCATCGTCACGTTGCCTGACAACAGCTTGACCTTGCAAATCCCGCACGTCCCCACCCGGCACGAATAGTCGATGTTTACGCCAATGTCTTCCGACGCTTCCAGTATCGATTTGTCCGGGGTCAGCAGGGCCGTTTTGTTCGATTTAGCAAAGGTGACGACCGCCGTATTGGCGCGTGTTTCAGGTGCAGCTGGTTGTTCTGATTCTTCACCGTCCGGCGCTTTTACAGGTGCATCGGTTGTCGGTAACGGAGCCTTGTCGACCGGTGGCGGACCTGCAAATACCTCTTGCATAACATTCTCTTTCGGTACGTTCAGCGCTTTCAACATTAACGTTACCGCATCCATCAATGACTTTGGTCCACAAATGTGGATCATGCGGGAGACAATATTCGGCACCCGTTCAGCCAATAGTTCTTTGGTAAGATGACCGGGTATGAACTCAACACTGGCCCCGCCTTGCTGTCGGCTGAGCACAAAAAAGACGTGTAAATTGGAGTACCTCTTTTGCAGGTATACCAGTTCTTCCCGGAAAATAATGCTGTCCTCGTCCCTACAGGAAAAGAAAAAATAAATTTCCCCTTTCCAGGAGCGATCGGTTAAATAGCGGGTGGCACTCATCATGGGCGTTAACCCGACACCACCGCCAATGAACACCGCACTTTTAGCGTGTGTTTCAGTAAATATAAATTTGCCTGACGGCCCGGTGACTTGCAGCAATTCGCCGGTGTGAACCTCCATATCCAGATACCGCGATACGGTGCCAAATTCTTCCTGCTTGACGGTGATTTCGCAGTAATCCCGGTGCGTAGGCGAGGAAGCAATGGTATAGGATCGTTTGAGGGGGATGCCGTTTGGTGTTACCGATAAGGTGATAAACTGCCCCGGCAGGTAATTGAACGGCAGTCTGCCGCCCCCCGGATCGGTCAGTCGGAAGGTCTTGACGTTGGGGGTTTCCTGAAAAATTTCGGACACCAGCAACGTACCCGAAAACGAATTTGGTTTCGAGGGCGTATTGTCGGGATTGGGCGCGGCACCCGGTTGAGCAACGGGCGCGGGAGACGCAGGCGCAGGGATGACCGCATCAGCCGGTTCGGGTTTTGCCGCAGATGGTCTAGGTGCGGCAGGTAGTGAGCCACCCGTGGGTGCCGCAGCATCGGGCTTGGCACCGCCCGGAGGTGATATCGACTCGTTCGGGTTGCCGCCCAATTTTTCAACGAGCGCGTTAGCGCGTTTCATCTTCTGAAAATACAGCCAGATCATCGTGACGGCAAACGCCACCAGCATCAGCATGATAACGTAGTGAAACCACGACAGCCCACCAAACCCCGGTAGTTTCTCCGGCTGATTGGTGGACGCGAGTCCCATAGTCTGGTTGAACCACTGCTGTGCCATCGTGCGCGGGTCTTCGTTTTCGGCCAAGGCCCGTTGCGCGGAAAATCCGCTTTCGAGCAGCCGTTGACCTTGCCGAATTTCTTCGGTAGCGGCCCGTTTAATGTCCAAATCCTGATTTCGGGACTGTACGGCATCCGATAGTTTTCGCAGGCCAGAAGCCATTTGTGCGTTCCCTTCGCTGATCCAGGCATCGGATGCCTGTTTGATTTCGTCACGTTTTTCGGGGATCAGGTCCGGCATCTGCATCAGGGTTGGATAGGGTGCCATTGGGGGAGCCTTGCCCATCCCCTTCATCATATCCCCCATTTCGGCCATCATCCCCCCTTTGGCTCCGTCATCCATCCCACTGCCACCAATCCCCCCTTTGCCACCACCTGCCATCCCCCCTGGAGCCCCGCCCGAATCGGGCGCAATAGTTACTGACGACATGGCGGTTGCTGTTCCAGACATCGGCGCGGCTGAGGCCTGCGGATGGTGCTTTTCATGCTCGCTTTGCGCCTTGGTGACCGATACACCTGCCAGTAGCATGACTGTTATCGACAGAATTGAAATGCCGCTTCGATGATACGTCATACACATGGATTTTATCGGTTGTTGTGTAGAGTACAGTCCCCTTAATTTCCGCAACATTTCCGGGTCAATCCCATGCCTTTATCCACCATGTCCATGCCTTCGTCCATCATGGTCATGCCTTTGTCCATCGTGTTCATTTCAATTCCTTTATCGGCCATATCTTTACCCTTATTCATCAGGGCCACACCCATGTCCATTAAGGAAATATCATCGTTGGTCATAGTTCTATCGGCCAGCGTACCCTGCTCTTTTTTTATTGATTCTTTACTCTTATCCATTTTGTCCAGCCCTTTTGCCATGACTTCCAGCCCCTTTTTTATGGTTGGTTTATCGTTGGCGTCCTGACCTTCATCTATGATCTTTTTGCCAGAAGTGACCATATCCATACCCTGATGGAATTGGTTCATACCCCCATCATTGCTCGGCTGCCCGGCTGCCTGGGCCACGGAATCGGCGCTAGTGTCCCCGCTGACATTTTTTTTCGTATAGCAGCCCGCGACGAAAACCGACGCAAACGTGACGAGGAACAGACACATGATGCTGACGTGTAGCATCGGCATGATTATTTTTTTCATAACTCTTTGGATTGCTGATGATTAAGTAGATTTTACTGTCTATACTTTACGCCTTGGCAGTGAGGTATTGCGTGACTATATCCCAGTTTCTGGACAGCTCAGATCACATATCATCGTCCATCATCGGAGCCTTCTTCATTGGGGCTTTGCCTTTTTTCATCGGGTATTTTTTCATGGGTGCTTTCTTTATCTTGTCTCCGCAACACATGTCCGTCATTGTCATGCCTTTGTCCATCATGTCCATACCCTTATCCATCATATCATCGTCCATCATACCCATCCCTTTGTCGGCCATTCCTTTGCCCTTATCCATCATGCCCATGCCCTTGTCCATCATGTCCATGTTATCGTCCGCCATGCCCTTATCGGTTGCGGCTTTATCTTTGCCCATAGCACCCATGCCTTTGTCGGTTATGGATTTGTCTTTGCCCATTGTGTTCATGTCCATGTCAGCCCCTTTTTTGCCAGACATTTTGCTCTTTGCATCGGTCATCATCTCCTGACCCATGGCCATCATGTCCATGCCCATGTTTATCAGTTTCATCCCCCGTTCCATCATGTGTTTATCCTTGGTGGCTTTGCCTTTATCCATCATTTTTTTGCCGGACTTTACCACGTCCATACCCTGATGAACCATGTCCATGCCGTCGTCAACCACCCGTTGCGCCGTTAACAGAGCGACAGCATTGGTTTTCGTGTCCGTATTGATACCCCGCTCAAGGTTGTTGCCCGTAGCGAAGACCGCCACAAATGCGAGCAGTAACAAGCCCATTAAGCCTATTTTCAACGTAAGGCTTCGCTTGTTCAGGATGAGTTTGCCCAGACCGGATGAGCGGTGGCTGATGATTGTTAAAAATGTATTGTTCATAATCGTTTGTGTTTATATTGATTTAGTCACAGGATAAAGCAACGCATAGGCGGATGCACATCCAATGACCTTGGTCAGTCGTTGACCTGATTCTTGATATGGTCGGGGTTATCGGTACATCACCTTGCTTAACTTAGTAAGGTCAGGCGTCCATACGTTGATGGTTTAGTACCAGAATGTTTGGCAGCTATTGATGGTCTACACCAGACCACCGGACCTATCTGACAATGGCTTTCAGGTGAAGCCCCGCTTTTGCTGGGGCGGGTTGCAGGCAGCCGAGCGACTATTGTTCGCAACCGGAGAAGAATGAATCGTTCATAATCGTCTGAGTTTATAGGTGGCCGACTAAGGGCTATACGCTAAGAACGCGGCTTCCGCGCAAACGGGTAGTAACGGGGCTTGTAAGATTCGGCGAAATCGTTATAGAACTTCCTGAATATCAACAAAATATCCATATACTGCCTTTGAGACAAGTATTATTTTTAGGGGCCTTGCCCGCTTTTCCTCCCGTACAGGCGGCAAGTAAACTATTCACCCGATCCGCTGTTTTTAAAATGTCGGCTCACGTGAGCGACGGAAAGCTCAACTGATCATGAAAAACTCACTCATTACCCTTACTCTCTCACTGCTCCTGTTCGGTGGGGTTATTGCCCAAGATGCCAAACAGACAAAGGCACCCAAAAAGTCAGCGAAGTCAGCTAAAAAGATGGATCATAGCAAAATGAAAATGGATGGTATGTCCGGCGACATGAAAGGCATGGACCATAGTAAAATGAAAGGTATGGACCACAGTAAAATGAAGATGAAGAAAGACTCGTAGTCAACTTGTTGGCTATTACATTAAACAGAAAATGCCCCGATTAGCTTGCAGAAGTTAATCGGGGCATTTTCTGTTTCAACAAGCGTTATTCGCTAGTGCAGGTTGACTTCCAGCTTCTTAAGCTCGGCCATCTCTTTAGTCTGCACCTTGATAACGTTATTTGCCATTATCTTCATCTTTTCCGACTTCCCTTCCTTCAGGAATACACGGGCCATATCAATGCCCTGCTGGTGGTGCTGGGCCATCATGCTGGCATAGTCATGATCCACGTTGCCGTTCATCGAGTGCTTGCCGCTGTGCATAATCTCCATACCCTGCTGACCTAACTTCGAAGACCCCGACATAGGTTTATGACTGCTCAGAAACTGGTCAAGTTCCTTAATCTCCTTCTGATTGTTGGTCTTGATTTTGGTCCCCAGAGCCTTTACCTGTGCATTCTTGCCCTGCTTGACTTCCATATCTGACATATCGACCGCTGACTGGTGGTGCATCTTGAGCATCATGGCAAAATCATGATCGGAGTCGCCGGTCATTTTCATGCCCATCATCTTGGTCATACCCGATTGCATCGATTTCATCATTGCATTGCTGGCTGATGATTGGCCACTTTGAGCAAACATAGGCTCAGTAAAAGCCAGTACTGTGGTCAATACGGCGGCACTTATCAGATTTCCTTTCATTGCCATAAACGTTGGTTTGAAACTGTATTGGTTAGTAATTTTTATTGGCTTTCAGCCAGTCTTGTAGCGTACCAATTTCTTTCTTTTGATCCTCGATGATTTTTGTAGCCATCTGCCGGATCTGGGCATCATCGCCATATTTAAGCTCTGACATCGCCATTTCCAAGGCACTTTGATGGTGGTCGATCAAAAGCTGGGCGTAGTCCACATCCGAGTCACCCGTAAGAATACGGACATCCTGCGCCCGCATCATTTTCATCATCGACTCCATTTCCTCGGCATTGTAGGTGGGTCCGGCCGCAATGGGAACCGGCGTATGGCCTTGTAAAAATTGAGCAAACTGGCTGATTTCCGCAGTTTGAGCAGTAATTACCTGTTGCGCCATCGCCTTCATGGCCTGATTGTCGCCTGATTTAAGTTCCTCGTTCGACATATCAATGGCCCCCTGGTGGTGCATTCGCATCATCATTGAGAAATCATGGTCAGGGTCGTTAGTGTCCGTCATTTTGTCCATCTCTGCCATCATACGATGGTTAATCTGTTGATACACATTGGCATCATGTTCCTGTGGCGTTATACCCTCACTATTTTTTGTACAGGCGGTCATAGCTCCCCCCATCAATACGAAGAAGCCAGCTAGTTTAAATACGTTACTTTTCATTGCGTTGAGATATGCGTTTGTTCCTCTACATAACTTGTGGTTATTGATCTGAGTTTTTACAAGATTACCCCTGTAGACTTATAGAATTTACGGATCTCATTAAGTTAATGTCATTTGAATTAGTTACGGTCACTTGTTTATCTGCCTTTCATCCATCACCTTAGTCACCTGACTTATTGCTTTACCCCCTATCATGCTTGCTGACTCCTTTACCCGCCTGGTTGACGACTACAAACAAAACCCGAATCTGATTTACCAAAATTGGTTTCTGCACAATGAAGACCGTCTGAAAGCCTTTCGCTCGATCCGGCGTGGCGTCTTACAAGTCATCAGTGACATTAAAGACGGTTCGTTTCCCAACGATTTCAAAGGCAGTTCTCTTGAGTTTGTGCTCACCTGCATCACCGAGCAGAAACAGGTATTTGAAGGCGCGTCGCATCCTTTCTACTGGAAACCAAAGCTGCGTATTCCAGATATTTATGAGAATCAGGACCACAAGCGATACTTCGGCCAGTTTCTGGAATGCTGCCTGAAGGCCACCAAACCCGAAACCATCGTCAACGAAATTCACAAACTGGATGCGCACAAGATCAAAGGTCTAGGGCCGGCCGTAGCCAGTATTCTTTATTTTCTGCATCCAACCTGGGTCCTCCCTTTTAATACGGCGATCATTAATGGCTATAACCGACTCTTTAATGAGCGTCGGAAACTAGGATCGTGGTCGGAATACCTGGCCATCCGTGAAAAGATGCTGACGGTAAACAACGAGTATCGGTCTGTGCTGTCAAACGACCTGGGTGCCCTGGCGGGTTTGTTATTTGAGGTTGGAGCGGGTAACCTGCTGGTACCGGGACTGGCCGATCAACCGGCCGTTGATCGGGAAAAGCTTCAGAAACAGATAGAAAAACGCCACAAAGGTGTGGTTGATGAACAACAGGAAGAACATACGCACAGCGAGATGCAGTATCACCTGCTAACCATTGGTCGGGCGCTGGGGTATGACGTGGCCGCTGCACGAAATGACATGTCCCGTCACTATAACGGACATTCGTTTTCCTTCCTGAGTTTACCTGCTCTACCTCCCCTACCCGTCTCAGCTGAAACGAGCCAGACGATCAGCCTAATTGACATTGTCTGGTTAGAAAAAGGTACCGGACGAATTATCTGTGCCTTCGAGGTTGAGAAAAGCACGTCCATTTATTCCGGTATACTACGATTGACGGATTTAATCTGTTCATTACCCGACCATGCCACTGCGTTGTATTTAGTGGTTCCTGATAGTCGCAGGAAAGAGGTAGAAATTCAACTAACCCGCCCGTCAATTAAGCAGACAAACACGCCAATTCGCTACATGCTCATGTCTGAGCTTCGGACTCATTGTGATGCGCTATGCAAGTTTGGTGATAGCCACCGGGTGTTGGAGAAGATTGCCCGCTCTGTGTAAATGCATAATTGAGTGATTATTTCAGCACGCCTTTACGCCTTTCTTGTGTTAAATAACAACATTTATCTTTTAGAAACATGGGACCCACCGCTGTGGTCGGAATTTTGCCGCCGTGGCTGCGCGGCCTTTTTGTTTGGGTATGCCAATAGTAAGCCCAGAATAACTATTAGGAAAGCGTTTCTTGAAACGCCCGTTTCTTTAAGCCGATAAATGAAGATAGAGTTGTCTCAGGAAGGAGCGATTCCTATGAACAAAACAAGCCCTGTCGACTAAAAATTATTCTATTTCTGATACATCGGTATGTAAGCCGTTCTCCGCTCCATGACCGATACCATTCGATGCACCAATTTGTTGCGAATAGCATTGTAAACGCTCATCTTGCGCTTCCCAGCTGCTACTTTCCGCTCAAAATAATCCCTCAATTCACCTTTTGCCTTAACCGCGGCTAAGGCAGCCATATGCAAAAGATGTTTCAATTTGGTATTTGCCATCCGACTGACCTTCGTTCGGCCTCTTACTGATGAACCTGACTCATAAGCGAAAGGCGCCACACCAACATAACTGGCTAGCTTTTTTGCGTCCGTAAACCGGGTGAAATTGCTGGTGAAGATGAGCATAAATAAGGCCGTTTGTCGACCCACTCCCGGTATACTCATAAGTAAATCCATGTTCGATTTCAACTCTGAGGAGGCCTTGATGTAGCCCTCGATTTGAGCCTCTACCAGCTTGATCTGCTTCTGTAAGGCAACTAAGGCTATCTCACTGGTCTGCTGATGTAGTTTCAGTTCCGCTAAAAGGCCCATCGCCTGATAATCCTGACTTAAATCCGTGAAGGCCTTGGCCATCTCCATCAAACGTTCCCGTTGCTGGGCAAGCTGGCGAACAGTAGCTAACACTTTGTCAGTCAACTTAAAAAGCCTCTGATCACGCTGATGGCGCATACAGTATTTAGCAATCAACCGGGCATCAGCCTTATCAGTTTTTCCCCGCGTTAAACCCAGTGAGCGTTTAATATGGACCGCTGATTGCAGCCATAAATTAGCGCCAATGGGATAAAAGAAATTGATCATTGGCTGGCAATAGTAGGATAGGTCAGGAGCCTTGCGGCTCCCTTCCCTCCTCAGAACCAGACTTGTGCCTTCAACACATCCGGCTCAAGCAGATGACAACCGACTCAGGGTTCCTTGCTTTGTTTTCGTTGCTGCGAATGCTTTCGAATGCACCTGTTGATGACACGTTACATGAACTAACCGTAGATTGGAATAGGCATCACTGCCGCCTTCCTGCTTCGGCTTGATATGATGTACATGCAGGGCTTCGTCAGTATATAAACTCGTTTTGCAGACCGGACACTGATGGTTCTGCCGTCGGGCAATCCGTTGCTTGCTGGGTACTAACTCAGCCGACTTTCGTTGGGTACGTTTCTGCCAGTACGCCCGCAAACTAGGATCATCCGGAGAGGCAGTATGCTGAATCAGAATATGCCGTTGGATTGGCGTCCAGACAAACTTCTGCAGGGCCATACCCGTCTGTTTATCCCCAAACACCCACTTGTCCTGTCGATCCAGATTGAGCCGTCCCCAATACTTGGCTTGTTTCCAGGCGTAGTTTTTACGGGGATGCATCCGACTAACATAGCGTACCTGACGGTCGAACATCCAGCGATCTAACTTGGTAAAGGTCTCATAGGCTACCCCAATCCGAAAGTAGTTCGACCAACCCCGAATGATCGGATTCAGCCGTTTGGCAATCACTTCCACACGCTGGGTTTTTAACCCTAACCACTCCGATCGCAGGCGGTCCCGGATTTTCTGAACCGATTCCTTGCTGGGTTTGGTGAGCGTTTTCCAGCTTGTTGTCGTGTTTCGGCTAGGATATTGACGCACATGGAAACCTAAGAAGTCGACCCCATCTGTTAGATGAACAATACGTGTTTTCTCCTCTGATAGGGCTAATCCCCTTTCCTTCAACCAGTCTTTAAGCAGCAATAAGGCTTGTTGGGCATCTTCTTGTGTCGAGCAAAAGACCAGAAAATCGTCGGCATAGCGAACTACTCGGCGCGGTCCACAGGTTTGTACACGACCACCCCCATAGTAGTAGCTCATCCCCATTGCCTGCTCTAAGCCATGCAGGGCAATGTTGGCTAATAGCGGTGAACAACTACCCCCTTGGGGAGTGCCTGAGTCAGTCGGGTGGAAGACATTCGCTTCCAGATAACCTGCTTTTAGCCATTGTTCCAGCAGTCTTTTGGCAGGAAAACGACCGATCCGTTCGAGCAGAAACGAGTGATCGATGTGATCAAAAGCTCCTTTGATGTCCGCATCGACCACCCATTTCCGTCGACCATCAGGACGAGCGTACCGAAAGATGCGCTCAATAGCATCATGGCAACTTCGACCCGGTCGAAAACCGTAACTACTGGCTTCAAACTTAGCCTCCCATTCCGGTTACAAGGCCTACACCACCATGGTTTGTAAGCACCTGTCTCCGATAACAGGGATTCCTAAAGGCCTGCGCTTTGCGTTGGCTTTAGGAATGTAAACCCGGCGGGCGGGTTTGGCTTTCCAAGGTTGGTGTTGCCTTAGTTCCTCCACCAGCTTCTGTCGGTCACTAGCCGTTCTGACCACCACCTGATCCACTCCCGGCGTGTCTTTACCCGCATTGAGTTGGGTAATCCGACGGACGCTGGTCACTCGGTTCGCATAACTCCGCAGCATTAACTTTTGCAAGGAACGTACCTTCTTATGGTTACCCTCCTGAGCCGCCCGAAAGATGCGGGAGCGTAGATTTTTGAGCAACCGAAATGCCTTCTGCCAATCAATGGCATGCCAGTCGGTTGGTCCAACGAGTCGGTTTGCTTCCGGTTTAGGGTGCATCGAACTAAGCTCCTTGTTCAAAATCTGTTCTTCCGTCTTTGGGGCCATCTACCAGACTCACGTCAGCCCTCTTTCAAGGTGGGTATTGCCCTATCTGGCCGGTTATGGATTCCCGTTGCCTTTCGGCTTACCAGCTTTCGCTTCTTGAGCCCTCCTCTTCCCACTGAAGAGTTGTGCCTTTCCTCACAGTCAGGCCTACTGTAGCTTTCGATACAGACTTCATTGGGGTTACCACGTTCCACACGTCTGAGATACGACCGGGTGGGGTGCCTCCTTTATGGCGGGGACTAGGGTGCTCGACATCCGAAGGCATCGCCGAATGTTCCTCTTTGTCCCATCATTACCGTATCAATCCTTGTTTCGGTAACCAACACTGACGCCACCTCATCAGAGGTTCATTCTCATTCACCCTATCGGTCTTCTCCTGGCCCGATTTGCGTCAAGGATTGACCCGCATCTTAGGCTTTATCCGCTTGCAACAGACCCCACTGTTACCCGTGGCGCCCCTACGGATTGGAGATCGGTTCGAGCACTAACCGAATGGATCATCATCCATACTCAAAACGTGCAACTTCGTGTCGCACGATCCCCGTGTGTTCCATACAGAACAGCGTTGTTTCCAGTCTAAAGTCAGGTAGCTTATTGAGTTGTTTAAGCAAGACTTCCATCCCAGCTTTGGTGTTGGGTATGGTCAGCTCAAGTTTCCGGTTTTCCAATACATCGAAGACACAAACTGCATTCGTTTTCTTGCCAATATCGGTACCGATGAAGTAGTTGTAAGTAGTCATGGTTTAGCGGATTTACGTTACAGACTATCAGTAAGCAGAATGGCGAACGAAACTGTGATAGTAGGCCTGGTGCCTCAATTCCTATGAGTTCCCTGTTCTGCACTCAAAGGGTAGCGGGGTCTGTATCGCATCGATAGGTCTATACCTAGTTTTATGATTAGCTCGCCCCGCTACCTATTGAAAGGTCTTGGTTTTTAGCGACAAAGGCCAGCCATGAATCTGGGTTTTGTCTCAGCAGCGAACCTAACAGTTTTGTGAGATCTACATTTATTCTGTATTAATGTGAAGAAGCGTTTATGTAGGAACTTACGCGGGCAAAAATAAAGCCCCTATTTGGGGCTTATGCGCAACAGCTTTTTTGTTCTTGGATTGGTGGACACTTCGCCGTCCCGTAGGAACAGAAGACGCAACAGTCCCCTGCCAGCGGCTTTAGAAGGGTCTGGCAGGATGTGCATTCATAAAAATAGGTGCAAGCATCGGTCGGCATTATCTCTGCTGCCTGATGGCCACAATTTGGGCAGGTGATTACGGATTCGAGTGTAACGGTCATTCTCTAGAGCGTCTTTAGGCTGGTAACTTTGTAGCCGGTAGCATCCACCGCTTTTTTGATGTCAGTCAGGGAGGTCTTTTTGCTATCATATTTGACGGTAGCAGACCCTTTCTGATAAGATACATCGACTGCCGATACGCCTTTGATCTTGGTGACCTCCTGCTTGATGTGATGTTCGCAGCCTTCACAGGACATGCCCTTGATGGTTACATAAGCCACTTGTTGCGTACCTGCCTGCGCGGGCTGCACAGTCGCTTGATTCTTATCTTGGTACAACCAGTTTGAGTAGGAGGGGAAGGCCAGTAGTAGCAATGCCATTCCAGTCATCACACCCAAAAATGGCTTCGTCTGCCAGAAAGTGGTTTTCTTCGTTTCACAGTTACATTCCATTGTTTTTTTAGGTTTTAATTGTTCATACCAAGCCCAACCTAACGCGCCCACCGTAAGCGCGATACTGTAAGGCCGCATAGGTTCCAGCCAGGCCCATCCACTAGCCGAGCCAGTGGCACCCACAAGCAAAGTAAGCAAAGGGACGGTGCAACAGAGAGAGGAAACAAAGGCAGTGAGTAGCCCGGTCAATCCTGCAAGTTTCATAGTTTGTAATCGTTATTGCTCTAGACTAAGCAGTCAATGAAGGTGCGGTTTGCATCGTTTCCAGGTGTTCCAACAGAGAATGTAAAATGCCCGTTGATTCTGTCCGTAAGGAATAAAAAACAGTCTGGCCAACTTTGCGGGCCTGAATCAACTGCGCATCTTTAAGCTTACGCAAATGCTGGGAAACAGCGGAAATGGTCATGCCCAAAATGTCGCTCAAATCGCAAACGCATAAGTTGCTATCTTGCTGCAATAGGTAAATAATTTTCAATCGATTGGCATTGCCTGCCAAATCTAGTACCTGAGCTAGTCGCTCGAAGACCAACTCAGCACCTTTTATTTTCTCAGCACATTGGCGAATCTGTTCTTGATCGGCAAAGACGCGGACGCAGGTTGAGGAATTTTCCATTTCGAAACAAAGATATATCATTTGCTTATTTAAGCAAATTCTTAAATAAGCAAATGATATGCGATGGCATCTTTGCTATAAAAAGCCGCAAGCATACGTTCGTATGCGTGTAATCAAGAACCCTATTCCTTTCCGGCTATCGTTCGTATCTTCGCGCCGTGAAATGGTGGCGGATTATATGGGCAATGTATGTTCTGGTGCTTTCCGGGCTACCCTGTGAAGCTCTGTGTCGGGTTCACCGTGCCGCACCTCCGCAACTGGTCGCCTTACCAGTGCCAGGTCAGCTACGGAATGCCAGGATCGCATTATGAACGTGAGTCGGTCAATTAAGAAGTTAAAGGTAGATCGTATACTACGCTACCACAACGGCTAAACGACGCCAATGATCGTTGTCTGGCGAAAAACGCCAATTGGTTTTTACCAAACCAGACTCTACCTTTGCCGGGTGAAAGCGTTGTTCTGTCTGCTATTAAGCTTGCATGTCTTGGTTGTTTCGGTGCTGCCTTGCCCCGAAAACGACTTGTATGCCCTTACCGACGCCCAGCCAACCATCCAGGCGGCCTCTAGCAGCCCTGCCGCCCACTCCGGGCCCAGAGCCGACGTCTGCTCGCCGTTTTGTGCCTGCTCCTCCTGTCCAGCGGCCAGCTGCATTCCCCCGGATTGCCTGACGTTCATTCAACTACAACGGTCGTTACTGGTTCAAGCAACGGATTCGTTTGCCTATCTACAGGTAAATCCCATTACGCCACTTTTGCCCATCTGGCAACCCCCCAAGGTCAGCTAAGGACCTTTTTGTCTACTTATCCTGCTTATCCTGTTTCCTATGAACCCTCATGCTGACCAATGAGGGCAAGGCCTGTTTACCATTTTTTTGCTTCCCTTATGCTTGACTCCATTATCCGATTTTCCATTCGGAACAAACTCATTATTGGCCTGTTGACAATCGGGCTGATCGGGTGGGGGATGTATTCGCTTCGTCATTTACCCATTGACGCGCTGCCCGATATCACCAGCAATCAGGTGCAGGTGATTACGCGCTCCCCAGCCCTGGCCGCCCAGGAAGTGGAACGGCTGATCACCTTTCCCGTTGAACAGACGATGGCGACGATTCCAACGATTACCCAGATACGCTCCATATCGCGCTTTGGCCTCTCGGTAGTCACGCTGGTTTTTAACGATAATACGGATATTTACTGGGCTCGTCAACAAGTCGATGAGCGGCTGGCCGAAGCCCGCACGCAGATTCCGCCCGGTACCGGCGAGCCGACCCTGGGTCCAATCAGCACTGGTCTGGGTGAGATCTACCAATACGTGCTGTATGCGAAGCCCGGCTTTGAGAAACGCTACTCGCCGATGGAGTTGCGCTCGATTCAGGACTGGGTAGTTCGGCGGCAGCTACTGGGTACGCCCGGCGTGGCTGACATCAGCAGTTTTGGTGGCCTGTTGAAACAGTATGAAATCGCCGTTGATCCGGATAAACTCCGGTCCCTTGGCTTAAGTATCGGCGATCTGTTTACGGCGCTGGAAAAAAACAACCAGAATACCGGCGGAGCCTACATCGATAAAAAACCCAGTGCCTACTTCATTCGCTCGGAAGGGCTGGTGGGGAGCCTGAAGGATATTGGCCGGATTGTCGTCCGTCGAACCAGCGGACGATTGCCGGTGCTGGTGCGCGATGTGGCCCAGGTGCGCTTCGGTTCCGCCGTCCGATACGGGGCTCTGACCCGCAACGGGCAGGGCGAAGCAGTGGGGGGCGTCGTACTCATGCTAAAGGGGGAAAATGCCAACCAGGTCATCGGCCGGGTCAAAGGAAAGGTCGACCAGATTCGCCGGACACTCCCACAAGGGGTGGACATTCGCGTTTTTTTGGATCGGAGTGAGTTGGTAGGCCGCGCGATCCACACCGTTACCCGTAACCTGATTGAAGGGGCGCTGATTGTCATTTTTGTCCTGATTCTATTCTTGGGTAACCTGCGGGCGGGCCTGCTGGTGGCCTCGGTCATTCCCTTGTCGATGCTCTTTGCCGTAGGGATGATGAACCTGTTTGGCGTGTCGGGAAACTTGATGAGTCTGGGCGCGATTGATTTTGGACTGATCGTCGATGGTGCCGTTATCATCGTGGAAGCTACCCTGCACCACATCGCCCTGAAGAACTACCGGCATAACCTCAGCCAGGCCGAGATGGATGAAGAAGTCTTTGAATCGGCCAGTCGTATCCGCACCTCAGCGGCTTTCGGCGAAATCATTATCCTCATCGTCTACCTGCCCATTCTGGCCCTGGTGGGCATTGAAGGAAAGATGTTTCGGCCGATGGCACAAGTCGTCAGCTTTGCCATTCTAGGGGCCTTTATTCTTTCCTTAACGTATGTACCCATGGTATCGGCCCTGCTGCTGAGCAAGAAACCCGTTCGGGAAGGTACCCAAACGATTTCCGACCGGCTGATGGGCTTCTTTCACCGGCGCTACGACCCCGTCATCCGGTGGGCACTCCGGGCCAAGCGGCTCGTTTTAGCCCTGGCGGTTATTCTGTTGATTGGGGCTGGATGGCTTTTTACCACGTTGGGGGGCGAGTTCATACCCGAACTTAGCGAAGGCGATTTCGCCGTGGAACTGCGTACACTGACCGGCTCGTCGCTTAGCCAAACGGAAGACAAATTTTTGCAGTCCGCCCAGCTGCTACTCAAGCAGTTCCCCGAAGTCCGGGAAGTTATCGGCAAGATTGGCGCGGGCGAGATTCCCACCGATCCGATGCCCATTGAAGCCGGTGATTTGATGGTTCTGCTCAAGCCCCAGGCCGAATGGACCACCGCCCAAAGTCAGGAAGAACTGGCGGAAAAAATGGCGGAGGCCCTCGAAGCCATTCCCGGCGTAACATACGGCTTCCAGCAACCCATCCAGATGCGCTTCAATGAATTAATCTCGGGCGCCAAGCAGGACGTTGCCGTCAAACTGTTTGGGGAGGATTTAGGCGAACTGCAACGGCTGGCCAGCCAGATTGGCCGCGTCGTGAACCGGGTAGAAGGGGCTACCGATCTGTATGTAGAGCAGGTCCAGGGCTTACCCCAAATTGTGGTGGCCCTCGATCGGGAAGCACTGGCCCGCTACGGCCTGGCGGTAGATGAGGTGAACCGAACCCTTAGTGCCGCGTTTGCCGGTGAAAGCGCGGGCCTGGTCTACGAGGGTGAGCGACGCTATGATTTGGTGGTCCGCCTGGCGGATCAAAATCGTCAGAGTATCGATGACGTACGGAACCTGACCGTTTCGGTGCCGGAGGGTACCCCCGTTCCGCTAGGCCAGCTGGCAAAGGTATCGCTTCAGCCGGGGCCAAACCAGATTCAGCGGGAAGATGCCAAAAGAAGGTTGACCATCGCCTTTAACGTGCGGGGGAGAGACGTCGAAAGTGTAGTCAGGGAACTACAGCGCCAGCTGACCGAGCAGATTCGGCTACCAACCGGTTACTATATAACGTACGGCGGGCAATTCGAGAATCTTATCGAAGCGCGCAACCGACTCGGTATCGCCGTTCCCGTCGCCCTGGGCCTTATTTTTCTGCTTTTGTTTGTGACCTTCGGATCGGTGCGGCAGGCTGCTTTAATTTTTTCGGCCATACCGCTGTCAGCCATTGGGGGTATTGTTGCCCTGTGGCTACGCGATATGCCCTTTAGTATTTCGGCCGGTATCGGTTTCATTGCGCTCTTCGGCGTGGCCGTCCTCAACGGCATCGTGCTCATGGGCGAGTTTAATCGAATCCGCCGCGAGCAGGGCCTAGAGGATCTGCATGAGGTGATTTATCAGGGCACAGCCGCTCGGCTGCGACCGGTCCTGATGACGGCCACGGTGGCCTCATTAGGCTTTTTGCCCATGGCCCTCTCGACCACAGCGGGTGCCGAGGTACAAAAGCCCCTGGCGACGGTGGTTATTGGCGGATTGGTCTCGGCCACCTTGCTGACCCTGCTGGTGCTGCCAATCCTTTATTACTTAGAAGAGAGCTGGTCAGCCAGACGAAAACACCGGGCTACCCGGCCCCCCAACAAAGCCTTGTCAAGTGGGTTGATCGTGGCGTTAGTGGGCTTGAGTTTAGGCCTGAAACCGGGTATTAGTCAGGCTCAGGTCACTGCCCAGCCTGACGTGGCCCGGCCTGACGTGGCTCGGCCCAACTTAGGTCAGCAACCCGGCATCCGGGCTACTCCCTTCTCCCTGAGCGAGGCCCTAAATCAAACGATGCTGGCCAATCCGCTCGTGCGCGTATCGACCTTGACCATCGGGGTACAGCAGGCCCTGCGCGGCACGGCCAATGACGTGGGGAAAACCGACCTTTCCGTCTCACTAGGCCAATATAACAGCCCTTATTTCGATCAGTCGCTTTCCCTTGGTCAGCGGCTACCGGCTCCGGCGCTCATTCGGAGTCAGCGCCGATTGCTGGAGAGTCGGGTGAGTGGGGCCGAAGCGGAAAGCCGATTAACCCGCCAGGAACTGGTCCAGCAAACCAAATCCACTTATTATGAATTAATTTATTTGCGGGCGTTGCGTACCGAATTGATTCGCCAGGATAGTTTACTACGGGCCATCGTCGAAGCGGCTGGTCTGCGACGGCGTACCGGGGAGGGCACCCTGCTGGAACAAACGGCCGCTGAGGTTGAAGCCCGGCAGGTGCAGCTGGCACTCAGTCAGCATCAAGCCGACGAACAGATTCAGCGCCGACGCCTACAAACGCTGTTAGGTGCTTCCAGCCTGCCGCAAATTACGGATTCGGTGCTGACGGCTCGCCCGCTTCGATTTTCCCCTACGGACACGCTGGCGTTAGCGCAAAACCCGGAACTGGCCCTGCTCGCTCAGCAGGTATTGATGGCCCAGCGGGAGACGGACCTCGAACGGGCCCGGCTTAAACCGGACTACTCCGTGAGTGTGACCAATCAATCGCTACGGGGCTTTTACCCACAGGCCGATGGTTCAGAGCAGTACTACAACGCGTCGCATCGGTTTTTTTATGGCCAGCTTGGCATTTCCATTCCGCTGGTGGCCAAACCGCTCCGGGCGCGGGTACAGGCCGGTGAACTCAACCAGCAGCGGACCCAGGCCAGTCTGAATGCCCGGCGACAAAGTTTGCAGGGGGCTTACGAAGAACTCATTCAGACGTACCGAAAAAATCAGCAGACCCTGGTCTATTATCAGCAATCGGCTTTACCCCAAGCGGCCCTGATCCGGCAGACGGCCGAGCGCTCCTACCGGGCGGGCGAAATCGGTTATGTTGAACTGCTGCAAAACCTGCGCACCGTCATCGGCATCCAGACCGGTTATCTAACAGCCCTCAACGACTACAATCAAACGGTTATTAATCTCGAGTTTATTCTCGGCAGCACAGAGCCATGAACCCATTCCTAGTAATCCGGCGGTGTATGATCGCCCTAATGAGTATCAGTTTTAGCCTGTGGTCCTGCACGCAACAGGATAAACCGGCGGAAGACCGCCCCAAAGCGGAATCCACCGAACAACAAGCCGACAAACCCTCGGAGGAAGCCGAGGAAGCGGGCACCGTCGAGCTTTCAGTCATTCAATTTCAGACGGCCCGCATTCAAGTTGGCTCCTTACAGACCCGCACGCTGAGCGATTTGATCCGGGTGAATGGGGTGGTGAATGCGCCCCCTCAGCAACAGGTGTCCGTGTCATCGCCCTACGGGGGTATCCTGGTTTCAGCCAGCTTATTGCCCGGAACGATGGTTCGTAAAGGTCAGGTACTGGCCGTTCTGGAAAATCCGGAGTTTATCCGCCTGCAACAAGATTACCTGGAGACTACTAGCCGTCTTACCTTTCAGGAGCAGGAATATGAGCGGCAACGGGACTTAAGTCAGCAAAATGTAGGGGCCCTGAAAACATTTCAGCAGGCGACCGCTGAGCGGGGTTCCCTGCGTGCCCGACTCGAAGGGCTTGGGCAGCAGCTGGCGTTGCTGGGCATCCCTGTTTCCAGTTTGCAAACGGGTAAAATCAGTCGGACAGTTGCCATTCGGGCACCCATTACCGGCACCATTACCGCATCCGGGGTCAATCGGGGTCGTTTTGTGGCGGCCAATGATGTGCTTTTTGAACTCGTGGATACCCGCAAACTGGTCGCGCAATTGACCATATTTGAGGGCGATATGGCTAAAGTTGCCATCGGCCAGCGGGTGCGCATGCAGCTTACGGCCCAGTCCCAGGGCGGCTCAGCCCAGGAATATACCGGCCGTATTCTACTGATTAACCGCGAGACCAATGCCGACCGTACGGTGGCTGTCTTTGCCAGCTTGACAAACGTTCCGGCGGATCTTCGCCCGGGCACCTTTCTTAAAGCGGTCATTGAAACGACGTCCCAACCTGTACCGGCGCTGCCCGAAAGCGCGGTGGTGCAGCTTGGCAACAAACCCCATATTTTTTTGCTGGAGGCCATCGAAGGCAAAGGGGAGCAACGGCGTTATCGGTTCCGGCCGATTCCGGTCATGACCGGGGTGAGCGAAAATGGCTATCAGGCCGTTTCCTTCCCTCAACCGTTACCGAAGGGTCATCAAATCGTGCTTGTGGGCGCTTATGATTTACTCTCGGCGATGACCAATACGGAAGAAGAGGGCGAATAAAGGCGGGCCGTCCGTTTCCTGTTACGGCTTCTCTTAAGGGAACCTCACCCGGTGATATGAATAGATTCAATAAAAATTGATCAACCAATAAGTCTCCCAACCCCATTTCCTGTTGGCCATGCGCACATTTGTTCTGTACCTATTCATCGCCCTGGCAGTCACCCTACCCGCGCTGATCATGCGACTGGGCAGCTGGTATCCTGCCCCGCTGCTGGCAGTTGGCTTGTTTGGCAGTGCCATCCTGGCGGCTGGTTTTATGCTGTCCTGGGGGGCGGAAACCGCTGAGCGGTTTATCGCGCAAGGGCTAATCCTGGCTTTAGTGGCCTTAATTACGGTACTGCCCGAATACGCTGTCGATTTTTATTATGCCTTTGAAGCGGGTCGTGACCCGCAATCCTTGAATGTTCACTATGCCGCCGCGAACATGACCGGTGCCAACCGCTTACTGGTGGGCCTGGCCTGGCCCCTGATGGTTTTGCTAAACCGGTACAAAACCCGTCAGTCGGCCATTGTGCTCTCGCCCGGGAACCGGCTGGAAATTGGGTTCCTGCTGCTGGCCAGTTTATACGCCTTTGTCATCGTCTTCAAAAACCGGATCGACCTGCTGGATACCGTCATCCTGGGTTGTCTGTTCGGCGGCTATCTCTGGCGGGTTAGCCGTTTATCCAAGACGGATGAAGACGAGGCGGATGAACCCGGCCCGGCAGCAGCCATACTGACCTTACCACCCCGGCAGCAGTGGGGAATCATAGGCGGACTCACCCTGGTGGCGGGAACCGTCATTTTGGTCAGTGCGGAACCGTTTGCGGAATCCATCGTACTGGCCGGTCGCCAACTGGGCGTTGATGAGTTTTTGCTTATCCAATGGCTAGCACCACTGGCCAGTGAGGCGCCCACTGTTTCGATTGCTGTCCTGTTTGTGCTGGCCGGGCGGGCCACTAGCGGACTGGCGGCCATGATCAGCGATAAAATAAACCAATGGACCTTGCTGGTGGGTATGCTGCCGCTGGCTATGAGCGCCGGGGCGGCCGGTTGGCTAGCACTGCCCCTGGACGCTCGTCAGCACGAAGAGTTTTTTCTAACGGCTGCCCAATCCTTGTTTGGGGTAGCCTTACTGCTTGGCCTACGACTCACGCTCGGGCATGCAACGGCGTTATTGCTCCTGTTTAGCGTTCAGCTTCTTTTGGCGTTTCACTTTCAGGACAACCCAGCCCTGGAGGTCGCTACGCTAACCTATTTGGGCTGGGCTTATCTGGCGCTGGCGTCGGTCCTGGTCATTAGCAACCGGGCTCATCTTAAAGTGGTCGTGACGCAACTGTGGACCGGATCGTCCTTACCGGCCCCAGACCAGTAAGCGTACAGGGGTGAACGACCAGGCTAAGTAGGCCTGTTTTGACGCCACTCAGGAGACGCTCGGCGTCAAACCCATTTTTATAAACTTCTTCCCCCGCTCTTTAGGGGCGTACTTTTATTCACTCACATCGATGCATTACTCACTAGATAAAATACCCCGTAAGCCTGCGACCACGGCGCAGGCAAGGTTCATGCGCCCTATTCCGATTGCCAGCTGGTGGGGTCGATTCCTGCTGTATGCGAACCTGGTTGGTCTACTGGCTGGCTGTGGATCAACCAACCCAGTTGATCCTGACTTTACGGTCAACATCCCGCCGGAAGAGGTTGCCATCCAAGCCGGTTTGTTGGACGAAGCCTCAGGTATTGCCGACAGCCGGACCATGAAGGGGAATTTATGGGTGGAGGAGGACAGCGGTAATCCAGCCCAGATAAACTTACTCTCTTATCAAGGCAAACTGGTGGCCCGACTGCCCCTGCCCGGCGTCCAAAACCGGGATTGGGAGGATCTGGCGATTGGCCCAGGTCCTCAACCAGGCCTTTCGTATTTGTACCTGGCCGATATTGGCGATAATGCAAAAACGAACGCGGTCAACTACATCTATCGGTTTGAAGAGCCCAAAACGGCCACGGAAGCCATTAAACAAGTGGATCAGATCGCGTTTACTTATCCGGATGGACCACGGGATGCCGAAACCATTTTGCTTGATCCCTTAACCCGGGATGTGTGGATTGTTACCAAAGCCGAAGCCAAAGTTCGGCTGTATCAACTGCCTTACCCGCAGAATACCACCCAACCCACGACTGCCAGCTTTCAAGGCGAACTGCCGCTGAGTCTGGTCACATCAGGGAACATCTCCCCGGACGGCACGCATATTTTGCTTAAGACGTACGTGGGAATTTTTTATTGGCAACGAACGGGTACGGCAAGCCTTGCCGCCACGCTACTGAACCAGTCCCCGCGCTCACTACCCTATTTAATTGAACCACAGGGAGAAGCGGTAGCGTTTGATCAAACGGGAACTGGCTTTTTTACCCTGAGCGAGCGAGGCAATGCGAGCTCAGTGACCCTGAATTACTATAAACGACGTTAACCTATCCCACCTGACAAGCCAGCAGGTTGATCCCAGATCGGCAGTCAAACCAGGGGGTGTTTACTAAACCGCTTTCGCATGATTCAGTACCTAATTGCTTTTAAAATGCTGTTCGGGGCGGTCATTGGGATCGGAGTCTTGGGATGGAGTCTATGGCGACTAGTCATCTTACTGGGGTGGATCATCCCAACGAAACGATCCAGAAAACGCGTGCACCGTAATACGGGAGGGTATCAACCCCCACCAAAAACAAAACAGACAAAACCCACCGGAACCTTATCTAAACAAGCGCATTACAGC
Source organism: Spirosoma aerophilum (assembly GCF_054782495.1). Lineage (NCBI taxonomy): Bacteria > Pseudomonadati > Bacteroidota > Cytophagia > Cytophagales > Cytophagaceae > Spirosoma > Spirosoma aerophilum. Next base: position 121,417 of record NZ_BAAGSJ010000040.1, on the reverse strand, counting down.
GCCCGAAAACAATCGGACCATCGGAATGGATAAGTCAACAGGACGATTCGCCTCAATCTCTCCCAATTGAGCAACTGATTAGATGTACTCTGTTTCCCTGATAGCCATGAACAAATCCATTTTCAGAGTCACCAAGATGGACTGTCCCTCCGAGGAACAGCTCATTCGTATGAAATTGGCCGATCAGTCGGGGATTGAACAGCTTCAGTTTGATATTCCCAACCGCAACGTGACGGTGCTGCACCATGGGGATGCCGCGCCGATCACGCGCGCCTTGGCGGATTTACGCCTAGATAGCTCCCTGCTCAGCACGCAAGAGGCGGACCTGTCCGAATTGACCGAAGAAGCTCCCCGCGACCGGCGGTTGCTGCTGACGGTACTGGCCATCAATGCGTTCTTTTTTGGCTTGGAAGTTTTAGCGGGTATCCTGGCCGATTCGATGGGCTTGGTAGCGGATTCGCTGGATATGCTGGCCGATGCCCTGGTGTATGGTCTGGCGCTCTATGCGGTCGGTAAAGCGGTGAGCGCCCAAAAACAGGTGGCCCGCATCAGTGGCTATCTGCAATTGATTCTGGCCGCTGGGGGCTTGGTAGAAGTGGTGCGCCGGTTCATCGCGGGCGAAGCCTTGCCCGATTTCGGGTTGATGGTAGGCGTGTCCCTGCTGGCCCTGATCGGCAATTCGATCTGCCTGTTTCTACTGCGACGCGAAAAGAGTGACAAAGCGCACATGCAGGCCAGTGAAATTTTCACCTCAAATGATATTGTGGTGAATCTGGGCGTCATCCTGGCCGGTGGCCTAGTGTATCTGACCCATTCGCCTTATCCTGATTTGATAATCGGTTTGGCGATTTTCGTGGTCGTGGCACGGGGGGCGCTGCGTATCTTCCAGCTGGCTAAATAAGCCAATTCATCACAAACCGATTCGCTTATGAAACTCATCAAAGTAGCCGCTGGCGCCCTGAATCAAACTCCGCTCGATTGGGCGCACAATACCCAAAACATCATCAACGCCATTGATGCGGCCCGCGCTCAGCAGATTAGCCTGCTTTGTCTGCCCGAACTCTGCATTTCGGGCTATGGCTGCGAAGACGCGTTTTACGCCCAAAACACCATCGCCCAGGCCATTCGCTCGCTACTCGATATTGTGCCACATACAGCGGATATACTCGTATCGGTCGGCCTGCCGATGCGCCACGGCAACCGAACCATCAACACGGCATGCCTGATAGGCAACCGGCGCATCCTGGGATTTGTGGGCAAACAGCATTTGCCCAATGATGGCATTCATTACGAAGAACGATGGTTTCAGCCCTGGCCCGCTGGGGTGCGCGATGAGTTGACCCTACTGGACGAAGCAACGGCCTATCCCATCGGTGATCTGCTTTTCAACGTTTCCGGTATTCGCATTGGCTTTGAAATCTGCCAGGATGCCTGGATCGCCGGGCGACCGGGGCGAAGTCTTTATGATCGGGGGGTGGATATTATCCTCAATCCGTCGGCCAGCCATTTTGCCTTCTTCAAGTCCGAAGTACGGGAACGGTTGGTGGTGGATGCCTCGCGGGCTTTTGGGGTGAGCTACATCTATACCAATTTGCTTGGTAATGAGGCCGGTCGGGTGATTTATGACGGGGATGCGATGGTAGCCTCCAATGGGGTGCTGCTGGTGTCAGGGGCACGGCTCAGCTACGAAGATTTTGTGATCGTTCCGGCGGTAGTGGATGTCGAGCAAACCCGGTTGAGCCAGGTGCAGAGCCGGGGCAACCTGACCCGGATGCATCCTGAATTGCGGGTGGTTGAGCGGTTTGACTGGCCACGGGTGGCACCCTTGGTGCAGCAAGCGGAACTGGAAGCCTGGGAGAAGGGCGGCTATTTGAAAGAAGAAGAATTTGCCAGGGCGGTTGCTCTGGGGCTGTTCGATTACCTGCGCAAGAGCCGTTCGCAGGGCTATGTACTTTCGCTCAGTGGCGGGGCCGATTCCTCGGCCATTGCGGTCACGGTGTATTTAATGATCCGCATGGCGGTGGTAACGATCGGTCTGGATGGGGTCAAGAAAAAGCTGGCCTATATCCGGGCCATTCAGGATTGCGATTCGCCCGAAGCGATGATCGGCCAATTGCTGACGGTCATGTATCAGGGCACGGAAAATTCCTCCGATGATACGTTCAACTCAGCCAAACAGCTCGCCGACGACATTGGCGCGACGTTTCTGCGCATCAACATCAACGGCCTGGTGGAAACCTATCGCGGCCTGATCGAAGAGCAATTTGGCCGGGTGCTCTCCTGGGACACCGATGACATTGCCTTGCAAAACATTCAGGCGCGGGTGCGCGCTCCGGGCATTTGGCTGATCGCGAATTTGAAGAACGCCTTGCTACTGAGCACGTCGAACCGCTCGGAAGCAGCGGTGGGCTATGCCACGATGGACGGCGATACGGCGGGCAGTATTTCGCCCATTACCGGCATCGACAAGCATTTTCTGCGGGGCTGGCTACGCTGGCTGGAAACAGTGGGGCTCAATGTTAAAAACCAGACCATTCCCATTGATCGTACCAGTCAGGGCTCGGGGCCGGTCGGGGACGATGAGCTGATTCGGGTCAAGGGGCTTCATGCGGTCAACAACCTGCAACCCACGGCGGAACTGCGGCCACTGGATAAAAAGCAAACCGACGAAGATGATTTGATGCCCTACGATGTGCTCAATTCCATTGAGAACGCGGCCATTCGGGACAAACAAGCCCCGCTGGATGTGCTCTTGCTGCTGGAAAGCCGGTATACGGATCGGTACGAACGGGCCAAATTAGCGGTGTGGGTGGAGCGTTTTTTCAAACTGTGGAGCCGCAACCAGTGGAAGCGCGAACGCTACGCGCCTTCCTTCATGCTGGACGATCACAATCTAGATCCGCGTTCCTGGTGCCGTTTCCCGATTCTGTCGGGTGGTTTCGAGCGGGAGCTTGCCGATATGTTTGCTTCGATCTAAGAGCAGGTTGTTGTGATGAATCGTCAAACCGAAGATAAACAAAGAGAATAATCCTGGGGACGGGCGAGCAAACGTTTCAACGAGTAAAAAAGTAGGTCAATGATCTCAAGTCGGGACCTATTTAGCGCTTGTAAACATCGGGATTGATGGATCGTTCAGATAGGGTAGAAAGGGTCGGAGCAACGACCTGTATATTGATTACACTGATGCAAGCACTGATAACGGGTAGCCTTTTGCTAAGCGTTCTACACGCGCTTATTCCAAGCCATTGGTTACCCTTTGTAACGATTGGCCAGGCAGAAGGATGGTCACAGCGGCAACTGCTACTGGTCACCGCGGTGGCTGGACTGGCCCATACGGTCAGCACCAGTCTGTTGGGACTATTCGTCAGTTTGGCTGGCTGGCAATTAGCTGAGAATTATCATAGTCTTTCAGAACGAGTCATTCCCTTACTCTTACTCACACTGGGAGTCTGGTATTTGATGCAACATGTGCGTCATCGGCATGTGCATGACCATATCAATGCCGGTGCTACGCGGAAAACCCGTTCGTTTGGTGCGTTGCTGGTTTCGCTGGGACTGGCCATGTTTTTATCGCCCTGTCTTGAGATCGAAGCTTATTTTTTAAGCGCCGGTGCCAAAGGTTGGCAAGCTGTGTTGCTGGTGACACTCATCTATAATGTTGTTACCTTGTCGGGGATGCTCATCATGGTAACCGTAGGCCGGCGTGGCTTACGACGGGTCGATCCGCACTGGTTTGAGCATAATGAAAATCTGATGACTAGCCTAACGCTCGTCGGGCTGGCCGTACTTAATTTTTTTATTGAATTCTAAAGGCAATTTATATGGCACACGATCAAAATCATACAGACGAGGAAGAGCACGACGAGGATGATGTCGCCTTGATCGAGGAGGGCACAACCCCGGCAGCGGATGCCGCCCCGGCAAAAAAGGGGCCAGAGCAAACCTGGCGCACGTATGCGCCGGTCATCACCAGTCTGGTTCTCTTACTCGGTGGTATTGCCCTGGATCATTTCGCTAAAGCCGACTCGTCATTCCCGTGGTTCAAAGACCCCATTCGGTTCATTTGGTATGTTATTGCGTATTTGCCCGTTGGGTGGCCTGTGCTGAAGCGGGCCTGGAAAGGAATTATAAGCGGGAACGTGTTCACGGAATTCTTTCTGATGAGCGTTGCAACACTGGGCGCTTTTGGCATTCGCGAATATCCGGAAGGTGTTGCCGTCATGGTATTCTATACAATCGGTGAATTGTTTCAGGATGCAGCCGTACTGCGAGCCCGCCGTTCCATTAAGTCGCTGCTGGATGTACGACCCGATGAGGTGACAGTGTTGCGTGATGGAGTAGCACAAACGGTGAAAGCGGCTTTAGTTGCTATAGGGGATGTCGTACAGGTGAAACCCGGCGAAAAAGTGGGTTTAGATGGCACCATGCGATCTGACAGTGGCTCGTTTGATACAGCTGCTTTGACGGGCGAAAGCGTTCCCCGAACCATTCAAAAGGGAGAAGCGATACTGGCCGGGATGATTAACCGGCAGTCTCTGGTCGAGATGGATGTCTCCACGCTTTATCAAGACTCCAAGCTGTCCCGAATTCTCAAACTTGTGCAACAGGCAACCGGTCGCAAAGCCCAAACGCAGGAGTTTATTGCCAAGTTTGCTAAAATATACACCCCAATCATTTGTTTGCTGGCGGTGCTGATTACGGTCGTGCCGTATTTCTTTGTTGGGGATTATCAATTCCGCGACTGGCTCTATCGGGGACTTGTCTTCCTGGTCATCGGCTGTCCCTGTGCCTTGGTGATTTCCATTCCGCTGGGGTACTTTGGCGGTATTGGGGCTGGTTCCAAGCAGGGTATTCTGTTCAAAGGCTCCGTGTTTCTGGACTTAATGACCCAGCTTAAAGTGGTTGTGATGGATAAAACAGGAACGCTGACGAAGGGGGTGTTTAAGGTGCAGGAAGTTAAGCCATTGGGCATCGAAGCGCCCGAACTGGCCCGGTTGACGGCGGCCTTGGAAAGCAAATCGACTCACCCCGTCGCGACCGCCATCATCGACTATGCCCGTGTCCACGTCGGGGAAAAGGGATATGAGACGTCGACCGTTGAAAACGTAGAGGAAATTGCCGGACATGGGCTGAAAGGGACCGTCGAAGGGAAAGAGGTCTTAGCCGGTAATGCTAAACTACTTCGAAAATTCAATGTATCCTTTGATGAAGCCCTCACACAAATTCCGTTTACAATCGTCATGACGGCAATAAATGGAACGTTTGCGGGCTATTTCACCATCGCCGACGAAGTAAAAGCCGATGCCGCTGATGCCGTCAAACGCCTGAAAGCCGATGGAATTCGCACCGTTATGTTATCGGGTGATAAATCAGCCGTAGTCGAGATCGTTGCCAAACAGGTCGGTATTGACGAATGGCACGGCGATTTGCTACCCGAAGACAAGGTTCGTGAAGTGGAACGGCTTAAAGCGGACTTAGCAGGCAATCCTAAAGCAAAGCTGGCCTTTGTTGGCGATGGGGTGAACGACGCGCCGGTGGTCGCACTGGCCGATGTCGGCATGGCGATGGGCGGACTTGGCTCGGATGCCACCATCGAAACCGCCGACGTGATTATTCAGAACGACGAACCGGCCAAAATCGCCACGGCAGTCGAGATTGGCCGGGCTACCCGCCGGATCGTCTGGCAAAACATCACCTTGTCGATGGTTGTCAAAGCCATTGTGCTCGTGCTGGGCGCTGGTGGGCTAGCGACTATGTGGGAAGCCGTATTTGCCGATGTGGGTGTAGCCATGCTAGCTATTTTAAACGCAGTACGGATTCAAAACATGAAATTTTAGTAATCATCTTAAGCGAGTCTTCAATGTTTGGAAGACTCGCTTAAGCCTGCCGTTTAGACCAGGCGGAGCCTATTCGATTGCAGACTAAGTAGGTATTTGAGTTGTTAATGCCGTTACTAAAAACGCTCCTTCTGAGCGACGGTGGATGCATCATTTGTCATACCTTGTTCACATGCATACATGCGTATGCATGTGAACAAGGTAGCTATGAAAAGCGACGAGGAAAGGCCCTCACGAAGGATCATTGCTTTGTGCAAATATCCTTCGTGAGGGCCGCACCGCACTAGGCAATAAGTGGGGCCATGCTTTAGGATAGTGACTTTCCCACTGATGACAATATGCACTAGCTTGGAGCGGTGATCCTGCCGACGAAAGAGCAACGCATACGGTAGTACGGCGGCTTGCTGTCCTTCATCCGGTTTTGCAGCGTCGGCGGCTGTTGGGCGCGGATCGCGCTGCATGTTCTCGATTAGGCTTTCTTTAATCGACTCCTCGAACTGCATCAGGCGCAGTAAAACGGAATGATACACTTCTGCCCGGCCATAATCTGGGGAATCGTTTTCGAGCCGTTGCAAATACCCGTGTAAATCGCCCTGGAGCTTTGAATAAGCCGGGGCATCGACCACCGACAAATGATTGAGCTTCTTGCCCAGCGCGGTTAATTGGTGCTGAATTACGCGTCCGTTGCTCTGGTAGGGTGTTTCTCTGACGCTGGTATATCGCCATGCCCCCTCCTTTGTGTAATCGATTAGATACTTATTGCTCGACTGAGCAAGGCCGGGAGCTGCGACAAAATACAGCATCCCAGGAATGGCGAACCAATAGAGAATCTTTCTCATACGCTGGGAGGTTTAGGAGCGGTCGGGTAGGGCGATCAACGGGCGATGCGCAAGGCTTCCGCGTAGGCATCGGGCAATTCGCTTTGTTCAACGGCCTGGGCCGCTTTTTCTACATCGTAGGCAACGCGCACAAATTCCACGGCCACCCCTTCGCGTGAACCGGGCCGGGCCGTTTCGTCGATGGTCAGCAGCACATAACCGGCCCTCGGATCACCATCCTTTGGTTTCCCCACGGAACCAATGTTGATGGCATGTCGCCAATAGGTTTCCTGGCCTTCTGCTTCGGCACTCACCACTTTGTGAAAGGGTTTGTGCGTATGGCCAAAGCACATCATGTCGGCTCCCGCGCCCTCGATCACGCGGCCCAAACTGCGGTCGCCCCGATCCTCAAACAGATATTCGTTTACGCGCCGGGGGCTGCCGTGCACCAGCAGCAGCGTGAATGGGGTTTGTTGCTGCCAAAGATGTTCGGGGTCATTGCCCAGCTCAAATTCCACCCGAATATGGGTTGGGAGCGTACGCAGATAGTTTCGTTCATTATTACCTACTTGAGCATTAGTATAGGCAATGGACACGTTGCCATTGGCCTTTTCCTGCTCCTCTTTGTAGGCGCATCCGCAATCGTCGGAGGCTCGACCGATGCCATAATCATAATTCCCGGCAATCGTCGGAATACCACGTTGGCGAATGGTGCGGATCACTTCGTTCGGCCAGATGTTGTAACCGACCAGATCACCTAAACAATACACCGCGTCAGGCTGGCGGGTGTCAATGTCGGCCAATACCGCTTCGAGCGCGGGCAGATTGGCGTGAATGTCCGAAAACAGGGCAATTCTCATGCGTGTTTTTGAAAGGCTTTTGTGTAGTGAGGTGCAAACTTCTTCTCTTGTTTCAGCGCAAAATTGACCATCAGATTCAGCTCCGGCACTTCGATCAGCGGGCCAACCACGGCGGCAAAGGCCGCGCCGGAATTGATGCCGAAAACAGCGATGGCCACCGCAATGCCTAACTCAAAATTGTTGCCCGCTGCGGTGAAGGCTAACGACGTAGATTTGCCGTAATCGGCTCCGGCTCGTTTCGAGAGGTAGAAGGCCGAAAAAAACATGATGGCAAAATAGATCGTCAGCGGAATGGCGATGCGCACCACATCGAGCGGGATGGACACGATCAACTGCCCTTTGAGGCTGAACATCACCACGATGGTAAACAGTAGTGCAATCAGCGTTATAGGGCTAATGGCGGGCAAAAAGCGTTCCTCGTACCACTGGCGGCTGAACAGCCTGGTCAGGATGATCCGCGAGAACAACCCGGCCAGAAATGGCACCCCCAGATAGATGAAAACGCTCTTGGCTACTTCGCCAATCGTGATATTGACGGTGTAACCCTTCAGCCCGAACAAGGGCGGCAGCACCGTAATAAACACGTAGGCGTAGACCGAATAGAACAGCACCTGGAAAATGCTATTGAAAGCTACCAAGCCAGCAGCATAAAGCCGATCACCTTTGGCCAAATCATTCCAGACGATCACCATGGCAATGCAGCGGGCAATGCCGATCATGATTAGGCCGGTCATGTATTCGGGTTTATCAGGTAGAAAGACGACCGCCAAACCGAACATTAACAGCGGGCCGATAATCCAATTTTGCAGCAGTGACAGACCGAGGATTTTGGTATTGGCAAACACCTTCGGTAACTCGCTGTAACGCACCTTAGCCAACGGCGGGTACATCATCAGCACTAGGCCAATAGCCAGGGGAATGTTAGTCGAGCCGGAATTAAACTGATTGATGAAGCCTTGCGACTGCGGGAAGAAATACCCGATACCTACGCCGATCAGCATGGCCAGGAAGATCCACAGCGTTAGAAAGCGGTCGAGAAACGAAAGTTTAGGCATGGGTGGCTTGGCTCGTTACGTTTTCCTCGATGAATTGCTGGCTGTACGCTTTGATTTCATCGCGTACCGCGCGAAACTGCGCCAGCTTATCATCCGCACCGGCCGGTACGCCGGAGCGGGACCGGCCTGGGGCGTGGGACGGGTCGGTGAAGCTATGATGCACCTTCTTGGCTGTGGATGGAAAGAACGGGCATTGTTCGCGGGCATTGTCGCAGACGGTAATCACGTAATCGAGCGGTAGACTGGTGTATTCGTCGGCGTGGTTAGAGGTGTGATGGGAAATATCAATGCCATCCTCGGCCATGACCTGAATCGCTAGGGGATTGACCCCGTGGGGAGCAACGCCCGCGCTGTAAACCTGGGCGCTCTCACCCCGGCCCGCCGTATCGGCGAAATGTTGCAGATAGCCGTGGGCGATCTGGGAACGGGTGGAATTGCCCGTGCAAAGCACTAGGATATTTTTCATAAGGCTTTTCTTTTTATCGTTGTTCCTTGATTAGCAGCAGCCCGAACCCGGTTTGCAGGCTGCGGCAGCGGTCGAACTGTCGGCAGGCTTCTGCGCGAATACGGTTACGCTGTAAATGCCCCGGTCTTGCTGACGGTAGTCGGCAATCTCAGCGGCTGACAGAAATTTTTGCAGTACATCGTCCGGCAAGCCGATTTCCCGCTCTTTCTGAATCTGGATGGTAGTAAACCCGGCATCCTGTACGAGTTGTAGATAAGCATCCTTTTGGATGGCTCCTGATACGCAGCCCACATACATTTCGGCATCATGTTGCAAGCCTTCGGGTAGGTCGCCTTTCAGCACAATATCGGAAATGCTGAAATGGCCACCTGGCTTCAAAATGCGGTAGGTTTCCGAAAAGGCTTTCTGTTTGTCAGGAACCAGGTTCATCACGCAATTGCTCACCACCACGTCGGCCAGATTTTCCGGCAAAGGCATATCCTCGATGTCGCCATAGACGAACTCGACGTTGGTAAAGCCCAAGGTTTTCGCATTCTTGCGGGCGCGGTCAATCATGGGCGGAGTCATATCCAGACCGATCACTCGGCCCGTTTTGCCGGTTTCAGCGCGAGCGACAAAGCAATCATTACCAGCTCCTGAACCCAAATCCACGACCGTATCACCGGGTTTGATCTGGGCGAATTGTGTGGGCAGGCCACAGCCCAAACCTAAATCAGCATCGGCCACATAGCCGTTCAGCTCCTGGTAATCCTGGGACATGACAATTGGCACGTTGGCATCAATTTCGGGGCCACAGCAGGATGTTGGCCCACAGCAGCTATTGGCATCTGGTTGTTCAGCAATCGCGCCATATTTCTGGCGCACGACTTCTTTGATTTGCTCGGCAGTTTCCATATATTTTTCTATTGGTATAATGTAATATTACGATTGACTTAGGCAAAAAAACACCTGCCGATTGATTAACAGCAGGTCACTGGTACGAACGTATCAAACAAGGCTCCGAATACGCGTTGAGTTTCCTCCCATACGGGGGGATTAATGCAGTAGCATACGCGGGGCGGGTGGATTTCGCCCTGAATGATGCCAATGCGTTTTAGTTCTTTTAGGTGTTGTGAAACGGTTGCCTGGGCCAAATCCAGCTCGTCTACTAGATCTCCGCAGACGCACGCTTTCCTGGCCACCAGCAATTGTAGGATAGCTACCCGTGCCGGATGAGCAAATGCCTTTGCCAGATCGGCGATGCGATTTTGTTCCTCGGTGAATATCTCGGTTTTGGTCAGTCCCATGTTCCAAAGGTAACAGGTTTTTTGTTCATTGCAATATTGCGATGAATAAAATCTATAAGCTGGTTAAATAGCCACCTTTACTTTGGAAAAAACGTAAAAGGTTTCCGTAGCAATTTGCTTGCACCGCTCGTCATACTTGGCGGTTTCCTGGGGTGTGCCATCAAAAGCTTTCGGATCGTCATAAGGCGTTGCTACCCGCAGGGCTGCGCCTTTCACAATGGGACATGCCTTATCGGCTTGTGAGCAAGTCATGATCGCCAGGAAATTGCTCGGGGGATTGCTGGCATCATCGTATTTCTTGGAGAACGCTTTAATGGGTTCTGCGCCCGATGCGTAAGTAACAGCATACACTGGGTTCGGTCCTTCTGATGCTTTGCTAATATCAAATCCCGCTCTTTTGCAGGCCGCTACTGCCCGTTCATTAAAGGCACTGACTTCCGTTCCACCTGAGAAGGTTTTCACGCCCGGAACGCCATAATAAGCAGCGGCTGTTGCTGCCCATAGTTGGCCGAAATGACTGCGCCGAGAATTATGGGTACAGATGTAAGTTAGTTGGACAGGCTCTTTGGCGTTTACCTTCTGTTGAATAAACTCCGCAATTTTTTCTAATTCAGTTTTGCGGTCTTGGGGGATTTTTGAAAAGTCCTGCTTAATGCCGTTGATGTAGGTCGTTAGAGAGCTATTCAGTACCACTTTTTTGTCGGTATCATTGCCCAAGAAGATAGCGGTTGTAATCAGTAAGCATAATGGTAATAGGCTGAAAAGCTTCATAGCACAGTATTAAATATTGTTATCTCCAGACACGAAATTTGTTTCATCGTAAAGTTACGATTAATTTGCTATTAGTGTAACATTTATAAGTAATCGTTCGTCCGACTATGTATATTATTGCTTAATCAGTCATCTGAGTATCTCCTTAAACGCCCCGTTTAATAAGCACACACATAAACCCTCCTACGTCTCAAGCGGGAGCGTTTTTATAAGACGATGAGCTTTTTAATAATTGTCCAATTTAGCTAGAAGCTTACGGGTGTGATCCTGATTAAAAATAACATTGTTTGATTGGACGGATTTAGCCGTGTTGGTATTACCGCAAACCTTTCATTGATAGGCAATGATGATGACGTTATTAAATGATTTAAATACCCTTTTTCGAACAGAAACGGTTGGTCAAGTAGGAGGGGAATCTGTACGGATATACTTATGAATGGTCCCTAAGTAAAAGGCTACGCAACCTATACCAGAAGACGTATTGGGAGCTTTTCGCTATTTTTAGTTGAATTTAGCTAACCAAATGGCTCACTTGTTGGCTATTAGTTTCAGTTCAATATCAAAATCATCATAGATCGCTTTGTCGCCAAGGGCGTCAAAGAAAGATGTTGAGCCGTACTTGATGTCGTATTGGGTTCGGTCGAGCGTCACTTTACCCTGCGCTTCCACCGTCGCTCCATCTTGTTTCACCCGAACAGGGAATGTTACAGCATTCGCAATCCCTTTGATACGCATAGTACCCGTTACCAGGTACGTGGTGGCTCCCTTCGGCATCACCTTCGTGATCGTAAAGGAGGAAGTCGGGTGCTTGCCTGTTGAGAAGAAATCGTCGGACTTCAGATGGCCGATCAGTTTAGCGTTGTATTCCGGATCGGTCAAATCGGTGCAGACAATGCTGTTCATGTCGAAGGTAAACTGGCCACCCGTCAGCTTGTTATCATCGAATAGCAATGCGCCATCGGCGAGCTTTACTGTACCCATATGCTCGCCTGTTACCTTTCTGGCTTTCCAGTGCAGGCTGCTCTTCGATACATCTACTTTATACGTGTCTGCGGACGTTGTCTGTTTACTACGTGTGGCCATTGTGCCAACTGTGAGGAGTAGAATAGTGGCCAGTCGATAGAGAATTTTCATTTCAGAAGAGATAGGTACATCCTGTATAGTGCAATGTACGCAAACGTTGAAATGAATAGGAAATTGTACCTATACAAATTTTCTGTAGATTGCGCCCAATGGCTTCAACCGCAACTTGTTAGCACACGCGCCCATACGGCAACGGATTGCCCGGCTCCTGCTGGGCTTACTCCTGTTGATGCAAATCAACTCGGTGCTGTTCCGCCATGCACACCGGCTGGCCAACGGACAGATCATTACCCACGCACACCCCTACAACCTCTTTAGCAAATCCTGTCCGTTGTCGGCTAACCCGCACACGACCCACGAATTGCTCCTGCTGGATGCGGTCAGCAACGCAGCGTTCGTACCCACGTTTGCGCTACTGATCGCCTTTCTGCTGCTGTTGGTGCGCTTTATTATCCGTTCCGTTCCTGCTGCCCCTACATACAGGATACGGACGGTATGCCTGGCCCGCCCCACGCTGCGCGGCCCGCCCTCCCCGCTCTCTTTCCGGCATTAACAGGCCCTTCCGGTCTGGTTCTGGCACTGAATAGCCACTGGTTCATGACGACCGGGGTGTACGGTGCCACTGTATTCACTTTTTTCCTGCTTTTTGATGAAGAAGATAACACTACTCTATCTAGTGCTTTCGGTAATTGTGCTCGTGGCAGTGGCCTGCGAAGCGCTATTGCCAGCGGCTCCTGCCGACGATGCCCTGCTCGACGGGCCAATTGCCGAGCTAACCCCGGAACAGAATGCCCTGTTTGCGCTGGGTGATGCCGCCTTCAACCGCGACATTTTCACCCCGGCCACAGGCCTGGGGCCTATTTTCGTTGCCAGCTCCTGCGGCTCCTGCCATGCCGGTGATGGGAAAGGAACGCCCTTCACCACCCTCACCCGCTTTGGACAGCACGATGATACGGGTAATCAGTTTATGGGGCAGGGTGGCCCCCAACTGCAAAACCGGGCCATTCCGGGCCATACCGCCGAATTACTGCCTGTGGGTGCGGTCTTCTCTAAGTTTACCCCACCCGCCAATACAGGACTGGGCCTGCTGGCCGCCCTTTCCGACGAGCAGATTCTGACAAATGCCGACCCGACCGACCGGGACGGGGACGGTATTTCGGGCGTACCCAACTGGATTCATGCTCCCCATTACTTCAAACCGCAGTGGTTCCATAAAGAACAAAACGACAGGTACGTTGGGCGGTTCGGCAAGAAGGCGGCAGCTATAGACCTGTTGCATCAGACCGTCAACGCCTACAAGCAGGATATGGGCATTACCTCCGAGTTTGATTCCGAAGATCCGATCAATTACAATGTATCCGGGCAGGCTGGTGACGGCGTAGATGACCCGGAGGTATCGTCGGCAAAGGTCAATGCGGTGGTATTTTACCTGCGAACATTAAAAGTGCCCCTGCAACGTACCCCCGCCGACCCGATGGTAGTGGCGGGTAAGCAACTGTTTATCAGCCTGGATTGCGGCAAATGCCACACGCCCGACTGGAAAACAGGGCAATCGGATGTAGCCGTGCTGGCCAACCGGACTTTCTCACCCTACACCGACCTGCTGCTGCACGATATGGGTGCGGGCCTTGACGACGGCTATACCGAAGGGATAGCTAAAACCGCCGAATGGAAGACACCCGCCCTGTGGGGCCTGGGCCTGTCGCAAAATTCCCAGGGGGGGCGGGTATTCCTGCTCCACGATGGTCGCGCCCACTCCGTAGACGAGGCCATCCGGCTGCACGGCGGGGAAGCCAGCCGCAGCGTGGAAAAGTACGCCAAACTGGCTGAAGCCGAACGCGGTAAGCTGCTTCGTTTCTTAGACACTCTCTAACCTCACCTGGCTCGCCAGTCCGAGCCTTTCTCTTATGAAAAAAGAAGTAACATTAAACCGACAGGACTTCCTGCGGCAGGCGGTCCTGAAAACCTGCGGTATGGCCTGCCTGAGTACATCCGTGCTGACGGCCGCCCTGACGAGCTGTGCGAGCGTCTATTACGCCCAGGCTCCGCGCATCAAAGGCTGGGCGATTCAGATCAGCAAGAAAGAATTTGACCTTGATCCCAACGGCAAACGGCAACGCCCGTTTATGGTGGTCGAAATGAAGAATCAGACCCACCCGATTTATCTGCGCCGGGTTGGGGGCGACAACTTCACGGCGGTACTGATGCAATGCACCCATCAGGGCAATGACCTCAACGCGCACGACGGCTACCTGTCGTGCCCGGCCCACGGCAGCGAATACGACACCGATGGTCGGGTAACGGAAGGCCCCGCCGAGGATAGCCTGAAGCGATACACTGTGACAACCGACGAACAGTACATCTACATCAATATTGCCTGATGATGAGAACACTTTATTTTTTGATTGGGTCTGCACTGATACACCTGGCGGCTTATGCCCAGCCTGACGCGGCCCGACCCGTTTCAACCTCGGTTACGGCGGCTACGGCGGTGACCGTGACCAAGCCGATACCCACTGATTCGACCCCCATGCCCAAAGCGTTTGCCGACTTGTTTTACCGGGATTCGACGCTTCGCAAGGGTAAACAGGAGAAGGGAGCCCTAAAGATTAATATGGATGCTACGTATGACCGGCCTTTTCTGACGTCAACGAAGGCCCCCGTGTCGATTGGGGGCTATCTGGAAGCCAACACCCAGTATATACAAACCAATGGCAAGACGGATGGCCTTTCGTTTCAGGCCCGCCGGATGACCATCTTCCTGGCATCGAGCATCAACCGGCGGATCAAGTTTCTCTCCGAGATCGAGTTCGAGGACGGCACGAAGGAAATCAACATCGAGTTTGCCGCCATGGACATCGAATTGACTCCGTTGCTGAACCTGCGCGGGGGCATCATCATGAATCCGATTGGTTCCTTCAACCAGAACCACGATGGCCCCAAGTGGGAGTTTATCGACCGGCCCATTTCGTCGGTGACGATTATTCCCTCCACCTGGAGCAATGTGGGCTTTGGCTTATATGGCAAGAAATACACCGCCAACTGGGTATGGGCGTACGAAGCGTACCTGACCAATGGCTTCGATGATCAGATCATTGCCAACGGCCAGAACCGCACGTTCCTGCCCGCCACCAAAGCCAACCGTGACCGCTTCGATGAGAGCTTCAATGGAGTGCCGTTAGTTACCCTCAAAACGGCCTTCAAACGACGCAAATGGGGCGAAATCGGCCTGTCGTGGATGGGAGGGGTGTACAATAAATTCCAGATTGATGGGCTGGTACTCGATCAACGTCGGCGGGTCGATGTGTGGGCACTGGATTTCAACACAACCCTGCCTACGGGTACATTTATCAACAGCGAATTCGTGTGGGCCAGCATCAACGTCCCCGCCACCTACACCCAGCAATTTGGCCGGATGCAGCAGGGCGGCTGGATTGACATCGTGCATCCGTTGGTGAAGAAGACCATGTTTGGCTGGAAAAAAGCCGTTGTCAACGCGGCTCTGCGCGTGGAGCGGGTTGATTACAACGTGGGTACATTCGCCGAAACGGGGGATCCGCTGCGGGATGATCTATGGGCTATCGTGCCGGGGCTGAGCTTCCGGCCTTCGCCTACGACGGTGATTCGGGGTAACTACCGCTACCACTGGCAAACCGATTTACTGGGCAATCCCCCCGCCCGCACAGCCGGGTTTCAGTTTGGTTTTTCGACCTACTTCTAACATTACTCACCCCAATGGCTGCTAGCCGTTGGGGTTTATTTTCTATGAAACACAAAGCCCCGATCTAATACCGTACCATCGGGCGGCAGCTTATACAACGTTTGCCGCCTTTAGGGCTGCCATGGTCGTTATGAAATTCTGATCACTTACAAGAGGCTATGACTATTCCTAAACCGTTTTCATATGAAGTTTTTGTTTTGTCTCACGCTGGGCCTGTTGTCCTGCCAATCGATCAGGCCGTTGACTCATCGTCACTGGTGCGACCAGCCTACCCGTAAACTGCGCTGGCTGAACCGAATGATCCAGGAGATAAGCGTTTTCCCAACCAATGCCAATACCTGGGAAGTCCATCAGGCGCATTACTGGGGACAAGAAGTGTTCATCGTCTATCTGTTGAATCAAGAAAAGAAAGGGCCAGGTTTTTTCCTTTATAACCATGCTGGCCAATTGGTTACTACTTGGGAACGGGCAGACTCTGTTCATTTAGCCGATATGATCGGTGACCGAATGCTGGTCGCAAGTCCGGGCCGGTTTAAAGTAACCAAGGATTAGTAAAGAATATAAAAAAACTTGGTGTAAGCCGGTTAAGCAAATTCTGGTTTTGCACGTATTGGTTCTCCTTTAGCCGATGGTTCTGCATTAAAAGATGATCAAACTTACTTTAAGGTAGAAGATTCCTCATTTCGCCCCAGGTTTCTTATGTTCTCCTCCTCCAGGGCGTTGTATGGCTGAACGATAGGTCTTATCTACGGCTATTCGGCTTTGGTCAGGGGGTATCGACGATGTGTTCGTACACAAACCACGCCTGTAATTCGTTCGTCCGTAGCACCTGACTAACCAGCAAGTCGTTGGTACCCTCATCACCCGTTTCATCCGCTTGTTTGGCAGCCTCACGAATTTCGGCTAACAGCAACTCATGGGCCTCAAACAGGCGCAAAATTTGTACCGGCACTTCTTCCCGATCACGTGGAGGGCGGGGAATTTTGGTCATCTCAGCCACGTCTGCGGCCATTGCGATGCTCAATCCGCCTAAAAGTTGTATCCGTTCCGCAATGGCATCGACTAATTTGGACTGTTCCTCGTAATGCTTATCGAAAAGCAAATGAAGTTGATAAAACGTAGGCCCAACTAATTGCCAGTGGTGCTTTTTATAAAGGTCACGTAAAGTCACGGTATCAGCCAGTATCTGGTCGAGGGACTGTACACTGCTTTGGCGGATAGTTTCTTCCAGGGAAAGGGGTACTCGTTTAAGTACCGTTTCAAAAGCTTGCAAAATTTTGCCCTCCTAGTGAAGGCGTGGTTCGGCGAAACGGGTGCTTTGATGAGTGGTTGCCATAGGATCGGTCGTGTTGACGTCTGCGTAATTTTTCATGATGTTGATGGCAGGCTTCCGCGCGTTCGGTAAGCCTGGGCACATCCCCGGCAGTAGTCGTGAGCCTGTTTGCTACATGCTTCTCCACCCATCCGGCAGATTTCTTGGCAAATCTCTAAGAACGGAAGGCTAATTCCAGCATTTCGTTCTTAGAGATGGACACCCTGACCGCAGGTATCGACACAATCACCGTCCAGTGTGCTATAGGGACTCCCATCTGGCGGATTCCTGCAAACAGGCCGTTGCTTACTATTCGCAGTCGCAATCGATCCGGGTTTGAATGAGCTGGTCATCCTGCGTTTCTTTCGCCTAGTGTATCCTTGTAGAGAGCTTGCTTACTCAACCAACTCACGAACGTTTTTTTGCCAAAAAATTAGTATGTGGCATCCTATTTTACACCAATCCTCCAAACTATCGTCTTCGGTTGCGCCAGCGATGACCAACCAAAACAATACAGAAAATAAGGACACCGATAAAAAAGGAATAAATGCCGTAAGACCAATAAATACTATTCATACAAACTATTGAGTTTTGAAGGGGTGAAAAAATAGGCTGACAACCCTAGTTTATAGAAAGGTAATCTTCCGTCAGTTTCCTGAGCGATAATCGTTAAACAATTTTACCCTAAAAACCATTAACTAACCAATAACAAAATCCAGTTTATCATGGCACACGATCATCATAAAGAAGCAGCTTATCACTTTGGCGAAGCAGCCAAGCATCACCAGAAAGCCCAGGAACTGCACGAAGCAGGCGAGCACGAGAAAGAAGCCCACGAAGCTTACGTGGCCTATGGCCACCATAATTTAGCGGATCAGCACGCGGAGGCTGCGGCTGAACATCACGCTGAAACGCATGATACCAGCGGCCACAGCGATACGGTAGCCTAATTTATCAAGGTAAGGTCGTTACAAAGAAGGGGATGTATCATCATGATACATCCCCTTCTTTGTAACGCAATGTTCTTATAACAGAATTATTACTCACTATCAAGCTGCTCATAGGTAAAATCATCATGCTGAATATAACGTAATGTATTATCAGCCAATCGAGCCTGTTGCCATGCCCCAGTTCCTAAATGAGCCCTGTGCAGCCATACAGTTTCGCCAAGGCGAATAATACCTTTATCTGAATTTGACGAATCGGCAGGGTTGGTTACCCACTCGGTATCCCGTATTGCCTGACAAGCGATGTCAAAGCTATCGGTGAGAAATGAGTAATCATACTGGTTTTCCATACTTGTAATACGATAAAATGTTAACCAACCCGTGAACTTGTCAGAGGAAGGATCACATTACTTTTATCACTTGGACCTTATATCAATAGAGTGTATAACATAATTGCGTGAGTAGTGGATCTAACTCCATACTATTTGATAAACTGTTAACTAGTAATCCAAGGTCCATTCAAAGAGGTTAAGCCAGCAATACGGTAAAACAACGCTCAAAGAGATTTTAGTTTCCCGTGATCCCGTAATATATCGCCAAATTTATACGTTGGGTCGGTTAGTTGACAATCGATCGTATCGGGAAGCGTTTAATTGAAAATTTTTCACATTCCCGGGATCTATGACACCTGGTACTGCTAGGCACGAAGTTAGAAAGCCATTAAATTTAATGGCTTTCTTTGCTAATTCATCTTCATCGCCAACATATTCACAGTTTGTTTATTCTTTCAATGAAATTTTTAACAACCGCCTGTGGTGCGTTGGCCAATGATGCTACTCAATACATTCTTGCTATTCCTAACAATATTTGTACAACGTGGTTTGTACACCAATGAAGTCGATGGCTATTCGATCCAGTTTCCGAAAGGGTGGTCTATTGTTAAAGACACTAAACACACACCTGCTTATACCGGGGCTTATTCGCCTAAAACCAATCCGGCTGAATGTGCTGAAATGAAAGTCGTAGTATTGCCCGGTATAGCGGTCAGTGAATTAACCAGTGCTATGCAGAATGATATAACTATAGCACGGAGTATATCGAACGATGTTAAGATTGAACGAAATCAGGCCATTACGATCGGTGGTCTAACCGGACAAGTCGTGCAACTAGCGCTTACTAGCCCGCGTCAAGGCCTGATCCGAATGATAAACTATGGCTTCGCCAAAAATAATCGGCTGTATTTTATTCGATGCTTTGGTAATCAAGCCTACTTTCAGCATTCAGCCGGTGAAGTTCAGAAAGCTTGTTTAAGCCTCCGCATTAAGTAATAGAATGTAGCCATCACGACCGACTTGAGCGGCGGTCACGATCACTCCGGCGGTGTGCACTCATTGACTGAACTGATGCTTACTAGAACCCAAAAAGCATTGCTCGACTGACGGTAAACAGTTAATAGATACTGATCTGTCCCGTTGCGTATAACAATCGAATGTAATTCTGATGGTAGCTATAAACAGCCTGATAATACGCTGTTTGGGTGTCGAACCAGGCACTTTGAGCCTGTAGTAAGTCGATGAGCGTCGTGGCTCCGCGCAGGTAAGCATAGCGTACCGAGGCCAGTACCCGGTTAGCATCGGCTCGGATACCCGTAAAACGGTCTACGTTCTGGCGGCTGCTTAGAAAGGATTGATACGCCGTTTGTATTTCTAACCTGACACGAGTTTGCAAAAAGGAAACAGATTGTGCAGCCTGTTCCTGTAATACTTTCGATTTCTGAATCCCACCTTGATTCCGGTTATAAACCGGTAATTCCAGGGTCAGATAGACCCCGGCGTAAGGTACTGTATTCTGAGGATTCCAAATAAAACCAGCTTCGTTACGCGGGCGAGCTAAGACCTGTTGAAGGTCTACATTACGTCGAGCCGTTTCCAGGTTAGCTTCGGCACCCCGGATGTCAGTGCGATCAGTCATGGCCAGCCTCAGTACACTATCGACCGGGCTGCTGGCAATTGCCTTAAGAAAACTGGTGTTTACCAGTGAGTCGTTCATCATCACACTGACGCTATCGACCGAGCCAATAACAAGTCTTAACTCGTTTAAGCGATTGTGCAGTTCCTGCCGCGCCGTGTTGATCTGAATACCATATTGTTCGGCTACTAATTGAGTACGGAGTAAGTCGGTGCTGCTAATGACTAAGTCGCGCAGCCGTACCCGGTTGAGTTGGACGAGTGTATCCGCGTTATTTTTGGCCTGTTGGAGCAACTCAAGCTGGATGCGAGCGTACCGGGCATCCAAGTATCGGTTGGCGGCCTCAAACAGGAGTCCGCGTTCGGTTTCGGCTACGCTCCGAAAAGTCAGGTTGGTCGTTGCCTCGGCAAAGCGGTTGCGTGCCTGGCGTTTGTTGAAAATGTCGAATTCTTTAGTCGCCTGTAACCAGAACTGCCGCCGTTGCCGACTCAATACACCAGGGCTTTGTTCCGCCGTTAGCGTTGGTACTTGAGCGGAGCTTAACTGAAACAGCGTTTGGTTATTTAAAATGGGATTGGGTCGTAGGTTGGCTGTAACCTGATCGGCTTGTGCAGCCGCAATAGTCAACCGCTCGACGCGTAAGGTGGGGCTATTGGTGCGGACTTGCTGAAGAACTTCCCGGAGCGTAAGCGGAATTTGAGCGGAAGCTATGAAGCGAATAGCAAAAATACACAGCAGGAAACAAAGCGTTTTTTTAAATATCATCCCTATCTCAAGTATTTTGCCAATAAAAATAAACACGTCAACTGGTAAAGATGCCGTAAATAATTCATTGAACAAATATACCTTAAAAAGTGAAAGTCACTGCCCTTGTTAGTAAGTAGTATTTGCGTAGTCAAATCGCGAATACTACCATTCAGCAACCCACTCATGGCACACCAACAGGTATACTTTTTTTGTCAAATCGGATAGCAGAAGCGAAGGAAATCATACATAGAAATCAATCACTAATTTCTGAAAACAGGGATAAACTAAGTGATTAAGTCATTATCGTTTAAATCCGCCTGCACGGGCACACGGGCAACCTTGCGTTTGTAACGAGAACTCCTATCTGGCTTTGTTTTCAAGTCACTTTCAATAGGCGCTTACTTGGTTTTAAACTACAATCGGTATAAAGAAGTTACCTTCCTGGAAAAGCTTGTAAAGAGCACGCAGCATATGCCTCCTGAACCCGCCGACAGTCAGTCCCCAGGTACACGTCAGAAAAAGCCTAATCGGCTGCAACGTATCTGGCAAAATTTGGGACCTGGTCTTATCACTGGAGCCAGCGACGACGATCCATCTGGCATTGCTACCTATTCCCAGGCTGGAACGGCTTTTGGGCTGGCTACCCTCTGGACAGCACTGGTTACGTTTCCCCTCATGGCTGCTATGCAGGAAATGTGCGCCCGTATCGGTTTGGTAACCGCTCAGGGATTAGCCGGTACCTTGCGCAAGCATTATCCCCGGTGGGTATTATATGGCCTGTTACTGCTAACGGCCCCCGCCATTGTGCTTAATATTGGGGCCGACCTGGAAGGCATGGGGGCAGTAGCTCACCTTCTCCTGCCACAGGTACCCACCTTTGCGTTCAGCGTATTCTTCACGGGCCTGATATTAGGCGCGGTCATTGTTTATCCGTATCAACGGGTAGCCGCTATTTTAAAATGGCTGTGCGCTACGCTGCTGTTGTATCTGGTTGTGCCGTTCTTGGTCAAGCAGGACTGGTTGAATGTGCTCCGGCAAACGTTTATACCCCAATTTCAGTTTACCAAAGCGTTTGCCTCCATTCTGGTCGCCATTCTGGGAACAACGATTTCGCCTTACCTGTTTTTTTGGCAGACCGATATGGAGGCCGAAGCCATGCAGCAAAACAGCGTTATAAATGGACTCGGCAAACGGGTCATGGTTAATAAGCGGCTATTGGAGTCTATGCGGTATGATGTGAACGTAGGCATGTTTTGCTCGAACCTGATTATGTTTTTTATCATATTGACTACCGGTGTGGTACTCTATGCGTCGGGAATTCGCCGGATTGATACCGTCGAGCAGGCAGCACAGGCCCTAAAACCGCTGGCGGGCGAGTTTGCGTATTGGCTTTTTGCGGGGGGTGTTATTGGTACCGGGTTATTAGCCATTCCGGTGCTGGCCGGTTCGCTCTCCTATGCGGTTGCCCAAACCTTTCGCTGGCGGGGCGGCTTTGATCGCAAGTTTCGCCAAGCGCCCGCCTTTTATCTGACCATTACCCTCTCCTTAGTGGTTGGACTACTCCTTGATCTGCTGGGCATCAGTCCCATTCAGGCGTTGTTATATACAGCCATTCTTTACGGCCTGACGGCACCCATTATGGTTGCTCTTATCCTGCATTTAGCCAACAATAAAGCCATTATGGGGAACTTTACCAATGGCCGTCTCTCCAATGCGCTGGGGGCGATTACCCTGGTATTAATGAGTGCGGCAGCGGCTCTACTCCTTTATTTTCAGGTAGTTGCCTGAGCGAAGGCCAACCCAAGACGTTAAGCGTGCGGGGCGTGCGTTTAGCCGTTTCTGTCACGAAGGGGCTGAACATTTAACGTAACCAGCCTACTGGAACTACCAATGGCGTGTCATTGATCGACACGCTACTGATCAACGGATGGTTGAGCCATGTAGTGCTTAAAACCAGCAATATAGGCCCGGACACTTCGATCCCATGATTGCAGGGTGCGGGCGGATTGCTCATCAATATCAACGGTTCGTTTAGCCGACGGATAAAGGTCACGGATGGGTAGGTTACCCCGTACTGAATCGGGCTGAGCAGCGAACCGACTAAACTCGTAACGATACCGGCCTTCCCGTACTTTAACCTCTAAGCTGACCCGGTATGCCTGCGGCTGAACGGCCCCGGATATCAATACATTAAGGGTTAGAATACCGCCCGCCCGCACGATTCGTTTCGAGTGATGGGGTAAGTCAACATTTGATCCAGGACGAAGCGTTTTCTTAAAATAGGCTTGAGCACGGGTATATAAGTCGACCGTTGACGCTCCCCTTACCTGGCCTGTTCCCTGGTAAACGACATCGCCTGACTGGGAATCAATGGGAACCAGATCCGAAATGATGTACCCAAATTGGCCGTAGACTGGAATCGCTGATCCAGCCAGAAGTACGGATAGTAAGGCGAATCCAATCGATTTTGCTTGACGGGAACGGCCTAGTTTAGGCCTGCCTGCATGAACAATCAGCGTCATAATTTTCTTCATGGTAAATCGTGATTTCTGATAAACGAATTAGGGTTGACCACTGGCCTGCTTCACCAGGGCCACATATTTCTCAAGCGGAAGCCCAATGAGGTCGAAAAGGTGAGTTGCCAGCGAGAACTCGGTCTCACTGGCCGGGCCATCCACGCAGATCATGTTGTTCACCAGCAGGACTAAAAATTCTTTTTGTTTATTGCTTAACAGGGCCAATTCCTTAAGCATAGCCGGAACATCCGTGGCATCAAGACGGACAAGTGCCTGGCCCAATGTGGTCACGCCCAGTATGGCCAAATACGTTTGCAGCAAATCCAATTCGGCCTCATTCGCCGGGGCATCACAGGAAGCTACGCCCAGTACTAAGTTAATGATGGCCAATTTTTGATTTCCGGTTACACCCACCAGCAATTCCGCAATGGGTCCCTCAACTGAATTTTTTTTGAATGGATTGATCATTAGTAGGTCGTTCGTGCATTCATTTCCCAACTAGTAGTATTGACCTAAATTTCAGTGTTTAACATTCATTGCCTACTAACCTGACACAGGCGATGGCTTTACGCCAATTAGAACGTGTTTACGATCAACGCAATCGGTAACGAGTAGTCCCGTTGTTTGGTACTACGGATACTTAGGAGGATCGTAACTATCGAAACGAACCAATCGTTGATTGTACAAATCGAGGGCTTCATCACTGCCCATATCCTCCCTCAATCGTTGTTGAATTAAATCCAATCGACTCCCATAATTCAGGGATGCGACAATCTCAAAGCCAAGTTCACTGTTGATCCAATCAACAGATTTGTTTAATTGATTGGCTTGATTGGCAACCGCTGTAAAAATAGAAGCTGCCACATCAAGCTGACCTGTTGTAAGCCAAAGGCGGCCCAGCGTACTTGCGCACCTGGTATATTGGCCATCGTTTAGGTCAGCTAGCTCCTTCTGCGTAAGGTGCTTTATTAATTCTTTAGCTTCCTGCAAAGTGATGGACTTTCGTTGGTTCGTAAAGTTATCCATTCGCTGCATTTTCTTTAGCAAAGAGCATTTTTCCATTCTCCATTGGGGTGAACAGAAGTAGAGATTAAATCAGGTAGGCTCCGGCACAAGTCCGGTCAAACCGTATATAGTTGATTGAAACGAGTTGACTCAACTGTCAGGTTTTGCACCTCCATAGCGTTCAGCATCGCCACGTCGCGTCCAGCCAGCCCGCACCCGGCACTTATCAGGAACGGCACTGATGCGTTCGTTCACGAAGCGCAACACGACTTTGGTGCTTGTATGGGCGGGCATTTTACGTTCCGTCTGAACAAAATACGCAACCATCGCTCGCCAATGGCCGGAGAACGGTGGTGCAGTTGGCACATTCATAAACGATCGGAAAGGCATCGGACAGCCTGGTTTCGACCAGTTGGTGACTGCGCTGCGGACAAGTTAATACGGATTCTAAATGAGGCAGCAAACACGCTTAGTTGATCACTAGGGTCAGGGCCGTTTTATTGCGCACGGCCTGGTAGTTTTTGCCCTGATATTGTCCGGGCTTTTTGTCCATAAAGTCCACATCCACCACGTACTGCCCGGCTCCGGTCGGCGTTAGCGTAAACCGGCCGTTGGCATCGGCGGTTTGTTTAATCTGCTTACCGTCGGGAGCGGTTAGCTTGAGGGGGGCGTTGGCATAGGCGGTACCGTCTTTGGTAACCAGCAGTGTAGCCGGTTTGCCCAAGATTAATCCCGTTTCGGGTGTTACGTCCAGATAATGAACGGGTTTGGCAAACAGGTTTCCCCCGCCAACCTGACAGATGGCCCGCAAATACTCGCGGGGCCGCACGATGCCCAGTTTGTGACTGGTCCAGTCCTGCACGGCACGGGTATCGTTGACCAAAAGCACCTGGTACGTACCGGCCTGGCTGGGCGTAAACTGCGCCTGGTAGCAGTTCTCGGCGGGAGATAGCGTAAGCGGGTGAATTGAGCCATCGGGCAGCAGCACTGAGGCTGTAAAGGCTTTGATACCCGCCAGTTTATCGGCTTTTTCGCGCAGACCGTTTTCCAGTTCGCCGAAGTAGCATTGTACTGTCATCGGTTCGCCGACCTTGCCGGAGCCTTTGAGTTCGAGCCAATAGCTGTGGGCCTGCGTCAGCAGGGGTAAAAGGAGGAGCAACAGGGAGGCAGTGATCTTTTTCATAAGTCAAACGTAAAAGGAGTTGATTGTGTAAACTAAGGTTAATTACCTGAACTTGAGGTTCTGCACCCGCACCGCGTTCAGAATGGCCAGCATGGCCACGCCTACGTCGGCAAAAACGGCCTCCCACATGGTGGCCAGCCCGCCCGCGCCCAGCACCAGCACAATGGCTTTGACCGCCATTGACAGGGTGATGTTCTGCCACACGATCCGGCGCGTGGCCCGGCCAATGTCGATGGCGGTAGCAATTTTACTGGGTTCATCATTCTGAATAATGACATCGGCGGTTTCGATGGTGGCATCCGAGCCAAGACCGCCCATCGCCATACCGACATCGGCGAGTGCCACTACCGGCGCGTCATTTACGCCATCGCCGACGAAGGCCAGTTTGGCCTTTGGGTTGGTGGCTAAATCAGCTTTGAGTCGTTCGACCTCCCGCACTTTATCTTCGGGCAGCAGATCGCCGTGCCACTCGTCCACGCCCACTTGTTTGGCGATGGCCTCCACGACGGTTCCTTTGTCACCCGACAGCATCACGGTGCGAATGCCATCGGCTTTCAGGCGTTTGACGGCATCGGCGGCATCGGGTTTTACCTCGTCGGCAATGGTGAAATAACCCGCAAACTGCCCGTCGATGGCCGTCATGACGATGGTGAAGGGGATTTGAATCAAGGATTCATCGAACGATACGTTGAATTTACGGAGCAGCTTGGCGTTACCGGCCAGTATTTCTTTCCCATCTACGGTCCCCTTCAACCCATGCCCGGCAATTTCTTCCACACCCTCCACCGACATCGTTTCGTGACCCTTATCTGAATGTTCGAGAATAGCCGTAGCGACCGGGTGAGTTGATTTGCTTTCCAGCGCGGCCGTTAAACGCGTCAGTTCGGCCGCGTCGATACCAACAGGTTTGACTTCCTGCACCTTGAACACGCCTTTGGTCAACGTACCGGTTTTGTCCATGACTACTGTCTTTACCTGCGTCATCAAATCCAGAAACACCGAGCCTTTGAACAGAATACCCTGCTTTGATCCGGCCCCGATGCCCCCGAAATAACCTAGCGGTATGGAGATCACCAGCGCACAGGGACAGCCGATGACCAGAAACACCAAACCCCGATACAACCAGTCAGCAAATTGGTAATCCCCAACAAAGAAGTACGGCACGACCGTAATCAGCACCGCCAGCAAACAAATGATTGGGGTGTAGATTTTGGCAAAACGGGCAATAAACTCCTGGGTCTGCGCCTTGCGGCCAGTGGCCTGCTGCACTAATTTGAGAATGCGTGAGAGTTTGGAATCCTGATAGGGCGTGGTGACGTCCATCTCCACCAGCGATTGCCGGTTAATCATGCCTGCCAGCACAGCCTCCCCTTTTTCAATCGTGCGCGGTACGCTCTCGCCTGTTAGAGCTGCCGTATCGAACGTACCTGAAGAAGAACGCATGGTGCCATCCAGCCCTACTTTTTCGCCGGGTTTAATCTGAATTACATCGCCAACAGCCACCGTAGCGGCTTTTACGGTTTGCGCCTGTCCATTTTTGAGTACCGTCACTTCGTCGGGACGAACATCGAGCAGGGCTTTGATACTGCGACGCGCCCGCAGTACGGCGGCATCCTGAAACAATTCACCGATGGTGTAAAACAACATCACCGCCACGCCTTCGGGGTATTCGCGGATACCAAACGCACCGAGCGTTGCCACTCCCATCAGGAAAAATTCGGTGAACACGTCGCCCCGGATACTACTGCTCCAGGCCCGTTTCAGCACCGGCCAGCCCACGGGCAGGTAGGCCGCTACGTACCAGATCAATCGCCAGGGGTCCCTGAACCACCGAAACGTCGGCCCGGCCCCCGCGTAATTATCCAGTGCAATACCACCTAATAAAAGAACCAGGCTAATGATGACCGGCGCATACGTTCGCCAGGTTTGCTCCGGCCCTTTTTTTGCCGGGGCGGCATCCGCTACCGGGGTTGTTCCTTCTTCGATCAGCTCCACATCATCGTGGGTGTGACCGTCTTCGTCGTGGTTATGATCGTGTGCCATAATTAGTTTTAAAATTCAATGAAAAAATTAAGTACAGCTAGCCCAACGAGCGTGAGGCCGGTAATCAGATTTTCGCGGTGCTCGAACCAATGAGCATTCACGCGCCGTAAGCCGCGCCGGGCGATGCTCACCATTAACAGCATCCCCGACAGCGTGATCACATTATAAATCAAGGCTACCAGCATCACGGCTCTCCAGCCTTTCGCACCCGCGCTTAGGAAATAGGCTTCAATCTCCAGACACGGCGAGAGGAACATAGCCAGCCCCAGCGACAGTAGTAGGGTGGAAAACGAACGATTTTTCCGAACGTCCCCCGTATCGATGTGGTCGTGAACATAGCGATGGCTTAGATGCTGCATCAGATACCACAGTCCTAATGTCAACAAAAGCAGTGGAATGGCCCGTTCGGAAAGTTCATGAAAGTTTTCGGCCAAATGCCAGCCCGCCAGACTCACCAGCACGCCCAGCAGCGTCGTGCTGATGGTGTGGGCCAGGCCGGCAATGGCCGTGATGGTCAGCGTTTGCCGAAGAGTCCACCGCTCAGTTTGGCCGATGGTGACGAACGGCAGCCAGTGACTGGGAATCAGTGCGTGGAGTATACTCAGCGTTAAACTTCCATATAAAATCGCATTCATCGTTTTGGTTGGTCATCGTGGATATATTCATGGAATACGCCCGTTATCAGGAAGATTAGCCCCGGTGTTTTCGGGCGCTGTAAAGTGCCTGTCGAGATATACTGGCAGCTGTTCGCTTTTGCGATTTGCTGGAAACGTTCTTACCCGACTGTTGACTCAGGTCTGTATTGAGCTTACTCCCCGTCTTCTTGGCCCGCTTTTTGACCGAAACAATCCCAAACAGGATGGCCAGCCGGTAAAGGCACCAGCCCATCAGGCCTAGCCCGACCGATACGCCCATTAAATCCAATAGTGTGTGATAAGCCTGTGCCATATTAATTAAAGAACAAAGTAAACGGGTGACGCGTCCGATTTTTCAACGGGGGAACCGGTAGTCATCTGCGAAAGATTCGCGGCTATAGTTGTAGCAATGGCCGTTACGGGGGTATCCGTGGGCCGGTTCTCAAAGGGGTCCTGTAATTGAATAGCGCTTTTTTCGATCAAAAAAAACGCCGAGGCAATCAGCGTGACAACGGGAACTTCGACAAAAAACAAATTCTCGACGAAGCCGAACGGTAACATGGTCGTAAACAGAACAATGAAAACCTGGAGATAAAACGTATACGTTTTCGGGAAAACAGTGTTTTTGATGCGCTCACACCGACCCATCGAATCTGTGAGCCGGGTTAGCGTACTATCCACCTGAACCAGTTGATAGTCGGTCAGGTAGCCCGCCGATACCAATTGTTGCAGGGCATCCGCCTGGGCTTGCAGGATGGCCAGCGGACGGTGCGGGGCTTTCAGTACAGGAGCCTGTTCGATAAGGGGAAGATACGTGTTCACCAGCTCTTCTGTGGGTTGCCCCCGCAGCGATTGCCCCAGCACGTAACACCAGCCAATTTGGCGCTGGGCAAAAATCTGGATCGTTTCCGCAGGCGTGGCCTTATCGGGCAGAAAAGTGCGTAGCTGACGAATCAACGTCCGGCTATCGTTAACAATGGCACCCCAGACCACGCGGGCTTCCCACCAGCGTTCGTAGGCCTGATTGGTGCGGAAGGCCAGCAGCAACGAAATGCACGTACCCATCAGAGCCGGAATAGCTAGGGGGATAACTAAACTCTCTAAGCCAACATAGTGCCGCAGGGTAAATATCAGGTTGGCAAACACAAAGACCGACAAGGCTTCGTAGCGGATATTACCCAGTAGAAAAGGTAAGGGAATTGATCGGTTCAATAGCATAGTCTTACGCTTGATGGCTTATTGGCGTTTGTAATAATTAAGTGTAACAGACGAGGCACTGGCCCGCTCGCTCAGAGTATAGAATCCATTGCCCGCTTTGTCAAAGGCGATGGCTTCGCCCTGCGGCTCGATCTGGTAAATAACCGGGGCAGGGTTGTCTTTCAGCAGCGCACCGTCGATGGTTTCATCCTTGGCGCGTGGCCACCTGGTCACACTGACGTACGTCTTGAGCAGGATCTGCTGACCATCGGGGGAAATGCTTCCCGACGTGACAAGACTCAGCGGCACTTCACCTTTAAACATGGCCGTCGAGACGGTGGACGTACTTTGCGGATAGGGCAGATGGTAAAGCCGACCAACGGGCGACTCTTTGGTGACGATCCAAAGATCGCGGGTGAGCGGATCGAGCAGGATTGCTTCGGCGTCACGCGGACCGTCGGCGTATCTGAATGCAATCCGGTCAATGGCTGTAATAGGTTCATTCAGTGCTTTCGGCTCGGCCAGTCGGTAAATGTAACTCTGGTCGTTTTGCTTACCATTATCACCAATATCGGCCAGATACAGGTAAGAAAGCCCCGCCTGTGGGCCGGGGCCAACGGCTATGTCTTCCCAATCCCGATTGGCAACGCCGGGCAGAGAAAGTCGCCCTGCCAACTTACCAGTCGATGAGAGTAAATTCAGTTGAGCCGGATTGCCGCTATCTTCTTCGACCCAGAGGTGTCCATCCATGGTTCGGCTATCAGCCAAACCCGACGCTTCGTCGATAAGTCCCGGCTCAACAGGTGACCGCAGCGGTACCGAAGCAAAAGTGATGGGAACGGGACCGGTCGAATCAGTTGGCGTGCAGCCGAATGCGACTACTAATAACAGGACCGGCACAATGGAATGAGCGTACATCATAACGTTTGTGGGATATTGCCTTCCCAGCGGTTTACAAGGTGGTTAGGCTATTGGCGCATTGATCCGCCCGCTCGGACTAAAGAGCAAGGTGGCTGATGCTAAACTGTGCAGTGAGTCGGCTGGCGAGGGCTTTTAACCGGGCTCCTCAGTCTGGCTCACGTCAGGGTATCATCGGCCACGACATCGCCACGCTTGACCACAATGCCTGACGTAAGCGTCCAGACGTGCAGGCCATGGGCGCTGGTGAAGTCGGCACTGTTTCGGTTTGAGTCATAGCTGCAGAAGCTGGTTTGGCAAGCAATCCGGTGTCTCAGTTGGGATCGTTTGTTGGGTAGTCATTAACTGCTCAATCAGCAGGATCAGCACGTGAATGACTTTGCCATGTACTTCCTGAATGCGGTCGGCGTACCCGACATAGGGAACCCGAATCTCGACGTCCGCCTGGCCTGCCAACTGCCCTCCATCATTACCCGTTAACAGGACAACCGCTATCTGCTGCTGCCGGGCCGCTTCCACCGCACGGATCACGTTAACCGAGTTGCCACTCGTACTTAATCCCAGCAGGACATCGCCCGCCCGGCCTAGCCCTTCGATAAAACGGGAAAACACAAAATCGTAGCCGTAATCATTGCCCACGCACGACAAATGACTGCTGTCCGAAATGGCCAACCCGGCCAGGGCAGGTCGGTCATTTCGGTAGCGGCCCGACAGTTCTTCGGCAAAGTGCATGGCATCGCAGTGCGAACCGCCATTACCACAGGATATAATTTTTTTGCCCATTCGTAAGGCTTCGGCCATCAGCCGGGCGGCTTTCTCAATAGCAACTATATTGTCAGTATCGGCCATAAAAACGGACAGCACGGTTTGTGCCTCTGTCAGTTCCTGATGAATAAGCGTCTGCATATCTATCGACTTGATGAATAACTTACAGAAAACTGGAAATGGTATTAATACTGAACGCGAGGATGATTGTGTTAAAAGCAAATGATATAACGCCGTGCAACAACGTTAATCTCCGCAAACGAGAAGAGCTAACAGCCACGTCGGATACCTGACAGGTCATGCCCACTACAAATGAGAAGTAAGCAAAGTCAATATAATTAGGTAATTCTTTGCCTGGGAAATCCAGACCACCCACACTCCGGTTGTCAGCGGCATCATAATAGTATAGATGGGCATAATGTAGCGTAAACATACTGTGTATGAGTGTCCAGGCGCATACGACGGTCAATCCCGACAACACGATGTGCCGGGTCGTCTCCGAAGGTGAGAGACCCTTTAACGAACCCAGTAAGGTCACCACGGCGAACAAACTAGTTAGGGCTGCCCCTATTGTGAATAGAAAAATGACGGGTCGGCTATTGTCTTCCCGCTGCGCCATTTGCCGGGCATCTGTCCAGCCGATAATGAACCAGACTATACCCAGCACGGTCAGCGCGTAGCCAAGACAGGCAAGCAGCACGCGGGTCTGCCAGCTAAACCACCCGCCTGCTACCAGCCAAACCAGCGTACCAACGCCTAAAGCGATGACGGACCGGGATAAAGCCGATAGCCTCGGCTGATAAGTGTTTCTTTTTTTCATATACTGATTTTGTTACCGAACTTGAGATGACCAACCCCGCTCAGATCGGTGCCGGACTCGTTTTGGGTGGCGGGTCCGTTGCCAGTGGGTTACGCCCGCTCCAAGGCCCGCCCCGATGAGCAGGCTTAAGACAGCCTGGGGCGCAGATGGCAGGTCTCGTTTATCGATAAGCGTGCTGGCGGTAGCCCCCAGGGCAACCCCCGCCGTTAGGCCATTCAGAACGGTGGGCAGCCGGCGTAACCCCGTAACGTAGGCCACGGCAACGCCCTGAGGGTCGCCTGAAAAATCAACCTGGTTATGCGAGCCCGCCTCAACGCGACGAAGCTGTCCGGAAACCGTGCGAATTGCTGAGTGTGCAGGCTGAAAAACGATCTGTAGCTGATCGCCGGTCCCAAACGTGGTCCGAACCGTTCCTTTGGCATCAGCAACCTGAAGTATCTGGCCGCAACTCACCAAACTGATACACCAGCAGACGAGTAGTAAACTGGTCTGTTCGATGACGAAAGGGAACCGTATGGTACAATGCCTTTTTGAAGCCCTTCGCGCCGAACGATCTTTGTTCCGGTATAGCCAAAACTTCGTTTTTAATGATCTACAGATTTTCATAAACGTCCGTTTGGTAACGTGTCTATTCCGACACCCAAGGGCTTTCTTTTCTCTTTATGATTTTTCGTCAGCCAGTTTCTGCTCGGCTTCCTCAATAGCTTCTTCCACTGAATGGGATTTACGCAGGTCACTGGCCTGCCGGGTCACCTCGGCCATCGTCTGGTAATGTTGGCAGAGCACGGCCAGCTCGTCATCCGTCAGGTTCTCCACCGCTACCAACCGATTGGAAGCCCCTTTTGTAGCGGCAATTAGTTCGTTGAGCTTGAGCTGTACAGCCAGTGACTCTTTGTTCTGGGCTTTTTGAATAATGAAGACCATCAGGAACGTGATAATGGTGGTTCCCGTGTTGATCACCAATTGCC
Organism: Spirosoma aerophilum; assembly: GCF_054782495.1. NCBI lineage: Bacteria > Pseudomonadati > Bacteroidota > Cytophagia > Cytophagales > Cytophagaceae > Spirosoma > Spirosoma aerophilum. The sequence continues at coordinate 88,496 of NZ_BAAGSJ010000040.1, read as the reverse complement.
AGTCTTCAGAATAGTCGAACAGCGGACCCATTACAGCCCATAGGCCTACCACCGTAAACGCGGTCAGGAAGGCTCCCGAACTACCCGTCAGGTGAGTGATTCGGTTGGCCAGGTGGTCAAACCCGATGGCCCATCGTTGGAATAAGCTAGTTTTGTTCATGTGATTCGTTGGTTACGTAGTAGGCCGGTCAGAAACGGCCGGTTCCGCTTCAGTAAACCAGGCCCAGGCAAGTAGCCTCTGGTCGGATGAAAAGCTGCGCAGTTCAGCCCGGAAAATGGTTTGCATGACGGGCGTGATCAGGGCCAAGGTACCCGCCGTACCGACCAAGACAATACGGTCAAAATCCGCCGTGACCGTCAGGTCAAACTGTAAATCCCGCCACAGCTCCTCCGGTTGCCAGCCCCGGAAGTATTCCATTTCCCAATACAGCCGGGGGAGGGGGGCACTGTGCAGCGCGGCATCCAGGAGGGGACGCAGATCGTAATAGTCATCCGCCGTGATGAAGTCCGCCACCAGCAGGGCCAGCCGACCGGGTTGATTGCTTATAATCTTGTACATAATCAGTCGGTTACTAAGTACGGAGTCGTCAGGCCACCATACCCAGGATCAGAAACAATAAGAACCCCGCGAAGAAGGTGGCTGTCAGCCAGGGCTTTTCCGGCCCTTCATGCGCTTCGACCAGCAGCTCTTCGGTAACCAGGAACAGCAGGGCCGCCAAACCGAACGAGAGCACCAGGTCCAGTCCTGCTTCCGGCAGTTTATGCAGGAGCGTGGCTCCGCCGACCGTGCTGGCAAAAAACAGAGCCGACAGGCCGACTAATAACCGGACGATACGGGACCGGGATACGCCGTCTTCGGTCAGGGAAGTGGCTGTCGCCAGTCCCAAAGACAGCACTTCAACCCCCAACGCAAAGGCCAACAGGATGCCTTCTTTCGCTCCGGCCGCAAAGCCGATTCCCAGCAGCAGCCCGTCGATGAAAATGTCCACCCCGATGGCCAGCAGAAAGGCGAGCGGAAACGCTGCGGCTGACTGACCAGCCTGACCAGTTATCGGAGCTGGGTTGTCAGTCGTTTCTGTGGGTGTTTCGGTCAGTCGCCGGATCAGTAGCATCAACCCGATACCTACGCTAAACCCAAGCACGGTTAACAGCGGATCATGCAGCCGCACAATATCGGGCAGAATTTCAACCGCCACGACCGAAAAGACCACGCCAGCGGCAAAATGCAGAATAGCCGAACGGACCTGAACGCCAAACCGGATAAACAGGGCCAGAAGTCCCCCACCTGTCAGGGCAGCGGTGGGCAAGAGGGCGTAGGTGATAATCTGTTGAAACAGGGGGGTCATAGGAAACCTTATTTTGTATAACGAAATAATAAATACGTGATTAATCCATCTTTATCATGGTCGTAGGTACCATGATGAATACGATACGCACCGGTAGCCCCCTTTTGTCGACCCAGTTTTTGCAGTTCATCTTCTACCCGTTGATGCGTCGAATAAATCGATCCGAACGTATGAATTGTAACGGTTCCGATCCGCTCCATCCTAGCTGGCAAATCACGCTCTAACAGAAAGATGGTGACAAGGGCTGAATCCACTGAAGCCCCTGAATTGGTCGCATCCTGGATAGGGCGGTATTGCGGAAATGAAGCGCAACCCATAAGCAGCAAAAGCAGCGATGCCGCCAGACAAGCGCTTCGTATAGTTTTCACCTCAGTCCGGGTTTAGCGTGTAATACACCCGAATCGAAAAATCAAACGATTCTCCGTGGGTATCTATTTCAATGGTCAGGCTTTCCCAGACGGCAAACGTGCGCCCGATAATCGCTTCAGAGGGGGTCTCCGGCAGCGCATACGGGTATAGTTCCTCGCTCCAGAGCACCAGGTCTGCTTCGTCGACGATGGCCAGCGACAGGGCCGGGTAGTGGGCAAAGGTCAGGTCGTTTTCAGACACCAGGCGATCCACCCGCACACTGCGAATGTCATCGCGGGCGTGCAGGTGAACCTTGTTACCTGTTGGCGTTAGCAATACGTGGTTTTCCTTCTTCATTTTTTTTGTTGATAAGCCAGCAACCGCAGGGCATTGAAGACAACCAGTAAAGTAGATCCCTCATGGGCCACCACTGCGGGCCCTATCCGGGCGATCCCCAGCATAGTCAATGGTATCAGCACGGCAACCATGCCCAGGCTAATGTACAGATTCTGACGGATGATGCGCCGAGCGGCCCGGCTCAGGCCAATGGCAAAGGGCAGCTTTTCCAGTTGATCGCCCATCAAGGCAATGTCGGCAGTCTCTAGAGCCACATCTGAACCAGCCGCTCCCATGGCGATGCCGACTGTACTCTTAGCCATCGCCGGGGCATCATTGACGCCGTCGCCGACCATGGCCACCTTGCCTTCCTGTTCGCGCAGTTTCTGAATGGCCTGCACCTTGGCTTCGGGCAGCAGATCGCCTAGGGCATCGGTTAGGCCGACCTCTTTGGCAATGGCATCAGCGACCCGCTGATTATCCCCCGTCAGCATAATCATGCGCTTAATACCCAGTTCTTTCAAGTCCGACAGGGTATGTCTGGCTTCGGGACGCGGGGTGTCCATCACGCCTAGAATGCCTAGAAACTCGTCGCCATGCCGCACAATCATCGCGGTGTGACCACCGGCTTCCAGTTCATCGGCTTGCTTCCGAACCGCATCGGTGAGCGTTTTCTGCTCTTCGAAGAGGGCTTTGTTCCCCACAAATACGGGCTTGCCGTCCACAGTGGCTTGCAGGCCCCGCCCCGTCAGGGCCTTTAGCGCCGTGGCTTCGGGTACCGGCTTATCGCCTAATCGAGCTTTTACGCCCTGCACGATGGATGCCGCCAGGGGATGGTCGCTCAGTCCCTCGACCGCCACGGCGACCAGCAGGAGTTGTTCTTCCGATCCGGCCAGGGAAACAACCTGACTGAGTGTTGGTTTTCCCTGGGTGAGCGTACCTGTTTTATCGAAGGCTACGGCCGTTAATTCACCCAGATCTTCTAAAGGACGCCCTCCTTTGATGAGCACCCCGTCGCGGGCCGCCCGTGCCACACCACTCAGCACCGCAGAAGGCGTCGAAATAGCCAGAGCGCAGGGGCTGGCAGCCACCAGCACCGCCATTGCCCGGTAAAAGCTGACTGAAAATGGTTCGTCGATCACTAAATACGCAAAGCACAGGGCTACCACTAAAATCAGCACGGCGGGCACGAACCAGCGCTCGAATCGATCAGTAAACTGCTGGGTGGGCGACTGCTGGGATTCCGCTTCGTTGACGAGCTTGATCAGCCGGGCCAGCGTCGAATCCTGGGCGGCTTTGGTCACCTTAATTTCCAGCACACTGTTTCCGTTGATGGTCCCGGCAAACACCCGGTTTTCCGGCTTCGCCCCGGCCGGATCCGCGTTTTCGTCCGTCAGTGCCACCTTATCGACGGGTACGCTTTCGCCGGTAATAGGAGCCTGGTTGACGGGTCCGCTCCCCTTCACGACTGCCCCGTCAGCCGCGATCTTGCTATTGGGCTTAACGATGATAACCTCACCTAGTTGGAGCGTCGCTACGTCAACTTCTTCGGTTCTTCCGTTTCGCCTAACGGTGGCGGTCTTGGCGCTGAGGTCTGCCAGGGCCGCAATGGACTTGCGGGCGCGGTTCATGGCGTAATGTTCCAGAGCATGGCCAATGCTGAACAGTGCCAGCAGTAAGGCTCCTTCCGCCCACTCACCCAATATCCCAGCTCCGGCGGCTGCCACCAGCATCAGAAAATCAATCTCGAACTTGCCCTGCCGTATGGTTTCTACTGCCTCTTTAGCCGTAAAGAAGCCCCCAAAGAAATAAGCTAGACCATACAGTGTCAGGCTCACCCAGGTGGGCAGGCCCGCTACGAACGAAAGTCCAAAACCAATGCCGAGGCAGACGGCGCACAGGCTGGCAAAGATCAACTCGGTGTTCGGGCCGAAAATCCCGCCGTGCTCATGATTGTGGCCGTCACCTGCCGTATGTATGTGGTTGTCGTTCGAGGGCTGGTCCGATGCGCTGGCCCCGTGGTCGTGCGTTTCACCCGGCGCATGGTCGTGGCCCTGGTGATCAGGATTCTTTGGCTCCGTAGCCCGGCTCTTAGCCTGGTCTGTTAGCTGCCCCGGCGTATTATTTTTGGCTAACTGATCCATCAATGCACTTAGGCTAATTTGTTGATGATCAAATTCCAGATGAACGGCCCCGCTGGCCGAAACGGAGGCTTCTAGCACACCAGGCCAGCGACTGATTTGATCGCTGACCGTCCGAGCGTGGCGGGCATGGCGAATACCCGCTAGGTGACCAATATAATGACCATAGCGCTGGGTGAGTTCAGCTCCTGTTTGCCGGGCCAGGGTCTGTACACGGGTCAGAGAGATAGTCCCGGGGTCATAATGAATACAAAGTTGATCGGGATGCTTATCCGTAGCGGGCCGAATGTGAACTTTGTCAAGACCGGGCCGATCCTCTAAGAGAGCCATTAACCGCTGGACGCACTGATCTTTTTGGTCCGGCAGGTCCGGCAGCAACACGGGTATATCAAGCTGTAGTTTTTCCATTGACGCAATGATGTATGGTGAACGACTATCTATTGGAGGACTTTGTAAGCACGACAGGCTTACGTCTTTGGTAAAGCCTGCGTGCTTATCCTTTCGTTTATTCCTCTTCTTCGCCCCCGCCTTTTAATTGCGAGAGTACGGCAAAGGCTCCTTTGACAACCACCTTGGTTTTGTTCAGATCAAAATTGGCAGGCAGCGTCACTTGCGAATAGCCCCCCTCGGTAACCCCCCGGCGTACCGGAATCTGTTTAAAACGCATCCCGTGCTGTTCGGTTTCACCCGCTTGATGAGGGTGGGCTTCTTTTTCAGTGTGTTTTGCCTCCCCTTCCTGGTGCTCGTGTTCTTCCGGGGCTTTCTCATCGGTCACCACAAAAATGTAATCCTTACCCTCGGCCGAGACAATAGCGGCTTCGGGCAGGGCCGTCACCCGGCTGTCACCTAAATCTAGGGTTGCCTTAAGGAATGTATTGGGTGCTAAGCGGGCATCCGTCTTGTCGAGTTTGGCGACCACCCGCACCGAACGGTCGGCATCAATGGTCCGGTTGATATACGTGATGTGACCCGACCGCTCTTTTCCCCCTTCATTGTTCAGCCGAAGGCTTACCCGCTGGCCTTCCCGCAATTGGGGCAGTTCTTTTTCAAACACGGTTAGTTCGGCGTACAGACCCTGGCTACTGGTGAGTTGGGCAATCACATCTGCGGGCTGTACGTACTGCCCGGCCGTTACGCCAATGGCCGTGACGACCCCGCTCACGGGGGCTACTACGGTATAATATGCACTGAACTTGCCGTCCAAGGCCGCTTGGGGTGATAGACCGACCAACCGCAGCCGTTGGGCCAGCCCTCCCAGGCGCGCGCGAACCTGATTGCGGTCCGAAGCCGTTTGTTGAAATACTTTCAACGCACTTACGTTCTGTTCGCTGAGTTCTCTCTGACGAACAAACTCGGCGTCCAGGTAGGTCAGCCGACTCTGATTTTCGGCGTAGTCCTGTTGTAACTGTACCAGATCAGGATTTTCAATCCGGGCCAGTAGTTGTCCCTTTTGAACCGGTTGACCGGGGAGCAGCGGCAGGCTTCGGACAAAGCCTCCTTGTAAGGCCGTGATGGCGACCTGACTCTGGGCCGGGACGGCCAGTCGCCCGTTGACCTGAAGCAATACCCCTAAGTTTCGATAGGCCACCTGGCCCACTTCGATAGCCCCAATGCGCAACTGATCACTCGTTAATTCTACGACATCCGCGGGAGGTGCTTCGGGCGTGGCACTGGAATCGGTCGTCTGGGTGTCGGTTTGATTTTTAGGTGCTTGATTACAGGCAATGGTCAGTCCCAGTAGACCGACGAAAAGGATGATTTGTCTCATGGTTGTATTAAGGTAAGCCCAGGATCTGCTCCAGGCGAATGACGGATTGGTTGTAGCTGCCCAGTACATCGACGTAACTGGCCCGGGTCTGATAGGCCTGGGTGAGGGCCAGCGAATACTGGAGGTAGGCAATCTCACCCGCCCGAAAGGCTACGCCCGCTTTGTCGGCCAGCAGCCGGGCGGTAGGTAAGCCTGTTTGCTCATAGTAGGACAGACTACTCTGTAACTTGCGAATTTCCTGAATAGTAGCGCTTAGTTCACCTTGTAAATTGCGCTGGGAAAGCGCCAGTGTCGCTTCTCCGATTTGCTGGCCCAGCCGGGCCGCCTCGACGCGGGCCCGCTGGGGCCGGGTAAACAGGGGCAGGGCTACCCCCGCCGTGACGCCCTGGAATCGTTTACCCCCTCCATAGGTCACTTCCGCATTGTTCACCGTATACGTGCCGATTAGTGACTGGTTAAAATACCCCAGTGAAAAACTGGGGAGCAGCCGAGCCTGTTCCACATCCGTTTGACGGGCGGCTACGTCGATTTGCTGCCGTAAAAAGGCCAGTTCCGGGGTTTGTGCCAAGGTCGCTGAGTCGGTGACTGCGGGAAGCGGCCGGCGTGTCAGTAGGCTGTCAGCCAGATCGATCGGCTGGTTGGTATTCAACAGGGTTTGCAGCCGACTCAGGGCGATTTGACGGTCCGCTTCGGTTTGGGCCAACGCATTCCGAATTTCACCGAGTTGATTATTGGCAGTAGCCACCTCAAGGGCGGTTCCTTCGCCGGTTTTGAGTCGAAGGTCCGTCGCTGTCCGGAAGGCAATCAGCAGACTGTCCTGACTGCGGAGCAGCCGACGCCGTTCCGTCAGGTACAGCAGGTCATAGTAAGCGGCTTTTACCTGGGATCGAAGGCCATTTTGACTAATGCGGACCTGAACTTCACTGCCGGCCACGTTGGCATCCGCCAGCCGCCCCAACTGGCGGACCAGTTTGGGATTCGGCAGGTTTTGAGAAATGGTAAAATTGTTATCGAAATTAGGGCCATTATACTGGCCGCCCATCCAGGAAAAGTTGGTGGCCCCGATGTCGCGGGCCGCCCGGCGTCCCGTTTGTTGCTGGCTAATAGTCAACGTATTGATGCGGACCGTCCCGTTATTGGCCGTTGCTTGCTGCAGGGCCGCATTGAGCGATAAGGGGCCACTTGAAGTCAATTGGGGGACCTGTGCCTGCGTGGCGGTAGCGCTACCGGTTAGTAAACCGAGCCCTACTAGCCAGCTGGCCACTTTACCGACACCCGCCGGTACAGCCGGAAGTCGTTTTGAGCCAAATTTGGTTTGTTCCCACCAGTACAGACAGGGTAAAATCAGCAGGGTTAGTAAGGTTGCCGACACCAGCCCACCAATGACAACCGTGGCCAGGGGCCGCTGGACCTCCGCTCCCGCGGTTGTAGCCAGTGCCATGGGTAAGAAGCCCAGGGAGGCCACCAGCGCCGTCATCATCACGGGGCGCAGGCGGGTCGCCGTTCCCTGCAAAATCCGTTCGTCCAGACTCAGGTCCGTTTCGTCTTTAAGGTGGTTGAATTCTCCGATCAAGACGATACCGTTGAGCACCGCCACGCCAAACAGCGCAATGAAGCCAACGCCCGCCGAGATGCTAAAGGGCATATCCCGCAGCCAGAGGGCAATGACCCCCCCAATAGCTGATAAGGGAATCGCCGAGAAGATCAGCAGGCTCTGCCGGATGGACCCAAAGGTGAAAAACAGAAGCATAAAAATCAGGCCCAGGGCGACTGGCACGGCAATGCTGAGTCGATCTTTGGCTTCCTGAAGATTCTGAAACTGTCCGCCGTAGGTGACGTAGTAACCCGGCGGGAATTTGATCTGGGCATCAATTTTTTGCTGGAGCTCGTTCACCACGCTTTCTACGTCACGGCCTCGCACGTTAAAGGCGACGATGATTCGCCGTTTGGCATCTTCCCGCTGAATCTGGTTGACGCTATTCTGAAAGGAAATATCGGCTACCTGGCTGAGAGGAATTTGTCCATTGCCGTCCGTACCGATTAACAGATTCTGCACATCTTCGAGCCGCTGACGACTCTGTTGCTGCAAGCGAACCACCAGGTCATAGCGTCGTTCCCCTTCATAGACCAGGCCCGCCGTTGACCCCGCAAAGGCGGCTTGCAAATACCGGTTGGCTTCCTCGACCGACAGGCCAAAACGAGCCAGGGCATCCCGATCGAATTTGACCACAATCTGGGGCAGTCCCGATACCTGTTCGACGTAAAGATCTTCCGCGCCAGGGACGCTGCCCACCACCCGGCCGATCCGGGCGGCATAATCCGCCAGTACGCCCAGATCCTCGCCAAAGAGCTTGATGGCGATGTCCTGCTTGACGCCGGAAATCAATTCACTAAAGCGCATCTGGATGGGTTGTAAAAAACCATAACTCACGCCGGGTATCTGCTGCAATTTGGCCTGCATCTTCTCGGCCAGTTCTTCCCGGCTGGTAGCTGAGGTCCAGTCGGGACGGTCTTTAAGAATCACCATCAGGTCAGTGGCTTCGATAGGCATGGGATCCGTTGGAATCTCGCTGGAGCCAATTTTACCAATGACTTCCTTGACTTCCGGAAAATTGGCTTTCAGCATCTGGCCAACCTTCAGGTTGGCATCAATTGATTCGGCCAGCGATGAGCCCGTCATAATGCGCATCTCCACGGCCAAATCGCCCTCGTCCAACTGGGGAATAAATTCGCCCCCTAATCGGCTAAAGATGAATCCAGCCAGCCCAAAGAGAACCACCGACAAACTGACCACAATCCCTTTGTGACGGAGTGTCCAGCGAATCGCCGGATCATACAGCCGGTGAAAAAAGTGAATAATCCGATCGGAAATAGTCCGCGTCCCCTCCCGGATGGGTTTCTTGCTGAGCAGCAAGGCCGAAATCATGGGTACGTAGGTTAACGACAGGATAAAGGCTCCCAGAATGGCAAAGGCGACGGTCTGGGCCATGGGGCGAAACATTTTCCCTTCCACGCCCACCAGGGCCAGAATAGGTAGATAAACAATCAGAATGATGATCTCGCCAAAGGCCGCTGAGGATCGAATGCGACTGGCCGATTCGAAGACTTCCTCATCCATTTCCGCCTGGGAGAGGTGGTGACGGAAATTTTTGAGCGCAATGTGGTGGAGCGTTGCCTCCACAATAATGACGGCTCCGTCCACTATTAAGCCAAAGTCAATGGCCCCCAGACTCATTAGGTTACCCGATACGCCAAAAAAGTTCATCAAGGAGACGGCAAACAGCATACAAAGGGGGATCATAGAGGCCACGACAAATCCCGCCCGCCAGTTCCCCAGCAGCAACACCAGCACGAAGATGACGATGAGGGCCCCTTCAATTAAGTTTTTCTCTACGGTCCCAATGGCCCGGTTAACCAGGCGGGTCCGGTCCAGAAAGGCGTGTATTTCGACGCCTTCAGGCAGCGATTTTTTGATTTGTTCAATGCGTTGCTTCACGTTACCAATCACCTGAGAAGCATTGGCCCCTTTCAGCATCAGCACAATGCCCCCGACCACTTCGCCTTTCCCATTGCCAACCATGGCTCCGTAGCGCACGGCCTGCCCGAGCTGGACCTGGGCCACGTCCCGTACCAGAATGGGAATACCCCCCGGCGTCCGGCGCACGACTATTTTTCCCATATCGGCCAGGTTGCCAATGAGCCCCTCCGACCGAATGAAATAAGCATTGGGCCGACGGTCAATGTAGGCTCCCCCCGTATTCTGGTTGTTTCGGGAGAGAGCTGTAAATAACTCATCCATGGTTACCCCTGAGCCCCGTAGCCGCTGGGGGTCGACCGCCACTTCGTACTGCTTGAGTAAGCCCCCGAAGCTGCTGACGTCGGCCACACCTTTGGTCCCCAGCAACTGGCGTCGCACAATCCAGTCCTGAATGGAGCGCAACTCCATAGCCGGATAGCGTTTTTCGTAGCCGGGTTTTGGTTGAATGATGTACTGATAAATTTCGCCGAGCCCCGTGGAGACAGGTCCTAATTCGGGGGTACCCGAGCCACTGGGAATCTGGGATTGGGCTGCTCCTAATCGCTCACTGACCTGCTGACGGGCCAGGTAAATATCGACGCCGTCTTCGAAGACAATGGTGACGACTGACAAGCCAAACCTTGAAATGGAACGAACTTCGATCAGATCGGGCAGATTGGCCATCGTCTGCTCGATGGGAAAACTAATTAACCGTTCCACATCGGGAGCCGACAGGGCGGGGCTTTGCGTGATGACCTGTACTTGATTATTCGTAATATCGGGCAGGGCATCAATGGGTAATCGGCTCAGTGAATAGCCGCCCCAGATGATTAGAACGAGCGTAAAGAGCCCAATAATGAGTTTGTTTTGAATGGAAAACCGAATGATACGATCCAGCATGATTAGATCTGAACAAGTGAGAAGAAAGAAAATGCTGTCTATAGCCAATCAGCACACCCTTCTTTAGAAGAGGTGCGTTTTCGCTGGTTACAGCAAGGGGGTTCAGACCCGAAGTTGAGGGGGTTGCCAAATGGCCGACGCCTGATCAGCCCAGTGAATAGGCGTATAGGGGAAGGTGACTACGCGTACCGGGCTGATGTCAACAGACCGGGTGAGACTATAGCTGAAAAAGATAATGGTCGTCAAGGCAACAGCGCAACAGGTGCAGCTGCAAAAGGGCGTGCATTGGTCCTGGTGGGGATGCGAGGATCCCGGCTGGGGTATAGACGCGGCTGCCAACGTAGCGTAGCTAGTGGCTGCTGTTCCTGATGGGAACAGCAGTTCGTCTGCGCAGGGCCAGAGCGAAAGGCCCAGCAGATAAAAGGCTAGTAGGATCACGCACCGATTCACGGAACAAAGATACCATTAATGCATATGCAACAGGTAGTCAAAAAGAAAGGAGTTAAAAAAAATGAACGTTGCCCGTTATAAAGCTAATCGGCTACGTCTAATAGATAGAGGTAAAGTACTAGTCTGTAGGAGCCACTTGATGCGGGTGAGTTAGCTCAGCAGAGACTCCAGGTGATGTTCGAAAGTGATAGGGCTGTTGGTCGGTACTAGTATGAATCCGCTGTGGTGAGTCTAGTCAGGATCTGGACGGGTACGCTTAAAAAACGGAGACTAGCCTGATGCCGATTGAATTACCAGTATAAAGAGGCACCAAAACCGTTTGTCGCCGGTGAATCACCAAGTGTTTAAGCCAGGGATAGAGCCCGTAAACCAGTTCGGTAGAACCAATGCCTACACCGGCTCCGAACAGCACATCGGCCAGCCAATGGCGGTTTCGAAGCACTCGAAAGCTAGCCACAGTGGTCGCCGTGGCGTAACCTGCCACCGTATACCAGGCATTGAGCCCCCCGTATTCATGAGCCAGTAGGGTGGCCCCCGTGAAAGCATTGGTGGCATGGCCTGAGGGAAACGACTCCTGTCCGTTGCCATCAGGCCGGGGATAGGCGATCGTATATTTTAGCGTTTGGCTAATCCCTTGCGAGACCGCATTTGCGAGTAGAGTAAGAGCAATCTGATCGCTAAACGAATGACGCCCTTTTAGACCCGCTGCCCCTAAGCTCAGCACCACCACAGAGGGCGCGTATTGCAGATAGTCGTCCAGGGAGACATTGAAGCCCCGGTACCGGGAAAGAACTTCCTGGCGAACCTGGCGACTTAAGTAGCCTTGAGTCAGCAGGCCCGTACTCATCAACGCAGCGGGAATCAGGTAAGCTGATGGACGGAATACAGGGCGAAACGAGTCAACCTGAGTTCGTTGGATTTTCGAAAGCGTCGTGTCAATCGGGCTATTCTGTGCCATTATAGGCAGACTGAGATGACAGCAGGCCATTAAAAAGCTGCAAAAAAATTGTTTTTTCATAGGATGGAGTTTGATGGAAAGTACTAAAACCGGCGATAGCTACAGGGCTTTTGCATGCGTTAGTGCGGAAGCGGGTTTAATTAGGATCTATCAACGCATCAAGTTAGGCGGACGGCTAGAATCAGATTTTTAATTGTCCTGTCAATCATTTGGAAGAGGAACGCGGCCCTCAGAAGGGCCGGTTCCTAGAAGTCTATTATCAAAAAACAGGTGTCAATTTTCCTGTTTAGGCCTCTTTTGTGATTTGGCCACTGCTTTTTCCTTGAATTGTATGTACCACTTGACGTGTTGTAATGCCAGTAGAAAATAGATAGCCACCGTGGCACCTACCGCAATAAAATACATAGTATAGGCCACTGCTACGCCAATTCCAGCGGCTCCCCAAATAGAAGATGCGGTCGTTAGCCCGTGGGTAGTCCGTTCGGCAAGGTTGTTATAAATAATATCAGCTCCCATGAATCCGATGCCCGTAACGATATTGGCCACAATCCTGCCGGATGCAGTAGTATCCGGGGAATGCACGCCAATTAAAGTGAATAGGGCGGCAGTCAGCGTAATGGCAGTATACGTTCGAATGCCTGCTGGACTCCCCTGGCTTTCACGTTCAAAGCCAATAATGCCCCCAGTACAAACGCCACAAAAAGTTGGGCCACCAGGACTAATTCTACGTTTAGATCCATTTTTTACTTGGTTATTTGTGACTATTTGTAGCGTATAGGTCTGACAAAGTGCTTGAATATGGACTCCAGGTCCTAAAAAGACGATGAAACAGATCGGAGCTTTAATAAATACCACCCATGCTCCATCCTGCGTATTGTTTAGATCAAAAGAATGGATTGACACTAAACCTCAATTGACGAATTACTTCAGCATTGACTGGCAGTCCTGTCTGCTAACTGATAGGGTTGTTCGCGTTTACGGCGCTTTTTTTCTGCCCGTTGTACAGGAACTGACTGACTAAAGGAGCGTTTGTTGTTTAGGGGTCCGCCGTAGCGATTAAAAAGGTTTAAACCGGCGATCCGTTAGAAACGTGTAGTCCGTTAAGGTGTAGAGGAAAGCAATAATGTCTTTCTGTTCCTGCTGGCTTAGCGGCAAACCGACTTGATTACCCGTTTTTAACAAGGGATCTAGGGTGGGATTATCCTGGATGCCCGTTGCATAATGGTTCAGCACACGTTCCAAACTGGAAAAGCGACCGTCGTGCATATAGGGTAGATTCCGTTCGATATTGCGCAGACTTGGTACACGAAAGGTATACTTATCCGATTCATTTAAGGTAATGCTATACCGCCCAAAATCTGGTTTAGTTGCCTTGGGAAGTAACCCATTATTGCGGTATTGCTGATCGGTAAATAGTTCACCCGAATGACAACTACTGCAAAAGGTTTTAAATAAGGAAAGTCCCCGAAGTTCCTGATCCGTAAATTCACCACCCACTTCATTTCGACGGTACTTGTCATACTTCGAATTGGCTGATACCAGTGTGAGCATGAACTGGGATAAAGCTTTTAAAAAGCGTTCTGAGGTGACTTCATCGCTTCCATAGGCCGCTTTAAACATAGGCGGATATTTAGCGCTTGTCCGCAATTTGTTCAGTACGTTCGGTAGCGAATCCCCCATTTCCACCGGATTCTGAATGGGGGAAATGGGTAGTAGATCCAGATCATGAACGCCGCCATCCCAGAAGAAGGCCGGGTTCCAGGCTACATTCTGAATGCTTACCCCATTGCGGGGGCCAAGCTGGTCACGAATGCCATGGCTCACGATGTGATCTGTGTGGGCAAAGGCGGCTTCCGGAATATGACAGAAGGCACAGGTGATCGTACCATCACGGGACAGCATCCCGTCAAAAAAAAGCGATTTACCCAAAGCGACCCCTTCGTAGGTCAAGGGATTTTTACGTAGGTCATAAACGGGATCAGGGAAATTAACTGGTTTAGTCCAGGGGTAAGGTGTCGTTTGATACACAACCAAGGGAGGCTTGCCAGGTAAATCAGGCTCTACCGACAGAGTTTGCTGACAGGCCACCGCCATACCAAATACAGTCACACTTATATAAAGCCCAAGGGAGCGCCAATGTGTCATGATTACTGTACTGATTGGTGGCTGAATCGAAACATAGTTGCATAATTCGTAGCGATTATGGCCGACAAAGGAGAGACCATCACATTCGGACTAGCCACGATACGTAGGGGAGCGGCACCATTAAATACCTTTAGTACATCAGCCAGTATGGTAATTTGAACCGTTGTCTGGCTGCCCACTTGAACACCACTGGTGCCTAAGGGTAGTGTAACGGTACGTAGGTTGTTGATTGTTTTGGCGTCATAGCCCCCAAAAAAGCCAACATGATACTGATACCGTTTTTCATCGGATTGATCTGCCGTTAACAGGGGGCACAATCCTTCAAGTTTGAAGAAAATATAGCCTGAATTCCAATCCCAGTACATGGCGTCATTGGCAACGCTTCCGGGTTCAAGTACCCCTTTTCGACGACTTATATCCGATGTGCTACGCAGGCTATCTACACCAATCAAATAACTAACACGGGTGTAGTGGCCAGTGGGTACCTGGTTAATTGTGAGCGTTTGCGAAACGGAGTCGGATTCGCGGACTAAAAAATAACTGCTATCTTGAGGCACTACGTACTCAGTACCATCGGCGCGATGAAACCGAAGGTTACTGACAAAATAGTGAAGTTTTGTAATGCTAAACGGTTCGCCACCCGCATTTACATACCTACCCTTAGCCAATTCTAAATCCTGGTTACCCACGACATTATCAAACGTGAGCTTAACGGAGCCCATTGTAGGTTCGGGCGACCCATTTGTACAGGAAATAAGCCAGGTGGCTAGCGGTAAGCTGAGCATAAAAAGCCCACTAATGAGTTTATTCTGTATGGAAAAGCGAATGATACGATCCAGCATGATCAGATCTGAACAAGTGAGTAACAAGAAGAAGCTGTTCACAAACTAGCAGCACACGCTGATTAAAAGCGGGCACGATTAGTCATAAACTCAGTTGTGTTCAGACGGTAAGCTTGGGCGGTTGCCAGATGGCGGAGAGCGTATCAGCCCAATGGGGAGATGTATAGCGGAAGCTGGTGGCCACTACAGGTTTTATCGCCACGGAAGCAGTCAGCTTATAGCTGAACTGTGGCAGGAACGTAACGATAGCGGCACAACACGAACAGCTACAAAAAGGGGTACATTGATCGCGGTGTTCATGGGACGAACCGGGATAAGACCGATCAGCTTTTGACAGCACGATCGTATGGTCCTGCCTGGGAATAGGCTGCACCTCATCCGCACAAGGCCATACCGATAGACCAAGCAGGTAGAGAGACAATATCGTCGTAAACCACTTCACAGCCACAAAGGTACGGCAAAGCTTTGTACAACAGGTAGTCAAATACAAGTCTATATTTTATTTCGTAGACCATAAAGAATATGGCCGCTTGATTTAGTTAAAGGAATGGCAACTTTACGGGAGGTGACTTCGTGTGCGTCGCTGAGGATGTGGAGAAAGCGGCACAGGCCGTTAAGCAAAGCGAATGGCCGGATGTCTAGGCGGAAGCCTTGCGTACTGCTTGATGGTTAGCTCTATTTTTGAACGAGCCCCTTAGCGTTTTACGAGTATGCTGCTGGCAGTTTTAAAATCCATTCTTGTATTTATTCTGGCGGGCCTGTGTGAGATCGGGGGCGGTTACCTGGTCTGGCAATGGATGAAAGAAGGAAAACCGCTTTGGTATGGCCTTGTTGGCGGTATCATTCTGGCAGGCTATGGCATCGTGGCTACTTTTCAGCCAGCCGGATTTGGCCGGGTATACGCTACCTATGGCGGATTTTTTATCGTTATGGCGCTTCTATGGGCCTGGAAGGTGGATGGATTTAGGCCAGACAAATACGATATTATTGGCGCATTAATCGCGCTCGTCGGGGTGTGCATCATCTATTACGCGCCCCGTAATTAAGCAGCCAGCCTAGCGAACGGCGGGCTTTTAAAGTTTGTCGAGTTCCATCACCAGATAGACCATTTGCTTTGTTTCGGCGGAATCGCTCATCTCCAACGAAATCGGGCCTTCTTCGGGCTGAAAGGTTAAATGAAATACTAGCCAGGGGCAGCATAGTCGCTCGAATTTGATAAATTCGGCCAGATCGACAATCATGGCATTATCCGACTTCTCGAATACCAGCTCATAAATATTGGGATGCTCTACGGCGCGCGACACTTTTTTAAAAAGCGTCTGATGCAATTCATTCATTCGCTTGATCTGGTTCTTGTCCGTAAGCTTGCAGGCCAGGGCGATTTTCTTTTTCAATACGGCTTCGGTTTCCATCGTCTTTACTGTTTTTGTCTGAGCCAGGCAGGACAGTGCGACCAGCCAGGCAAACCCGGTAAGCAGGAGTGCTTTCATGTTTTTCTGGTAAATTTAAACGGTGGAGTATAGTCCACTGTCAAGCGTTTCACCGATAAATAGTTATGCTCATCGGCATCCTAGCCCGAGAATCGGGCTTTTCCCGCGACACGATCCGGTATTACGAGAAAATCGGTCTGTTGCGATTGCCCAAACGAGCCAGGCGGGAAAACAACTACAAGGAATATTCACTGGCCATTTTATCGCGACTTCGGGCGATCAAGGAATTAAAGAAGATCGGCTACACACTGGCAGAAATTCGGCAGGTCATTACCTGCTACGAAACCGGTGGTTTGGACTGCCTAGCAGGCAAAGGCCAGGTACTAGAAAAAGTCCGGCTGATCGAAGAGCAAATCAGCCAATTGCAGCGCATCAAACAACAGTTGTTGGAAGCGGTTGCCGATTGTCCTAATCATTGCAGAATCACAGCGATTCTGGATGACAACTTAACCGCAGCAAAGTAGTTTTTGGTACTATTATAAAGGCTTGGATCGACGCTTAACGGCTTCATCGCAACTTTACGAAGATAATTTATTTTCAGGATCGGACAGTTAGGGTAGTGTTTCTTCAAACGCCCGTTTTTCCAAAACAGCATAGCTTCCTCTCGGGACATACACCCGGACATTATTAGTAATCTCAAATTGCCGTCTCACGTATCAACGTCTCAAAAATTGGGACGTAGCTGAGTTTATGAATCAAACGGCTTTGCTTTAAAACCACTCCTCTAGCTGATGGGCTTCGCTCAATAAATAGCGCCGCGTTTCCTGGTCGTCCTCAGTGGCTAATCGTTGCTGAATGGCTATGTAGCGGTCTTTACGGGTTTTGAATAAATCCGTTGACAAAAGCTCGACTAACCACTGACTAAAATCCTGTAGTTCGGCTTGCTGCTGCGAATAGGGAAACTGATCGGTAAAGCTTTCCTGAGCCAGATTGGACCACTCGTATTTAGCTATGGGCTGGGCTGGATTGCCTAGAAATGTATCCAGGATATACGTATTAGAACAGAAGGTTTGCCAAGCCTTGATCCTGGCTTGGTCGAATTTGCCAGCTTTGAAAAGCAGTACTGTCCATTCAAACAGAAAATCGGGAAAGCCAATGTCATCGGGAAATGTTTTGGCGAACCAACGAGTATACGTTACTCCCCCTTTGTAATCGCCTAACTGAAGATAATACCGAGTGGGTAAATAGCGCAATCCTCGCGAATCATCGTAGCCACCAAACTTTCGTTTTTCGGCGGCTAAAGCTCGTTTAATATCAGCAATCTTTTTCTCCAGCCGTTGAATTTGCTTCGGTGTCATTGCTAGAAGGTGAAAGAGTAATGGAAATCTAAGCTTAAAGACTAGCTGGCAAGATTAGCAATACACTATAGCCAGACACGACTACAACGATCAAGGAACATCCATTGCCTTAAATAGGATGTGTATCAGCGACTGTTTGGTTCTTACTGAAATCCGTCAATCGCGCAAGATCTGTTAAAATTCACTGGGAATAAACCCCCGAGCCAGTAAATAATTGATCTGTTTTATCCCGTATATTTCCATCCAATGGGACATGGTAAGATAATCTATATTGAGTTCATTTGCCCAGTATCGCAGCCAGGGGGTATATCGGTTGGGATTCATGTTGCTCCCCGACGGGGTAAGAATGATAGTAGCCAGCCCCATAACGATCGTGCGTTGAAAGGTGGGCATCAGTTTGAGTTGAGAACTCCAAAAATCATTACCCAGTCGAGCATATTGAGTAAGTTCAGCCGAAGTTACATCTAATTCATCCATCAGATGGGTAATATACTGGGGTGGCCACCCCAGTAGAGATATATCGTCACGAAGGGGTTTATCAGGTTCGCTCATTAGCAGGCGAGTCTGGAAAGCCATTGCCAATAAACCAATAATGGAAACGTGCTGAAAATGGCTCTGCTGTAAGAAACTCCGCATCAAGGACTGATGAGGCAAGGGCAGTAAATCGTCCACAATGGGCAAGGGGTCTTATAAACAAATAAAGGGAATAAAATTAGCTTTTAGCGTTGGCCATGCTAGTTGATACTACTGTTGATAGGGTTCTTTATATCATTCCAGCACGGTCGATTCACGCATTAACCGGCGTACCGATTCGGCATGAAACAACTTGCCAGTTCGAGTCCGGAAGCCTGTTTTATTGAGTCGTTCCGCAATCGCTCTCATGGGAAGCTTATCGCGTTGATAGAGTCGAATCAATTCGGCGGCTTGCTGGTTAGCCGGGTGAATCCGGGCGGCTTGTTTGCCAACGGCCGTTCCTTTCCGACGGCCTTCGTCACAAAAATTCTCGGGTTTGCCTAAGGTAAAACCCCGGGCTTTCTTTTGGTGTAAAGCGGCCCTTGTCCGTTCGGAGATCTTGCGCAGTTCATCCTCAGCTAAGGCGGCTTTGATGTTAATAATCATATCGGAGTCATTGAGACAATCCAGGGCCGTGAACATAACTTTATTCAACCGCAGAGCAACCAGAATTTCCAGATTCCTAAGCACCCGGTCCAGCCGGTAAGCAATCAGCTTGGCGTTTTCTTTCTGACAGAGTTCAATGGCTTTGGCCAGCTCCTTGCGGCTCGTCTTGCCACCCGATTCAATTTCAATAAAGTCGCCGATTAACGCATCACCACAAAAGGCGTGGATGCCTGCCTTTTGTGCATCAAGTCCCAACCCACTCCTCCCCTGCTTTTGGGTAGATACCCGGTAGTAAGCTACGTATTTCACCATAAAGACGCTATAAGTATATATAAAGGAAGTTTGTCACAAGTCAAGAACGCACGTTGTAGCCTTGTGACAAAACAAAGATAGTGGAAAAGGGAATTGAATTCACCGCCTAAAAGCTGTCAGGTTGGCAGAGAAAGAAAAATGTGGAGTGAAACTGATAAAAGATGGCCTTAGGCAATCAAGGCCGGTTGAAAAATTACCTTGCCTGTCAAAAAATACAAAACACAAAAAAGCCCTGACTGATCAGGGCTTCTTAACGTTACTCAGCAACGATGTCCGGCTTGGGCTTGCGGCCTCTTGGCTTACCGGTGTAAGGTACTTTAACAGCTGCTGCTTCAGGAGCTATTTTTAGGTCAAAGGCGGTTGTGCCTTCATACTCGAAAAGACGAATCGTAAAGTCGTATTTTGTTTTGGTAAAATCCACTCCGCTCCGCTTCAAAATAAAGGGTAGTGCCAACGTATAGCTTTTGGCCGCTTTCTCGAAGGTAAAGGTTTCCGCATCGGTACTGCCTGGAACCAGGTAGAGGGATTTGGCTTTGCGCTTGCCCTCGTCCATACCTACTTTAAAGGAAGTTTGGCTAAGATCGACCCCTAAATGAGCCACCGTCTTGGCGGGCAAAACAAGTTTACCGGCACTAGAAATGAAACCGGTTAAAATTAGCTTAGCTGGTTTAGGGGCTTTTTCGGCCTTGGCCGTAGGCTGTTGGTTTTCAGTAGGTGAAAAAAAATGGATGTTAATAGCTTTCATTCACTTGGTTTTAAGACTTTTACCAGGAAACAAAGGTAGGAAGTTAACTAATGAATGAGGACAAACCACGAATTTAAGGTGAACGACTTAGTTACGCTCATTAACCCCAAGGCAGCTCAAGAGTTAGAAGCGGCTAATGCTGATATTGACTGGCCTGTTCCGGTGATCAGTCAATATGGTCAGCGAGTACACTGCTGGAACAGCCAACGGCGCGAATTTGCCATCACCCTCAGTGCAACCGAGATTAGGAAAGTTGATTGATTAGAGAGGTTACCTGACACGCGGCTTAGAATAGGATAGCGGGTAAAATGCATTCGCTACTGTTACATCTCCTTACCAATAAAAGAACCTATCTGTAAACGCGTTCATTTGGCCAAGGGTTTTCGTGAACGCTTTTTTATAAGTATTCAAAAGGGTCATAAGGGCTTGATTTTTAAGTATATATCATGTTCATTAAATATAAATGACAAGCCTTTTACTGGACGATTTCAGGATTCACCTATCCTAGAATGAATTTATTGACGTTTTTAGTTTGTTTAATTCTGGATTGTTTAGCAGGGCGCGTTTAAAGAAAGATACAAAAGTCGTCAATACC
Source organism: Spirosoma aerophilum (assembly GCF_054782495.1). Taxonomy (NCBI): domain Bacteria; kingdom Pseudomonadati; phylum Bacteroidota; class Cytophagia; order Cytophagales; family Cytophagaceae; genus Spirosoma; species Spirosoma aerophilum. Next base: position 68,186 of record NZ_BAAGSJ010000040.1, on the reverse strand, counting down.
CGATTAGAGGTGTCTCAACAAACGGGTATTAATTACAGAATGAGGATTTATGTACGATTTTATAAAGTGACCTAAATAGCTTTAATAGGTAATTCTCCCTTTAAACCATGTATTTAGCCACCAATCAAATTTTTATGCAACCTAGCAACTCGTTTGACTTAAATAAGCTGACTACAGCATTAAATAATATAAACCTTGTCAGCGACGGAGATTCAGTCGAACAAGATGGAGCTAAAAATTTTGGAATGGCTCAATCATTCTTTAACTACGAAAGCTTTTGGAAGTTTCATGTAGTTCCAGCTACAGAACGACCTAATAGCATTAACTCAAGAAAATCAGCTTCAAGAGAAACTCATCAAATCGGCCAAAATAGTTATTCCATTTTTACAGATATGTATGAAGCCGAAGTTGCAGTAAATAAAATAAAAGTTGGCGATTTCGGCGGCTTAAACTTTAAAAATGTACTAGATATCATTAACTATACAGGTGATGCTATTCAAAAATTTAAAAATCTACAAGATGCAATTGAAATAGATTTGAAAAATAAACTCGGTTTTCAGAGCTTATCAATATGTCCTGTTCAAATAATCAAAGATAAGTGGTTAGCTGAAAGAAAAATAGTTATTAGTTATAGAAATACACAAACTCATAATGGCAAAGTAGCCATATTTATTCGCCCAAATTCACAAGGAGACGTTGCATATATGATGGACCCATATGAAGTATCTAATTACTTTTATGATGATAGAAAAGGAAACAAAAGTGATTTAACTTGGAAAGAAACATATGACCTATTTAATACAAACCCTGAAAAATTCTTACTTATAGAAGATGCGTGTTTAAGTCTCATTGGTGCAACATATAATTGGCTTAATCAAGGGTATTACTTTGCAAAAAATACCCTTGACACATTAATTCAGCAACAATCGTACATCGCTTTATGGGGTCTGAGCCAAGCAGAGTATAATGATATCATTGATCACTATACATCATCAAAACCAATAATACCTATTAAAACAACATCATCAGGCTCTTTTTATATGCCTGGGTCAGGATCTGGCACTTATCAAGTATAAATTTTAGTAATAGCACTTCTTTAAATCATATATCCTACCCACCTTGTACTAACATAAACGTATGTTTGAGCTGTAAAAAAAGCTTTGACTTTTATGAGATTATGATAGGAGGTTTTGAAACCAGTAAAACTTTGAGAATCAATTACTACTTTACCTAGTTACCCAGTAATTTTCCAATCGCCAATCAAATGACCCAAAATGATCTCGTAATCTTTCTGCTAGATACCAGTAACCTACTTTATCGAGTTGAGTCCACCTAATGGATCTTAGATCAGTGAGTCCTGGCAAGGCTGAAAGACTTTTAAGCAAAATACTATCAATTGGTGGATGAATGATGCTGCTTCGGTTGCATTGACCCCTGTTACATAATATAACAGACGTCTTGAGATAAATGGAGATGATCTTTGCGGCTCTACCATAAGTAGCTGTTTGAACGTCGTCAGCTTTTAAACTGCTAATGATTCTATCAGCCCAAAGCTGATGAAGTGCGTCAAACTGCTCTATAGTCACTTCGCTCTCATCTTGGGCAAAACGTTCGAGACTCGACTGATCAATTGCATGCTTAATCTTGCCCGTCGTTGTAAAGTCCCTTTGTACTGCTCTTGCCGCTGTCCAGATAGCATAATTGTGCCGATGCTGATCAAATGTATAGTATTTCATGATATGGAGTTGATTTCAGCCTTCAGCAATCTATTGTAAGTTTCTAGATAGTTATTGTCCACCTTATCTGTAAGATGAAGAATTGTTAATTTTACTTTCTAACTTTCTATGATTTGTGTATCATTGATTCTGTGTCTGACACAAATTTTGAAAGAGGGACATATACTTGAATCCATCAAGTTAGCCTGTTACAAATCTTGAACGCGCTCGTTTATGATTTGTAACAATTATAGATTGTGACCTTAAACGCCTAAGCTAGAAAAAATACGCCCAGATTATGTTCAAATATCGACTCTTCACCATACATAAAATATAATGAAATATATTGTCCACTTCACATCAGACTTTGATAAACTGAAAAGTATAATTATGTCTCGTTCACTTAGACTTCACTATTGTAAAGAGGAATTTTGCCTTGGAGACAAAAAAATTTCAAGTGCTGCACACCCTATGATTTCTTTTAGTGAATATAACCTTGCAACGATAAATGATAATAACATTACATACGGGAAGTTCGGAATTGCCTTTACTAAATCATGGGTAAATAAACATAAAATTCATCCTGTCTTATATATAGACAAGAATTCAGTCATCGCTAACTCGCTAGCAGATTTATTAAAAGCTAGACGTAAAAATGCAGCTACACAACTCTCGCCAAATATCAGATTGTCTATTATGACAATTAAATGCTTCACTAAAAACGCTTTTGGTTATAATAGCTATTTTAACCAAAATAACTTTGATTTCAGAAGTGAGAATGAATGGCGTTTTGTGCCGACTAAAAAACAAATTGAAGGAAAACTTATATCTCAAGATAGAAGAAAATACATAGCAAAGCAAAATTTATACAATAGTCAATTGGAAAAGTATCCATTAGTTTTTACCGAAAATGACATTGAATACATATATGTTGAAACTGAGAAACAAATTTTAGAAGTCAAAGCACTATTACCGATTGATGAAAAAAAGATAAGGCTTAGCAAGTGGAATGTAGCATAGTTTTTGCTCTTAATTACCACAAAAAAACCTTGACGATTTATAATCTCTTTAGTGTCTTAGCTATTTTCAATAATATAAGCAATCTTTTTTACAAGCCCCGACTTTCCCGCTCAATCAAGGCCCGTAGCTGCTCTTTGTCTGGCAATTCAGCCAAGTATTGTGAGACAAACACTTCATTTGCCATACCACTTGTGGCATACTCGACTAGGGAGTTGTCTTTACTGGCGCAGAGGATTATACCAACGGGCGGATTATCACCTGCGCTCATTTCGTTGGCTTTATAGTAGTTGAGGTAAACGGTCATCTGGCCGGCATCCGCGTGGTCGAATTCGCCGATTTTGAGATCTATCAACACGTGACACTTTAAAATTCGATGGTAGAAAACTAAGTCGATTCGATAGTGACGATTACCGAAACTGATACGCTTTTGACGAGCTTCAAAGCAGAATCCTCGTCCCAACTCCAATAAGAAATCTTGTAAATTGTCGATGATGGCTTTTTCGAAGTCGTTCTCTGTGTACTCCGGTTTTTCTTGTAAGCCCAGAAACTCTAGCAAATACGGATTTCGAATCAAGTCTTCTAGACCAGCCGGTTGATTCTCCTGAATGCGAGCAATCACGGCAGTTTTATCCGTTGACAGGCTAGTGCGTTCGGCCAAGAGCGTTGTAATAGCCCGGTTTAGCTCGTGGACTTTCCAGTTGTTTTTGAGTGCTTCGACCTCGTAAAAACGACGTAACAATGGATTATCTACCTTTAATAGTTCAACAAAATGCGAGTAAGTTAGTCGATCTAATAAGAGGGTCGAGTCAAGAGCAGGTATATCTGTGTCAATATTCATGTCCCATCTTGCATCTACCTGACGAATGGCTTCGAAATCAGGCAGTTTGAATTTGGCAGATAGCGTCTGCCAAATTTGAGGATAGGTTAGATAGAATTGACGATACTGCCTTAAGGAACGATCTGACACGCCCTTAATAGAATATTTTTGGAGTTCAATAGACAAACGTTTGTGTAATTGCTGCCCGTAAGCAGCACGGTCAGTACCATGCTGTTCGAACTCGACAATATAAAATCCAAACAGATAGTTACGAAGAGTCAGCAATTGATCGGCTTGTCGAGCAGCCTGCTGGCTAAGCTGATGGTGCAGCCCTTCTAATGTAATAATTAACTCTGAGAATTGCATAATAGGCGGGTAAATAATTACTCAGCAAATAAATAATTATCAGATTGCTGAACATCAACACACTAGTTAATTTATTACTAGAAGATAGGGATAATAGAATTTACTGTCAAATTTAACTATTATCAATATTAAAACTCGTTTAAAACAAGTTTTGCATAAATTAATAATTCTTGTTCACTAAATAAACTCAACTCCCTGAATACCTGACGATGGCATTTTCCATATTTAGATCCGCTGCCACAAAAACATTTATCTGTGTTTTTTGGCTCTTTATGCTGCGCAATATAGCGAAGACCTTTTGCTATTAACATTGGATCTGTCGAATTAAACTTATCCTGAAAGAATTCAGTATGCCCTTTATTACCGTGAGATCTTTCTTTTAAAAAATACCCATAGAGCTCACGGTGTTTTTGATTGTAAAAATAAGGTACAACTTCTTTTTCAATAAAATTAGCTAGTTTTATTCCTTTTTTACACGTTAAAGTCTCTTGAGGAAATGGCATTAAGCAGCAATGTCCATCTGAAAAAACATGCCAATCGATGTTAATAGGAATCCTTCCTCCCGTTTCAAACACAAAAGGAAGCTTTGAAGGATACTCATCCGTTGGCACTATTTTTACTGAATAATTATCTATTAGCTCCCCTTCAGTGTCATGAAGCGGGATATTACCATAAATAAATGGAAGGCCATTTTCCTCCTCAGAATAGTTCAAAGAAGGAAAATGGTCATTTATGTTTATTGACTCTTGCCTAAATAATTCAATTCCACTAGCCATTACTCCAGGGATTAGACCTAGCTGCCCCAGCAGCTACAGTTGTTTTTAATACTGAATCTTGTTTTTTATCTTCTCCGTCCGGGAAACGATCGCCTAAATGTTTTTGCCACAACTTACTTGCTTTTAATTGATTGTCTTCTTTAAGGGCTTTATCTGCATCATCTAAAAACTCTTTTAAAGCAGTCATAAAGTTATCCTTCCTAGCTTGATCATAATCTTCAAAAAGGTCATCACCAGGTTCAACAGGAACAGTGCATTCAAATTCGGCGTCCAAAGTTTTTTTAATCTCATTAAGAATATCTTTCAGCGTTATGTCATCACGATCATTAAGGACGATTTTGTCTAATGCATTTGATGCTAAAATTGTCATCGTTAGGCCACTAGGCATTTTATGTCGTTTAAAATCGCACCAGGTTTTCAAATACATGACTGCATTAACAATTCGCGCATCCTGCTTCTTCTTTTTAATAAACCAGGAAATCATTCCTTTTGGATCATCATCGCGCCATCCTTCACCTTTAATCGCTATTTGATACTCATCGCTATCTGCATCTTTGTAATAGACTGGATGATCAATTTCATAATCTCCCGCGAATATCGTTCGTATACATTTTTTTCGATGTTGTGCGGGCTTACTTGTATATCCATCGACCGCCTGACGTACCCAGTCTTGTAAGGTCTCAGGCTTATGATCAGGAGTTTGAAAAAAATAGACTCCATCATCTAGATCACAGATATCATCTTTTGTCCTGATAACTGATTTCATCTTCGTGGAGCCTTGAACATAAAAGTAGGGCTTATAATTAGGTTGATTTTCCTTAAACCAATCACGAATTTTATCACGCAACTTATCACGTGAAATTTTCATTTTTTTCTCTTTATCACTATCAATCGAAATCTTAGAGAGATAGGTTCTGAATAAATTTTGACAATCGGCCATTTTCTTTGTTGTTTAAGTAGGTTATTTTAAAATGTCAAATTTAATTAGTTCATTTTCAATGTTATCAGGAACAAGTATCCTAATTGTTTTTTCAAAGTTTGAAATTTCACGCCGTTGTATTCGATCAAGGTTGTTATCTCTCACCAAAAAATCTTGCGAGAATATTCTATTCACCGTTTCAAGTGACGACAGTAAAGTTGTGGGTATATCAAAAAAATTAACGTTTTCTTCATTAACATCTCCTTCTATATAAAACGGAAAAGGACGAAACGAAGTATTGACTGTAATTTGCTTTAATGCACTAGTTCTTCTTCTTAAAATTGCTGGTTGCAGATCAGATAATTTTTGAGGCAGTAAAATTGTTATTGATGGAAATCTATTCTTTACTTGCACTACCTGCCTATTTACTACATCACCTTTTGAGTTCTTCTCAAGTACTTCAAATTCATCAATATGTGTAAAGGCATCAGCAACTTTTTCAAGGAAATTTTTGAAATAACCAATTGCTAGTGATGTTGAAGGAAGTAACGAGAATCTATACAATTTTTCAGCAACTTCCATTTCTCTTCTAATTGTATTGCAACTATTTCCTACAGCTGCTACTAGATTGTCTCTTCCCCTATATGTAGTTCTACTTATTCCATTAAAGTCTGATAAAATTTTAACAGATTCTTCTGCGATATAAAAAGCGCGATTTATTCCAATTGCCCCTAAAAAGAGACCAAATTCAAATAATACATTATCTCTTGGAATTACTTCATTTTTACCTCGAATTACAGCTTCATCATCAGGAGTCAAAATAATTATTGCGAAATCATAAAAAGATGCCCTGTTAATTAGGTTTTCAAGTGTACTTTTATTTAGTGCAAAAAGATTTTCATCCCATATATCCACATCAGCTTCTTTATCAAAGTTTGTCTTTACAGCTCTTGCCACTTCTAAACCTTCACTACTACTACCAATGAAAATACTCGGACGGTTGTTCGATGCAACTGTTAAAATAGCCATAACAAATGTTACTTTAGTTGTTTAAAGTTCATTTAAAATTTAATCAATTTAATTTTTTTCAAATAATCCACTCAAGGTAAAAATATTTATATTTTTTACCTTGAGTGGATTATGAAGTTGACCCACCATTACGATTACGTAGATTAATATTCACTTCATTCCTTAATTGAATATTGTTATGCTGAAAGTTATTAATAGTTAAGCTTCGAGTCACAGCACTATAAACGTCGTGGCGTTTTAATGGGTCGCGAATTGTAACCGCAAGGCAAAATTCTTGAGACAATTGCTCACCATCTGTAGCAGCTGCATTTTCGGCTGCATGAGAAAATAATCCTTTAAGCTCTAGAAACCATTTTTTAGGAAAGGCTAATCCTCGAACCCGGTGCGATTCGGTCATTTCTTGTAAATTAATTGCATACTTTTTGATCGGGTGAAATTTGCCTAAATCATCACGTAATTGCCTTTCTTGTGTAAATGGGTGATCGATATACCGTTGGAATTTAGCCGCGTAATGACTCGGCAGTAAAAGATTGTAAGGTTCTTGTTTACCGATGGGGTTAGAAACAGTTTTCTTCGTTGTATCACGTAAACGGATACGATCATATGTACCAAATGAAACATCAATGTTTGATTGACAATATTCAGCTCCTTGGGTGCTATCAAGTCTTGGATTTGTGACTAGGGTAATAATTACTTCGCCGTAGTATTGGCCTTCCTCATTCACCAATACGTCAGGGAATGGGAAATCCAATATTTCAATGTAGCCTCCTCGGACAATATTGTCTTGTAAAATCAGAGTACTCTCATGAGGTGAATTGAAAATTATATCTTCAATTGAGCTAGGTAAGCCAAAGCCCATTTCTTTTAATCGATCCTTTGGACTCAATTTGATACTTGGATGGTATCTAGCTGAATGTATGGAGAGAGCTTTTAACAACAAAGGATCGAATTCTCCTGCTACTCGGTGAGATAGGCCTGCGAGTAAGGAAGCTACTCGTGGAGTTGAAAAACTAGTACCTGCTTGTTTAACTACTCCACCAGAAATAGAAAAAGAATTAACACCTGTGAAAGTCATCCGCCCGCTTGGTTCAACACCGGCATTTCCACCAAAATGTGTTAGCTCCGGTTTTATAAGTCTATTTGGACCAAACCCAGTACGGGAAAAAGGTGAAGGATGACCTTCTGGGACTTGATCATGTATACCACGATTGTGTGCTATACTGCCAATGACCAACGAGCGTACAGAATCTGCGGAATTTGGGATTCGACGTTTCGGCTGTCCCGATGCGAAATTGGTACAATTGCCAGCCGACTTGCAAATCAAAGCACCTGATAGATTCTGTAAATCATCTAATGCTTTACCAAAATCAGAAAAATCGCGGGTATTACACTCTAAGGTACCGCCCCCTGATAAATTCCAAAGGAGTACGTCAGGGTGAGCTTCTACAGCATTCTTAATATTCTCGATCAGTTCATCTTCATCAATTCCCATTCCTGGATGTGGAAATACTGTGGCATCCAGTAATTTAAACTCACCCATGCCAACCCAGTTACTTTTTTCTAATTCATCCCCATAGAGAAGAATGCCAGCTACAAATGTTCCATGTGACCTATCTACTTCAGATTCAGCATAAGCGGTATATCGTCGCGAATCCAGCCAGGGTGCTAAGTGCGGAATAGGAGCAATTCCAGAATCAAGTACGCCAACTACTAAATAATCCTGTCCATCAACTGGAGCTTTAACTGGCAATGGTACACTAGGCGTTAACTCATCTAATGTGATGCGATATGAAGGCATCGGATCAATAGAATAGAGTGCCTCAAATTCCTGTACAGAGACTAAGGCATCCTGCTGAACATGATTCAGTTTGTAGATGGTTAAGCCTGACGTATATTCTGTTTTTTTAAAGCTGATATCATTGGCTTCAAGTGTTTGTTCAAACGCTTGTTCGATGCGCTGATTTATCTGGCGATTATGAAAATTGACAAGCTTTACTTTTAGCGGAGCATCATGATCAATGGGTAAATCAACATGAGGTTGAAAAGGGCGAATCTCATCAATCGCCGATACACCTAATGCAAATGACGTGGGCCGCTCTAAATTATGGTCGATAAAGGCAAGATGTTCGGCAGAATCAACTTTGACCAAGAAATCTAGATCTTCAGATACCCCAATAAAATTGTATTCTTCCTTCCGATTAAAAATCTTAGCGACTTCACCCCGATGGGATTTAGCCATAGCATCTTCCCGAACTGTAACTGTAAGCACGGCAGGAATAAAGCGTCGATTTGCTGATCGTTCAGCAAGTAGTTGGGCTGTGGTCCCTAGCGCTTCTCTAAACTCAGCCGATTTTGATTCTAAGAGAACTTCCGAAAGGACCCAGGCGGGCAAGTTGTTTCCGCCACCACCCTCAGTACGCCGTTCATCTTGTGTACCTCGTTTGCTAAACAGTTTTATAGGAAGATTTCTAGATTCCATGCTTATGATTTAGGATTAAAGTAATTACGCACTTGACGGAGCGATGTATCCAATAAGTCGGCAATAGCTGCTTGGGAAACTCCATGCGAGTTTAGAAAGCTCATCAGGGTTTCTGGTGAGGCAGCACTGTGATGTTTATAATAATAGAATTGCAACAAGAGATCTTCGTATGTAAGCGAATGTTTTTTGTCAAGCACATTTTGAGAAATGGCATTTTGACAAATTGATTTTATATCGGCTGGGCTACTACCAGTTAATAGTTCGGACAGAGATTCCCCCTTTTTACTGTCTAATTCAAAACTGGAGTTAGTAGATCGTAAATACAGCTTTAGTAACTGTTGGATTTCTGAGACTTGTGGTTGAGAAACTTCAATTATGCTATTAAAACGTCGCCAGATTGCCTTATCCAGCAGCTCTTCATGGTTGGTGGCGGCAATGAGAATATTTGATTCTATATACTCATCAATATTTTGTAACAAGCTGTTAACCACTCGTTTTAATTCACCTAGTTCGTGTTGATCATCACGTGCTTTGGCAATCGCATCAAATTCATCTAAGAATAATATACAAGGCTGACGGCTAGCGAACTCAAAGATTTTACGAATATTCTTGGCTGTATTCCCTAGCAATGAGGAAACCAACGAGTCGAGCCGGGCAACCACCAGGGGTAATTGCATTTGTTGCGCGATATAATGGGCCAAAGTTGTCTTCCCACAACCCGGGGGACCATAAAGTAACAAGGATGCGTGCGGGTCAACGCCCGCAGCTTGTAGTTCATTCCGGTGTTGAACACGCCCTATAAAACCATCTAACTTATGCCGAAGGCTTTCTGATAAAATGATGGGTACTTGGTGATTGGGTTGAGGAATGATTAAGTCCGCAATATTCATCCGAGTTTCCTGATCAACGGGAGCGGTAAGAAGTTGATCTAGATATACAGGTTGCGCTTGTTTATTATGTACTGCCCGTAGGATCCGATCAGCCCCCTTACTATCACCCGCTTTGCTCAAGTTTTCAGCAAGTAGCTTCGCATAGTTGAGAACCTTCTGAGGGTCTTTGTTAAGACCACCTTCAATAATTTTTATAATTTCTGTAATCATTTGAGTAAAGTCGTTATCAAATGTACTATATTCGTACCTAAAATCAAATATATCGTATCTAAAAATGAATAAAATGTACCTGAATGGGTGTGATTCAAATTGTCAATCTATCCAACTGCCTAAAAATTAGAGGTTCATAGAGTTGACGTGGATGAAAGAATGAATCGGACGATTTAGAGAGAAGAAATGCACAATATGGGTTAAATAGCCTATATAGATATTTATGTATACATTTTCTAAGTGCGACCTATTTTAATACACGTCAAAAAGTAAAGGATAATCAACGGCGCATATAAAGAATCAACACATTTCAATATGGTGGCATAAATGTATGTCATCAAATGAAAGTGGACAGAGGGTAGAAATGGGAGATGCGATTATTTGCTACCCTTTTGCGAGATTAAAAAAACGCTCATTTAGCTTATATCTATCTAGATATCATAACCTTACACAGTAATTTAAATAACAACAATGGCAACTTTAAACTACACAAACAGACTTGCTAATCTTCAAAACAGAAAATTTGATAAAGAACTAAATGAGTCTGTTCTATCAAAATCATTTGATACTCGTCAAATTCCGGATGATGTTAAATACCTATTAGAATCAATGAGACCAATTGATCAGAAGTATAATGATAAGACGTATACTGCTGCTCAACGAGTACAAACACATCTGCAAAATGGCCTTGATCTACATTTCGAAAGGGCTTACAGGACGCAAGGATCTGTTAAAACTAATACTAATATTAAGGTCCATAGTGATTTTGATCTGCTTACGATAGTGGATAAATACCATTATCCCCAAACCTCACGCAGTAGTTACACAGCGTCTGATCCTAATCAAGACATAAAGGAGCTAAGAAAACAGGCTACTAAGATTTTGAAAGACATCTATGACGAGGTAGATGATAGTCATGAAAAGTGTATTTCCATTTTTAATAAATCATTGGGAAGGAAAGTAGATATAGTATTTGGGTACTGGTACCACTCAGATATATATGAGGAGACCAAGAATCAGCGAAATGACGAGTATTACAGAGGAATTTATCTATATAAATTTCCAAATGGCCCCAGAAACAGTAAGGCAGATTTTCCTTTTGCACATATTCATCAAGTGAATTTGAAAGGAGACAATACTAAAGACGGATTAAGAAGAACAATTAGGCTACTTAAAAACCTAAAAGCGGATAGTGATGTGGAATTAAAAAACCTGAAAAGTTTTCAAATCACTTCGATTGTACATTCAATCGAGAATAACAACTTAATATATTTTCCAGGGGCTGAATTGGCTCTAGCAAAATCAGCATCAGTTCAGATGCAACGTATAATAGATGATCCAGCTTATAGGAAACAGATTGACAGCCCTAATGGAACGGAAAACCCATTGTCATCAGACGATTTAGTACCCGACATCAAACTTTTGAAAAAAGACTTGGACCTTCTAATTGAAGATTCATCTAAGGATATTCTGAGAAGTAATGTATTAGAAAAGGCAATTATCACCTATTAAAATATTTTTTAATGACTGACTTAAAACCGAAAATATTTATTGGTTCTTCAAAGGCAGGTTACAGCGTAGCTGAAAAAGTTAAAGCTTACTTATCAGATTTGGGAGATTGTTTTCTATGGAAAGAGCCTGGTATTTGGGAACCTAACCGTAGTACCTTTGATAACCTTCTACGAATGGCTAGCTATTTTGACTTTGGAGTCTTTGTAGCTACTGCGGATGACTTGACATTAACATCTGATAATAAGTTAGTTATAGAGCCGAGAGACAATGTAATACTTGAAATGGCTCTTTTTCTAGGCTCGATGGGCCGTGATAAATCTTATCTACTCGTAGAAGAAGGTTTAGATATGAAGTTGCCATCCGACTTCAATGGAATTTATATGCCACGTTTTAACAAGGCAGATGATGCAAGTATAAAATCGGCTTGTAGCGAATGTGCAAATAAAATAGAGGAACATTACAAACTAGGTCATTCAAGCTTATATCCTACTACAGCTTTGGCAATTGGATATTATAAGAATTTCGTTGCAGGGTTAGTTGATAGTATACAAAATGCTGATGCATTAGAATTTAATGGAATAACTTTTACTGATTTTACTTTAAAAGTTATTATACCTGGAGACTTACAGGGAATGATAAGAGAAAAGGCAGCGCAATTTTATAAGAGACACGGATTTGTAGAAAATACAATGAAAACTAGGTTTCGCAAACATCCCGCTTGGTTTCAATTGGATTCCTCGAATGCGCCACATGCAGTTATGTATGATATGCCTAGTACATTAACAGGTATTGATGATGCAATCGAAATGATATTGCAAAAAGGATATCAAGGTAGAACTAAGCTACAAGAAGTTATAGAACAGAGGGAACTTAATAATTTTAAGAGGGTGCTTCAATTACAACTTAACAAAAGCCCATTTGCAAAAGCAAGTGTAGAAATAGTTGATGAATTTTAATATAATCTTGTTAATTCGTTTACCAATTGGAAATCCATTAAGCCTTGATAGGTAAATAGTGCCTTTAAAAGTGTACCAAAGATGGCAGGATTACCATAAATTTCAGTTTGATTGCAGCAGCTGAACTAGGTTTTGTTTTTTCAAATTACTGTATATAACATGGCGCTCTAGCTAACCCAAATCATTCAGAAAAAGCTTATAGAAGGTGATAATGGTGAACTATTAAACTGAACGGATTTATTGAACGCAAAAAGGCCTGTTTTTAGCCACTTACCTCCTACCCTGTCACCGTTCAGAAAAACGTCCGAATAAAATCAGGACGAGACATCTGCCACAACACGATTTGACAAACGCAGCCTTAAAACACGGCCATCATACAGATCCCGGTACTATACCCCGTATACACAGGCACTAAAGCCATATTCTTTTTGTGGAAAATAACCCGCTTGAGCCTGGGATAGGTCTGATAGACCAGTTGGGTGGCTCCAATGCCTACTCCAGCGCTAAAGAGCACATCGGCCAGCCAGTGCCGGTTCTTCAGGACCCGCAATGCCCCTACTGTCGTGGCCATACCATAGCCCCCTACGCTATACCAGCCACTACGGCCGCCGTACTCATGAGCCAACAGGGCGGCACCCGTGAAGGCAAACGAAGTATGCCCCGACGGAAACGACTCATTACCAACGCCATCGGGTCTGGGATACGCCACTGTATATTTTAGCCCCTGCGTAATGACCTGCGCGACCCCGTGGGATAAGAATGTCAGCACCACCTGGTCGCCGAATGTGTGTTTACCCTTTACGCCAGCGGCTCCCAGCCCCAGCACCGCCAGCGTAGGTACAAACTGACCGACATCGTCGACGTGGGATGTAAAACCGGGATACCGCCCGACAACTTCCGACTGAACATGGCGACTAATTTCACCCTGCGTCAACAGACCCGCTGTCATTAGCCCGATTGGAATAATATAAGCGCTGGGACTAATGGCTGACCTGGTACTTACGGAAGAGGCTTTCGCGGTTTCCGATTGGGTTTGGGCTACAGAAGCCTGTATAGAGCTGGTGAATACGAGAAGAAAAATAAATTGTTTCATTATAGCGTGCAAAAAACGAAAAACCTTGTAGCTAGCCATCTAGCTACAAGGGAACAGACTTACTGACCAATTTTCTGAACAGGTTTGCCTTGGGCATTAAATAGATAGTCTTTGCCACCTGCCTCGGCTTCATAATACCGTTTACCCGTCGCATCAGAAATTTCGGCGGCTTCCGTAATGGTTTTTTTCTGCTCCTTCATATAGGTAAGTACCATCTGGGGCAGTTTTGCCACCGGAATTTCAATTTCCAATTCGGTTTGCTTACCACTGGGGGTAAAGACCGCCGATTTTTTCTCCCCGTTCAACTCAAACGACGCTTCCCAGGCTCCGCCTTCTTTATCCCATTTCACCCCTTTGGCCATGGCGTACTTACCCGCGAAGGCCGTTTTCACAGCTTGTGGTACCCCATTGGTGCCAACAGACTGAGCCGATATACTTCCCATAGCTACGCCTAGAAGCAGGGCAGATGCAATGACATTCGTTTTCATACCGCTACGTTATTTGTTGGTTACCCTGTAAACGTACTACCCGATTCTGAAGCAATTTTGATACTAGCCAAAAGGGCTGCCAATGAACCAAATTTTACGCCCTCCCGACGTCTGGATTTCGTTGGTTTATTAGAATTGCTTCAGCTTTGAGGTGTACTTTCGGCTCTATTTGTGAAAATTATGCGGTTATTAGTCATTGAGGATGAACCGACGCTTCAGGAAGCTATTCGTGCGTATCTGGAAAAAGAAGGCTACCGGGTTTCGACGGCAGACCGCTTTGGGCAAGCGTCCCGGTTGATTAACGACACAGATTTTGACTGTTTTTTGGTCGACATCGGCTTACCTGATGGCAGTGGCCTCGATTTAGTCCGTAGTATCAAGGAAAGTCAGCCCCAGGCGGGTATCGTTGTGATTTCTGCCCGAACAGGCTTAGACGACAAACTAACCGGACTGGATCTGGGGGCCGATGATTACCTGACCAAACCCTTTCACCTCTCGGAGCTGAACGCCCGCATACGCTCGGTACTTCGTCGGCGGCTCTTCGAAGGCGAACGGACCATCAACTTTGGGGTTATCAGTATCCAGCCCCAAAGTCAGACAGTAAGTATAAACGGTCAACCGATTGAGTTGACGGGTAAAGCTTATGAACTGCTACTTTATTTTATTGCCAACAAGAATCGGTTGCTGAGTAAAGCAGCCATTGCCGAACACATCTGGGGAGAATCGATGGAACTGGCCGAGTCGCACGAGTTTATTTATCAGCACGTCAAAAACCTGCGTAAGAAACTCATCGGGGCGGGTTGCCCCGATTATCTCAAAACGCGCTATGGTGTAGGTTATTTATTTTCGCTAACGCCATGAAAAACCTGCTCACGCTTACCTTCCGCTATTATGCAGCCCTGGCGGGTTTGCTATGGCTGGTGAGTATTCCCCTCACTTATGCCCTGATTCAGGGGCTTGTCATACAGGATGTTGACGAAGCGTTAATGGCTCGCAGAACGGAGATTACCCAGTTACTCGCTCATCAACCGGGACTTTTGCCCTATTTACCGCGAACCGATCCAGACGTACAGCTTCAGCCGGACTCAACCGGCTCGCGTTCGTTGGGCCGGAAGTCATACACCTTATACGATACAACGTATTACCTGGCGATGCTAGACGAATGGGAGCCCCATCGTGAATTAGCCACTCATCTGCGGATACGTGGGCATGCCTATAAACTCCGGGTTCGGCAGTCCTTGGTCGAAAGGGAAGACTTTATTTTAACTATTACCGGTCTGCAAACCGGCGTTTTTTTACTGTTGTTGCTCGGCCTGGGGCTAATCAACCGGCGGATGACCAGGCGACTTTGGCAACCCTTTACTGATGCACTGGCCAAAATTCGACGATTTAGGCTGGAAACGGACCCGCTGCCGAGCTGGCCACCAACGCAGGTAACCGAATTCAACGAGTTACAAAACGATCTGACAACACTGATTCGCCGTAATCAAAGCGTGTATGCCTCTCAGAAGCAATTCACTGAAAATGCATCCCATGAATTGCAAACGCCCCTAGCCGTCATTTCAGCCGAATTAGAAGTCTTATTTCAGTCAGAAGGGTTGCCCGATGCGGAGTTAGCCCACGTGCAACGGGCCACTGAAGCGGTTCGGCGACTGGCCCAGATCAACAAAGCGTTACTGCTACTGACCCAAATTGAAAACCAGCAGTTTACCGAAGACAAGCCGATACACGTTGGGATGGCTCTCGATCGGCTACTGAAAATTAATTCGGAATTTATTCGTCATAAACAGATTCAATTACACCAGGACCAGACAGGCGATCCAACCGTGCAGATGAATCCTCAGTTGGCCGAGGTACTGCTGGGGAACCTGCTGCGAAATGCGATTCGGCACACGCCCGATGGGGGGAGCATAACCATTGAGCTAACCGCCGAACGATTGCAATTAACGAACACGGGTAAACCCTTGCCGTTTCCGGTTGAAGAACTTTTTGAGCGTTTCGTTAAAAATCCAGCCCTCCCGGAGGCTACCGGACTGGGGCTGGCTATTGCCCGGCAAATTACAGATCGGTATGGCTTAACGTTAACCTACGCCTATGAGTCTACTTTACATCAACATGCCTTTACCTTACACTGGCCTCCTGCCCACTAACTGGTTGCAATAGAATTGCATCAGAATTGATTTATACGTTTATGCACAGGTTCGAGAAGGCTTTTAGGATTTCGGCAACCGGGTAATTTACCCCTCTGATACGCCGATTTAAGAACGACCTATAAAAAGACATTAGTTGTATCCATACTTAAACTGCTCCGTTAGCCGGATGAATACACGAACCTGTAGCGCCTACGAACGAACTGCCTGGAGGATTGGTCTGGTGGGTTTGCTTGGTTATATGGTAAGTCGGCTTAGTAGTCCACAAGGGCTTTGGGCGACGATCAATGGAGTGGACACCGACGTACTACGCTGGATTAATGGGTATCATACTCCCTGGCTCGACCAAAGTATGTGGTGGGCCAGTGACCAGTGGATATGGTTACCCTGGTACGGGTTTCTGATGGGTCTACTCATTTACCAGTATGGCCAGCGCAGTATCGTCATGATTGGCTTAATCGTGCTGCTGATCCTGCTTAGCGATCAGCTGGCATCCGGTCTCATCAAGCCCCTGGTTCATCGGCTGCGGCCCAGCCACGAGCCTGCGTTAACGGGTAAGCTCCATCTGGTCAATGGCTACCGGGGTGGTCTTTACGGGTTTATTTCATCCCACGCCTGCAATGTATTTTCGCTGGCCTACTACTACTGGTTTCTGACCCAGCGAGCGCTACGATGGGTAGCCTGGCTGTTATTTCCCTGGGCATGTCTGGTAGCTTTTAGCCGGGTGTACTTAGGCGTTCATTATCCAACCGACGTACTAGTACCCGTATTCGTGAGTTTACCCATTGCTTACAGCGTGTATCGGCTTACTAATTTTCTTGTCAAACGTTATTTCGACTCCTCAGGAGCCATGTCTTCCCAGCGATAATACAGAAGCATTTTGTTAGCCGATAAATTTATCAAGTCAGAAACGATGGGGATGATTCCTGCAAAGACTGATCACCTATTGACCAATTAAATCATGAAATGAATATGGAAAAATGGATCGTTTACGCTATCGTCTCAATGTTCTTTGCCGGGCTGACCTCCGTCATCGCCAAATTCGGGCTTAAACAGGTCAGTGGCGATACGGGTCTGGCGGTTCGAACCGTCGTTGTCTTCATCCTGGTTTGGGGGAACGCCCTGTTCTTGCAGGGAAGCAGCCAGTTTCGTGCCCTGGATCGCGCATCCGTTATTTTCCTGGCCATCTCCGGCGTTACTACGTCGCTATCCTGGATATTTTATTACCGGGCCATCAAACTCGGTCCCGTCTCCCAGGTGGCCCTGATCGACAAAGGCAGTATTGTGATTGCGCTGCTTCTATCGGTATGGCTGCTAAAAGAACCCCTGACCCTGAAAACAATGGGCGGGGCCTTACTCATTTTGCTGGGGCTTGGGGTCATCGCCTGGAAATAGCGTTCTGCCCGCTTAGGCAGGTTCAATTCTGACACCCGCCACTAAAGTCTGTTCGACAAAAGGGGCCCATTCAGACTGACCGTATTAGATTTCCATCAGAATTGACGCGTACGTTTGAGCTAACCAATTTAAGTTCGTATACGTATGTGGTGGACCTACGCCCTGGGCTCAGCCCTGTTTGCCGCTTTAACGGCCATTCTGGCCAAGATTGGTATCAAAGGAGTCAATACCGATCTGGCCACGGCCATCCGAACGGTAGTCATTCTACTCGTTGCCTGGGGCATTGTTTTGGGGCGGGGTGGCCTGGAAGGCTTACCCGCACTTACCCGGCAAAACTGGGTGTTTCTGATCCTTTCGGGTATAGCGACGGGCTTATCGTGGATTCTCTATTTTAAAGCGCTTCAATTAGGAAAAGTCTCGCAGGTGGCTCCGGTGGATAAACTCAGCGTGGCCATTGCCATCCTGTTGTCGGTCGTCTTTCTTGGCGAAGTACTGACCTGGAAAGCGGCCCTGGGGGCTGCGTTAATCATCGGCGGCACGCTTGTTCTAATCCTGTAATATGTAAACACTCATTATTCACTCAACCAATACATCCCATGCGCTGCACGCTGATTTTTGCCTTGATTATACTGGCTATTCCTTCCCTTCAGGCTCAACTAATCCCTGAAAAACAAGTGCCCGTTACCATTCAACAAGCCCTTAAAAAGCTTCACCCAACTGTAGAGCACCTGGAGTGGGAACGGGCTACGCCCTATTACGAAGCCATTTTCAAACTGGCGGGCAATCACCGAGCCGTCAAATTCGATACGAAGGGCAACGTGGCCGAAACAGAAGTGGGCGTACCCATTTCCAGTCTGCCAACGTCTATCACGGCTTATATGAAAGCGCATTATCCGAAGGAGAAAATTCAGGCGGCAGAAACCGTGACTAAAGCCAACGGCGAACGCAGTTATGAAATTCGGATCACCGGTATGGAAGTCGTTTTCGACAAAGCCGGTAAATTCCTTGAAGAAGAAAAAGATTGATAATGGTTTCATTGATGCGCACAAGCTATCTAGTTCTGGGGCTGGGTATTCTCCTGACCCAGCCCCTACAGGCTCAGCAGGGTCTTGATTATTATCTGAACAACGCCCGGCAGGCCAGCCCGCTTATTCGTGATACCCAGAACCAGCTTCAGGGGAACGCCTTCGAAGCCCAGCGACTTCAGGCCTTTTATACCAAACCACTGGTGCAACTATCCGGAGCGGTTCAATTTGCCCCTATTTTTTCGACCGACAACGGGGGCGTTACCCCTGAGCTAAACTCGCACGGAGCCGACCGTTATTTTGGGTATGACCTGGCCGTATCCAATGGGGGGCTGTATCAGGGCCTTATTAATGTCACCCAGCCTATTTCCAATTTATTTCGAGCCAAAGCCTATGCCGAACCGTTCGTACTGGCCTCCCAGATTGGGCAGACCGTTATCGGGCTGGGGCAGCATGATGTCGAACGGATCGTGACCGATCAGTACATTCTTTGTTTGCAGGATCGCTTGCAGGTTCAGTACACCGATAGTTTGTTACGGCTCCTGGCCGAGCAGCGCGGCATCGTGCAGAAATTTGTCGAATCCTCCCTGCTCAAACAATCCGACCTGACGCTGGTGGATATTGAGACCCAAACGCAGCGTAACCTGCGGGTGGGCTATCAAACCGCTTACCGGCGTGATGTGCTGGAACTGAGTGCCCTAAGTGGTATCGCCGATACAACATTGGTTGAGTTGGCCCCGCTGAATTTGACGATGAATACGGATCTTGGTTTCCAGGAGTCCGGTTTCACCCGGCGCTACGGACTGGATAGTTTAGCCTTACTGGCCCAGCAGACAATCTTCGAGCTGCGCTATAAACCGCAGTGGAACTTCATTGCCAATGGCGGACTCAATACCTCCTATTTACCCGACCTGCCCCGGCGACTGGGCTTCAGCGCGGGCGTGTCGCTGGTTTGGACGCTATACGATGGCCACCAAAAACGACTGAACAGCCAGCGAACAGCCGTTCTGCAACAGAGTTTCGGCAATTATCGCCGGTTCATCAATTCGCAGAATAGTGTCCGACGGGAACGAATCCGGGGTGAGCTGCGGGGGCTGGATGAACGGCTGCTCGTGTTTAATCAGCAGTTGGCTGGCTACGCGGGCGTCCTTTCCTCGTACCGCCGTGAATTGCTACAAGGTCAACTCTCCATTATCAATTACATCACGGTACTCAAAAACATGGTAGCCGTCCGTCGCGACGCCCTACTGCTCCAATCCAACCGTCAACTACTCATCAATGCATTCAACTATTATAACTGGTAGCCTTTGGTTGGGCCACGTTAGGCCGACCCGCTTATGGCCTGGCATCATTGGGCTAACGCTCCTGCTGTGTCTGGGAAGCTGCGGAACTGCGGATCAAACGGAATCGGCCCCAGCCCAGATCGTTGCCCGAACCCCGGTCATGGTACAGACTGTTGAACGGGGGGGGATCAGTAACAGTCTCACGCTGTTTGGTACGACACTCTATCTGCGACGAAACGCAGTTACGGCCCCCGTGGCGGGGTTTATTACGAAGGTAAACGTGAGTCTGGGCGCACGGGTGCAGGCCGGGCAAGCGCTTTATGAGCTGGAAACCAAAGAGCGCCGGGCACTGGGCAAACTAGCCATCGCGGGTGATTCCTCCCTCATTGGCCGGGTAACGGTACGGGCGGCTTCGGGGGGCTTAATCACTACCTTCGACAAACAGCAAACAGGTGACTATGTCCTGGAAGGCACCCAATTATGCACTATTGCCGAAGATAATGCCCTGGCCGTGCAGGTCAATGTACCCTATGAATACCAGGCGCTGGCCAAACCGGGCCGCAGCTGCCGGGTTCGGCTGCCCGATGGACGCGCTTTGATGGCAACCTTCACCACCCCCCTGACGACGGTGAATGCGCTGGCCCAGACCCAGAGTGTACTGGCCCGCATCAGTCGGCCTGTGCCTTTGCCCGAAAACCTGACGGTGCAGGTCGATGTAACCAGTCAGGCCAACGCCAATGCCCAGCTGCTACCGAAAGCCGCCGTGTTGACCGATGAGATGCTGCGGAGCTTTTGGGTGATGCGTTTAGTTAATGACAGTACGGCCGTGAAAGTCCCCGTAACGCTCGGTGAACGCACGACCACGACCGTTGAGGTACGTGCTCCTATTTTCGGGGCCGGTGATCGAATCATCATTGAAGGCAACTATGGCCTGCCTGATACGGCCAGGGTACAGGTTATTCCCCGGAAGCTATGATCGACCAGCCACCCAAACCGGCACCGACCTCCAGTTCCCGGCCCGATCTCCCTCCGACCAACCGGTCGTATTTCGAAGTCTTCAGCCGCCCGATTCTGTTTACGGGCGTACTGCTGCTCCTGGCAGGCGTATTTGCCTATACCCGGATGCAGACAAACCTGTTCCCTGAGGTACTTTTCCCCCGCGTATCCATCATCGCCGATAATGGCCAGCAGCCCAGTGACCGGATGATGATTACGGTGACCAAGCCGCTCGAAAGTGCGGTGAAGAAAGTCAACGGAGTAACCGTGGTCAAGAGCAGTACCAGCCGGGGCAGTTGCACCATCGACGTGTTTTTTGACTGGGGACAAAACATCTACACCCAGAAAACGCAGGTAGAAAGCCGCATCAACGAGATTCGCAACTTTCTGCCGCCGGGCGTGAATCTGTCCATCGAGGCCATGAATCAATCCCTGTTTCCAGTGTATGGTTATACGCTTGAGAGCGATCAGCACGGATTAGTGGCTCTACGTGACAAAGCGAATCTGCTCGTCAGGCCTATTTTTTCGCAGGTAGCGGGTATCTCCAACGTAGTGATTCGGGGGGGGAAGTCCAAAGAAATCGTGGTGATGCCCGATGCGGTCAAATTAGCTTCCGTCAACCTGTCGATCTCGGCGCTGATGACGGCCATCAACGCCAACAACAACGTGCTGTCCAATGGCTACGTGGCCGATTACCGCAGGCTTTATCTAACCCTGACCGACACCCGCGTGCTGGATGTAGACGCGCTGGGTGATCTGATTGTAAAAAACGATGGGACACGGATGGTGCGGCTGGGTGAAGTAGCCCGGATCGACGTGCAGGAACAGCAACAGGAGTTTCTGGTGATCAATGCCAATGGGCACGATGCGGTCCAGATTGATCTGGTCAAGCAGCCGGGCATAAACCTGATTGATTTTGCCAAGAACGCCGAAGCCAAAGCCGCCGAGATCAACAAGGTGTTGCCCAAAGGAATGCGGCTCAAATCGTACTACAATCAGTCCGCTTTCGTGGGGGACAGTATCAACAGCGTCACCAAAACGATTTACGAAGGGCTGCTACTGGCCATTCTGGTGATGATCGTCTTTCTGCGTTCCTGGCGGGCCTCCACGGTGGTATTGCTCACCATCC
The DNA here is from genome assembly GCF_054782495.1 of Spirosoma aerophilum. Taxonomy (NCBI): domain Bacteria; kingdom Pseudomonadati; phylum Bacteroidota; class Cytophagia; order Cytophagales; family Cytophagaceae; genus Spirosoma; species Spirosoma aerophilum. Next base: position 45,938 of record NZ_BAAGSJ010000040.1, on the reverse strand, counting down.
CCGTTACGCTAGCCTTTACCATTTTAGTGCTCTATGTGGTGGGTATCACCATCAACATCATGTCGCTGGGGGCCATTGCGGCCTCTATCGGGCTGATTATCGACGATGCCATCGTTATCATTGAGCAGATCTACCGGGTTCACGAAGAAGAGCCGGAAAAGGATCGCTATTCGGTGGTACAACAGGCGATTCGTAATCTATTTCCGGCAATGGTAGGCTCTTCGCTCTCCACCATTGTCATTCACTTTCCGTTCCGGCTGATGAGCGGGCTGGCAGGTAGTTTCTTTCGGGAGCTTTCGGATACGATGCAGATTACGATGATCTGTTCCTTTCTGGTCACCTGGCTGCTGTTGCCCGTATTGCACCTGATGATTGGTTTTAAACCCGATAAGAATCCGCATGCAGTGGACGAAGCGGCTAATGTGCGTCGACTGCGGTGGCTCACGGCCCAGTTTGCCCGGCCCCTGGTCTCGCTGGTGTTTATCGCCCTGCTGGGTTTGGGTGCCTGGTGGTCCTACAGCCGATTGGAAACGGGCTTCCTGCCCGACTTAGACGAAGGCACCATCGTGCTGGATTATTTTACCCCGCCCGGTACCTCGATTCAGGAAACTGACCGAATTCTGCGGCAAGCGGAAAAGATCATTGTGGCGCATCCTGATGTAGCGACCTATTCCCGCCGAACCGGTATTCGCATGGCCTTCAAGGGGGTTCCTACCAATTTCGGTGACTACTCTATTCAATTGAAAACCGAACGGACTAAATCGACGGTGGAAGTCATTGACGAGTTACGTACCCGCATCAATGCCGCCCAGCCGGTACTGGATATTTCTTTCGGGCAACGGATTGCCGATTTGCTGGGTGATTTGATGAGTACCCCCCAGCCGATTGAAATCAAACTATTTGGCGACAATTACGCCTTGTTGCAGAATTTATCACGCCAGGCCGCCGGTATTCTGGAAACCGTACCGGGCGTGGTCGATGTCAATGATGGACTGGTTGAAGCCGGGCCGTCGCTGGTATTCGAGCCGGATCAGGCCAAGCTGAGTCAGTATAAAATTGGTCTGACCGATTTTCAGACCCAGCTCACAGCCTACACGGGTGGTGTATCGTTGGGTCCTAATGCGGCTCAACCAATTCCTTCACCCGCGCAAGCGGCTCTGACCGCCGGCATTCAGGTGGGCTCGTTTCAGGATGGCGAGCAGATGCGGAGGATGGTGCTGCGGTTTGCCAATTTCGATCAGAATGACCTGGACAAACTACGTAATGTGCTGATATTTCTGCCCGATGGCACCACGCGCCCCTTATCGTTTTTCTGCCGGGTGAGTGTTTTGGGCGGTGAAATCGAGCAGCGTCGGGAAGACCTTAAATCGACTGTGGTACTAACAGCTCGTTTAGACGGACGTGATTTAGGCAGTGCGATTACCGAAATCCAAACCAAACTGGCTCAAAAACTGCCCCTGCCGCAGGGCTATACCATTGGCTACGGTGGGGCCTACGCCGAACAGCAGCAATCGTTCAGTGAATTATTACTGATTCTAACGCTGGCTTCCCTACTGGTACTGGCCGTGTTGATGTTTTTGTTTAAAGACTGGTGGCTATCGGTGCTGGTGCTGGTGCTCTCGCTATTGGGCATCACGGGCTGCATCACAGCGCTATACCTGACGGGTATCGCCCTGAATGTGAGCAGCTACACGGGCATCATCATGATTGTAGGCATCATCGCCGAGAACGCCATTTTTACGGTCAACCAGTTTGAGCACACGCTGGCCCGCACCGGTGACGTGGACGAATCGGTCAACTATGCCATCGCCCTGCGGCTGCGGCCCAAGCTGATGACGGCCATTGGCGCGATACTAGCCCTGATGCCGCTGGCCCTGGGCTTCGGACTGGGCGCGCAAATGCAGCAACCGCTGGCGGTGGCCGTCATTGGTGGCTTCGTGGCCGGTTTGCCTTTACTGCTACTTGTGTTCCCTACGGCACTGAGAGCCTTGTTTCACGGTCGACTAAAAGTCCGGGTGAATCAACGCCGTACGTAGGCGTCAACTCCCAGAAAACGTATAGACCTACAGAAATCACGTATAAATAAGTAATCAATGAAAAGGACGCTTTTATTCTTATTACCAGCTTTGTTGGTAGGCTCGCTGATGGCACAGACCCCGCCGACGTACCGCGTTCTCTCAAAAACGCCCTTAGGGGGCACTGGTTTCTGGGATTACGTAACGGTTGACCCGGATGCCAGACGCGTGTATATTACCCACAACAACCAGATCGAGGTAGTTGACGCTGACACCAAGAAGCGGGTGGGTGTCATTCCCAACATGTCAGGCGCGCACGGGGTAGCGATTGCGACTAAACAGAACCGGGGCTTTATCACCAATGGTCGTAACAATACGGTCATGATGTTCGACCCCAAAACACTGAAAACGCTGGGCGATGTACCAGCCGGAACCAACCCTGACGCGCTGCTCTACGATGCTTTTTCAGGCCGGGTGTTTATCTTTAATAATGACAGCCGGGATATTACGGTGTTGGAAGCAGCAACGGGGAAGCCTCTGTCCACGTTCAGCATCGGGGGCAATCCTGAAGCCGGTGTAACCGATGGGAAGGGCCGGATTTTTGTCAACGTGGAAGATACCAGCGAGATCGTCGTCTTCGATGCCAAAACGCTGAAGGAACTACACCGCTACCCGCTGACACCGGGCGAAGAACCCACCGGTATTGCGTTCGATGCGGTCAATCACCGGCTGTTTAGTGCCTGCCGTAAAAACCAGACGATGGTGGTGCTCGATAGCGAAACGGGTAAACGGGTGGCCCAGTTGCCCATTGGACAAGGCACCGATGGTGCGGCATTCGATCCCAAAACGAACCGGGCGTTTAGTTCGAATGGGGATGGAACGTTAACCGTCGTACAGGCCATATCGCCTACTTCCTTTCGCGTCCTGGAAAACGCACCGACCGAACGTGGTGCCCGAACGCTGGCCTTCGATGCCAAAACGGGACATCTGTTCACCGTTACCGCTCAGTTCGGTCCCGCCCCGGCCCCAACCGCCGAGAACCCCAATCCGCGTCCTAGCATTCTGCCGGATACCTTCGTCTTACTCGAATTAGGTCAGTAAGACCTACTTTCTTCAAGCTGATGAACAACGACCTGAAACAACGAACTAAAAGCTGGTTATTTCCCATGGCTATGTTGCTGGTGGCACCGGCCCTGCTGGCCTGGGGTACATTTGGGCATGAGCACATCAACCGGGCGGCTGTCATGGCCCTGCCAGATTCCCTGCAAACGTTCTTTTTTAATCATGTTGATTTTATCACTCAGGAATCGACTGTGCCGGACCTGCGAAAGTACACCCTTAATGACAAAGCCGAGAACCCGCGCCATTACATCGACATCGAGAACTTCAAGCCGCAGCCGGAACAACTGCTCACCCTGGCAGACGCACAGAAAGCCTACGATGCGAATTTTCTGCAACAGAACGGAATTCTGCCCTGGTACATCGCTGATGTAATGGATAAATTGACCCGGGCGTTTCGCGAACAACGCAAAACCGAGATTCTGTTTCTGGCAGCCGATTTGGCGCACTACATTGGTGATGCCCATATGCCCTTGCATACCTCAGCGAACCATGACGGCCAATTGACGGGCCAGCGGGGTATTCATGCCCTTTGGGAATCGCGAATACCTGAGCTTTTCGGTGAAAATTACAATTTGCACACGGGTCCGGCGCGGTACATTCCCGACGTGCGGGCGGAGACCTGGCACATTATCGGTCAGACCCATGCATTAGTCGATACGTTGCTTAGCACTGAGCGCGCTGTTCGGCGGGCGTTTGCCGCCAATCAGATTTATCAGACCGATTCGTCGGGGGCATTGGCAAAGAACCGGTTTAATCAGACGTTTTTTTCGGTGGACTATGCCCGGCAGTACCATACCCGGCTCAACGGCATGGTCGAACAGCAGATGCGGGCGGCTGCTCAGGCCACCAGCAATTACTGGTATACGGCTTGGGTTAACGCGGGCCGCCCCGATCTATCCAAACTTGATCCTTCGGCTCTGACCCGGCGTAACCGAAAGGCGCTAAAGCAGGAGAAACGGTTATGGGCAACGGGTAAACTCTTCGGCATCACGGCAGATAAAGAGTACTAAGTTCCTTAAACTGATTCCTATGATCGCTACTCACGTTACTAAGTTATTCCTACTCAGTAGCTGGCTCATCATCGGTTGCCAACCGAAAAGCGATTCGGGTCCGGCAATTGCGCACTTTGCGACCATTCCTGATCGAAAGCCGGTAATGCCCGGTCTGGTTGACGAAGCGTCGGGCCTAGTGGACAGCCGATCAATGAATGGCCAATTGTGGGTTCAGGAAGACGGAGGAACGCCTGCTCAGCTTTCCCTGCTGGCTCATGATGGGAGTCTTACCGGTCGCTACGCCCTACCAGGAACTACCAACCGGGATTGGGAAGATCTGACCATCGGGCCGGGGCCACAGCCGAACACCACGTACCTTTATTTGGCCGATCTGGGCGATAACAACGCCACCAACGATGTCAATACGATTTATCGGTTTGCCGAACCCGGTAGCCTTTCTGAGCCGGTTCACGATTTGACCCAAATTCAGTTTCGTTATCCCGATGGTGCCCGCGATGCAGAAACGCTACTGCTCGACCCGCTTACCCGTGATCTGTGGATCGTGACTAAACGGGAAACAAAGGTGCAACTTTATCGCCTTGCCTACCCGCAATCAACCAGTAGCATTAGCCTAGCCGAGCGAATCGGCGAACTATCGCTTAGCCTGGTAACCGGTGGCAGCCTGTCGGCAGATGGGAGTGAAATTATTCTAAAAACGTACACCGGTCTCTATTACTGGACCCGTCAACCAGGGGAATCCGTTGGGCAGACACTGCTTCGGGCGGAACCCCGCCAACTAGGATATCAGATTGAGCCACAGGGCGAAACGGTTTGTTTTGATAAGGAAGGCAAAGGTTTCTTTACCCTCAGCGAACGGGCCAGTGCCAGCTCAGTCACCTTAAACTACTACAGCCGCTTGCCTTGACATCGTTGATTGAGCCCATCCTGTCTGGGCATTGAGCGGCATAGCGATTATACAGAACTATTTAATAAATAGCTGTTTCATCGAAGCAAAAGTCATACACTCAAGGATAGAATTGATTGCTTTTACGTAAAAATGAGTTTAGCCCCGGCAACTAAAAGTACGAGGGCTAAAAGACGCTTAATCAGGACGTGCTGAAGCCGCTGACTGCCGTAGTACGACCCCACCGTTCCACCTAGCCTAGCAACTATATCTAGATACATAGCATACGAAGGAAATAATTTTGTGCTGCTAACATTGCCCAGTAATCCGGCCGCTTGTGTCAATAGTAAAAGTGGAGTAAGGCAAATCAATTTGATCGCGTAGCAACATATTACCCAGAGACAGGGGCCTAGCCAAATAGTTTCTTTGTTGAGCAGATTAGCTCATAAAGTCCTGCTAAACAGTTGGGCCTGTTTGTCGTTAGATTAGTAAGTATAGTTCAACGATAGTACCTCAACGATATGAAAACGAGCACAAAAAAATGGCTGATTGGGTTAGCCCTGATCGCCTTTAGTTTTAGTACATTACCCAGCCGGGCCGATGATATAGCCGTTTCAGACCTACCCAAAGCTGTTACGCAGGCTATTGAGAAACGATTCCCAGGGGCTAAACTGATTTCAGCCGAACGTGAACGGGATAAGGACAAAATACATTACGAAGTGAAAATTCAAGTGGGTAAGGATCGAAAAGAACTTAACGTCCGACCCAATGGAACAATCTATAAAATCGAAAACGAGGATGATGACGATTAATGTCTGACAGAGATTATGAACTCAGGGTAATTGGATGCTTTTCCCGATTATGAAGTTGATCGGTTAGTTAAATTGACCTGTAGTTTCATTCGTTTACTAAACGTCCGTCCCTAGGGAATCATAAGTCATTTTATTAACGATCAACACCAATCAAAAAGCGTTTTGCGACAGAAAAACCTGCCGCCTGTACGCGCACGATATAGATTCCCTCAGAAAGCATCGTCAGATCAAGTAGCTTTTGCTCATCGAAAATTGGAACTTCAAACGTGGCGACTTGCTGACCGGCCAGCGTGTAAATACCGATGGTGGCATCGGTTAACGTAGCCAGGGTTTCTACCGTAACTTGTTTGGTTGGACTCGGATTCGGGTAAATGCTCAGTCCCTGATTGCTATCATCAATCACGAAATTGAAGCCGCTTGAGGATGCAGAAAAACACGTTAGCGCTGGGCTATAGGTAATAAATGCTTGCGCGGAGTAAAGACCCGACCGGCTGGCTTTGATCGTTTCTACTTGAGCGGCAAGCAAAGCGGAATCTACATACCAATGATAGTAGTCACCTGGTAGTGAACCCGTCGCCTGGAGGGTGTACGTTCCAATTTGATTCACCGAGGGCACGCTGGGTAACGGCTTTACATCCACTGCAATGGCCTGAGCAGTTGGCGAAAAACAACCATTGGCATCCTGCACACGAGCCGTATACGTTCCCGATTGCTGAACAATAAGGGTTAGCGTCAAATCGCCTGTCGTCCAGATGGGTGGCAACGAGCTGCTAGCCGTTAACGTGACCTGATCTCCTTCGCAAAAAACCGTTCGTCCACTGGCCGTTAATACGGGAGAGGGTGGTAATGAATTCACCAGTACCTCAACAGCAGATGAGAGGGCCGAAACACAGTTAAACCTGTTTTGGGTGCGTAGGGCATAGGTGCCCGATTGATTGATAGTAATGGAACGATCGGTTTGCCCACTCGTCCACTGATAACGCTGGTCTTCGGTGGCGGTTAAGGTTACCTGCTGATCGGCGCAAAAGGTTGTGCTTCGATTGGCAGTAATGACCGGTGTTGATGGTAATGGATTTACGACCACTACAACGCCCATTGAACGGGGCGAGATACATCCATTCTGATCCGTAACGCTGACTGTATAAGTACCAGCGGCCATTACATTAATACTACGGGAGGTTTGCCCTGAACTCCAGTTGTAAGCGGCATTCTCATCCGAACTTAAGGTGGTGGCACCGCCCTGACAAAATGTAGTGGGCGTAACGGCTGTAACCGATGGCTGGGCCGGTAATGGATTGACCCGAACGGATACGGTTGGGGAAATGAACGAACACCCGCTTACGTCCTGGTAACGCACTGAATAATCACCCGGCGTTGTTAGCGTCACTTCCGGACTGGTAGCACTGGTTGACCAGAGAATGGCGGTGTCATACGAAGATTTTAGTTTGACGCTGCCTCCAGCGCAAAAAGTGGTTGGTCCAGACGCCTGAATGGATGGAACATCAGGCACCCTAACAACGGAGGAAAGAAGTACATTCCCCAAGGCATCTTTGACTTTCGCCCGGTAAGTGCCACTCCCTTTCACAATAGACTGTGCATTCTCACCCGTGTTCCAGCTAACCGATGGGAACGTCCCATTTACCGCAATCGTCAGCTGGTTATCGGTTGAACAGGAAATGGAAACTGTCGGAGCCGGAACAGGTGGTTGCGGTTGGGCTGTAGTGAAGAAATCGTCGGTTAGCCGCGCATTCCAGTCATTAGCCACTTCGAACAGGCCATTGATGTCAAAATGGACATCGTCGTAGGTGGCCTGCGTTCGGGGAGGTCGTTGCCTGGGGATCTGAATACCGTCTGTTTCTGGACCGGCGAATACATTTGGCCCGGATGCAATCACCTGATTCTGGGCTGCGATAATTTCGGGGCGACTCCCTATACCATCACCGGTGTAAGATACTCTGGCTACCATCCAGGCGATGTTCTTCCCCGAATCCTGTCGACTCCGATTGATAACATATTGAAGATCATTCACGTAACTCGTCAGGGATGTATTGGCAAAATTTTCCGCTTCTCCCTGATGCCAAAGCACAGCACGTACACCAAGCATATGCGTGTAAAACTGTAAGGCAACCCGCAGGTTGGCATACGGCTGCCCGTCTTTATAATAAGTGCCTGGTACATAGATACTTTCCGAATGGTCCGTTTCAATACTTTGCCGCCAGTTTCGCATCGCCGTGCCCTCATAGCCCGCATTGAAAAACAGAATGGGGACATTTAACCGCTGCGCGAGTAAATCACCCAGCCGCCCCCAACACCAGCTGCCCAGCCCACGTGGAGCAATTCGGCCACCTTGGTCCAGGTGAGCAAACTTATTGAGTACATCGGGAGACGGGTCAGTCTGTGATTCGGTGGCATCAAAATAATTGATTGTATTAACCCGGTCGTCACTGGCACTGGCCATGTCATCATACATGCCCTGTGCGTTGGATTGCCCCGCCACAATGAATACTTCACCAACGCCAACCCGTTCGACAACTGTCGTGCCGACAAGCTGGTCACCCTTCATGCCCCGTACTTCCAGATTATACCAGCCGCCCAGCACATCCAGATCACCGGCGTAGTTTCCACTGGATGGATTGCTCTGAATCGTTACCCAGTCAGATGAGGTACCCTGGCCGTTGCGAGCCAGAACCCGGGCGTCAATCCGGCTTACCGGTAAGGTAAAATAGCCATTGATGCGAATCGTTGCCTTATTCGTGGTTGTTCGCTGAAAAACGGCGCGGCTGACAGGAAACGAAACCTGAATCTGGGCAGTTAAACACATAGGATATAACCATATGAGAATCCAATAGTGGGTACGAATTCGTTTCATATACCGGCTAAATTTGGCCAACCTTTTATGCTTTTGAGTCATTTATTTAGTCTAATCTCTGCTTTCTAATCCTATTCGTAGCCTTTACAGCCTACATTATGTTCGTCAAAAATGGCCCACCTTCTACAGCCAGCTACCAATGCCTAGGCACTGAGTTCACCTCACGGGCCAGTCGCTGCAAGTCATAATTCATCAAATTGACCTCTGACTCCAGTTGATCGAAAAGATTGGCTCGTCGCTGTAGTTCATCGGCCGTGTAGATCCCCCCCTGACTGATCAGCTTATTCTGGTCTGAGGTTAATTGTTGTGTTGTCAGGCCTTCGAAAGTGGCCCATCGTATTAATTGCTGTTGACGGATCGACTGCCGATTGATATTTCGGCTATTGGGTTGGTTCAGGTATGCCCAGACCATGGGTGGAAAGTAATTAGAGCGTATCGGGCCTGTCAGTATGTCCCGTAGCGGATTACGCTTATGGGTGATGTGTACTCGTTGGGTTGTCATTAGCGTAGTCAAGCCTATACCGGCACCAAACAAGCCAAACCCGATAGCAGAATATTTGATAACGGTTTTACTGACATTGCGCAGGGCCATGACACTGGTGAGTACCCCCCCAAACGCGCCAACCAAAATTGAGAGTAACGTCAGAACACGGGTACGACTATTCTTCTGTTCAGCTAGATAATCAGCTACTTGATCGGTCGTTTCTTCGTGACAATCCAGTTCAGCCGCCACACTGGCCAGTTCGAGCGAGACCAGCGTAAGCCGCTCATTGATTCGTTGATGCCATAGTGCTACGGGCGCATTTTTTGCTTCAGCCCGCGTTAAACCGCGTAGTTCGGGTAGCAACCGACAAGCCCATGCGGTTTCTAGAGCCGAAACAGAAAATCGTTTACGTAGTAACGTGTCCCGCTGAATGCCATGAATTGGCTCAAGGGGTTCGACAGAGTAGGCGGGTAAGGGTGGTAAAGGGGCGCATTGCGTCGCGTGTTCAGCCATTTGCTCTGCCCGCTCATTGCCCTTACAACCAGCAACTAACAAAAAGATAAGTAGCCAGGCGCGGTTAACCTGCTCAAATCGAAGACGTGTTAATGGAATTAACTTCATATTCTTACCAGATTCGGTTAACCTTAAGCTAATGCAGCACATCCAGTTGCAGGGTGGCTAAATCCTGTTTTATTAAATTGATTTCTGATTCAAGCTGGTCGAGCATATTGGCCCGGATCTGTAATTCGTCAGCGGTGTACGTACCACCAGTGCCAAAAAACAGGGCCCTTAAGCGGGTTTGCTCCTTGCCCGGCGTCGTTCCCAACTGTCCCAAGTCGTTCCACCGTTCCAACAATTGCCGTCGTACAGAGGAGGATGGATGGCCGGGTTGCGTTGGCTGGTTCAAAAACGCCCAGACCAAGGGCGGAAAAATTGAGGAGGTGTCAGGGCCTGTCCAAAGATCCCCCAGCGGGTTTCGGGGATGTTGAAATGGAACCTTTTGCTTTACCAGCAGAATTCCCAGACCCAATCCCGCTCCGGCGGCTCCGCCCCCAATGCCTAGCGCATTTAGGGCATCCGAATTTGACTTCCGGGCAAACAGGGCAATGGAGATGATACTGGTAAGGGCACCCACGGTTAGGGACGCAACGGTTAGTTTCTGCTCCCGGCCATTGGCCTGTTGCACCAGATAGGTAGCCACCTGATCAGCCCGTTCCTCTTCACAATCCATTTCAGAAGCAGTCGATGAAATCTGGAGGTTGGTTAGACCAATCCATTCGGTAATCTGCTGCCGAACAAAACGAAAAGCGGATGGATCAGGATGTCCTGACGAAGCCAGGCGTTTTTCCTGCATGACAAGCTCGTTCAGAAGGGGAATCATCCCCATCAGGTGGGCCATTTTCAAACTGTTCGGTGAGAAGCGCTTGGTCAGCAGGGTGTCGGTATGATTTAGATTAGTCAGTGACGCTAGGGCAGGATAGTCTCTTGTCCATGAAACAGACGAATGACAATTACTTCGTGCCAGCGTTGGGGGCTGTGCTGTATTTTGCAGGCTGGCGCAGCTGCTCATATAGACGAGTAATTCCAAGGATAGGCTCGCTATCCAACAAAATCGGATTAAATCGGCAGACATAAACGATTGATGAAAAAGCTTTGGTGAACGGATACTTAGGCCGTTACCTCCTACACCCAATTCAGTGCAGGAGGTAACGACAAAAGCTGGCAGGTTTCTTCACCTTCCTTCAGGATCTATTCAAGAATTGATAAGGTCTGAATCGTGCCAATTAGAGACAGCAACTGGCTTATATCCTGATCATAGTCCGCCGGATGTTCGTCGGGCGTAAACGCGCCATATCCTTTCATCTGATCAGAACGACTGTCCTGCAAATCAACCCATAAAGATGAACTAAGTGCATTGAGCCGTTGGCTCCAGGGCAGGTGACGGACCGCCAGTCCGTATTTACGCATGAGTTGAGCTAGTTCGTCCCGAATGGCCTCAATCTGATGGCTCAGTAGCGTCTGCTGATCTTCGGAAAGCGGGGGCTCAAGGTGATAGGTTATAGGGGGCATCTGCCGATCAAGGTCGACTTGTAGTTCCCCCAATCTCATTTCAATGATGTGCAAGACCGTCTCCAGCCGACGCTGATGCGATTCTGATAATTGAATTGTTTCCATAACGAGCCATGTTAATGATTTCCTACTTTCCAAACGCATCATGTCCGGCAAAGCGGGCAGCCTCGCCCAGCCGGTGTTCGATACGAAGCAGTTGATTGAATTTTTCGGTGCGTTCGGCCCGGCATCCAGAACCCGTTTTAAGCTTTCCGGCGCTGGTCGCAACGGCTAGATCAGCAATGAACGTATCAACCGTTTCTCCACTACGGTGCGAGATAAATGTCCGATACTGGTTTTGCTGAGCCAGCTGAATGGTGGCCAGCGTTTCGGTTACGGTACCAATCTGGTTGGGTTTGATTAATACGGAGTTTGCTACGTGCTGGTCAATACCCTTTTGAAGTAAAGTCGGATTCGTACAGAACAAATCGTCGCCAACCAGTTCAAGTCGATCACCCAGGGTAGCCGTTAGGGCCTGCCAACCGTCCCAATCATTTTCACCCAATCCGTCTTCCAGTAGCACAATTGGATATTGCCGCGTCCACTCATCCCAGAGCCGGATCATGGCATCACTAGATAAGCGTTCCCCTGTACTTTTAAACAGGACATATTTCCCATCCTGCCAGAGTTCGCTGGTGGCGGGGTCCAAACATAAACTAACCTGCTCACCAGGTTTGAAGCCAGCCTTATTGATCGCTTCCAGAATTAGTTCCACCGCTTCCTCATTGGCCTTTAAATCCGGCGCAAATCCACCCTCATCGCCCACACCCGTGCTTAGGCCCCGCTTTTTAAGCAGGTCTTTCAACGTGTGGAAGACCGCTTCTCCCATCCGAATTGCTTCCTGAAACGAGCTTGCTCCGTGGGGCGCGATCATAAACTCCTGAAAGTCCACGTTGTTATCGGCATGCCGCCCGCCGTTAATCACATTCATGCAGGGAACCGGCAACCAGACTGCATCCGTTAGGGGTAACTGAAGCTGGCGATACAAGGGCACCTGATTCGCCTGGGCCTGCGCACGGGCAAAGGCCATGGAAACGGCCAAAATAGCGTTAGCTCCCAATCGGGCTTTATTCGGTGTCCCATCCAGTTCGATCAGGCTGGCATCCAGCTCCTGCTGACTGGCAAACGACTTCCCACGAATAGCGTCTCCGATTTGGGATTCTACATTGGAGACGGCCTTCTGAACGCCTTTACCACCGTAGCGGTGCGGGTCACCATCCCGCAGTTCAACGGCTTCGTTTTCGCCGGTTGAGGCCCCGCTCGGCACCATGGCATGACCAGCGCTACCATCCTCAAGAATTAGCGTCGCTTCAATCGTTGGATTGCCTCGGGAATCGAGGACTTCGAGGGCATTGAGTTCCTGAATTTTCATCGTGAGTACCTATATAATTTAAATAAAAAATAATGCGTAATTGATGCCTTTTCTCTGGTTAGTACTGCCCGCTCAGACGACTCGCTGAAATGAATCCAGATTGGTCAACAGGAGGAGGGCTTCCTGGAGTAAGGGTCTATTTTTCTCAATAAATGCGTGAATGATCTCATAGGTGTCGATCAGCTCCAGACAGAGTGGGTGTGATGCGGGTGTGCTTTCGGCAAAGTGGTGGCTAATCCCTTCCTTGGCCAGATAGCCTGCCTTAGTATGATAGAGAATAGCCTGATGCACATCCTGTGCTTTTGCCAGTTGTAAAAGCTTCTGTCCCAGACTCGGCCCGAAATGTCGATGCCAGAAACGACTATTCGGCGATACTTGATGATACGTAACATAAATGCGGAGGCTACACCGCTGCGACCACTCAAGGGGCTGGTGATTCATTCGATTTAAGATTTAGTGATGTAGACTTATTGGTCTGGTTCGATAATGTAGATAGTCGTTGCCCTTCATGGTGCCTCCAATACCGGTGTTTGGGTTGACCAATCACTTGAGAACCGTAAATACTACGGTGTCCTGAACAGAGATAGGCGACCACGCAGGCAATGGCGACATAGGGTCCGCAGGCCGTGCCGAATAATTCAATGGCCATGATAATGCAGGCTAAGGGCGTGTTGGCGGCACCGGCAAAAACGGCCACAAATCCCATTCCAGCCAGTAAGGCGGTGGGCAGTGGTATCCAGTAGGATAGGGCATTACCCAAAGCAGCACCAATAAAAAACAAGGGCGTGACTTCACCTCCTTTGAAGCCTGCTCCCAGCGTCAGGGCTGTAAACGCTAGTTTAAGGGCAAATCCGTAGGGTTCAATGGGCTCCTGAAACGACTCGACAATAACCGGAACGCCCAACCCGATGTAGCGGGTTGTTCCAACGATCCACACGGCTCCGGCGACCAGCGCCCCACCCACCAGGGGTCGGAAAGGGGAAAACGGAATCCGGGATTTAAAGGCACGTCCAATGGCGTGGGTAAGTTCACTGAAAACAACCGCACAACCGCCAAAAGCTAGTCCCGCCAGGCCCGCATACAGGGCATAAAGTGGCGAGAGTACGGGTACAGAAGGGATGACATAGTGCGTGTGACCCACCTGCCACCAGCGCGTAACCAGGTCAGCGCCGATAGCCGCCACAAAAGACGGAAAAATAGCTTCGTAACTAAGTCGGCCAATAAAAAAGACTTCCAAACCGAAGACCGCTCCAGCCAGGGGCGTTCCGAAAACAGACCCGAAGCCTGCACTCATGCCTGCAATGAGTACTAATCGCCGGTCACGAGGGCCCAGACGGAATAGTCGGGTAAACTGATCGGCAATCGAACCACCCATTTGCAAGGCCGTTCCTTCCCGTCCTGCCGAGCCACCAAATAAATGAGTGCCAATCGTCCCTAAAAGCACTAAGGGAGCCATACGAAAGGGAATAATAGCGCTGGGTTGGTGAATATTATCCAGTAGCAGATTATTGCCCGCTTCGACCGAGCGGCCTACATAATGATAGAGTAACCCAATTAGCAGTCCCCCTAATGGCAAAAGGGTGATGATCCAGCGGTGAGCTTCCCGCCAGGCAGTCGCGTAATCCAGCGCGACCAGAAAAAAAGCCGATGCCGTGCCAACGCCTATGGCAATCAAACTACAAATTAGAAGCCATTTGCCAATAAAGAACAGGGTGGGAAAGCGCCGAAGTACGGTAAGGACGCGGGGAGAGCGCAGGGAAGGTGCGTCAAATAAAGACATAGGCACTGTAGCTACAGGATAAGTTGTAGAGTACAGGCGCCATCAGCCTTATTAAGGGCGGTTCCGGGAAGACACCATTTCCAGGTATTGTAAGCCAAAGGTAGCACTGCTTGTGGAATAAACAATGCTTTTTTGCCTATACCCGGAAAGAACAACGAGTCAGGTATGTTTTAAGAATGTAATACGGTCAATATTTTAGGACGGGTCACGACCAATTTCGTTCAAGAAAAGGTTATCTAATATTATTTTTTGGGCCGATAATGTACTATTAATGAATCGTTTATTAAAGATCAACATCCAAAAAAAACGTTCACGAAAACGTCGGTTTGATTTTAGGACAAGACAGTTTTACTGGTAGTCCGAAGTTAAGCTATTTCTTGGCCCCTGATTCGGGCGGCTTATAGTAATTTTTCCAGCGCCGTTCTAACGGCCCATGGCTCCCATGAGCGGCTACCGGACTGAGCATATCACAACTCAAATGGGGGCGCTTGTAGTTGTAGAGAAACACCCCTTTCTCCAACAGGGTGTAGGCCTCCTCCAGCGAACGAACCGGTTGATGGCTTAGATACTCCTCTTTAAGAATTCCATTGACCCGCTCGGCCACCGAGTTCTCTAAGGGGTCCGAGTTCTCCGTCATGCTGATTCGAATATGATAGGCATCCACGACCTTGGTATATTCATCACAGCAGTACTGGATACCCCGGTCGCTATGATGAATCAAGTGCGGTCCCATTCGTTTGGTGATTTGCTTGAGTGCCATCTCCAGGGCTCGTCGAGAATGAACGGCTTCCAGATTTTCCGCTACAGCAAAACCCACAATTCGATGCGAATAGGCGTCGGTAATCAATGAAATGTACAGATAGCCAGCCTCCGTTAGCCAATACGTTATGTCCGCCACCCAAACCTGATTAGGCCTTAAGATGACTAAGTCCTTGATCAAATTCGGGTATTTGCGAAACCGGTGCCGAGAGAAGGTGGTGATCATCTTTCGCCTTCGCTTTCTGATTAACAGATGGTTAGCTGCCATTAAGTCGAACAAAGCGTCCCGACCCATTTTTATTCCCCTTTGGCCCAGCTCTTCTTTAAGGAGCCAGTATAGTTTCTTACCTCCCATGCGAGGGTGATCCTTTCGAACTGCTTCGATCAGATCCAGCACTTGTTTATCGGCTTCTTCTCCTTTAATCTGCCGATGGTTATGTTGATAGTAAGCTTGCCGACTAAACCCAAACAATCCCGTGATCCGCCGAACGCGGAGGTGAGGATAGCTTACTCGAAGGAGTTGGATTGTTTGGTAACGGACTTTTTTTCGATGGCGATGCCCAGCTCCTGCTCGGCAACCCGAATGACGGTCGAATAATAAAGCACCTGAGTTTGAGCTTGCTCCAACTCTTTCTGGAGCTGTTTGACTTGTCGGGCCAACTCATCGGCCTTATGGGCCATCTGTTCGACAATCGTTGGCGGTGGCTGCTGGCTGGCTTGTTTCATGGCGTCTGTGCGCTGAAAGTTCTCGTGGCGTACCCGGTCCAGCCACTTTCTAACCGTGTGGCGAGTCAAAACGTTAAACTTGGCCATGGCCTGATCAATGGTCAGCCGACCCAGGTTGATCTCTTCAACCATCTGACGCATCTTGAGCTCATGCGCCTGAGTACGAAGCAAAAATAAGTGGTCCATCTGCTTAGAGTGATGGTAAACTCATTTTAGGACAAGACAAGGTCATCCGTAATGTGATTACTTTACGACCAAAATTACTTACTATCAATTCCCATGGAGCCTAACCCCCATCACCGTCAGGAGCACTGGAATACTGTGTATCAAACCAAAGAAACCGATCAGGTTAGCTGGTACGAGCCGGTGCCTGCCGAATCGCTGCGTTTCATAGATGAAGCCAAGCTACCCCAATCCGCCCGAATCATCGACGTGGGCGGGGGCGATAGCCGATTGGTCGACTGTCTGCTGGAGCGGGGTTTCGAGCAAGTTACGG
This sequence comes from Spirosoma aerophilum, assembly GCF_054782495.1. Classification (NCBI taxonomy): domain Bacteria; kingdom Pseudomonadati; phylum Bacteroidota; class Cytophagia; order Cytophagales; family Cytophagaceae; genus Spirosoma; species Spirosoma aerophilum. Next base: position 29,498 of record NZ_BAAGSJ010000040.1, on the reverse strand, counting down.
TGCTGGATATTTCGGCGGCTGCGCTCGACCGAGCCCGGCGGCGGCTTGGTGCACAGGCCAACCGGGTCACCTGGGTGGTGGCCGATGCGACCCGGTTTCGACCGGACACGCCCTTTGATTTCTGGCACGACCGGGCCGCGTTTCACTTCCTGACCAGCCAGTCTGAAATAACTGACTACCTGACGCTGATTCGGGATAACCTGGCCGCAACGGGGCGGCTGGTGGTGGGTACGTTTGCCGAAGACGGGCCGGGACGATGCAGCGGCTTACCTGTTCAGCAGTATTCCGAAACCCAGTTAACCGCTACGCTGGGGCAGTTTTTCAACAAGCGATATTGCCAGCAGGTCGAGCACCCAACGCCGTTCGGTACGCTTCAGCCGTTTACGTTCTGTTCCTTCGGCCAGCGGTCGGCGTAGACGTTACTGACAGAAGCACGTAGCCATCAGTCCCAGCCCCATTTTTTGAAGACCGCGTGGCCTTTGTCAGATTGCAGAAACTGGACGAACTGCCGGGCTGTATCGGCCTGCCGGGTCGTTTTGCTCAAGGCAATCGGCGTACCCCGAAAAACGACTTCCGATGGGGGCAACGACACCACCGCCGTTTCGGTCGTCAGCCGGTTATGCCACGACGCATACGTGATCCAGGCATCGTAGCGGCTGTCCTGTTTCCAGGCGGCAATGCCCAGCGCCGAATTGGCGAACGACTGCCCGATGTTGGCCTGAATGCCGCCAATCAGGTTTTGCCGACCGGCCAGGTCTTCCCATAACCCTAGTTGCCCGGCCCCGTTCACGTCGAGGATGGTAATGCCCGGTTTGGTCAGGTCGCGCAGGGTTTTGATCTGCTTCGGATTGCCGGGCCGCACCAGGATGGCGGCCGCCCGGCGGTACAGTTCCGTGCGACTCGCGGCATCGACCAGATCGGGGTGCGCGGCCGTAAACTGGGTGAGCATATATTCCGAACCGCCAAAAAACAGGTCGGCACGTTGCTGCGCGTCGGCCAGCCAGACCACATCAGGACCAGCAACCACCTTAACGGGGTGGCCCGTCTGCTGCCCAAATAGGGCAGCACATTCATTCAGGGGGCCAAACGGACCACCGGGACCATACACATGCAGGGTGTCGGTTGGGGTCTGAGCCGCGAGTAATCCGGGCGTAAATAACATAGCGAGAATCGGCCAGTGCCGGAAGTTGGTCATACGTGTGTTGATAAAACCGGAAGTGAATGGAACCTGATCGGGCTTTCCGACACACGCCGAGCAGGCCACAAAGGTGACGCAATCCGCTCCCACCTGGCTATCATTTTTCGGAATGCCCCCGCACCAGTTATGATTGGCGCACCGGTCGATGGCTCCCTACTTTTGAGCCGGTCGTCTGGACATACTTATCCAGCCAGGCGACTGACACGACCATGAAACGCAAGCCATTAACCACCTATACTATTGCCGATTACCCCAGTGATGCCACGGATCAGCGTGGGTTTTACATGATTCAAATCGCCGATCTAATCCGGCAGATGCGGGGTATCGACCAGCCCCACGCCCATGCGTTCTACCTGGTGATGTACGTCTGGGCCGGGTCGGGTACGCATACTATCGATGCCCAAACATACACCGTTACGCCCCCGCAATTGTATTTTCTGGCACCGGGGCAGGTACACGGCTGGAGCCTGAGCAATGATGCCCAGGGGGTGCTGCTCTTTTTCGATGGGGCCTATTTTCAGGCCCGTTTTCCCAAACGGTTGTTCGACTACCCGTTTTTCCGGCCCGACCGGCCCACGGCGCTGCTGTCGCTCCGGCCCGACGCCCCCATGCTGCCTACCCTGTTCGACTGGGCGTACCGGGAGTTTACGCACCCCCGGCCCCGGCAGGCCGAGGTGTTTGCCTCGCTGCTGCACCTGATGCTCGAAAACGCCTTTCAGCTTTACGAAGAGGTGGCTTATGTACCTGCCCACAACCGCAGCGGGCTGGTGCGTCGGTTCGAGGAGTTACTCGATGCACAGTTTGCCAACCAGCGAAGCTGCCAGGCTTACGCCGATCAGTTGCGCGTCACGCCCAATTACCTCAACAGTTGCTGTCGGCAGCAACTGGACAAAACAGCCAGCCAGCTCATCCGAGACCGTCTGCTGGCCGAAGCCGACCGATTGTTGCTGCATACCGACTTGACGATCAAGGCCATCAGCTACACGCTGGGTTTTACCGATACGGCTTACTTCTCGCGCTTTTATCGTAAAAACAATGGGCAAACGCCCCAGCAGCGCCGCGAGTTACCGCCTGATAATCATTGAATTGTCCTGTGTAACTGTTCTTTTGTCTCTTTATCAGACCGCCCGAAGCCGGTAGCTTTGGCCCTACTCATCAACACTGTTATGATTACCGAAGCGCCAATCCCTGCCACTGACATCGACCTCCACGACGAGCCACAGTCGTTCTGGACCCGCTACATTTTTAGTACCGACCACAAAGTCATCTCCAAACAATACCTGCTGACGGGCATGGCCTGGGCGGTGATTGGGGGGGGGGCGTCGATGCTGATTCGGCTGCAACTGGGCTTCCCGGCTGCCAGACTGGGCTGGCTGCGCCCGTTGCTGGGCCACTATGTGAGCGAAACGGGCCAGCTCACGCCCGACAGTTACCTTGGGCTGGTCACCATGCACGGGGCGATCATGATGTTTTTTGTGCTGACGGCGGGGTTGAGCGGTACCTTCAGCAACCTGCTCATTCCGCTCCAGATAGGGGCGCGGGACATGGCATCGGGCTTTATCAACATGCTGTCGTACTGGTTTTTCTTCGCGGCCAGTGCGGTGATGCTCTCGGTCTTTTTTATCGCCACCGGCCCGCCCGAAGGGGGCTGGGTCGTGTATCCGCCCCTGAGTGCCTTACCCCAGGCGGCTGGCGGGTCAGGCCTGGGCATGACGTTCTATTTGCTGGCGTTTGCCCTGTTTGTGATTTCTACTCTGCTGGGGGGTATCAACTACATCGCTACGGTGATCAACTACCGCACACGGGGCATGTCGATGCTACGGCTCCCGCTAACGGTCTGGGCCTTTCTCTTCACGGCCATCATTGCTACCATTGCCTTTCCGGTGCTGCTCTCGGCGTTTTTGCTGTTGTTTTTCGATCATTCGCTGGGGACCAGTTTTTTCCTGAGCGAGATATACATCGGCGGTCAGGCATTGCCCGAAACGGGTGGAGCCGCTATTCTTTATCAGCACCTGTTCTGGTTTCTGGGCCATCCAGAAGTATACATTATTTTTCTGCCCGCGCTGGGCATCACCTCCGAAGTGATTGCCACCATGTCGCGCAAGCCCATTTTTGGCTACCTGGCTATGATCATCTCGATGGCTGCCATCGTCTTTTTATCATTCGTCGTTTGGGCACACCACATGTTCGTGTCGGGTATGAACCCGTTTCTGGGGTCGATTTTCATGCTGCTGACGCTGATTATTGCCGTCCCCTCGGCCATCAAGGGCTTCAATTACATCACCACGCTGTGGCGGGGTAACATCATCTTCAGTCCGGCCATGCTGTTTGCCATCGGGGTGGTCTCGTTTCTGTTTACCGGGGGCGTCACGGGCATCGTTCTGGGCAACAGCGTACTCGATATTCAACTGCATGACACGTATTTTGTGGTGGCCCACTTTCACCTCATTATGGGGTCGGCCTCGTTCTTTGGTACAATGGCCGGCATTTATCACTGGTACCCCAAGATGTTTGGCCGGCTGATGAACGCCACCTGGGGAGCCGTGCATTTCTGGCTGACATTCGTGGGTGTCTACCTAGTTTTCTTCCCCATGCACTACCTCGGTATCGCCGGGTTTCCGCGCCGGTATTATTCGTTCAGCACCTACGATTTTACCCATTCGTTTACCGACCTGAATCAGTTTATCAGCGTCGCGGCTTTCGTGACGTTTGGGGCGCAGTTTATTTTCCTGTTCAACTTTTTCTGGAGTATGTTCCGGGGGAAGTACGCTCCGCAAAATCCCTGGAAATCGAACACCCTGGAATGGACCACGCCCATTGTACCGCTCCACGGCAACTGGCCGGGTGAGCTGCCGCTGGTCTACCGCTGGCCCTACGACTACAGTAAACCCGGTGCTATCGATGATTTTATTCCGCAGACGGTACCCCTGGCGGCCACGCCCGAATCGAATCTGCCCCACGAGCAGGAACAGGTACGGATCGAAACGAGCGAGGGGGTGTTGGTGGGTACTCCCTCGTCCATCGGGGATCGACCATAACTATTGGTGATTGGCGGAGGTTCTGAAAAGGCCTGACCTTTGAAACAACAAAACGGGCTAAACCCCTTATACTCATGAAAACGAACACGATTAAAACCGCAACCCAGCCCTGGTGGCTGATGGGCCTTCATGGTGGCTTTTATGCCGGAATGGGCCTGGTCCTGCTGATTCATCCAACAACGGCATCGTTACTCCACGCCCTGCTGCTAGGTGGCCTGCTGCTGGCCGCCGGGGTTTGCACGATGATTCTGGGCTTCCGCCGGAAACGCCACGAACAGGTCGATAGCTGGTTTATCATTTCCGGTATTCGGGACAGTATCTTCGGGGTTGCCCTGCTGGTCGAAGCTGGTCAGCCACTGGCGATGATAGTCAATATTCTGGGGCTGTGGGGCATCGTTTACGCTTTTTTGCAAGCCATCGAAGCCATTTTCTACTTCCTGGGCACCCGTTCCGACGAGAAAGAAGATTACGGCGTCGAGATCATTCATGCCATCTGCGTGCTGGTAGCCGGTGGCTTTGCCTTCTCCTTAGTGATGCGTCCCGACGGGCTGCAAACGTCCCTGGGTTTCGTAGGACTGTTTCTGCTGGTGCTGGGTGGCTTACAGGGTCTGCTGACCGATCGGTTACAAAAAGCCAGTCTCCGCTAACCGGACCATCCGTAAATCTGTTTGGTGCTTATTCGTCATTTATCCCCTGAATTACCATGACTCATGTCCTGCTATTACTCCTGCTTGGTCTGCTGGCCGGTGCCCTGAGCGGGCTGATTGGCATCGGCGGGGGTATCATCATCGTACCGGCCCTGGTGCTGCTCTTCGGCTTCTCGCAGACAACGGCGCAGGGAACGGCCCTGGCCACCTTGATTCCCCCGGTGGGGCTGCTGGCCGCGTTTGCCTACTACAAAGAGGGGGCTATCGACATTTGGGCCGCCGTCTGGATTGCCGCCGGATTTCTGATCGGCGGCTTTTTCGGAGCCAAACTCGCCACCATGATACCCGTCAAGCTAATGACCAAAGGTTTTGCGGTCCTGCTGGTTGGTATTGCCATAAAACTGTGGTTCACGAAATAAGTAAACGCACAACGATAAAAATGGAAACGCAACCTGATCTGCCCGCACCCCGCCAAACTGACTCATCGGCCGATGCGCCGGTTTGGCAACTGATTACTTGGCTCAACGCGCTGATTGGCCTGATCGCTGTGGCTATCGTCGGCCTGCTGATCGTTGTCGTTATGGTCGGACTCGGCGACACGACCGCGCCGGCCCAATCGGTTGCCTGGACCACTGGCCCGGCGGTGCAGACGGCCTCCGTAACTCCGGTTGTTTCATCGCAACCCGACGGGCAGCCCAAACCCAACTACTGGCACCCGCCCGGCGATGCCCAGTTGCCCGCCGGGGCGGCTGGCAAAGAGATCCGCTACGGGCGGGAATTAGTGGCCCACACCGCCAAATACCTCGGCCCGAACGGATCGGTATTACACCTGTCTAACGGCATGAACTGCCAGAACTGCCACTTGGATGCGGGCACCAAAATCATGGGCAACAACTACGCGGCCGTTTTTTCGACCTATCCCAAATTTCGGGAACGGTCGGGGGGTATCGAGACGGTGGTGAAACGCATCACGGACTGTTTCGAGCGGAGCTTGAGCGGCAAAGGACCCGACAGCAGCAGCCGTGAAATGAAAGCGATGGTAGCCTACATGAAATGGATCGGCACGGGTGTTCCCAAAGGCGATAAGCCAAAAGGGGCGGGCCTGGCGAAACTGGATTTTCTGGACCGCGCAGCCGATCCGACCAAAGGTAAGTTGCTGTATGCGGCCAAATGCCAGAGTTGCCACGGGGCGAAAGGGGAAGGCATTAAGGTGGCGGGTGACGCGCAGTACACCTACCCACCCCTGTGGGGGCCGCACAGTTACAACGACGGAGCGGGCCTGTTCCGGCTATCCAGTTTTGCGGGATACGTTAAAAACAACATGCCGTTTGGAGCCAGTTACGAAAGCCCGATGCTGACCGATGCTGAAGCCTGGGACCTGGCGGCCTTTGTCAACTCGATGCCCCGGCCCCACAAAGATCAACACAGAGACTGGCCGAAGATCGAAGCCAAACCCGTCGATTTCCCCTTTGCGCCCTATGCAGACGCATTCAGCGAAAAACAGCACAAATTCGGGCCATATCAACCCATTGCCGACGCAAAGAAAGCGGCTGACCCGCAAGCAAAATGACTAAATTCAATCTCAACCCAGTTCGTATGAAAACGCTCAAAACAATCACTATGCTGTTTGTCACCGCCCTGCTGGGCGCAACCGTACCCGCCCTGGCGCAGACCAAAGACCCGTCAGTTTTCCATGGAGCTGAAGCCACCAAAGCCCATTATAAAGCGGCCTACCAGCTCGACAGCGAAGAACCCGATAAAATTAAAGGCACCCTCCGCAACATCCAGAACGCCCTCGACGATCCCCGGCTCAAGGGTAAACTCGACCTCGAACTGGTCGTTCACGGCCCCGGCGTAGCCGCGTTCAGAAAAGACAGCGGTTATGAGGAGATGGTCAAAAAACTCCAGGACCGGGGCGTAACCCTGTCCATGTGCGAGAATACCATGCGCGAGCGTAAAATCAGCAAAGACGAACTGTTTCCGTTCCTGTCCTACGTGCCGAGCGGCAATGGCGAGTTGATTATCCGGGGGCAGGAAGGCTGGACGATCATTCACCCATAATCCAATCAACAAGACTTTCCACCGGAATTTCATCCATATTCGCTCATGAAAATCAACCCAATTCTCGCTACGATAGTGCTCATGGCCAGCCTCCTTACCGACAGTCAGGCGCAGCCAGCCCCTACTCCGAACCGTTTCGACCCACCCTGGAATACGCCCCCCACCGGTGGGGTATCCTTCACCGTACCGGGCGTCGATAATGTGCCCGACCTCTACGGCGACATCGTCAACCCGCAGTTGGTGGTGTTTATGGGCGGCAATCAGTTTATGGTACTGGACGATCTGCTGGCCGCTTTCAAAAAAGACTATCCCACCTACACCCGGATCTTTGTGGAGACGCTGCCGCCGGGTATTCTGGCCAAACAGATGGCCACCGGCTCGATCGTCATCGGCAATATGCGGATCGACCACCAGCCCGATGTGTACCTGGGCGGCAAAAAGCGGGTGCAGGAAAACCGCGACCGGCTGGTGAGCATTCAGACCTACGCCCGGAATAAATTGGCGATTATGGTGCGAAAAGGCAATCCCAAAAAGATCACCGGACTGAAAGACCTGAGTCGGGCCGACGTGAGGATAAGCATGCCTAACCCCGCCTGGGAAGGCATCGGCGGACGCATCGAGGAGGCCTACATAAAGGCCGGGGGCGACGCGCTCAAATCGGCCATCATGCAAACGAAAGTAGCCGACCACAGCACATTTCTGACCCAGATTCACCATCGCCAAACACCCATGCGGGTGCTCTACGACGAGTCGGACGCGGGGCCAGTCTGGTTTACCGAAGCGTTTTATCAGCAGAAGCTGAAGAACCCCGTCGAGCTGATTGCCATTCCCGATATTGAAAACGTGGTGGCCGAATACCAGGGGGGCGCAGTCAAAACGGCCCCGCATCCCCAGGCTGCCACCGACTTTATGACCTTCCTGACCGGGCCAACCGCGCAGGCCATCTACAAAAAATATGGCTTTCAACCGCCCATTGCCCCCTGACCGGGCCTTCAACCCGGCCTAATTTACCTGCCTGCCACCCATCATCCGTTCACCAAGTCGACTTATCATCCAAACATGACCCCAACACCACTAAGAGCGGGACTACTGGCCGGAACTGTAGCGATTACGGTCAATACACTGGCCCTGAAACTGGCGCAACCCCTGGGTATTGTGGCGGAAAGTGGCGGTTTGCTCCGGCTCGGTAGTCGCTACGCCGGACCGATAGCCAATGGGCTGGGCATCACTTACGCCTGGGCGAAGGCCGGATTACCCGGCCCGGCTACGCTTCCGTTCTGGCTGGCGTTTCACTACGCGACCGGTTTTGGTATGGTGTGGCTCTTCGTCGCGGTCCTACACGCCCGGCTGCCCGGTAGCGGGCTGGTAAAGGGCAGTTTGTTTTCGTTGCTCCCCTGGCTCATCAACGGCCTGCTGGTCTTACCCGCACTCGGCCAGGGAGTAATCGGCTGGCGCGTACTCCCCCCATCCGGTATAGCCTACTTTGCGGTGGCTAACTGGCTTTTCGGGGCCGTCCTGGGTATCCTCTACGAAAAACAACAGCGCCCGAAGGAGCTCATTTCGCCGGTTGGTAGTTAGCCCGATACCGCAACGAGACGGCACCTGCCCCTTTTAAATCCGCTTCCCGAGGATAGACGAATCGGGCAGACGATCTATCCCACGCAACCTTTTTCCAAACTATTCCGTAGTAGCTAAGTTAGCTCACAATTAACCCGTTAAGTAAAACCAATAGGATGTTCAATAGACTACTGCTGATTGGAATACTGGCCCTGCTGGCCACCGCCTGCGCCGACCACCGCGAACCGGAAAATTTTGCCCCTACCGTGCGCATTGTTTCACCCGTGGCTAATGCCCGCGTCACGCGCGGGGACGGCCGACCCGGAGCCGGCAGCTTCAACGGCAGCGGCTTTGAGATTAATGTGGAAGTGGTCACCCGCGATTCGGTCAACGTCATTACCAACGAAAGCCTCAACATTCGCAACACCGCCCTGCTGGGTAATGTCAACCCCAACATGCCGGGCCTGACGGTTCTCTTCGACACCGACCTGGTTAAACCCGACGGTGGTATCATCCCAAAAAATACCAACCTGGCGGCCCTCTTCAACATCGCCGGCACCGACGACACGCCCGGCCCGGGGGTCACCATCTGGACCGGCTGGCACGTGCTCGAATCCATTCCGGTGGGCGTCGGTCAGTTTACCATTACCGTCTCGGTCCGGGACAAAGCGGGCAAAACGGGCACCGACAAAATCACCCTCTCCGTTGCCGAAGGCAATGGAATAGCCACCAGCGGGCAGGCCCTGACGCCCCCGCCCTCGGCGACCCTCAACACCACGGGTCCGGTTGACCCGGCGGGTCCGGTTGTCACCCTGCTGGCTCCCCGCGATCCGTCTAGTGTGTCCACTGGCCCCAAAACCTCGCCCACGCCACCCACCAATGCCTCGCTGTTTTTCATTCAGGTGTCCGCACTCGACATCAGCCGAGCGGGTATTGGGGTCAATGAAAATGGGGAGGGCCGCGACGACGCCACCCGGGGTACGATCGTCGACCCTACCCAGTCATCCAAAGGGCCCAACCGCTACGTAACGGGGCTGAACGTGACCTTCGACGTGCCCCTGCTGCAACCCAACGGCAACATCATCGTGGCCGGGGGTAACTTAGCCCCTGTGTTCAACATTGCGGGCAGCGAACTCGACCCCACGGGCTACGTGCGGACGACCTTCGGCTGGGTGGTGGGCGGCTCGCTGCTGATGCCCGTGGGCAAAACATCGGTGACCATTACGGCCCGCGTGACCGACAATGCGGGGAAGACGGGGAGTGCTACCCGCGTGGTGCAGATCAGCCCGGTGGTGAACGGGCAGGCCCTGACCCCTAATTCATAATGAACTGATTGATCCATCACAGCACCACATGGGTTACCAACCCAAGGCGTTCGGTGTTGTGATGGATTAACCGCGCTGAATCAGCCATATACAGCAATCACACTCAACGAAAACAGATCATGAAAATTCCAGTACTACTAATGGCGGTTGGCCTGAGCGTATTGACCGCCTGCCAGGATCACATGCTGACACCGGTCACCACGCCGGATGCGGGTCCGGTGGGCGTGACGGGCCAGGACCGGGTCTACACCGCCGACCAGAGTTCCAACACAGTATCGGTGTTTGATCCCTCGACTGACAAACTCCTGGGGGTCATTCGCTTTGGCATCGCCCGCCCCAACGACTTTAGCCCACTCTACGACCGGGAGGCCAACGTGCACGGCCTGGGCATCTCTCCGGATAACCGCACCTTAGGCGTCGTTTCTACGCTGACGAACTCGGTCAGTTTTGTGGATTTGACGACCAACAAAATCAAGGGGAAAGTGTACGTGGGCCGCAACCCGCACGAGGGTTTTTTCACGCCCGACGGTAAGCAGTTCTGGCTAACGGTGCGGGGGGAGGACTACGTGTCCGTTATCGACGTGGAGAAGTTGCAGGAGGTTCGACGCATCGAGACGGCCAAAGGGCCGGGCATGGTCGTGTTCCGGCCCGACGGTAAGGTGGCTTTCGTCAACCACTCGTTCACCGCCGAACTGGACGTAGTCGACACCAAAACTTACCAGGTTATCAAACGTATTCCAACCGTAACGCCCTTTTCGCCCAATATCGCGGCCACCTTCGACGGGCAGCAGGTTTGGTTCACCCACAAGGATGAGGGCAAAGTAAGCGTGGTGAATGCCCAGACCTACGAAACCGAAGGCGTCATCGACACCGGACCGGGCACCAACCACGTCAACTTCGCGGGGGCGGAGGGCGGCTCGCGCTACAGCGGCAGTGCCGCCGGGGCGTTTGCCTACGTGACGGTGGGCGGGGAAAACGTGGTGAAAGTCTACAGCCGCAGCCGTCAGTTGGTGGCCACGATTCCGGTCGGCCCGAATCCCCACGGGATATGGCCCTCGGGCGACGGCAGTAAACTGTACGTAGGGCTGGAGAACGGCGACGCGGTTGATGTCATTGATACGAAGACCAACACCAAAATTCGGCAGATACCGGGCGGGCAGGCCCCGCAGGCACTGGTGTATGCCGTCCGGGCGATACCCGACGGATCGACCGGGCTAGCCAATCTGGAGGCTTTCGTACCAACCACACCGGTAAACGTGCGGCTGACGCCCAACGGGACGCCACCCGTTCCGGGCGTCGGGGGCGGGGCTACCGTGCGCACCATCGGGGGGATCGACGAGCTGGTTCTGGCCCTCAAAAAGCTGACGCCCGACACAGCATACACGCTCTACCTGTCCGACCAGAAAAGCATGGCGGTCAACCCCGAAGCGGTGGTAGCGTTTAAAACGGATGACAAAGGCGCGGTGGAAATCAATGCGTACTACCAGATTAAACTGCGGCTGGCGGGGCGGTTCTTGGTGGTGCTGCAGGGCGATAAAAATCCGGCCGGTGCCGTGGTTCTGAGTACGCCCTGATGGTTATTGAAAAGGTGAGTTAACCCCGACACTGTAAAACACCTTCTTCCCGGTTTGACCAATTCATTTTTAGCCGTTCACTCCTATCGTTCTATGCTCGATTTTCGCCTGAATGTCTTTTACACGGTGGCCAAACGGCTCAGTTTCACCAAAGCAGCCGCCGACCTATTCGTGACCCAGCCCGCCATTACCAAACACATTCAGGAACTCGAAAGCCAGTTTGGCACGGCCCTTTTCGACCGGCGGGGTAACCAGGTTAGTCTTACTAGGGCCGGTCAGGTGCTGTTTCGCCACGCTGAAGGAATCATTGCGATTTACCAGCAGGCCGAATTCGACATGAATACACTCAAGGGCCGGGTAGGCGGACAGCTGCGGCTGGGGGCCAGTTCGACCATTGCCCAGTACGTCATTCCGGCGGTACTGGCCCGCTTTCAGGAGCACACGCCCGAGGTGAAGCTATCCCTGCTCAGCGGCAACACCGAACAGATCGAACAGGCCCTGCTGGGCAACGACATCGATCTGGGCTTAGTGGAAGGCCGCACCCACCACAGCGATGTTCGCTATACGCCCTTTGTCAAAGACGAACTGGTACTGGTTTGCCGGGACGACCACCCGTTGGCCGGGCGGGATGAGCTGACGCTGGATGAGTTGAAAACCATTCCGCTGGTGCTGCGCGAACGCGGTTCTGGCTCACTCGAAGTAGTCGAACACGCCCTGCGCAAGGCGGGGCTGCGCCTGACCGACCTCACCGTCGGTATGCAGCTGGGCAGCACCGAAGGAATCAAATCGTATCTGGGCAGTTCAAAGAGCATGGCCTTTGTGTCCATTTTTGCGGTGCAGAATGAACTCAAATCGGGTACATTGCGAGTGCTGGATGTGGCCGGTCTGGCGATACAGCGCGATTTTTACGCCATTCAGTTGCAGGGGGTAAGCGAGGGGCTGGCCGATACATTCATGCGCTTTACACGCCATCACTATAACCGGACGTAATAACCCATGAGCAGGGATGATTGGCCCCGTGCCCGTCGGTAGGGTACCTTTAGTCTATCATTAAAGCAACCGGTTATGAATCCGACAACAACGCCCCGACCCCCTTTCCTCAAGTATATCGACACCCTGCGCACGCACACCTTCACCACCCGCGAGCTAATTTTCGGGGCCGCGCTGGTGCTTTGCCTGACCCCGATTGTGTCGCCCCCGCTGGCCTTGTTGCTGGGGCTGCTGATGGCGCAGTTTGTCGGCCATCCATTCCTGCACCTCAATCATAAAGCCACGCACTGGCTGTTACAGGCGTCGGTGGTCGGGCTGGGCTTCGGTATGAACATACACAGTGCGGTGCAGGCGGGGAAAGAAGGCGTACTGTTTACGGTCGTGTCCATTGCCGGGACGCTGACGGTGGGTATTCTGCTGGGCAAATGGCTGAAGATCGACCGGGTTACGGCTCACCTGATTGCAGCCGGTACGGCCATCTGCGGAGGGAGCGCTATTGCGGCCTTATCGCCCGTGATGCGGGCCGAAGAAAAGCAACTGTCCGTCTCCCTCGGTACCATTTTTATCCTGAACTCCGTCGCACTGATCGTCTTTCCGCTCATTGGCCAATGGTTGCACCTGACGCCCGCTCAGTTCGGACTGTGGTGCGCGCTGGCCATTCACGATACGAGTTCGGTGGTGGGCGCAGCCGCTAAATTTGGCCCGGACGCCTTGCAGTTGGCTACAACCGTGAAACTGGCCCGCGCCCTCTGGATCATTCCGGTCGCTCTTGGCACGGCAGCTATGTTCAGAACGGGCAACCGTAACATCAGCATTCCGTACTTCATCGGTCTGTTTATTCTGGCCATGATCGCCCATACCTACCTGCCCGCTATTGAGCCGGTCGCCGGGGTGCTGGTGCACCTGGCCCACGTTGGCCTGACGCTGACGCTGTTTCTGATTGGGGCCGGGCTATCGGGTAAAGTTATCCGCGCGGTGGGCTGGAAACCAATGGTGCAGGGCGTCGTTTTGTGGATACTGATCTCCACTGTATCACTCTATGCTATCCTGCATGTATAGTTCAATCAACTAAACAAAATCACTTTTACTGACGCTTTTGATCCCATGAAAAACGACGCAGCCAATCTTTTCGACCGGCGGGGTTTCCTAAAAGCCGGTTCGCTCACGACCCTGACCGCCCTGCTGGGTACCAACATCGCCTTTGCCGACCGGCTCCCCAAACAGTACCTGCCGCTGGCCTTCGACCCGCTCGACCCAATGGCGACTAAAAACAAGAACTTAGTCGTGCTGAATGACAAACCCTGGAACGTGGAGACCCCGGCTTATCTGCTCGACGATGCCGTGACACCCGCCGACAAGATGTTTATCCGCAACAATGGCCTGATCCCCGAAACCATCGACGTGGCCAACTGGACACTGACCATCAACGGCGAATCGGTGAACGCGCCCAAAACCTACACCCTCAACGACCTTAAAACCAAATTCAAGCCCTACACCTACCAACTGGTGGTCGAGTGCGGAGGAAACGGCCGGGCGGGGTACTTCCCCAAAACAGCGGGTAACCAGTGGACCGAAGGCGGAGTCAGTTGCGCCGAGTGGACTGGTATCCGGCTTAAAGATTTGCTGGCCGATGTGGGTTTGAAAGATAATGCGGTTTATATCGGCTACTACGGGCAGGACCTGCACCTGAGCCGCGACCCGAAACAGCCGGTCATCTCGCGGGGTGTTCCCATCGCCAAAGCCCTCGAAGAGGAAACGATGATTGCTTGGGCTATGAACGGGCAGGATATTCCACTGGTGCACGGCTACCCGCTAAGGCTGGTCATTGGCGGCTGGCCCGCGTCGGTATCGGGGAAGTGGCTGCACACGATTGCCATTCGCGATAAAGTCCACGACGGGGCTAAAATGACGGGTAAAAGTTACCGCATCCCCATTCACCCGGTCGTGCCCGGCGTTGATCCACCCGATAGCGACTTCAAAATCATCGAGTCGATGCCGGTGAAGTCGGTAATTACCTCGCCCAAAACGGGGCTGGAACTGCCGATGGGCCAACCGCTGGCGTTGCGCGGTCATGCCTGGGCGGGCGACCGAACGGTGAAAGAACTACACGTGTCAATTGATTTTGGCCAGACCTGGCAGAAAGCGGCCTTGAAAGCCCCAAAAAACCGGCTGGCCTGGCAACACTGGACCGCTGAGGTAAAAATGCCCATTCAGGGGTATTATGAGGTCTGGGCGCGGGCTACCGACGACGCGGGCGTGGCGCAGCCGATGGTGATGCCGCAGTGGAATCCCGAAGGTTACATTAATAATGCCTGTCATCGGATTGCACTCAAAGTAGTGTAAGAACGGGAATAAAGGAGGAGTGGGAAGAGTGGGATAAATCGAACACAGAAATCATGACTACGAGACAAAAAAAATACCAGTGGCTGATAGGCAGCCTATGCATCTGGCTGCTCTGTGCGTGGATAACGCAGCAGCCCATGCCCGCTAAAAAAGGGCCGTCAAAACCGACAGCCACAACGGTGCCAGTCCACCGTTCGCCAGCCGGGAAGGCAGTAAAAGCTAAGTCGTCGGCTGTAGCCAAAGATGGTGCTGTGTCTGTTCACCCCGATGGCGTACAGGTTGACTCCGAAACGGGGCTGGCCCTGGATAAGAACCTGATGCTGGTGAAAGGCCAATGCACTGTTTGCCACTCCAGCAAGCTGATTCTGCAAAGCCACTTCGACCGGGAGAAGTGGGTCGAGCGGATTCGCTGGATGCAGCGGACGCAGAAACTCTGGGACCTTGGCGACACTGAACCCGCCGTATTGACGTACCTGACCAAATATTACGGCCCTATCAAAACGCCCTTCGATGGGCGGAGACTGCCACTCGATGCGCCGAAGTGGTATAAGGAAGCCGGGCGGTAAATGAAGTGATTATAGCTGTACAGCGGTGCTCAGTTTTCTTTAGGCGGTAGACAGTTCAATACCCCCCTAAGTATATTCAAAAAAGACTTGTCGGACACCAGATTGGCTTATCTTTGGATATGCGAGCACTCCAAATCGATAACCTACCCCCGTCGGCTCATCAGGAGCTAGTGGATTTGTATCAAACCACTAAGCTCCCACGTATCCGTACTCGTGCCCAAATGATTTTGCTTTCAGCCGAGCAAGCCTTAAAAGCTCCCCAGATCGCCCTGATTGTTCGCGAAAGTGAACGCACGGTTCAACGTTGGCTCAAACGCTATCAAGCCGAAGGGATTACTGGCCTGCATGATGCACCCAAAAGTGGGAAGCCTTCCAAAGTTAGTCAGGCTTATCGTCAACAACTACTCAGCAGTGTACGCCAACGTCCCCGCAGTTTAGGCCTGGAATTTTCGCTGTGGACGCTGGCTCGGCTGGCCGATTATTTAGCCGAGCAAACGGGTGTGCGCCTATCGGAAGAGGGTGTGCGTCTTCAACTAAAAGCCATGGAGATTGTCTTATCCCGGCCCCAACATAAAATCAGCAGCCCTGATCCAGAGTACCTACTTAAAAAAAGGAGATTGAGATCAAAAGAGATCAGTTAGAAGCTAATGCGGTTTTTTACTATGCTGACGAGTTTAATCTGAGTTGGCAACCGACCCTTAGAGCGATGTGGAGCCCCGTAGGTCGGCAGGTAATGATTCCCACGCCGGGACAAACCAACAAACGATTCGGCATCGGGGCGGTCAACTATCATACAGGCGAAACGGTGGTTATTGTTCGTAAACGAAAACGACGCGAACAGATTACGGAGCTTCTTGAGCAGCTTCTGCTGAGGCACCCAGTGCAAACCATTTACGTGGCTTGGGACAACGCCGATACCCATAGTGGCGGAGAAATAGATGCCGTAGTACGAGGAGCCGCTGGCCGGTTAGTCTTGCTGTATCTGCCCACTTACAGTCCCTGGCTCAATCCCATTGAGATGTTGTGGCGACACTGGCGACGCGAGGTGACGCATTGTGAGTTATTCGAATCCATCAAAAAGCTGATTGAAGCGACCAATAACTTCTTTGCCCGCTATAATCAAGCACCTGAAAAAGTGCTATCAATCATCGGAGCAACCCGACAGGTCTTTCTTGATTGTACTTAGTAGACTTCTGGTAGAGGTTTTGTCGCGTTTTCTTTACGCCACTTACGTGTTTATATCGGTACAGGTTCCTCTCCTACTCAACCGGCTGTTTCCGATCAATAAATGGATAATGAATACTATTTAATGAACTAGCTATGTAACTATCGATGAATGGGTTGTGTTAGCACCGGCTATCACTGAAAATCGTTCAATAAAATGTCCCTTTAATTTAAATCTTAAGTTTCAGAGCTGCAAGCGCCGAAGTACCTCCATTATCTGAATCATCTGATCAGGTTTCCAGAGGTCACTTCGACTAAAGCGGGCATACGCCTGTTGATAGGGTATGTTGGCCTGCTTGAGGACTAAGCCAATATTTTTTGTCTGCTGAAGGCGCTGGGATAGCTCCAACTGAGCCTGTTGAAAGTCGAGCACAATTTGCTTATCGTCCGCACTTCCCAGCGCGTTGATAAGCTTCGTTAAATCCTCTGAAGTAAGTGGTCGATGTCCAAGTTTCTTTAAATAGATCGTTGCCGGAGAGCCCGAAAGTAGCTCATCAGGAGCCTGGGTGACTAGCTCACTGGCTTTGTGCAGGACGGTACTATAGTTCTTGGCAGCATCAATAATCTGCTCTTCAGCGGCTCCAAATGGCATGACTTAATGCGGGTCAATACATTCTTGCAGAAATCTTACTAGTTGGCTATGCATAAAACTCACAATGGGAGTTGGTGATTTCTGTCGCCAACTGGCATCTAATGAATTTAAGTATGGGATTCGGCTATCGACATGAATTAAACTTATTGGTTGTTGATGAAATTGCTGAATATAGTTCATCAGTAGCCGAGCCATCGGGCCGTTGCCTGCCCCAAAGGGATGAAGCGTTAAGAGTTGAAAGTGGGCTGTAAATGATAGGTCGTATATCTGCCGGGGTGTTCTCAACCGTGTAATGGCCGTATTAACCTCCTTTAGTAGATTATCCAAGGCCCTAGGCAGTTTATGAAAATCAATTAGTACCCGCCTTCCCACCGTTTTATCATCAATCCGAAGTTCTCCTCGGCTAGTGTCATACTGACTCAATAATGAATAGATAAGACCGCCCGTATGACACATTAGTGTTGAGGCTAATTCCTGTAAAATGGTGCGGTTTAAAGGAATGTGCTCATTTGCCATCGTCAATATTTGCTGAAGGGCATTATGATGATCAACAACCCTCAACTGATCAACTAGGGACTTGTCAGTAAGTCTGATTCCTTTTTGAAGTAAATTCTGAATTTGGAGTAGTGTTAATGTTCCCCCTTCAATACCAATTGAATGATAAGTCTGTAGAATCCCTGATACGTCGTTGGCTTTGGTAGCTGTTACTTTACTAAACTGCTCAACCAATTGAGGCAGGGTAAGGCTAGTATTCATAGGGATTCATTAATAAATATGAATGCGGAAAGATACTTGATCAACAAAGGTTTGAACCATTCATTTGCAAGGAAGGGGCTTTTCTACCTGATTTACTGTAATATTACTTTGGCAAGTAATTCTTAGAAATGACAAAATTTGACGAGCTAAAGAAACGATTCCCGAACCTGATTCCCGTTCAGGAACTGCGGTCAAACGTGTCTATCGTCGAACTGGCCATTCACTATGGCTACTTGCTGAAACTGAATAAAGGGAAAGCTCGACCTGTTCTGGAGAATGTAGCCTATAACGACGTAATTCTCATCAAGAACGCTCAGGATGCCAGCCAACAGGTCTATCAGCGGGTTGGTAATTTCACAGATTCCGGGACAATTATCAATTTCATTCGCAACCGTTTAGCAACCGTCTTTTCTAAATTTAACCGCTCCGGCGAAGATGAATTTAAAAATATTGTGAGTGTCCTTTACGATTACTTACGTATTGATCCTGAACAAGTTGATTTAAACAGACGAGCGACTGACCAGCTAGTTGAGAGGAAGCTTAAGCCAGTCTTTTCCTTAGACTTATTTGAACTTTGGCCACTGGAAAATGATAACTATTTAAAGACTCGTCATATTAGTTTAGAAACTATTAATAGTATTGAGTTTATTAATAGAATCGCTACCCAAATCACGTATTTTGATCCTCAAAAACATCAGATAGTAGACTTTACTACCGTAAAAGACAATCCTCAGCACAAGTACATTCTGTTTTCAAATGTTGCCTTTCCGTATTATGATGGGGTATCAACGGAAGTGACTGGTTTAGAAATTCGCAATGAGAATGTGAAACTGCATGCACCGGGTAGCGATAAGACATCTAGCGTCTTTATGTCGAATCTGCCCCCAAAAGTGGAGCAATTTATTATTATGGAAAGCGCCATTGATGCACTTTCACATAAGCAGTTACGGATTCTACGCGGAGATATTAAATTTAACTCGGTGTATTTTTCTACAGGTGGCCATCTTACACCCGAGCAGGTCAACACCATAACCAAGTATATCGACACAAGCGCTAAAGCACACGCTTGGAAAATTAACCTAGCGTTTGATAATGATGCAAAAGGCTTTGCGTATGATCTGCAATTCATTCAACAATTATTGGCCACTAAATTCCCGCTTCGTTCTGTACCTGTGGGAAAATATAAGATTGGCTTTGCATTGCCTACGCAGGAAACCTACAGAGCTTTCCGAGACGATTTACTTGATCGTATTAAAGCCTATAATGAAATGATTTTGGGCCAATCGTCCATATCGCTTAACGCCAATGCAACCGAGTCAACTGATTTGTTAATTTCTATTGACCAAACCACAGATCAACTAGTGCTAAGTCTTCCCGAAGCTAATTTACCTCTCTCCTATTTCACCAAAAGCTTATTAGAGCTAAGTGGGCTTAACAAACGAATTTGTATTAACAAATCGACTTCAAAAGACTTCAACCAGGATCTACAACAGGAAATTCTAACAACTTCTGGTCTGGGGAATTGATCATTTTGAGTTTACTTGAAGGCTTCACAACAGCTTACTCCCCTACTCGTTTTTGAATTGATCCTTATGCAAAATAGCCCAAAGTGACAAGCTGTCACTTTGGGCTATTTTGCATAAGGATCAATATGGATCAACTATGAAATTAGTTACATTATCTGATTTTACAAGCAAAGTGACAGCTTGTCATTTTGCTTGTAAAATGGCAAGTAATTCATTGGTTTTCTGTAGGATACGTTCGCAAGATTTACGGGAAAGTGTTCCAGCAGCTAATTCTCGAATCGCAGTCTCAAGTTTTTTTATGCGATCCTCCCCTACTGTTTTTTGACTTGTTTTAACTGTTAAGTTCGCATCTTCAACTATTGAATTGAAATCAACTGAATTAGATTTGGCTATCGCTTCAATAGCTGATCGAGCGATCTTTTTCTTTCCCGTTAGAATCTCCTGTTTTTGCTCAGGGTTTAGCTTATTTAAACCTGCGGCAAAATCCCCATCCCGCTTAATGGTACGACTACTAACACCATACTCTTCTGCTAGCACAATAGAAACATCAACTATAGGAGTAGTTGTTACTTTATTTCCACCCCGAACCGTCTTTTGTTGTAGATACCGTAAACCTCTTAGGTAAGCGATTTGCTCAGTTGAAAGATTGCGTCTTCCTAACTGAAAGTCGATCATGTAATCCTTGGCCTCGTCTAAGCTGGTAAATCGAAGCAGGTTAATCCGGTAATCCAATTTATGCTCCTGACTGATTCGGTACCGATTGTGCCCGTCAATAAGGACGTAAACCGGTCGGTTTTCCTCATCAAGGTGTAAAATTGTTGAGGTTGTCTCCCAAACGCTCAGCGGATCTTTTACCCCATGTTTAAGGATATTTTGCTGAAGTTGACTATATTCCTCCTGCGCGAGGGGCGGAATTAAATCCCGAAGCTGGTCAAGGACCTGAATCTGGCTCTTTATATTTTCCTCGGTCGATAAAAGGGATGTCGGTAGGGTAGAGGTCTTCTCGCGCATCGAACTCATGAAGTCCTTTTTCATATCAGATTGTCATTATTTCAGTGGCAAGATGATGATACTGCTGCCAGGAGACTGATTTGTTAGAATATGTGTACAAATCTTCCTTGGCAACCTGAGATTGCTTAATGACCGTCGATACCTCAATGATCGCTTCGTAAATGGGAAAGTTTCGGTAGGTATCCCGAATATGAGTCATCATGCTTTTATGAATACTCTGATTCTTATGCACCATCGTAAACACAATTCCTTTCACTGACAAAGTAGGGTTAATGTATTTGCGAACCTCAGCTATTCGATTAAACAGGCTTTCTACGCCGTGGTAGGCACTGGCCTCGGGTTGAATCGGCACTACGCAATAATTTGATGCTACGAGCGAGCAGGTTGTACAAATGCCTAGGCTTGGCGGGCAATCAATGAGAATATAATCAAACTTATCTCGTTCATCTTCCAGCTTTAAGGCCAATCGGCGGTCGGCTCCAATAGAATTAGCCAATTCTGATTCCCGGTACGCCATCCGTATATCGGAAGGGGAAAGAAATAAACTAGGGGAAATCTCTATCATAGGTAGGTCTGACCCCGTTAGCAAGGCATCAATTACTTGTTCATCCGGGTCATGAATACCAAAGCACTGGGACAAATTCCCCTGTGAATCCATATCAACGAGTAACACCCGATTTCCAAGTAAACTTAAGGCTTTACCCACGTTGATAGTCGTTGTCGTTTTACCCACTCCGCCTTTGTGATTCACAATCGAAATCACTTTGGCTTTATTAAAAAGGGCTTCTGAATAGCCATACTTTCGTACCGCTTCGTCTAAAGCAGGCAAGTGTTTCGCCGGGATGTCTTTTTGATCGGATAGGGCTTTATGCAGCGTCTTAGAAGGAATACCCGCTTCCTTTTCAATCTGAGACAGATTTAAGGCGGGTTTAGAACGCAGGAACCGAACTAATTTGTCCTGGTTAATCATGAGCTTAAGGATAAAATTTTATCTTTTGTAAAAGTATAAAGAACTTCTTTTATCCAAGGCAAAATAAAGAACTTTTCTTTCTATGTACGTCTAATTATTTAAATGTTTGAAAAATAGGCTATTGTCTAAAATAGTATCAGAATTGCTAAGACTGATAATCCTTAGCGCCAACATCAAAACAGCCCGAATAGGAGGGAGGCCATTCTGGGGGGCGTATGGAAACTATTATTCTAAATCCTTAAATATTAATGGCTGAAGGCGTTCGATCGCTTGAAAAAATGGGCCGTACATAACTGGATTTTGAGCATTCTCGAAAAGGGATAGCGTATTGTTATAAAATCTTCCAAACATGCCTGATTGCATGTGTTGACGAACCGTTTCGTGCCACTCGGGATGGTCAATTATTAACTGGAAAGCTACTTGGTGTTTCGTTTCAGTTAGAGCCTGCAATTTTGCCTCTTCAATGGCCTGTTGCCGCTGGCGGTCTTGCGCCTGTTCTTTAACTTGTTGCTTTACCGGATCTATCTGTGTATCAGTAACATCATTGGAGGTTGGTAATGGCGTATTGATCATTTTCTGTATATAGCCCGCTACATTTTTAATTACCGTCCCTTGCCTTATTTGTTTCAACGTGTAGTTGATAGCAGTACGCACTTGATCTTCCGATGCTTTTTGAAGCCAGTTCAATATAACTTCACGTCTAACAAACTGCGCAACAGAAGCATACAATTGATCAGCAATATGCTCAGTTCTAGAATCATTGGCTCCAATTATAACTTCTTGCTTTTCTTTCGTAATCTTATTGGCCTCTTTACTCTTACTGACTGAGATAGTGGGTTTGGCCGCTGGAAGTAGGGGTGAGGCTTGGGTAGACATATGAAAGATAACAGCAGCAACTTTACGGTTACTACGCTCCTCTTTCATTTCATTAACACGGATATTCGTAAATGTATTTAGGTCATTACAAGCTCTAAGTAATACTTTTTGCTTGAAATTTCCGTAAAGCGGATATTCTTTTTCACCAATTTCAAGGACATCTCGAAGCCGCTCCACCGTATAGCGGATAGAGGTCTTTTTTAAGTTCATCTGATGGCGTAGCATCATGTACAGGCGAATAGAAAACTGACTATGCACTCCTGAGAGATTACGTACGTCAAATTCAAGGTACTCCGAGCGAAGTTGAAGCAAATACGGTTTTAATTCAGGATGAAAAGTAACACGAATCGATTCAGACTTAGTATTGCCGATTTGTGAACTAGCACTAGTTAGAAAGGGAATAACTGTACGATACCGGTTACCATCTTCCTTTGTATGATAAAGTACCATTGTTTTGTTTACCAACCGTTCCGCTGCATCTTTTATACTTTCGTAACTGCGCCCGTCTCGACTTAAACTAAATAACCGGATAATGTCTGCAACGCGTAGTTCATATTCACAGAAGGTTAAGTCATCTGGACTAATCATAGTAAGCATTGTGAAAAACACGCGGAATTCCACTACGTCCATGCGGTACGTAGCCTCTACGATACCGTTCTTACCCGCTTTCATTCGGGCGATTGTTCGTTCACCTATATCCGAGCGTCTTCGTAATGTAGTCTCCTTCGTCATACCACTAAATATACTTAAAAAGATGTATCAACTTACGTGAATATGATTGGACTACAAAAATTTTGATTTGACTTTAAAATGCTGTTTTACCCTAATTTTTCAGGCATACGTGTTTTAGGTTATAATTACGTGTTACCGGTTATAGTTGAGAAGTAAGTAGAGTGAGACCGAGTGAATTAGTACATCTAGTTTCATATAAGTACAAGAAAATTGATGGCAGAAAATAGCTTTTTAGCTCATAGGGTATTCAAACTCATGAATATTAGACTAATCGGCGCTTTGGTGAATACGAGATATAAGTTATATATCTATGTGAATTAGGTTATGTTTAAACGAGAATCAGGTTATAGTCCTACGAGATATAAGTTACATATAAACGAGATATGAGTTATATTTAGACGTGATATAGGTTATTTTATTATTGTTAACTATTTGACTTTCAGTTTATTAATTGCGGATAAAAAGAAACATTAAGAAAGTGATTAAAAGTAACACACTAAAGAATTTATGTATGTGTTACCCGAAAAGAATTCTGTTATTATAAGTGGAGTGTGACGATTTTACGGTGAGAATTGAGAGTAATAAAACTGCGTGGTGGCTACGTGTTATAGGTTATAGTTGATTTTGGTAAAGATAGTTATCTAATGTGAAATGGGCTGTTTTTTGGATCAGGCTTCACATACAAGCGCATGACGTGTTCTTGGTATATGATCTTTACCCCTTTGCTCAGGAAACAAACTATTCATTTCTAAAGCAGACAAGAGTTTAGCCATATGCCGATGAACTTGCACCCGCTGAAAGAGTTGACCTTTGGCTGTGCGGAATCCTGACGCATTTAATTCGTCTGCAACCTGTTGCAGGGTCTTATCTTGATGGAGATAGCCTTTAATGGTCAATAAAGCCCGCCTGTTGTTTTCGTTCGTTGCTGCTTTGGCCTTGATGGCTTCCTCCCCTTTTCGCTGAGCCTGTGGCGTCAAGTTCTGGCGGGAGCCTAAGACAAACCCCTGTTGCTTCTTAATAGCTAAAGCCTTCTTGGTTCGTTCGCCAATCAACTCTCTTTCATGCTGAGCAAGGGTAGCAAAAATGCCAATGGTTAGGGTGTTGGCATGGGGCATGTCAGCGCAGACAAAATCCACCCCACTATCTTTAAGCGCAAAGATAAATCCAGCGTTGCGGCTGAGCCGATCCAGCTTAGCAATCACTAAGCGGGACTTGTTCAATTTGGCATAGGCCAAAGCCTCAGGGAGCGTCTATAACGCTTACCGCTTTCAACTTCGATGAATTCCTGCACCAGTTAGGCCTGGCCACCGATGAAACCCATGACCTGGGTACGCTGGGCCTCCAGACCTAGCCCACTCTGGCCTTGCTGCTTGGTCGAGACTCGGTAATAAGCAACATGAAGTATTGGCTGACTTTCCATCAAGGAGTAAATTAAACAGCCAATATAAAGGAAAAGTGGTATTTGTTACAAATCATAAACGACGACCGTTTAACATTCGTAACAAACCCTGCCTTTAACTAAAATTCAATAGTAGTTTGTACATTATCCTGCATAAATGGTGCAAAATTTTCATCTAACTAGTCAAAAAAAAATGCTTTACTAGTTATTAATCAAAATCTTATCATTTAAACGGTCAATTGGACGAAAAGGGTCATAAGTGTGATGATTTCACATTTATGACCCTCACAAACGTTTCATATTGCTGTCCTTGTAACCAGATTTTAAGAAAACTACTTATTTAATGAGTTTGCTAAGAAGAAGTATACTATCTGGTTCGTTCATTCATAAAACTCTCAAAAATAAGATTGCAAAAATCTTAATTGCAATAAGTTACAATTTCAAATGAAAGGAAGGGACAGTTATAAGAATACCCTATGGTTGGAATTATATATCCATAAACCTGTATCTCCAATACTCTTTGAATTCATCATCCATATCTTTAAAATCAGGCCTTGATACTATTCGTTTGTAAAGGTTCAAATTATTTTGTATATACTCCCTAAAATCTTTGGAATCTTTTTCATTATGTCGACCATCGTATGTAGTATTATCCATGTTATAAGGGGATCGTTTGTTAAATAAAACAAATGATCCTCTAAGCCATCTTGTTACATGACGGGCGGATTCAGGAATACTTCTACCATATTCGCTGTACTCATATCTATTTTCGACGATTTCATATCTATCGTAAATACCAGGATGAATTTCAGATACTTCTTCTCTAATGTCTTCGCGCTTTAAACGTCCGTCGAGATTCAAGGGCATTAATTCGTCAAGCTCCAAACGGAAATAATTCCATTCTGGATTGTAATTGAAAGACTCGAAAATTAATCTTTTCGGCTTTATTACTTCAATAAATTGATAGTCTAATTCAATACATCCTTCCTCATTAGACAACCTTACATCTTCCAAGTCCATCCCACCTCCATCTGGAAAGAACATATGATTTAGGTCTTTGTATGAACATACTATTTTTAGAATATTTATAATATCATCAATACTTTCCCAAATCACTCGAGTTGGAAACCCAGACGGAAAGAGCTTAGTCTGAATTTCAAACCATTGTGCAAGATTCCTTTTATGAAAGTCTTCGTTTATTGCTTTCCAGTTATTAAGTTCTATACTAAATTCATCGATGTTTGGGCGAGCGTTTGGGTCATTATCAGTACAGGCAGATAATAATTTATCAATTGGATTTGTATATATATCTGTATTGAATTTTTTTAGCTCTATAATAGATTCTGTTGAATAACGCCCTTCAAAACCCTTGTAGTTTCCAGTAAGAACAATCCACAATGTCTTTGCTAAAGAGTATATATCAGCTTTGATACCTTCCGCTTTTGAAGATTCTCTTTTCATTTCAGGAGCTATTGTCCATCTAGCACCTATTTGTTCATTAGCTACAGATACATCCCTTTTATCTGGAAAATCAACTAATCCGAAGTCTGCAAGCGAAAATCGTGAATTGTAATATAATAAATTGGATGGTTTTATATCTCTATGCGATATTCCTCGCTGATGTAGCACTTTAAGAGTTTCGCAAACCTCTAGAATCGCATCTATTTTTTCTTCAAATGATTTATTAATAAATTCTTTTTCTGCATTTTTGGCAACAGGCATTACGAAGAAAGGAACTTTCCCCTTTATATCATCAGGTAAATATCTATCAAGTATCGGTATGATACCTATAACATCAGAGTTTTTATCTAATACACTTGTTTCGTCAAGGAAACGAGAATATGATTTAGGGTTTACTTGCTTGAGTATTTTGATTGCCCCTTCTTCGCCTTCTTTAGTTAAACATCGCCAAACCGTTCCATTGCCTCCACCGCCTAGATAAGCGTCGAGAGTCCATTTTCCAAATACTTGACCTTTGCGGAATTGTTCTTTTTTCATATTTTTTAAATACCCATATCTGTCAAATTTACACTAGGATTTTTTGCTATTTATTAGACACCATTTCTTCTTTTTACCCCTTGCGACTATACCCGTTCGCTTAGCTCTGTTAATGACTATACGAGCTTATGCTTGTGAACAAAACAGGGCAAATAAACTACGAGGCTTCTGTCTATCATTTCACTATTTCTAGTCTCTCAAAGAGGATGGTTAAAAATTTAATAGCTTCATCCTTAGCGACCTGAGGAGTAATGTCTTCCAAGACATATTTACCACCGCTTATCTGTGATTCAGTACCAATTGATATATATCCTCCAGTTTCCAATTCGCCTGACGTGAAGAAGTTGTATACTGCCTGGACCTCACGACTGTTAGCATTGTCCGACCTGGCGTTAAAAAAGATGCGCGGCTCACCTTCGAGCCTTTTGCGCTTCAAGCCCTTTATAAAAATATGGAGTGAAACAGAAGCAGCCTTAATTTCTACTTTGCCTTTGCTTTGGGAGCCTGAAGAATAAGGTTTAACCTCAACTCTTCCTTCATGATCATGCAGCTTTATTTCTTCTAAAGCTTCCTCAAATGCAGGTACAATAACTCCCCGAGCTGTACTTTCAAAAGCTTTTAAGAATGATAATACCTTGTCTTCCTCGCTTTGAACACTTTCTTTCTTCTCGCTTAGAGCTTTATTAAACTTTGATAAGGCTTCGTTCAACTTGTCTGAGTTGCTCATATTGAGTGGTTTACTTAGTGTTGTTTCCTGGGTTTTTTCTATCAAATCCTCTGGATTCGCAGACGGCTCTAAAGGTGGCTTCCATTTGTCGCATTTCGTTAAATCAATGAAATCTTTTTCCGGGAATTTTATAATCCTAACTATATTACTAGCTGGGATCGGCTGTTTGGCTCGATCTTCGTGATCTAGGTCCATATCTATTATCACCCCTCTTTTTCTCAAATAATGGCCTATCACTATAGACTCTAAACCACCGTAATATTCTAAAGATGCTATGGGGACATAAGCCTCAATTATGCAGGGCCTACCAATTGTCGTAATAATAGGGCCAGATAGGGGATCATCCTCATGGCTGTTATAAAGTGCTTCACCGCCCCAGCTACGAAAGAACCGCTCTATTCCTCCTTGTCCTGCTTTATATGGTGGAAAAAAGCAAAACCAAATCATCCCGGCTCTGCTGGTATTATGAGCCTCGTTATTAGTGAGCAAATGCCTTGCCACCTGTGATTCAATCGCACCAGTTTGTACAATGGCTTCCAATCGCTCACTCAACATAGACGCGCTGGGTAAAGACATGCCATTTGTAACAATATTTTGAATCTCTGTGTCTGTTAGACGTGTGCAATGATAGCCGCGCAGAACATAATCAGTTCTTAGAATTGCAAGGAGCCCGTTTACCACTTCATCATATTCTGTTGCGCTAACTTGGCCGCTACTTGTCTTCCAAGCACGAAATATCTCTGCTTTCTCCTCTAAAAAATTAAGTACCTCTGTGGGCCAACTATTTTCATTTCTCAAGTCCAATATTTTCATAGCAATTTTGGTCACATGGGAGTGCAACCGGTAATAATATGCATACCTTTTCCAATGTTTATAACGTGACAAGACGATCTACTAATTAGCAGTTTCTGCCTTAATCAAACGTTCGTTTACTGTAGGACAAGATAGCACCAAGAACATATTCATAATGGTATTCCGAGGATACAAAAAAGGGAGCCATTATTAGCTCCCAAAATTACATAAGTGATTAAGCGGCTTTCTGGATTGAATCACTAGTATCTGGCCGATTAGGGAATAATCGACTAATCTGCATTGGCCAACCACTCTTATGTACAACACGATCTTTTGCTAACTCGCCGTTTATAATTTCGCTTTTCGTCAGCTTTGCCAGAGCTTCCCATTTATCGTCAAAAACGTAGGTGGCATTGTCAGTAAATCGGCTTTCAAGAAGATACAGATTAACATCTTCAAAGCAGAAAATAACGTATCCGTAGAAACCTGCGGTTCCAATTATGAGCTTACTGGGCTTAAATTTAGTGATGTGCTCAAATCGAAAATCAACTAACCGACGTTTGCTTTCTGATAGTCCTTTGGTAACATCACTCAGCACGTCTTTAGCTCTATCCCAAGGGTATTCACCCGTTGGTAAAACGGTCCAGTTACGACGTTCGATTTCGAATTGGTGCAGCTGTACTAAAGCATCAGAGAATATTTCACACTCGCCGAACAACTCCAAGAACAGATTGATTACGTGTTTTACTTCACTAACGCTCTTTTGTTGATCGGAGTGGTACTCAAGTTCCCGGGAGATGACTACTTTCTTGTTATCCTTGATGGCGATTATAAGTTCTTCGCTTGGACCAGGAACATGTATACGCTGATATCGTTGATAAGGTATTTCGACATTGTGCCATCTTCCGTGCCAGTCTTTGACCATTCCGTCTCTATAGCAAGTTTCTTTTGGAAGATCAGTCAATTTGTCGTCTCTCCCTTGAGCGTTGAAACGTGAAACAGACCCAAAGGGCTTAGGTAGTAGTTTCTCACCCGCTCGGAGGTCCGCGCTAAATCCTATCTTTTGAAGTTTGTTGGCATGGCTTTCTATATCCGTCAAAACTATATAGAAGCGGCTACCAGCAGGTAGCGATTGAAGAAAATTATGCGGATTGTTAATCCGCGATTGTTTGATTTGCATTGTTATATTAAGTTACCAGTGAGTACTATTTAAAAGAAAAAGAGCCGAAGTAGCCTTCAGCTCTTTTTGTTATCCCTTTGGGGGATACGGGTCATTTCCGTACGAGTTGCGCCAGTTGATTTTGCCATCCTGGCTGTGCACAATCAGCTCTGATCCTTGATTGCGAGCGATGTCACGCGCGGCATTGATAGCTTCGCTTTGTGTCTCTGTAATACGGGTAGCTCGGCTATTACCAGCTCCTTGCACGGCCCATCCGTCTCCCCGGGGAACAACGTGCTGATTTGTCTTTGGCATAAAAAAAGGTATTTGGTTTAATAGTAGAACGAGACGCCAAAACACTTAGTTCATTTCATTGACATTTTTTTTTGACAGTCAATTAAATTGACGTTTATAGAATTGACTTTTGATTTTTTTTT
>NZ_BAAGSJ010000039.1:0-8561 GCF_054782495.1 Spirosoma aerophilum | reverse complement strand
TGAAAATGCCTTTTTTGCCTTCTGCAGATTTTTTTGTTTCGATTCTTTATCCTTTTACTAATATTATGCTTGATTGATTTGTCATTAGTCAACTGTCTTATTGTCAGAATGTTATCTAATATTAAACAAAATTTAGGTGATACAAAGGAGTAGTTGCATGAAAAGCGAGGTTTAGGCGGTCAATTACAAGTTTTAGTCGGCGAGATGGCTTTTACAAAGCTTACTAATAAACATGTTTTTGTTGGTAATACTCAGTTTTTTCACTAAAAGGTTATATATTATACTATATTTATATAATTTTTCAGTGATTAGGTTAAATTTTAACCATCAAATGCAAGATTTAGTTGAGATATAAAACATAATGATAAGTTTTAGCCAATTTTAATACATAGTTTGCTAACGTCAACTTATATTGACTGTTTGCCCTTAACTGGTTGATATGCTCAAACTTCTATACTGCGAATACTTTTGCAGTATAAGCTCCCCAGTTTTCAATGGCTTTGCTTGAATTTCGCTTTTCAATTTCTAAAAGCTTTTTCCTAATAACTCCTAAATCAAAATTAGCTAACACTCGATCCCGCTGATCTGCTCTTAGACCGAAACGAGACATTAACCTATCCCCTAGCAGTGTTGCATCACTATCAATTCCAGGTAGAAACAACTCTTGTTCAAGCCTAACCCATTTTATGGTAAATGTTAAGTCTGTAATCTTTCGCCCTGTCTTATGCTGACGAAACCGGACCAATAAATCACTTCGTTGGTTTATTTCGTTTACGGCTGGGTCAATAACGAAGCGAAAAAAATTGGAGATATTATACTCTTCTTTTCCGGATTCAGGATCAAATAAATTTAGCCGATGCTTTAGATCAAGTATAGCTATTTTAAAGGTGCCAATGTCTTTCCACTGTGAAAACATCTCATACAACCGCTTAGCATATTTTCCCGTCATACGCATGGCCATTTCTTTACCGAATGTTGTAAAATTGCCAGTTAGACCGGTGAGTAAGGGACGCATATTAGGATCAACCCGAAGACTGATTGTTCCTCTTCCATAGTCGTAAACAGCACTTGAAAAGGGATTCACTTGAACAAGTTGACCATTAACATACATTTCAAAAACAACTTGCATCATTCCTTTTGTCGCTTCCTGTAAATTTCGATACCCATTATCAGGGTCTCTATCAAGGTCATGCATTATGTCTTGAACCTTGAAGGTATACACCGTATCATTAGTATCTTCTGGCCGTACAGCAGCTTGAAGCGTATACATTAAGTTCTTTTGCAACTCGCTCATCTCATAACGAGCTGTTGTTATGCTATTCCCTTGATAAAGCAATGTATGTACCACTTTATCACCCTTACGTCTATTTTCAGTACGTTTGCTAACTTCTGCCATAATGAATCACCTAGGATGTTTATTAACCATACAATTTCTGAAAAGTCTCTGACTATTCCTGAAAGTTAATGGCTTATAACCATATAATTCCTGAAAGTTAAATCTGACAATTTCTGAAAATAACAATACAATTTCTGAAAGTTAACATACTATCTCTGAAAATAACTTGTTCTAAATACTTAATAATCAAGACGTTATAGAACAGCCAAATAATCAAATAATTCAATAAAAAAATGATTCACAATATTTGACTGTAAGAAAATAAAGATAAAAAATGTGGATAAGTCCTAAAAAAATCAAGAAAAGTCATTAAAAAAAATATATTGTTTTACGCCGAATCATACAATATCTGAAAGTTAAGGCCCATATTGTTGATAGTCAGTGATTTAGCTAAAATGCTATTATACGATTTACATAGATATAAAACATACAATATCTGAAAGTTAATTAGTAAATTTCTGTATATCAGTAAGTTATAAAAGACAATTGATAGTACTGAACCAGTGTAACCCTTAATTTACAAAATGATATAATATAATTTCTGAAAGTAAAACTATAACTTACTGATAGCCAGTAATTTATATAGAAAAAATTTAAATAAAAAATTATTTAGATAATAAGTATAAGAGTAAAAATTTATCATACAATAACTGAAAGTTATGGCGTAAAGCTCTGGTAATTAGTCAACTGACTTTAATACTACTGGTATTAATCAAGTTAAGAATTTAAAAAAATCATACAATTACTGAAATTAATTAACTAAACTATTGATAATCAACAAATTACTAATAGTGGTAGTCATTTAGTATTTGCTAAAAATTATAATTACAAGTTGAGAAATCATACAATTACTGAAAGTTAAAGCATAATTAACTAACAATCAATTTGTTACTCTTAACGAAACACATATCTATTGATTTTAGAAATATTGTAAGCCATTGATTGCCGTATAAACCATAAATAAACGAGTTATAACTATTAAAGGGGTAGGAAGTTATACCAAAAAAGTACGTTTGTACTAAAAAAGGTATAAATTTATGGCAAAAATCTCTCCTCTATTATGCTTACTCATGACGAGGTATGCGCCTTTCTGAAAAAGAAACCAACGCTTTCTCATTCAGGATTAACTAAGGAAGCTCACCTTCCAACCGGTACATTAGCAAAAGCGATAAGTGGTCAGCGTAGATTAACTGAGTCTCACTTGCGAGCCTTAGAACCCGTTTTAGCACAGTATGGCATAGAAAAGTTTCAAAATCACCGAGCAACAGTCATTTCCGTAGTTAACCATAAAGGAGGAGTAGGAAAAACTACTACCACAATTAATTTAGGTAAGGGGCTAGTAAATCGTCACCAATCAGTTTTGTTAATCGATATGGATTCTCAAGGGAATCTTTCCCAAAGTTTGGGAATCCATAATCCAGATAGACAGTTGTTTCAAGCGCTGACAGCTGGAATTGAAATGCCTGTAATTAGTTTATCAGACTCCTACGATCTAGTAGCAAGTGATTTAGAATTATCTAGAGCAGAAGCTGAGCTTATTAAAACTCCAAGTGGAGTACTACGTTTCAGAAATATATTAGCTCCACTATTAACTAAGTATGATTATATCTTAATTGACTGCCCACCATCCTTAAATATATTCACCTATTCTGCTTTAGTTGCTTCCGCTGCGGCCCTAGTTGTTCTTGAACCGGAGGCATCAGCAGTTAAAGGAATGTATAACTTGCTAGAACTAATCACTGATATTCAAGAGTCATTCAACCCCAGATTAAAAGTTGAAGGTATTGTGATGGCTCAAGTAAATCCTCAGTTAGTACTCCATCGTGAATTAATGGGTAAGGTACGGGATAATTTGAAAGGTCAACCTTTTTTTAAAACGGAAATTCGCCAAAATGTGGCAATTGCTGAATCACAATATGTAGGTAAAACCATTTTTGATTACAAGCCAACCTCTACAGGTGCCGTCGATTATCAATCATTAGCTGACGAAGTATTTGCTAACCATTCTTTTTAAGCTCTCTATCTTATGAAACGATTTGCAACGGCTTCTGGGGAATCTCCTGTATTACATAGAAACAAGGCCAATTTGATGCAGGGTATACTAGATGAGGTGAAAGCCAGCGTCACAATTCTCCCTGAATTACAAGCACTTATTCCAAAACTACAAAAGAGTGAGTACGAGCAGTTAGAAGAGAACATTCGTAAAGAAGGTTGCCGAGATGCCTTATTAATTTGGCAAACTAACAAAGGAATGATCGATGGAAGTGACGACGATTCACCAGTTAACATATTAGTGGATGGGCATAATCGGTATTCGATATGTAAAAATCATTCAATTGATTTCAAAGTAATAATACGGGAATTTCTAAATATGCAGGCCGTTCGCGACTTCATGATTAATAACCAGTTAGGACGCCGTAACCTAACGCCTGAGCAGACATCCTATCTAAGAGGACTAAAATACCGAAATGAACGTCATATCGCTGGTAGACCTGTCCAAGAAGAAAGCGAAGATGAGAAAAGCGTAGCTCAGCGAACTCAAGATCGTTTAGCGAAGGAATTTAAGGTATCACCACGCACAATTCATCGAGATCGTGAATATTCAGAAGGTATTGATAAACTAACTCCTGATCTAAAGCAGGAAGTTTTAAGTGGCAAACAGAAAGTAGCCAAAGAATTAATTAGGACCATTGGACGAGTCTCTGACATAAAATCTCCTTCACTCTCTCTCCCCGACCTACTAGCATTTAATGAACCAATATTATCAAACCATACTAAGGAGTTTACTTACGATGATAAAGCTGCTGAGGTCATAAAACAAATCACTATTACGGTAGCACAACTAGACGTTAATTCACCTAACCTTAAATACACTTGCAACAAAATTATAACCTTATTAAAAAAGGTAAAAAACCTTAAAAATCTGTAAACCAGCCTTTCTGTATAATGTTGCCAAATTGGCAACATTATACAGAAAGGAAAATTTCTAAAATTTACTCTTCGCTTCTCACCGCTCAAGCAGCCCATCCGCAGCTGTCCTCTTTCAGTTGACGAAATACAGCCGCAGGAAGCCAGCCAGTGGCAACCTACTTAATTGAGTATGGTACGGAGCGAGCCCAGCAAGCCTTAAAGTTCATGACGCCGGTTTAGTATCGGAAGGTTAATTAAAGTCCAGCCAAAAATGGCTCACCAAAGAGGTAAGAACACTACCTATCTTTTAAACATAATACGATTTAACTATCGAACCCTATCGCAAATGTACCATCTATGAGGTTTTAATATTAGAGAAGAAATTATTGGCTACTTTTTGAAGAAATATAATCTATAGTTTTAAAGATTTCGTTCACGAAAACCCTTCGCCTAATGAACGCGTATCCTTACCTAGAGCAGTTTACAACGACAGATTTAGTTGATGTTATCCGAATTTCCGAGTATAAATACCGTTTTCGGCATAAACTTCATCATTGGCAACCACCCCCCTCGTATTGCAAAAATCAGCAATTTTAAGTCTTCTTCGCCAGCGGCTACTTTCTAGTGTATGCGCAAATGCAACAGTTAGTTAAAGAGCAACAACGCTTTATTGAAACGAGCCTTCAACGACAGCTCATCAAGAGTTGTCGTTGAAGATTGATTTGAAGAATGTTGATAAGCAGATGCAATTACTTATTCGGGCCGATGAGTAAAGGATTCACTTACCTGCCGGCCGACCGGGTTCACCCCCTAGCGTAATGCCGGTAATGACAGGGGCAGAATTAGCTTACAGGCCGCCAATTAAAGCATGTGTGCTCATCTGACTACCGCTATCGGGTAAAAGGATGTCCTCCGTAAGGAAACGACGAAAATGGTAACGGGGAAAACGGTCATCGTCACCCCATATCGTCCACCCACCCGCCGGTAAGCAATCAGTATGCTTCGTACTGATTGTCTAAGATCTCTGTTATGCCCGCAGAGGTGGCCGTTGTTCGACGGATTGGCAAATGAGTCACATTGTAACTATAGCTGTAAGTTGTGGTTGTATTCACCAGCACAGCCGACCCAACGTTATTCTAGCTCAAACTAAACACGTTATTTGAGTTAGTTCCCGGCAAGAACTGCAAAAGTGTCGTTTCGGATTCTCGTCCACAAAAAGGCTTCTTGGATTGAATACTTCATTTAATTAACTGTGAGGTGAAATGCAAAGGAAATTTCGATTGAATTGAATCAACTAGCTTCAACAAAATCAACCAAATACATCTATGACAACAGACACGTTGAAACTAGCCATTTCAATTGGCAAACTGATTGGGGCCATAAGTCTACTATCTTATATGTGCAGGAAGACCGATTGACAGCAAGAACACGAATGTGAGCGGTTTAGGGACTCGATTGGTTCGTAAAAATTACTTAAGAATCCCTTATTATTGCTCCGAAAAAAGTTAGTCCTGGCTAGGTATCAACCATTCATCTGTCTCCTATTGACTAGCCTATTCCACAGTTTGCATGAATGCCTACGTTGAAACCACGTGGATACAGGGATCATCCAGTTCATCGACTTAATCAGG
Organism: Spirosoma aerophilum; assembly: GCF_054782495.1. NCBI lineage: Bacteria > Pseudomonadati > Bacteroidota > Cytophagia > Cytophagales > Cytophagaceae > Spirosoma > Spirosoma aerophilum. The sequence goes on along the minus strand of NZ_BAAGSJ010000039.1, from coordinate 2,624 downwards.
GCTTGTAACTGGATCATGTAAAGGCATGCAAATTGACAGTAAATGCGACACTTTTGAACTCACTTTTGCTAATGTTCATTACCCGTCGCTATTTACGACGTTTCAATATCTGTACACCGATCCTTATTCCCGTTTGTTCCTATGCATCCAGCCCAATCATCGAGCCTGATCTTACCCGCCTTGCTAAGCTGATATCGTGAGCTGACCGGGGACTCGCTTCAAGGGGGGGTAACATCGGGTTAATTCACATCTATCACTCAGCCGCCCTGGATGGCTGTAGCCTAACGTTTGCCGAAAGTCTGGCGTTGCTGGAGAAAGGCGAAACCACGGACAGTAAATCGACCGCCCATCATTAGATGCTGGTAGATTATCAGCAGGCTCAACAGCAGATGCTGGCCTGGGCCGCCGACCGGGAACCCCTAAATCGGGCCCGACTTCAAACCATCGGCGCGGCCCTGATGCGCCGGACGGGTGGACCCCTGCATTCAATACTGGGAAGTTATGACTCCAGCCAGGGCGCATTCCGGCTGGCCAGTCCCATGACGGCCCATCGCAAGTTAATCGATGCGCAGAAACTACCCGCCGTTGTGGATAAACTGCTCAAGCAGCTGAATACAGACCCGGCCACCACGAAAACCATGCGTCAACTTTATGATCTTTCCTTTCAGGTGCATTACGACCTGCTCTGCCTGCAGCCCTTTAGGGAGGGAAACGGCCGGGTGGCTCGCCTGCTGATGAATTACGTTCAGTACTACCACGACTTACCCATCAGTTTAGTACACGCCGTTGATCGGCAGGCCTACAGGCGGGCTTTTGATCAACCTCAGACGCAGTCTTTTGCCAGACCTTTCCTGGATTTCATGTATTCACAACTCACTACCTATTTACAGACGGAGTGTAAACGTCTTAGCCAACAACCGTCCTAGCCCTTATGGAGAAGCTTTCCCTTCCCAGGTGCTGAGGCCATCCCGGTTTCGACACATCACCCATTAATCCCCTATTAACTACCACTGGAATGCCACTACTTGTCAGACGTCCCGACGATCGTTCCCCATCTCCGGCCTCCGCCCCGGCGAGTTACACCGTATCCCGACTAATCGCTATTTTGCCAGTACGCTGCCGACCTCCAGTAACTACCCCCGTCATGCCCGGGCCTACCTCGACTTCTGCTTACAGCAGGGGTATGGCGTGGATCGGTTTAGCCTGGGAATCTACACAACCGGCTTTCGGCCCAATCGCATCTCACCCCTGCGCAAATTTCTTTTCTTTTATCAGCAACTGGGCTACCCGCTGGTCTTGGCGGACCCGCCCAAAAAATAGATTTCTCCGGCGGCCAATGAGCTGGTCCTGCGCTTCATTGGGGAGCACAAAGTATTGAAAGGAGATCGATCCAAACAGACCTATATTCAGGCGCTGAACGCTTTTTTTCGCTATATCGATGGGCAGCGGCGGCAGCAGAGTCGGCCAGCCTCACTGACCGGTATAACGGTCAATGACTACATCACCCAGCTCAGCAGGGAAAGTCCCCATTCACCATTAATGTTTACCTGTCCCCGGTGAAGCAACTAGCTGCCTGGTGCGTTGGGAAGCGGAAGGAACTGGCCCTTACCTCCGAACAGGTCGAAGTCTTGCAGGATGTGCATGCGGTGAAAGGCTTTACGGTGGAGCGCCGATTCTACAAAGAGAGCCTGGAAGCCGGGGAGCGAACCGACCTGCTGACCTCGGCAGCCTTGCCCCGCGACCGGGCCATCCTGGCGCTGTTAAGTTTGGAGGGACTGCGTACCGTTGAACTAACGCGTCTCCAACTTTCGGATGTGGATGTTGAGCGTCGCCTGCTTCATGTGCTGGAAAAAGGAAAAAGCACCAAAAAGCCCGTTAAGCTTTTCGAGGCTTGCCTGGGTCCGCTGGCGGATTACCTGCGGAGTATACAGCAGTGGCCGCTGCCCGAAAATGATCAGAAAACGCCTCTATTTATTAATCTGTCCACGGCTCAGATTCGCTACATAACCAACAAGCACCTGCGGAAAAATGGCCTTAAAAAGAAGGGCATGTCGGCCCACAGCCTTCGGCATACCACCGCTCAACTACTGTTGGAGGAAGGCGTTGACTTATTGTACATTCAGCAGCATCTGCGCCATGAATCAATAGAAACAACGCAGTTTTACACCTTGAAGCAAACTCTTAAAACGTACTTTCACAATCTTCCGGACTAGGCAAAGGCGTATAGATTACCATTTACTCGGCTGTACCAGTTCTACCGATTGATTATGTTATACACTTCGGAAAGCTTTATCTATTCGGAGTTGTACAACAGCTCGTTTGTAACAAATTCTATTAAATAGATAGTGAAAAAACAACATATTGTAAAGGCTCTGGATTGATTATTCCTTTTATATAACTTATTGGTTAGTTTCCTATTAAGGTAACCTATTAACCATAAAACGTGTAAAATCGACGCTTCATCGAAAATTGTTCCTAATTTTCATTAAAAGAAAACAGATTTGTATCAATAAAGGAAGAAGAATAGTACTAGGGAATACTATAATTAATAATTATGATTACTAAAGCCCAACTCAACGACGAAGATTTGATTCAAAAGCACCTGGCTAACAATCCCAATGTTT
>NZ_BAAGSJ010000038.1:0-394707 GCF_054782495.1 Spirosoma aerophilum | reverse complement strand
GCATCCAGGACAGTGGCGAACCCGGCTTAGCCGGAGTAGTGGCCACTCTGTATGTCAACGGAGCGGCCTCGCTGACCACGACGACCAACGCCAGTGGCTTCTACAGCTTCACGGGCCTGACGCCGGGCAGCAGTCTGAGCTACGTGGTGGGCTTCAGCGCCCCGGTGGGCTACACGGCCACCCTGGCTAACGTAGGGGACGACACCAAGGACAGCGACGCCGATCCGATCACGGGCAAGACCCAGTCGGTGACGCTGGCCCCGGGGGAGAACAACCCCACGCTGGACGCGGGCTTCTACATTCCAAGTGCCTCGTTGGGTGACTTCGTCTTCGTGGACACCAACAAGAACGGGGTTCAGGACGCAGGCGAGCCGGGCATCCCGGGCGTGGTGGTGACACTGGTCAGCAATGGCACGGTGGTGGCTACCACGACGACCAATGCCTCGGGCGTTTACTCCTTCACGGGCTTGACGCCGGGCGTACCTTACTCGCTGAGCTTCACCACACCGGTGGGCTACACGGCCACGCTGGCTCAGCAAGGCGGTGACGACACGAAGGATTCGGACATTAACCCGATCACGGGGGTGACCCGGTCGGTGACATTGGCACCGGGCGAGAACAATCCCAATCTGGATGCTGGCTTCTTCCCAGCTTGCCCAACTAACTTTAGTTTGGTGGTGTCAAATGATGCGACGATCTGTAACGGAGATGCAATTAACCTGGTTGCATCGACTCCAGTACCAAAATCTAAAATTTGCTGGTACCTGACACCGTTCGATGGAACGGCCTTCGCTACAGTAGATAACGGAGTACCCGTGAGCGTCAATCCAACGACAACGACGGTTTATTACGTTGAAGTAACGACTGAAGACGGTTGCCGCAGTGCTCGCAAGCCGGTAGTTATAACGGTTACGACCGTTCCGACTCCAATTTGTCTGGGCAACATTAAGAACACCTGTCCGTCGACAACGGTTGATCTGACCAAGATTCAGATTGAAAACCGCGAGACTGGCCTTGTATACGAATGGTATACGAGCATGGATCGTTCGATTGCCACACGAGTGACAAACCTGACGGCCGTTGGCGCGGGTAAACTCTATTTGTTCGCAAAATCGGGCAACTGCTACAGCAACCCAACTGTATTAACGGTTGAAATTGTTGATTGCAACTGTCAGAACGTAGCTGGTGTTGACGTGGGTCCGGGTGTAGCAGTCTGCGCCGGAGATGTGATTCCGCTCAAAGCGATTCTGTCCGGTTCAGCAACAAGCGTAACCTGGGCATCGAATGGTACGGGTACATTTAGTAACCCATCCAGTCTGACCACAACGTATACGCCGTCCAAGGCTGATATGAAAACGGGTAACGTAATGCTTACGGCAACAACCAACGATCCGGACGGTCCGGGTGGTATTTGTCAGTCGGCAACCAGCTCGTTGATTGCTCAGATCAATAAACGGCCAAAGGAACCTGTTAATGTAGCTTGTGATGACACTATTGTTTGTCAGGGCAGCAGCACGAAACTGGTAGGCTTCGCTCCGGGCAGCAAAATCAACTGGTATGACCAGGATGGCAAGCTGATTGGTACGACCCAGAGCGGTAGCAAACTGGTGGTAACGCCAGCAAAAACAGGTTCTGTTGTTTACTATGCAGAAGCCTTTAACGAAACCGGTTGTGTGAGTGATCGCTCGTCGATAACGCTGACCGTTGGTAATTGTCTGGCTGATCTGGCTGTGGTGAAACAGGTAGTTACAGCTGGTCCCTACAGTGTAGGCCAGAAAATTACCTACTCGATCACAGTCAATAACAACGGGCCTGTCACGGCCAATAGTGTCAGCGTAAACGATGTACTGCCAGCCACGCTGTCGTTTGTTAGCTCGACACCTGCCGGTCAGTATAACGCTGGAACGGGAATCTGGACAATCGGTACGATGACGGCAAATTCAAACCGTAATCTGCTGATTGAGGCTACGATTAATGCGTCTGGTTCCATTAAGAACACGGCCATTGTTAATAGCCCAGACAACGATCCGAAGTATGCACAGAACGATACGTCTGCTGTAATTATCGATGTTATCCCTTGTAATGTCCAGCCTCCGCTACTGGTTTGTGCCATCACGGAGATATGTAAGGGAGGAACCACGACACTGACAGCTAAGGGCTGTGAAGGTGGCACCATCATATGGTCTAACAATAAGACCGGTGAGACCATGTTTGCATCGCCATTCGTCACCACTACGTATACAGCAAGTTGTGTAGTTGGTAAGTGTACGAGTGCTGCATCGAACCCAATCACGGTAACTGTTGTCGAGCCGAAAGTGCCAACCATTTTGGCAAGTGCTTCTACTGTTTGCCCAGGTACATCGGTAACGCTGACCGCATCGGGTTGTGAAGGGGGTACGATCGTATGGTCTGATAAAACAAAGACCGGCGCGTCTATTGTGGTTACACCTTATGGCAAGACAACTTACACCGCACAGTGCGTGATCGGTAGCTGCCCAAGTAACCCTGCAACGAAAACGATCGATATCACGACGGATATCCCAACGCCGACGATCATATGCAGCACATCAACGGTTTGCCCAGGTGAAACCGTAACGCTGACCGTTCAGAACTGCGTGGGTACGCCCTACTGGAGTAGTACGACAGCAATAACCGGCAGCATCATTGTTACGCCAACTGTTGGTAACAATAGCTACTCGGTATACTGCAAAACAGAAGGTGGTTGCGTGAGCAAATCGTCGCCTGTCTACACAATCAATGTGGTGGCGCCAGTTACCCCAACGGTAACGGCCAGCACGGACACAGTTTGTGTGAAAGGTGCGGTTATCCTGACGGCTGCCAATTGTAACGGAACGGTTAAATGGAATGTGAAAGACCAGACTGGTCCGAGCATCACCGTGTATCCGACCACGAATATCAGCTACTTCGCATGGTGCGAATCACGCACCTGCCAGAGTCAGCCATCGAATACGGTGGATATCACGGTTGTGACACCAACGGCTCCGATTATCTCTGTCAGCAGCACAACGCTGTGTAGCGGAAATAAACTGACGCTGACAGCAAAAGGATGCGCTGGTACAGTAACATGGTATGGCATCGACGGGTTGAGCAGAACGGGTGCAAGCGTTGATATCTACCCAACGGCTACGGCTACCTACTACGCTACCTGTAAGATTGGTAAGTCGTGTGAAAGCGAAGCGTCGAACAAGGTTCGCGTAACCGTGAGCACATCAACGGCTCCGGCTCCGGTTGTAACAGCATCATCTATGTCGATCTGTAGTGGTGGCATCGTGTCACTGACAGCTACGGGTTGCGAGGGTGGTACGGTTAAATGGTCTGATGGCCAGACGGGCCCTGTTGCTTCGATGGTCGTGACGCCAAACTACAATGAGTTCTACGCGCTTTGTACACCAGCCGCAGGCGCTGGTTGTGGCACTGGTAAATCGAATGTTATTAAAATCAATGTAACATCGGCACCGAAGCCAACGGTAATCTGTAGCACGGATACAATTTGTCCGGGCGAAACAGTGACACTGACCGTTCAGAACTGTGTTGGAACACCCCATTGGAGCAGCACGACGGCTACCACCGGTAGTATCGTTGTCGCCCCAACGCAGACGACCTCTTATTCGGTCTTCTGCACAGATGGAACCTGTTCCAGCGAAACGTCTAAGCAGTATACCATCACTGTAATACCGGTGGCTATGCCAACCGTTACGGCATCGGCTACGACTGTTGAGCAGGGTGGTACAGTAACACTGACGGCATCGGGTTGCAATGGAGAGGTTATCTGGTCGGCTAACGACATAAACGGAAACAACAAAGGCGCGGTGATCGTGGTGCGGCCAGAAGGCACGCAAACGTACTACGCTCAGTGTAAGTACCGTACCTGTCTGAGCGATCCATCGGTAACGATCACCATCAACCCAGGCGATTGCGCAGCTAAAGCCGGCACGCTGGTGGCTGTAAACGGAAACGTTTGTGGCACATCGAGCGCGACGGTAGCGATTAGCGCTACACCGAACGGTGGACTGGTTCAGCCGACGGGATATTCAGTTCTCTATGTACTGACAAAAGGAGCCGGCAAAGTTGTTCAGCAGACCAGCGCAACGCCACAGTTCATCGTATCGTCTGAGGCTGCTGAATACACCATTCACACATTGGTCTACAACGCCAATGCTGCTGATAAGAACTACGTTGATCTGTCGGTAGTGAAACTGGGTATTACAACGGCTACGGATGTACTGCAGCTGATTGGTAAAAAATGTGCTGCTCTCGACGTGGCGGGTGCTAAAGTGAAGGTGAGTGCTGTTGCACCGCCGGTACTGTCTGCCTCATCGTTCACGGTTTGCAGTGGCAACACTGTATCGCTGACAGCTACGGGTTGTGAAGGTGGCAAAGTGATCTGGTCGGATGGTTCAGAAGGGGCAACCTATTCGAAAGCGGTCTACAGTGATATGTGGCTAACGGCTACCTGTACCGTTGATGGTTGCACCAGTGCACCATCGGCTAGTGCACACATCACATTAGGCACACCGGCCATCCCGATCATCGTGAGCAACAAACCGGCTGTCTGTGTCAGCGAAACCGTATCGCTGACAGCTACGGGTTGTGAAGGTGGTTCTTATATCTGGTCGAACAACACGACGGGCAGCTTGCTGACCATCACGCCAACGACCGATGTAAGCTTCCGTGTACGATGCAAAGTAGGCGAATGCCTGGGTGACTGGTCAGCCTACACGACCATCAAAGTAGGCGCTCCGGCGGCTCCGACGATCTCGGTCGTTGGCGCAACGGGTAGCACAACAGCCTGCTTCGGTGCACCGATAACGCTGGTAGCTGAAGGTTGTGGACCGAATAGCTACGTGACCTGGTCGAACAATCAGGTTGGTCAGTCGATCACCGTATCACTGGCTGGCTCGGCGAACTTCACGGCACAGTGCTGCAACTCGAACCAGTGTAAGAGCGCACCGTCGAATTCAATCGCGGTGACTATACTGCCGAAAGTACCGCAGCCAACGGTGGTCGATAAGACAAATGCCTGTCCGTTCGTAACGGTGGATCTGGCTACCGCTGTAACCAGCAAGGCCGCAACTGCCGGTGGTGTGTTTGAATACTATACCGATGCGTCGCTGAGCAGTGGTTCGAAAGTGGCTAATCCAGCCGCTGTAGGTACCGGAACGTACTACGTTGTTGAGAAAACCACCAACGGCTGTGTAAGCCTGCCCGTTGCGATTCATGTGCAGATCAACACCTGTAATGATCCAATGCCTTGCGATACACAGAATCCGGCTACGGCTAATGCCGGTGTAGATGCCAGTGTTTGTGCCGCGAAGACCTATCAACTGAGTGGTGTCATGGGTGGTGCGGGTAAAACCGCCCACTGGACCACCAGTGGTAGTGGGTCGTTCGATAACTCGTTTGCACTAAACGCTGTCTATACCGCCAGTGCTGAGGATATACTGTCAGGGAAAGTAACCCTGACCCTGACAGTAAAAACCGCGAACCCAAACTGCCCGGTTGCTACCGATAATATGTTGCTGACAATTGACGGCATCAAGTCGATCCCGGTAGTAACGGTGGCGGGTGGAACGAAGCTTTGCTTTGGCGACTCAGTAACGCTGAAAGCACCCGCAGGTGCTGCAGCTTACAAATGGAGCAACAACGCAACCACACAAAACATCGTCGTCAAGGCGAGTGGTGTGTATAGCGTTCAGTTGTTCGACGCCAAAGGCTGTAGCTCCGTTAAATCAGAGGGTGTGGTCGTCAATGTTGCTGAGCCTGTGATGCCGCCCCTGGTATCTAACCTGCGCAACACCTGCCCATCTAAAATTGTCGACCTGACAAAAGCCTTGTCGTCGCCTAATGCAGGTAGCTCGTACATCTACCGGATTTGTGAGTGCACCACGTCGAACATCGTGATGCGTCCGGATTCGGTTTGCGAAGGCACCTACTGGATTGTTGAGCGGAATAACGCATCGGGTTGTTTAAGTGCACCGGCTAAAGTGGTTGTAAAAGTCTTCAACTGCGCTGCCGATACACTCAACACAGATGTTAGTATCGCTAAGCTAGCCAGCACGGCCTTTGTGAAGAATGGTGCACCGGTAACGTATACCATTACGGTAACGAACAACGGTACACATACGGCTAAGAATATCGACGTTCGTGATGTACTGCCGAAAGGCCTGGAGTTACTGCCAGTCTCGACACCCGCTTACAAAGTGTCGAATGGGGTTATCACCAAACGGATTGATAGTTTGAAAGTGGGCGAATCGCAGCAGATTGTTTTTGCCGCTCGTATAACGGTTAAAGGCAAGGAAGTGGTCAATAAAGCCGAGATCACCTATCTCGATAATAACGACACTAACCTGGCCAACAACACCTCAAGCGTAACCGTGAAAGACACATCGTCTCACAAGGCAAGTCTGATCGGTTTGGCAAAAGCAGTTCTGGGTCAACCTACAACGGTAGGCGACTCGCTCATCAAGGTTTCGTATAGCTTCGTAGCGACGAACTTTGGCGACGATACGCTGCGTAAGGTTCGGGTTGCTGATGATCTGGCAGCCGCCTTTGCTCCTAACACGGTACAGTCGGCCAAGGTGATGTTCACGGCAGGGTCTACGCTCAAAGCAGATCCAGCTTTCACGGGCGCTACTAGCTATGTGCAGTTAATTGATTCGACCAGCTACATTCTGCCTGGGGCTTCCCAGACGTTTAAACTGGACGTGGTTGTTAAACGCACAGCTGGCGATACGACCCAAACGTTCAAAAACACGGCGTATGCATCGGCTATGAATAGCCAGGCGGGCGTATGGGACCAGTCGGTAAATGGTGGCGATACGGATCCGGATAACGACGGTAATCCAACCAATAACGCAGGTTTCTCCAGCTTCACGCTGAAACCCGCTCAGCCTCAGGGCCCGGCTATAGGTTTGGCACTCGCAGTTGTTAAGGTTGTACCACTGCCAGATAGTTCATATAACGTCACCTACAAAGCGACGATCAAGAACTATGGCGATGTAGCCTTGACAGGAGTCGTTCTGACAGATAGCCTGCTGAAAACGTTCGCATCACCAACCTCTTACAGTGTTGTGGGTGCACCGGTTGTCGGGGCAGGCAGTACGTTGGTTGCCAACGCTGCCTTCAATGGCGGTTCAGATTCGAATATTCTGACAAGCGCCAGCCAACTGGCCGTGGGTGCTCAGGATACGGTGCTGATAACGGTGAACATCAAGCCGAATGGCAACAATGGTCCGTTCTACTCCAGCGCAACTGTGGTTGCTCAAACTCCTGATTTGAGCCAGGTCGTTAAAGACATCTCGAACAATGGATTTGATCCGGCACCAGCTGGTTCGTTATCCACGACGGTTCGCTTTGATCTGCCAACTGGCTTGATAGGTGTTTCGAAATACGTAGGTACGCCAACAATGGTCTCCGATGGTATCTATGATATCCCGTACACCATTACGGTGAGCAACCTGGGTAGCGTTCCGCTGAAGAAAGTACAGGTTGTCGATAATCTTTCGGAAACCTTCGGTCACGGTGCACTTATTGTTAGTAACCAGATTTCTGTTACCAGCACAGGTAGTGTAGCGATCAATCCGGCTTATACCGGACAAGGCCTGGTAACGAAAATGCTGATCGATTCGCTGAGTACGCTGGAAGTAGGCGCCAAGAGTAACCTGAGCTTCACGGTTCGGGTAGACGTAAGGAATGCCGATTCGCTGACATTCTTTAACATGGCTGATGCAACGGCACTGACGCCAACTGGCCAGTTGGTACAGGATATGTCGACGGCCGGTACAAACAACGACCCCGACAATGACCTCGATCCACGGAATAACAGTACGCCAACGCCAGTTGCGTTGAACGGTCAGTCGACAACATCGTTCATCGGTGTGGCCATGACTGTGCGCGATACAGTTCGTCAGTCGGATGGTAGCTTCAACGTCACGTATCAGGTTGTGGTGAAAGCCTACGGTCCGGATGCGCTGAATAATGTGAGTGTAAGTGACACCCTGTCGAAGGTCTTCAATAGCCAGACAGGTGCTACCTACTCCCTTGTGAAGGCGCCGTTCACGACCTCAACGGGCAGTGCCCTGAAGCTGAATCCGGACTTTAACGGTGGCTCTGATCCGCTATTGGTTCTGGGCGACAGCACCAGTGTACTGGCCGCCGGTAAGGCTGACACGATTCGATTCGTCATTAATGTGGCCTCAAACGGCAGCACAACGACGTTCCTGAATACGGCTTACGCCTACGCTAAATCGAAAACCGGTACGGTAAGCGATGTGTCGACGAGTGGTGTGAATCCTGACCTCAATGGTAACGGAAACCCAACTGACTCGAACGAACGCGAAGCGACTCCGTTAAATCTGCCACAAACATTCCTGACGATCTTCATTCCGGAAGGCTTCTCGCCAAACGGTGATGGTATCAATGATCTGTTCGTGATACGGGGAGTTGCAGGATTGACGGTTAGTCTCGAAGTTTACAACCGTTGGGGTCATCTGGTCTACACGAACGATGATTACAAAAACGATTGGGATGGTAAGCCAAACACCGGCATCGCGATTGCTTCGGATGCAAACGGCGTACCCGACGGAACGTACTACTATGTGATTAACACCAGCGACGGACGCAAGTTTGTACGATACATGACGATTAACCGATAATACCGATGTCAAACAAGTTTTCAATGAAACATTCGGCAATCGTGCTGCTACTGATCCTCGGGATCGGTAGCAGCCAGGTCCGGGCTCAGCAGGACAAGATGTTCTCGCAATACATGTTCAACATGATGGCTCTTAACCCGGCCTATGCCGGTAGTCGGGATGTGTTGAGCATGTCGGCCCTCTACCGGAACCAGTGGACCGGCCTACAGGGTGCTCCGCAAACAGCAACGTTTACGGCCGATATGCCGCTCAATAACGAGCGGGTAGGGGTTGGGTTGCAGCTTTATGGCGATAAGGTTGGCGTTATTCAGGAAACGGGAGCATTTGCTTCTTACGCCTTCCGCATCAAAGTAGGCGCTAAAAGTACATTAGCGTTGGGCCTTCAGGCTGGCGCTTCGAGCTATCAGGCAAACCTGACCGATGTGAAAACATCGCCCGATGGACAGGTGGACCCGGCTTTTGCCAGCAACATCTCGAAGATGCTTCCAAACTTTGGTACGGGTATCTATCTAAGCAATGATCGTACGTATCTGAGCATTTCGGTACCTCGCCTGATTAAAAACAAGTTGAGCGAGTACAACGTAGGCGATTATCGGTCGGTACAGGCGCGTCAGGCATATCTGGCCGCTGGGTTTGTGGTTGGTATCAGCCCGGTGGTTAAAATGAAGCCATCCTTCCTGGTAAAATACGCCGAAGGGGCTCCGCTGGGATTTGATGGAAATATCAATTTCTGGTTCGCTGATCGCATCGCCATTGGGGCCTCTATTCGCCGGAACCAGTTCTCAACCTGGTCGAAATACACGACGGATGCTGTGGTTGGTATGCTGGAAGTGCAGCTGACCGACCAGTTCCGCTTTGGCTATGCCTACGATCGCACCATGAGCAATTTGCAGAGTGTTGCACCCAGTTCGCACGAGATCATGATTCGCTATGAACTTGGTTTTGGTAAGAATCGTATTCTGACACCTCGTTATTTTTAACGAACAGGTAATCGGGTAAGAAACTAGTGAAGTAAGTCGATGAGCGTTCAGGTAAATCCACTATGTAATGGATAGCCTGCACGCTCATCGACTTACTTTACTAGTTTGCTTTTTTTACCCCTTTACTATTTTCCGGCTTCACAGGTACTTCGGCTCAGTATTTGCATAGCGAAAGGTATACCCTCAGGTTCAGCCGGGAGGGTATACCTTTTATTTTGTGATGCTTCCAATCTTTATACCGTATGATACGTATTTCTTCTGTACTAATGCTCACCTGGCTGACAGTCAGTCAGCTACTGGCGCAGTCTCTCACAAAAAAAGCCAATCATCAATTTGATCAATTAGCGTATGTAAATGCCATTGAGCTTTATGAGCAGGCACTTGCAAACCCTGCAACCCTTTCGGAGGAAGAACGACGTGAAGCACGGGCTAAACTTGGTTACAGCTATCAGCAAACACGCGATATGCAAAATGCAGAGCGTGTGTATCGTGACTTGATTACCAGTGGTCCCCTGCCAGCCGATTATGTCAAATCGTACTTGTTTTACGCACAGGCGCTGGCTAGCAATGGGAAATACCGGGAAGCTCAGGAAGCTTACGATAAATATGGTAGTGCCCAAACGAGTGATAAGCGAAGCACATCGTTCTCGACACTATATAGTGATGTCAACGCGCTTACCCGCAACGCAGGCAGCTACAAAGTTGAATTCCTAACCATGAACACCCGAAATGCTGAATTTAGCCCCACACTTTACAAGGATGGCATGGTGTACGTATCGGCCGGCAAGGGGGGCGATGGGATCAAGCGGGTATTTAAATGGAATAACACGCCCTTTCTGGACTTGTATTACCTGCCCGATTTAAAAACCGTCCGGGCGTCGAAGGCATCAAGCCTGGGGGGAAGTGCCGCGTCCACAAAGCGTATACAAACGCGGTTGATCCGTCCCCTCGGAAGTGACGATTACACGGCCCCGACGGCTAACGATACCCGTACGGTTGGTTTTTACGGTGGAACTAACATTAGTAAGGGGTATGAAGATCAGCCCATCAGTGAGTCAGATCGGTTTAGCCGGACACTCAATACGAAGTATCATGAAGGACCTGCGACCTTTACCAAAAATGGTGAGCGGGTTATTTTTACGCGGAACAACTTCAACGATGGTGAATACCGCAAAAGCACTGATGGTGTCAATAAACTCAAACTCTTTACCGCCACCCAGATCAGTGGTATCTGGAGCAAAGCCGAAGAGCTGCCTTTCAATAGTGATGAGTATTCAACGGGTCATCCATCGTTATCGAAGGATGATCAGCTGCTATATTTTGCCTCTGACCGCCCGGGTGGACTGGGTGGTACGGATATTTACGTGTCCCGATGGACAAATGGTAAATGGGGAGAGCCGGTGAATCTTGGCAAAGAGGTTAATTCCAAAGGCAATGAATTGTTCCCCTTTGCGGATGAAAAAGGAAACATCTATTTCTCATCAGATGGCCGGGCTGGATTGGGTGATCTCGATATATTTTATGCACAGCTCACAACCGACGGCCAGCAGGCGCGGGTGGTTCGAAACTTAGGCGAGCCTATTAACTCATCGAAAGATGATTTCGGTATCGTAACGGACGGCGATCGGAATGCGGGTTATTTCAGCAGTAACCGGAAGCATGGCGGAGCCGATGACGATTTGTATAAGTTCACCCGGGAAGGGTCTCTATACCCTTGTCGTGAGTTGACCGTAAGTGTAGTGGATGCCAATTCCAGAGAGCCACTGGCCAACACATCGGTAGCTATGGATAATCCAGCCAGTAATAAGCAAAAGGATTTAAAAACCGATGCTGAAGGACTGGTGCGTATTTGTCTGGATGTGGATAGTGACTTTAAATTCCTGGCCACTCGGGAAGGGTATATCGATAATAAAGTTGGTTTCTCCACGAAAGATTTGTCCGACGACCAGCCATCCCGCCTGGAAATTCTGCTTGACAAGCCAAAAGAAGTGAGTAAGGCCGTCTCTACCTTGCGGGGAAAGGTAACGACTCAAACTGGCAAATTGCCCATTGATGGAGTAAAAGTGGTATTGGTGAACGGGTGCGATGGCAGCACGCAGGAAACAACCACTGGTCCCGATGGCAGCTATGAATTTACTGTTCAGCCGGGTTGCGATTACGCACTCGAAGCCATGAAAGACAATATGGGTACGATTGGCGGGCGTATTGCAAAGGATGGTACCGGTACCACAGAGCTTACCATGTTTAAGAAAGGCGATGTCATTCAAATTGATAACATCTATTACGACCTCAACAAGTCAGTTATTCGTCCTGATGCCGCTGCCGAACTGGACAAGGTCGTTGCGTTATTAACGAAGTACCCATCCATGACGATCGAAATGCGGTCGCATACGGATAGCCGCGCAACGGCTGCTTACAACAAAACCTTATCGTCGAACCGGGCTAAATCAGCGGTGGCCTATCTGAAGTCGAAAGGGATTCCCACCAAGCGGTTGGTAGCCAGAGGATACGGCGAGAGCGCCTTGCTGAATAAATGTAAAGATGGCGTGAATTGCCCGGAAGAAGACCATCAGCAAAACCGCCGGACGGAGATCAAAATTCTGAAACTTGAGTAACAGGTTTTAGACTTCCGGCCCTCAGCATTTGGGGTAGACACCTCTCTTTTTGTCAATGCTGAAGCGGCTTATACCTTTGTTGTACGTAAACGCCAAATGTCCTGTACCTAAACAGGCTATTTGGCGTTTACTAGTTTAAATCCTCCGATTGTAAATGGTTTCACTTCTATAGCCCTTATGCGTTCTATTTACTCTTATTTCTTTATTGTCCTGCTGGTTAGTTTGGGTTTGCTTACGAGTCAACAGGCTCAGGCCCAAAAAGAAGTTCTCTACTCGCAATACCTGTTAAATCCGTTAAGTATCAATCCTGCCTATGCGGGCAGTCGGGAGTCTTTTCAGTTATCCGCCTTTCTTCGCCGGAAGTGGATCAGCGTTCGTTATGCGCCTATTACCCAGAGCGTTTCAGCCGACGGGGCCATTGCTAACGGAAAAATTGGGCTGGGGTTTCAGGCCTTAAACGACCGGATGGGCCTGTTTGCCACAACGGGTATTTATGGAAGTTTTGCCTACCGATTCAACTTGCCCGCACTGGCTAAATTATCGATCGGTTTTCAGGGTGGGGTTAACGTTTTGCCAATATATGATGTAACGACGGCTGCCAGTGTGAACCGGGCAGTGGCCAGCCTGGGGGTAGGTATCTACTACCAATCCGACCGCCTTTTTGCGGGCGTATCTGCCCCTGAACTTGGGGGACAGGTAACGGATGCAACCGGACGATATTTATACAGGAGTGTACGGCCGGTCATGTTTCAGGTTGGAGTGCCCCTGGAGTTAGACGAAACGACCGTACTAATTCCGTCGATTCTGGTCTCGAAAATAGCTGACCGACCTTTGGGTGTCGACGTAAACGTGAGGGCCTGGTTCAATGAAGAAGTTGGTTTGGGTCTTTCTTATCGGCAAAACAGCCCCGGCCTCATTCAAACCAACTACATACAGGCGTTTGTAGAGTATCAGTTAACCAAAAGCATTCGGCTGGGATATACCTTCAATTCCCAAACACCCGAGAGTCCCAATGCCATGCAGTATGATCAGAAAAGCGTTCATGAGATCATGCTTCGATTTTCGCCCAACGAGCTTAAATTTACCTATTAGATTATCCGTAGGTGCCTCCTTGAATGCACTACGAAAAATTTCAATATCTTAGCTCCTGCTAAACGTAACTAAGCACCCATTTGAAATCATACGACGAGATTTCCGAGGCTGGTTTGTTGCGCAATCTGTCGGTCAACAGTGCTATGCCCAATCAAGCCATTATTCAAAATCTATATATACCCAGTGACCTCGACCGCGAGTTTCCACTGGCACCGCATTATGTGCAAACGTTTGGTAGCTATCCAAATTACCTGCACTTTAATGACGATTTCAAGCCGTCTGCCCAGGAATTGCTCGATAGTCGTGGTTTTATACTGATCAACAACTCAACGCGGGTGAATGACGAGGGGTGGCATGTTATTGAGCGGATTTATCAACACGAGGATGGCATGATCCTGAAAGCCGAGTACGTAGGTGACCGGTTCTTTCGGCTCTATGGCTATTACCGCGATGAAGCATCGGCCAAAAAACTGATGGATGGCCTGCAGGAGCATAAATACGTTCATGAAGATAATCAGACGCATATCTACCTGATTCAGAGTGGGCTGGGGGGGTTGCATACCGAGCGTGTTGAGATCCTGCCGCCCGACATTGACCTTGCCCTGCATTACAATGACGACTTTCCTGCCGTGCATGAGCGGTTGGTCGACCTGTTGGGTCAGAACCGAAGCAAGGGGCTGATTTTGCTGCATGGCGAACCCGGAACCGGTAAGACGACCTACATAAAGCACCTCAGCTCGCTGGTCAAAAAGGACATGCTTATTTTGCCGCCTTACATGACTAACTACCTGACGTCTCCCGAGATCATTCCGTTCTTGCTCGATAATAAGGAGTCGGTACTTATTATTGAAGATGCCGAGCGGATTCTGCAATCGCGCGAAGCCGGTGGCGATACCAACAGTGTGTCGAACATCCTGAACCTAACGGATGGGCTCCTGGCCGACTGCATGCACATTCAGGTCATTGCTACGTTCAATGCCAGTAAACACTTGCTGGATAAGGCGCTGCTGCGCAAAGGGCGCCTGATGGTGGACTACGCCTTTGGTAAGCTGGCCCCCGCGAAAGCCAACAGTTTGCTCAATCATCTGGGTATGACCTACCGCACCGATCAGCCCATGACTCTGGCCGATATTTTTAACCTCGACGAACAAACCGTTTCCGGTGAGCGGCAGGAGGTAAAAATGGGGTTCTAAACCAGCTTGCTGACTTTTCTAAACCTTCCCAAAATGAAACTTCTTTCCTGTGTACTGTCCTGTATATTGGCTTTACAGGTTCTCCACGGTCATGCCGGACCTAAACCCAACCGAGCTGTGAAAACAACGGCCGATATTGAAAAAACAGTTTTTGGCCAATTTCCGGATGGCCGTCAGGCTGACCTGTTCACGCTTCGCAATGCGTCGGGCATGACCGTGAAGATCACCAATTACGGCGGCTATGTCGTTTCCTGTACGGCTCCTGATAAAACCGGCAACTATGAGGATATTGTACTGGGCATGCCCACCTTTGCCGATTATCTGAAAGGAACGCCCAGCCTGGGGCCCATTATTGGCCGGTTCGGGAATCGGATCGGCAAGGCTAAGTTCTCGCTCGATGGCAAAGAATATGTGTTGGCCGCCAACAACCGGGCCAATCACATACACGGCGGACGCGTCGGGTTCGATAAAAAACTGTGGACGGCCACCCCAATTGCCGGCAAGGAACCCGCTCTACGCCTGACCTACACCTCTGCCGATGGGGAGGAGGGGTATCCGGGAAACTTGTCGGTAGAGGTTGTTTATACGCTGCAAAAAGACAATGCCCTGCGCATTACGTATCAGGCAACAACCGATAAGCCCACCGTTCTCAACCTGACCAACCATACGTACTTCAACCTGTCGGGAATGAAACGGGATGTGTTGGGGTATGCGTTGATGATTAAGGCCAATTCCTATTTACCAACCGATGCGGGCCAGATTCCAACGGGCGAGATTGCTCCGGTTGCCGGAACTCCCTTTGATTTCAGAAAGCCAGCGGTTGTAGGAGACAGGATAAACGATACAACCAACGTCCAGATTCGGTACGGCTCAGGATATGACCATTGTTGGGTCCTGACTGGTGCTGCGAATAAATTGAAACTGGGGGCTACTGTTCACGACCCCGAAACGGGACGCTTTATGGAGATGTACACCACCGAACCCGGTGTTCAGATCTACACCGCTAACCACCTGAACGGCCTTAAAGGAAAAGAGGGGATAAGCTACAAACGTCGCTATGGACTTTGCCTGGAAACCCAGCATTTTCCGGATTCACCCAATAAACCCAATTTCCCGTCGACCGTGCTGCGTCCTGGTGAGACGTATAAGAGCACGACGGTGTATAAGTTTTCAGCGAAGTAGGTAGTGAGTAGTGGACAAATCAGGTCAGTTACTCGACGAAACTGATAATTTGTCCACTAGTCGATTAGATATTACCCCAATCGATTCGCCTTCCACTTACTTTTCTGCGTGCTCACCGTAGCCGCACCAGTACTCTTTGGCTTATTATTTTCTAATAAATAAGCCGCCAGTACAGCCGCCAGTACCTCTTCGGTGGGGTTGGTGGGGGGCGTCAGCTTAGCGGGGGTGAAGTATTTAGTCACAAAACCCGTATCGAAATTACCGGAGCGGAAGGCGTCGTGCTCCATCACAAACCGGCAGAAGGGGAGCGTCGTTTGAACGCCTGAAATCTGATATTCATCAATCGCGCGGATCATTTTCCCGATGGCCTCTTCGCGTGTGTCGCCATACGTGATGAGTTTGGCAATCATCGGGTCATAGTAGATCGGAATGGCCATGCCCTGCTCAAATCCGTCGTCGACCCGAACGCCGTTGCCTTGTGGCCGGACATACGTTTCCAGAGTGCCTACATCGGGCAGGAAGTTATTGGCCGGGTCTTCGGCATAAACCCGCACTTCCATCGCGTGGCCCTTAATGGTTAAGTCTTCCTGTTTAATAGCCAGCGGTTTTCCTTCGGCCACGTAAATCATCTGCCGCACCAGATCGACGCCCGTTATCTGTTCTGTAACCGGGTGTTCAACCTGAAGGCGGGTGTTCATCTCCAGAAAATAAAAGTCGAGGTTGTCGTTGACGATAAACTCAACCGTTCCTGCGCCATAATATCCGCATGCCCTGGCCACATCGACCGCAGCCCGGCCCATAGCGTCGCGAATCTCGGGCGTAAGAATAGACGAAGGAGCCTCTTCAACTACTTTCTGGTGCCGGCGCTGTACCGAGCATTCGCGCTCAAACAGGTGAATAATGTTGCCATGCTGATCGCCCAGGACCTGAATCTCGACGTGCCGGGGTGAAGTGACGTACTTCTCAATAAACACCGACCCATCGCCAAAGGCGGAAATTGCTTCACTCACGGCCCGATCCATCTGCTCGTCGAAGTCAGCTTCGTTCTCGACGACCCGCATGCCTTTGCCGCCCCCGCCCGCACTGGCTTTGATCAGAATCGGGTAGCCGATTTTGGCCGAGATGACCTTGGCTTCGGCCCGGTCGGTAATAGCGGAGGGGGTACCCGGCACCATAGGAATGTTGTAATGCGCAACAGCCGCCTTTGCCGCCAGCTTACTCCCCATAACTTCTATACTCTCGGGCGAGGGGCCAACGAAAATCAAACCGGCCTCCCGTACCATACGCGAAAAGCTGGCGTTTTCCGAAAGGAAACCGTACCCAGGGTGAATAGCGTCGACCTGAAGTCGCTTGCAGACCTCGATAATGACATCGGCCCGCAAATACGATTCGGATGAAGGAGCCGGGCCCACGCATACGGCTTCGTCGGCGTAACGAACGTGCAGGGCATTCCTGTCGGCTTCTGAGTAGATGGCTACGGTTTGAATACCCATCTCGCGGGCTGTCCGCATGATCCGTAAGGCGATCTCACCCCGGTTAGCGATAAGAAGTTTTTTAATCGTTGGCATAGAGGGTACAAACACAGGCCGGAGAGGGCGCTTGGTAACGGCATTTAAACGAATTGGGAAGGCTATTGCGTACGCTTCCGATTATCAAAAGCTAAAGTAAGGCATTTGGTACAAACCAGATATAAAATGAATTTTCCCGGCTCGCATTTGTCCTACCGAAAGTTAACCGTATTTTTGCATTTACTCTGTAAAAAACGAAGGGTTTACCCTGATAAACAATAGCAATAAGTGGATTTATTTGAGAAACTACGAAACAACTTAGGCCCTATCGGTTCGCCAGCACGGGAGTTCAATGGCCACCATTATTTCGCATTTCCTAAGCTTGAAGGTGAGCTTGGCCCACACATGCGTTTCCGGGGAAAAGAGGTTTTGAACTGGAGCTTAAACAATTACCTGGGCTTGGGCAATCATCCGGAGATTCGCAAAGCTGATGCTGACGCATCGGCACAGTGGGGATTGGCCTATCCAATGGGTGCCCGGATGATGTCTGGTAACAGTGATCTGCATGAGCAGTTTGAAAAGGAACTGGCCGAGTTTGTGGGTAAAGAAGATTCATTCCTGCTAAACTACGGGTACCAGGGTGTTATGTCGGCCATTGAAGCCGTCGTTGATCACCGCGACGTAATTGTTTACGATGCCGAGTGTCATGCCTGCCTGATCGACGGTATTCGCTTGCACAAGGCGAAAATGGGCGAATACTACAAGTTCAACCACAACGACATGGAAAGCTTGGAGAAGAACCTCCAGCGGGCTACCAAGAAAGCCGCCGAGAAAAACGGAAGCATTCTGGTTATTACCGAAGGCGTTTTTGGTATGTCGGGTAAAGTAGGCAGCCTCGACAAAATTGTTGCTCTGAAAGAGAAATACGAATTCCGTCTGCTGGTCGACGACGCCCACGGGTTCGGAACCATGGGTGCTACCGGCGCGGGCGTTGGTGAAATGCTCGGTTGTCAGGACGGTATCGACCTGTACTTTTCCACGTTTGCCAAGTCAATGGCCGCAATTGGCGCCTTTATTGCCGCCGACCACGACATTATCATGTACCTCAAATACAACATGCGGTCGCAGACCTACGCCAAGGCGTTGCCCATGCCGTATGTAGTCGGTGGTCTGAAGCGACTGGACATGATTCGGAACTCGTCGGAGTTCCGGGATAAGCTCTGGGAGAACGTTCGGGCCCTGCAGAACGGATTGAAAGAGCGAGGCTTCGACATTGGCGATACGCAGTCGCCGGTAACGCCGGTATTGCTGCAAAATCTGACGGGTGGTATCCCTGAAGTGACGGCCCTGATACGGGATCTTCGCGAAAACCGGGGTATCTTCTGCTCGATTGTTGTTTATCCGGTTGTGCCTAAGGAAATCGTTATGTTGCGAATCATTCCAACGGCGGCTCACACCCTCGAAGATGTGCAGATTACGCTCGAAGCGTTCTCGGCTGTAGCCGAAAAACTGGCAAATGGAGACTACCGGCAAAAAACGACCGAAATTGCCGCAGAAACGGTCGAAGTATCTGCTGAAGCAGCCGCTGAGTAGTGTTTTTGTAAAAAAGTTGCATTTTTTGGCTATTTTTTTGTCTTAGCTATTGCGCTGTATGTGAGAATGACTAAATTTCAGCCGAAAACCGCGTTTTTAGCGGAATTTGGGCATTTTTTAAACACTTTAACCCATACATATCGCTATGGCACGCTTCGATGAAGTAAAGAATTTGGTTATGTCGCTGGAAGGTGATTTCGAAAAGTTTTACGAAAAAAATAACCAGGCTGCCGGAACTCGCGTTCGCAAAGGAATGCAAGATTTGAAGACGTTGGCACAAGAGATTCGCTCAGAAGTTCAAAATACAAAGAACGGTGCCGCGTAAGTAACCGGTCAACAAGACCACAGAAAAAAGCTCCCTCGTTTGGCGAATGTCCAGGCGAGGGAGTTCTTTTATAAAGGCATTGGCTGTAGTGAACACGACCTACATGATCTTCTCTTTATGCATCAGCGTGGCCATTCCTTTGGTGGTTACCTTGCCCGTTTGAGCATCCCGGATTTCGCCCAGAATCTGAGCCGTATGTTTGGCGGCATCAATCGATTGAACCGTGAAGGTGGCTTCATAATCGGTATCGACAAACATGGGTCTCAGAAATTCCAGCGTTTGCCCCAGGTACACAGAGCCATACCCCGGAAATTCCGTGCCCAATACTTTCGTGAATACACTGGCCCCCAGCATGCCGTGAATGATCGGACGCTTAAATGGGGTCTGAGCTGCGAAGTCAGCGTCGAGGTGAAGCGGATTGTTATCGCCCGTAACGCGGGCAAAGTCAGCTACGTCGGCTTGCGAGAACCGAAACGAATAACGGTGTACGGCCTGAAGACCAAAGTCAGGAGTCATAATGAGGAATCAATAATGAGTTAAGAACAAATAGCGGGTAAAGTTCTGCACGTCTTTTTGAATTATTCTTAATTCGTCATTCTTAATTCATCATTCTTAATTTAGGATTCAACCGTACCTTCGTAATCACTTATGCTTAGAGAACTTTTTTCGCTTGATACGGCGACAGCAAAGCGCGTTTTTGGGTTGGATGTCATGCGGGCGGCTGCTATTCTCATCGTAGTCGATTCGCATGCCACGATCGCCCTGAAGGAATATTACGATGGTTCGTTCATTCATTACCTGCTACCCGACGGCGTGGAGCTGTTTTTTGTACTGAGTGGTTTTCTGATTGGCGGCATCCTGATTCGATCCTACGAGAAAAAAGAAACCTTCGACCGGCAGCTTTTGCTGAATTTCTGGACCCGGCGCTGGTTTCGCACCTTACCCAACTATTACCTTGTTTTGGGCGGCCTGATAGCGCTTTCGTTGCTGCAGGCGTGGTGGAATAACCTGCACCATAACTTGCCCCCAGCTGGTACACTGCTTACCTACTTTTTCTTCGTACAAAACTTTACCCGATACATCCCCGACTTCTTTCCCGAAACGTGGAGTCTGGCCATCGAAGAATGGTCGTACATATCACTGCCCCTGATCTTATGGTTGATGCACGCCCTGTTCTCGAACAAATGGCCTCGTCAGCGAATTGTATTGGCAACCATTCTCTTCATTATACTCGGTACGAACCTGTATCGGCTTATCTCGGCGATTCAGATTCCCATCTCGAAAGGTGAACTGGGCTACCGGGGCATTGTTATTGCGCGGCTCGACGCCATTTCATACGGCGTGCTGGCCGCATATGTGAAAAACTACTTTCCAGCATTCTGGCGAAACGATACGGTGCGTCGCCGATTGGGGATGCTTGGGTTGGCGCTCACATTGATAGCCGCGTTTACGTCGTCTATCTTTATTATCAAATATTATTACTACGTGGGTTTATTTCCGGCCTATACGTTTTACAAGCGCACGTTTTACTTTCCGGCTATCGGCATCAGCATGGCCCTGCTGATGCCTTATATGGATGGCTGGCGAACGGCTACAGGCCTTTGGGGGAAGTTTGGCCTGGCCCGCGCGATTACTCACATCAGCTTGATCTCGTATTCGATGTATTTACTCAATCTGACACCCATCATGGGGATACTTATTGAGAAGATACCAACCACCTCGCTGGCTGTTGGCTGGTATAAGGTCGGCCTGTTCTGGGTGCTGGTTCTTGGCCTGTCGACATTGCTGTTTAAATTCTTTGAGAAACCCGTTACCCAGCTCCGCGAGCGGCTATCCGCCAAAGAGCCGACGCAACTTATAGGCGAAAGAGTGAAAGAGTGAATGGCGCATGCGAAGTTGTTCGTCCCGGCACCACTCTTTCGCTCTTTCATTCTTTCGCTCTTTTACTAACTCGTGTGGTCACTGACAATTACCCAGCGGTTTTTGATCTTGCGCCAGAGTAAGGTGAAATGACCCTCGGCATTGCCAATTTCGGGGCGGGTGAGGTGAAACTTGCCAATAACATAGGCCACCGTTGGGGTTACCAGATCCAGTTGCAGGATATCGAATTTAAGGCTTCCCATCGACGCCCGGTCGGGGTAACGTTTTCTATAATTGGCGAGCGTTGCCTGATACCCATATGTAATGCCGACTTTACTCACAAACGTCAGCGAGTCAGACTCCCAGTAGCTAACCATAAAACGATCAATCCGACCGGCATTCCAGTCGTCGGTTTGCCGTTTCAGCGTCTCCAGAATAAGTCGGCGGTCGCGACTGGCCGCTAATTTTTGAGATAGGGGCTGGCTGAATGATGGAAGGGCCAACACACTGAATAACATGGCAACAACGAGTTGTTTCATGGAGAATATATTTTACAGAACAAAGGTATGGAGTCAATACGCTATGGATCGTTGGCGATTCCTCCGGGTTTTACGTTATTCGTTCCGTAATACTAACGAACAGATTTGATTGTTGAGTTATGAGACTACAGGATAAAGTTGCCATCATTACCGGTGCGGCCCGGGGTATTGGAAAGGCTGCCGCAGAATTGTTCTGCCGCGAAGGCGCTGCCGTCGTTATCTGGGATGTACTGCCCGATGGAGAAACCACTGCTCAGACACTCCGAAGTGAAGGTTTTCGCTGCGATTTTATGCATGTGAGTACGACGGATGTCGATGGGATCGAAACGGCGGCCAAAGCGGTGCATGACCGTTACGGGCATATCGATATTTTGATCAACAACGCAGGTATCACACGGGACAAAACCCTACTGAAAATGTCATTTGACGAATGGCAACAGGTTATCGATGTGAACCTGACGGGCGTTTTTAACTGCACGAAGGTCATTGCGCCCTATATGGTCGAGCAGAAGTACGGCCGCATTATCTGTACATCGTCCATCAATGGTGTTCACGGGGCCTTCGGGCAAACCAATTATGCCGCTGCCAAAGCGGGTATTATCGGCATGGTACGCTCATGGTCCAAAGAGCTTGGGCCCAAAGGGATCACGGCAAACGCAGTAGCGCCGGGTTTTATTCAGACAGCTATGACCGATGCCATGCCCGATGAGGTGCGCAATCAGGCTGTAGCAACCATACCGGTCCGGCGAATCGGTAAACCGGAAGATATCGCCAATGCTTATTTGTTTCTAGCTTCCAGCGAAGCCTCCTTTGTGAATGGGCACGTGCTGGCCGTGAATGGCGGGCAGGCGCTATAGTGTAGGGAATCGGATTTGGGTTTGCAACGGGCGCACCTGCGGCACCCCCAAATTCCATAAACTCGCTATCTTTACAAAACCATTTGGTGTAGCTTGTATATGAAGAAGATTCGTGAATTCTACGAAGAATACAAACCGTATATCTTTTCTGACGGTTGGTATTACATATTTATTGTCGTGTTTATTCTAATCCTGTTTATTTTCTTTTCCTGAGTGTCTAATCGGTCGGCCGTTCTGGCCATTATCAATCCATTATCGGGTACAACGTCGGTTGCGCAGAAAGCGCTGCTTCAGGATGCGTTTATGCGCCGTGCCGAAGCACTTGGCTTTGCGCCCGAAGCCGTGTTCACTACTCATCCCGGACACGCAACTGAACTGGCACAAGCGGCTGTCGATCGCGGTGTTAACCGGGTGTTGGCGATTGGAGGGGATGGTACCATTAATGAAACAGCCCAGGCACTGCGCCGATCGGCTACGGCGCTCGGCATTGTGCCTATAGGTTCCGGCAACGGGCTGGCCCGGCATCTGGGTATACCCTTAAACCCAATGAAAGCCATCGAGCGGGCGTTAAATGGCCGTCCGGTGGTGATCGACAGCGGTGAGATCAATGAGTATCCTTTCTTCTGCACGGCCGGATTAGGCTTTGAAGCCTACGTAGCCCATGCTTTCGCCCGACAGGCTGTGCGGGGACTTCCAACCTATATTCGTACCGCGTTTCGGGCGTTTTGGGCCTACAAGCCGCTGGAATACACGATCAATGGACAGGAGCGGACCTTATTTTCGTTAACGTTTGCCAACGCCGGGCAATTTGGTAATAATGCCTGGATGGCTCCCACAGCCAACATCGCCGACGGCCGACTGGAACAGTGCGAAATTCACCCTTTTCCGGCACAGGCGGCAGGTATGCTAACCTGGCGTTTGTTCAACAAGACACTCAACCAATCGCCCTACTGGCGCGGGCAGTCGCTTACCCAGGCGACGGTGCTGGCCGACGGCCCCTTGCTGATCCATGCCGACGGTGAGCCTTTGCAGTTGCCGGATGGCCGGGCTCATGTGCGCATATTGCCGGGGAGTTTACTGGTGCTATTATAAAATTGCGGAGGTCCAGCGTAATAGAAAGAGACAGATAAAGGCGGCTTTACACGCTTATTGGCCTGTTCTATTATTCATTACCGTAAAAGTGTCAGTGTCCCTTTGGTAGTTTGTTTTAGCTGCGCAACAAACTTGAATTTTAGCAAATAGGAATAAACCCCTACAGGGCAGTCTGCGTGTCTATATTTCCCATCCCATTTATTATCCGGATTGGTCGTTTGGTAAATAACTTCACCCCATCGGTTGAAGATCAACAACTCATATTCTTCCAATAAACAGCTTCTACTTTTTACCGGAGAAAATAGATCATTAATCGCATCATTATTAGGCGAAAAAGCTTTTGGCATATAAAACAGGCAAGCCGAAGACGTTAGCGTGTCGCACGACGTAATAGTAATTGTTTTTTCTATAGTGCGAATACCACAATTAAAATTTACACTTGCTTTTATGGTGAATTGACCCGGATTTGAAAATTGATGCGACGGAGATGCGTTCGTTGATGTATTGTCCGTTGAGGAAGAAGGATCACCAAAATCCCAGTTAACTGAATTGACTGATGACGAAGTGACCAGGGTGAATGGAATTCGGTTTTGCAAACAGCTGTCCTGAGCTGATATAATGCCATTACAGCACAAGCCAACAGAAATGCGCCGGCAAACGGTGGCGATAGAGGAGCCTGGCTCCTGAAACGAAACACAAACGTTATAAACACCGGTACTGCTAAACGTATGCGAGGGAAATGGAAAAGGGCTGGCACCGGTTATCGTTATTGTGTTTCTGGTGCCGCTTGCCGGGTCGCCAAAGTTCCACGAAAAGTAGGGTGAACTACTTGTGCCTTCCGCCTGGAGCGAAAGTGTCTGGCTGGTACAGGTATCGCCACTTATTTTTATGCCTCTGATCTGGGCATTTGCTAACGTACACAAGGCTAAAAGTAAAGTTGGTATAGCCAAAAGGGTATACATGTCTCTTTAAGTTTAGGGTGAGTAGGTTCGGTGGCTCGTAACGGCTTCTCCGTTGTATCGTTGGACCAGCCTATCTTATTTTCTCATAGTGTAAATTTTATCGTAAATCTCACGCAAACAAGGAGGGGAAAATAGTCGAAACCATTGGCTTCTCTTCCTGTGTTTTCTAATGCCCGCTAAGTTAGTTGGCAGGGTGTGCGTTTATTAGATTAGTCAATCGGTAACTGTCAATATTTCAGGCAGTAAGTGGAGTACTCATTAATTTTCAAGGCTAGTCTATTTTCCAGATAGCTATTGCTGCCTTTCAGTTCCTGAGCGATTTGTAGTGCCTGTTTCTGGTAGACCTTTATTTTTTCAATCGACCAATGGGCAGGTGGAGCCTGTAAATTGGTAATTCTATCGGCCAGTTTAACAGCCCATACTTCTTTGGGGAGCTTTTTGATTCGGGTCAGGCTGTCGGCCATTTGCTCAACTTCAGGGATGTCTTCGTTTTTGGTCAATGCCAGTACTGCCTGGGCCACTTCACTACCGAAAGTTTCCTTTAACTCCTCAAACGTAGTATTCGTGTCTTCCAGGGTATCATGCAGTAAGGCAACCTGAACGGCATATCTTAGGTCAAAGTCATTCGTTTCCCGAGCCGCCATTAGGATTTCCATAGCAACATTGCTCAGGTGTACGACATACGGCAGGTTTGTTCCGGGAATAGTCTGACTTGTTTCGCCATGCTTTCGGGCAGCAAACTTTATTGTTTCCTGGTAGATGGATTGGAGATCCATGTTTTTTTGTAGGCTTAGTTATGAGTTGGTTTTCAGTGCTTATTTTTTGTTATATACGTGAAATCCTTTGTGAAGTACAGGTTAGTGCTGGAATCTAAGGTACTTTATTCAGGTCACATTGGGAAGTGATTTGCCCTGAGTAGCCCTGCATGGCCGGTACACTACACACCTAATAAACGAAAGGATACAATTTCAGTCGGGTTTTTCGTTAACAAGCCCGATATTTGCCCCGCCAAAACCATTCTGACAACAGGTGCGGAATCGCCTGGCGTCACTCTCTCTGATGTCTCAAAAAGTAGTTCTCGCCTTTAGTGGAGGTCTTGATACCTCCTTCTGTGTTAAATATTTGTCCGAAGACCGGGGCATGGATGTGTACTCGGTGCTGGTCGACACGGGCGGCTTCTCGGATGCCGAACTCAAAGCCATTGAGGAGCGGGCCTATTCACTGGGTGTCAAGTCGCACGTGACGATCTCGAAAACGGATGATTACTACCAGCAATGCCTGAAGTTTCTGGTGTTCGGTAATGTGTTGAAAAACAATACGTACCCGCTATCCGTAAGTGCCGAGCGGATTTTCCAGGCCATTGCTGCCGCCGAATATGCTCGCGAAATCGGCGCTTCTGCCATTGCGCACGGCAGCACCGGTGCCGGTAACGATCAGGTACGTTTCGATATGGCGTTCCGGATTATTGCGCCCGATGCCGAAGTCATTACGCCTATTCGTGACCTGCGCCTGTCGCGGGAGGCCGAAATTGAATACTTGAAGGCAAAAGGTGTCGATCAGGAGTGGCATAAAGCAGCTTACTCGATCAACAAAGGGCTGTGGGGTACGTCAGTGGGTGGAAAAGAAACGCTGACCTCCGATCAGTTTCTGCCCGAATCAGCCTGGCCAACCCAGGTGACGAAGACGGAGCCCGAAACCATTACGCTTGTGTTTGAACACGGTGAGATACGAGAAGTTGCCGGTGAGAAATTCCCGAATTCAGTCGATGCGATTCGTAAGATCACCGAGCTGGCTGGGCCGTTCGGCATTGGCCGCGACATTCACGTGGGCGATACGATCATTGGGATCAAAGGCCGCGTGGGCTTTGAAGCCCCCGCTCCCCTGATTTTAATAAAAGCGCACCACACGCTGGAGAAGCATGTACTGGGTAAATGGCAGTTGTACTGGAAAGAGCAACTGGCCAACTGGTACGGCACCATGCTGCACGAAGGGCAGTTCATGGACCCCGTCATGCGCAACATCGAAACGTTCCTGGCCGATTCGCAGGCACATGTGACAGGTAAAGTGCATGTTATGCTGGCACCGTATCGGTTCCAGGTGCTGGGTATCGAGTCCGATCACGATCTGATGTCGTCCAAGTTTGGTTCGTATGGCGAAATGAACAATGCCTGGACCGGCGACGATGTGCGGGGCTTCTCCAAAGTAGCCTCCAACCAGGTGATGATCTACGAGAAAATCAACAATCAGTGATCGGTAAGCCGAGAAAATACTGTGCTCCCCGCCGTATGGCGTATCCATTACAACTGCTCGATGTAGTTGTTGATGCCTACGCAACGGGAAGCTATGCGCGTAGGCAGGAGCGTTTACCCAATACCGATCAAATTGCCATTCTGTTGATGACAGCGGGGCACCTGGGCGATGCACTGATTCTGTCGTATACATTGCCGCTGATCCGGCATCAATATCCCAATGCTCAGATCGATATTGTGGCCGGTAGCTGGTGCGACCCGATCTGGAAGGATAACCCGTACATACGACGGGTTATCCACCTTAATCATATCGGAACAAGCCGTCGGCCGTTGTCCAAATGGCAGAAATGGCAGGATTTCTGGCAAACTACGAAAGCGGCCATCAAAACGCTCAACGACACGGTATACGCGTATTCGGTCGATATTCGGTTCTCGGATTCGCCCATGCACTTTATCCTGCCATACATACAGGTAAAGCGTAAAATAGGGTATGGAACGCGGGGATTTGGCGGATTGCTGGACGATGAACTCTTTCTGCCGGATGAGGAGGTTCACAACTTTGACTTAATACTCAATCTGCTAAAGCCCATGGGAATTAAGGCTAATCTCCAAACGGTTGAGCCTTACTTCGTTCATCCTGCCGAGTTGCCTGACCAGTTATGGGCCAAACTAAATTGCCCGGTTCCTGCCGATAAGCCCATTCTGATCTGTCCCGAGTCGGGCGATCCCGTTCGGATGCTGCCTGTTGATTACTGGTGTCAGTTGGCAACGCAGTTGTTACAGACCAGCCCCAATCCATTGGTGTTTAGCGGACAAAAAGCATTCACGACGGCCCTCTATGAACGCGTTCTGGAACGTAATCCAACTGCCGCTGATCGATTGATACTGGCCGTGAATAAGTTGACACTTCAGGACATGGCCAGTTTGAGCGAACACGCCCAGGCTGCGTTTACGCTCGATTCGCTCCCTATGCATTTGTGCTGCCTGGGATGTCCGACCTTGTCCTTTCAAAAAAACGGCATGGGAATCCAGTTCTTTCCCATTGCCAGCAAGCCAACGCTGGTGATACACAACCATGCGTTAAGTCGCTCGTTAACACTCGACCGGCCCGGATTCGAAAGCGAATACGTAACGACTTTTGATGAACAGGTGCTGAATCGGGCTATGACCTGGTTTGGGGCGATCAGCGAACAGCGTCGGGTATCATCAGCTGAATAATGTTAATTAAGTGTCGTTTGAGTGAGCTGTATCACGTTAAACGAAAGCATCATTGAATCAATAACCGAACGCGGTCGTTAAAAAAACATGGAAAAAATAAACGTTGGCATCATTGGGGGAGCAGGGTACACAGGGGGCGAATTGCTGCGAATTTTAATTAATCACCCATTTGTGAACGTAGCGTTTACGCACAGTAAAAGCCAGGCAGGCAAACCTGTTTGGGCAACCCATACCGACTTGCTGGGCGACACAGACCTGACTTTCTCGGGAGAAGAAACAACGGAACTGGTAGCGCAGGAAGGGCTGGACGCTATTTTTCTATGTTCCGGTCATGGCGCATCGGCTACGTTTATGGACGAGCACGATGTGTCGGATGATGTCGCTGTCATTGACCTTAGCGCCGATTTTCGCGATGAGCATGACGATTTTGTATATGGTCTGCCGGAGCTCAACCGCGAGCGTATTCAGGAAGCCATGAGGATTGCCAACCCCGGTTGTTTTGCCAGCAGCATACAATTAGCGCTGTTGCCTCTCGCAAAAGCGGGGAAGCTATCCGACGATGTTCACGTGAGTGCCATAACGGGCAGCACCGGGGCCGGACAGGCACTTGTGCCCACAACCGGCTTTACGTGGCGGAACAACAACGTGTCGATCTACAAAGCCTTTACGCACCAGCACCTGGCCGAAATCCGACAGAGCCTGACCCAGCTTGACCCTGATTTCAGTCACGCCATCAACTTCGTGCCGTACCGGGGTGACTTCACCCGGGGTATTATGGCCAATGTGTACACACCATTCACCGGAACCCTCGACGAAGCGAAGCAACTATACCGGAGCTATTACGAAGGACACCCGTTCACACATGTCAGCGATACACCGGTGGATGTGAAACAGGTGGTTAATACCAACAAATGCCTGCTGCATCTGGAAGTGCACGATGGCCAGTTACTAATTACGAGTGTCATCGACAACCTGACTAAAGGAGCCTCCGGACATGCCGTTCAGAATATGAATCTGGTATTCGGCTTACCCGAAGACACCGGTCTCCGATTAAAAGCGGTAGCGTTTTAAGGAACGCGGCTGGAAAGCTGCCACAATGCCTGATCTTCTTGTAAAGTCCGTACAGCCAAAAAATGATTGAAACGGAGCGTCTGCTGCTTACGAAGTTTTCTGTTGAGGATGCCGGTTTTATTCTGGAGCTGCTCAACACGCCTGCCTGGCTGCAGTTCATTGGCGATCGGGGTGTGCGGACGCTTCAGGATGCCGAACAGTACATTGTTGATGGACCGCTAAAAAGTTACGAACGGATGGGATTCGGGTCGTATCTGGTTTCGTTAAAAGCGACCGGACAGGCCATTGGCATGTGTGGCTTGTTCCAACGCGAAACCCTGGATGCGCCTGATATTGGGTTTGCCTTTTTGCCCGGTCATACAGGATGGGGGTACGGTTACGAGTCGGCTTCGGCTTTAATGACATACGCACAGGAACAGTTTGGCATAACCCGTATCCTTGGCTTTACCAGTCCGGCCAACCAGTCGTCCATTCATCTGCTCGAAAAGCTTGGCCTGCGCTTCGAGAAAAAAATAATGTATAAAGATGATGGCGAGGAAAGTCTGTTATTCGGCACTCCGGCTGCCGTCGTATAGTTTTTTCTGTGCTTCCTGCCATAGTTTGAATGCCTTCCGGTACATCGTATGCCGGTCCAGATCGGGCTGGAATGTCTTGCCAAAGGCTACCCGTTCGGCGGCTTCATCCAGCGTTTTGACTACTCCGGTTGCCTTCATTGTCAGCAAAATGGCACCCATAGAGCCACTCTCATTGCTGGCATTGAGCCGAACCGGAATACCCGCCATATCGGCCAGCATTTGAACCCAGAGGTCTGACTGGGCAAAGCCGCCGTTGGCATGAATGACACGCGCGGGGCCCGTTTGATGTATGAGCAGCTCATTAATACTCAGCAGATTGAAGAGAACGCCTTCCAGCGCGGCCCGGACAAAATGCGCTCGTGTATGCTGCCAGTCGACATGCAGGTAGGCTCCCCGCGCCGAAGCATCCCATAGCGGTGCCCGTTCGCCCTGAAGGTAAGGGAGAAATAGAAGGCCATCCGAACCGGGCGTTATAGTGGCCGCATCGGCCAAAACGGCGTCTGTATCCTGCAGCGTTAGTTTTTCAGTGACCCACTCCAGTACATTGCCGCCGTTGTTGGTTGGTCCGCCAACCACATAATAGCCTTCGTCCAGAAAATAGCAGAACAGCCGTACTTCAGCATCGCGGAGGGGCTTGTGAACCGTTTGTCGAATGGCTCCACTGGTCCCAATGGTGAGTGTTGCTGTGCCGGACTTGATCGCGCCCGCGCCGAGATTGGCCAGGCACCCATCCGATGCGCCGATGACCAGCGAAACGCCGGCGGGTATCCCCAAACCAGCCGTTTCGGGACGGGGTTGGTAGGGACGTTGGTAAGTCGTTGAAACAGGTGTTGACAGCTGATCGGCTCGAACACCGGCAAAATTCAGCGCCAGTTCACTCCATTGCCGTTTGCTTTCGTTAAATAAGCCTGTAGCGGTGGCAATGGAATAATCGATCTCGAACTGGCCGGTTAACTTATACCACAAAAACTCTTTGATGGAGCCAAAGTGAGCGGTACGGCGTAGGGTTCGGGGATCGTTTTCGCGCAGCCAGGCTAGCTTGCAAAGCGGAATCATGGGATGGAGGGGCGTCCCCGTTTCGGCATAGATTGCCTTGCCCAGATCGGCTTGTGTACTGCGCAAGGTTTTCGCCTGTTCCTCCGCCCGGTTATCGGACCAGAGAATGGCGTTGCCAATCGTATTGCCTTGTGCATCTATTGGCAGCAGACTATGCATGGCGGTGCAGAAAGCCACGTGCGTAATAACATGACCGCCCTCAGTAAGCTCCCGGCTAATTTCGGCAATAACCTGAACAAAGGCGTTCCAGATCTCGGCCGGGTCCTGCTCGGCATAACCGGACTCAGGGTTGAGGGTCGTCAGTGGAGCGGAGGCATGGGCCAGAATCTGACTTAAATCCGCTGGCATAGCCAGTGCTTTTACATTCGTAGTACCGACATCAATGCCAACGAAACAATTCATAAACGAAGGGGAAGGGGTGTGACACAGAGATACACAGCGAGTAAAAGAAATTCACGGAGGTCTATTACAAATTCCCTGTGTATCCCTGTGTTGTCTCTGCGAATCTCTGTATCACAACCTTTTATAACTTATAAAACGACACGGCGTTACCGCCAAAGACCTTTGCCCGAACCTCTTCACCCCAGTTGCTTACGTAGTCTTCGACCAGCGTTTTGACCTGGGTGTAATCGGCGGCTACCAAACATACGGGCCAATCGGAGCCGAACAGGATACGATCAGGGCCAAAATTTTCGAAGATGACATCCATATACGGGAAGAAATCTTTTTTGCTCCAGTTTTGCCAGTCGCCTTCCGTCACCATGCCCGAGAGTTTGCACGACACATGGCTGCTTTTGGCAATCTCCGCCATAAAATTCGACCAGCGACTGATTTCTCCCTTCCTGATGTAAGGTTTGGCGAGATGGTCGATGACAAAGGACACTTCGGGTACCGATCGGACCAGCTGAAGCGCGGCTTTTAACTGCGTTGGGTAGATCAGAATATCGTAGGTCAGTCCAAAATCAGCTAACTGCCGAATGCCATCCATGACGGCTGGCCGCGCCAAAAAATCGTCTGGTTCCGCCTGGGCCACGTGCCGGTAGCCTTTTATTTGGCCGTACTGCGACAGTGATTGTAATTGGTTGGGCAACTGCTCCGACTGCAAATCAACCCAGCCGACTACCCCTTTCACAATGTCGTACGTTTGCGCCATGCGAACCAGAAACATTGTCTCGTCTTCGGTCTGCGACGCCTGAACCGCCACGCAGCCATCGATACCGTTTTGTGCCAGAACCGGCTCCAGATCAGCGGGGAGGAAATCACGCTGAATGATGGCCATATCATCCGTAATCCAGCTATCCCGAACCGGATCGAAGTGCCAAAAATGTTGGTGGGCGTCAACTGTCATAACCGGGATTTATTTGATTAGTCTGACCGACTGTGATCGTATTATTGGGCTTTCACTGAAAGTGGAAATCAGTGTCAGCTATTTAAATCATAAAATCCAGGTTTAAACAAATGCGACGGCTGTCTGTTTCTGTTCGCCGAGCCCCTCTATACCCAATTCAACCACATCGCCGGGTTTGAGGTACCAGGGGGGAGTCATACCCAGGCCAACACCAGCCGGTGTGCCGGTCGAGATGACATCGCCGGGCAGCAACGTCATGAACTGGCTGATGTAGCTAACCAGCGTTGGGACGTTGAAGATCATGTCGTCAGTATTGGAATCCTGCAACATCTTGCCGTTGATGCTGAGCCACAGGTGTAGGTTGTTGGGTTCGGCTACCTCATCCGTCGTTACCAGATACGGTCCCAGTGGCGCAAAGGTATCGGCGCTTTTGCCCTTTACCCATTGGCCACCCCGCTCCAGTTGCCAGGCTCGCTCGCTGTAGTCGTTATGCAGGGCATAACCGGCAATGTAATCCATGGCCTCATCCAGCTCAACGTAACTGGCACGTTTGCCAATGATAATAGCCAGTTCAACCTCCCAGTCGGTCTTTTCGGAACGTTTTGGGATAACGACGTTATCATTTGGACCGCAAAGCGCCGTTGTTGACTTAAAGAATAAAATAGGTTCGGCAGGTGTCGCTGCACCTGTTTCGGCTGCGTGTTTGGCATAGTTGAGACCCACACAAACAATTTTGGACGGCCGCTTTATACAGGGGCCAAAGCGTTCATCGGCCGATACCTCCGGGCAGTTTTGTGCATGAGCCGTGAGCCAGTGGGTAAGCCGTTCGGGGCCATTGCTGGCAAAAAAAGATTCGTCGTAATCTTCACCAAAGTGCGTTACGTCAATATGTTGACCGGTTGGTAGTACAACACCCGGATGTTCGTGGTCGGGCGAGCCGAAGCGGAATAGTTTCATGCAGGAGAGAGATTCTTTAAACGAAAAGCACAACAGGGTGCAAGTTTAACCATAATACCGTAAATGCAGGCCTGCCGGAATAAAATGAAGGTGGGCCCATTATTGGCTTTCGGTTTGATAACGGGTAAGAAACTATCCGGGTTTTATTATATGTGCTTAGTCCCCAACGAGTAATCTGCAGTATGACCGCTCTTGACGAAATTAGTCAGTCGACCAATCTTCGCGAATTGCTGGTTAAGCTCGAAAGCAATGAGTTTTTGCTCGAAACAATCAGCCTTTCCACCACCTGTTTTTGTTGTCGAAAGTTTATCTGACAGCACGCTCGACCGGGGCTATGGTATCAAAATGACCGATTATGTACTTCATGGGGTTCAGGAATATTGGATCGTTGACACAAAACATGAAAGTGTTGAACAATATCTTTTGGAAGGAAATGTATTCGTATTGGCACAGAAGCTAAAAGACGGCACTTTAGCCGCTGAGGTCATTCCGGGTTTTCGGATAGACGAAAAGGTTGGATTTGCCGAGTAGTCAGGCTGCTCTAAAGGACACAGGGAGGGGGATGAAAACACTATAGCGCTATCATCCCCCTCCCTGTGTCAACATTTATTAATTATTCAGCCGCACAAACCCGCCGTCAATCGGATAGTCGCAGCCGGTAACGAAACCGGCTTCGTCGGAGCACAGGTACAACGCTAGTGCACCAACTTCCTGAGGTTCGGCCATACGGCCGATGGGTTGCGTTTTGGATAACTTTTCGAACATTTCAGCTTCCTGTCCCGGATAGGTTTTGGCGATAAAACCATCAACGAAAGGGGTATGCACCCGGGCGGGTGATATGCAGTTACACCGTATTTTATCGGCTAGGTAGTCTTTTGCTACCGAAAGTGTCATGGTAAGCACGGCACCTTTACTCATGGAATAGGCAAACCGATCGGGTATGCCCACGGAGGCTGCTACAGAGGCCATGTTCAGGATTACTCCGCCCCCGTTCGCCTTAAAATGCGGAATAGTGGCGTACAGACAGTTGTAAACCCCTTTAATGTTGATACGGAAAATGCGGTCGAAGTCGGCTTCTTCGGTGGTGTCAGCTCTACCAATATGGGCGACACCGGCGTTGTTGACCAGAATATGAATGGGCGAAGTGGCCGCAATCTGGCCAACCAATTCAACCACCTGCGCCTGATTCGATACATCAATGGTATGGGCCTGTGCCTGCCCGCCATTCGCCACAATATCGTCGGCTACGCGTTGCGCCAGTTCGCCATTGATTTCAAGAATATGAACATGGGCACCGGCCTGCGCAAAGGTCTGCGAAATGGCCAGTCCAATTCCGCTGGCCCCACCCGTAATCAGGGCAGTTTTGTTTTTTAGTGAGAACATAAAGAGCGAAAGAGCGAAAGAATGAAAGAGCAAAAGTTTATACGCAGATTACAGCGCTCTTTCGCTCTTTCATTCTTTCACCAATTTAAAGTGAAACACCCCGTTTCCAGGGAATGAAATCGTCTTGACCCAATCGTTCGGCCTGGGTAATTACCTCGCCCGACGCCAGCCGGATGATGTATTCGAGCATGGCATGGGCATTCTGGTCGATGCTTTGTTCGCCATCGATGATGGGACCGCTATCGAAGTCGATCACATCGGGCATCCGGTTTTTGAGAACCGTATTGGTCGATACCTTCACGACCGGGCAAATCGGGTTGCCGGTGGGGGTTCCCAGCCCTGTTGTAAACACAATGACATTGGTCCCTGAACCAGCCATGCCGGTTGTGGCTTCGACATCGTTGCCGGGTGTACAAAGCAGGTTAAGACCGGGGGTAGTGGCTGGTTCTGCATAGTCCAGCACATCGGCTACGGGGGATGTGCCTCCCTTTTTAGCCGCCCCTGCCGATTTGATGGCATCGGTAATCAGGCCATCTTTAATGTTGCCGGGCGATGGGTTCATGTCGAATCCTGAACCGGCCGCTTCGGCTTGTGCTGAGTAATCGCCCATCAGAGTGATAAACTTCTGCGCTTTGTCGGTATCGTCGGTCCGGTTGATCAGCTCCTGTTCAACGCCGTTCAACTCGGGGAACTCGGCCAGCACCGTTTTGCCGCCCAGCGTGACGATAATGTCGGATAGCTGCCCAAGGGCGGGGTTGGCAGATATGCCCGAAAAGCCATCAGAACCGCCACATTTTAAGCCAACGGTCAAGGCGCTGAGCGGAGCCGGCTGTCGCTCAAGTTTGTTCACCTCAACCAGACCCAGAAATGTTTCTTTTACCGCCTGAGACATCAGCGCGTATTCGGTGCCGGCCTGTTGTTCGAACAACAAAAGGGGTTTGTTGAATTTTGGATTCTGCCGCTTGATCTCGGCCGAGATCATATCGACCTGTAGATGCTGGCAGCCCAGACTAAGGATGGTGGCACCGGCTACATTGGGATTGTTGATAAAACCTGCCAGCAGCGAGCACAGATAGCCCGAATCTTGCCGGGTGCCGCCACAACCCATCTCGTGCGTCAGAAACTTAATGCCATCAATGTTTTTGAAGGGCCGGTTGGCCGGATGGTGGCTGATCGTCTGGTTCTGCGACTCATCCACGAAGGGCTGCATTTTTTTTACTACATCCATTTCGCCCGCTTTATACAGACTCAGCAACTCGTGTACCTGAGCCCGGTAAGTTTCGGGTTGCGCATAGCCCAGTTCGCGTTCAAAAGCATCTTTCAGGATAAGCACATTGCGGTTCTCGCAAAAGACCAGCGGCACAACAACCCAGTAGTTGCGCGTACCCACGCTGCCATCGGCTCGATGGTAGCCCATGAATGTCCGATTCTGCCAACTCGACACATCGGGAGGTTGCCAGGCATAAGGCTGTTTCTTGTCGAGGCCGTACCGGTCGGCGTCATGTTTGAGGTTAAACGTCGTGATGGGCTCTCCCCGGCGAATGGGTTGCGTGGCTTTACCAACCAATACGCCGTACATGGTAATCGGATCGCCGGGCTGTCTGTCTTCGGTTACGAATTTATGTTTGGCCCCAACAGCATAGGGGAGATCGTAAACGGTGTTATCGAATTCGATTTGTTCTCCGGCAGCCAGATTGCGCAAGGCAACAATTACATTATCGGCAGGATGAACTTTTAGCACACGGGCAGGCATCTGAAAAACGGATTATTTAGTAGTAAAGAGACATAATGGACCGAAATATACCACCGATAGTAAAAACTTTAACCAACTCCATTGTGAATGTGACCGGTGGTGCTAAGTTTAGACTCTTAAATTCCCACCGCCTGATCATGGCTTCAACTTTACCTACTCCCAAAACCGGTTTCGTCGATGGTCGCCTTATGTCTATGGATGCCTATCGGGGATTTGTGATGATGCTAATGGCGGCCGAAATGTTGCAATTCGACCGAATGCACGAGGCTTTCCCGAACAGTGTAATCTGGGCTTTTCTGGCACATCATCAAAGCCACGTAGCCTGGGCCGGGTGCTCCCTGCACGACCTGATCCAGCCGTCATTTTCGTTTCTGGTAGGTGTTGCACTGCCCTATTCCATGGCTAGCCGGACGGCGCAGGGGCAGTCCTTTCGGATGCAGTTTGGCCACGCCCTGCGCCGGTCGCTGATACTGGTCTTACTGGGCATCTTTTTACGTTCAACCCATTCAAACCAGACGAATTTCACGTTTGAAGATACACTGACCCAAATTGGCCTCGGGTATCCATTTTTGTTTCTATTAGGCAAAGAGAAATCCCGAACCGTATGGGTGGCGCTTGGTGTCGTTCTGATTGGCTATTGGCTGGCCTTTGTGCTGTATCCGGCACCGGAAACGATGAATTTTGCTTACGGCGATGTTGGTGTGCCGCCCGAATGGCCGGAGCATTATACCGGACTAATGGCTCATTTCAATAAGAACAGTAACCTTGCCTGGGCGTTTGATACCTGGTTTCTCAATCTGTTTCCCCGCGAAAAACCATTCCTCTTCAATGGGGGAGGGTACGCTACGCTTAGCTTTATTCCAACGCTGGGCACTATGCTGCTGGGTTTGCAGGCCGGAAGGTGGCTACGGTCGGGCACAACAGCCCGCGTGCTGTTGAAGCGGTTTCTGCTGGTAGGAGCCATTTGCCTGTTAACGGGCGCTTTGTTGCAGGCTGTGGGTATTTGTCCGGTTGTCAAACGAATCTGGACACCCGCCTGGGTGTTGTTCAGTGGAGGCTGGTGTTATTGGTTCCTTGCGTTTTTCTACGGTATAATTGATGTATCGAGAAAGAAGGACTGGGCATTTCCGCTTGTCGTTGTGGGTATGAACTCTATCGCTATTTACTGCCTGGTTCATCTGATCGACCACTTCATTGTTACCGCCTTGTATACACATCTGGGAAATGGCATCTTCCTGATCCTGGGTCCGGTTTATGAAAAACTACTGGTTGGCCTTGTCACACTAGGCATCTTTTATCTGATACTTCGGTGGATGTACTTCCGGAAAATCTTTATTCGAATTTAATACATGCTCACGGCTAATATCCTGAATCTGTTCGATCAAACTATTTTTTATGGTACCCTCGTGGTGGAAAATGGGCGCATTGTCCAGATCGACCGATTAGGACCCGAGCGCACCGGAGAGCCTTATGTATTACCCGGTTTTGTTGACGCTCACGTTCACGTTGAAAGTTCGTTGCTCACCCCCCCGCAGTTCGCGCGGCTGGCTGTTGTGCATGGTACCGTAGCCACCGTATCGGACCCGCACGAAATTGGTAATGTGCTGGGCGTTGCCGGTGTGAACTATATGATTGAGGAGGCCCGTCGGGTGCCGTTTAAATTTATGTTCGGTGCGCCATCCTGCGTACCGGCAACGACCTTCGAGACGGCCGGGGCGACGATCAGCGCACAGGATGTCAGACAGTTACTGGCCATGAAAGAAATTGGCTATCTGGCCGAAGTCATGAATTTTCCGGGTGTATTGCATGAAGACCCCGACATGATGGCGAAAATTCGTTTAGCCAAAGCGTTCAATAAACCCATTGACGGTCATGCCCCCGGATTGACGGGTGACGACGCCCAGCAGTATATCGATGCGGGTATCAGTACTGATCATGAGTGTTTTACCTATGATGAAGGGCTGGATAAAGCCCGGCGCGGAATGAATATTCTGATTCGGGAAGGCAGTGCGGCCCGAAACTTCGAAGCGCTCATTCCGCTGTTAGCCGAATTTCCGCACCAGGTCATGTTCTGTTCCGACGATAAGCACCCCGATACGCTGGCCGTAGGGCACATTAATCAGTTGGCGGTACGGGCACTCAGAAAAGGACATTCACTCTGGAACGTATTACGGGCGGCCTGCCTGAATCCCGTTCTTCATTATAGACTACCGGTTGGCTTGTTGCGCGAAGGTGATCCCGCCGACTACATCATTGTATCGGATCTGGAAAATCTACGGGTGCAACAAACGGTTATTAATGGCGAAGTGGTCGCTCAGGATGGTCAATCGAACATTCCTGATTGGCGAAGTGAGCATGTCAATCAGTTTAGCTGTTCGCCCAAAAAGCCGGGAGACTTTGTTGTAAACGCTGATGGGCCGGAGGAAGATGGATACATTCGGGTCATTGAAGCCCTCGATGGGCAGCTTATTACGAATGAATTACAACTACCTCCAGCCAGTAAAGATGGGGAGCTGGTCGCTGATGTGGCGCGTGATGTGCTGAAACTGGTTGTTGTCAATCGGTACAAGGATGCCCCTCCGGCAGTGGCTTTCATAAAAAACTTCGGTCTGACACACGGGGCCATTGCCTCATCGGTAGGGCACGATTCGCATAATATAACGGCCGTTGGCTGCGATGATGAAAGTATCTGTGAGGCAGTCAATCTGGTTATTAATGCCAAAGGTGGCTTGTCTGCGGTGAGTGGAAAGCCGATGACAGCCGGTTCAGGGACGAAAGGTGGACAGGATATGGCCCCCGATCCGCTGCCTTTGCTTCTTCCCCTGCCGGTTGCGGGGCTGATGACCGATGAGGATGGTTATGACGTAGCTGCCCGGTATGCGGCTTTGGACCAGTTAGCCAAACAAAATTTGGGAAGTACCTTATCGGCCCCATTTATGACCTTATCGTTTATGGCATTACTGGTAATTCCTTCGTTGAAGCTAAGTGATCGGGGGTTGTTTGATGGTAAAAACTTCATATTTTCCCCTCTCCAAATAGTGAAATAGCTCCATTAAAAAATTTTATTTAATAACTATTTTAAATTCTATTTTTTATGGGTACGTTTACACTTCCCAAGGCTATTCCTAACCTTTACCCTCTCACTTATCTATGGCTCGCTCACGCTCCCAAACCGGCCCCGACGACGAAACCCTCTGGAATCAGTTTCGCGGTGGCGATGAAAATGCGTTTGCCCGATTGTATCAAAATTATGTTCAAACCCTCTACCACTACTGCGCTCACTTTGCCACCGATCGTGCGCTGATTAAAGATTGCATTCACGACCTGTTTGTCGAACTCTGGAAGCACCGGACCACTATCGGGCCAACGACATCTGTTCGTTTTTACCTGATGGCTTCTATTAAACGGAAATTAGTTCGTCATCTAACGGCAGAGCAGAAACTGGTTAGTCAGGACGATATGATCAATGGCCGACGGGTAGGTGATACATTGCCGGGGGCCGATCCATCGCATGAGAACCTGCTGATTGCACACGAAGAAGATTCGTACATGACCGATTGCTTGCATCAGGCGCTTGATAAACTTCCCCGTCGTCAGCGGGAAGCCGTTCATCTTCGGTACTTTCAGAACATGAGTAATGAAGAAATTTCGTCGCTCATGGATATTAACATTCAATCCGTTTACAATTTGATATTTGGAGCTATGAGTAACCTCAAGCGGTATGTAACGCTTGAAAATGTGTCGCTTTGACGCTGTCTGTTCCTAAACCTTCCTCCAACCCGGCAATTTTCATAAAGTTGCCGGGTTTTTGTTTGCGAAACGAGCTTACGGGCTCCCCAGCCATTACGTCCTGGTTGTAAAGACTCGGGCATTGGGGTAACTTCGTTTTATGAATACAGACTCAACACCCTTGCCTGAACGGGTTCGTCCCCGCATACTGAACGATGTAATCGGGCAGCGTAAGCTTATCGGTCCCGCTGGCGCTCTCCGACGGGCGGTGGATGCCGGACGCTTGCCATCCATGATTTTATGGGGCCCGCCGGGTGTGGGAAAAACGACACTGGCGCTGCTATTGGCGGAGGCTGTCAAGCGTCCATTCATTGCATTGAGTGCTATTAATTCGGGTGTAAAGGAAATTCGGGAAGTGCTGAGCCGACCCGGTAGCAGCTCCATGTTGGGCATGTTTTCGCCCGTGGTGTTTATCGACGAAATCCACCGGTTCAACAAAAGCCAGCAGGATGCTTTGCTGGGAGCTGTCGAAAAAGGGCAGATCACGCTTATCGGTGCTACAACCGAAAATCCATCTTTTGAAGTGAACAGCGCCTTGCTATCGCGTTGTCAGGTTTATATTCTCGAAGTTCTCAGCCGCGATGAACTGATTCAGGTTGTTGACCGGGCCATTGCACAGGATGCCTTTTTACAATCTAAAAAGATTACAGTTGAATCCTACGATGCACTGCTTCGGTTATCGGGGGGCGACGGTCGTAAACTGTTAAACCTGCTGGAACTGGTCGCATCCGCCCATGTATCGGCCGACCCACTGGTGATTACTGACGAGGGCGTAACCTCCGTTGCCCAGCAGAACATTGCCCGGTACGATAAGTCGGGCGAGCAGCACTACGATATTATTTCTGCTTTTATCAAATCGCTGCGGGGTTCCGATCCTAATGCGGCTTTGTACTGGATGGCCCGGATGATCGTTGCGGGTGAAGATCCGGTTTTCATTGCCCGTCGTATGCTGATTATGGCATCAGAAGATATTGGTAATGCCAATCCCACCGCCATGATCATGGCTTCAGAAGCCGTTCAGGCTATTCGGGCTATCGGTATGCCCGAGGGCCGGATTATCCTGTCGCAGGTGGCTGTATATCTGGCCACATCGCCCAAGAGCAATGCCAGTTATGTGGCTATAGACGATGCGCTTGCACTGGCTGAACAAACGGCCCATTTGCCCGTTCCGCTCCACCTTCGAAATGCACCGACCAAACTGATGAAGCAGATTGGTTATGGCAAGGACTATCAATATGCCCATAGCCAGGAAGGGAACTTTG
Organism: Spirosoma aerophilum; assembly: GCF_054782495.1. Lineage (NCBI taxonomy): Bacteria > Pseudomonadati > Bacteroidota > Cytophagia > Cytophagales > Cytophagaceae > Spirosoma > Spirosoma aerophilum. The sequence continues at coordinate 353,573 of NZ_BAAGSJ010000038.1, read as the reverse complement.
CCTTACAGAATTTTTTACCCGACGATCTAAAAGGGCGTAAGCTTTACGAGCCCGGCCATAATGCTCGGGAAGCCGAGATTCGCCGGAGTTTACAGAAATGGTGGGGAGAGTGGTATGGGTACTGATTGTAGCGGCTTAAACTGCAGCGTATCGACCTAGAATTCTCTATTAACGGATTGCGGCTTGAGCGGCTGGCCCAATAGCTGTTGCCATTCGTTTTCGAGTTCCTGCATGGGCGCTGAAACGGAGTCTCCATCAAACGCATCGACGGGTAGCGCAGTACGTTTCTCGTCGTCGATTAATGCTGCCTGGATAATGTGATTTCCCTTGGCAAAAACAGCGTTCAATGCCTCGAATGCCGCTTCGATGGTGTTGAACCACCAAGCACATTCCCGAATGTTCGCTTGTTCGTCAACTGATGTAAAAGAGAGTAGCATATGGTAAAAGATACAAGTTACGGTATTCAAAAGTATGGGGTTTTGTTAGCCTGACTACTGACGCAGGTCATTTAACGACATGAGTAAAATCATCTTGTTAAGTGTATCCGGGTTTTATCTTACATCCACATCATGAATGAACTTCCGACTCCTCAATTCCTGACCGGCGACGGCGAGATGGCAGCCCTGATCCGACAGAGAGATTGGTCGGATACGGCTTTAGGGCCCATCGATAAGTGGCCACAGAGTTTACGAACCATCATCAGTACCTGCATCAACTCCCGCTTTCCTATTTTGATCTGGTGGGGGCCTGAGTTGACCATGATTTACAATGATGCCTACATACCGCTGATCGGGACCAAGCACCCCATCGCGTTCGGTAGTCGGGGAAAGGATATCTGGCTGGAGATCTGGGATATCATCGGCCCAATGCTCGACGGTGTGCTGATGCGGGGCGAATCAACCTGGTCAGAAAACCAATTATTAATCATAAACCGCCACGGTTTTCCGGAAGAGTGCTATTTTACCTTTGCCTACAGCCCCATTTATGTGGAATCAGGTGGTATTGGCGGCATCTTTACCGCCGTAAACGAAACCACAACGCTTATCCTGGCCGAACGTCAGCTACTGGCACACCGGGATCATATTGAGCAACTAAACGCCGAATTGGAACAGAAAGTAGCTGAGCGAACACAGGTGTTGCTTGAAACGCTCGAAGAACTGGAGAAATCTAAAGACGGACTGGCGCGGGCATTGGCAACCGAACGGGAATTAGGCGATCTGAAGTCGAGGTTTGTTTCGATGGCTTCCCATGAGTTTCGTACGCCACTGACGACCGTGCTTAGCTCAGCTTCTTTGCTGGAGCGATATACCGAAGGTGACCAGCAGGACAAACGGCAGCGACACATTAGCCGAATTCAGACGGCAGTCAATAACCTCAATAACATCCTTGAAGAGTTTTTGTCGGTGGGTAAGCTGGAGGAAGGAAAAATAAAAGCCCGTTCTTCCGAAGTAGACGTAAATCAGCTGGTAAGTCAGGTAGTAGCCGATATACGGGATGGTCTTAAGCCAACACAGCGAATAGTTACTCAGCTTATGTGTACGGCCCCGGTCTGGATTGATCCCTCTTTGTTGAGTAAGATCCTGGTCAACCTACTGTCAAATGCCTTGAAGTACTCCAGGCCAGATTCCGTTGTGACGATACAGGGTGTTTACATGACCGGACAGTTGATCCTGACTGTGGAAGACGAGGGGATCGGTATCTCAAAAGAAGATCAGATACATTTGTTTGAGCGGTTTTTTCGGGCCAGAAACGTAACAAATATTGCCGGTACGGGCCTGGGACTGCACATTGTTGGCCACTACGTAAAACTAATGGGAGGTGAGGTATCGTTGCGAAGCGAGTTGAATAAAGGAACGACCGTTACGCTGACCTTACCGTGTTAGCGTAACGGTCGTTTACAAAATTACCAGCGCACTTGGCCGTCGCCAACGACTATCCACTTTTCAGTTACGAGCTTTTCGAGCGCAAAGGGCCCCCGGGCGTGAAGTTTCTGAGTCGAGATACCAATCTCGGCTCCCAGACCAAAAACGCCACCGTCTGTAAAACGCGTTGAGGCATTGGCGTACACAGCAGCGGCATCGACTTCAAACAGGAAGCGGTCGATAAGTGCCTGATTTTTTGATAAAATGGCTTCTGAATGCCGCGATGAGTACAACTGAAGGTGCGACAGGGCTTCATCCAATCCCGAAACAACTTTTACGGCGCATTTATAGTCCAGAAATTCCCGGCCAAAATCGGCCTGCCGGGCATGTTGAAGATTCGTATAGCCTGCCTTTTCAAAAATAGAATAAGCAGCTTCATCCGCGAAAACCTCCACATTCCATGTAGCGAAATCGGCTGTTAACATTGGCAGAAATTGACCGGCTATGGTTTCATCGACCAGCACACAGTCGAGCGAGTTACAGACCGATGGGCGGGAGACCCGGGCGTTAACAACAATAGCTACTGCTTTGTCCAGATCGGCGCTTTCTTCAACGTACGTATGGCAAACCCCAGCGCCTGTCTCAATGGTGGGGACCAGCGAGTTTTTACGCACAAACTGAATCAACGACTCTGAGCCGCGTGGAATGATGATATCCACATAGCGCGTAGCGGTTAAGAGTTCATTGACCACGGCCCCCCGGGAGGCTGGCCCGTCGGTTGGAAGCAGGGTGACGGCGGCTTTGGGCACGTCAAACTCCGCCAGTACCCCCTGAATGAGACTAACCAGATAGCGGTTCGAGAAATCAGCTTCTTTTCCTCCTTTCAGTACACAAGCATTCCCCGACCGAAGGCAGACCGATGCCACATCGACGGTCACATTGGGTCGCGCTTCATAAATAACACCGACTACACCCAAGGGTACCGCAATTTTCTTAAGTTGAAGGCCCTGTTCTATGGTACGCTCCAGGATCACCTCCCCCCCCGGATCGGGCAGGACCGCCACCTGACGCAGGCTCGTTGATAAGTCGGCCACGCGGGTTTCGGTTAGTTTCAAGCGGTCATATTTCGGGTCGGAAGTAGGCATCCGGTCGAGATCTTTCTGATTCTCGGCCAGAATTTCTGTCGTGTGATCAGCCAGCACATCGGCTAACCGATTGAGCAGATCCGTTTTATGAGCAGAACTAAGCCGACGAACAACGGCAGCGGCTTGTTGAGTCGCCTGGAGGAGAGGTGTAATGGGTGTCATGATTACAAAAGTACGATATCATTTGCATTGGCCACCTCAACGTTTTGTTGATTAAGCTGTTGCGATAAGCTCTCTGAGGAAATTCGGGCCCTGGCTACGGCCACGGTCGTCTGATCTTCGGCAGTTATCTCGATCATTTCGCCGGTGGTAAATTCGCCGGTGATGGTTCGCACACCTACCGCCAGCAAGCTCCGCCGTTGCTTCAGCGCGCGAACGGCCCCCGCATCGATCTGTATTTGTCCAACAGCCAGGCTGCCACTGGCGAGCCACCGGTTGCGGGCTGAGAGGGCTGTGGCGTGTGGTATAAATTCGGTTCCGATCTCACGTTTCAATGCCCGGCTGATACTATCCGGTTCGCTCATCCCAAAGATGACGACCCGTATGCCCATGCGTGTGGCTAGTTTGGCAAAAGTTAATTTTGAGGCCATACCGCCTAAGCCCATTGATGATTTATCCGTTCGTACCACGCCAAAAACGCGTTCGTCGAAATCGGTTACCTGCCGGATTATCTGATTATTTGTGTCCAGCAGCCCCCCAACGGATGTGCAGAGCATAAGGGCTTCGGCCCCGAACCCAACGGCAATGAGCGTAGCCAGTTCATCATTGTCAGAAAATTTAAGTTCGCGATTGCTTACAACGTCATTTTCGTTGGCGATAGGAATTATATCGTTGGCCCATAGTTCTTCATACGTCTGTTTAAGTTGCAGGAACTGGTCGCGGTTGGCAAAGTGGTGGCGTTCGCACAGGCTTTGTGCTATGGAAATGCCGTAGATAGAAAAAAAACGGGAGTATTGGTTGAGCAGCAGTAAGTTGCCAACAGCGGCAGCAGCTTTCCGTTGAGTTATGTCGCCCCGATAGTCGTGGATTAATGATTTACCAGCGCCTACAGCGCCCGATGAAACCAGAACGATGCGATAGTGGGGATGCAACACGGCTACCTGGCGGGCAATATCCACCATGACGGGTTCATTTGGCTCACCATTCGGTTTTGTGATGGAAGCCGTGCCGAATTTAAGTACAAGAACGGGCTTAGTCATGCGGCAAAGATACGCACCAATGCCGCAACACGGTTCTATTTGCTTGCCTGACTAGTTCGCAAAACCATTGGTTCTACAAAGCGGGCCTTCTGGCGAATAGCGGCTTTGAGCTGCTTTAAGTAATCGGCTTTAGGGATTTCAATAGCGCCATACCGGCGAACGTTGTCGTTAATGAACTGAGTATCGAGCAGGGTGAACTGTTGCTGGCGGAGAATAAGGATCAGATGATGAAAAGCTACTTTAGACGCATTACTCACCCGATTGAACATCGATTCGCCAAAAAAAGCGGCTCCGAGGGCAACCCCGTACAACCCGCCAACAAGCCTGTTATCTATATACGTTTCAACGCTGTGCGCAAGCCCCATATGGTGCAATTCGGTGTAGGCATTAATAATCTCGTCCGAAATCCAGACACTGTCATCCTCCGACCTGGGAATTGAACAATTGTGCATTACTTCATTAAACGCGGTGTTGATCCGGATCTCGAACTGATTACGGTTAAGCACTGGTCGAAGTGATTTCGCCGGTTTATAGGTGTCAAGCGGAATAATAGCACGTGGGTCAGGCGCGTACCAATAGAGCGTACCGTCCGCATCGGCCATTGGAAAAATGCCGTTGATGTAGCCGTAAACCAGGTCGTCGGCGGTTAACTTCTCCATTAAAGATGTGAGTGTGTCATGAGCAAAGATAAAACATTACAGGTCTTTTTAATAGCGCAAAGAGGACAATACACCGCAGTCGACATTACACGGGAATCATAAGTAAGTTAGTATTGTAGCCCGGAAAAGAATAAAGCAGGATATACCGTTGACGCTGTGAATGAGTGGATATACCCGCTATAGAGAAACCCTGGCAGAAGACAGGCCTGCGTCCGATTGAGTGACTATAATGCCTTCATTCGTCCTATAAATTCAAATTTCGGTTGCTAACGTTTATTGACTGGTTATAAATGGTGTATTAATGAAATTAAACCAAACCCTTTCCCACCTGTCGAACGTTTATAGAAAAACGATGAATATGTTCACCATGAGAAAAACCCTTGCGTGCCTGCTGCTGGCGCTGCCGTTTTTGTTTAGCCAGTGTAGTGTTAATAATCAGCTTTCACAGGCAAAGACCCTGGGCAATTGCCGTTATACCATCGCATCGGCCGACAGTATCTACCTGGCGGGTATTGATGTTCGGCAGCTTCGGCAGCTGGAAGACATCAATCCGGCCCGTTTTCCACGCTTGGCGGCAGGCTTGCTTACTCGCAATGTTCCGCTGGATGCGCGGCTGAATATTGATATTACCAATCCAACCAATAAGGTTGCGGGTATTAACCAGTTGGAATACCGAATTCTGTTGGCAGGCCAGGAGCTGTTTAATGGGTTTCTGAATCAGCGCATCGAAGTGCAACCCGGCGGTGGCCGTACGCGTGTTCCGGTTCGGCTGAATACCAATGCCTACCAACTGCTTACGGATAGCAAAACGCGCGATGCCTTCACACAACTCGTGCAAAACCTGTCGGGTGCCAGTGGCACACAGCCTTCTAAATTAACGATCCGCATTAAACCAACGCTGGATTTGCTGGGCAAGCAAGTCAATTACCCCGGATATATTACGATCGATCAGGACGTAACGAACAAAATCCTGTTGGGAAATTAGGGGCTGATTAGCTCCTGCTCAAGATCGGCGGACTTTTGCCGCTTTTTACTCAGTAGCATTTCGATCGCCCCGGCTTTTTTAAGTCGGGGCGATTTGTTTGCCTCTTCAGGAAATGCAGTTTAATAAGTTGACTAACTAACGATCCAATGCGCTATTTTTTTCTATCCTGTTTAGTCGTAGGCTCAATACTGACCGGTAGGGGACAATCGAACCAGATTCAACTGTCGCACAATGAAGCCCAGAAGAAAGTGACGGTTACGGTAGATGGGAAACCGTTTACGGCTTATATCTATCCAGGGCCAGCGGTGCTGAAAAAACCGGTTCTTTATCCAATTCTCTCGGCGGGTGGTAATTTTATTACGCGTGGCTGGCCGCTAGACCCACGTCCGGGCGAGCGTATCGATCACCCGCACCATGTGGGTATGTGGTTCAACTACGGCGATGTAAACGGGCACGACTTCTGGAACAACTCCACCGAAGTGGGACCTGAGCACAAAGGGCCATTTGGCACCATTGTGCATACGGGTGTGAAATCCATGAAAAACGGGAAAGGACGGGCTGAACTCGTCGTTACCGCCGACTGGCTCGATAAAGATGGTAAGGTTATGCTTCAGGAAACGACGACTTTTCAGTTTGGCGCTGGTGCCGACAAGCGTATGATCGACCGCACATCAACCCTGAAGGCGATGGATAAAGAGGTGATCTTTAAAGATAATAAAGAAGGTATGATCGCGCTGCGGCTGGCCCGTCAGCTCGAACAGCCATCAACCAAACCTGAGGTGTTCACCGATGCTCAGGGAGTAGCTACCAAAGTGCCCGTGTTAGATAATGCCGGTGTGACCGGACTGTACCGCACGAGCGAAGGCGTGGAGGGCGACGCGGTGTGGGGCACACGGGCCGCCTGGACAAAGCTTACCGGAACAGTTGGCAACGAAGCGGTGTCAGTTGTCCTGATGGACGACCCCAAAAACGTGGGTTATCCAACCTACTGGCACGCCAGGGGATATGGCCTGTTTGCCGCCAACCCATTAGGACCATCTGTTTTTACAAATGGTAAATTACCCGCTATGAACTACACATTGCCCGCCGGGAAATCCGTTATGTTTCATTACCGGTTGCTGGTTCAATCCGGAAATGTAACAGATGTCGCGCTGAAGCAATTGATCAAGTAAAGGGGCCTAACTCATGAGTTGGTTTTGGCATGCTATTTGTCTGAGGGTCATTAAGTGTACGAAAATGCACTTCTCATATGACTCGAACATCGTTTTGTCACTTTATTTCGATTTTAATACTATTTGCTGTTTTCTTTTTGTTAGAGTTGAGCCCAGTAAGTGCCCAACTTCGTATGTCTGTGCCTCAAGCTGCTAAGAGAGGTGCATCACTTCGGCCAGGGGCTGAAATAGTACAAACAATTGAAAATGGGCAGATTAAAGTTGGCGTTAACACCAGTTATGGTGGAGCCATAACTTATCTGGCGTTCCTCGATAGTCGTGGTGGCAAAGTTAGTACCGCTAATATGGTTAACAATTTTGATCGCGGCCGTCAGGTACAAATTGCCCTATATAGTGGTCCCATTGATTATCCCGGTATTGTGGGGCTTGGTTGGAATCCAGTTCAGGCTGGCGACGTCTACGGAAATTCATCTGAGGTGGTTGCCATAGATAAGCAACCGAACCTGATTTATGTAAAAACGATTCCTAAACAGTGGGGATTGAGAAATGAACCGGGCGAAGCAACCATCGAACATTGGATTCACCTGGAAGGGAATGTGGTGAAAGTACACGCCAAAGCCGTAATGCTTCGTGCAGATAAAACGCAGTACGAAGCTCGCCAACAAGAGTTTCCCTGCGCGTATCTTAATGCTGATTACCATAATATGTGGCTTTATAGAGGAAGTGAGCCCTACACAAATGGGTCACTGGCTCTTGAACGGTTGCAGCCTCCCAACAAAGCATTATTTGGCGACGTCTTCCCTACTGAGCCATGGATGGCTTCCACCAACGATAAAGGTTACGGAGTAGGTATGTATGTACAGAATAATTACGAATGGAAAAGGGGGTATTTCGGGACCGAATTTTCTGGTGATGAGTTCAGCGATCCCACGTCGTACATTGCTGCAACAAATCGTGTCGTACTGGATCATAATATGACCTACGAATGGGATTATGAATTAATTCTGGGCCATCTGGATGAGATTCGTTCGTATATCTATACAAAGCCCCGATTGGCTGCCGGCCCCAACTATCGTTTCGATAATGATCGTAAGGGCTGGTATTTTCGGGCCGCACGGGATACCGGCTGGCCTATTCAGGGAAAGTTACACGTCGATCTGAACGACCCCAGCAATAATATGGGTATCTCGTCACCTTTTGTCTTCTGGAAAGGGAAAGATAATCCTAAAATGTACTTGCGGGCAGCGTTCAAAACCCAGAACGACAAGCTACGGTTAAAGTGGCGCCGAAGTGACGATCAGACAATATATGGTACGGGTGATCGATTCATGGATTTCCCCATTACTAACGATGGACAGTTTCATACTTACGAAATAGACCTCAGCAATAATACTAACTGGCTAAATTATACTATTGGGCAAATTGAATTTAGCACTATTCCCGATGGACCAGCTATAAATGGCTGGGCAGAGTTTGAGTGGCTGTCAACATCACCAAAGGGGCCAGCGGATAACCCGTCCGTTACACCACCGCCCGCTACAACATCTCCAATCGCCGATATCCCACCACCACCCGCTACACCACCACCGCCTGCTACACCACCACCGCCTGCTACACCACCACCGCCTGCTACACCACCACCTGCTACACCACCACCACCCGCTACACCGCCACCACCTGCTACACCACCGCCACCTGCTACACCACCGCCTGTTACAGCAGCACCACTCGTTGATACCCCACCGCTTGTGCAACAGTCTCCTTCAGATCCCTGCATCCCAGGTTGTGCTAAGATTGCTGTTAAACGAATAAAGTATGTAATGGGTAATCGAAAGCGGTGAACAGAAGCTAAAGAAAAAGCCGACGAAGAAATCAATCTTTATCGGCTTTTTCTATGTCAGATGTATAGCAAAATTAGTTCAAATGGACTAAGGCTGATCGATAGACACGGCCCTCTAAAGATTCCAGCCATGAGCGTAGTATGGTATTCTCGGTTGTGGCACGACCAAGTTCATTATCAATCTGCCGTAACAGGAAGAACAATTGGTGAACATGCATCCATTGTATATGCAACTGATTATCCTGGGGTATTGTCTGTTTTTGCTGCCGAGCCTCCTGCGTGAGTTGGCGTAAGCTCATTTTTAGATGATAACGTAAGGTAATGAGTCGACTGGCCATGGGGAGTTCAGTTTGACTACGCTCCATGTGCGAGATACTTTTGGCCAGTACATTATTTCGTTGCTGTAATTGATCGGATACGATCATCCAGGCATGTTCTGCCTGTAATGAATTATACGTTATAGTTTTCATATAGATTAGTACAATACGGTTTACTAGCAAATATAAACAGTTAACAATTTATTTGCTTGTCTATTTTGTTGATGAGGCAAATTTTTTTCTGCCTACTGGATAATTAACCAACTTTTTGGTAGGTAAGAAGTCGATTGAGCTAATAAACTGGAAGGTATATCGCGAAATTCAGACGGGAAATGAAAATCGAGCGGATCTAGTTTACCCGTTGTGGTTTGAAGTTTGGTGTTAAAACTCGAACTTCAAACCCTTGAACGTCACCTTTCCTCATGGATCCAATTTACCGCACGCTTATCGTTTGCACGAACCATACTGATTACCCAACGAAGCCCCATAAGACAGGGTTATGGTTAAGTGAAGCCACGCATTTCTACGATGAGTTGGCCGGCCGTAGTTTGCCTTACGATATTGCCAGTCCGAGCGGAGGGCCCATTCCCATTGACGAAAGAAGTATTGACCGGCGTGATACGATTAACGAGAAGTGGTATAACGATCCGACCTTTCGTAGTAAACTGGAGAATTCCGTGCGCCTTGACGATGTAGATCCGGCCAATTATCAGATAATTTACTTTACTGGCGGCCATGGAACGATGTGGGACTTTCCCGATAATCCGGCGCTACAAACCATCACGCAGCAGATTTATGAAAAAGGGGGCATGGTGGCGGCCGTCTGCCACGGGGTGAGCGCACTGCTTAATGTGACCCTGTCGGATGGGTCGTTATTGATCGATAACCGGCAGATAACGGGGTTCTCGAATATTGAGGAAAAACTTGTTCGGCTGGATGAGGAAGTACCGTTCCTGCTCGAAGATGTGCTTCGGCAGAAGAAGGCGATCTATAGCAAAAGCCTGATACCATTTATGCCGTATATCGAAGTAGATGAACGGCTGATAACCGGACAGAATCCACTTTCGGCCCGAAAAGTGGGCCGAAAGGTCTTGGAAGAAATGTATGAGAAATAGGCGTATCCGGCCCATGGGGCAGTTCTTATCAATATGCCGGATACGCCGGTCTATTAAACGACTGCTTCCGGAAAAACTTCCCGCAGCATTTTTAACTCCTGATCTTTCTCGGAAACGATAGGATTGCGGATGCCCCAGTCAATATTCAGATCGGGGTCGTTCCAGATTATGCCTGATTCCGCTCCTTTGTTATAAACGTTCGTGCATTTGTAGCAGAAAATACTGTCTTCCAGAGCCACAAATCCATGCGCGAATCCTTCTGGAATATAGGCCATGTTCGCCAGCTTAGCATCCAGCAGAAAGGTCTCGTGTTGCCCGAATGTTGGCGAATCCGGCCGTAGATCAACCGCAATATCAAGGACCTGTCCACTAATTACCCGTACCAATTTGCCTTGTGCAAATGGTGAATTCTGCATGTGTAATCCGCGGAGAACACCCTTTACCGAAAAAGACTGATTGTCCTGAACGAAATCCATGGGTAAACCCAGAGACACGAAAAGTGGCTTGTTATACGACTCAAAAAAAAGACCGCGCTCGTCTTCAAAAACGCGTGGGATTAATTCTATTAGGCCCTCAATGGCTGTTTGCCGAACTTGCATAATGCAGGTGTATTACGTACACGTAGTGACTGTTGCCAACAAATTTATGAAACTGGTACCATAAGTTGTACTTTTGGGCCTAATCATTTAGCGTAGAGCTTTGAGCTTGAGCATGACATATTCGGAATTAAGAGACCAGATTTTTCGGAAACAGTCGTATTTGTGTGTTGGGTTAGATACCGATATTCGTAAGCTTCCCCGGCATATACTGACTGAGCAGGACCCTGTTTTTGCTTTTAATAAAGCCATTATCGACGCAACGGCTGAGTTTGCCGTTTCTTACAAGCCAAATATCGCGTTCTACGAAGCGCAGGGGCCTCGAGGATGGGAGAGTCTACAAAAAACAATAGACTATATTCCCAAAAATTGCTTCACGATTGCCGATGCCAAACGGGGCGATATCGGCAATACTTCAGACCTCTACGCCCGGGCTTTCTTCGATCCGGCAGCGGCCGGTATGTCCTTCGATTCGGTTACGGTAGCGCCTTACATGGGTCGTGACTCCGTACTGCCTTTTCTGGCGTACGATGGCAAATGGGTTATTTTGCTTGCCTTAACGTCAAATCCGGGTAGTGCCGATTTCCAGCGTCTTCAACTACAGGACGGCCCTTTTGGAGATCAGGCACTCTTTGAAACAGTTATCGAAACGGCTAAGACATGGGCCGGGCCCGACAAGCTGATGTTTGTAGTAGGGGCAACGCAGACCGCTGAATTAGCACGGATTCGGGAACTGGCTCCTGATAATTTCCTGCTGGTACCGGGTGTGGGTGCGCAGGGTGGAAGCCTGGCTGATGTATCTCGTTTAGGACTGACAAAGGCGGGCGGTTTGCTGGTGAATGCCTCCAGAAGTATTCTCTATGCCTCAGATGGGCCTGATTTTGCCGACCGGGCGAGAGCTGAAGCGCAGGCATTACAGGTAGAAATGTCCCGCTATCTGGCTGAATTCAGTCGATAGTAGAATATAAAGTGATATCGGATAGTTTATAAGTGTCTATTTTGGTTGATTGTGTTTATATTGTATGCACAACAACTGAACGCTTGTTCGCTATTCTCCTGTGCCCGAAGCCTTCTTATATTTCATTTGGCAGTACCAGTACTTCTCGAAAGATAACCTGACAACCACCGATGGTCACGATGTGCAGGTACTTCATACAGGCTTTCGGAATTATGATGCCGGCCCTGACTTTACAAACGCCCGGTTACTAATTGATAACGTGGAATGGGTTGGGACGGTAGAAATGCATACGCGAACGTCAGACTGGCTCGCGCACAATCATCAGCAGGATCGGGCTTATGACAACGTCATTCTACATGTCGTCTGGCAAGATGATCGTCTGACCACGGGCAAGCGGGTAGACAGGCCTGACGGCAAGCCACTGCCTACGCTTGCATTGAGTCAACGGACCGACGTTAACTTGTTGAATCGCTATCGGGAGCTATCCGAATCGCCGAATCTCATTCCCTGTGCCGGGCAATTCAAATCAGTCTCACCCTTGCGGGTAACGTCCATGCTGGACAAAGCCATGATGCAACGACTGGAACGTAAAGCCGCACTTATACAGGATATTGTGCGGCAAACAAACGGCGATTGGGAGGAAACGGCTTACCGGGTGTTAGCCATCAACATGGGGTTCAAAATAAATGCTGACCCAATGGCACAACTGAGCCGGGCATTACCGTTGAAAGCCATGCTGAAGCACCGGGATGTGTTGGTTCAAGTCGAAGCGATGCTGTTTGGTACCGCTGGATTATTGGCCATTGATGAGGCTGATGAGTATGTATCGACACTACAGCGGGAGTACCGCTTTTTATCGGCGAAGTATGGCCTGTCCGAAAAAGAGTTAATGCCGCATGCCTGGAAGTGGGGACGTTTGCGACCGGCCAACTTTCCAACGCTCCGGTTAGCCCAACTGGCTCGTTTGTTGACGCAACATGCCAGTTTGTTTTCGCTCTTCGTTGGGACAACTGATGCCGAAAGGCTCGTTAAGTCATTACAAGTTATGCCGTCAGACTACTGGCAGTCGCACTATCGGTTTGGGAAGAGTAGTGATAAGGGCGCACCCGCGCTAGGGCAAACCTCCGCTGAGAATATTATTATCAACACAATTGTGCCTTTACTGGCAACGTATGCCCACCACCGGGGGCAGCCCGCTTACATCGACCGGGCAATCTCTCTGCTCGAACAGCTACCCCCAGAAAAAAACCGCCTGACCGATACCTGGGATACCCTTGGATTAGGCATCCGTACAGCGTTCGATTCGCAGGCGGCTATTGAACTCTACAACGAATTCTGCTCCGTAAAAAAATGCTTAAGTTGCCAGATCGGCGCAGCTCTTTTAAAATGATATAGGATATAGAGTGTATGATGTATTTGAGTGAAGAATAGCGATACATCATACATCCTATATCATACATCTAGTCGCTAACTAATTACCATATCGTTCTTGACCGCATCCCAGGTCACGCGCTTGCCGGTGTGCAGGGCTGTAGTAGCCATGATGTTGGCAACGGAGTGATTGAATCCAACGCGTGCGGGTGCGTTTGGCTCTTTACGGCTACGAACACAACCCATCCAGTTCAGCATGTGCAGCGACGTCATAGGATCGCCACCGGTATTGGCGGAGGTTTCCATTTTAGCGGCTTCACCCAGCGACATGGTTGGCAGCTGGTTTGCCTGCATGTTCATGTCTTTAGCATATTTGGCTTCCAGACCACCCTCGGGCGAAATCTTGTTCGTGTCGAGGTTGATCATACCGCCGTTCGAGAAGTAGTACTCTTTAACGCCACCCGCTTCGTTATTCATGCGAGAGGAGTACAACACCTGGAAACCTTTCGATTTGTCGTTATCCGGGCCGTAATCAAATACCGCTGTAAATGTATCGGCGTTTACACGGCCATCTTTCCAGCTATACACACCACCGTTGGCAACAACCGAACGGGGATGATCCAAACCACTGAACCAGTGTACGGTATCAATCTGGTGCGACATCCATTGCCCCGGAATACCCGATGAGTAGGGGTAAAATAACCGGAACTCCAGATACTTGCGTGGATCCCAGGCTGTTTTGGGGCGGTTGAGTTGGTAGCGATCCCAGTCGGTATCTTCCTTGCGGATTTCAGATACCAGCTTAGGCCGACGCCAGCGACCAGGCTGGTTAACGTTCCAGGTCATTTCGACCATCGTAATATCGCCGAACTTGCCCGACTTAATGAAATCATTGGCCGAGTGATAGTTGGGAGCCGACCGGCGTTGGGAGCCCACTTGTACAATGCGCTTGGAGCTTTCAACGGCCTTAACCGCCTTGCGGGCATCGTCGAGTGATTCGGCAAAGGGTTTTTCGCAATAGGCATCGCGGCCCGATTCAACAGCGGCAACGCAGTGCAGCGCATGTTGAAAATCAGCAGTACTGATGATAACCGCATCCACGTCTTTGCGGTCGAGGAGTTCGTCGTTGTTGCGCGCTTTGAAAAACGAACTGTCGTTCCAGCCTTTGCCTTTCAAATACTCTTCGGCTTCGTCACGACGGCGGTTCCAGATGTCCGATACGCCAACGAACGCGAAATTCTGTGCTTTGGCATGTTCCATGAACGCTGGAGCCAGCGACTGCCGGAAGCGATCGGAGAAACCAATAATACCCACCCGAACGCGGTCGTTCGAGCCGAGGATGCGGGCGTAGCTACCGGCCGAAAAACTCATGCCGAGGCCAGCCAAAGCTGATTTTTTTATAAACTCACGACGATTTTCCATAGAATGCAAGTTGTTTAAGAACCAATGAGATGTGCTGAAAGGTATTGCCTGGAGACTGGCTCCTTTTATAATGCTTTTATTTTCATATTCCGGTAGAACACCCGGTTGCCGTGGTCCTGCAGCAGGATATGGCCCTTGGCGGCTTCGCCAAAACGACCATGGGCATTGTATTCGGGCGCTTTGTATTTGCTCATGGCAACCAATTCCCGGAACTGTTCGCTGCCCCGTTCGTACTCAACAACTTTTTTGCCGTTGAGCCAGTGCTCTACATGTTTGCCTTTCGATAAAACACGTCCTGTATTCCATTCACCAATGGCGTTTGCTTTTTTACCGCTGGCTGGAATCAGGTCATACAGTGAACCCACCGTGCGGTTGCCATTACGACCCATTTTCGCATCGGGATGTTTGTCATCATCCAGTACCTGAAATTCCAGACCAAAGGCTGATCCTTTTGGCTTTGGCGATTCTTCAACCACAAAATATTTAAGACCACTGTTAGCGCCTTCTGTTAGTTTGAAGTCGAATGTCAGGTCAAAATCACTGTATTCGCCATCGGTAACGATATCGCCAAAACTCTGCGATTCAGACCCATCTGACTGCTGGATAGTCAATTGTCCATCCGTAATGCTCCAGCCTTTTTCCGGAAACTTGTCCTTATAAGCCCCACGCCAGCCATTGGTCGTTTTGCCGTCGAAGAGTAGTTTCCATCCGTCTTTTTTCTCCTGCGCTGTGAGTGTGTTGGGTGCTTGTGGTTTTTCGGCAGCTATCAGGCTGAGTGCCAAAAGGCCGAAGATGAACGTTTTTTTCATAAAGTTATCGTTGCAATTCAGTTGTATCAGTGTGTTTTGTAAGGCCACTTTTGAGCCACACCCTACTCAAAGCGGGAAATTTAACGTTTTTGTGATGTAATCTTTATTGATTTGCGCACATTGTGCGGCTGTCTTGTCTTTTTCGGGAACACCGTCCAGCTCAATGATGCCCCAGCCCTTAAACTTGATTTCGTCCAGTGCTTTGAATACCGCCGGAACGTCGACGTTACCCCGGCCCAGTTCCACAAACTTGTATGCTTTTGGATTGTCGGGCTTGTCGGGTAGGGGCGACATAGTATCTTTCAGGTGAAGCGCGTAAATGATGTCTTTGTACTGCTTTACGGCTTTCTCCGGTTGCCCGCCACCTTGTTTATAGTGAGCAATGTCAAGTTCCAGCTTTACGAATTTGGGGTTCATAGCCTGCACAATCACCTCCACTTCTTCGGGTGTTTCGCCCAGTTGGTTCATGTGATTGTGGTAAGTTGCCTGCACGCCCAGATCGGCGGTTTGCTTGCCAATCTCGTTCATGACGGTAGCCAGCCGTTTCAACTCCTCCGTAGTGGGAAGTCGGTCTTTGGGACGGGCTGAGTTAGTCAACTGAATCGCCGAGCCACCCAACGCCTTTACGAAGCTCGCATGGGCCACGTGCATGTCGATGGTGCTTTGCTCCTTAGCCGGGTCAATCTCGACGTTGCCGCTCGAAAACATGGCCAGCGCCAGATGATGCTGATCGAGCAGTGCTTTTAATTCGGATGGTTTGGCTTTATAAGGGCCAAAGGCATTTGCACGCAGTTGAATACCCCGGTAGCCTAATGCAGACAGGTCAGCGATGGCCTGGGCATCGTTACCGCCCCAGGTGATAGCCGAATAGGCAATTTTCAGGCCGGAAGGTTTAGCTGTACCAGCAAAAAGTCGGTTTGTACCCGCCAGTAAAGTAAGGGCCGAAACGCCAGCCGTTGTCAGAAATTGCCGTCGGTTTACCGTCTCCAGCATAGTTGTAAAGCTAAATTATCAGTACTTCTTGAGGGATTACTGATAGATTGTGAACTGAATCATTTTACGTAAAAACTGCCGAAATAAGCGTCCTGGCACTTATTTCTACTGAGAAGAGAGAGAATGAAAGAGCGAAAGAAAAGAAAACTGACTTAGGCAATTTCCGCTCTTTCGCTCTTTCATTCTTTCACTCAATTAGTTGTTAGAATCCTGGGTTCTGTGCGAATCCTGCGTTCTCCGTCCGGTCAATCTGCGTTTGCGGAATTGGACGCAGATTGTGCGTTTCCTTCACGTTAACCGCTCCGTCTGGGTTATACTTCTTTACGCGCTCTACCAGAATACCCCAACGTTTTAGATCCATCCAACGGGTTTGCTCACCAGCCATTTCGCGGGCACGCTCTTCGTAGATCGTTTCCATGGTCATGTCACCCGCCTGAAGTTCCATCGCAGCCTCTTTGCCCGGAAAGGCGGCCCGGCGACGAACGGCATTAATAGCCGCAGCGGCCTCAGTCGTTTTGCCTAGTTTTAACTGAGCTTCTGCTAAAATCAAATACGTCTCGGCCAGGCGGAACGCTAGATAATCGCGGCTGCCCTGTTCGTAGGTCAAGTCAGGACGGAGCGGGTCAAGGAATTTTTGCAGCGTTGGGAAGAGCGCTGCTGTGTAGGCGCTAGGTACCAAAACCTGATAAGGTTTGGCGGCCCGCTGTGCCATTGTCCATTCAACACCCGGAATGTAAATAGCCGTATCGCCCGCTTTTAAGGTCATTTTGGCCTTACTGTTGTCGAACGAAGTATTCAGGTTCGTGCCGGGGTTGTTGCTCAGCCAGGTATCCTTGAAGGTTTTCTTATAGCGGGAGTCATTGACCCGATCTTTGAAAACAGTTTCAAGCAGGTAGGTTGTTGGGCGAAGCCGTTTAAAGGGGCGGTCGTTGGCGATATCCCGTTTCATACCCGGCTGCACGTCGTACTGCATCCCGAAGTATAAGTGCAGCTTGTTACCATCACCATTGTTGGTGTTGGCCGTGTTCATGTTGGTCAGCGGGTCCGATGTGTACTGAACCGAGAAGATAACCTCATCATTGATTTCGCCACTTCCCTGGGCAAATACACTCGCAAAGTCAGGCAGAAGTTTAAAGCCATAGTTGGCAATGACACTCTGTGCCAGGGTGGCGGCTTTCGCATAATCATCAGACGCTTTAGCCGATGAGGTTGCTTTGGTCAAATAAACGCGTGCCAGCAGATGTTCGGCAGCGGCTTTGGTAGCCCGGCCGTAGTCGGCTGACCGCATCTTTGGATCCAGGTCAGGGATAGCGGCTTCCAGATCAGCCGTGATTTGCTTGTACACATCCGCTTCGGATGCCCGGCTGGTCACTTTCGTAGGCCCGAGGGTTTCTTTCAGTCGTAGATCGACACCGCCAAACTGCTGCACCAGAATAAAGTAGTAGTGGGCACGTAAAAACTTCATCTCAGCTACTCGCAGTTTTTTCACGGCATCCGATACGGTAGCGGCCGGAGCCCGCTCAATAACGGCGTTGCAGGTGTTGATGCCCCGATATAACTCTTCCCAAACCTGCTGGATGATATCGACGAAGCTATTCATCTGGGTGTCGTAGAAGTGAAACCCTTTATAGCTACCATCCGCACCGGCCTGGTAAATATCCGTACCGTATTCGGTCATGGTCAGGCCACGCTCCGATGCGTAGAAGTTACGCAGGGATGAATAAGCCGCTTTGCTGGCATCTTCAAACCCTTTAGGTGTATTGATGTAATCGTTCGGAATCGCCGAGATTACAGTTTCCTTCAGCACATCCTTACAGGCCTGCCCGCTAACGAGCAGAGCGGCAAGCGCCAGGATGCGGAATGATTTATGTGTGAAATTTGATTTCATCTTTTTTAATCTTGGGATATTTATAAACACAAGGCTTATGACTATGTGCTTAGAATTTAACGTTCAAACCAAAGGTCACTACGCGGGTAGCGGGTGTAACCCCGTTGCTTACTGTGCCATCGCTTGTTTCAGGGTCAACGCCGTTGTATTTCGACCGGTAGGACGAGAAGATGAACGGCTGCTGAATGCTGCTGAACAGGCGTAGCGACTGCATACGCAGTTTTGACGTAATGCTCGACGGGAAGGTGTAACCAAAGTTGATGTTACGAACTTTCACAAACGAACCGTCGAAATAGATAATGGCCGCGTTATAGACCGGGAATTCCTGGCTTGAGTTAGGCCGTGGGAACTCGTTCGTTGGGTTGTTGGGTGTCCAGTAATCTACTTTGATCTGCTCATAACGACCAGCTAACTGGTTGTTGTCGCGGTGGAATCCGCTCAGGATGGTCTGGCCAATACGGGCATAGATAAAGAAGTTCAGGTCGAATCCTTTGTAGCTGAATCGGTTGGTGATACCACCGCTCCAGGTTGGAATGTCAGAGCCTAGGTACACGCGGTCGTCAGCCGTGATTTTACCGTCATTATTCGTGTCCTGCACTTTGATCTGGCCAACGGCACTCTGGTAGGCTTTAGCGGCATCAGCTTCGCTGGTCTGCCAAATGCCTGCTTTTTTGTAATCGTACATAGCCGTCAGAGGCTTTCCGATGAAGCGTTTGTTACCCACGTCATCAACGGGTCCGTTGAACAGGGAGATGATGGCTTCCGAGTTTTTAGAGAACACAATGTCGGATGTCCATTTGAATCCACTTTTTGAATTCACGTTCACCGTCGATACGCTCACTTCTATCCCTTTGTTCTGAGTTTCGCCAATGTTCCGGGTTACCGAGTTAAAGCCAATGGAGGTTGGCAGAAGGTCAGATAGCAGCAAGTCGGTGGTGCGGGTGTTATACAATTCGATAGCGCCCGAAACCCGACCCCGCCAAAGGCTAAAGTCAACACCAACGTTTGTCGTGGTTGAAGTCTCCCAGCGCAAATCGGGGTTGCCGATTGTGTTTGGACGATAGCCATAAGCAGGCGTATTACCAAAGGCATATACCGTACGGTCCAGCAAACCCTGCGTCTGGTAAGGGGCTACCCCCTGGTTACCTACCGAACCACGGCTGGCCCGGATTTTCAGCAGGTCGATCCAGCTAGACCCCTTCATGAAGTCTTCGTTGCTGATGTTCCAGCCTAAGGCGATACCGGGGAAGTTACCGTATTTAGTGTTCACCCCGAATCGGCTCGATCCATCGCGACGTATGGTGGCTGTTACCAGGTATTTATCTTTGTAATCGTAGTTGATACGACCCATGTAGGAGTTGATGGTCCATTGAGACAATCCGCTACCTACTCCTAATACAGCACTGGCATTGCCTACGTTGTAGAATTGTTGCGATTCGGCTGGCACACCCTGAACAGAGATGTTATTTTGCTCAAAATTATCCCGCTGAATGGATTGCAGGGCGGTAAAACCGAAGTTATGGTCGCCAAATTTTTTGTTGTACGTTACTACGTTCTCCAGTGTATAGTTGAATCCGAATGCACTGGCCGTTTGCGCCTGTGGGTCACCACCTTTCCGGGCGTTCGTTTGAGCCCCGATAAAGCGACCAAATCGGTTAATGGTAAAGTCTGGTCCGAAGTTAACCCGGTATTTTAAGCCGTCAAGAATATTGACTTCGGCGTAAACGCTGTTGAAAATGCGGTATTTCTTTCTATTCTCCACCTGCGCGCCGGGGACAACTTCAGCGAGCGGGTTGGTGAGCAACGCATCGTTCGTAGGGGAGAAGATCAGGTTTCCGTTATCGTCGTATGGACGACCGAGCGGGTTTTGCTGAAGGGTAAAGTTATATGGGTTCAGCGTCTCGCCATTCCGTACGCTGTACATCATATAGGAAGCAATCCCCACTTTAAGCGCTTTGTTGATCTGGTGATCAATATTGGCACGCAGCGAGTAGCGGGTGAAATCCAGACCTGGCATGATCCCTTTGTCCTGGAAATAGCCGGCCGAAATGTAAAACTGTGTTTTTTCATTACCCCCCTGAACACCCAGTGAGTGGTTCTGCTGAACACCCTGTTTCAAAATCAACGATTGCCAATCCGTATTCCGGTTGGCCGCCAGACCGGCAGCAACGTTCGGGTCACCACCTAATACCGCCACTTTGGAGTCGGCATAGGCATCAGCTACGCCCGTTGGAACGGGATTGCCGTTGGCGTCTTTGTAGTTGCCCGTAGTCCGGTAAGCTTCCCGAACGAATTCGGCAAACTCAGAACCACTGAACAGCTTCACTTTATCCAAAGCATCGGTAAAACCGACGTAGTTATCGTAGCTGATGGTTGTCTTACCAACTGGGTTGCCCCGCTTGGTCGTAACCAGTACAACACCGTTGGCACCTCTGGCACCATAAATGGCCGTTGCAGTAGCATCTTTCAGAATTTCCATCGAGCCAACATCGTTCGGGTTGATGTCTTCATAACCGGCCGAGAGGGGAATTCCATCCACGACATAAAGTGGGTCGTTACCAGCGTTGAACGAACGACGTCCACGAATTCGAATAGTTGGTACGGACCCTGGCCGGCTACCCGACTGGGCCACGTCGACACCGGCTACCCGTCCCTGCATGGCCTGACCGATGTTGGTAATGGGCTGTTCCGTAATTTGCTTTGGCGTCACTGACGAAATAGCGCCCGTGGTCTGACTCTTCTTCTGGCTACCATAACCAATAACGACAACTTCGTTCAGTGCACGTGTATCCGTGCTCAGGGTGAGATTGACAGTTGATTTGTTGCCGACCGTTACTTCCTGACTAACGAAACCTACTGCGGAGAAAACCAGCACCGCCCGATTGTTGGGTACGCTGATACGATACTCTCCGTTTGCATCGGTGGACGTACCACGGGTTGTGCCTTTAACGGCTACGCTTACGCCTGGTAACCCGGTATTATCATCTCCAGAAAGTATTTTACCGCTAACGGTAAGTTCCTGCGTAGGGTTGTCTGTAAGGGGGCGATTGGTTGGTGGCGCGCTGAACGCCGGTTGGCCTACCAGCGTAAGGGCTGCCAGACCAAGCAAAGGAAGCCACGCTTTCCGTGGCGGTTGGGTAATTGTTGTCTGCATTTTCAATTAGATTAGATTGGCGAAAACGTTAGTAGTTAAGGTGAAAATTTTGACGAGCTGCTGGCTATCTCAATGGAGTCGCCGGGTTTCAGCAGTATGGGCGTCTGATGTTTAAAGTGCAGGTTTATCTGGCCTGAAGTTGAGGCTACGCTGGTGCCGTTTGGTCGTTGCCGAACCCGGAATATAGTGCCTAAGGCTTCAATCGTCAGGCCCGCCGTATGAACCCTGAACAGGCGCGCCGACGAGGTATCATTGCGGTGAGTGATCGAAAAATCGGCCTCTCCCTTTAACCAAACGGCTCTGGGCGTTTCATCGCTCCATCGGCGGGCGTAGCGGACGCTGCTGTTGGGGTAAAGTGTCATGGTCGAATTATCGGGTAAATGAATGTGACGCGTTTGATCGGCTCTTGTGCTAATGCTCCAGATCGACTGATTGGGTCCGTACTGCATCCATAAGGCCCAGCCAATCAGCGAAATGACACCAACCATTGCCAGTGCAGTTCTGATAAAATACCACCACCCAACAACGGCCCGAACATCGGGTTGAAGCGGGCGAACGTCCTCCATTGTTTGAAGCGATTCGCGGATGCGCCCCCATACACTCGAAATATCATCCGATGATAACCCGGGTAGACTACTGGCACTCGCCGTACGAATGAGCTCCCGGGCTGCTTCGACCGTTTCTTCCTGATATGGATGATTCAGTAGCCATAGGTGCCAATACGAGGCCACCTCTTCGTCATTAGGATACTTTACCCAACGCACGAACAGGTCATCGAGAGCGAACTCCTCAGCACTGTAGGCAGAATATGACTTATAGGACACGGTGTATAACTGTTTCGTGTAAGTCAAAGCGTTGGGAATGGGGGTTTCTACTTATTCGGTAAATAGGATGTACATTGACACAAAACGTGCATTGAGATTTATTTAAATTATGGATTTTTCAATGAAAAGATTTTGGTTTTCACTGCTGACTTATCAAAAATTCTATTGTAATCTTGTGAATAAAAGTAGATAAAAGGAAGAAAAAACCTAACTTTTTTTATGCAAGCGTTGCCGGGAACGTTCCCGAACTGTAAGTCTGGAAGATTAAATTGTAAGAAAAGGCGTTTTTAAAAGTAGGAGAAAGACTCTTCTTGATCAGGTCAACTAAGTGTGAAAGTATAAAAATTGTATTATTCTAATATTTCGGTTGTTGTGTCATGATGCTTTATAAGCAAATAGCAGATCAAAATAGAACACTTTGTATTCATTTTTGTGTACTCCTGCTTTATATCTACAGGCTTACTGGTATGTTATCGGGAGTTGATCCGTTGATTGGGCAACTGTCATAACTGGCATTTCAACTATTATGCTCGTTATCAGTTATAGTCTTACAGCATGAGAAAGACTATATACCAAACTCGACGGGTGACAATACAAGGTTTTTTTGTACTACTATGTACGGTCTTTCTATCGACCTGTCTGTCCACAGAAGGAATCGGCAGGCCAGTAGATCAACCGCAACATCAGCAGGCAGATACAAACCAGACAAAGACGCAGGCAACCCAACCCAAGTCATTAACTTTTACCGCTTCGACCGATCAACGCTTCTTTTTCTTTAAGGATACGCGTACGGAAGATAATCGCCGGGTACCCGTTAGTGTTTATGGGGTCCGAGCGGGCTTCTTGTTTCCGGCAACGCACGATAGACCAGCTCTGCAGGGCGGTCGATCCGCTAGTTTTAAAGCTGGAGCGGGCTTTTATTTCGTGAATCAACGTCTCGACCGGCCGGGGCTGTTGCTCAATACGTCGGAGTCAGTTACCCGTCATTTACGGATTGCTACCGTTTACTATGAGCGGTACCTGCTTCGTCGAAGGTCTTTTGAAGTTAGTATGCCAATTGAATTCGGCTATGGGCACTCCCGGTATGAAATCAACGATGATCAGGCCGATCGACACGAAATAGCCAGGGGAGTGTTTCTGCCGTTGGGGGTAGGGGTATCGGCAGCCTATCAGTTCCCGAATGTGCGCTGGCTTAGACCACTGCACTGGTTCGGGATCAATATCCTGACAGGCTACCGATTTATTCTTAAACGGGATGTTCCTGAAAGTCAAATAAATTATACAGGATTCTATATATCGGCAGGTCCGTCATTTTTCCTGGAGAACCTAACCGCTGATATAAAGCACTGGCGACAAAAAAGAAAAAGAAATCGATAATCGCCCGTTTGCTCAATTTATTTTGACATCGGGACGCTTTCCTCCCAGCGGATGCTTACGGCCTGCTCAATATCGGGGTGCAAACTAATGGCTACGGGGCAGGTATGGGCAATTTTTTCGAGGCTGGCCCGCTTGGCCTCGTCCGGTAATGTTTCTGCCTGAAGGGTCAAATCAACCTCGATCCGGGCAATGCGACGGGGCGGTTGACTGGTCATTATTTTTGTTACATCCAGATGACTACCTCTTAGCTCAATACCATCGCGCCGGGCAAAAATGGCCATGGTTGTGATAATGCAGGTCCCTAGTGCATTGGCAACCAGATCAGTAGGAGAAAACGCTTCTCCCCGACCCTGGTTGTCGGTAGGAGCATCGGTGTTGATGTGGGTACCCGACTGTAAGTGAACGCACTCGGTACGCAGTTCGCCCAGATAATCAATGTGAATCGTTGCCATAGTTAGCCAAGTGGTAAATCAAAAAGTTAGTAAGTTAGTAAGTTAGTAAGTTAGTAAGTTAGTAAGTCGGTAAGTCAGTAAGTCAGTAAGTCAGTAAGTCAGTAAGTCAGTAAGTCAGTAAGTCAGTAAGTGGCTGACGCGAGTAATATGTATGCGTCAGCCACTTACTGACTTACCGACTTACTAACTTACCAACTATAGTTATTAAACATATAAATTAATGCTGTAGTTACGCTAATACTTTGGGGCTATTTTGTGAAGGAGTGCAAAAAAGAGTATTTTTAGTTCAGGATTCTACGACAATGAAAACTATATACGCAATACTCGGGCTTGGACTAAGCACCTGGCTCTTATCGGCGCAGCTGGCTGTAGCTCAAAAGGCTGATGTTGAAGACGATAATTATTCCACGGTAACGACATACGGTATCACGACCAATACGAACTCGGGTATTGTTGGCGGCTTTGTCTTCAGACAGTCCAAACTGTTATCCGGGTCGCTGTTTGGTATGCCTCAGTATCGGTACCTTAGTGTCGAATTGGTCAATGTAAAGCACCCCAAAGAACTTCGTTCCTCCATCAATAACGTTGGGTCCGGCTATCTGGACGGGAAAGAAAATTATTTGTTCGTTCTTCGACCTTCCTACGGGCGTGAAATCAAGCTGTTTCAGCGTAGTTCCGACGAAGGTATAGCCATCAGTGGTATTCTGGCAGCTGGTCCATCGGTGGGTATTATCAAGCCCTATTATCTCGAAGTGTCGTATGGCAACCAGACGCGTACCGTACCGGCCTCTCAGGTGAACGGGTTCGCAACGGCCACGGGGGAGACGGTTACCGGAGCGGGGGGCTTTTTTCAGGGTATCGGCGAGTCGAAGCTGACGCTGGGGCTGAACGTGAAAGCCGCTTTAAGTTTCGAACTCAGTGCTTTTCGGAATAACACCACAGGGATTGAGGTTGGGTTTCTGGCCGAGGCTTTCCCCAATAAAATCGTCATTATTCCAAACACCAATCCGGGCGGCAACCGCGAAGCGGGTAATCGGAGCTTTTTTACATCCGGCTATATTACCTTGTTTTTTGGTAGTAAGAAATAATTGGAAGGCGAAAAGGGAGGAAGGAGGAAAGGGAGAAACAGTTTATATGCTTTCTCCCTTTCCTCCTTCCTCCCTTTTCTACTTTTACTGAACTTTACGACCCAAAAACGAATTTTGGTGGAAAGGAATGGAGAAATGATTGAACTACCCGTAATACCCTCCGAACAACAACGTAACCGGGCGGGCGTTGATGCAGCACCCCGACCGAAACGTCCGGATTGGCTTCGTGTCAAACTGCCCATCGGCCCCGAATATGCTAAAGTCCGTAAGCTGGTCGATGAACATAAACTTCATACCATTTGCGAGAGCGGTAATTGTCCTAATATGGGCGAGTGCTGGGGAGCCGGAACGGCCACATTTATGATTCTGGGCAATGTGTGTACCCGAAGCTGCACCTTTTGTGCCGTGGCAACCGGGCGCCCAAATGAATATGATACCGACGAGCCCCGGCGCGTAGCCGAGGCCATTGTCCTGATGAAGGTGAAGCATGCTGTGCTGACATCGGTCAACCGAGATGAACTGAAAGATCGGGGTGCTGAAATCTGGTACCAAACCGTTCGGCTCATTAAAGAGGCCTCGCCCGCAACAACCATTGAAACCTTGATTCCCGATACAAAAGGTAACTGGGAAGCTCTGGAGCGGATGATTTCGGCTGGACAGGAGGTTGTTTCGCACAACATGGAAACCGTCGAACGGCTCTATCGCCGTGTTCGGCCGCAGGCTCGCTATGAGCGTAGTCTGGAGCAGATTCGTCGGACAAAGGAGTATGGGCAACGGACAAAGTCGGGTATCATGCTCGGCTTGGGTGAAACGTACGATGAAGTGGCAAAAGCAATGGATGATTTAGCCGCCAATGGGCTCGACATTCTGACGCTGGGCCAGTATCTGCAACCCACCAAGATGCACCATGAAGTAATCGAGTGGATTCATCCGGAAACGTTTGCCAGATACCGTGAAGAAGGCCTGAAACGCGGCTTGAAATACGTGGAGTCAGGACCCCTGGTCCGGTCAAGCTACCACGCCGAGAAACACGTGAATGTTTAAGTTAATAAGTTAGTAAGCGGCTTCGCCTAAGTCGGTAAGTGGCTGACGCCAGCGTATTGCTCTCGCGCTGGCTACTTACTGACTTACCGACTTAGGCGAAACCGCTTACCGACTCATTTATAAAACAATTCCCCTTATTCGTTATTTAGAGAAGAGAGTCCGGGCCCAGGGTGCGGACTTTTTCTTTACTGCATGAAAAAATACGACTTCATCATTGCCGGAGGGGGTATGGCTGGTTTGAGCCTCGCCTATTACCTAAGCCAGTCTCCGCTGCGGGATCGCAGCATTTTAATTATTGATCGGGAAACAAAAAACAGCAATGACCGAACCTGGTGCTTCTGGGAACGAGACAAAGCGGTAGCTACCCTCAGGTCGCCAGCTACGAGCGCGTTTAAGTCCATACTTTTTCGAACCTGGGAAACGGTTAGTTTTCATGGGACCACCCATGCCGGTCTGCTGGATATGGGGCCGTATAACTACAAAATGCTGCGGGGTATAGATTTCTACGAGTTTATTCAGCGCGAACTGGCTAATTGTCCGTCAATTGAGCGAAAGCAGGCGACCATCAATCGAATTAAAGATACACCACAAGGAGGATTTGTTATTGCCGATGATGAACCGTACATCGCCGATTATGTATTTGACAGCACTTTTTCCTTAAAACTCGACCAATCCGAAAACCATAATCTGCTTCAACATTTCAAGGGGTGGTTCATTACTACCGAGAAACCGTGCTTCAATCCGCATGAACCCGAAATAATGGATTTTCGGATTCAGCAGCATGGCGATTGCCGGTTTGTGTATGTGCTGCCTTTCACAGAAAAATCGGCGCTGGTGGAGTTTACGCTCTTCAATGACAAACTACTCACTGAACCCGAATACGACCTCGAAATCCGAAACTATATTGACCGCTTTCTGGACGCCGGCGTCTACGAAATAACTGAAACCGAGTATGGCGTTATTCCCATGTCGGATGAAGCAACGCAGGAAAATCCGTCGGAGCATATTGTTCGGATCGGCACGTCTGGTGGGTACACAAAAGCCTCCACGGGTTATACGTTTCAGCGTACTCAACGCTATCTGCAAAGCCTTGTTGATAATTTGGTACAAACCGGCAAGCCCCATCGTCCTGTGAGCAGGCTGAAAAAACGGTTTAAGATCTATGATAGTATTTTTTTGAATGTATTGGAAAAGCACCGTCACCCGGCCGATGATATTTTCACCAGAGTCTACACGAAGAATCCAGGTCGCGTATTTACCTTCCTGGACGAAGAGACCCGCTTTCGCGACGAACTTCGGCTATTTGCTACGATGCCGTTCATGCCGTTTCTCAAGGCTTTTTTTGACGTAATGCGTCGAAAGATAATCGGCTGATCATCCGAATAGGGGCTTTGCAACTTGCCACCTTCTTAGAAACTCTTAGCTTTGCAGTTTCTAACCAAGTCACCCCAAGATAGAGCAATGCCTTATCTCTTCACTTCTGAGTCTGTTTCCGAGGGACACCCCGATAAAGTCGCTGACCAAATCTCCGATGCACTGATTGATAACTTTCTGGCGTTTGATCCGTCCAGCAAGGTAGCCTGCGAAACGCTCGTTACAACTGGTCAGGTTGTGCTGGCGGGAGAAATTAAGACGGACACGTATCTGGACGTTCAGAAAATCACGCGCGAAGTCATCCGTAAAATCGGATACACTAAGAGCGAATACATGTTTGAGGCTAACTCCTGTGGTATCTTCTCTGCACTGCATGATCAGTCGGCCGATATTAATCAGGGCGTTGATCGTAAAGTTGACAACGCCGATTTCGAGACACTGGCCAATGCACAGGGTGCTGGTGACCAGGGTATGATGTTCGGATACGCTACCAACGAAACGGACAACTTCATGCCCTTGCCGCTCGATCTGGCGCACGCCATTCTGCGCGAGATGTCCCAGATCCGCAATAATGAACTTGACCTGATGCCTTATCTTCGTCCCGATGCCAAGTCGCAGGTGACGATTGAGTACTCAGATGATGATCAGCCTATTCGTATCGATACAATTGTTGTGTCGACCCAGCACGACGATTTCGCTGACGACGCTACGATGCTGGCTAAAATTAAGGAAGACATTATCAACATCGTGATTCCCCGCGTGAAGGCCGCTCAAAAAGCCGAACTGCACGGGTTGTTCACCGATAACATTACCTATTACATTAACCCAACCGGTAAGTTCGTGATCGGTGGTCCGCACGGCGATACCGGTCTGACAGGCCGCAAAATCATTGTGGATACCTACGGGGGTAAAGGGGCTCACGGTGGTGGTGCTTTCTCGGGTAAAGATCCTTCCAAAGTAGACCGGTCAGCCGCTTACGCTACCCGTCATATTGCCAAGAATCTGGTAGCCGCCGGTCTTTGCGACCAGGTGCTGGTACAGGTATCGTATGCCATTGGCGTAGCCAAGCCCTGCGGCCTGTACGTAAACACGTACGGCACATCTAAAATAGATATGCACGACGGCGCCATTGCGGAGAAAGTGGCTGAGATCTTCGATATGCGTCCGTATGCCATTGAGCAACGCCTGAAACTCCGCAATCCGATTTATTCCGAAACCGCTGCTTATGGACACATGGGCCGTAAGAACGAGATCGTGAAGAAAACGTTTGGCTCAAACGGAAACATGATAGAGCTTGAAGTCGAACTGTTTACCTGGGAGAAACTGGATTTCGTTGATCAGGTGAAAGCGGCATTTAGCTTGTAAAATAACGTGAATAATGGGTTGATTAGCTTAAAATCTAGCTAATAGGCAGTTATCACCCACGTTATACAGCGATTAGATCAAAAAGATATAACCACAGAGGCACAAAGAACACAGAGGTTGATCAGGAAACTTTATTCCCTGATCAACCTCTGTGTTCTTTGTGCCTCTGTGGTGAAATCTTTTTGATCTAGCCTGGATTCTGATCTTCAGTTAAACGAATGCTAACCAGCATTTAGCCATTATTCACGTTAAAATATAGTGCGGACCGTCCGCGTTACTTCAATAACACAAAAGGCCACTCCAAATTGGAGTGGCCTTTTGTGTTATTGAAGTAAGTTAGTTTATAACTCATCGGCCTCGTAGACCTCGTCTTCTTCATCTACTGGCCTTTGTGCTTCCACAATGGCCGGACTGGAGATATCGTTTCGCTTTTGTTTGAACCGGACAAGTTTGTCTTTCAGGACATCCATCACCCGGTCGGTGGCACTCTCGAAACTTTTATCATGTTCTTTTACGAACAACTCTTTTCCGGGCAGCATTAGCCTAACCTCCACAATCTTCTCTTTGACCTTATTGGAGTCTGCCCCCTCTAATCGTAGAAACACCTCTCCACCGATAATACGGTCATGGAAAGTGTCTAACTTATCAAGTTTAGCCTGGATAAAATCTAACAGGCTTTGATCGGCCGTGAACTTAACGGCATGCATTTGTAGTCTCATTGTGTCGCTTTTAAGGTGAATTGATCAGAACATCAATGGATTGTCTAAGTTTGACGATTAAGTGCAGAATGTCAATAGCATCTATGAAAGATGCAACCCTGTTTCACGCTTAGCTATGTTACTAAAAGTTAACAGGCTGTAACACGCTGTCTTTATTGCTGAACGTGGAACTGTTAGATGCGTAAATTCTTTAAAAAATACAATTCCAATATTAATTTAACGTTACGCAGATTGGCTTGTTCGGTCGCAACGTGATCAGTGGTTTAGGAATGATACGCTGATTGTCCACGGTTTTACTGTCGAACTGGCGTACAAACAGGCCCAATAAGATCTGCATTTCCATCAGGGCAAACTGATTGCCAATGCACAAACGCGGTCCTCCGCCAAAAGGCAGATAGGCGTAGGTATGCAAATTCTCTTTCGGCCCTCCCGGGGCGAATCGATCGGGGTCAAAGCGGGTCGGTTCAGGCCAATTCACGGGGTCACGGTGCAACAGATACGGACAGACTAAGGCTGTATCGCCGGCCGGAATCGTATATGGCCCTATGTGGTCGTCGTTAATGGCCCGGCGGCTCATGATCCAGGCGGGTGGATAAAGGCGCAGTGATTCCTGTACGACCTGCATGGTATAGGTTAGCGCCCGAAACGCTTCGGGTGAGGGCGTCCGTGCATCGCCCAATATGGATCGACACTCCGCTTTGAGCCTGGCCAGTACGTCGGGGTGTTGGGTGAGCAGGTGAATGGTCCAGGCCATCGACACCGCCGTCGTTTCATGACCGGCCGAAAAAATGGTTACACACTCATCCCTCAGTTGCTGGTCCGACATTTGTTCCCCCGTTTCTTCGTCCACGGCACTCAGCAACATGCCCAGCAAATCATCTTTATCCTCGTGCTTCTGCCGTCTTTGCTCAATTAGTCCGTAAATGAAGGTGTCGACCTGCCTCTGAGCACGCTTTGATCGCTGATTATCAGGCGTCGGCCAGGAATACGGAAATCGAAACGGCGACAGCATTCGCTGGTTCACCAGATAATTCAGCGTATCCAGCGCCGTCGACAGGCCGTCGAGCTTCCCGGTTGTATCTGAGCCAAACAGGGTTTTGCAAACGATGCGCATTGTTACGTCCATAAACGCCTGCGACACGTTGACCGGCCCCTTTCCCGCATAGGTTTTCAGTTCATCGATCCAGTTGGCGGTTTCGGCGATCATGGTTTGGGTTAACGCGGCTAGTTTTTGCCGGTGAAACGCCGGTTGTGCCAGTCGACGCTGCCGACGCCAGAAGTCACCATCGCTGGTGAGCAGGCCATTGCCCAGAAAAATCTTCAGCACCTCGAACGCCGGTGACCGACCATAATTCCGGTGGTTCTCCTGCAAAACGTGCTTGGTGTCTTCGGGTTTCAGCATCAGGTACTGGTTTCTGTTACCAATGCGTAAGTGAACGATACGGTCGTTGTTCTGCTGGATCGTATGCAACGTACCGAGCGGATTACGAAGAAACGCCAACGTGTTACCGAGGAAAGGTAAGCCAGGATGCAGCGGAACGGGCTGAGTAGGAGCGACGGTTGTTTCCATGCAAAAAAGTCGGCCCGCGTCTAAATCGGGCCGACAATAAAGATACGACTGATGGAACACAATCGCTATGAATTCACGACCTCGCCACCGTTTACGTGAATCACCTGTCCGGTAAAATAGGACGCATCTTCGGAAGCCAGAAAGACATAGGCCGGGGCTAGTTCGGCAGGTTGGCCGGGACGTTCCATGGGTACGTCTTTCCCGAATTTCTCCACCTCTTCGAGCGTTTTGGTTGCCACGATCAGGGGTGTCCAGATCGGGCCGGGTGCTACGGCGTTCACACGAATGTTTTTCTCAACCAGATTTTGAGACAATGATCGGGTGAAGGCCGTAACGGCCCCTTTCGTCGACGCATAATCGATCAGGGCTTCGCTACCCCGGTAAGAGACTACCGATGTGGTGTTGATGATGCAGTCATAAGCATTCATGTGCGGCAACAGACTTTTGGTTAGCCGAAACATAGCCAGAATGTTGAGCTCGAAGGTTTCCCGCATCTGCTGATCGGATATGTCGACAAACTCCTTCTGCTCAACGTGGTTGGCCGCGTTGTTGACCAGGATGTTCACATGGCTGTATTGGCTGATGATCGCGTCGACGGCTTCCTGAATAAACGTAAGCTCTTTTAAGTCACCGGGAATGAGCAGACACTGGCGTCCTTCGGCTTCTACGAGCGACTTGGTTTTCTGGGCATCTTCCTCCTCCCGCGGATGGTACATGACGGCTAGGTCGGCTCCTTCCCGGGCAAAGTGAATGGCTACCGCACGACCAATACCCGAATCGCCACCCGTAATAACGGCGATTTTTTCTTTCAACTTATCCGACCCCTGATAATCATCCCGAATGTAAATCGGTTGGGGGTCCATCTTATATTCCAGGCCCGGTTGCTCGTTCTGATGCTGGGGCTTGGTGGTAATTTCCATTTCTTCCATAATGGGTTGAGTCTATGAATTGTCTTTCCTTCCGCGATCGTCATTTACTGACGTATCGACAGGCTGACTAAATCTACGCATTCACAATAGTTCCGCCGTTGGGGTGCATGACCTGACCGGTGATATACGACGCATCTTCCGAAGCCAGAAACACGTAGGCCGGGGCTACTTCGCTGGGCTGACCCGGGCGTTTCATGGGTACGTCCTGCCCAAACTGAGCTACCTCTTTGGCGCTGACCGATGCGGGATTAAGGGGTGTCCAAATGGGGCCGGGAGCCACGGCATTTACACGAATGCCTTTGGTGATAAGGTTGCTCGATAAGGCCCGTGTGAAGGTCATAATCGCCCCTTTGGTCGACGAGTACTCCAGCAGGTCAGCGCGGCCCTGATAGGCGGTAATGGAGGTTGTATTAATGATGCAGTCGCCCTTATGTAAATGAGGCACGGCCGCTTTCGACACTCGGAAAAACGAATAGATATTGGTTTCGTACGTCGCCAGCAAGTCGTCGTCGGTAGCTTCTTCGAGGGTCTTATGCTGCAACTGTAACCCAGCGTTATTGACCAGAATATTTAGCTTGCCGAGTTGCTGAACGGTCGTCTCGACAATATAGGTGCAATAGGCTGGTTGACGAATGTCGCCGGGGAGCAGCAGGCACTTACGGCCTTCGGCTTCCACCAGTTCTTTGGTTCGTTGCGCATCGATTTCTTCGCGCGGTGTGTAAGAAATGGCGACATCGGCTCCTTCCCGGGCGAAGTGAACGGCTACTGCCTGCCCGATACCACTATCGCCCCCCGTAATAAGGGCAACTTTGTCTTTCAATTTGTTGGCCCCTTTATACAGGTACCGAATCACCTTTGGCTGCGGATCGAGTTCAGCCTGAATACCGGGTTGAATGTCCTGATGCTGCGGGGGAATTTTTGCTTCCATAACGTTGATGTTGGGTTGTACTACTCTATTTAAGCCAAAAGTGACGGAGGTTGTTTTGATAAATCTATTGAAATGGTAGATTTTGTCCCCGCGAGAGGAATTCGTAATATAGTAGCGTAAAATACCCTTACCACCATGAACATTACCGGCGACGCCACGAAAGCAACTACCTACGACGCCATTGTGATCGGCTCCGGCATTAGCGGGGGCTGGGCGGCTAAAGAACTGTGCGAAAAAGGGTTGAAGACCCTGGTCCTGGAGCGTGGGCGTGATGTAAAGCACATTGTCGATTACCCAACGGCAACGCTCAATCCGTGGGAGTTTCCGCATCGGAACCGCATGCCCGAAGCGTTTGATAAAGAAAACCCGATAGCCACCAAATGCTACGCGCTGGACGAAGGCACGGAGCAGTTCTTCGTGAAAGATGCCGAACACCCGTATGTGCAGGAAAAACCGTTCGACTGGATTCGGGGATATCAGGTAGGCGGAAAGTCATTGATCTGGGCGCGGCAGACGCAGCGGTGGAGCAAATTCGATTTTGAAGCCAACGCCCGCGACGGGGCCGCCGTCGACTGGCCCATTCGCTACGAAGACATTGCGCCCTGGTATAGCCACGTTGAGAAATTCGTGGGCATCAGTGGCAACAAAGACGGGCTGGAAACGCTGCCCGATGGTGAGTTTTTGAAACCCTGGCAACTGAACTGCGTGGAGAAACATATTCAGAAGCGCGTTGCCGAAAGCTATAAAGACCGTCATGTCATTATTGGCCGGTGCGCTCACCTGACCGAGCCTAAACAAATTCACTACGATCAGGGGCGGGCGCAGTGCCAGGCGCGGCATCTGTGCTACCGGGGCTGTCCGTATGGCGGCTATTTCAGCAGCAACTCGTCGACGATTCCCTGGGCGGCCAAAACCGGTAAGCTGACGCTCAGACCCGATTCGGTCGTGCATTCGATCATCTACGATGACGTTAAAAAGAAAGCGACCGGCGTTCGGGTTATTGACACCCATACAAAGCAAATGACGGAGTATTATGCCCGTATTATTTTCGTCAACGCTGCCTGTCTGAATACAAATCTGGTTCTGCTCAACTCAACGTCCCGCCGTTTTCCAAACGGGTTGGGTAACGATAGTGGCGTTCTTGGTCGCTATGTCGCGTTTCATAATTACCGGGGTAATATCGTGGCCGATTATGAAGGGTTTGAAGACGGCTATTACTATGGCCGTCGGCCCACAACGGCCTTTATGCCCAACTTTAGAAATGTTCGGAAGCAGGAAACTGACTTTCAGCGGGGGTATATGGTGGCGTTTAGTGCCGCTCGGGGAAACTGGCAGCGGGGGGCTGGGCAGGACGGTTTCGGGGCCGATTTTAAAGATAAGCTAAGCGATCCGGGGGCCTGGCATGTATTTATGATGATGCAGGCCGAAACCGTTCCCCGCTACGAGAACCAGGTGCGGCTCAGTACCGACCGGAAAGACCCCTGGGGCATTCCGCAGCTCGTTACGAACATCGACTATACCGACAACGATTTGAAAGTCATGAAGGATTTCCTGGAGCAGGGGGCCGAAATGCTGGAGAAAGCGGGCTGTAAGCATATCAACCCATACGACGATCACCGCAATCCAGGCCTCGATATTCACGAAATGGGGGGCGTTCGTATGGGCCGGGACCCTAAAACATCGCTGCTCAACGCGCATAATCAGCTTCATAGCGTTAAAAACGTATTTGTGACTGATGGCGCGGCCATGACCTCTACCGGTACGCAGAACCCATCGATTACGTTCATGGCTTTAACGGCACGGGCCGCCAGCTTTGCCGTAGGAGAAATGAAGAAGGGAAATTTGTAATCCCCCTGGAAACGTCGTTGCCCGGAGGAATGCCTCCGAAACTC
Source organism: Spirosoma aerophilum (assembly GCF_054782495.1). NCBI lineage: Bacteria > Pseudomonadati > Bacteroidota > Cytophagia > Cytophagales > Cytophagaceae > Spirosoma > Spirosoma aerophilum. Next base: position 318,526 of record NZ_BAAGSJ010000038.1, on the reverse strand, counting down.
AATCGGATTTCAGACGAAGTATGTTGGGGGGTACGGTAAAAATTGACTGATTTGACTTTTATGATCGTGGTGGCATGTGTCGCTACAATAGACATAACTCCTAAGTAACCCTTACTACCGATGTATAAGAAACCCATTCTGTATGTAATCATTGCCCTTTGCGGTGTCGTAACCCTGACAGGACGAGCACAAAGTAAAGAACAGGCCTCAGTAGAAAACGCTGTTAAGCAATTGCGCCTGCTGATGATCGACCCCGATCAGGCTAAATTAGCATCGCTTGTAACGGATGAATTGAGTTACGGCCATTCGAATGGAAAGATCGAAGATAAAAAGGAGTTCATCGAAGCCCTCACCAGTGGGTCGTCGGATTTTAAAACCATCGATCTGACAGAGCAATCGGTTTCCATTGTTGAGAATACCGCTATGGTTCGGCATAAATTAATGGCCGAAACAGCCAATGACGGCAAACCGGGAACGGCGAAACTGTCGGTGTTGCTGGTTTGGGTAAAGCAGAAGGGAAACTGGAAACTGCTGGCCCGGCAAGCCGTTAAGATTTAAGGATTACTATATCAATCGCATTATAACTAAATAAGCCCATCAGAAGTCTGGTGGGCTTATTTGATGATAACCTATGATAATTGAAACGTAAATAAAGGAGAATAAGCCGGGTTAACTGTCCTGAACATACCTGCCTGGTTACTAGTTGGTTTTTACTAATTCGAATTTTTGGTTTTTTGCGTGAGTTGCAGCGAGCTATCGTTGATTTCGAAGGTCTTGTTCTTAAGTAGCTTGATCACCTCGGCACCTGCCAGGAGCGTTGGCCCATAGCCGTGGGCCGCATAAGGATTGATGGGTCGGTGATAATAAAACGCCGGGTCGAACCCCATGCCGGTACCCACACAAACGCCTTCAACCTGCCCCGTCGCGTTAACTTTTGTCGATACGGCGTTCCAGCCGAGTAGTGTGGCCGGCGCATAGGCCAGCGGGTCGAGCCAGCCCTGATTGATGGCATGGGCAAAAGCATATACATAAATGGCCGTTGCCGATGTTTCCAGGTACGAATCGTGCCGGTCGAGTAACTGGTGCCAGAAACCGGACCCCGATTGCTGGGCCGCCAACCCCTTCGCGTGGGCTCTTAAGAGTTCCAGCATGGCGGGCCGTCCGGGGTGGTTGGCGGGTAACACATCCAGTAATTCAACGGCAGTCAGAATGCCCCAGCCATTGGCCCGCGCCCAATGGAACTCCGGGTGTACCGACATGCCCTCTACCCACCCGTGCATATACAGCCCTTTCTGCTGATTGAACATCCGTTTGGAGAACTGCGTCACCTGCTTCACGGCTTCGTTGTAATATTTCTGGTCGCCGGTGAGTTTGCCCATTTGCGCCAAGGCGGGCACGCTCATGAACAGGTCGTCGAGCCATAGCGTATTGGGTTGGGGACGATTTCGGGCCAGGGTACCATCGGCTAACCGGTATTCTTTGGTCTGGATATAGTCGATATAATTGTCGATCATGGGCCGCATGTTCGCTTTCAGGCCACCCGCCCGGCTGGCTTTTATCATGGCCGCACACATGGCGCCAGCATCGTCGAGGGCATGAGGGGCCATCACCGACCGCATGGGTGTATTCGCTTTCGGGTCTGCTTTTACCTGATCGCGAAAATAAGGCACCTGCTCGGCAATAAACTGAAGCCGTTTGTTGGTGTAATCGGCATAACGGCCGTCGCCGGTGGCTTCGCTGGCCAGCAGCATACCCGCGTAGGTAACGCCCCACTCGTAGCTGATCAGGCGAAAGTCACCGGGTTTGAAAATAGCATTGGGGTTAAACGGGCTGCCGGGGGCTAGTTCTTTTTTGGTTTCTTTGTCGATTAGCTGCGTTGGCGTATTGGCTTCCAGGTAATTATAGACACGACGCAGTACGCTTGTTACTTCTTCAATTTTAGGCTGTCCATAAGGCACCGGATAATCGGGTTGCAGCAAGTGAAGCGGAGTGGTGGAGTCGTTGGCTTTTGGGGCACCGGGTTGAGCCTGCAGCAGGCTGGTTGTGAGTAGCCCGGCCAGTAGCAAGCCTGCCGGACGGTATAACGAACTGGATTGAGGAAAGGAAATCAACATTAGGCTGGTAGTGATAAACAGGTAGTGAGCAAAACGTAAATGGCGTAGCCAGGCGTTACGTGTAATTTGTCGGGCAAATATGCCTAAACTCCATTCGGTTTCTATCATGTACACTCCTGCAAAAAGTAGTTTTCAGTCTTTTAAGCTCAATTGCCCGGCCAATACGGCCTTCTGTAGTTGGTGTTGATTGATGTATCAGGCCATCGTGGAGCAGCGAAAACTGGGTTCAGCAAAACTTTAGCGGGGTACATCGGGTTGTTTTTGCATACGATTTGGTTCAGTTAATCAATTTCAGCAGTCGTTTTTATTTATGGCAGACAACACAAAAACCGCACTCATCACAGGCGGCTCGAAAGGTATTGGATACGGCATTGCCGAAGTACTTATACAGGATGGTATCAAAGTAGCCATCACAAGCCGGTCGTCGGTAGCGGCTGAATTAGCGGCTGCCAAACTCAACGAAATCAAGCCGGGGTATGCCCTCGGTATTGCCGCCGACGTGCGCGATCTGGCTTCTCAGCAGAAAGCCGTTGAGACCATTCTGGAACAATGGGGCCAGCTGGATTATGTGATCGCCAACGCGGGGGTGGGGCACTTTGCTTCCATACAGGAACTTACACTCGAGCAATGGCAGGAGACCATCGACATTAACCTGACCGGTGTGTTCTTTACTGCCAAAGCGACGATCGAGGCATTGAAAAAGACAGAAGGATACTTTATTTCCATTGCGAGTCTGGCGGGTACGAACTTCTTTGAGAAAGGAGCCGCCTACAATGCCAGCAAATTTGGTCTGGTTGGTTTCTCACAGGCCATCATGCTCGACCTGCGCAGTGAAGGTATTAAAGTAACGACCATTATGCCCGGCTCGGTAGCCACTTATTTCAACGACCACCAGCCGAGTGAGAAAGATGCCTGGAAAATCCAGCCGGAAGACATTGGTCAGATCGTTGCCGACCTGATCCACATGCCCGCCCGAACGCTCCCCAGCAAAATAGAAGTACGACCCACACGACCCGGTGGCAAGTAAAAGCGTGATTAATTTGGCCAGGTCAGTGGCTTATTGGTTGGTTTTAATCGCCAGTTCCAGGGCCGCAGCACTGGCTCAAACACCGCCTGAAACCGGGGCGATGCTGCCGTTGAGCATTACCATCCTGTATTTTGATCAAAGCAGCCCGGTGCTGCGACCGAGGGTAAAAACAACGCTTGACTCGTTGGCCGGGCTATTAAAAAATCAACCAGCGTTGACGGCAACCATAACGGGCTATACCGACGATATAGGCAAGCGTGACTTGAATCTGGCTCTCGCCAAAAACCGGGCTAAAGTTGTTGAGAGTTACCTGAAACAGCAGGGGGTACAAGCCGGGCAGCTCATAGCGAGTTGGGAAGGCCCCGATCCAAAAGCGTCGGGAAGCGATGCGAAGGTCACCCAAACCATTGGCAGGCGAGTTGTTGTTCAATTGTTGCCCCGCTGATGTAGACACACCAATCAACGAAAATATAAAGCCGATTAGGCCCCGACAGATGAGGGGGCTAATCGGCTTTACGATTGGTAGACAGTTAAACTCAGTTTGGAATCAGGCCGTGGGGGTCGATGACGAATTTCTTGGCCGCCCCTTTATCAAAATCCTGATAGCCTTTGGGGGCTTTGTCCAGACTAATGACTTCCACATTGACAGCTTTGGCAATCTGGACTTTATCATACAGAATCGCATTCATCAACTGACGGTGGTACTTCATAACGGGCGTTTGTCCGGTGAAAAAGGAGTGCGACTTGGCCCAGCCCAGCCCAATACGGATGCTCAGGCTGCCTTCCTGAGCGGCTTTGTCGGCGGCTCCCGGATCTCCCGTAACATACAGGCCCGGAATACCGATGGCACCACCGGCCCGGGTGATGGTCATGGCCGCATTCAGCACGGTGGCGGGCTGCTCGGCACTGGCACCTGCGCCATGCCCTCTGGCTTCAAACCCTACGCAGTCAACGGCCGAATCGACTTCAGGCACGCCAACGATTTGGGCAATCTGATCGGCCAGCGGGGTTTCGCTGCGCAGGTCGATGGTTTCGCAGCCAAAGCTTCTGGCCTGTTCCAGTCGCTCGGGTATCATGTCGCCCACAATGACCACGGCGGCTCCCAGCAGATGGCAGGATACGGCACAGGCAAGTCCCACCGGCCCGGCCCCCGCCACATATACAATAGAACCCGGCCCTACACCCGCCATGACAGCACCGTGATAGCCTGTTGGGAAAATATCGGAGAGCAGCGTCAGATCGCGGATTTTGGCCATTGCCTGATCCTTATCCGGAAATTTGAGCAGGTTGAAGTCGGCATAAGGCACCATGACGTACTCGGCCTGTCCGCCAACCCAACCTCCCATATCCACGTAGCCATAAGCCGCCCCGGCCCGCCCCGGATTGACATTCAGGCAAATACCTGTTTGACCGGCTTTACAGTTCCGGCAGCGACCGCAGGCAATGTTAAACGGCACCGACACCAGATCTCCCTCTTTAATAAACTCAACATCCCGCCCGGCTTCAATGACCAGACCGGTAATTTCGTGGCCCAGTACCAGACCCGCCGGGGCCGTTGTGCGTCCCCGTACCATGTGCTGGTCGCTGCCGCAGATGTTGGTCGAAACGATTTGCAGAATAACGCCGTGCTCGCATTTTCGGTCGCCGAGGGCTAGTTTCGGATACTCGATTTGCTGTACTTCTACCACACCAGGGCTGATGTAGGCAACACCATGATTTTGACACATAATGGTAACGGGTTTGAGAGTTGAGAATTATGAGTTTATAGGGTGAGGACCATGACAGGAAAATAGTTTATGTAAGAATAGAGACGTTAAGCACGACCGTCTTTTCTAGCTGAGGGCATCAACACCCGCCTGGGCAACCGTATGGTCGTTTTCGACGCTGCTGCCCGACACCCCAATCGCACCAATGATCGTTCCGTCGCTGCTTTTAATCGGAATTCCACCCGGAAAGGTGATCAAACCTCCGTTGGAATGCTCGATGTTATAGAGCGACCCGCCGGGCTGCGAGAGTTTACCTATTTCGCCGGTTGGCATGTCGAAATAACGGGCCGTTCGGGCTTTGATCTGGGCAATATCGAGCGAGCCGAGCCATGCACCATCCATCCGGACAAAAGCCACCAGGTTAGCCCCGGCATCAACTACGGCAATATTCATTAACGTGTTAATAGCAACAGCTTTGGCTTTGGCGGCCTGGATAGCCGCTTCGGCTTGTTCTAAGGAAATTCCCATGATGTTAGCTAATAAATGTGAATATAATGTGAAGAAAATGAATTTGTTAGGGATTGGATTTATTTATTCCCGGTCAAAAGTAGTCGGTCGATTATCCGGCACAGTTACACGATAATGCCAATAAGTGAAACGATAATCTTCTTCTATTGACTGGTTCGCAACACAAAAGAGGGGAAGTTGGCGTTTCAACTAGGAAACGTCCTTTATAAACCATGCCCGGTAAATACGCCCTCGAACCTATTAACCTGTCGGATACCACCAGCCTGACCTCACTGGTCGAAAATCGCCGGGTTTTTACGCTTAATCAGTGTGAGCTAAACATCTTCGAGACCTACAAACAGTGTTCCGACGTGGTGTTGTCGTACGATGGGATGGTCATTACCAGTATGCTGCGCGGGCGTAAGGTGATGTATCTTCCGCAGAACCCCGGCTTTAATTTTCTGCCCGGCGAAACGGTGATTTTGCCCGAAGGGGTATCGATGAAAGTTGATTTTCCCGAAGCGGATGCCAAACACCCGGTTCAGTGTGCCACCATTGCGCTGAACTGGGATGTAGTGCAGCAGACACTGGCGTTCCTGAATGAACATTATCCTCGTAAAGACGACAACATCGAATGGAGTCTGAACTTTAGTCAGTACCATTTCTACAACAACCGGGAGTTGGCCAACGTGATGAACCGGCTCATCAGCATCAGTATGGAAGACGATCCGGCCAAAGATGCGCTGGCCGATCTCACGCTAAAGTCGCTGCTGATTCGGGTGATCCAAACGCAGAATATGGCAACGATAGCAGATGGTTTGCCGGTCAATAACCGGTTCGAGTCGGTCGTTAGTTACATTCGCGAGCACCTGACCAAGAAGATCAGTGTCGATGTTTTGTGTGAGAAAGCATGCATGAGCAAATCCAGCTTTTTTCGCTCATTTAAGGAGGTATTTGGTCTGTCGCCGGTCGAGTTCATCATTCGGGAACGCATCAGTCTGTCCCGGCGGCTGCTGTCCGATCCCGCTCTGACGGTCTCGGAGGTAAGTGATCTGGTTGGCTTTAATAACCCGCACTATTTTTCCCGGCTCTTCAAATTACTGGAAGGCATGCCGCCCAAATTATACCGGCAGCAGAGGATGGAACCCATCGAATAAGGTGTAGTGTCCGGGACCAACCCGGACACTATCGGCCTGTTGATAAATCACTGATCCTTCAGGAGCTGCCACGCTTCTTCGTTGCCCTGCTGGATGGCGAGATCGAGTGCGGTCAGTCCTCGTATGTCCCGAATGGTGGTATCGGCCCCATAGTCGAGAACGAGTCTGACCAACTGGTTGCGACCGAACAGGGTGGCGAACATAAGGGCCGTACCGCCGTTTCCGTTTTGGATGTTCAGATCGGCTCCGTTGTCGATCAACAGGCGGGCAATTTCGGGATAGCCTTTAAAGCAAACGCCCATCAGGGCCGTATTACCGCTAACATCTTGCACATTGACATCGGCTTTAGCGTCGATCAGCGCTTGGGCTGCGTCGAGGTGGCCATCGTAGGCAGCCAGAATCAGGGGTGTAAACCCTTTTCCATTTTGTACATTCACGTCAAGGCCGCTCTCAATCAGTTGATTGATCAGGGCTGTATCGCCCCGCCGGGCAGCATCGAACAATAGATCTTCGGGTCGCTCAGAATAAAAAGACATAAATAAAGGCAGTTGAGTGAATCGGAATTTGGGTATCCCCTCGGGTAAACAACCGAAAGTAGCCTGTTTCGTTTAAAAAACACAGTCTGGTTTCGGCCATTTGTTCACTCCGTATTACCGGCCAGTCAGGTTGTCGAACGTACGTTGCTGTACTCAGCTACCCGGGCGTTAACCAAGTACCCAGCTGAGAGCCATTACCCCGGCCAAACCCGATACCGACACCAGCGTTTCCATCACCGACCAGGTTTTCAGGGTGTCGGCCATCGAGAGTTGAAAGTACTCCCGAAACAGCCAGAAACCGGTGTCATTGACGTGAGAGAACATCATGCTGCCGGCTCCGATGCTCAGCACCATCAAATTAGGCTCCACACCCGGGGCCGTGAGCATGGGGGTTACAAACCCGGCGGTCGTAATTCCCGACACCGTCGAAGAACCTACACACACCCGAATGAGAGCCGCCATGCCCCAGGCCAGCACATAGGGGTGCAACGTCGAATCGCGCATGAGGTCGGCAACGGCCTGATTCACGCCACCATCGGTCAATACCTGTTTCAACGCCCCGGCTCCACCGAAAATCAGGAAAAGCAACGCGACATCTTTAATGGATTCGCCCAGCATGGCCGTAACGGTCGACATTGACTTTCCCCGCCAGATACCCAGCGTAACGGAAGCCACCACAACCGCACAAAACATACTCAACACGGGTTCGCCAATAAACAGCAGGACCTGCTGGCCGACCGAATCAGCGGGAAGCATCGGGCTTACCAGCGTACTCATTCCGATGAGCAGAATCGGCAGCAGAACCGTCAGAAAACTGATGGCTGTCGAGGGCATCTGGTCGTCGGGTAGGTCGGGGGCTATGAAGGCAGGGTTTGGTAAAGTCGTATACCGTTTCACCGTCGAGCCAAACAGGGCTCCTGAAATGAGAATGGCCGGAATAGAAACAAGGATGCCATAGAAGAGCGTCAGGCCCATGTCGGCGTTGAACTGTTTGAGAATGGCCAGGGGGGCGGGGTGGGGCGGCAGGTACCCCTGCGTCACGGACAGCGATGCCAGCATGGGCAGGCCGATGTGGAGGGCAGGTAATTTATAGCGGTAAGCGACCGTAATGACCAGAGGGGCCAGCAGCATGAACCCAACGGAATAAAAAAGGGGAAGCCCAACAATGAAGCCCGTTACCAGAAAGGCCCAGCGTGCGTGTTTAGTGCCTACCAGCGCCATAATGCTCACGGCAATTCGTTGGGCGGCTCCGCTCTGCGCCACCAGCTTGCCTAACATGGCTCCCAGAGCGATGATGGCCGTAATAGAGCCAAGCGTACCGCCAATGCCTTTCTGAATGGCGTCTGAAACAGCCAGCGGTTTCAGCCCTAAACACAGTCCGACGCCCAGAGAAACGGCCAGAAACGCCAGAAAGGCGTGTAACCGGACAACTGAAATAAGAGCAATCAGGGCCAGAATGCCGAGGAAGGTAATCGTTAGGGGCATAACAGAATGTATGGGGTGACTAACTAAATGCGACAAACACGTAGCTCATTAATTTATCAATGTTGTTTCCCGCCATTTCTACTTTCCCGACTAAGGGCAAACCCGTCCGGACCCGCAAAAATAGTGCTGGTCTATCCGTCAGTTGACGTGGGTGTGCCCCGATACCCGTCCCGTAACGAAATGTGTCTGAAGGTAACTCGTTTATCGGAGTGTTTATGGAGGATTTAGACCTATAGATTTTAAGTAATACATGTTAAATAGTTGATAGTTAAATACTTACCGTTTGATAAAGAGCGTTGGTAATGTTGGTGACTATTGTATTATTTTACTTCTAACTAGAACTCGAAGCGGAAGTGTCAACGCTAACGATTGTTAGAAGTACGTCGTAGTGGTGGGAAATGGCTTTTGCGCGAGGCCAGAACAGGACCTAGACGGTCTGGGTATACGCACGAGAATTAATAGATTATCGAGAACGCACTTCTTAACGTAATCGCCCCCTGAAGCTATCCGGCCGGTAGCTGCATCCATGGAAAAACGGGTGGTTGGTCGATTCGTCTCTAAAGCAGCTGTTTCAGTTAGTCAGGTGGTATGTGTTCTGCCTAAGGGTGGGGAGTAGCGACTGCTCGGCCTCAAGGCCACTGTGTGCCTTTTATTAAGGTTTCTGATGGCAGTTTCGGCCTCGCAACTGCCATGCACCCGATTTCTACAAGATTTCGCTCTGTCTACACCGAACGTTCATACGTGTCCGTTCATGCATATCAATTTCCTGTTCCAATCCATTCCTCTGTTTTATCACAGTTAAAAAAACAAAAACCATGGCTAAGAAAGATGCAAATAATGGCTCTAATGGAGGTGTTCCTAATCGGGCCTCTTCATCCGTCGACGAAATACTGCTCGCGGCTCTCGAACGGGATGATAACAGTTTCGAGACGGGTCGATATCTGGTCACCTTTAAAGAGGGGGCTAATGAAGAAGGGTATCAGTCGTTACAAGCGCAGGGTATGCGCATTGCCGATGCCCGTGACTTCGACGACCAGGCCGTTGTGATGGAAAGCACGGCCGATGCCGACGCCGTTATCTTTCCCGAAATTGGTGTTGCGCTGGTCGGGGGCGATGCCGCGCAGGAACGCAGCATGGATGCTTTTGCTGAGGTAGCTACGGACAGTCCGGTTCTGTCAATCGATCCGGAATACTTTGTATTTGCGGATAGTATGTATTCCGAACTCCTGCAGACCAGACCTGCTCAGAACACATCGAGCGAATTTTTGCGGGGTTTTCTGCAAGCAACGGAGGCCATTGCCAAAGAGATGGGGGCTAACGGGAACACACTGGTAGACATTGAGGAGGAAATACAGGTACTTGGTGCCACCTGGGGGTTAAATGCCTGCCGGGTTCCTGCCAGCATCCGCAGTGGGGCGGGTATCCGGGTTGCTATACTCGACACCGGCTTTGACCTGGGCCATCCTGATTTTGTGGGGCGCCCGATCGTTAGTCAGACCTTTGTGGGGCAGCCTGTGCAGGATATTAACGGGCACGGCACCCATACGGCCGGCACGGCCTGCGGGCCAAAGTCACCCGCGGGCACAACACCCCGGTATGGTATTGGCCATCGCTCATCCATCTTTGTTGGAAAGGTGTTGTCCAACTCCGGCGGCAGTGTTGGAGCCAGTGTACTGGCGGGTATGAACTGGGCCATTGCCAACCGCTGTGCCGTCATTTCCATGTCGCTCGGTGGTCAGGGTGGCGTACAGCCTTCCTACACAGCCGCCGGCCAGGCCGCGTTGAATAACGGTTGCCTGATTATCGCAGCCGCCGGAAATGCCAGTTCGTCAACGGGATTTCCGGCTAATTCGCCAACCATTATGTCGGTAGCTTCCCTGGACCCTTCCTTAACACCATCTTCTTTTTCTAATTTTGGTAAAATAGAAATTGCGGGTCCTGGTCGGGATGTGTTCTCGTCGTGGCCACGTCCTACCCGCTACAGGACCATTAGTGGCACCAGTATGGCTACGCCACATGTGGCTGGCTGTGCAGCACTCTGGGCTGAAACATCGCCCAATATGCGCGGACTAACGCTATGGCGTAAGCTGCAGGCATCGGCCAGACGCCTGCCCCTGCCCACAACCCGCGTAGGGGCCGGACTCGTTCAGGCTCCTTAATCGAACGTTCGCTGAGCCTGATGGTCGATAGAAATACCGGCCATCAGGCTTACTGAAAAGCACATGCCATACTATCGATGGGTCGTTATTTTGTTCATATTGATGGTGTCAAAAGCCGACAACCAACCCGTGAACTATTCCAGAAAGATCATGTCTGAAACAAAACGATGGGTTATTACCCTGTCTGCCGACCGGCCGTTGGATGAGGTATCCGAGAAGGTTCGTCAGTCGGGCTTTGCCGTTGACTTGGTGCTGGACCAGGTTGGATGCATTACGGGCTCTGGCAGCGACGATGTGGTGCGTCGGGTAAGGAAAATTCCCGGTGTTGCGGATGTATCGCCCGATGTGGATATACAAATTCCGCCACCCGGCGCATCCATAACCTGGTAGGTTCGGTCAAGCCGGGCTGCCCGTTTATCGACTGGTCACTAACCAGTGGAGTAGGGGACTATTGTGTGTACAAAAAGTCAGACGTTCACATAAGCGCCAAATCTCATTCATTGTCAGTATGTTGGAGGGAGTGTGTCATGGCAACAAATGATCCTAAAAATGACTCTCCGAATGGCTCCTCAGCCAGTCGGGTTTCTTCGTCTGTCGACGAGTTGTTACTGGCGGCATTAGACCGTGGCGATGATCACTTTCAGACGGGGCGCTTTCTGGTTACCTTCCGGGAAGGAACCGGGAAGGAGGGCCTGTCGCTGTTGGGCTTAAAGTCGGATAGGCGGGTAGCCGATGCCAGAGATTTTAGCGGGCAGGCCGTTACACTCGATCAGGTAGGCGATGCCGACGCCGTGTTTTTTCCTGAACTAAACATCGCTCTGATTGGTGGACATGTACTTCAGGAACACCCTTTACCTGTAAATCGGCGCTTTGGCGTTAAGGACCCGATTGCCTCCATCGATCCGGAGTATTTTGTGTTTGCGGATGGTGGAACAAGTGGGCGCATCGTAGATAGCCGCTTTGTTGAGCTAGCTCCCGATACCACATTTGAAAGCCTGCCGGGCTTCGCGGACTCCCTGCAACGTATATCGGAAGACGACCTGCAGGAGTACATGCAGGCTACGGAGACAATTGCCCGGGACGTCCGGGGTAGTGGCAACGGTCATTCACATCTGGAAATTGACGAAGACACGGCGGTAGCCAGCGCAACCTGGGGACTAAAATCATGCCGGGTACTAACGAGTACGAGCCGTGGCGCAGGAGTGACAGTTGCTTTGCTGACAAATGGCTTCGATCTCGGCCATCCTGACTTTGCGGGTCGCCCTGTGACTGGTGAAACGTTTGTTGGTCAGCCGGTGCTGGATCTCAATGGGCATGGCACGCACATGGTCGGTACCGCCTGCGGCCCTCAGGCTCCCAACGATCCAACTCCGCGCTATGGGATTAGCTACGGCTCCTCCATCTTTGTTGGGAAAGTGCTGACGAACTCAATGGCAGGTACGGTAGCCAGTGTATTGACGGGCATAAACTGGGGTATTGCCAACCGCTGCCCCGTGATTTGTGCCCCTGTAGCCATGTCGGGTGGACCCTCGTCTGTGTTTACTACCGCTGGGCAGGCAGCTTTGAACAGGGGGTGTCTGATCATTGCCGGATCGGGCAGTTCAGGATCTGCGGTCGGCGCACCGGCCAACTCGCCCACCATACTATCGGTGGCGGCCCTCAACCCAAACTTACAGCCGACGTCTTTCTCCCCCGTCGGTAAAGTTGATATTGCCGCTCCGGGCCAGGACACCTTCTCTTCCTGGACACGCCCCCGTCGGTACAATACCATCAGTGGAATCGCTTCGGCTACCGCCCATGTGGCCGGTTGTGCGGCACTCTGGGCCGAAACATCGCCGACGCTGCGCGGTATGCAGCTATGGCGAAAATTACTGGACACGGCCCGCGGGTTGCCTTTTCCGCCTACCCGCGTTGGAGCCGGGCTCGTTCAGGCTCCGTAACGTCAGCTTAACGGTGTTGTTTCTGGGTAAGCGGGACTCGAATTCGACTTCCTGCCTTCATGAGGGCGGATTTTCCGGGTAAATCGGCTTGAAAACAGGGGGCTCCCTGTAACTTGCACGCTGTACCGGCGACATCCAGACACATGACGTTCCATCACCCAACGACAAGTCTTATTTTTTTGATTGGTCTGCTTCTTTCCGTAGGCAGTCAGGCTCAGAAAGCAACCGAAATTCGGCGGTTTCAGCTAGCTCAGGTTCAGCAGGGCGTGGCCGTTGACCAGACTCATTTTTACGTGATCAACAACCACTCCCTGACAAAGCATACCAAAAAAGAGGGTAAACAGGTTGCGGCCTGGCAGGATACCACCGGTCTGCTGAAACATATGAATAGCGGGGTTGTGATCGGGCAGAAACTCTATTGCACACACTCCAATTACCCCGATGTTCCCATGGCCAGTTCCATCGAAATCTTCGATACCCAAACGCTTCGGCATGTGGGAACGCACAGCTTCGGGTTATTTCCCGGCTCGGTAACCTGGGCAGATTTTCATCAAGGCTACTGGTGGGTAGCCTTTGCCAATTACTCCAACAAAGCCTCGGCCGAAGGGCGCGATAATCGCTGGACAACCCTGGTCAAATATACCTCAACCTGGCAGCAACTTGACGCCTGGGCGTTCCCGGCCCATGTGTTACAGGCCTTCGCCCCCTACAGCACCTCGGGCGGAACCTGGGGCCCCGACGGGCTTATCTACTGCACCGGTCATGACAAACCCGAATTATATGTCCTGAAACTACCCGAACGGGGACACACGCTGCAGTACGTAAAAACCATTCCAACCATTAGCGAAGGGCAGGCGTTTGCGATTGACCGCAGCGCGAAAGGTAAGCAGGTGCTGTACGGAATTACCCGGAATGATAATTACGTGATCGTTTCGGTTGTGGAGTGAAGGATGTCCTACACACAGAACTTTCATTTGGAAATGAATTCACCTCATGTTCGCTAAAAATGGATCGCGGATGAGACGGATCAAACGGATATTCACGGATCAAACCTATGGTCAGCCATTTGATCCGTCTCATCCGCGATCCTATCTCTGGCACTACACACTACCGCTTGGCCAACTCCACAATATCCTTTACTTCCAGAATGGATTTCTCATAACCAATCGCAGCAGCCTTAATCATGGCCAGGGCCAGTTCCTGCAAGGTGGAAAAACCAGCCGGGTAGATGGCCCGGCCAATGGGGTACAGCCAGTTAATGTACTTGTAATAGACCAGCGTGTTCTTCAGGCCGGGCGTAGGTTTCATGAACCCCGGCCGGAACATATAAGCTTTTTTGAACGGTAACCGCATGAGGGCATTCTCAGTCGCTCCCTTTACCCTTGCCCACATGCTGCTCCCTTTCTCGGTGCTGTCCGTCCCCGCGCCGGAAATATAACCGAAGGTCATGTCGGAATTGAGCCTGGACAAGGTCTGAGCGACATGTAGGGTTAGGTCATAGGTCAGGTGCCGATACTCATCTTCTTTCATCCCCACCGACGATACGCCGAGGCAGAAAAAACAGGCGTTATATCCGCTCAACTGCGACTCGATGGCCGACAGATCGAAGAAATCTTTATGAATAATCTCCCTAACCTTTGGATGTGACACGCCACTAGGTTTCCGGTTAATGAGCAGAACGGCTTCCACATCGGGATGCTGCAAACATTCGTGCATGACGCCTTCGCCAACCATGCCCGTGGCACCTGTTATTATGGCTCTGATTTTCATGTAATGAATTGGTTTTAGGTGAGGTTGCTCCCCTCATTCGGGATGATGAATAAATGTACGAAGCCGCTTGTCTTTCCCAATTCGAACGGACTTAAATAGGTTCAATGGCTGTAGTCTGACCTTTGGGGCAGTGATTGAATTCTTCACTGAATGTAAGTTGATTGGTTATTCGATTAAACGGCCAAATAAACTTTTATCCATTGGTTAAGTAAGTTTATATAAATTCGGCTATTCAATCGTATCCACTTCTCCGATTTCGATTTCAAGTGATCGGTACCAAAGAGTGCACCATACTTCGCGAAGACTACCAGTACTGACAACCTGAATTTCTATCAATGAACATCTCCCCACTGTATCTGTTAAAACGTATTTCATTTCTTGTAGGCTGTTGGTGCTGGCTAATGGGCGTGCCCGCTCTGGCTCAGCAAAAGACGATTCCCAAACCTGAAGAAACCCTCGGCTTTCCCGTCGGTGCTGATTTTAAGCTCGCTACTTACGAACAATCGCTGGCCTATTTTAAAAAGCTCGACGAAGCCAGCGACCTGATCAAACTGGTGCATGTAGGCGAAACCTCCGAAGGAAGACCCTGGTATTTCGCCCTGATCTCGTCTAAAAAGAACCTCGATAACATCGACAAATACCGGGCTATCGCCCAACGGCTGGCGCATCCGGCCGAGCTGACGGATGAGGACGCCAAAAAGCTGTCGCTGGAAGGGAAGCCGCTGGTGCATATCGACGGTGGCCTGCACGCATCCGAGGTGGCCGGGGCACAGCATACCATTTCCCTGGCCTACGATATGCTCAGCAAAGCCGACGACCCCAAAATGAAGAACATTCTGGATAATGTCATTCTGCTGCTGTGGCCGTCGCTCAATCCCGACGGGCAAACGATGATTGGCGACTGGTATAAGTCGAACGTCGGGACGCCTTACGAAGTAGCTCCACCGCCGTTCCTGTATCAGAAATACGTAGGGCACGACAACAACCGCGATGCCTATATGCTCAACATGATCGAGTCGCGGGTGGTGGCGCGGACCTGGCGCGAGTGGGAGCCGAATATCATCTTCGTACATCACCAGACCTCACCGTTTCCCACGCGTATCTGGCTACCGCCCTTTGCTGAGCCCATTGCATCGCAAACGCCCCCGATCATTGCCCGCGAGGTAAACATGATTGGTATGGCCATGGCCCAGGCGCTGGAAAGTAACGGACAGAAAGGCGCTACGCACATGGGAACGGGCTTCGACGCCTGGTATCCGGGCTATATCGACTACATGCCGGTGCTGCAGAATATCCCGGCGTTCTGGACCGAAACGGCTCTGTACAACTACGCGACACCTCACTTTTACACCGTTCGTGATTTCCCGAAAGACAAGAACGAGTTTCGGGTCGAGTCGTTGTATTCCAGTCCGTGGCCCGGTGGCTGGTGGCGCATCAGCGATGCGATGGCATATATGGAAACGGCTTCACTGGCAACCCTCGATTATGCCGCCAAATACAGTGATGTGCTGCTATACAACCGTTACCAGTCGGGACGGAATACCATTAAAAAATACGAACAGGAGCCGCCTTACGCCTATTTCATCCCGCAAAAGCAGCGCGACCCGGCTCGCCCCGCCGAATTACTCCGCCGTCTGGCCTTCCACGGCATTCGCATCGGCCATCTGACTAAGGACGTAGCGTTTGACGGACGAAACTACCCGAAAGGCACCTGGGTCATTCCGATGAATCAGGAGTATGGTGAGTTGACCAAACAACTGCTCGATGTACAGGCTTATCCTGACCTGCGTGAGTTTCCGGGTGGACCGCCGGAGCAGCCCTACGATGCCGCTGGCTGGACACTGCCTTTGCAGTTTGAACTCCATGTCATTCCGGCCGTAACACCGCTGCCCGCCGAGGTTAAGTCGGCTATTCAGATGGTGGCCGGAACGCCGAAAGACTGGAAAACGGATGATAAAAAAGATGCTTATCCGGCTGATTTCGTGACGGGCATTGGCTTCGACACCAACCCCGTTTCGGCAGGTATCAAAGCACCCGAAGGACGGCTGACAGGAACCGGAACGGTAGCCCTCGTCAATCCGGCCGAGAACAATGCGTTTAAAGTAATCAGCCGGGCGATGAAAGCCGGTGGGTTGGTGAAGTACAGCAAAGACGCTCAGAAATATGCCATCAGCGGGGTCGGGAAGGTCACTTTAGAGGGTTGGATAAAGGATTTGGGCCTTACGGCAGAGCTGACCGCCAACACCGCCGGAGCCACTGTAAAGCCCCGCATTGCCGTCTACAAGCCCTGGACGGCCAGCATGGATGAAGGCTGGACGCACTGGGTACTGGAGCAGTTTGAGGTGCCGTTCGTCAACATCACCAATACCGATGTGCTGGCCGGCGATTTGTCCGACCGTTTTGATGTTATCCTGATTGCCTCCGACCGGCCCCGAAACATAAAAGACGGCTTCGCAAAAGGCCTGGTTCCTCCGGCCTACGAAGGCGGTTTAGGTGAATTGGGCGCCAGTAATCTGAGCAACTTCGTGAGCCAGGGCGGCACGCTCGTTTGCCTGAATACCAGCAGTGACTACGCCATTGAGGCACTTCACCTGCCCGTAAAAAATGTGGTAGCGGGGGTGAACAGCAAAGATTTCTTTACGGGCGGTTCGCTGCTGGAAATAGAAACCGACGCTACGCACCCGGTTATGGCCGGTATGCCTGTTAAAGCGGCTGTTTTTGTGGAGGGAAGCCCCGTCTTTGCTACGTTGGATGGTTTCAAAGGGCAGGCACTGGCTACGTTCGCATCGAGTGGGTCGCCCTTGCGGTCGGGGTATTTGCTGGGTGAGAAGTACCTGCATGGGTATGCGGCCTCGCTGGATGTACAGCACGGAAAGGGTCATGTCATTCTGCACGGTTTCCGGCCGCAGTGGCGTGGTCAACCGTTGGGTACGTATCGGGTGTTGCTCAACTCGGTGCTGTATGGTGGTGAAGTGGCTAGAGGGAAATATGGCTCACCGGAGTTCTGGAAATCGCCGGTGGTGTTGCCGGTGAAGTGATGAAGATGCTAGCGCGGGAATTTACCCGTGCTTTTTCATATAGCAAGCATTCGCTTGCGTCAGTGAATACTGACTTCATAAACTGGCACGAGCCAATGCTCGCGCCAGCCCTACACTGTCTCCACAAATCGTTGAAATTTCTCCGATGTCTGCTTCGTCTGTTCTGCTGACTGAGTCAGTTGGCTTTGTAGTTCGGTTATGGCGGTAGCCAGCTGATTTTCGATGGTCAGTGCCGCTTCTCTGGCCTTGTTGATGCGGGCTTGTACCGACCAGTCTGTGAAAATATTGTCGAAGAAAATGTCTACAAACCGGGTGAGGTTGTCGTCAAAGGTCCAGTCGGGCAGGAAGGCTTGATTAATGTCTTTATACTCCCTGCGAAACTGCTGTAAACTATGGGCTACTCGCTGGGACTGATCCCGAACCTCATCCAGTTTTCTGTATTTAATCATCGACGAAATTGCAGAGCCTCCCAGCATATCCCAGGTACCCCAGGTATGGGCTTCGTTGAGTAATTGACCTAATTGCCTTACTTCCTGAAGCGCCTGTATGCCCGCATGTTTAGCCTCCGTCAACTCTTGGGCGTAGTGGTTGCTGTGAATGAGTTCGGTCAGGTGTTGCTGGTACTGCTCCCGTATGGCATCCGAGCTAGCAAGCAGCGCTTTCCGTTTATTCTCGATGAGTTGCTCGTATGTAGTATCAACGTTGCCGAAGTCGGGCAGTTGTTTTTTCTGCTGCTCAGCTTGTTGTTGCAAGGCGTTCACCGTAGCACAAACAGCATCGTATCGAAGTCGGGCCTGTTGGGCTTCCGCTTCCTCCTTACTGAGTTGCTGGGCTTTCTGGTTCAGAAGATCATGGTACAAACTGGCCCAGCTCAGCCGGTTCAGCCGGTCTACATCGGCTTGTTCGTCTCGCCATTGATCGAGCAGAGATGCCTGTTCGTGCTGACGCTTTTCAAGTTCAGTCTGAGTTTGCACCAACTGATTTTTTAAGATATCGCGTTCATTACGGCGCTGAATAGCATTCAGCAAAGCGTCTTGTTGAGCCGTTGTCCAGTTCATTTGTTTGATTGTAAAGGTTGGGTCAAATGAACGGTTCTTTAGCTGATCGCCCAATGATTACCGGATAAGAGGGCTTTGGCCTTGTTAATCGAACGAAAAAGCGGATAGGGAGGAAGACTATTTAAACGAGGATATGGAACCCGATCACTTTCCTTTCCTTAAGCCATCCAGCAAATATTCCAGCCCGTTCAGCCGGATTTCGTACATCGTTTGCAGCAGCATGCCCAGCTTGCCTGCCGGGAAGCCTTTCTGCACGAACCACTCCAGATAGGAAATGGGCAGGGACCGAATCAGATGTCCTTTGTACTTGCCGAAGGGCATCTGGTAATGAAGTAGTTCTCTTAAAATATCGCTGTTGCCTTGTGCAGGTTCGTCGCCCATGTCCTTTACCATAAAGATCAAAATAAGAAAAAAATAGTTGAATTGACTACATGATAAATCAGTTTGGATTGCCTTCGTACTGGTAACATGAAAAAACGCATAGGCTTATTGATATTGCCGTTCGTGGCACTGGCAGGCATCCTGATATCGGCCGGTGTTGCCAAAAAACAGCCTGTATCATTACGGTACCGGGCAGCTGGCAAGCCCAACATCATTGTCATCATGGCCGACGATATGGGCTATTCGGATCTGGGCTGCTACGGGGGCGAAATCCATACGCCCAATATCGACTATCTGGCCAATAACGGCATCCGTTACACACAGTTTTATAACACCTCGCGCTGCTGCCCAACGCGGGCGTCGCTGCTCACCGGACTGTATAACCACCAGGCGGGTATCGGTAAAATGACTGACGCCGAAGATGAACCGGGCTATCGTGGGCATATGACAGAGAATACCGTCACGCTGGCCGAGGTACTGAAATCAGCAGGTTACCAAACGGGTATGACCGGCAAATGGCATGTCTCAAACACCAATGTGCAAACGAACCCCCAGGAACAGTTGGACTGGCTGAACCACAAAAAAGACTATGGTGATTTTGCGCCCATCAGCCAGTATCCGACCAGCCGGGGTTTCGATAAATACTTCGGCAACATCTGAGGCGTGGTCGATTTCTTCGATCCGTTCAGCTTAGTGAGCGGCACCAAACCTGTTAAAGAAGTCCCCAAAAACTATTACCATACCGATGCTATCAGCGATACGACGGTGGCCTACATTAAGTCTTTCGCCAAAACGTCGTCGCCATTCTTTATCTACGTTGCCGAAACGGCTCCCCACTGGCCGCTGATGGCCCTGCCGGAGGACATTGCCAAGTATAAAGACACGTATAAATTGGGTTGGGATGCCATTCGAAAAGCCCGGTATCAGAAAATGGCGACGTTAGGGCTGATTGACTCCACGAAAACCAAACTGTCTCAACGCTGGCAGAATGACGTAACGTGGGAGGCCAACCCGGATAAGGAATGGGATGCGCGGGCGATGGCCGTTCATGCCGCCATGATCGACCGGATGGACCAGGGCATTGGCCGCATGATCAACGCCCTGCGGGAAACCGGTCAACTGGACAATACACTAATCCTGTTTTTGTCGGATAACGGCGCGAGTCCTGAAAACTGCGCTGCCTATGGCCCCGGCTTCGACCGGCCGAACGAAACCCGCGATGGCCGCAAAATCGTGTATGATTTGAAAAAGCAGATACTGCCGGGTGCCGAAACGTCGTATGCGTCCATTGGGCAGCGATGGGCCAATGTGGCCAATACGCCCTATGGATTCTGGAAGGCAGAGTCGTATGAAGGGGGAATCCGTACTCCGCTGGTGGCGTTCTGGCCAAGAGGCATCACGGCCAGAAAAGGGAGCTATAGTGCCCAGGTTGGTCATGTAATGGACTTTATGAAAACGTTTCTTGACCTCACCGGCGCTGTCTATCCAAAGACGTATAAAGGACATGCCATCACACCCACAACGGGAGTCAGCCTGGCTCCGTCTTTCGCCGGGAAGCCCTCCGTTGGTCATGAGCTGTTATTCAACGAGCATTTTGGTGCCCGCTACGCCCGGTCGGGCAATTGGAAACTGGTGTCATCGAGCCGCGACAGTACCTGGCGTTTGTTCAATCTGGCGATCGATAAATCCGAAATACAGGATGTGGCTGCCAAGTACCCCGAAAAAGTCCGGCAGCTTCAGGGGCTTTGGCACCATTGGGCGAGCACACATGCGGTGTTTCCAAAACCCGGCAAGAAGAATTAAACAACGGCCGATTCCAGCAATCGAATGTTACCCGCTGTGGCGTCCATTTCGGCGTCGATTCCCACCGGAACGGTAAATTTATCTTTGATGTGGCCGATCATCGCTCCCGAATAGGCGGGCTTGTTCAGGGGTATAATGTATTCGGTTAGCACATCGTCCAGCGTTAAAGAGCCGTAGCCGCTGCCGGGCCCGCAGTCGGTGCATTTGCCGAATACGAAACCGGAAATTTGATCTAATATGCCCGCCAGTTTCAGGTGGTTGAACATCCGGTCCATTCGGTAAACATCTTCGTGGGTATCTTCCAGAAACAGGATCGCGTTTTTCCAGTCGGGGAGGTACATTGACCCGATCAGATGGCTCAATACCGTGAGGTTGCCCCCCATCAATCGACCTCGGGCCAGTCCTGGTCGAAGTGTAGCCACCCGATCCTGCACCTGCGTCAGATTATCGCCTTTGTCGGTGGGGTTCTTCATGGTCAGGGTTTCGCCCTGAACCAGTAACCGCCTGAACCAGTCGACCGTATAGGCGTTGAATGTAGCTGAGGCAACCGGACCGTGAAATGTGACCAGACCCGTTTTGGCATAGATACCCAGCAATAGAGCCGTCACATCGCTGTAACCGATCAGGATTTTGGGATTGCGCTGAATCAGGCTGTAATCCAGCAAGGGCAACAGCCGCGCACAGCCCCAGCCACCATGAATGGCCATGACCGCCTTCACGCTCCGGTTTTCGAAAAGGGCATGCAGGTCGGAGGCCCGGTCGGCGTCGCGTCCGGCCAGATAACCGTAGCGGTCGTAGGCATGGGGGCCAACGATGGTTTTGAAGCCTAGTGCCTGAAGGGATTCCTCGGCAATCTGCACGGTTTCGCGGGTAAAGGCCGGAGCTGCCGGACAAAACAGCCCGATGGTATCGCCCGGTTTCAGTCGTTCGGGTTTGATTGCTGTAAGGGGCGGCAGGTTGCCTGTCAGCGATAGGAGCGGGGCCAGGGTGGTGGCTTGCAGGAAGGAACGGCGAGAAGACATGGAGAAGACGAATGAAATCGATGCAGAAAGATAACCGAAAACGGGGGAGTTGACAAGCAAATGCAGTAGCTTGCTCATCGTACAAACTTTTATGTAAACAAACCCAAATCAATCACAAACCAATCACCCTCTTCGAATGATGACTAAACTACCTGTTCGTTTTATGCTGGCCTTTTTGGCCTTGCTTGGGGCTTTTTCGGCAAGCCGGGCCACCGCTCCCATGATATCGATAACGCAGTTAACGGCCGATTGGCAACGTGCGAAGGACTACACAAAAGAGTATTTGGATGTGATGCCGGAAGATGGCGTGAACTACAAGCCAACTCCCGAAATTCGCAGCTTCGCCGAGCAGATGCTGCACCTCACGGCGGCTAACTATAATTTTGCCGCCATGGCTAGCGGAAAGCCCAACCCGATGCAGGGCAAGAAGCTGGAAGAGATGAGTGAACTGAAAACGAAAGCCGCTCTGACAAAAGCCGTTATGGATAGCTACGATTTCATGATCGATGCGGTGAAAGGCATGACAGATGCTCAACTGGCCGAGAACGTAAAGATGGGGCAGCGGGAAATGACAAAAGAAGTTGTGCTGGCCAAGGCGTTTGAGCACCAGACCCACCATCGGGGTCAGTGCACGATCTATATCCGTATGAAAGGTGTTAAGCCACCGAATGAGAAGTTGTTCTAACTCATTTTAAGTAAAAGGGGTCAGGGAGCAATGCCACGATTTGAACCGTGGCATTGCTCCCTGACTTGTGTCGAGCCGACCAAGACGGTCGGTATGACAGAACAGCGGCATATTTTCTCATTTTGACGGGAGATTGGCACTCACTTAAACATCGGGAAATGAACGGTAGTTAATGAAAGATGCCGGTTCAACAACATCATATTGTCAGGATGTTGGCCGCTTCCACCATTCATGAGAACATCTCTTCGCTACCATCATGCCATTGGTCTTGGCCTGCTTTTGCTGTTGGCCCAATGTCAGAAAATAAAACCCAAGGCTCCCCAAGCCGAAGGTTTCGATCCGCCCATTCCCGCTACGTTGTCTTACCTGGCGGGGGACATCACCTTTCAGCTTCGGGAGCTGGAAGAGAAAATCAATAAGGAACTTGACCCGGTACTGGTTGGCAGGCAAATAAAAGATGGAAAGACCCAGGGCATTATCTCGTTTCGGGTCAAACGCCTGGGTCCCGTGCACGTAGAGTATGTCGATCAGCAGATAAAGTTATCGGCTCCCCTGCAAATGTGGCTGACAAAGCCATTTAGCCGGGATACTACCCCCCCTAAGAAGCCTTTCTGTGCGCTGGCCGTTAATTTCAAAAGCCCTGTCAGCGTAACGCCCAACTGGCGATTGGGAAGCCGCACAACGTTTACAGATTACAAATGGATCGTTCAGCCTAAAATCGCGGGAATCCCTCTGACGAACATCGTTCAGACTATTCTCGACAAACACAAAACGGACATTGAAATGGCTATTGACTCGGCCGTTCATACGCAGTTGCGGCTCGACGAGATGGTAAAACCCATCTGGCGGGATCTGCAAAGTCCGCTGCTGATCAACAAAGAATATGGCCTCTGGCTGACGCCCATACCCATTAGTGTAGCCGCCGGAACGATCACGGGCGATGCCCGACAGATAACGACCCACGTTCGGATTGCCGTTAAAACCGAAACAGAACTCAAACCAACGAAGCCCGTTCATCGCCCGACACCCTTGCCTCTATTGCAGAAGCGGGATACAGTCTCGGAAACCTCCGACCTGCATCTGATGAGCTACATTCCGTATGCCGACATCAACCGTATGCTGGCCATTACGACCAATAACAAGAACAAAAAACTGGCGCTTGGCTCGCTGACCATTCACGAAGTATCGGTCTATGGCGGTCAGCATGCATTGATTGTAAAAGCCGATGTGAGTGGCCTTATGGATGGAACGGTCTACTTACGGGGCCGCCCTACGTTCGATACCCTGACCAATACACTGCACATCGATAACCTGGATTTCGATGCCGAAACCTGGAAAGTGCTGCCCAAAGGCAGTGATACCGTTTGGCATAAGGGACTGCGAAAGTTGCTGGAAAGCCTGCTGACCATTCACCTGGGCGACGATATTGCCAAACTGCCGCAGGCTATCGACAAAGCCTTTGAAAAAGGAAGTCCCGGCAAAAAGACCGATTTAGCCATCCAATCGTTTCGTTTCGTCCCGCAGAAAATAGCCATCCGACCTGATGGCATTCAGGCCTTGATTCACGTTAAGTCGAAGGTTGGTATTAAAATAGACCAGTTGTGACGCTGTAGGTACGGGTGACCCTTTTTCATGAGCGCATTTTATAAAGGAAGGGGGCGGGAAACCTGCGTGTGAAGTTTGTGTACTCAATCCGGGAGTTGTAGGGGGCTTTGTATTATTCTGTCAATGAATAGTGTTTACTTTAGGTTGATTTATAGCACTATTCATTATGACTATCCAGATCCTAAAACAAAGTACCCTGTCATTACACTGGCATAAGGCCTGGGCGGTCATTTGTATAGCCAGTATCACGCTGACGGCCTGCTTTGGGCAGGGCATAGAAAAAGACGCACATCCGGCGCACATCAAACTGGCGTTGAATGCGTATTCGTTTAACGATATGCTCACGGGCAATCGTCAGAAGGACAACAAGCCAACGCTGACGTTACCGGAGCTTCTCGACTGGTGTGCCACGCAGAATATTGACGCGGTTGATCTCACCGGCTACTATTTTCCCGGTTATCCGGCTGTGCCTACCGACGAATACATTTACGACCTTAAACGCAAAGCCTTCAAACTGGGTATCGACATTAGTGGTACCGGTATCCGAAACAACTTCGCGTCGCCCGACCCGGCAGTGCGGGCGGCCGATGTGAAACGGGCGAAGGAGTGGATCGTGGTAGCGTCAAAACTAGGTGCGCCCGTACTTCGATTGTTTGCCGGCGAAATTTCCAAAGGCTACGAAAACAAGTGGGATGAAGTGGCGGGCTGGATGATTGACTGCTACAAAGAATGTGCGGCTTATGGTGCCCAGCATGGCGTGATCATCGGCATTCAGAACCACGGCGACATGCTGCAAACGGCCGATCAATGCATTAAAGTGGTGAAAGCGGTCAACTCCAAATGGGCGGGTCTCATTCTCGATACCGGCAATTTTAAGGTAAAAGACCCTTATGTCGATATTGAAGCGGTGATTCCATACACGGTAAACTGGCAGGTGAAAGAGAGTGTATTCGGTATTGGCAGCGATATAAATACCGATGTGCCCCGATTAATGAAAATCCTGAAAAAAAGCGGATACCGGGGTTACCTGCCCATCGAAACGCTGTATGTGAAAAACAAGCCCTACGACCCGTACGTACTGGTGCCGGCTCTGTTGCGCGAGTTGAAAGTAGCGCAGGAGGCCGAGTTTAAGTAAGCTTCCCGCTGTAGCTGATAACTGGCGTTATAACAGGCCGAGTTCACTGAAAAGGTGAGTTATATCCGCATCGGTTCAATAGGAGAGCCAATTGGGGGGTAAATTGTGCGTGGAAATTTAAAATACATTCCTGGTTTTTTTAGTTATACACCATAACGCCTTCATCAAGGGCATACCCTATACTGGCTGGCAGGTGTCCACATGTCAGGAATTGATGATCGCGTTACGCTGTGTTTTGCTAAACGAATAGACCATGATACTTTTTGTCAGCCTTGTTGGGCTGGTTGCCGGCTGGTTACTCTGGCGGTATATGAATCAGAAAAAAGAAGAGGTGCAGCCGCTGCCCGTTACTTATCCGCAACTTTTGGCAGAACACGTGGGGTACTATCAGGCGCTGAGTGACGAGAAAAAAGAACTGTTTAACACCCGGGTTAGCCAATTTCTGGATAAGGTTGCCATCGAAGGCGTAGGAACTACTATTAATGATGTCGACAAAATACTGGTAGCCAGCAGTGCCATCATTCCTATTTTTGGCTTCGACGACTGGTACTACCCGCTCACCAACGTGCTGCTCTACGAGGACCGTTTCAATACCGACTATCAAACTACGGGCGACGATCGGAATATTCTGGGTATGGTGGGCGAGGGGGGAGCCCTGCAAAGCACGATGGTACTCTCTAAACCTGCTTTGTATGAAGGTTTTGCCAACGAGACCAGTAAGGCCAATACCGGAATTCATGAGTTTGTTCATCTCCTCGATAAAGTCGACGGCTCGACCGATGGATTACCCGTCTATCTGCTTCAGAAAGAGCATATCAGGCCCTGGCTGCAACTTATTCATAAAAGTATTCACGACATAAAAGCCAATCAATCGGATATCGACCCGTATGGCATCACCAACGAAGCAGAGTTCTTTGCCGTTGTGTCCGAATACTTTTTTAAACGCCCGGATTTGCTGGAGAGGAAACATCCGGAACTCTTTGCCCGGCTGGAAGAAATTTTCCGACAGAACCCACTGGAACCCGACAAGGTAATTAGCGGGAGTGCGGAATGACGGTCAGGGCGGTAACGACGGCTCTGTTCAGGATAATGCATGAAGCCATAGGCTAAGTTGGTATAGGTAAATTTGGGTATAGACCGGCTTATGACACCGTATCGTCCATTCATAGTTCATCCAATGAAACGCTTTATTCGCCGATTACCCGCCTTCATTCCGGACCTGTTTGTTATTGTTGTCACCCTGGCTATGGTCCCATTGGCCAAAGAACCAATGGGCATAGGTGCCAAAGCACCAAAAGACGCCGAAGTGCTTTTCGATGGGTCGAAGAAGATGCTCGACGAGAAATGGCAATATTGGGAAGGTCCGCGTCTGAAAGCTACCATGCCCATTAAATGGCAGATTGAAAAAGACCCGGCGGGCAGCGGTACGGTTATGAACACCAACGACCCGGCAGCTGCGGGTGGCCTTTACGGAGCCGCCGATATTGTGACCAAAGAAACTTTCCGCGACTTCCGGCTGCATGTGGAATTTTACGTGAGCAAGCCGGGGGGCAACAGCGGGGTGTATCTGCAAAACCGCTACGAGATCCAGATATTTGACGGCGATACAACTTCGCACGGCCTTGGCGCGGTGATCAATGAGTCGCCATCGCCCTACAAACTATATAATGGTATCGGGAAATGGAATGCCTATGATATTCAGTTCCGGGCGGCCCGCTTCGCCAACGGCAAACGCACCGAACCGGCTATGGTGACCATGTATCTGAATGGTAAAAAAGCGCACACCAACCAGAAAATAAGCCAGGTCTGGGGTGGCCCTAATTCCGGTATCGACGGGGGTAACGAAGGCGGCAAAGGTGTTACCGATACTCCCGGAGGCATCAAATTGCAGGCTGAAGGCCACGATGTTCTCTACCGCAACATCTGGATAAAGCCACTGGATATAAAACAGGCCAATACCGATTTCTGATGTAACGCAAGTTGCCACTTGCCGTACATCAAAAACGGCATCGACTCTCGCTACGGAGAGTCGATGCCGTTTTTTTTACAAACTACACGTTCATTCGTTCGAGTATCCTCCATACGTCAATTCCTCCCAACCGTATACACAAAACTGTATGGCGGCATTGATGAAATCCTGTAGGTTTGATGCAGCATTATTTTCCTTGTAGCCAGCTGACCGACAGCTATGTATGAGGAAGGCCTCACTGCATATACACACGAAAAATGGACAATCAGGTAGATGTAAAAGGAAAGGCCGGTCTGCTTTTCCTGGGGGTATTTGCCCTTGTCGGCATAGGCTTGTTAGGTGGGTCGTATTATAGCTGGCAGTATACCCAACGGATCATGAAAGCCGGTGTTGAGGCAAAAGGTGTGGTCATCGACACTCGCTACAGTCGGGATAAAAACGGGCGTACAACCTCCGCACAGGCCCCGGTGGTGCAGTTCGTAACCGCCGAAGGAAAGCCTGTCACGTATTATTCTCAGACCTACACCACCCCGGCCAGCTTTGATGTGGGTGAAACCGTAACCCTGTGGTACATGCCCGAAAAACCGCAGGAAGACGTAATCCTCGACGGCATGACAACCTGGATTCTGCCCGCCGTACTCGGGGGGATGGGTGTCATTTTCTCTCTTATCGGGTTGCCGGGTCTGATCCGGTCATTGTTCCGGTAGATGCTTCGTCCGGCGGCTAAAGCGTTATCCAGCGCAGATAATCATTGAATTGTGACTACCCTTGCGTATACTTACCCATACACTTATCTTTAGCCCCTTTCCCCGTGAAATACCTTTCTCTACTACTTGTTTGCGCGACTTGTCTGCTTTGGTCCTGCCGGTCAGCCCAAACGGATACCACCCCGCTAAAAAGCTACTTTACCTCGGATACGAGTGGTGTGGCTGATGGCGGAGTTCGTATCATTCCCATCAAAACACTCAACCGTACGTTTAACGTCTGGACGAAACGCTTTGGTAACAACCCCAAAATTAAACTGTTGCTGCTCAATGGCGGACCCGGTGCCACGCACGAGTACTTTGAGGTGATGGAGAGCTTCCTGCCTGCCGAAGGCATCGAGTTCATCTATTACGACCAATTGGGCACCGGCAACTCCGACAATCCGAAGGACACAACGTTCTGGAGTTTGCCCCGCTATGTAGAAGAAGTTGAGCAGGTACGGGCAGCCCTGAATCTGACTCCCGATAACTTCTACCTGCTGGGGCATTCCTGGGGGGGTATTCTGGCTATGCAGTATGCCCTCAAGTACGGCAAGAACCTGAAGGGGCTGGTGATCTCCAACATGATGTCGAGCTGCCCCGACTATGGTAAATATGCGGATAATGTGCTGGCGAAACAGATGGACCCCGCCGTGGTAAAAGAAGTCAACGACATCGAAGCCAAAGGCGCGTATACAAGTCCCCGGTATATGGAGTTGCTCATGCCCAATTTCTACGCCAAGCATATCTGCCGTATCCCCATCAACCAGTGGCCCGAACCCATGACCCGCGCTCTGGGCAAGACAAACCAGTCGCTGTACGTAACCATGCAGGGCCCCAGCGAGTTTGGGATTGCCGGTAACCTGACCAACTGGGATGTAAAAGCGGAGCTGCCGAAGATCACCGTGCCCACACTGACGATTGGCGCGCAATATGACACCATGGACCCCGAGCATATGAAGTGGATGGCCACGCAATTGCCCAATGGCAGCCATCTCCATTGCCCCAACGGCAGCCACATGGCCATGTACGACGATCAGAAAACGTATATGAACGGGTTGATCAAATTCATAAAGGGCGTTGATGCCGGGGAGAAGAAGGTGAGCCTGTAAGAAGTAAAAACAAGCCTCATTTTTCTTCTATCGGCATAAATAAACGTTTTATGAAGTATTCATCCGTACAGTATACCCACGCCCTTCGCTCGTTTTCACTCCTGTGCCTGTTGGGCGTATTGGTCACCCTACAGGGGTATAGTCAGAATGACCCGATGAAGACCGGGCGTGTAGAGCGAATAAAAGTACACGGCAAGGGTCTGGAGGGAAATCTGGCCGGTGATTCGCCGGACCGCGACGTGTCTGTATACCTGCCGCCCAGCTACGGAACCGACAAAAAGCGGCATTACCCGGTCATCTATTTTCTGCACGGCTTCACCGATAGCGACGATAAGTGGTATGGCCTCACCAAACACTGGATCAACCTGCCCGCTGTGGTTGACAAGACGCTGGCCGACGGTAAAACGAAGGAGTTCATCATTGTGACTCCCAATGCATACAATCGCTTTTTCGGCAGTATGTATTCCAACTCGGTGACGATTGGCAACTGGGAGGATTATGTGGCCAAAGAGCTGGTGGCTTACATCGACAAGCAGTACCGTACCATCCCGCAAGCGGCTAGTCGTGGATTGGCGGGGCATTCGATGGGAGGCTACGGCACGATTCGTATTGGCCAGAAACACCCCGAAATTTTCTCCAGTCTGTACCTGCTCAGTCCCTGCTGCATGATGCCCAACGTTCCGGGTGGACAGATGGTGACCCGTATGGAAGCCGTGAAAACACAGGACGATCTGGAGAAAGCTGACTTTGGCACGAAAGCCATGTTCGCATCGGCAGCTTCGTGGTCGCCAAACCCGACGAAGGCCCCTTTCTTTCTGGACCTGCCCACGCACGAGGGCCAGCCGCAACCCATGGTTACCGCCAAGTGGACGGCCAATGCACCCCTGGCCACCCTCGATCAGAATATCGGGAATATCAAACAACTTCACGCGCTGGCATTCGACGCAGGGTCAAAAGACGCCACGATAGCGGCTACCAACAAAGTGCTGGACGCTATGCTCACTACCTACAGCATCCCGCACACGTACGAAGAATACGACGGCGACCACATCAACCGCATTGGTGAGCGCATCGAGCAGAAAATGCTGCCTTTCTTCACGGCGAATTTGTCGTTTGAGGAGGTGAAAGGGGGAAAGAAGAAGTGATTGGTTAAAGCGAGTTGAAAATCCCTGGTGTCTTTCCGAAAGAAGGATCGCTACACGGCCATTCTTCACATTAATCACGAATGGCGTCTGTATGGCATGGAGTAACGCTCCGTAGTCTACAGACGCCATCTGTATAATAAAAGCCTGCACTAACCGACCCGGTGCTCCTGCTCATTGGCGTTTTGTGACCGCATCAACTGAATCAGAACAATCAGCAACGCGCCAAGCCCGATCGGGAACAGACCCGACAGACGCATGGATTCATCAAAGCCAATGGCATAGGTCAGGATTACGTACGACATGCCCCCGGCAACCAGCACATTAACCGCGTGTACCAGCATACTGGCAACAGGTATGCCAGCGCCACCCCGCGCAGCTATGAACGAATACATAGCCTGCACCGATTGTAAAACGGCGTACATCAGCGCCCAAAAGGCAACTGTTTGCGTGATGTTGGTCGCGTCACCCAGTGAATACACAAAAACGGCAATGCCAAAGGCCAAATCGCTCAGACCATACATAATGCCCCAGATATTGGTCTCGTCCGTCCCTTTATTTTTGACCGAAAAACGGAGCTGAAGGACCCCGGCGACAAGAAACAAGCCACCCAGAATGTGGCCCGACAGTGCCGTAAATGACGTGGCGAAGACAAGAATAAATACGCCGATGATCACGTAGATGAGCGCCTTGGTTAGTAAAAGGCCCCAGGGCGTTTCGGGATGTTGAGTTTTCATACCGTTGCGTTCATTTTTGCTGTTCATATCCAGCCTCAACGTCCGGTATTTTGGTTTGTTTGCTACATATCGAAAAAGTAAGGGTCTGTCAGATAAATCCGACAGACCCTTGTTTTTTTTGTATATTGATCTGGTAAAGCCTGTTGTTCAGGCCGTTAGAATCGGCTGTTCATCTGGGCGAAAATGGCGTCGATCTGTTCCCGGGAGGCCTTTCGGTTAGTTTCGGAGGTGCCGTAGCCGATTTCGAGTTCGCCTGCGGTAATACCGGCCATCATGGCGTCGGCAAAATCGCCCACCGGTACCCCAAAGGTATGCAGGCCCGTACCACCCAGATCTGTGTTGACCGCCGGAGGAACCAGCTCGATCACCTCAATGGATGTTTTGGATAATTGGTATCGCAACGACATCGTAAACGAATGCAGGGCTGCCTTGGTCGCGCTATAAACAGGGGCGAAAGCTCCCGGTACAAAGGCCAGGCCAGACGTAACGTTCATGATAGCCGCTTTGGGTTGCTGAAGCAGATGCGGGATAAACAGCGTCGACAAATGAATGGGCGCTTCCAGGTTAATGGCTAACTCGGACTGCGTGTCGTTCCAGTCTTCCTGGCTGTTCGCCAGTTGCATCCGGCGTTGAATACCCGCGTTGTTGATCAGCACATTGACCTGCGGGAAATTGCTGCGAACCCAGTCGAGCAAGGCCATCCGGTCGGAGGCCAGCCCCACGTCGCACTGGCGGATGTGGAGTTGCGGGTATTGCTGTTGGGCTTCCTGTAGTTTATCGGCCCGGCGTCCGCAGATGATGACCTGGCTTCCTGCCTGAAGAAACCGTTCGGCAAGGGCCCAGCCAATGCCGGAGGCTCCGCCCGTAATCAGGACCGTGTTTGTTGTTATATCCATAGAGTGAGTTAGTCTTGGCTAAAAGACCAGCAAAGGGCAAATTTGTTCCATGAAGGAGTAAGATTTCGGGCGGGCCGATTAAAAAGAACAGGTACCCGGATATGGATGGGCCGGGGGGCAATTGAAAAAGTGCAGGGATGTGTCGGCCTGCAAGCCAACAATCCCTGCACTTTCATAAAGAAACAGTATGTCAAAACGTAGAGCTAAAAGTATGCTTAATAGTATGACTAGTTTTTGTACCGGTATATCATCTAGACTGTAGATTTAATAGGAGGTCACTAAAAAAATAAGTGGTACGGTGTAAATTGGTTTAACGGCTCAGGCCAAATGGAAGAAACAGTACAGCCTGCAGCATGTAGCCTTCCGATCAAACTGGTTTATGTAAGTAAACGTGAATAATGGGTTGACCAGATCAATATTTAGCTCATACGCCGTTCTTGTTAGTATTGTATACCTAATTGATTAAACACAAATTAACCACAGAGGCACAAAGCGCACAGAGGTTAATGGGGGAAGAATGTATCCTGTCAACCTCTGTGCGCTTTGTGCCTCTGTGGTTAATTTGTGTTTAATTAAGCGTGAATGACGAACCTGATCTAACCTGCGTGCTGCCCCGTTATTCACGTTAAGTAATGAAGTTAACATGGTGTAATGGGGGTAAAGTTGACTAGTTTGACGATAAGTTATTGTCTTCTATCATTCGGTAGTAACGCATTTCTGCATAACGAAAAATAGCCTGACACAGGTAGTATCAGGCTATTTTGACTAAACGTGCGACGAAATTAATAACCGGGATTCTGCTTTAATTGCGGAGACACGTTCAGCACATTTTGACCAATGGGGAAGATGGCCGTGTGGTTATCCGCATCCGGCTGCTTATCCCACCAGGTGCCTGTATTGAATACGCCCCAGCGAATCATGTCAGTACGCCGACGGCCTTCAACTAAAAATTCGCGGCCCCATTCATCCAGCATCTCCTGATCGGTCAGCTGGCTGCCATCGGGCTTGTACAGGCTGGGTGAGCCGGCCGGGTAGTTCCGGGCCCGAACCGTATTGAGCAGCACTGCGGCTCCGGCTTTATCGCCCGCCCGGTATTTACACTCGGCCAGCGAGTAATAAATTTCAGCTAACCGGATTTCAGCGTAGGCCGATGAAATTTTATTGAGGTCGCTGCTCGGATAATAGGGGTACTTCACCGGAGTAATCCCTGAATTCTGGTCGGCATTGTTCATGTTTGAGGTCTTATCGGCAATCTTCGTACCGGGCTTGGCCGCCAGGAACATACCAACCTGATCGCGGAAAAACAGCGGATAAGGCCCTTTAGTCGAGCGAACCGTATCGACTTTCCCGTTTGAATTGATGTAAGGTAGATAACCCTGCAAAAACATACCTTCCCGCTTGCTGTTGCCCAGGTTTTTGTAGGTCTTCAGCCGAACATCATCCGGGTATTTCTGAAATTTTACAAACGGCTTACCCAGCGCGAAGCTGTACTCGGTGCTGTCGACATCCCGGCCCGGCTGCAGGGCATATTTAGGATTGGCCGTACCGAAATCCGTGAATCCGAAGTAGAAGGTAGCATTGACCGGCAGCATCCAGAAATACATGCCGCCATCGTACTGCCAGTGAGTCAGACCAAAGCTGCCCGGAAAGCCGAAGACCGTTTCGCCCGATGTTGGGTTGGTGTAGTCGAAAGGGGCGTCCCAGCGGGTTTCCAGCGCGTACTGGCCATATTTGCCCGCCAGAATATCAGTACATACGGTAGCGCAATCCGTAAAATGATCGGTACCGGTATACACTTTGGCGTTCAGATACAAGCGAGCCAGCAGGGCCGCGGCTCCACCCTGGGTCCAGCGGCCGATGGCATTGGCACCCAGACTTTGCCGGGTTGGCAGGCTGGGGATCGACTCTTTCAACTCCTGCTCGATGTAGCTGAAGGCTTCCTGCGGAGATACCTGCGGCCCCCCCTGCGATTCACCTTTCACCTTCTTCACCAGTACAATGTTGCGATAGAAGTCTAACAGGCGCAGGTTGAGCCAGGCCCGCAGGGTCCGGACCTCGGCAATCATATCGTCGAGTTCAGCCTGCGTCATGTTGAACCTGGTCGGGTCCGTAATACCCTGCAAATCTTCCAGGGTGTTGGTGGCCAGCGTAACCCCGCCATAGAGTGCGTTCCAGGCATCATTCGTATACCCGTCGTTGGGTGTCCAGGTGTGGTTATGCACCCGCTGGTACTGCCCGCCGTCGAACCAGTCGCCCTGCCGGTTTGGCGTCATCAGTTCGTCGGAGCTGTCTTCCTGAAGCATAAACGTCGACCCGCCCTGAATGGTCCAGTAGCTATGTTCGAAGGGGCGCAGAAAGTCGCGGATGACATCATCTTTCGTCTGGAGGAAGTTGCCGGACGTGATCCGGTCAGAAAGCACCTCATCTAAATTGGTACAGCCGCCGGTCAGAACGAGCACCATGGCGACGGATGCACTGCGTATGGTATTGAACAATTGAGATCGTTTCATAAGTTGACTGAGTAATTAAAAGGTGACCTGAAGGCCCAGCAGGAGTTGGGTCGTTGAGGGGAAGTAATTCAAGGTGTTGTTGACGCCCGGATACAAGCCATTGATCTGGACCAGATCCGGATCGCCCCCTGTGTATTTGGTGAAGGTCTTCAGATTTCGGGTTGTCGCATAGATACGGGCCGAGCGAAGAAATTTGCTGGTAATTGGCTGCGTATAGCTCAGCGTTACGTTATCTATTTTGACAAAACTACCCGACTCCAGGAAGTAGTCGGACAGGGAAGAATACGTTGCGGTACTCGTTAACTTTGAATATTTGCCGCCATCGTAGGCCGAGGTAAGCGTATTGATATTCTGCTGGGTAGCGGGCGTTCCTAAATAGAACGCATAGGTGTTGAAAATCTGGTATCCAAACGTACCCCGCAGAAAGACCGTCAGATCCCATTTGCGGTATTTAAAATTATTGGTCAGGCCACCCGTGAATGTCGGCAGTCCATTTCCTACAAACTGTCTGTCGTCGTTATTGGCTTTGTTGGCCTGAATAACATCGCCCTTCTTATTATAAACCAGCAAAGCCCCCGTTTCATCGACCCCCGCCGACCGGAGCATATAGAAGCTGCCGATCCGGGTGTTTTCCTGAAGGCGCTGGGCGTTACCGGGGCTACCCGGCGCGGGCATGCCTACCACGTCGATAAAGGTTTGTCCTTTGTAGGCGTCACTGGAAAAGGAAACGAATTTGTTGCTGTTGGTGGCCCCGGCGAAGGTTACGTTATAACTGAAATCCTTGTTGCTCACCACATTCGCGTTCAGCTGGATTTCCAGACCCGAGTTCTGCATGGACCCCACATTGGCAAAAGTCGACCCCTGCACGTTGGGTGGGTTAGGTACGGAATACGAGCCCAGCAAATCTTTGTTGGTACGCACGTAGTAGTTCAGGCTACCCGTCAAGCGGCTGTTCTTGAACAGATCGAAGTCGACACCCACGTTGAAGTTGATGGCTTTTTCCCAGCGCAGATCGTAGTTGGTGTTCTGGCTGGGGCCCCAAACCTGATACGATGTGTTGTTGTACAAATAATACCCGTAGCCGCCATAGGTATCCAGCGAAAGGTAGTTGCCGAAATCCTGATTGCCCGTCACGCCGTAATCGGCCCGGAGTTTCAGCTCGTTTAACCAGGACATGCCCTGAGCGAACTTCTCCTGCGTGATGCGCCAGCCCACCGAGGCCGCCGGGAAATTACCCCATTTGTTATCGTAGCCGAATTTAGACGAGCCTTCCCGGCGCAGACTGGCCGACAGGTAGTACTTCTGGTCGTAGTCGTAGTTGACGCGTCCGAAGAAAGCCGCCAGCTTGGAGTTGTTGCGGTAGGAGCCTACGTTGTTGATACCCTGCTGCAAGTTCCAGAGGCCCGTACCCAGGCTATTGTACGTCAGTACATCGGACGGGAAGTTTTCGTTGGCCGCGTTGAAGCCGGAAGACGTAAAATACTGGTAGGAATAGCCACCCAGCAACTTGACGGCGTGTTTCTGAACGTCGAGCGCATAATTGCCGGTCCACTCAAAGCTTTTCTGATCATTTTCGTCCAGCGACTGAGAAGCCGTGTTCCGTTTCGAGCCATTAACCACCGTTGTCAGGGTCGATGGCGTGAAATTCTCATTCCGGAACGAAGAGCTTACTTCTCCCAGGGTAACCAGTGTGGATAGATTCGGAAGGATGTTGAGTTTAAACGAACTGTTGATGTCCAGGTACTTCACTTCCTGCCCCGATACTACACGCTTAGCCCGTTCGACCGGATTATTCGCAAAAAAACCGCTGGTTATGTACGCATACTTCCCCGCATTGTCGTAAAGTGACTGGGTTGGGTTGAGCGTCAGCGCGTAATTAAAGCCACTGTAATCGGCTAGGCTGGTCTTTGTATACCGGGGAGCTGCCGTGAAGGTAATGGCATACAGGTTGTTGGCCGACGTATGGTTGATGTTTACCCGACCGCCGTACTCCTGCTTGGCCGACCGTAAATCTATACCGGTAGCATTGCGGTAATCGAGCGAGGTGAAGTAGTTCGTTTGCCCGTTCCCACCCGAAAACTGCAAGGTATGTTTTTGCGAAAAAGCCGGATTGCGGCTTACTGCTTTCATCCAGTCGGTATTGCCGCCCAGATCAACCCCGCGTTTATTGGCCAGAAACTCGTCTTTGGACAACAACTGTAGCTTGTTGGTAATAAAATCAAACGAACTGTAGCCGTCGTAGAAGATGCGGGATTCCGACGACCCTTTTTTGGTTGTGATGACAATAACCCCATTGCTGCCCCGCGTGCCGTAGATCGCCGACGCGGCCCCGCCCTTCAACACATCAATGGACTCGATCTCGTTCTGGTTGATGTTATCCAGGTTACCACCGGGTATGCCGTTGATTACAAACAAAGGCCCCAGTCCGGCGCTTCTCGACGACACCCCACGCAGCTGAATACTGGGCGTGGAGTTGGGATCACCGGCGGCTGTATTGGTTACGGAAAGCCCCGCCACTTTGCCCTGGATAGCCATTAACGGACTGTTGCTGCCAACGCGCAGCAGGTCGGATGAGGACAAGTGGGTCACGGCGCTGGTCACTTCCTTGCGGTTCAGGGAGCCATAGCCCACCACGACAACCTCATTGATGGATTTGACGTCGGGTTTCAACTGAACCGACAGTGTTGACTGGTTGGTAACGGCAACCTCCTGCGAGCTATACCCCACAAAACTAAAAACCAGCGTTTGCGCGCCATCGGGAATGGTCAGTCGATACGTTCCGGATGCGTCGGTTACCGCCCCCCGGGGCGAGCCTTTCACGACCACGCTGACGCCGGGCAGCCCTTCGCCTTTTTCGTCGGACACCACGCCGGTAATGATTCGTTCTGCGGGCGCATCTGCAGCTTCAACGGCTTCTCCCGCCTGAATGCTGATGGACTGCTCAGCCGTACGGGCCAGAATAATCTGTTCGCCGGAGATGCTGAAATTTACATTCAAGGGAATAAGCAGCTTCTCCAGAACCTCCTTTAACGTGCTGTTCTGCACGCGCATGGAGACAAGCTGTCTGGAGCGAACAATTTGCGGACTGTATGAGAATTTGACATTAGCCGCTTTCTCAATACTTTGTAAGACAGTCTTTATGTTCTGATCCCGGATAATGAGGCTTATTCGCCGGTCGAGCAGTTCCTGGGCTGAGACATCATTTGCCCACGAAACACCCATAAAAAGCACCGCGATCAGGAGTTGCAGGCCGGTAAGTTGCATCAACCTTAGTAAGGTATAATTTACGTTTTTCATGCTGTTGATTAATTGGATTGGGTAAACGAATTGGGTAAGGATTTTTCTTTTGTTATCTAAAT
The DNA here is from genome assembly GCF_054782495.1 of Spirosoma aerophilum. Lineage (NCBI taxonomy): Bacteria > Pseudomonadati > Bacteroidota > Cytophagia > Cytophagales > Cytophagaceae > Spirosoma > Spirosoma aerophilum. Next base: position 280,930 of record NZ_BAAGSJ010000038.1, on the reverse strand, counting down.
CCATAGAATAAAAAGAATAATATCGGATGAGTAGACTCCTCCGACCGGAGTGGAAGCAATCTGGATCAATGCATACGTTGATGGGTTAGATAGGTTAACGAATGAGTGTAATTGCCGTCAGCGGACGTGGCTATTGGGACTGACAGTTTCCTCCATTGATAATGACCTGCCCGTCGATGATCTCATACGTGGCTCCAACCGTAGCGCAAACGATGGTCAGCTTTTGCTCAAACGATTCGTTGGTCATGGACGAGTTCAACTGGCAATTGGCCAGTGCCTCTTTGTTGTAGCGGATATCGATGCCGTAAGCTTCCTGCAACTCCTGTAATACCTGAGGAATGGGCGTATCATTGTATACGAACGGGGGGGCTTTCTTTTGGCGAGTCGGTGCGAGGACGAGGGTAGGGGATTCAACCAGCATTTTATCGAACTGGTCCGTTTCCCGATTGAAAACGACCTGCTGATTGGGCAGCAACATCACCCCTTTCTGCCGGACTGACGATGCGGACGTCGGCTCGTTGCGATAGACCGATACCTGACCGGATTGTACCTCAACCTGAACCCGGTTTTCTCCGGCAAAGGCGCGCACGGTGAATCGCGTGCCCAGCACTTTCGTAACTACTTCATTGGCATGAACCAGAAAGGGTTTTGCCCCATTTCTGGTTACGTTGAAGGCCGCTTTGCCGGATAAATAAACATTCCGGTTTTGCTGGCCGAAATGGGTCGGGTAGCTAATCCGGCTCTCGGGAGCGAGCGAAACGACCGACTGATCGGGCAACTGAATGGTTTGAACTTGCGGGCTGGTATTTATTTTTTCGGTAAACGTATCGGGCAGTGTGGCCAATTGCTGCTCGTAGAGGGATGGACGCTGTTGGGCTGACCACCAGAAACCAACACCCAGGGCCAGAAATACAGCCGCTGCAGCCGCCCACCGCATCCAGCCCAACGAATGGCCGGTGGTTTGCAACGGTGAGGTCTGGGCGTTCGTTTGCTGAATTCGAATCAGCAGTTGCCGGATGGTCTCTTCTGGTATTCGCGTTTGTGCATACGCCGTCAGGCCTAACCGAATGGCATCGACCACGTCGACTGCCTGCTGGTGCTCGTTTTGCCGGTGCGGATGTTGAGCGAGCCACCCATGCCAAAATTCAGTTGACCGGGGCGTAGGGTCAAGCTGATGATGGACGAACGCATCGTCTGTTAAAAAATCGGCCGCCGAAAAGTTCTCGTAAACGTTTTCCACTAACTACTGGATTTGTCAGTAGATGACGGATTGTGAAAAACGTACTCACTAAGTCCTAAAAAAAGATGGAAAAAGTTAAAAAAGTAAGCGCAATCCAGCCACGGAGCTTCTCTACGGCCCGGAAAACCAGATTTTTAGCTGATTGCTGATTGACATCCAGCACTTCGCCAATCTGATTATAATTCATGTTTTCGACAAAGCGCAATTTCAGGGCTTCCTGCTGGCGGGGTGGAAGCTGGTCGATGAGCCGCTGAAGTCGCTGCTGACGCGTACTGGCCGCTTCCAGTTCTTCACGTATTTCCAGCTCGTTGGGTTCCGTCCAGAGGGCATCATAATCCGTTTCGTCCAATGACTTATTATACCGCTCTTTCCGTTCGAGCTGGTGCATGATTCGATTTTTAAGCGCTCGGAGCAGATAGTGGCGGATGTTGTCGGGAATGGTTAACCGGTTGCGTTTTGCCCATAATTCCGTAAAAACGTCATGGACGCAGTCCAGCACAAAGGCTTCTGAAGCGGCCACCAGGCTCATACCATAGCGATACATAGCCCGAATATGAAGTTGGTATAATTGTGTGTAAGCCTCCTCATCTCCCAATTGGAAAGCGGCCCAAAGCTGCTGTTCGTTCACCTGACGTTCTTAAGCAATAAATTGGATTCTCCGTTCTGTCATTGGCAGTCGACTGGCCATCACGGCTATTAGAACAACGACAGAAACGGGAAAAATGTAATGGATGGAAGTCAAACGAAGGCGTATTCATGCTCAGCAGTCAGAAAAAATGGGCCATTCGTTTGCAGTTGAAACGAATGGCATGGGGTGTTTCTACTTTATTTGCAGTACAATAATTTTTAAAGTTTCTGCGGTCAGATAATTGAGCAGGCTGAACGTGGTTGCTCAAATGTGGAACGGAAAAGTAGCCCGACCAAAGCGGGGATTTATTGTATAATGCCTCGTTGGGAGTGTCTGAGAGCTTTTTTTGCGTTCACCTGCTTTGGAATCAATTGTCTTCAACACCTGTATTAGTCCAGCCATAACTCGCGGATCAGGGCAATGGTGTTAATTAACTCCTCAAGCGTTTGTGCTTTTGCTATGAAGGCTTTACTGCCCAGCTTATAGCTTTGTGCCCGATGCTCATCCACCTCCGAGCCACTTAACACAACGACCGGGATGTGACGCCAGTCTTGATCGAGGTTCAATAATTCTAAAATCCGATTTCCGGACAAAATGGGCATACTCCAATCCAGAATGATCAGATCGGGTAACTGTTTATCTAATTGGTGAGTCAATTGGAAAATCAAATCTGCCCCGTCGCTGAAATAACGCACATGGCAATCGGCATGAAATCGCGTAAAAATGCGTTTGATTAGATCCAGTTGGTGTTCATCATCGTCCACCACATAAACAAGCGGGTTTTTTGCTCTTAACATTTCTTTCTGTTGAGTCCCAGATATGTAACCTGTTATATACACTATTCGATTGGCAATATATCTATTGTTCATATATAAACAAATGAATAAATATGGCTATATTGTTTGGCGTAACCAAAAAAGCATCGAACAACCGCAATCCAAAAGGTTGTCTGTTTAGGTACGTTGCCCGCGTTTTTGCTGCCGACACCCAGCGACTGGATGCGTTCGCCAACCGATAGTTAATTCACCCGTTAGCCCTCACAGAGGAGGTCTTATTTTTCTGATAATCAGTTTGCTGGGTCTGGTTCTAATCTGTATTTCCCTGAGTCGTCGCAGTAATCACGAAATACATCAAACATCGCCATTCCTATACAAAGACCCACTGTTGCCGATGGGCATGCTGGTCAGCTGACTGCAGCGATTTATCGGAAACGACTGTTTAGTAAAATATACATACTGCCGGAAAGAAGCCGCACCCCGTTTCATGGTAGCGGCAATCGACCGTAGAACCGACTCGCTGTTTACGAAATTTGGGCATACTAAACTATTGGTCAGGGAGGCTGACCAACTACGGACGCTTGTCAAATAACGGGTCGTTTACAATCTGTTGGAAGGCAAACGGGCGACCGATGGCGAGGGTTTTCTCTGCACGAACCTACTCTTCGAAAGGGGCCGTGGTGCAGAGTAACTTAACATTTCCCCGGATATCCATTAGAAAACCGTGGATGTTGATCGTTGCATGCTTCGAATCTGGTTCTTCCAGCTCTTTTTTAGAGCTTGTGCCGAGGGTTTTCAAATACTGCTGCAGTCGGTCTGAAAGCTGTTGTGCATAGCGTTGGTGATCGGCAAACTCGTTTTCGTACCCATTTTCACGTTCTTCGTAATCGCCCAGGCCACTTTTCAAAAAGGCCTTGTAAGCACCACAATTCCGGTGCTCCAGAATGTAAATATCTTTGATGTTATGGAGTTGAATAGCCAGTTCAACGTGCTGCAGCAGACCATCTTCCCAACCTTTATATTTGTCGATCCTGAGCAAACCGTCGGCCTCGTCGGCCGAGCCTACCAGCGCCCCAATGGAAGCACCGGCCATAATATACTGGTCGTAGCGGTTAATCAGGTTCTCATGCTCCATGAAGTGAATGATGTTGTCCAGCAGCCGTAAATCCATACAACTGATCAGCAATACATTGTGCAGGGGGACTTTGTAGCCCGTCGGGTAGTTTTTTCTAAGCATGGTCAAGCCGTTCTGATGTAAAATTTAACAGTTACGTTGTTTTATATATAGGATAGCGTGGCAATTGGGTGCCTGAAAATAGCGGGTACTGGCAATTTCCAGTAAAACTAATGTACAGTAAATCAATACGCTACGGGTAGCTTTGTTTGCAAAGCCAGTTTGGACTTCCGAAACCCCACCGTTTATCCCTGAAAAATTCCGCAAAAACTTTGTGTCTTCGGGGCCGCTGTTCAACTGACTAACTTGCCGACCTCTTTTTTATGTGATCATACTGTTTATGAAGATTATTCACCTTCTCCTGCTGGTTTCGGCTACGCTCCTCACCCAGATTTCGGTTGCCAAACCGACCATACCACTCGTTTATGAAGTAAATCTCAACGACCGCGCCGACGACCAGTTTAAAGTGACGCTGCGCGTGAATGGGCTGACCGCCGAAAATGCGGTTTACCAGTTTGCCTCAACGGCTCCCGGTACCTATCAGGTGATGGACATCGGCCGGTATGTGCGGTCGTTCAAAGCGTTTGACGCAAAAGGCCGCGAACTGAAAACGCAGCAGACATCAACGAACCAGTGGACGCTGGATCAGCCGCAAAACGTGAGAACCATTCAATACAGCATTGCCGAAACATGGGATACACCTGTGGATGTACACAAGCCTTACAACATGTGCGGCACATCCATCGAGAAAGATCATGTGCTTATCAACGGGCAGGGTGTGTTTGGTTTTCCAACGGGAATGCAGGCGGCTCCCATTGACGTAAAACTTGCTTATCCGGCAGAGTGGTCGGTTGGCACGGCACTGGAAAAAAATGCGAAAGGGTACTTTACCGCTGCCAATTACGATCGCATCGTCGATTCCCCCATTTTACTGGGCCGCCTGACCAAAGCCAGCACGACGGTGGCCGGCGCACAAATCGACGTGTATACCTATTCCAAAAGCGACAAGATCAAGTCAGATCAGCTGCTCACGAACATGCAGTCGATGCTGAATGCGGCCGGGCAGTTTCTGAAGCAGTTGCCCGTAAAACGATATACGTTTCTGTATCACTTCGAAGACCAGGACTGGGGTGCGTGGGAACATTCCTACAGCTCTGAGTACGTGATTAAAGAGGAGGAGTTTTCGAAAAAACTGGCCGATAACATGACCTCCATTGCAGCGCATGAGTTTTTTCACGTGGTCACTCCGCTCAATATTCACAGCGAAATTATTCAGCAGTTCAACTTCGTTACGCCAACTCCTTCCGAGCATTTGTGGCTTTATGAAGGCGTGACCGAATGGGCGAGTGATGCTATGCAGTTACGAGGTCAGATTATGGACCTGCCCACCTACCTGAACGAGCAAAGTCAGAAAATTGCCTACGACAAGAGCGTTGACACCACCTATAGTTTGAGCAAATTGGGACTTACCTGTTATACCGATGAAGGGCAGCGGCAGTACGGTAATATTTATGCCCGGGGAGCGCTGGTGGCGGGTTTACTTGATATTCGCCTGCTCGAACTGTCGAACGGTCAGCGTGGATTGCGTAAAGTGATCAACGAACTGGCAACGACTTACGGACCTGATAAGGCCTTCCCCGAAAAAGAGTTCTTTGCTATTTTTACCGCAAAGACGTATCCTGAAATCGCTGACTTCTTCAACCGATACATAAAAGCCGCTGAGCCACTTCCGTTTGCCGAGTATTATGGCAAGCTGGGTATCACGTATATACCCGCCGTGCACACCGGTCAGAAAACGCCCACGCTCGGTATGCGCCCTGCCTTTTCTGACAATAAATTCTACCTGACCCGGCTGGATGATGCGCTTGTGAAGGCTGGTTTGCAGGAAAACGATCAGTGGCTTGCCTACAATGGGCAGCCGGTTACGATGGAAGCGGTCGGTAAGATCCAGACTGAATTGATGGCCCTGAAGCCTGGTGATACATACGAGGTTACCGTTCGTCGGAATGGGCAGGACATACCGGTGAAAACGCCGGTTCTTGAGAAGGAACTCGTCCTGAAGTACCAATTCCAGGTGGACCCCCAGGCAACACCTCAGCAGGTACAATTGCGGGAGGTCTGGCAACGAAATCTGTAAGCTGCACCCTATACGACAATTGCCTGCGCGTGCGTGCAGGCAATTGTCAATCGTTTTTTAACGGGCAGAGAATACCATTTTGAGCCGAAACGAATTACCTAAAACGGCTTCCTGATGGTTCAGGCCGATATGATATGGATCTGATACGATTGTGGTTAATAACCCGTTGGCACCCGATCAAATCGTTGAGACAGGTCGTATACGATTAATTCATGCATAAAGGCATGAGGTGAGCCAGGCGATGCTGCGTTGCATTGGTAAGGAACGCTTCTGCAGTGCGCAGCGTGTCCATAAGAAAAACAACAACTTCCTTTTCATAAGCCTCCAGTACAGCAGCAACCGTAAAGTTGTCAGCCTGAAACGTTAGCATGGCGCGATCGACAGGCAAACTTTTTCGTAAGGGCGATTTTAAAACGACAACAATCGTTTGAGTATCCTTGTATGGATAAGCGTCAGCCACAAACGAAAGCTTGTTAACGGCAATTATTTCGTTATCTAATTTGGACATGGTACGGTAGATATTAGATTTTCTGGGGTAAATATATTTAAACTATAATTAATAATAAGTTAGTAAATTGACTTATTCGACACCTGGTTATTATCTATGTTAAGAAAGTGTAAATATAGAGAATTTGTAGTTTTTTAAATAATTAAATTTTAGACATATTCTGAATATAAGGATGTAGAAGAGTAAAAACGGTAGCATGATGGGGCAAAATTACTTTGCCTTTTTATCCGGGCTGCAATGAGCATCAGCTCAGTAACTGTAGTAGGTCCGCTTTCGACAACGATTTTAAAACGGAGTTATCCGTCCGTACAAGGTTGTGGGCCAGTTCTTTTTTTGTCTCCTGAAGTTCCAGGATCTTCTCCTCAATTGTATTCGGGCAAATTAGCCGAACGGCAATAACATTTTTTTTCTGACCAATTCGGTAACTCCGGTCGATAGCCTGATTTTCGACGGCCGGATTCCACCAGGGATCAACCAGATAAACGTAATCGGCCTGGGTTAGATTAAGACCGGTGCCCCCGGCTTTTAAACTGATCAGGAATACCCTGACCGTATCGTTATCCTGAAAGTTATTGACACTGGCAGCCCGGTTGTTTGTTTGTCCGGTCAGGTATTCAAACCCGATCTGTCGGGTCTCCAGTTCTTTTTTAATCAGGTCGAGCATGGTTACGAACTGAGAGAACACCAGAATTTTATGGTTAGGTGCTTTGCTCTCGATCTGCTCCATCAGCACGTCAATCTTTGCCGACGAATCACCATAGAATTCGTCGTCGTTGAGCAGGACCGGCGCGTTGCAGATCTGGCGCAACTTTGTAAGGCCCTGCAACACATGCAGGCGGGCCCTGGGAATATCCCCTTCTTTGGTCGTCAGGAGGTAGTTGCGAAACTCCCGCTCATAGGCGTCATAGACCCTTCGCTGCTCCGGTCCCATATCGCAGTGGAGCACCATTTCTGTTTTGTCAGGAAGTTCGGTGGCTACCTGTCGTTTGGTCCGGCGCAGAATAAACGGGCTGATCTTTTTCTGTAATTCGCGGGCACGCTGAAAATCATCAAACTTGTCGATGGGCGTTGAATAGTGCGCCTTGAAGTGGTTGTAACTACCCAGCAAGCCCGGGCAGGCAAACGATAACTGCCCGTATACATCGAAGGTATGGTTTTCGATGGGGGTTCCGGTCAGCACAATGCGGTTGCGTGACTGAAGTAGCCGAGCCGCCTGGTACCGCTGCGATTCGGGATTTTTGATCGCCTGCGACTCATCCAGAAAAATGTAGTTGAAGGGATATTCTTTTAAAAACTGAATCTCGGATAACAGGGTGCCGTACGATGTGAGGATGACATCGTATTGATCGAAATCCTTCTTTTTCAGCCCTCGGTTAGCCCCGTAAAAAGTGTGCATCCTCAGGCTGGGGGCAAACTTCGCCACTTCGGCCTGCCAGTTGAACAGCAGCGATTTAGGCACAACGACCAGATTAACGCCCGCCCGCTTTTTTGTTCGCTGGAGCAGGATAAACGCAATGATCTGAACCGTTTTGCCAAGCCCCATATCATCCGCCAGGCATCCGCCAAAACCAAGGTCATCGAGGAAGTTGAGCCAATTGAGCCCCTCTTTCTGATAGTCGCGGAGGGTCGTTTGCAGTTCACCGGGTACGGCCACGGATTGGATGGACGTGAAGTCGCCAAACCCTTTCGCGAACAGGGCCAGCCGGTCTTTCACGTCGTTCATTAACTCCTCTTCCGCGTACAGTTCGCGGATGGTCGAAAAATTGACATTGGGCGTTCGGATACGCTCGCCAACGACCTCACCCGCCTGGAAATAGGCCGAAAAACGATCGAGCCACTCGCTGGGCAACACCCCCTGTGTGCCGTCATCCAGGGTAACGAACCGGCTTCGGTTCTTAATGGCTTTGTGCAAATGCTTCAGCGATACGGTCTGCTTTCCGTAGGAGATACCCAACTCGGTGTCGAACCAGTTGAGGCCGCTGCTGACCGTAACGGCTACTTTTGCCTTGTTCGGGTTGAGCCGGTTCTTTGTCAGTGTGTTGAAGCCGAGGATATTAATATTCTGGTTTCGCCACGCATCGAAGGCCTCTAAAAACCAGCCCTCATCCAGCACGTGTTTTTTATGCAGATAGAAAAAGGTCTGATTCGGCTGATCGTAGAAATCGGGGTGCTGGCGCATGACGGCCATGGTAAACTGAATTTCGGCCGCTTCGTCCCGAGCTACTGAAAACGGCTTTCCTTTTCGATCAACCGAATGAATTTGCCGTTTAGAGAGCACAGGCACTTCGGCACTCCCATATTTCATGACCGGCGTCAGGAGCACGTAGTTCTCCGAGTCGGACAGGTAGATGATGCATTCGCGCTCCTGATCGAATCCGCTTTCGGTCAGTTGGGCAGGGGTAGCCGGTTTCAGGTAAGCATAGTCGATAAAGATCTGATCTTCGAGTTCGGCCAGCACCGTTTGCTGAAAGGCATCGTATTTGGATTGATGGACTGCAATTTTACTCTTCTTTTTGGCGAAGAACTGAATGACGCGCCGGTAAGCCGGATTGTCGATTAAATACAGGGTGTCATCCAGCAAGATGAAATAGTCGTACCGAAGGGGTAATGTGTGTATCCCATGCGTTGTACCGTTAATGGTCATGACGCCCGACACTTCATAAAAACTGTCGATTTGCTGAACCGTTAACCGAAGGTCGGCCGTTAGGCGGGTCAGTCTGATCGGGACCAGCGAATGAGCTGTGATGTTCTCCGATACGCTTCCGGAATGGTAATAGAATGCCAGTTTTGACGGATTTTCGGTTACCAGCCGTAAGCTGGCCAAGTCGGTATCTTCGTTTTTTGCCCGGTGGTGATTCTGAAACTGGGCAATGGCTGAATAAAACTTCGCGTCCTTCAGGTTGTCCACTTTTGTTAACACCTCAAATGGCTGGAGGGCTGTCAATGGGTTTTTGGGTTTCCCGTTTCGGGCAGTAGCGGACTCGAAAAGCTCCAGGCAAAAATTATCGTAAAAGCGGTGTTTGGTAAAGACCACGATCCGTTTTTGGGTTGGGACAGATTCCGCAAACATCGGCGCCTGCCGGGCCGGTTTCGGTAATAAACTATCTCTCAGTAAAGTACTGTCGGACTGCGAAAACGGAATAAGTTCGGAACGCTTCGGACGGATGTGAATGGATTTGTTCTCGAAAGTCAACTGAAAAAAGTCGTCGAGCCGGGGTTCGTTTTCCAGGCCATACGCTTTAGCCACCGGTTTTATAACCTCATAGCGCAGCGCCTGGTCGAAAAAGACACGCAACTCCCGGCGCCAGAGCAGGCTTGCTAATACCTGCGCCTGATGGCTGCACAGTTGGTCTTTAGGCGTATCGCAGGAACAGGAAACGAGCAGGGCATCAGCTGTCTGCCGAACGGAAACAAACGGGAAATACGCTACCCGGGATGCACTGGTAAACAAACCCTGATCGACCTCTATCGTCTCCGGCAGAATACCCGCATAGTCATCTGTAGTTGGCAGAAAACCGCCACTATGTCGGGCTATAGCACTATCCGTCAGCGTAGGAATGGTGACTCCGTCCAGGCGATAGTCGCAGGACTCATGGTCAGGATTCCGGTTATCTGGTGGAAGTGGCATAATGAATAATGATTCCGGTTGTCTACAGGCAAATAACGAATATTAGCGGGGCCGTTAGTCGCTGCTTTTTACTTTTTTTCGCACAGAGTGTGTTGAAAAAGCACGGATTTGGATCGGTCAAAACAGCGCCCAGAGGGCTTGTTTTCGTTTTTCCTGCCAGTCACAACCGGGCTTCGGCCATTGGCTCGTCTATATCTGTTGATTTCGACTGGTTGCGAATGACTCGCTGACCAATCAAGAGCACTAGTAAGCCACCAACGATGCAGAACGTCATGACACCCACCATGGGCATAGCCGTGTTGTTGTGCAGCAGACTAACGCAGGCCGAAACGATTGAGCCGAACCCCATGCGGAAGCTGCCCATCAGGGCGGCTGCACTGCCCGCATGACGCGAAAAGGGAGCCAGCGACAGAGCCGATGCATTGGGGTTGGTGATACCCTGTCCGCCCAGAAACAGGAATAGCATCAAGATCAGGCCATATTGACCATACCAGCCTGCCCAGGTACCCAGCACAAGGAAAAGGCCCACAACGGTTTGATAAATGAGCGTCGTAAAAATGATCTGTTCGTTACTGAACCGCTTCAGCAGAAATCGATTTAACTGGGTTGGCGCGATCAGGGAGATCGCCAAAAACGCAAAGATCCAGCCGTATTCCTGCGCACTGACATGGTAAATGTTCATGAACACGTCGGATGAACCCGCCAGATACGCAAATGGGGCCGAGGTGGCAATACCGCCCACCAGCGCATAGGTCAGAAATTGAGGCTGCTTCAGGACAGTGTAAAAACTGCCCATGACGGCTTTTGGCCGCAGCGATAAGCTGGTGTCGGCCGGTTTTCCGTTTGGCAAAACAAAGTAAATCCCAATCAGCATCAGGATGGTGATGATCGCCAGAATAACGAAGATCGAATGCCAGCCGAAAGCCACCGTTGCATAGCCCCCAACGGTGGGCGCCACCATGGGTGAAACGGCTACGACCAGCGATAACAGCGAAAAGACCTGCGCAATCTGACTAACCGGAAACAGGTCCCGTACCAGCGCCTGAGCGGCTACCAGGCCTACACAGCCACCCAGTGCCTGAAAAAGGCGCATCAGGATTAGCATATCGATGGAGGCACTCAACGCACAGCCAACGGAAGCGATACCATATACAACCAAGCCGGCATAAAGCGGTAGTTTTCGGCCAAATCGATCCAGTAACGGGCCATACAACAGCTGCCCCACCGAGATACCGATCAAATAAGCCGTTAGGGAAAGTTGAACCTGCGAAATGGAGGTGTGGAGATCGCTGGCAATAGCCGGAAAACCCGGCAAGTACATGTCAATGGAAAACGGACTGATCGTAGAAAGAGCCCCTAAGATCAGGATAATAATAAAATGCTGTCGGCGAGTCATAAACTCCTGGAAGAGATACAGTATTGAATACGCGGCAGCGTACATGTTTGTTCCCGCTGGCGAGCCAGTTGTTAGGGTAGGTACGCATTCAGTGGCCGCCGGCATCAGTGGCTGCAATAGTTCATAGTATACTCTTGTTTTATTTTCTTTATAAGAAATATAATAACTTGTAGTTTATAATATGTTATTTTTGTGCTATATAATAAGGTAGATTACTACTATCAGGTGTCTATGAGATTGCGATTTGTATTGTTGGTTTTGATGGTTGTGCATATGGGCGGGTGCATCAAACTTCCAGCTCCTACACCGCCTGATTTATTGACCAATATAGTGGGTAATTATAAAGTAACAGCATTTACCATCATTAGTACGCTGCCTTTCCCCACCGCCGGAATCAGTAGTGGCAGCGCTGTAATTACTCGAAATGGCAGTGCGATGAACACCGTAAAAATGGCAGTTTCTTACGTGATCAATAACGCAGGGGTAGAAACTAAACTGGCTCAAACGAAAACGATCGAACTCCGGCAATCGGGCAGTTCCTTCGATTTATATGATGGTACGACTAAAATCGGCACGCTGACGGGTGCTGTCATTACCGTCAGTCAGTATTCATTCAGTGGCTTTGTGGTTGATTTTACGGCAACGAAATAGCCACAGGCTGCTTGTTCGCCTGACGTTATTTCGCTTTCCAGGTATTGTTGCGCTCATCAGCGTCCATGAAAATGCCGCCCTGAAGGCTGATCGATTCTACCTTCTTCTTCGTAGGAATCTTCACAACTGCCAAACGCTGGTTGGCCTGCCAGATGGCCGGTGTCTGGTGGACTGTCTGGGAGGTGCCGTCGGTGAATTTCACAACCACATCCATTGGGGCTACATACCCGCCAATGTTCTGAATGGTAACGGTCGACAGCGTTGGGGTTGTCACGACTTTCTGAATGGCAAAGTCGATGTAGTTCGTGCTGAAGAACCAGTTGTTCCAGAACCAGTTCAGGTCTTTACCCGATGCGTTGTTGAAGCTGTAGAACATATCCCAGGGCGTGGGGTGTTTTCCGTGCCAGCGGCTCATAAATTCGTGGAGGCTCTTTTTGAAGTCGGCATCCCCCAATAATTCTTTCAGCGCCAGATAGCCCAAGGCAGCTTTCCCGTATTCATTATTGCCCATCGCTGCTCCGCTCAGCACATTGGCCGGGGTGACAATGGGCAGATCCTGTTCTGCCGATGGGTCCTTTATCCAGCCCCGAACCCGGAACATCTGGAAGTTCTGCGTGGCCTGTTCGTTCCCTAAATCGGCCTGGCTAATCAGGTACTCAAAGGCCGTAACCCAGCCTTCGTCCATGAACCCGTACCGTGTTTCGTTTATGCCCATGTAGAACGGAAACCAGGTGTGGGCAATCTCATGCTCAGCCACGAACCGGGAAAAATTCAGGTCGTTGGTGCTGCCATCGTTCACCATCATGGGATATTCCATGTCGGCAAATCCCTGAATGATCGTTGTTTTAGGGTAGGGGTAGGGTATACCGGGAAGGTTGTTGGAGAACCAGTCGAGGGCGTGCCGACCAAAGCCAACCATTTGGTGGAAATCCTGGGCCGTGTCCAGAAAAGCCGCCTGGACACTGGATCGGCGATTGGTTTTCTTGTCGACCACCACGCTCGACGCATCCCACACATAGTGGTTACTGATACAAAGAGCCATATCAGGAACGTAACTGGCCTTCCATTTCCAGGAGTTGACCGGCTGCTGCGTCGTTACGTTTTTGGCCATTAATTCGTTGAGGGTAGCCACGTGAACAAGGGCATCCGTTTGCATGGATTCGCTCAGGCGTTTGGCGTAGGTGGGTTGCAGGACTTCGCTGGCATTCTGTAAATCGCCGGTAGCCCAAACGATGTAATCTTTTGGCACGTTGACCGTGAGGGTGTACTCGTTGAAATCGCTGTAAAACTCCTGCGCTTCGGTAAACGTGGTGCGATCCCAGCCGTAATAATCATCCATGACGGCGATGCGAGGGTAGAAATAAGCCAGAAAGAAAGTGGTTGAATCCAGCACCCCTTCGCGCCCGCTTTCGACAGATACATCGTAGTGCCATTGGAACGCAAGCTTAACAGAGTCTCGGGGCATTAATGGCTGGGTGAGCGCCATTTGTCGTTGGGTCGCGTTCCCGGCATCACGCCAGATTTTATCGTTCCGGCCTTCCGTGTATTTGTCAATGTGAATACCCGAGGTTAAATAATCGGCCGACGCTGGCGACTGCCGCACCGCGCCAGGCTGGTGGCTGTTTAGGAACAACTTGAAAACGAGGGCACGCAGGGTGTCCGGGCTATTGTTTATATAGGTGATCTCTTCGGTACCGCGGATGGTACGGCTGGGTGGCGTGGCTGTAATGGTGATGTTGTAGCGGGCGGTATTCTGCCAGTAGTTCTTTCCGGGTCTCCCATCCATCGATCGGGTACCTTTCTGGTAGGCCTGCTTCACGTTTCGTGGCATGTACAATCCCTGAGCTGTGGCAGTTTCAGCAAAAATGGTCAGGCAAAAAGCGAAAATGAATAGTTTCATGGGCATACGATGCTGGAAGAGGTAGTACCGATCGGCGAAATGTCCAGCCGCCCCGATCGGTATTACAGGGTTGCAAGCTACAAAAAAGGAGGCAACCCGAGTGGTTGTTGATGAGTCTGGTTGTCAAAAAGCTTACACGATCACCATGGATACGCGCCCAATCAATATCCTGTTGATCGTGTCAAAAACGCGTTTAAAGGAATATGAAATTAGACTATTCTTGTTTGTGTGCATTTGTTTGGTAGAAAAGCGTAATATTAAACTGTAAACTCACTGTAACACCAGCAAGCTTATTGTTTATTCTGCTAAATGAAAAAACGCCTACTTGGTATTTGCCTTCTTTATACGGTTCTGGTCACGGTGGTTTGTGGTCAGTCATTCAATGCCAAAACCATTCCGGAAGCCACGGTCACTGGCTTACACGAGGCCATGCAGGCCGGAAAACTGACGGCTGTTCAACTCGTACAATTGTACCTTGACCGAATTGACGCCTATGATAAACAGGGGCCTTATCTAAACGCCATCATCATGGTGAACCCCAAAGCCATGACCGAAGCCCGGCATCTGGATTCGCTCTACAAGGCCACTGGTAAACTGGTGGGGCCGCTGCACGGTATCCCGGTTATCGTAAAAGACAATTACGATACCTACGACATGCCCACAACCAACGGCACGCTGGCCATGAAAAAGTCGATTCCGCCTGATGATGCCTTTGTGGTACGGAAAATCAGGGAGGCTGGTGCCATCATTATCGCCAAATCGAATCTGGCAGAATTTGCCTTTTCGGGGCAGTTTTCGGTAAGTTCAATTTTACCCGGCTACTCCCGAAACCCCTACGACACCAAACGGACTACGGCCGGGTCGAGTGGAGGGACGGCCGCTGCGGTGGCGGCTAACTTCGGGGCGATTGGGTTGGGAACGGATACCGGAAGTTCCATTCGCGGACCGGCTTCGCACCAGAGTCTGGTGGGTTTTCGGCCAACACTGGGTCTCGTTAGCCGGGATGGAATAGCGCCGTTGTCGATGACCAACGATACCGGCGGACCAATTTGCCGAACGGTAGAAGATGCCGTTCGGGTGCTGGATGTCATTGCCGGATACGACAAAGCCGATACGGTGACCAGGCGAAGTATAGGTAAAATTCCGCAGACCTACCGCCAGTTTCTGGACAAGGATGGCTTGAAAGGAGCGCGAATTGGCGTTTTTCGGCAGATGGTCATGTCAAAGAATTCAGACCCTCAAGTGTATGCCCTGTTCAACAAAGCCCTTGATGAACTTCGGGCTGCGGGCGCTATCGTCGTTGATTCGGTTCGGGTGCCGGAACTGGATACGATCAATAAATCGTTCGATACGATTCCGCAGTTACGACGCGACTTTAATTTGTATCTGGCCAGTCTGGGGCCCAATGCACCCCATAAAACACTGGAGTCCATCGTTAAATCGCGGCAGTTTCATCCTTATCTGGAAAAGGGCTTGATGGATGCTATCGCCGATACGCTGGCCCCGGAAGCGCATAAAGGCTGGGGGAAAAATCTGGCGTTGCGGGAGCGGCTTCGGCGGTTATTGCTTCGGGCCATGGACTCCACGCAGGTCGATGTGCTGGTCTATCCTTCGTTCAGCTACCCACCACGGCTCATCGGTGACCTGAACACACCCTCGGGAACCAACAACAACGCTCTGTCGCCCCCGACGGGCTTTCCGGCTTTCTCGGTACCGATGGGTTTTACCTATGGCGTGCTGCCCGCCGGTTTGCAGTTCTTCGGCCGGCCGTTCAGTGAGCCAACGCTGATTAAACTGGCCTATGCCTATGAGCAAGCCACGCACCACCGCGTGCCTCCGGCGAGCACACCGCCCTTACCGAAAAAAAAGCATAGAGTATTGGTGCAGTAGAAGACTACCGAGTGTCAAAATGCCGAACCGTCCGGGTCGGGTGTGAACTATTCAGCACACCCGACCCGGACGGTTCGGCATTTTGACACTCGGTACGAGAGAATTAAATCCCCAATGGGCCGCCCAGGGTAACGTCTGAGTCAGGGCTGTGGGCCGCATGACGACCTTCGTGGTGGCTACCGGGGTGTTTTTCCTCTTCTTCTTTAGAGCGCTTGTTCACAAAGGATTCGGCCAGAATAGTTAACCGGCGGTCTTCTTCCTTTTCTTCTTCCAGCGTTTGAGCGAGCAATTCTGCCGACTGGCTAAAGTCAAGTGTACGGGCCAACGTCAGGAGTGATCCATAGGCCGCAATTTCATAGTGCTCAATCTTTTGGGCCGCAATAATCAAACCGGCATCGCGGGTCAGCGATCCCTTTTCGGTTTCGGAAATAACCCGCCGGGAATCGCTAATCAGGCCGTCGATGGCATCTGAAAGATGATTGTCCGTTTTGATGCCGATAATCCGGAAGATGTCCTCAAGCCGGTCTACCTGAAGGCGACTCTGCTCCTGGTGCGTTAGTAACGCATTCCGTACTTCGTTGGTTGTGCTGGCTTCGGCTTGATCACCCAGCGCATCAACGGCCCGCTTCTCCGCGTAATAAACGCTCTTCAATTCACTGATAAACAAGTCCCGTAATCCTTCGTCGGTATTCGAATCATTGCCACTAAAAAAACTTGCTATACGATCTGTCAGGTTTGCCATTCCAGTAACTAATTAAATGTAATCTGATTTTTTGGTGTACGATCACTCAATAACGTACCAGATGTTGATCATCAGGTAGTTGTCAATTAATTTGTGTGAATTTAGTAAGGCGTTTTACGGCATTTGCCGTAGATGTTTAACCCTGTTTAACCCCGTACACTATACTATAAACGGTTAGTTACCCGGCAATTGTTATGAGTTACCCTTAAATATATTTATACCGGCTCCAGTCAATACCCGGCCGCCTGTCCATCTTTGCGCATCTCGGTTGCGCCCCGATAAATTCGGTTCAAAATGTCCCACTGAATAGCCTGATAACCGCCAAAAAAATCGGTTGATGCCAGGCGGTGCCCACGTTTCTCCAGTTCGGCTCTAACGCTGGCAGAAATACCGCTTTCCAACGCCAGTTTACCGCCGTCGTTCATCAGGGTACCAATGGGTTCACTGCTTCCCGAATGGCTGAACCGGGCTGCATCCCCCGCTTCCTGTACATTCATGCCAAAGTCGATGATGTTGCACAGTATCTGCAAGTGACCCTGGGGCTGCATGGCACCCCCCATCACGCCAAAACTTAGAAAGGGTTCTCCGTTCTTCATGACAAAACCCGGAATGATCGTATTGAACGGCCGTTTGCCCGGTGCGTACACATTGGCATGGGCGGGTTCCAGATTAAAACTGGTGCCCCGGTTATGGAAAACAAACCCCAGACCATCGGGTACGAGGCCACTGCCAAACTCCAGCATGTTACTCTGGATGAGCGAAACCATGTTGCCCTGTTCATCAGCCACGGTCAAATAAACGGTGTCGCCCGCACGGAGGGTGGGGTCCCCCGCATCCAGATGGTCAGACGCTTTCGTTATATCAATTTGTTTGCGCCGGGTGGCGGCATAGTCTTTAGAGAGGAGGGCACTAACGGGTACGTTGGAAAACGCGGGGTCGGCATAGTATCTGGCGCGATCTTCGAAGGCTAACTTCTTGGCTTCGACCAGCAGATGCAGGTAATCGGCACTGTTATGGCCCAGGCTCTTCAGGTCGTAGCCTTCCAGGATGTTGAGCATCTGCAAAACGGCAATGCCCTGTCCATTGGGCGGTAACTCAAAAACATCGTAGCCGCGGTAGTTCACCGAAACCGGGTCGACCCAAGTGCTCTTGTGAGCGGCCAGATCGGCTTTGCGCAGGTATGAGCCAACCCGACGGGCATACCGGTCCATAGCATCGGCCAGACTGCCTTTATAGAAAACATCACGCCCCCCGGCCGCTATTTTCTCGTAGGTCGTAGCCAGGTCCGGGTTTTTGAACAGCTGCCCTTCTACGGGGGCTTTGCCGTCGGTCAGGAAGGTATGCCGGAAGTTGCCGAACGCCTGAATAATTGATTCGCTGGCCGCTAAACGAGCGGCTGCCACCTGCCACGAGTAGGCGATCACCTGCGGCACCGGTACCCCTTCTCGTGCATACCGAATGCTTGGTGCGAGCAGGGAGCGCATGGGCAATTTGCCAAAACGCTGGTGTAGGGTGAACCAGCCATCAACCGTACCCGGAACGGATACCGAAAGCGGTCCATAGAGTGGTATCTGCGTTCGGTTTCCTAATACATTACGTAATTCCTTATACGTCAGGCCCATGGGCGAGCGGCCACTGGCGTTGAGACCATACAGCTTACGGTCCTTCGCCGACCAGACTAGGGCAAACAAATCGCCCCCGATACCACCATTGTTTGGTTCAACTACGCCGAGCGCTGCATTGGCCGCAATGGCTGCGTCTACCGCCGTTCCTCCCTGTTTCAACATGTCCAGAGCAATCTGCGTCGCCAGTGGATGACTGGTTGCCACCAGGCCATGCCGAGCCAGAATCGGGCTTCGGGTGGCGAAGTTAGGGCCCGTGATCCGGTCGCCTTTCCCCGTTGGTTGCCCGTGAAGCGGTGAAGTGAGGAGCCACAGGAACCCTAAACAATAAGCAATGGCGGTTTTCATGCCGAAACAGGACGATTGTGAAAAGAAACGCTCATTAAACGCGTCTGTCAGCGTTGAGCAACCCGTAACAATTAAGATGGCCGACGGGCCATATCTACTTGTCTTGTGCGTTTCTCCTGCTTTTTCATCCCGGATGCAGGCGTAAAAAGGACATCGTTTTTGAGCGGGGATCTACTTATCGGGATGAACCGCCCCGAGACCCCTAAAAATAGTGCCGTCGGCCAGTTGGACGCAGGCACTTTTAACGATATTCCCTTTCATGGAAAATGTCCATTTCTGTTTCCCGGTGTCAGCATCCAGCGCATACATGCGATTACCACCGCCCAGGTATATGATGTTATTGACAATGGTAGGTGTCGTAATTCGGGTAGCGAACAAATTAACTTTCCATTTTAGTCCGCCATTCGTGCAGTCCAATGCATAAAACGTACCCTCTTCAGAGCTGGTATAAAGCAGGCCATTCGCAATAGTAGATGCCGAAGCAATAAAACTGTTGGGGGAGAATTGCCACCGCCTTGAGCCATCGGCCGGGGAGTAGGCAACTAACGAAGCAGGTCCATCATAGGGTACAAATAAGAGTTTACGATCTGTCGAAATACCCGCATGAATAGTATAGGCGTCGTGAATTTTCCAATTTAGTTTCCCTGTCGAGTCGTCGATGGCCAGAAGTGAGCCATTGGCATCACCGGCATACACGGTTCCGTCAATCCAGACAGGACTTGAGTAAAAGGGAAAGCCGGATTGGTAGCTCCATTTCTTTGAACCGGATTGACTATCAACGGCATAAAGCTGGCCGTCATTGGCCCCGAAATAGACGGTTCCACCACAAACCAGCGGGCAATTTTCATCGGCATTGGACAACGCAGCCCTGTATATTTGGTCGCCTGCCTGAAACGACCATTTTAAGGTGCCTGTGCCCATATCCAATGCGTAAAGCGTCGTGTAATTTTTGCCGCTATGATCCCAGAACGCTTTGTGGCTGGCAAGAGCATAAACAGTCTTATTAGCTATTCGTGCGGAGAAGATAAGACCGTCCGGAAGACGTTGCTTCCACTTTAAAGCACCGGTCTGTTCATCGAACGCATAAACGCCGGCCTCGGAGGAAGTGCCTACAATCACAAGTCCATCTGAGGCAATGGGAGCGGCCTCAATTCGGGTTTTGTCAAATGTATACTGCCATTTCAACCGCCCATGGTTAGCATCCAGCGCATATAATACGCCATTGTCCGAACTGATGAATACAGATTGCCTGGACTGGGCGGAGCTTAGAATGGTACTACTGATCAGACTAATTAATCCCAGAGATATCCGTAGAAGTGGTATAATACACATTGCCATTGACTAAAACTGATTTCAGTTAAGACAATCAAGTGTATTAATGTAACTAAAAATTATTATAATTCGACAAAATTATAGGTATATTATTATTTTAAATTCACTAAGTCTAATTTTGGAGGATACTCAAGGCTCATGAAGGATGGAGAATTATGAATAAGAGTTTGCCTGCCCATACATGGCACGGCTGAAAAATAGATTTTATCTCAGCCGTGCCACAAGTCGAAATGGATTTCCCTGGAAGATTTTATGCCGTAAAGCAGATTGATCGGGCTTTGTAAAGCAGTATTCAATCGCTTACATGTGATGGAGCAGGAAATAATGACTAGACCACTAGGCTTTTCTGAGCAAGTCCAGCAGCTTTCTGTCCAGTTTATACCCGTGCCAATCCTCGTAAGCCACATCAGCACGTCCCGAGTTTAAAATACCAAAATCGCCGATGAACTCCCAGAGAGCGAAGCCAATGCCGTTTGTCGATAAAATATCGAGGACATCGCCAAACCAGACCAGGAATACGTCGTGCGGGGTTTTGTTCCAGCTGCCACACTCCCCGCAATGGACACCAACGCCTTTGTTGACCAGCTCAATCCAGGGTTGATAGAAAGTTTCGAGCATGGCCCGACTCAGGTATTTGTCTCCCACCTGGCCCGGCCATTTGGGTTCCGGCAAGTGCTCGGGATCTTTGTTGGCCCAGGGAGCTTTGTAGTGTGAAATGATTCCAGGCGTATAGCCCCGGCAGCTTTGGGCAATGTTCAGATCGGCGATGGATGGAATAACCGACGAGCCCGTATCGTTGCCGTCGGCAATAATCAGGTGGTTTTTGTTTTCTTTCCAGATGGCTTCCGAAGCAGCCAGCGCTACTCTTCGGTACACCTCACCTGGAACCGAGCTGCGTTTTGAATGCTGGTCATTCATATCGGCCCGCATGCCGGGCTCGTTCAGCAGGTCGAAGCTGATTTTCTTCGATGATACAGTTTTATACCGTTTGGCCCACATATTCCAGTGGAAGCAGAAGGCATCGAGGGCGGCCTGGTCAGTCCAGAGGTTATACGGCTCATAAAATCCCGCGTTGACGCAATAGCCGGGTGCCCGGTGCAGGTTGAGACTGACGTGCAGATTGTGCTTGTGCGCCATGGCTACAAACCGGTCGATCCGATCGACGGCCTGTTGATCAATTTGGTACACCTCGTCGGGAGTGATGTTGCGGCTCCGGTCAAATTTTAGGTAATAGGGATAGGCCATGGGAAGCCGAACAAAGTCGAACCCCCAGTCCTGTATCCATTTGAGGTGGTCTTCCTGGGTAGCTTTCCGACTCTTTGAGGGGTCGGGAGAAAAGAAGTCAAGCAGGTTAAAGCCCTTCCATTTGGGCAATTTGTTTTTTGCTGCGGCAGTAGCGTTTGCCCTGGCTAAAATCTCGGGACCCGTCGTGCCAAGGGCTGCTGTCAGCAAACCCGTGTTCTGAATAAACGTTCTTCGTTGCATGCCGAAAAGAGCATGTCAAATCTTTAATCTACTGGTTAGCTATGATGGATAATACAGTAAAAGAAATGGGCTTTGTGCCTTATAGACGGTGTGACCGCTTGTACCCGTCGCTACTGAACTTAAGGCCGCTTTGTGGGCTAAAGGCCAGGTAGATCGTAAGGACTTTTAAAAAGAAAACCGATAACCATGAAAAAAACCATTTTCTCGTTGTGTCTGGCAACGACAATTGCTTTGTGTGTGACCGAAGGATTTGCGCAAAAGGGCAAGCCCTTGTACACCTTCCCCCTTGGTGTGGAGTCGTATACCTACCGTGCCAGTTTCCCCAAGAGTGTTATAGCTACGCTGGATACCATCAAGGCACTAGGCATCACCGATATGGAAGGTGGTGCTCCTAAAGGACTCACCGAAGCCGAATTCAAGAAATTATGTGACGAGCGCGGTATCAAGATCTCGGCAACGGGGTCTGGCTACGAGCAGATCGTGAAAGATCCCATGGATGCCGTTAATAAAGCCAAAGCACTGGGTGCATCCTTTGTGATGGTCGCCTGGATTCCTCACGAAAAGGGAAAGTTCAACCTCGAAAATGCCAAAAAAGCCGTTGAGGATTTCAACCGGGTGGGAAAAGTGCTGAAAGAAAATGGCATTACGTTCTGCTACCACAACCACGGTTATGAATTCCACCCTTATGAGGATGGGACCTTATACGACTACATCGTAAAAAATACGGACCCTAAATATGTTTCGTTCGAGATGGACATTTTGTGGACGCAGCATGGTGGTGCAGACCCCGTTGCGTTACTGAAAAAGTACGGTAGCCGCTACAAACTGATGCACCTGAAAGACCTCAAAAAAGGTGTGAAAGGCGATTTGACGGGCGGCACACCTCCCGAAAACGATGTGACTCTCGGCGATGGTCAGGTGAATATTCCTGAGATCATTCGCCTGGCGAAAAAAGCAGGCGTGAAGCACTATTACATCGAAGATGAAAGCAACAAGGAATATGAGCAAATGCCCAAGAGTATTGCCTATCTGAAAAGCCTGAGAGAGTAAATGTCAATATAGCACGATTAAAAACGGCAGCGGGTCATTCAGGCCCGCTGCCGTTTTTAGTTTAGCCGTACCCCCATTCGTATATCAAATCCCTCTGCCACATTCAATCTGGCTTTTAATCCTATCCCCACCAGATAGCGGTCCTGTATCGTAAACAGCAGTTGGTACCGCTGAAAAAACGGTCCTTCGGGAAGGGCCCCCGGTTGGATGCTGTTCCAGCCCAGGTGTGTGGTGAACGTGTACCGTCCAAGCCAAAGTTCGTAGCCGCCCAGTAAGCCCAACTGGCGATGGTTAGCCAGCTTGTTATCCCGTCGAAGCTGCTCACGGATGTAGCCATCATCCGTAAACTCTATGCCACCCGTGAAGGCGTGAAACCGGCTGACACGGTACCCCGCCGTAATCATCGATCCCCATACCCAGCCAGCCGTTTCCGGAAAACCAGTTGACGCCGGGAGTGTGCGTACCGAGCCGAACGCCATAAGGCGTGTGGTAAACCGACGGGATAAGCCAGGCTGAATCCACTGTTCCGGATCCGGAAAGCGAATTGGCTCTGGTGTATACAACAGGCCTAATCCAAGAGTAGGAAAATTCATGCCCCGGTTAGGCTGACGGATGCCGCCATTGGAGATATGATTGTACCCGGCCGTTGCCGAAAGCTGAATATGGTTGCTTAGTCGATAGTGGGCATTGACCGATAGAGCCAGAAGCCCGCTCAGTGGTGAACTGAAAAATGTGTTCGCCGGGTTGGATTCGGCATCATACACCCGTGTGAGGTAGCTCAGGCCAGCGGTTGCCCGTAGTGAAAAATAAAGTGGTTTCCGGTAGCGAATCAGTGGTTCGAAATAGCCCCCCATACCAACCGTTCGGCCCAGTTCATCGGGATTGTTGAACGATATATAATTAAAGTAAGCACCAATGCGGGCGAAACAGTTGCACCGCGCATAAGCAGCTCGGCTAAAGGCCGTTCGGCTGTAGGTAAATTCCATTCCCACGGGCCGGCTTTGTGAAATAGCCCTCAGATCAGGTGCGTGAGGGATAATAAAGCCCCCATTGATCTGGCTGCCTACATGGTGCCGGACGGAGTCGGCTGGTATCGAATGCAGGGCCACCAAAAGTTCGCTTATTAGGAGTACTAAAGGCTTCATACTGAAGGATGCATAAGAAATTCCTTAAAAATAAATAATCTTTTCGCGCAAGTTGGGTTACAATAAAAATTAGTAAAACTAGTTTATGTAAAAGTAAGACATTTATTATTGATAGTATTACTATCATTTTTAAAATTAAATCTTACATTTGACAAAAAAACCACCATTCACTATGTCTTATTCGATTCCTGTAACTGTTGCTTATGGCGACGGTATCGGCCCCGAAATTATGGAGGCAACCCTTCGTATTCTCGAAGCCGCGAAAGCCCCTCTGGCGTATGAAACTATACAGATTGGGGAAAAGGTCTATCAAAGTGGCCAATCGGCGGGTATACGGCCCGAAGCCTGGGAGTCGCTGCGCCGAACGAAGGTTTTTTTGAAAGCGCCCATTACGACCCCACAGGGGGGTGGTTTCAAAAGTTTGAACGTTACTACGCGTAAGATGCTTGGGCTGTATGCCAACGTTCGTCCGTGTATTTCCTACGCGCCTTACGTGGCCACCAAGCACCCAACGATGGATGTAGTAATTATACGGGAAAACGAAGAAGACCTATATGCGGGAATCGAACACCAGCAAACGCCGGAGGTAGTGCAGTGCCTGAAGCTCATTTCCCGGCCCGGTTGCGAGAAAATCGTTCGCTATGCCTTCAACTACGCTCGCCAGTATGGCCGCTCGAAAGTGACCTGCTTCACGAAAGACAACATCATGAAGCAAACCGATGGCCTGTTTCACCAGGTATTTGATGAGGTAGCCAAAGAATACCCGGAAATCGAAGCCGAACACTGGATTGTCGATATCGGGGCGGCCAAGCTGGCCGACACCCCCGAAGCGTTCGATGTCATCGTGATGCCTAATCTGTATGGTGATATTCTCTCGGATGTAGCTGCTCAGATTGCCGGTTCGGTTGGCCTGGCGGGTAGCAGCAACATTGGCGAAGAAGTGGCCATGTTCGAAGCGATTCATGGGTCGGCTCCCCGGCGCGCGGGTCAGAATCTGGCCAATCCATCGGGCTTGCTGCTCGGCGCTGTCATGATGTTGGTGCATCTGGGCGAGGGCGAAGTGGCCGCCCGTGTGCATAATGCCTGGCTCAAAACGCTGGAAGACGGCATTCATACCTACGATATTTATAAAGAATCGGTCAGTAAAGAGCGCGTAGGAACAAAGCAGTTTGCCGACGCCGTGATTGCTCGTATCGGTCAACTGCCTACCCTCCTGAAACCGGTTCACTACGAAAGTGTAAAGGCAAAGCCCGTAAAAGACCAGCTGACGGCCCGAAAACCTGTTGTATCGGAAACGGTAGGCGTCGATATTTTCCTCTACCATGAAAACCGGGATGCGGCCTTACTGGGAGAGTCGTTGACGCAGTACAGCGCCGGGCCATTACATTTATCCATGATCACCAACCGGGGCGTAAAAGTATGGCCCGACGGCTTTGCCGAAACGTTTTGCACGGACCACTGGCGTTGCCGGTTCAAGGCAGGCGATGCGCAGTCAATTCAGTATGAGGAGATTATTCAGCTTCAGGAAAAGCTCACCCAGGCCGGTTACCGTATTATCAAAACCGAGAACCTCTGCACATTCGACGGAAAACCAGCTTTCTCGGCTGGTCAGGGCGCTTAAGTCATCACTCTTTTTTCTCTAAAACCATGTCTGAGCCAATTCAATTTTCACTGATTAACGGGCGTTTCAGTCCGGAAGAGGTCGTTCCTATTTTGACGGGTATGACCAATGCGAAACTACAGCATCACAGCCGGAAAATTGCTCTGCACAAAACAGAGGAAGACATTAAAGCTTCGGAAAAACGCCAGAAGCAACTTGAGGCCGATTTGCGACGGGTACTGACTTTTCTACACGAAGCAGTTCAACGAGGCAGCCGGGTCGACATCGAAGGGATGATCTCTATCGTAGAGGTGCCGGTTGACGTTCAGAAGCCGCTTGACCAATAAGCAGCCGCGGATGTGCAATCAGGTAACGGGTTCACCAATCCATTAGCTGCCTGATGTCAACTCCATCGGTACTTGAGTACGGGGCGAGTACGAAAAAGGACTGTTCCTTTTCGAAAAGTGAACAGTCCTTTTATCAACAAACTGTTAAAAATAAAGTCAGCTGTCATGGATACCAATGACGTAAACATAGGGCCCGGCGAGCCTGCCGATTTGTATTTGGGTTTAGGTAACCTGGTTTATGCGCTGGCTAAAGTAGACGGCCGCATTCAATCCGAAGAAACGCAGCTCGCCCGGCAACTGCTTGGCGAACAACCGCACGGTGACCTGGCGTTGCATGCGTTTTTCCTGCTGGAAGATTGTAATGTGCCTGTTGAGGATGCCTATGCATTTGCCATGCGTCGGTTTGTCAATAACAAAAAGGTATTGACGGCTCCAACCAAAAAGCAGTTTGTCGATATTCTGGTGCGTATCGCCGATGCCTATGAGGAGACCTCTCGCAAGGAGCAGGAATTCATTAAGCGATTCCGGCGCGACATCCGTCGTTTATAAGTGATACATGAATGGGTCATTGAGTCAGGCCGGGCCGGTTCGCTGGGTATCATTCGTTAATACATGAAACCTTCTACTTTTTATTAGCCCGACGTATAACCGTATGCGGCAGGTCATATGTGAAGCAGTTCTCCCAGCCCTTAAAATCGTAATGCCACCATTCCCAGGGAAAAATGGCAAAGCCCACCTGCTCCATTGCCAACCGTAAAATGGTGCGGTGCGCCAGTGACGCGCTGTCCGATTGTGTGTAGGACTGGAACGCACGGGGCGATGTTTCGTCATAATCAGACGGCATCGATAGGCGTTTTCCGGTCTTGCGGTCGTAGAGCGACAGGTCGATGGCCATGCCCCGGTTATGACGGGACCCCTTATGGGGGTCGGCTACAAAGGTGGTGTCTTTAATAACTTCGTAGAAAATCTCCGTTACGGCATAGGGGCGGTACCCATCGAAAAAAATAAAGCCAAATCCCTGCTTCTTCAAATTTTCATTCGCCTGTTGAAGCGCCTGAGCCGCTGGTTTTCGCATGAAGACGTCGGCAGTGGGGTACAATTTCCGCTTCACCAGATTGTTAGTCGTGGCATACGTAACATCGAACTGAGCATCGGGGATAAGTGTGCGCATATCGACCAGCTCATTGTCCGGATCGGTCGCCACAATCTTCCGGTAAATCTGCACATCGTTCACCACCGGGAGGCCATACTTGCTTTTGGGCAGGTTGTAAGTGGTGGGCGTTGGCTGTGCCAGAGCGGACGGCAGCCAGCCAATCGAAAGAAAGACGAGTACAACTCGACGCAGGCGGGTAAACAGGGGCATAGTCGTTTTTACAGCTTAGATTTTCGCAATTGGTCACTCGAATTGCATCGTTGGTCAGCGACGGGGCGGCTGTTTCACCAGACCTTTGTGATGTACTTTTAGACAGACAATCACATGAAAACGCTCCTCAAATCAGAAGAACTCATTCAGTTCCTAGCCGCTATTTACCTGTTCTCCCGCCTGACGTTTGCCTGGTGGTGGTTTCCTGCCCTTATTCTCGCTCCCGACATCAGCATGATTGGCTACCTCATCAATCCGGCCATTGGCGCTGTTCTATATAACCTCGCTCACCACAAAGGATTGGGTATTGTCGTTGGCCTGCTGGGCCTGATGATGGGTAGCCAGTTGCTCATGCTTGCCGGTATCATTCTTTTTGCCCACTCCAGCATGGACCGTATGATGGGCTATGGCCTCAAATATTTCGACAGCTTCAAGCACACGAGCCTGGATTCTCTATAAAGGAACCGGCTTGTTCGATCAGCTAATCTTGATTACCCAAACGGGCTGCCCGGCCAATTGCTGACGCACCTTTTCGGGAATGGCAATTGTTACGCTGTCTTTGGTTTTCACCATCTTCAGCGACGCCGAGGCTCCCAGAATTGCGGCTTTGGCAGTTGGAGCGATAGAAAGCGTAGGCAGTGACACACTCGCCGGGAGCTGCTGCTCCGAGTCTGTCGGTAAGTACGACGCGTATACCGACTTGCCATTCGACGTAAACGCCCATTGACCCTGGCGGTAAGGAGCCAGTGGCTTGGTACCATAAATCGACTCTCCATTGACGGCTATCCACTTGCCGATTTCCTGAAGGCGCTGATACGCTTCTTCGTGCCATTCGCCATCGGGACCGGGGGCAATGTTGAGCAACAGGTTCCCGTTTTTCGCCACAATGTCGACCAGCGTCTGGACCAGCTTGCGAGTTGGTTTGAAGTTCTCTTTGGGAATGTATGACCAACTGGCACCCATGGTGATGCAGCTTTCCCACGGAATGGGCATGTAGTGGTCTGGAATGGACTGTTCGGGCGTTGCGTAATTCTCGAACTCACCCGCCACGGTACGGTCGACAACCAACAATCCCGGCTGATGTTGGCGGGCCATGCCAGCGATGCGGGCCATGTTAATGTCCTGACTGTAGGGAATGGTGCGCTGCCAGCTAATGGTGGAGTCGATGGTATTGGCCGGACGAACCCAGCCGCCGTCGAGCCACAGAATGTCTACTTTCCCGTAGCCGGTCATTAGCTCTTCGATCTGGTTGTAGGTGAAGTCGCTGAATTTCTTCCAGTGGTCGGGGTATTTTTTTGGGTCATAGCTTACGTTCCGGTCTTTGGGCGGAAAGTAGGTCCACCAGTAATCTTCCGTATGCCAGTCGGGCTTGGAGAAGTACGTGCCGACCATGAAGTTCTGATTCCGGAAAGCGCCGAGGATCTCTTTCGTCACGTTAGCGCGCGGGTTCGACGAAAAAGGCGTTTTGGTATCGGTGATCTTGTAGTCGGTCAGTTTGGTGTCGAACATGCAGAAACCGTCGTGGTGCTTGGTCGTGAAGATCACGTATTTCATACCCGCATCCTTAGCCGCATTGGCCCAGCGCTCGGGATTGAATTTAACGGGGTTAAAGGTTGTCTGGAGGTTCTCGTAAGCCTTTTTGTATTCATACCAGTTGGCGGCATAAGGGCCTTTACGCTCGCACCAGCCTTCATCTTCCGGGCAAAGTGACCACGATTCCACAATGCCCCACTTGCTGTAGGTGCCCCAGTGCATGAGCAGGCCAAATTTTATATCCTGCCAGTTTTGCAGTTTCTGTTTGACGAGCTCATCTTTTGGCCAGATGTATTTATCGTGATTTTGTTCTGAATGTTGCTGGGCCAGAACGGATAGCGGGAACAGCAGGCTCAGGGCAAGGTAGGTAAACTTTTTTCTCATGGTTGACTTCGTTTAGTGGGTTGGTTAGGCCCGCGCCTGCCGATAAGCACCCGGCGTCTGGCCTGTCCATTTTTTAAAGGAACGGAAAAATACGCTCGGTTCGGCAAATCCCAGCAGATATGCAATATCGGTGGTGCTGAGGTTAAGTTCGCGCAGGTGACCAATAGCCAGTTCTTTACGGGTTTCGTCCAGCAACCGTTGGTAGGTTGTGCCAGCTTCTTTCAAATGGAGTTGCAGCGTTCGAACACCTATCGCCAGCCGGTCGGCAATAGTGGTCAGTGCCGGTTCTTCTCCTTTCATCATCAGCACAATCTCCGACTTCACCCGATGGCTGAGGGAGGGTGTTTGAAGACGGTTGAGTATATCGTTGGCATGCTTCTCGAAGAACGGGAACAGGTTGGGGTTGGCGTTCAGAATAGGCGTATCGAGCAGCGCTGCGTCCAGCACCATAGCTGTTTCAGGTGCGTCGAATGTGAGTTTTGCCGGACCAAAAACCCGTTCATGCGCGCGGGTGTCGGCCGGACGAGGATAGGCGAAATGAATTTCCTGAGCGACAATCTTCTGCCCGGTTAAGGCACGAATGGCCGATAAATACACCGATAGTTCAGAGTTAAGGGTATGGTCGGCATAAAGAATATCCGGGCTGGTAATCCGCAGCGATAGAACGAACTGCCCACCTGACGAGCCATCTCTCCGAACAAGCCGGCCGCTGGTACTGACCCCTTCACAAGCAATATCCTGATACTGGCAAAGTTTCTCAAAGGCCTTACCCAGCGTTGGGCTGTGCATCATGACATAGGCCAGCACACCCAAAGCCATGGGATTGACCTGTTCACCAAGCTTCAGGGCCATGTCCGGTTCGTCGGTCACCCGAACGACTTCCTGCCAGAGGGCCTGTACCTGTCGGATCATAACCCGGCCGTCGGGATCACGAAGCTGATCGGGGTCAATTCCCACCGCACGGGCCAGCGCATCCGCATCGGCTCCCTGTTGCCGGGCGGCAAACAGAATCAGGTTGATGGCCCCAATGGAAAGGGTATCGTGTGTGTTAGCTTGCGTCATGTAGGAAAAATCCGTTCGTAGCGAATCGTCAATTCAGGAAATGTCCGGCTAGGAATATCGCCCGATTCGTAAATATCGACCAACGCATATTCGCCATTTTTCAGCACATATACGTGAACGAGGTTTTCCTTTGGCACAACAATCCAATACGCCTTCACGCCCGATTGCTCATACAGGTTGTATTTCTCGTTGAAATTTTTCTTGAGGGTACGGGGCGATGTGATTTCAATGACCCAGTCTGGTGTGCCCAGGCACCCACTATCATCGAGTTTGGTTGGATCGCATATGACACAAAGATCGGGCTGAACAACGGTATGCAACTGGTCGGGCTTACGCTCATTCCGAATCGGCAACCACACATCGAAGGGAGCTGTATAGATTTGACAACCCTGATCGCCAAAGAAGTGGCTAATGTCTACTCGTAAATGACTTACGGCCAGTTGGTGCGCTCGTCGGGGAGCAGGTGACATCGGGTACAACTTGCCTTTGATGAGGTCAACGCTTTCGTCAAACTGCCATTTCAGGTAATCAGCGTAGGTGTAGATGCCGTTAGGGTCAAGTTGTGAGATGTCGGTAATCATGCAGAATGCCGGGCGATTTCGTTACGCAAGTTCCTAAAATAGTCGGACGCCCGCAACAACCGGCTTCCGTACCAGGAAAACATTTCACCATCTACCAGCAACACCCGCGCCGATGGGCAAATTGTTTGCCACTCGGCCATGTGCTTGGCTTTGAACGGGTAAGGCTCCGAGGATAAAAAGATCAGATCAGGCTGCGCTTTTTGCAGATCGTCGGGCGTGACTTCGGGGTAGCGGGTTCGGTTGGCGAATGCATTGCGGAAACCGGCTACGGTCAGCATGGCGTCGATAAACGTGCCGGTGCCCGCTGCCATGTACGGCTTTTGCCAGATCAGGTAGGCCACGGTTGGCCGGGATGTCGCGTATGCAGGGGTAAGATCCCGCTCAATTTGCGCGGCCATCGCTTCCGCTTCCTGACGTTTACCAACCAGCGTTCCAACTTCCCGGATCATTTGCAGGGCATCGGGTAGGGTTGCCATGTCGGTCACATGGACCGGATAGTGCTGTTGCAGTTCTTCAATCTGCTCACGAGTGTTTTCTTCTTTGTTCGCGATAATCAGGTCGGGTTTCAGCGCCCTGATCTTGTCCAGCCTAAGGGTCTTCGTTCCGCCTATAAGTACCTTATTTTTGACCTTCTCGGCTGGGTGGATACAGAACTTGGTGATGCCGACAATTTCGTCGTTCAGGCCCAAATCGAAGAGCAGTTCGGTTTGTGATGGAACCAGGGAAATAATGCGTTTGGGGAGCATAGGGCTAACATTCGGCGGCTAAAAAAGGTAACTCAGCAGGTATTTAACAGCTTTTAACAAACTTTTGATGGGTAGTCGTAAAATTTGTGCAACGTTTACTGTCGGAATCCTTCATTTATTCATTTCGAGAGAAGATTACATTTGCCTGACAATACGCATTCACCGCTCTTTTACTGCTTATACCCGATGAAACAATACCTGCTTTCCCTTGCTGCAACCGGACTTTGCGTCACGACGCTTTATGGTCAGGCCCCTACATCCGGCAAAATTACCTACGAAGGTATGCGCCAGATTGACCGCTCCCAAATGCGAATGGTTATCAACGGCCAGGAAGTTCGCCCCGGAAGTCCGGGTGCGCCCGATGCGCCTGAGGGTATGCCCGAAGTGATGTCGTTTACTCAAAAACTGGTGTTTTCAGGCAACATGGCCAAGGAAGAACGCGACCGGGGGCAGGGTGGCATGATGATTCGTCGAATGGAAGTGGGTCCGGATGGGGCCGGTGCCGGGGCTGGCGGAGGTCGTCCGCGGAATGTTAACTTTACGCCCCCATTTGAGCAGCAGACGTTTCTAGACCTGGCCAACCGCCAGCGCATTGATGTGCTGACGGTGAGAAAAGACTCCACTACGAAAGAGGTGTACCGCTCCGAAAAACCTATGCCCACAGCCGCCGACTGGACAGCGGTGGATAAGACCAAGAAAATAGCGGGTTATGTCTGCCATAAAGCGACCGCTACCCGGCGGAAAGAAACCTTTACGGTCTGGTACACCACCGATCTGCCGTTTACCTACTCGCCCGTTGCCGACCTGACCCCGCCCAAAGGTGTGGTGCTGCAAATTGAGTCGGACAGTGAATCATTCAAAGCAACTGGCGTCTCGACGGAAACCATTGCTGAAGCCGCCGTACAGCCACCCAAAGAGGCCAAAAGTATCTCGTCAGAAGAAATGGAGCAGATACGCCGGAAGGGTATGGCCGATTTCCGTCAGCGGATGATGCAGAACATGCCCATGCGGAGCCAGAACTAAGGTTTCAATTGAAAATGTCTAATGAAAAACGTATAATGAATAGTGTCTAATGAAAAACTTACTGACTGTGAAGCAATTGATCCGACTTTCGTTATTCGTTGTTCATTGTACATTATTCATTGGCTTTAACTCCTTTGGGCAGTCGCCGGGCACCCTTCGCGGTCAGGTGGTCGACTCGCTCACCCGGAAGCCGTTACTCGAAGCGTCGGTTTCGTTGATGCTGGCCCGCGACTCCTCGCTGGTATCGTTTGGTATTACCGATGGCGAGGGCCGGTTTACGTTTCCCAAAATTGCCGAAGGTCAATACCGGGTGCTTGTTTCGTATGTAGGGTACCGTAGCCGCGCCAAACGGATTTCGGTGTCCGGGGCAAACCCCACGACCGATGTTGGAGCTATTGATCTGGTGGCTCAGTCGCAAACCCTTACGGAGGTATCCGTTCAGGGCGAGCGGGCGCCCATTGCCGTAAAAGGCGATACCCTGGAATTCAATGCCGGGTCGTTCAAAACGCGGCCCAATGCCCAGGTCGAAGATTTACTCAAAAAGTTGCCCGGTGTGGAGGTTGACCGGGACGGTAACGTAAAAGCGCAGGGTCAGGCCATCACCAAAGTGCTTGTCGATGGAAAACCTTTCTTCGGAAATGATCCGAAAATGGCAACGCGAAATCTCCCTGCCGACATTATCGACAAAGTGCAACTTTTCGATCAGGCATCGGAACAGTCGACCTTTTCGGGGGTAGATGATGGCGACCGGGAGAAAACGATCAACATTACGACCAAGAAAGATAAACGGAAAGGTTCATTTGGGCAGCAGACCATCGGTGCCGGACCAAAACCGGGTGACGACGCTCGCTATTCGGGCCGGGTGAGTTTAAACCGGTTTAACAATGGCCGACAGATTTCCGTATTGGGTATGGCCAACAACGTGAACCAGCAAGGTTTTACGGCTTCGGATTTAGGTCTCGGTAATAACTTCGGAGGAGCCGGGCAGGGGCAGGGGGGTGGCGGAGGCAGCAACGTGGTTCGTGGTGGCCCCGGTGGTGGCAGCGGCAACGGAGCCGGTCAGGTGGGCAGCAATGCCATTACCCAATCGTGGGCGGCCGGTATCAACTACCGCGACGGCTGGGGCAAAAAGATTGATGTAGTCAGTAGCTACAACGCCAGCAATACCAACACCCTCACGAACCAGCAAAGTCACCGGGAAAACGTGATTCCCAGTGGCACTGCCGGTACCGTGATCACGCGCCCGGATGCTGGCTTTATCCGCGACCAGACCAACGGTTCCGACAACACAAATACCAACCACCGGGTCAATTTACGGCTCGATTATCGAATCGACTCGATGACAACAATCCGGGTAATCCCGAATTTGTCGTGGCAAAATTCGACGTATAGCAACCAGAGCCAGGCTCGAACAATTACCAACGAAGGCGTGCTGGCCAATTCGAGCCTGATCAATTATAACTCAACCGGTAGTGGCTTCACCGGCAATAATTCACTTTTACTCTTCCGTAAATTCCAGAAAAAAGGCCGGAATTTTTCAGTGAACTGGAACATCGCTCTTAACGATCAGGACAATGAAGGGATCAATAAGTCGGTCAACCAGTTTAACGGATCGTCGACCAGCCTGACGTCGGGTGTTATTACAAAAGATACCCTAACGGGCATTACGACGCAGACCATCAATCAGCGTAACAATCAGCAAACGAATTCGATGACCAACACCATCAACGTTAGCTACACGGAGCCGCTGTCGATGCGTCAAACACTCGAATTTCACTACAACCTGTCGAATAATCACAACACGTCGAATCGGGCGGTGAATGATTTCAATAGCCTGACGAACCAGTATGATCAGCTGAATACGTTTCTGAGTAACAATTTTGTAAACGACTACATAACCAATCGGGGTGGATTGACATGGCAAACCCGTCGGTTGAAGTATACGTATGCGTTCGGGCTGGATGCGCAACAGGCCAGCCTCAACTCCGATAATTTAAGTCGGGAAACGACCCTGAGCCGCACGTTTTCGAACCTGCTGCCCAATGCGTTGCTGACGTACAATTTTGCCAAAAGTCGGCGGCTCCGGTTCAACTACCGAACGCGTATCAATGCGCCGTCGGTAAACCAGCTGCAGCCGGTGGCTAACAATACCAATCCGCTGAATATTCAATTAGGCAATTCCGATCTGCAACCGGAGTATAGCCACACCTTGTCCCTGAACTACAACCAGTTCGATGCCGCTACGTTTCGGAACATGTTCGTCTTTGTGAACGCCAGCCGAACGGATAACAAAATCGTGAACTCAACGGTCTTCGACCGATCGGGCGCGCAGACGACCAGGCCCGTAAACACCGATGGGTATTACACGGTGAATGGATCGCTGGTTTTTGGTCGACCGCTCAAAATAGGTACGCAGAAAACGAATCTGAACTTATCGACCAACCTGACCTTTAACCAGGGGCAAAGTTTTATCAACAACCAGTCGAACCAGGCGAAAAACTGGCTGATCGGGCAGGGCATTGGCGTGAGTTCAAATTTTACGGAGAAGCTGGATTTGAATTTATCCGGGAATATCAACTGGCAGTCGGCAAAGTACTCGCTGCAGCCCCAGCAGAACACCACTTTCCTGAATCAGACGGTTACGCTCGATGTCTACTATCAACTACCGCTGAAATTTACTTTCTCCACGAACGTCTACTTCAATCATTATGGCGGTAGTTCAGCTAACTTTAACCAGTCGTATACGCTTTGGAACGCCACGCTGGCCCGCCAGTTGTTCAAGCAAAATCAGGGGGAAATACGCTTCCAGGCATTCGATTTGCTGAATCAGAACCAGAGCATCGTTCGGAACGTGACCGATACCTACACGGAAGAAGTTCGGAGCCGGGTGCTGAACCGTTATTTTATGATCAGTTTCGTCTACAACCTACGCCGATTCAGTGCGGGTGTTACGGCGCCACGAGACCCGTTTCAGGAGCGGAACGGAGGTGGTCAGCGCGGGCAGGGGGGAGGCTTCCGCCGGAACGGGTAGATTTGTTTGCGTTGCGAGCGATAAAGTGGGTGGCCCTGTCCGTTGTACAGCAAAACCATTAACGGCCCTTATAGCCAGTACTTCTCCAATTTAATCGTTTGCCTATTTTGTCTGGGCCAAGCAATGGCTTGGCCTTTGACTTCGCCACTCGACGGCCAAGCCAGAGCTTGGCCCAGACAAAATCCATCTTGTTTGAGATACACATAAAAAAGGGAGTTAGCACAAAGACTAACTCCCTTTTTTATGTGTATTCGCTTTACTTTATATATCGGAAATCTTCATTTCCCTTCAACGCCAATAACGTTTCGTACATGAGCTTGATGACGTTCTGTACGTCATCCATGTGTACCGTTTCGACGGTGGTGTGCATGTATTTGAGTGGCAGGGAGATCAGGGCTGATGCAATGCCTTCTGTTGCGTAGGCAAACGCATCTGTGTCGGTGCCTGTCGAGCGGCTGACGGCCTGACGCTGGAAAGCAATGTTCTGTTGCTCCGCTACGCTAATCAGGAAATCGAGCACATTATTCTGCACCGCCGGACCGTAACATAACACCGGGCCATCGCCACATTTCAAATCACCCTGTTCTTTTTTATCGTACTTCGGCGACTGCGTATCGTGCGTCACGTCGGTACAGATGGCCAGATCGGGTTTCAGCCGACGGGCAATCATTTCGGCACCCCGCAGACCGATCTCTTCCTGAACGGCGTTGACGATGTACAGCGTAAACGGCAGTGTAACATTGTTTTCTTTCAGGAGTCGTGCCACTTCGGCGATCATGAAACCACCCATGCGGTTGTCGAGGGCACGCCCAACGTAGTAACGATTATTCAACTCCATCAGCCCATCTGTAAACGTGCAGACCGTGCCGACATGAATACCCATGTCCAGTACTTCCTGTTTGGTAGCCGCGCCCACGTCGATGAACAGGTCCGTTACTTTGGGGGCTGTGTCTTTTGCCAGATCACGAACGTGAATGGCGGGCCAGCCGAAAACACCTTCGACCACGCCTTTTTTCGTGTGCAGGTTAACCCGCATCGACGGGGCAATGACCGCATCGGAACCCCCGTTTCGGCGAACGAAAAGGTAGCCATCGTCGGAGATAAAATTGACAAACCACGAAATCTCGTCGGAGTGGGCTTCGATCACGACTTTGTAATCCTTGCCAGGCCCTATAACCCCAACGGCGGTGCCATAGGTATCGACAATGTACTCGTCGGTATAGGGTTTGAGGTAGTCCAGCCAAATCTGCTGCCCCGACGATTCGAAGCCGGTGGGTGAGGCATTGTTAAGGTACTGATAGAGGAAACTTTTACTGTTTTCGTTCATCTGGTTAGAAATCTATAGGGAAATGCCAGCCTGGCCGTATTCCAATTCTGCAAAGTAGTTCAACAAAAATTAAAACCCAATCCGCTCCCGTTTTTGCTCAACGCCCATCGAGCGCAGGACTTCCATGGCGATCCGGTCGTCGTATTTGCGCTTCCAGTAGTCGGCTTCGAGCCGGAGCTTGTCCAGTTCGAGCTGTTGCTTTTCCAGGGTCAGGCGGAGCGTTTCGAGTTCATGGCTCACCAGTTCCTCGGATTTGGATTCGACAACCTGCGCCGGAATAGCCTCATCGGATAGTAGGCTGATTGGCGATATTCCCAAAACGTTTGCAATTTGGGCCAGTCGGGAAAGGGTCAGGTCGGTTTTGCCGCGTTCAATATCGCCATAAGCCGTTGTGGACAGATTTAATAAATCAGCCATGTTTTCCTGCGATAAACCGCGCTGAAGACGCTGTAAACGTATTTTTTCGGCCGGACCACGATTGATGAGAGTGCTCATATCAAGTAACAACGATAAAATCTAAACCAGAACTGACAGGGTTTTTCGGTATGATAACGCAATTTTGTAACGAAACAATTCTCGAACTTACACCAAGCGTTCTTGGTTTTCAAATCAAGAAGTAAACCCAATTATGAATTACGAAAAAGAATTCCGCAATTTCGCCGTACATCACATGGGTCTGAATGGCCTGACTGTGGACGGTTACGTGAAACACACCGTTGAGAATAATTCGGTTGAGAACATGACCCGCTCGGTCATTGAAGAACGCCCGATGAATTTCCGTGAAGTCGACGTGTTCTCACGCCTTATGGCCGACCGGATTATCTTCATGGGTCTGCCCGTTGACGACAACATCGCCAATATCATTGTCGCCCAGATGCTCTTTCTGGAGTCGGCCGATCCGAAAAAAGATATCCTGATGTACCTCAATAGCCCAGGCGGCTCGGTGTATGCCGGTTTGGGAATTTATGATACCATGCAGTATGTACGTCCCGACGTAGCCACGGTTTGTACCAGCCTGGCCGCTTCGATGGGAGCTGTGCTGCTGGCAGGTGGCGCGGCTGGCAAACGCACGGCCCTACCACACGCTCGTGTCATGATTCACCAGCCATCGGGTGGTGCGCAGGGAACGTCGAAAGACATGCAGGTGACGATGAAAGAGATGCTTGAGCTGGAGAAGGATCTGTACCACATTCTGGCCAGCCACTCCGGTCGTACGTACGAAGAAATCGAAAAAGCATCGGATCGTGATAAATGGTTCCGGGCCGACGAAGCCAAAGAGTATGGCTTGATCGACGAAGTTTTGCGCCGGGAGAAATAAGATTATCAAGCGATTTTAAAGAAACAGGAAACGCGGGTGTTATTGACGTAGCACCCGCGTTTCCTGTTTCTGGAGACCCATGACGGACGACCTCCCTTTGCTAATTTTCTGAACGGTTAACCATCAACCAGGCAAAGTTGGTCGTTTGACCACCAATTAATAAATTTGTTAATATTGAACGGCTCAGGCTCAGCTAAGTCATTTTTTTGTCGAAATTAGCCTAACAAAGTCTTTTCGTATACTGTTAAAAGAAACCTGGATAACAGATAGCTCTATTTCTATTATCTGATAAACCCCAGCCCATCTACTCTGCAACCGTTCATGCCACAAATCAGTTGCTCGTTCTGTGGACGACGCAAAAACGAAGTAATGATGCTCCTGTCGGGCATCGACGCACACATCTGTAACTACTGCATCGAGCAGGGACATCAGGTTGTGCTGGAAGAAATGCGCCCCAAAAAGAGCGAACCCACGGAGTTAAATATCAACCTGATCAAGCCGATTGATATGAAGCGTCACCTCGACCAATACGTTGTTGGTCAGAATGAAGCCAAAAAATCCATCACCGTTGCGGTCTATAATCACTACAAGCGCCTGATGCAGCCAAAGACCAATGATGACGTGACGATTGAAAAATCGAACATTATTATGGTCGGCGAAACCGGAACCGGCAAAACGTATCTGGCGCGTTCCATCGCTAAAATTCTTGAAGTTCCCTTCTGCATTGCCGATGCTACCGTCATTACCGAAGCGGGTTATGTTGGTGAAGATGTCGAAACGATTTTAACCCGATTATTACAGGCCGCCGACTATAATGTGGAAGCCGCTGAACGAGGTATCGTTTATATTGACGAGATTGATAAAATTGCCCGTAAGTCGGATAATCCGAGCATCACCCGCGACGTGAGTGGCGAAGGTGTTCAGCAGGCACTCTTAAAATTGCTGGAAGGATCGGTGGTCAACGTGCCGCCCCAGGGAGGCCGCAAGCACCCCGACCAGCGTCTGATTGCGCTCAATACGGAGAACATACTGTTTATCTGTGGGGGGGCTTTCGATGGCATTGAGCGACACATTACCAAGCGCATCAATACGCGGCCCATCGGCTTCTCCGGCGACCGGCGTCTGAATGACACCTTCGAGCGCGGGCACCTGATGCGGTATATTTCGGCCCTCGATCTGAAATCATTCGGATTGATTCCTGAGCTGATTGGTCGACTGCCGGTACTGACCCACCTCGAACCACTCGATCGGGCGGCCCTGATGCAAATTCTGACCGAACCGAAAAACGCCATCACCAAACAGTACGACAAGCTGTTTAAAATGGAGGGTATCACCCTGCATTGGGACCCCAGCGCGTTGAACTACATTGTCGACCAGGCTCTACAATACGGACTGGGTGCCCGTGGCTTGCGTTCCATCTGCGAGTCGATCATTAAAGACGCTATGTTCGAGATGCCTTCGCAAACATCGGTCAAAGAATTAACCGTTAGTCTGGAATATGCCCGCGAGAAATTCGGAAAATCCAGTACTTATCAGATGCGGTCCGTGGCGTAACGAGTAACTCACATTTATTCACAAGAAAGCCCGTTTTCATCTCGAAGACGGGCTTTCTTTATGATTATCGATAAATTTATTTTCTGGTACGTATCATAATATCCTATCATACCTACAGATTAATAATTAAAAAAACTGGCATTAAACGCTATCGCCCGATACATCGGTAATCGTATCGAGGGCCACAATTCATGTAGTTAGTAGTCAGTAGTTTACTCTTTTTTCTTCGCCTTGTCTCAGCGCTGTATGCAGCAGATAAGAGGACTACTGGCTTTGGTGCTCTTCACTGCTTTACGTACAAAGCCTTTTTGTTTATCCACTCTTTATTTGGTAGATGGGTGGTATTTTCTGACTACAGCCAAATTATTTTAAACCCTGCGCCAACAAATGAATAGGGTTATGGTTCATGAGGGTGATAACTCAAACGTTAACACTTAAAACCATACACTATGAGTCGGTTCTCCAAACACATTTTGACCGCTTTATTGGGTGCAGCAGTTCTTTCTTCCTGCAGCCGTCCAGTGGCCTATTTTCAACCCAGTGCCCGCGAACATTTTGCGAAAACACCAGCTTCCACAACACCTACAATTTCTACAGAAAGCGTAGCTTTGTCAACCGAATCAATGGCTACGGTTACTGTGGCTACGCCTGTTGAGCAAGTGGCTCAAACGGCTAAAGCAATGGACCAAATGGAGGCTATGGTTCGCAATGATAGCAAACTGGGCGCTGATAAAACCGTTCAAAAGCGTCTGAACAAGATTCGCTCGTTAGTTGCTTCGACGTCGGCGAAGGCAGTTGCGTCGCCAACCGAGGTGAGTGCTCCTAAAAAAATGAATATGATGGAGCGGTTGATGCTGAAAAAAATGAACAAAAAAATCAGCAAGCAGCTCGCTCCCGCTAATCCGGAGCAGACGATGTCCAGCCGCGGTACACTAGCCGCAGGTGCCGTGTTGGTGATCATTGGTTTATTGTTGCTCATCCTGACATCGGGTACAGCCTCTACAATTGGTCTGGTGGCCGTTCTGGTGGGTGCCGTTATTTTGCTCATTGGTCTGCTGTAGTCTCCGTGAGAGCGAAAAACCCGATGTTGAGCCAGCGCTTTTCAAGCATGGATTATACCCGGCTTTTGGCCATTGGCTCTGATTCAGGTGATTTTTTTTAAATGTCTCAACAAAT
Source organism: Spirosoma aerophilum (assembly GCF_054782495.1). Classification (NCBI taxonomy): domain Bacteria; kingdom Pseudomonadati; phylum Bacteroidota; class Cytophagia; order Cytophagales; family Cytophagaceae; genus Spirosoma; species Spirosoma aerophilum. The sequence goes on along the minus strand of NZ_BAAGSJ010000038.1, from coordinate 240,233 downwards.
GATAAACCTTCAAGTTGTTGATGATGATATTTCAATCGTTCAAATTTTAAACCATATATTATGAATCAGTTGTCTAAACACCTTTTTACCGCTTTTCTTGGTGCAGCCATCCTTTCTTCCTGCAGCCGTCCGGTAGCTTATTTTCAACCCAGCGCCCGGGAAAGTTTCAAAACGGTTCAACCCCAAACCGTAGCGACCGCTACACCGGTTGAGTCGACACAACCCACCATCGAAGCTGAGGTGGCAACTCCGGCAGCAGCTGCCCCTGTTGAACAGCAACTTGCTCAGACAAAAGAGGCTGTTAACCAGGTAGAGGCTTATGTTCGTAACGACAGCAAGCTGGCGTCGAACAAAAAGCTGGCTAAACGTATGGTTCGTTTGAACGAGATGCTGGCAACAGCAAGCCCAAAGGCAGCCGTATCGGCAAATGCAGCTTCGACCAAGAAAATGTCATTTATGGAGCGGACCATGCTCAAGAAAATCGACAAGAAAATCAAAAACCATGTTGCTCCTGATCAAACCAATGCCATGAATTCGAATGTGCGGTTGGGCGTTATCATCGGCATCATCGGTTTATTGCTGTTGATTCTGGGTGGTGGTGGTGCATTAGGCATTATCGGGGCTGTTGGCCTTGTTGTAGGTCTGGTGCTCATTCTGCTGGGTGTTATCAACTCCTAACTAAGTTGAATCTGACATGAGCCAGCCACAACGGTCTGGTTCATCCTCGGCGTAGATGCTTTCCCCTGGATGGCATTTACGCCGATTTTGTTTTAGATCGATCTGCTCGCGAACAGATCACTATTATCGGGGCGGGTGATGGCGTCTCTTGCGTAGTGACTCTGCGGTTTACGAAACCAGAAAATTTTGGCAGCTGATCCGGCTTCCTTTTTGCGTTTTAACCCCTTTTTACGCTGATTATCCGTAAACTTGCACCTCATTTATAGGAGAATGCCGAATGCAATACCGGTATTCAATATGTTAGATCGTTACAAAAATGGCTGAGCTGTTTAACGTTTACCCGCTTTACGACATTGAACCCACGCGAGCGGAGGGAAGTTACATTTGGGGTGCCGATGGCACTCGTTATCTCGACCTTTACGGTGGTCATGCGGTCATTTCAGTTGGCCACACGCATCCCCGGTATGTGAAGGCCCTGACTGATCAGTTGAACAAAATTTCATTCTACTCCAATTCCGTCCGGATTCCGCAGCAGCAGGAGTTGGCTGATAAACTGGGGGCTCTGTCAGATCATCCTGACTATGCCCTGTTCCTGTGTAACTCCGGTGCCGAAGCCAATGAAAATGCGTTGAAGCTGGCGTCGTTTCATAACGGACGGACTCAGGTTGTTGCGTTTACCAAATCGTTTCATGGCCGTACTGCCGGTGCCGTTGCCGCTACGGACAATCTGTCGATCGTTGCTCCCGTAAACTACAATAAACACGTCTCATTTTTGCCGTTCAACGACGCTGAAGCGGCTCTGGCCGGTATTACTACCGAGACCTGTGCCGTTATTGTTGAAGGTATACAGGGAGTGGGTGGCATACAGGTAGCCACCGACGCTTTTCTACAGACCCTCCGAAAGCGTTGTGACGAAACCGGTGCGGTGCTGATTCTCGATGGTGTGCAGTGTGGTTATGGTAGATCGGGTAAGTTTTTTTCACACCAGTTCAGCGGCATCGAAGCGGACATTATCTCGATGGCGAAAGGTATGGGCAATGGCTTTCCCATTGGTGGTATCCTGATTTCGCCCAAGTTCAAAGCCAGCTATGGCTTGCTGGGCACAACCTTTGGCGGCAATCACCTGGCCTGTACAGCCGGCATTGCCGTACTCGACATCATGAAAGACGAAGGTCTGATGGAAAACGCTATCCGAATGGGGGATTACTTCATGGATGGTATTCGCCAGATTGGCGGTTATAAAGAGTTGCGTGGTCGGGGGCTAATGATTGGTATTGAATATGACTTTCCGGTCGATACGCTCCGCAAAACGCTGTTGTTCGATCATAAACAGTTTACGGGTGTGGCTGGTAAAACGATCATACGCCTGCTGCCCTCGCTGGCGATCGGCGTCGACGAAGCCGATCAGTTCCTGGAAGCATTGGCGGTTTGTTTAAACACAGAGCGAATGGAGGTTGTCACGGAGAACACAAAGAAATGATAAAACAGGAGGTCACCGATGGAATAATTGGATGTGCTATAAAAGTCCATCGTGGCTTGGGACCCGGTCTTTTAGAATCAGCTTACGAGGAATGCCTGGCATATGAGATGACAAAGGCCGGCATTTTGTTTGAACGACAGAAAGCCATGCCTATCATCTATGATGACCTAAAACTGGAAAGCGGTTATCGTGTAGATTTATTTGTGGAAGGCAGAGTCATCGTAGAGCTCAAAGCTGTTGACGCCTTAAATAATGTGCATTTTGCACAAGTCATGACATACCTTCGTCTGGCAAACTGCCGTTTTGGATTGCTAATTAACTTTAACGTATCGCTGCTAAAGGATGGAATTAAACGCGTTGTTAATGGATATTGACCTCCATTGTCTCCGTGTTAAGCTCCGTTTTCTCTGTGTTTAAACTACATGACCAATTTTATCTCCCTCGCCGACGTCAGCAATATTGACGCCCTGATACAGTCCGGCCTTGCTGCCAAAGCCAACCCCTTTGCCGATCAGCACCTGGGTAAAAACAAAACCATTGGCCTGATTTTCTTCAACTCCAGCCTACGTACCCGGTTGAGCACGCAGAAAGCCGCTCAAAACCTGGGTATGAATGTCATGATCATGAACGTCGGTCAGGATAGCTGGGGACTGGAAATGGAGGAAGGCGTTCTGATGAATGGCGACAAAGCCGAACACGTTCGGGAAGCGGCTGCCGTAATGGGCCGCTACTGCGACATGATCGGTATTCGTGCCTTTGCCGAGCTTAAAGACCGCGACAAAGATTATCGGGAGCAGGTGATGCATCAGTTCGCGACCTATGCCGGGGTGCCCATCGTGAACCTCGAATCGGCTACACGGCACCCGCTGCAATCGCTGGCCGACTGTATTACAATTGACGAAGCCAAACGCGTTGACCGGCCAAAGGTGGTACTAACCTGGTTGCCTCATTTCAAACCTCTCCCGCAGGCGGTGGCCAATTCATTCTGCGAATGGATGAACGCCCGCGCCAGTGCCGGGAAGATCGACTTTGTTGTGACGCACCCGCATGGCTACGAGTTAGCGCCTGAGTTTGTCGGGAATGCCCCGGTTATTTATGATCAGAGCGAAGCCTTTGCCGGTGCCGATTTTATCTACGGCAAAAACTGGTCGTCGTATACGCAATATGGTCAGGTGCTGACGCAGGACCCATCCTGGGCGGTCACGATGGACGACATGAACCTGACCAACAACGGTAAGTTTATGCATTGCCTGCCTGTTCGGCGTAACCTGAAAGTGTCCGACGCAGTGCTGGATAGCCCCCAGTCGCTGGTGGTTGAGCAAGCGGCTAACCGCGAGTGGTCGGCTCAGGCAGTGCTGAAAGAAATTCTGATAAATCTGAAGTAGATATAATTGCCATCGGCTGTGCCGCTAGCCAGGCACCAAACGCTGGTTGGTATACAAGAACAAATGGATAACCTCACTGTAGTGAAGATTGGCGGGAATGTGATTGATGATCCTGCAGCCTTGAAACGATTTCTGATGACGTTTGCCAGCCTGCCCGGTGCTAAACTACTGGTTCACGGCGGTGGCAAAGTAGCTACGCAGGTGGCCGAAAAGCTCGGTATACAAACCACCATGGTGGAAGGCCGTCGCATTACCGACCAGCCCATGCTCGACGTGGTGACGATGGTATATGGTGGGTTGGTCAACAAGCAGATTGTCGCTCAGCTGCAGGCGTTGGACGTCAATGCGATTGGCATGACCGGAGCCGATGCCGGTACCGTGCTTGCCAGGAAGCGTCCGGTCAAAGATATAGACTATGGCATGGTAGGGGACATTGAGGAGGTAGACTCTGGACAGATTCAGTTTTTCCTGCGGCAGAGCCTGACCCCCGTTTTCGCTCCCCTTACCTACACGGAATCAGGGGAGTTACTGAATACAAACGCCGATACCATGGCGTCGGCCATTGCCGTCGATATGGCGCATCATAATACAGTTACCTTAATTTACTGCTTTGAGAAAAAAGGCGTTCTTCGGGATCCTGATGATAATGACAGTGTGATCAACGAACTCACGCCCGACATTTACGCAGCGAACAAAGCCGCTGGCTCAATTAACAAAGGTATGATTCCTAAGCTGGATAACGCCTTTAGAGCCCTGGAGAGCGGTGTTGCCAAAGTTATCATCTGCCATGCTGACGAATTGGCCATGGCTGTAAAGCAGGGAGCTGGAACTACGTTAAAAAAGTAAAGCGGCCGGAAAGCCGCTTCAGAGTACTACATAAAAAGCGGCTTTCCGGCCGCTTTACTTTTTTATTTTTCTGCGAGTAAATGCACAACGCGTCGAATGCCCATGAAGCGATTGTGATAATAACTGGCGCTCAGGTAGTCGTAGCGAACGCCCCCGTTCCAGGCTGAGTGGATGAACTTGATCCGGTCGCCAATCACTTCCGTAATCAGGCCCACATGGCCGATTCGGTTGCCGCCGGAACTATGCCCTTTGAACAGGATCAGGTCGCCGGGTTGAGCTGACTCTTTCTCGACGGCTGCTCCTACATTGCCTTGGGCAGCGCTGGAGTGAGGCAGCGTAATACCAAATTTATTGAAGCAGAACCGGGTGAAACCCGAACAGTCGAAACCTTTTGTGGTGGTGCCACCCGATCGATAGCGAACAGCAAGGTGTGCCTTCGCGAAGTCGATCACATTATGAACAAGCGGAATCTGATCATAGAAGTTGCTTTCGTTCGATGTTACATTGGGTACATCAGCTACTTTGCTTGTTGCGGTGGGTACGGTTTGTGCTTGAACGATGCCAAACGAGACAGAACAAATTACTGCCAGGAGCATTTTTCTCATCATAGAATTGAGGTCAAATCCACGTTACGTATCATAAAAGTATCGAATTGACTGCTTTATACCTACCCGTTGAGGAATTTTTTCCACAAGCGTTCAGATTTTTCTTGTGCCAGATTCTCTAAATCATTGACCTTAAAGTAATTGACCGACGAAAAAAAAGGTAAATTTTTTTTGCGGTAGGTCAGTGGGTTGATCTCTATATCCTACTTATCCTATAAGAAAGCTGCCGGTTCTTCGTCAAGGGCAACTATACCCTTGACGAAGAACCGGCAGCTTATATAAACTTTAAAAAAATTAAAACCAGTTGGCTCCCACGATGCGGAAGGGCCAGGGAATGGAAGCCAGAATAAGGATCAGGCCCAGACCGTAGAAAATGCCGATCAACCGTTGCTTAGCTACCGCATCCGTAGCCCGTTTTGACCGCGAATATCCGATAGTGACCAGAATAATGGCAATCAGCATACCAGCGGTGTGTTCGACACTGTAAAAGCGGTATATCTTTTCGCTGAGGAGTGAAAAATTCACTTTAGGGCTCATAAAGAATAGAACCAGTCCCAGTAGCAGCTGCGTATGCACGGCAATAAGGGTGAACAGGTATAATTTACGATTACCGTCGGTGTAACCGCTACGTCCCTGCCATTTGCTAATGGCTGTGACTACCGCTGCCAGCAGCAGAACAAGGGCTACCCAGCGGAGTCCTGAGTGGGCGTGTACTAATCCAGGATACATAAGTTGGTTGTTTTATTGGTCAAATTTAGTTGATTGGCAAAGAAACAACCAAATCAGGACTTTTTAGGGAAGCGGTGCTACGGTTTTAAGCTATAGTCAATATAACGCGGTCAGCGCTTCGATTAAAATTCCTGATATGACCAACTTGCATCTCCAATCCGTTGTTGATTCGTTATGATTCTTTACAACACAACCTACAGCGTTACCGAAGATGTGTCATCGGACTGGCTGCGCTGGATGAAGCGATTTTATCTGCCGGCGGCTATGGCAACTGAATTGCCAGTGAGCCACAAGATCTTACGACTACTCACCGAACTGGAAAATGGTGGAGTTACGTATTCCGTCCAACTGGATTTCAACACCATGGCCGACTACGCGGCATTTCAGCAATATCATGCCAATACGTTGCGTGAACGCATCCAACATCGCTTCGGCAACCAGTTTATTTCATTCGATACCCTGCTGGAAGAAGCTTGATTTTTAGTGAAGCGTTAAGAATGAAGCGCGATGAATACTAACAGAATGAGCTAGTTCTGCCTGTTTATTATTCATCACGCTTCATTCTTAACGCTTCACCTCTACTCTCTTTTGGCGTTTCTTATCGACGGTGAGCAGGAAGGCAGGGAGCAGAATCAGATTGGACGCCATGCCCATCAGTAAGGTGATCGACACCAGAATGCCGAGAGCCACCGTTCCCTGAAATGTAGAGGCTGCAAAAATGGCAAAGCCCGCAAACAGAATCATGGCCGTATAGAACATACTGATACCTGTGTACCGGATTGTTTCAGAAACGGCTTTGTTCAGGCTCAACTTCTGGTTCCGTAACTCATCGCGGTATTTGGTGATGAAGTAGATCGTACCATCGGATGAGATACCAAAGGCGATACTGAAAATAAGGATAGTCGATGGTTTTAAGTGAATACCACAAAAACCCATAATGCCGGCTGTAACAATCAGTGGCACGACGCTGGGCAGAATGGCAATCAGACTTAACCGAACGTCGCGCAGGAGAATGATCAGGATGATCGAGACCAGTAAAACGGCCAGCACCGTGCTTTCTGCCAGATTTTTCAGGAGGTAGTCGTTGCCTCGGGTAAACACAACGCTGTTGCCTGTAATATTCACCTCATACTGTTCATCGGCAGCAACGCGTTGCCCGGTCGCCCGGTCGATATTAAAAATGGAATCGGCTTTGGGCTGGAGTTCATTCAGCAGCTGTGTGGTCCGAACCGTACCCACGTCGGGCATCTGGAAGCTGATGCGTGTATAGCGGAAGGTGCTGTCCAGATATGCTTTGAAAGCCAGGCCCCCGCCGGCGTTTTTAGCCCCTTTGAGTTGTGGCGCATAATTGGCCAACTGGTTTAATTCCAGCGCGCCCGGCAAGGCGAAGTACTTCGGGTCGCCCCCACGGTAGGATTGATAAAAGAACTTGACGGCTTCTACCAGCGATAGGGGCCGGGTAAATTCACTATACTTACTGAATTCGCGTTCGAGCAACTTGATCTTCGTCAGCGTCTGGGGTGTTAGCACCCGTCCGGGGCGTTTGGCGTCGATACTCACCTCAAACGGCATGACCCCTTTGAACCGGCTTTCAATGAACTTCAGATCGGTATAGATCGGATCATTTTTTGGCAAGTCATCCACCACATAGCCAATCGGGTCAATTTGTAAGGCTCCAACGACGGAGATAGCCGTTAGTATACCAATGAACGTATAAATAGCCGTTCGGCGGGTATGCACCAGGTTATCGACCCAGCTAAGAAAACCGCTCACCTGCCGACGTTCCAGATGGCCACGTTCTTTTACCGAAGGTGTAGCGAGGTAGCTAAAAATAATGGGGATCAGCATGAGCGACACCACGTAGGTTGTCATAATGCCCAGGGCCGCTACCAGACCAAACTGCACCAGCAGCGGGCTTCCGGTAAAGTAAAACACGAAAAAACCGATACTCGTCGTGATGTTGGCAAAGAAGGTCGTTTCACCAACTTTGGCTGCTGCCGTCATCAAGGCGTCGTGCTGGCTGCGGTTTTTATTGAGTTCCTCGTGGTAGCGGTTCAGCAGGAAAATCGCATTCGGAACGCCTATCACGATAATCAGGGGCGGAATCAGGCCCGTTAGTAACGTAATGTCGTAGCCCAGCAGAACGATGTAGCCGGTTGCCCAGATCACGCCCACGCCTACCACGGCCAGCGCTGCGAGCACAACGGTAAACGAACGAAAGAAGTAGAGTAGAATCAGCGCCGTCACCAGGAAAGCCAGCCCCATAAACAGAAACATCTCTTTACTGACTTTTGCGGTGAACTCGGTACGGATATACGGCATCCCCGACATGTGCACCGTGTTGGCGGTGCCATCCGAAGAAGCAGCGATAGAACTGGTGAGTGTATGGCGACGGCCAAATGAGTCGGCAACGGCTTCGACCCTCCGAACCAGTGTAATCCGGTTTTTGGTGTTCACTACTTTCTGATCGAAGGTAATGGCCATCAGGTGCGCCTTGCCCGTGCTGTCGGTCACCAACCCCCGATAAAAGGGCAGGGACGCAATTCGTGCCTGAAGACTGTCGAGACTAGCCTGCGTCGTGAGCGGTTTGGGAACGAGGGGCTTTATGCGGAACGTATGGGCCGAGTCATCGCGCATGATGTTGTACAGGTTGGCATTCGATACAACATCCTTGATCCCCTCGATATGCTTTATCTGCTGCCCCAGGGCATACCAGTCGTTAAAGAACCCAAGCTGGTACATACTGTCTGTTTCGATGGCGAGTACCATCACGCTGCCATCCTGCCCAAAGCGACTTTTAAAGGCCTCGTAGCGCTGGTAGTCGGGATCGGTAACCGGTAAGATTTTTGCCAGTTCATAGGACAGCTTTACTTTACTGGCCTCATACCCCATAAAGGCCGTGCCAAGCAGGACGGCCAATACTAATGCAATTCTGTTTTTTAAAATAAAGGCTGCAATACGATGCCAAATCATACTCGATTAACGCAAAATAAGGCCGCAAGGTACGCAAAAAGGGGAGCTATTGGGCGTATAAGCGGCTATTTGGCTGAACGCAGTCGAACAAATATTTTTTATGCCGGATACTTATGTAAGAGAGCGGTATTGGTTAAATTTTTGCTTGAAGGATAACACGAGTACCCTGAATGTGAGGTTTCTACAAGAAAAGGGGGCATTCTATCGCATTGGCGGGGCTGCTGATAAATAGACCTGTTTAGTTTACTATTACTATAGATCTTATGATCTCCGTCATTCATGTATGCCATTTACATTTCCGTCTTCAATCGATCAGGTAATTATTGGCTCTATCTGTTGATCAGTCTATTCGTCAGCACCCCATTGGCCGCAGTAGCGCAACTGCTTAACCCTGCTGTGTTTCAATGTGCTACCCAGAGTCTGCCGCCTGCTGCGCAAAAAGCTCTGGAAGCCGAAGCGGTGCGGGCACTTCGTTTAAAACAGGCTTCTGCCCCGGCTTTCAGTTCGTTAACGTACGTGCCCATACGACCACACATTATCCGTAAGTCAGATGGTACCGGGGGCTATACTCTGGCCAGCCTCAACAACGTAATGGCCCTCACCAACAAATATTATCTCCAGCATGGAAACGGCATTCAGTTCTATTTCTCCGGCACCACGCCAGACTACATAGACAATGATGCGTTATATGCTCAATACCGACAAGCGGTTGATGATGCCACCATCGCTCCCCGCGATGTGACCAACGCATTGAACCAGTACTATGTCAATCGGTTTGATAATGCCGGTTTGGGAGGGTATGCTCAATTTCCCGCCAATACGGTTGCTTCTACCCGTACGATCATCCTGAACGAAAATTCTGATAATGACATGGGGAATCGGTTAGTCCCGCATGAGTTGGGCCACACGTTCAACCTGTTACATACCCATGAATCCTATTACGGCTATGAACGGGTTACGCGTGGCGTTGGGGCAAATTGCACTACCGCGGGAGACCTGGTTTGCGATACACCTGCCGACCCATATGGCCGATTCTCAGGAGCAAACACCAGCTGTATCTCCGGATGCCCACCCACCTATACATGTACGTTTGTCGACGATCAGAACAATGTGTTTACGCCCTCACCCACCAATATCATGTCGTACTATTTTCCATGCGTTCATGATTTTACGGCCGGGCAGTATGATCGTATTCAGGGAGGTTTAGCCATACGTCAAAGCCACACCGCCTATACGTTAAATGCACACCCGACCACGATGACGGCCCCATCCAATGTGGTAGCCAGTAGGGTTGGCAATGGTATACGGATTAGCTGGCAGGATAATTCCAGGACCGAAATGGGCTATTTTATCGAGCGATCTACATCGCCCATATCGGACTTTACCCCCATTGGTGGCGTATCGCCTAACACGACGTCGTTTACCGACTGGTCATTTGCCGCTTACACCCGATACTATTATCGTGTTAAAGCCTCCAATTCAACGACGGGTAGTACCAGCACAACCGCTACAATCGTCACATCGAATTGTATTCCTGTCTATTCGAACGATGGTTGCCCAAATGCTTTAAACATAACCGGGGTAACGGTCAATGGCACTCCTTTGAGCCAGAATTCGGGTTGCTCGTCTGGTGGGTATTATACATCCTTTACCGCTGTCAGTGGGACCGTCACCGCTGGGCAATCGGCGACCTTTGCTGTTACCAAAGGCACATCATTCAACATGGGGGGGAGCGTCTGGGTCGATCTGAACAACAACGGTATTTTTGACACCAGTGAACGACTCTATGAGATGCCGACAGCAAACAAGGCCAATACGTTCTCGGGTAGTCTGACGATCCCTGCCGGCACCACAGCAACTACCGTTGCTATGCGCGTTGTTGCTGCATATAACACGATTCCTACCGACCCATGTGGGATTTATGCATACGGGGAGACCGAAGATTATTCCCTGTTCATCAGGCCTTGTGTGCTTCCTGTAGCTACCCTAAGTGGAACCACCACCCTGACGGCTGGTCAAACGGCTACGCTCACGACCGACTTAACGGGCAGTGCCCCTTTTTCGTTAACAGTGAACGCCGGTACTGACTCGACCTTTAGCTTTACGGACATTGTTGCTTCGCCGTTTAGTTTCTCGGTGGCCCCCACTGTCAGTACAACGTACACACTCGGTCAGGTAGCCAATGCCTGTGGCACGGGTTCGGTAAGTGGTGCTGCTGTCGTGACGGTCAAACCCTGCATAAATGTGTACACCCTTAAAGTGGGTGACTGGAACGATCCCTCCGTTTGGTCCTGCAACCGTATACCTGCTCAGGCTGATTCTGTTCGTGTAGACCATGTGGTAACGATTCCGGCCAGCTACATCGCCAGAGCGTTGCAGGTCAGGTATAGTGACAGTGGACAATTGAGGTTTATCTCAACGGCACGATTGCTATTGGGTCAATAAGCTCTTTTCGATAAAGTTTACTATTTGAAGATAGGCTTAAAATAAGGTATTTTAGGACAATAGATTGTTGTTGTCATATAATAGTGTTTAGAGGGCTTAAAATCAGGGTTTCACTTAAACAAAAGACCCTACAAGTCGATTATAGTTACAGACTTTATAGTAGGTAACTATTCTTTTATTCAACATTATGACAACTCATACGAATCGAACCGCCACAAATTACTCCAGGCAATCTGATCATTCAGAAACGGACGTATCGGTGTGGGGCCATAATCCAAAGAATGTGGCCTTCGTTGGTGATTACCTGCCTCGTCAATGCGGGATTGCCACGTTTACGTCTGACTTATACCTTTCCTATAATTCATTTATCTCTGACTCTCAGGCCTTGGTTGTGTCGGTAAACGATACGCCCGATGGCTATGACTACCCCTCGGAGGTTCGGTACGATTTTTATCAGCACGACCAGAGTGCCTACCGAAAAGCGGCCGAATTCCTGAATTCTAAAGACGTCGATGTTGTATGTCTGCAACACGAATACGGCATCTATGGCGGTCCGGCGGGAAATTATATACTCACGCTGCTTCGGAACCTGACGATGCCCATCGTGACCACCTTCCACACAATTCTCAAAGACCCGAACGAAGATCAGTTGCTGGTGCTGAAGAGTATCGCTGACTTGTCGTCGCGGGTGGTGTGCATGTCGGAGAAGGGGCGTGATTTTCTGATCAACATTTACGAAATACCGGAAGAGAAAATAGATCTTATTCCGCACGGTATCCCCGATATGCCTTTCGTTGACCCCCACTTTTTTAAGGATAAGTTCGGGATGGAAGGCAAGCAAACGCTCTTGACATTTGGGTTGCTTTCGCCCAACAAAGGCATTGAGAACGTAATCCGGGCCTTACCGCGCATTGTGGAGCAATACCCGAATGTAGTATATATGGTGCTTGGTGCAACGCACCCGCATTTATTAAAGCACGAGGGAGAAGCCTACCGCGACAGCCTGAAAAAGCTGGCCCGTGATTGTGGTGTTCGCGATAATGTTCGGTTCTACAATCAGTTTGTGGAGCTGGACGGTCTGCTGGAATACCTGGGTGCGGCTGATATATACATTACGCCTTACCTGAACCCAGCTCAAATCACCTCTGGTACGTTATCCTATGCCTTCGGTTGCGGAAAAGCCGTGGTGTCGACGCCGTACTGGCACGCCGAAGAACTCTTGGCCGATGGCCGGGGCGTACTGGTGCCTTTTGGTGATTCGGAAGCCATTGCTACAGAAATTATAGAGCTGCTCAGCGATGAGTCGAAACGGCATCAGATGCGCAAGAAAGCCTACATGGCAGGCCGCGAGATGATCTGGGAACGGACCATCCAGGCTTATGCCGATTCTTTCGCGCATGCCCGCCAGGAACGAATGAGTACGGTCAACAACCAGGCTGTCTACTCAGTAGGAGCCCATACCAGTGCTGTTTTCAAGTTACCTGTGCTCCGGCTCGACCATCTGTTCCGCCTGACCGACTCCACCGGTATTATTCAGCACGCGAGGCATCATTTGCCGTTCTACGACGAAGGCTATTGCACCGACGATAACGCACGTGCGCTGATCCTCGCGCTGACGCTTCAGAACGCAGGGCTGGGGGACCAGAAACTGGCGAAGGCCGCGGATAATTACTGCGCCTTCATCAACCATGCCTATACCGACGATCACCGCCGTTTTCGGAACTTTATGAGTTACGACCGTCGCTGGCTCGAAGAGTTTGGCTCCGATGACAGCACCGGTCGTACTATCTGGGCGCTGGGTACCTGTATTGGCCGGTCGTCAGACCGAAACACCGTTACCTGGGCCATGAGCCTGTTTGAAAAGGTGCTGCCAACCGTCGTGCAAATGTCATCACCCCGTTCGTGGGCGTTTGCACTGCTGGGAATTTATGAATACCAGAAAAAATTCAACGACGACCGGCTGGCTAAGAATATAGAACGTCAGTTGCTCGATAAATTAACATTCCGATACACGGAAACAGCTACCGAGGAATGGCCCTGGTTTGAAAATACCCTGTCGTACGACAACGCTGTGTTGGCGCATGTGCTTATTCGCTCCAGCGACAAGCATCTGGTCGATATAGGCCTTAATTCGTTGCGGTGGCTGGTTGGGTTGCAAACGGCGTCGCATGGTCATTTTCAGCCAATTGGCTCAAATGGATTTTACACAAAAGGGCAGCTTCGTGCGTATTTCGATCAGCAGCCGCTGGAAGCTCAAAGTACGGTATCAGCCTGTCTGGCTGCGTATTCCCTAACGGGCGATGAAGAGTGGCACCGCACCGCCATCCGGATATTCAAGTGGTTCAATGGGTTCAATGATCTGGGCTTGCCGCTCTATGATCAGCAAACTGGCGGTTGCCGGGATGGACTGCACATCGATCGGGTCAATCAAAATCAGGGCGCTGAGTCTACATTGTCGTATCTGCTGGCATTAGCTGAATTATATTCCATTCAAAAACAACGGCCTGATGCCAAGCCAGTTAATGTGGCAATGCCTGCAATGATGAATGGATAATACTAATAGAGGATAATAAGTGAGTGAATGGTCAAGTTGTAAAAGAGTAAGTGATTTGTGAAACAGTATGTATCATTTAGCGCTTTAGTAAATACCCTTTTCCAATTGATCATTCACTAATTTATTGATACCAATGAGTATTAAAGCCATTCGAACGGGCATTGTTCTCCAGCCAGATCCAACCCGCGTTCTCTTTCGTCCTTTCGATTTAGGCAGTACTACCCGAACTCTGAAAATTGTGGCCAGGGTAGGGAGTATGACCGATGAGGAAGCCGATCAGAAACTGGACGAAGTTATTCGAGAGTTTGGTGGCCGCCATTACAAACTCGAACGGTTTCTGCTTAACCGGTTCGAGCAGATCAAAGCGCATTTGCTCACCGATGAGCCGCTCACCAACGACCGTAAGTTGTTACTGGGTGCTTATTTCACCATGGAATACTCCCTCGAATCGGCCGCGTTGTTCAACCCGTCCATGATCTGGCACCCCGACCAGACAAACGTGCCACCCGGTTATAAACGCTTCATTCTGAGTTTACGAGCCACGGGCGAGGGACATGTGTCCTCTATCTCGTTCCGGATGGGGTACATCGACGAGGCCGGTAAAATTGTTTTGCGCCAGCCCTCCCGTTATGTTACCTCACCCGAAATTGTACCCAATCACCGATTCAACCGGGCGCAGTTTGAGCGCAAGCTCTACGAACTGCGGTTAGAGAACAGCATTCAGGAAAAGATGATGCTGGGACTGGGAGAAGAGTTTAGCCTGTCGGAGCTGGACGCGCAGATCAAGCGGGTGTTGGCGCAGTTTCGCTACAATGCCGAGTATGACACCATTGCGAGCGGTCTGTTAGCCTTGGCCAAATCGAACTACGAAATTCACTTCGAGGATGACCAGAGTCTGGACGAACGCTGCATTTTTCCGACTTCACCCAACGAAACCAATGGTATCGAAGATGCTCGTTTCGTGCAATTTACGGACGACGATGGCGAGATAACGTATTATGCTACTTACACGGCATACAATGGTCGGGTAACGTTTCCACAACTACTCGAAACCAAAGACTTCACCCATTTCAGCGTGAGTACACTTAATGGAGCCGAAGTTTCCAACAAAGGGATGGCTTTGTTTCCGCGTAAGATTGGCGGTAAATATGCCATGATCTCGCGGCAGGATGGGGAGAATATCTACCTGATGTATTCCGATGATCTGTATTTCTGGCAGACGAAAGAACTAATTCTTAAGCCAACCTATCACTGGGAGTATGTTCAGTTGGGTAACTGTGGATCGCCGATCGAAACCGAAGCGGGCTGGCTAGTGCTGAGTCATGGCGTTGGGCCCATGCGTAAATACGCCATTGGTGCCTTCCTGCTCGACCTCAATGACCCTTCCAAAGTCATTGGCCGCACCAGCGAACCCATCCTGAGCCCCGACGAAAACGAACGGGAAGGCTATGTGCCAAACGTTGTATACAGTTGTGGCGGCCTCATCAACAATGGCGAACTGATCATTCCTTACGCCATGGCCGACTACGCCAGCAGCTTCGCCACCGTCAACGTAGCCGAGCTTTTGGCCGAACTGACTGGGCAGGAAAAAGCAGAGCGAGCTGATACCGTATCTGCTTCTTGAATAACGTGAATAATGGGTTGGCTCGATCAAAATTTAGCTTATACATAGAGTCAGTAGATCTTTTTTAACCACAGAGGCACAAAGCGCACAGAGGTAATGGGGAAAGAAAGTGCCCTAATAAACCTCTGTGCGCTTTGTGCCTCTGTGGTTAAAAATTATTGCATTAGGCGTGCAAAAGGATTTGATTTAACCTAGATACAGCCGTTATTCACGTTGAATAAACCAGCAGGCAAGGACTACAAAAAAAGCCTTCTACAAACGTAGAAGGCTTTTTTTGTAGCTGTTAGTGAGTATTATTGGCGGGTAATCACTTCGTTAATGACTCGGTCACCACCCGCCCCTGGGTATTTGTAGTTCAGGGTGAACTTATGGGTTGCCGGATCGTATGTGTTGGTGCCGAATTGCGATGAGGTAGCTGGTGTAGCACCCTTCGGGATGATCGTCACTGTATTGTCGGCATTGACGCGCAGCCACATTAAGTAATTACTCCCACCCAGATCAGCATATTCTGTCTGTACGGTAGTGCCATCGATGGTAGACAGCGTTTTGTCTTTGTCGATTTTTCGGCTGGATGTAGCCGTTGGGT
The DNA here is from genome assembly GCF_054782495.1 of Spirosoma aerophilum. Taxonomy (NCBI): domain Bacteria; kingdom Pseudomonadati; phylum Bacteroidota; class Cytophagia; order Cytophagales; family Cytophagaceae; genus Spirosoma; species Spirosoma aerophilum. Next base: position 224,328 of record NZ_BAAGSJ010000038.1, on the reverse strand, counting down.
GTGTAAAGTACCCTACCGAGTGATAATCGCCATCGTACGGGTTCTTGATCTTCAGAATGATGATCTTCGTACCATAGTTGCTGCTCACGGCTACGTTGTTCGATGCACTCGTGATCTTCAGCGGCAGGGCATATTCTGCATCATTGTAGGCCGTTGGATCAGGTACTTTGTCGGCACCCGAGAAGAACGAGAGCGTAATAGGAGCCAGACGACTGCCTGCTTTCACCGTGGCCGTTAACGACGACGCCTGATACAAGGTAGCAGGCAACAGCGTATAGGTCGTACTGTTTGCCTTGTTATACGCATCCAGCGTTGCCTGATCGACCGCCAGCGAAACCGTTACATCCTGAGATGGTGGATTTGGCGAGGCAATGTTGACATCGAAACTGTAATTAGTCGGGGCCGTCTGAATCTGCAAGCCCTGGTTATCTTCGACGCCGTAAAAAGCCGACGATGGAATTTCGGCCACTGCGCCTACATTCTGGAAATCGGTAAAGTGTTCATCGTCGTTCAGGCAACTGCTCAGGCTAATGGCCACAGCGCCCAGAACGAAGCTATACAAAAGTTTTTTCATGTTCATGACTGGTTTTAGCGGTCATACACCAGTCGGTGTATGACCGTTTTTTATGATTATCGTACCCAGAAGATCTTGGAGGTAAATTGATTGATATCGCCTTGCTGCTTCACCACGCCACTGTTGTAGTTGTACTCGCTTTGTGGGTAAAAGAGCCGAACCGGAATCTGCTTAACCGACGTACTGGGGTCCTGCGAAATAGGCACGGCGGGTACGCCAAGCCGCCGATAGTCTGACCAGGACTCGAACGGCGACCAGCCATTGAGCGACGCCCATTTCTGGGTGATAATAGCCTGAATTTTATCCGGCGATGAATCCCAGCCAACGTTTGTCAGCGTCTGCGAATAATACGTTGCCGCATCAGCTGCCGTCAGACCCACATTGACGAATGATTCCGTAATGGCTTGCTGATACAGCGTTTTTGGTGCCCCCTCGATCCAGCCGCGTTGAGCCGCTTCGGCCTGTAAGAAAAAGGCTTCGTGCGAGGTTAGAATATAAGCAGGCTGGTTAACATTGTTGAGCAGACCGGGACCAATACCCGAGGTAAGGTTGTTGGCCAGCGGATTGATCGTGCCAAAAAACGTACCGTTGAAAGTAGTGCCATTTGGCCCACCAACGGGCTCATAATACCGGGCCAGCCGGGGGTCGTTAGTCGACTGGTAAAAGTTGATACCGTATTTGTTACCCCGGTTGATGTTGAAGGCCTCAATGGGCTGACCGTTCACCTGATAGCCGTAGGTACCGTAGAACGGACTCTGCTGCCCCGACGAGTTGGCGTAACCGGGGTTGACAGCCGCGTTTTCACCGCTTTTCAGGAAACCATATCCCGACGCTTTGATAGCGGCCAGCTGGGTCTGAATAAACGCCTGCCGGTCGGCTTTTTCGGACTGCCGTAGTAACATCCGAAGTTTGAGCGTATTGGCAAACCGACGCCATTTGTTGATGTCACCCTTGAACAGGATGTCGTTAGCCCCCGGATTGAGCACCGTTCCACCCTGTGCCGCCAGTTTGTCCGCATCGCTGAAGAGGGTCAGGCCCGCGTCGATCTGTTTGAAGAGGTCTTCATACACGGCCGTTGCATTGTCGTACGTAGGTTGCGACGACGCCAGCCCCTGTAGTGCCTGTGTGTATGGTATGTTTCCGTACGTATCTACCAAAATCTGAAAGTGCAGTGCCTTCATGATCTTCGCCATACCCTGCAGCAGAGGCTGCTTCAGAGTTGCCGTCTGCGTATCGATGTAGTCGTAGTTTTTCAGGATGACATAGCCATTATCCCAGATACCCGTTCCGAAACCAGAGGTGAACTGGTAGTTTTTGTCTGAGGTCGCAATCGAGTAGTTGCCGCTCCAGTTCCAGTAGCCCATCCATAAGTTCAGAAACGTAAAACTGGTCGAGAAATAGGACCCGGACGAACTCAGGGCTGACGGTAGCACCAGCACAGGCGTGGCTGTAGTTACCTGGTTGGGGTTATTATTGATGTCGAGGTAATTCTTCTGGCAGCCCGATGCAATGGTCATCGTCACCGCCAATACCCCGATCGTAAGTTTCTTAAGGTTCATGATTCTTGTTGATTAGCGTATAACTTAAAACCCAACGCTCAGCCGGAAACCGTACTGGCGGGTTGGAGGGGTCTGGTATTCGTTCGTAACGCCCTGGGCATTACTGTTATCCAGAGAGAACTCAGGGTCCGTAAACACGTTCGTTTTTGGGCGGAGCATCAGCAGGTTACGGCCGGTTAAGCCCAGCGTGACCGACCGGATGAATTTGATGTTCGTGAACAACTGAGTCGGGAAATTGTAGCTTAACGCCACTTCGCGCAGCTTCCAGAAAGCCGCACTCGTTACATAGCTCGACACCGCATTGTGGTAACCTGAGTTGGTCCAGAACTCCAGGTTGCCATCCCGCGTCGATATGCTTGAGTTGGGGGTAAAAGTGGAGGTACCATCAGGATTGGTTGACGCCACAACGGAGTTTGGATAAATGAAATTCTGCCGACCATTATATGTCGAGCGAATACCAGCACCCGTAAATTCCAGCGCGTTGCCTAACTGGTTATAGATCACGTTGCCACCCCGGTATTCGACAAGAGCGTTCAGGGTCAGTCCTTTAAACGCAAACGTGTTGTTGATGCCAAACCGGTATTTAGGCTGCGTGTTGCCCAGATACTTGATGTTAGCGTCCAGAATCGGATAGCCCGTTGAGGGATTGATAACCGGACGGCCAACAAACTGACCCGTTGGATCGTAGTAAGCGGCATTGGCGTCCGTGTTCTGTACGCGGGCAATGTCGGTTCCGTACAGAGCCGGATACGCATACCCAACTGCTGCGTAGACGTTAGCCGATGAAGCACCATTAGCCTGAGTAATACCAATTCGGTCCAGGCCCGGATAAACAGACGTTACGGTGTTGTTGAGATACGTAAAATTTGTGCTGATATTCCACGTAAAACCACCCGTATTCACAATTGGGCGCAGTGTCTTTAATTCCACTTCAACACCATTGTTGTGCATGGTTCCCGTATTGATCAGCGCTGTGGTATAGCCCGTAGCCCGCGATACCTGAATAGGCACCGTTTGATTGGTGGTTTCCGTCGTGTAATAGACGATATCGGCATTCACCCGGTCGAACAACCCAAATTCAACGCCCACCTCTTTGTTCGTCGTGAACTCTGGTTTTAGGTTAGGGTCATTCTGGCGCGTGCTTAACGAAAAGCCCGGCTGGCTGCCATAGGGGAAGCCGCTACCCGGATTAAACACATTCTGAAGCTGGTAGGGGCCTACGCTGATGTTACCTGCTTTGGCAATACCTCCGCGTATTTTCAGATACGTCAGGGCATTGCTTCCTTTCAGAGCCGGTATGGCTTCTGTCAGGATAACCGACGCGTTGACACCCGGATAGAAATAAGACCGGTTATTGGCGGCCAGCAGGGAGGTATTGTCATAACGACCGGTAGCGTTGATAAATGCGAAATTGCGGAACCCCAGTGTAAAGTCATAGAAGTAACCCAGCAGTCGGCTTTGTCTTGAGTTTTCGCTGGCAACAACATTCCCCAAGCGGTTGTCGATGTTGTAGGTACCGGGCACTACCAGCGACGTGGCGGCCGTTGATATGTACCGGTAGTTATCGACACGCGCCTGCTGACCCAGAATTAATTTAGGTGTAAAGTCGCCAAAAGTAGGGGCAATCGTGACCAGTAGGTCACCCGTCAAACGCGAGGTTGTGAGGCCGTAATCACTAACATTACCATTCACCTGTTTCACCGACGAGGCAATGTTGCCGGCGCCCCAGGGGTCTCCCAATGCATAGCTGCTGAACGATACGGCCGCCAGATGGGATTTGAACTGCGTGTTGGATACCTGGCCACTAACACGATACGTAACATTGAGCCAATCCGTAAAGCGGTATCCAATGTCAGCCGTACCCTGAATCGAATACTTGTTGGTAACGGCACGCGAGTTGTCGCCCGTCACCTGCCACCAGGGGTTTGGATAATAGGCGTTGAAGTAGCCGTTCACATCACCGTAAGGCGATGTAATGTCCTTGATTCGCGGGTCCGTAAGGGGCGCATGCGCCGGCTGGTTCAGCAAGTTCCAGTAAACGGGGCGTCCCTGACCAAAATCACCGTTCTCCTGGTTCGTGTTTTCGTAGGTAAACTGCATCTTGGCATTGGCCGTGAAGCGATCGACCGCCCGGCCACCGTTTACAGTGAAGTTGGTGCGGCTGTACTTGTCATTGGGAACGATACCTTTCTGGTCGACGCGCTGTACACTCAGGCCAAAATAATTCTGCGCATCACCCACCCGATACGCCAGATCGTGCTGTTGCGTAACGCCCGTGTTAAAAAACGCCCGTCGTGGATCTTTGCCTGTTGATGAATAAGGCACTTTCAGGGTGTCGAGACGAATAGAGCCGTCAGAGTTTAAAATCTGTACGCCATAGCCAAGGGGTTGCAGCAGACCGTTATAAGCCGGTCCAAACTGCTGGTTTTCGTAGGGGACATAAAGCCGCTGTCCATTGGCATCCAGAAAAGGAGCCCCTTCACCACCGTTAGACCCGTAAAGGCGCTGTAGATCAGGCATGTAAGATACCGTTTCCAACTGCGTGTTGTTGGTGTAGGAAATTTGCGGCTTGTTGTTGGTTGTACCCCGGCGGGTAGTGATCACCAAAACACCGTTAGCCGCGTCGGAGCCATACAAGGCCGCAGCGCTGGGCCCTTTCAGGACCGAACTGTTCTCAATGTCATTAGGGTTAATAGACGACAGAAAGCTGACATCGGTCAGGGCACCGTCCACAACCAGCAAAGCCTGGTTATTTCCCAGAAAGGAACGGTTACCCCGAATCGTGATCCGTGGATTTGAGCCGACCCCGTTGTTCACAGCGTTTATCTGTAAGCCAGCTACTTTACCCGTCAATCCATTGGCAATGTTAACGGGAGCGGCCTGGTTGATGAGCGTATTGCTAATCTTGGTTACTGATGTCCCGATTTCCCGTTCATTACGCCGGATACCAAAACCCGTTACAACGACCTCATTCAGTGTGGAGGCATCGGCTGCCAGCACAACGTTTACGCTGGTGCGGTTCCCCACGGCTATGTCCTGAGGTTTGAACCCGACAAAGGAGAATGTGAGCGTCGAATTCGGGGCCGCGCTGAGCTGGTAATTACCATTCGCATCGGTTGTTGTGCCACGGGTAGTGCCTTTAATAACGACACTCACACCCGGTAATCCTGAGCCGTCGTCTGATGATGTCACACGACCTGTAACTGACGCGTCCTGCGCCAGCAGGGGCAGACAGAACAGGAGCGAAAGCAGCCAGCTTCCAATTAAAACTTTTCTCATAAGAGTTGATGAAAAAATGTTGAAATAGTTGAGTTAAGAAAATAATACATCTCCATGGATTGGAATAAACAACATGCAATTTCCTTGAGAAATATGGAAATAACATAACCTGAAATATCATAGAATGAGGTTTTAATTTGCCTTTAATGTGAGGCAATAATTTAAGTATAATTTTTATTACTAGTAAAATATACTCAATCAATAAATGGTATAAATACTTAAGGAATTTTTCTGTTTTTAAAGAAGTAAATTATGACAAATAGGCCACAGTAATTATTTAAGCTGTATTGTTAGTAATTATGACTAGTTCACTGTAAGGAAAAATTTCATTTTTTACAGGAGCAAATGTTAAAAATGCTTACTATATTTTTTGGTTGCATTTCTTTATTTTCTATATGCGAATCAAGGAGTTAGGTTTTTATAAAACCTTTTATTTTTATAGATATAGGTATAATTGTCTGATTATCAATTGAATATGTAGCTATGTAGTCAAATATAATCAATCAATTACTATGATTTTTTGGTCAGTTGTAAAGTAAAATTAAAATATTGTTAATGAAATTTAATGACCCCATTTTTAATTTGTAGGAGATATTATATTGAAACGATATGGTAAAGAGTATTTATGGGAAATTTTATTTCGTAAGTGAGAGAAATTGTCGTTTAATCATCTATGTATTATTAAAAGTCAATTCATTTGTTTTAACAGATTTTTAATAATTTTGGGGAAGTGTGATTTAAATTTTCACTTCTTAACTTAACTAATGTTCTATGCGCAAATTTTTATTAACACAGTTTTTGCTGTGTTTTTTCGCACTTCCATTGCTGGCTCAGGACATAGCCGTTAGTGGAAAGGTTACATCGTCGGAAGATGGCTCAACGCTTCCGGGTGTTAACATTACTGTAAAAGGAACGTCTCGGGGTACGAGTACGAATGCCGAGGGAACGTTTCAACTCAATGCGCCAGCCAACTCAACGCTGGTATTCAGTTTTATAGGCTTCACAACACAGGAAATTGCTCTCGGCAATCGCACAAACATCTCGGTTACTTTAGTCCCCGATGCATCACAGTTACAGGAAGTTGTCGTTACCGCTTTAGGTATTCCACGGGATAAGAAAGCGCTTAACTATGCTGTTCAGGATCTGAGAGCCGATAAGCTGAACTTTGCCCGTGACCAGAACGTAGGTAATGCCCTGGCCGGCAAAATTGCCGGTGTTCAGGTACTGGGTCAGTCGGGAGCCAAGTTCGGTAACCCCAACATCCGGATTCGGGGCGTCAACTCCCTGTCGGGGGGTGATCCGCTCTACGTTGTGGATGGTACGCCAACCGACATCAGCCAGGTGAACATGGACGATGTGGAGAACCTGACCGTGTTGAAAGGCCCGTCAGCCACAGCCTTGTATGGTAACCGTGCCTCGGCGGGCGTTATCGTGATTACGACCAAACGTGCCAAAGCCGGTGAAACCCGTCTGGACATCAACCATAGTACAACGCTCGATATGGTGGCTTTGCTGCCCAAGTATCAGAACGAGTATGGTGGCGGCTACTCGCAGGAGTGGGAGACGTTCCAGTTTGACCCATCCATTCACCCGGCGGCCTGGTCGTCGTTCAATGGACAGAAAATTCTGGATTACTCAGCCGATGAAAGCTGGGGCCCCCGTATGGATGGCTCACCCCACCGCTCGGCGTTCTCCTGGCAGCAGGGCCCTGAGTTTGGCCAGCTAACGCCGTTTTCGCCCCAGCCCAACAACGTGCGCGATTTCTTCGAGAAGCCCATCAGCAACAACACGAACATTGCTTTCTCGCGCGGAACGGAGGCTTTTCAAAGCCGTATCTCGTATACCCACATTATCAACAACGGGATCATTCCGAACTCGTCGCAAAGCCGGGATTACATCAGTGCGAAAAACGCGATCAAGTTTGCCGATAAACTGACGGCAAACCTGAATATTAACTACACGTCCACGAACACGAAAAACCAGCCCGCCGACCGCTATGGCTCATCGGGAGGAACGACACCACAAAATAGTCCGCTGGGTATTTCGAACTCAACCCTGAACGGCTATAACCAGACGATCGGGATGTTCAATCAGTGGTTTCAGCGTCAGTTGCGGATGGAAGACCTGCGGAATTATAAAAACCCGGACGGTACCTTCCGCAGCTGGAACATTGGTGGCCCACTGGAAGCGGCTCCAAAGTACTGGGACAGCCCATACACCCAGGCGTATGAGAATACCAATACGAACCGGAGCGATAGGTTATTCGGCGACATTGGCCTGACCTATCAGTTTACGCCAGCCCTGAAAGCTTCGGCAACGGTACGCCGTGACCAGAATGCGTATTACCAGCAGGGACGGGTTGCCATCGGAACACTGAACGAAGGACAGAAAGGTGGCTTTTCGACCTTAACGTCCAACAGCCGCGAAAACAACTATGAGTTGCTGGTGAACTACAATGAGAACTTCAAGGACTTATCGGTAGTAGCTAACGCAGGGGGCAACATTCGTTACAACCGAATCGACGGACTGTTCCAGGCTACAGTAGGGGGCTTGTCGGCACCCGGGTTTTATAATATCGCGGCCTCCATTGACCGGCCGTTAGCCAACAACTATCTGTATGAGCGCCAGGTGAACAGCGTATTCGGAAACGTGAGTCTTGGTTTCCGCGACTTTGTGTTCGTAGAAGCATCGATCCGGAATGACTGGTCGTCAACGCTGCCTAAAGCAAACAATGCCTACCTGTATCCATCGGTATCGGCCGGGGTTATCCTGACCGAGCTGTTGCCCAAGAGCCAGGTATTGTCCTATGCTAAAGTGCGGGCTGGTTATGCACAGGTGGGTACCGACGTAGGTCCTTACCAAACGACGCTGGCGTATTCGTCTGGTCAGCCTTATGGTAACAATGCAACGGCCTTTTTGCCTGGTACATTGCCTAATGCGAGCTTAAAGCCCGGTCTGTCCTCTTCCTACGAAGGCGGTATCGACCTGAAGTTCCTCAACAACCGCATCGGTCTGGAATTTACGGGTTATCAGAATGACAACAAGAACCAGATCATTCCGCTTCCGGTAGCGCCAACCAGCGGATACACAAACGCGGTTGTCAACGCGGGTCTGATTCGTACGTCGGGTCTGGAACTGCACATTTACGCCAACCCAATCCGGTCGTCGTCGGGCTTCAACTGGGAGTTCGATATCAATGCTGACCGGAACCGCTCACAGGTGGTTGAACTGGCCAATGGATTGACCAACTACCAGATTGATGGACCTCAGTGGCGGACACTAACGCTGAACGCCCGCACAGGTACCGATGGCTCACCCCGCGATTGGGGAACGCTGGTCGGTCAGGGAATTCAGAAAGACGCCAATGGTCGTAATATGGTGTATAGCAGTGGTGCCAACGCCGGTCTGTACATTAAACAGGATAACGTTGAGCTGGGATCAGTACTCCCCAAGTTCAAAGGCGGCTGGTTGAACACCTTTAGCTACAAAAACGTGACCCTGCGCGTAAACACCGACTTCGTGGTGGGGGGTAAGTTCTTCTCGACCACTAAGATGTTCAATGCTTACTCGGGTCTGGCGGCTGAAACGGCCGGTTTGAACGAATTAGGCAAACCGCTACGCGATGACCCTGCTACGGGTGGTGGTGTGTTGCTGGACGGTGTAACCGAAGATGGCAAGCAGAATACGACCCGTGTCGATGCTCAGAATCTCTACGAGAACTGGTTGTTTGCCCTTAATGAGCGCTGGATCTACGACAAAACGTACGTGAAACTGCGTGAGGTTTCATTTGGCTACAACCTGCCCAAGCAAATGCTGGGCAAATGGCTCAAGTCGGCAAACATATCGCTGATTGCCCGTAACCCAGTCCTGATCTACAGTGCTATTGGCGGTGGTATCGACATCTCTGAGTCAGAAACGGTTTGGTACGAAGGCGGTCAGTTACCGCCGGTTCGCTCGTTCGGTGTAAATCTTAGATTAGGTCTCTAGGTTGACAGACACAAGGTATTATTTCTCCCTGAATTTCGTTTTTAGAGATAGGGATATGATGTTGTGCTATTGACCTCACAAACGATATACTAAACAATGAAAGGATACAAATATTTGCTTTTTACGGGCCTGTTGACCTCAACACTTGCCTGTAATGATTTTGGGGATATGAACGTAAACCCCAACAGTGCCCTGTTTCCCAATACGGCCAGTTTGATCACGGGTGCGGAGCGGACCGTGGGGACTATAAACTCGCAGGTTGGACCGGGCGGATTTAACATCGCCCCGGCATTATACGTGCAGCAATTCTCAGACGTAACGTATATCGAGGATTCGCGCTATAAGACCATTAACTTCAGCTATAACGGGTTGTATTCGGGGCCACTGGTGAACCTTCAGGCGATCATTGACCAGAACTCCAATGAATCGACGCGTGGACTGGCAGCTGCCTACGGCTCTAATGGCAACCAGATTGCTATTGCCCGAATTCTGAAGGCTTATGTGTTTCAGTATATTACCGACCGCTGGGGCGATGTGCCGTATTCACAGGCTTTAAAAGCAGATCAGAATTTCTCGCCCGCTTTTGATAAGCAGCAGGATATTTATAACGATCTGTTTAAAGAGTGGAAGGAAGCAGCCGCGCAGTTTGATGGCGGTAAAGCCGTGAGTGGCGATATTCTGTTGGGCAGTAATGCCGACCGGTGGAAAAAATTTGCCGCTTCCCTGCGGTTGATTGCTGCACTGCGGTTGTCGAAGGCAGACCCTGCTAAAGGGAAGGCTGAGTTTGCTGCCGCCCTGACCGATGGTGTACTAGCGTCAAATGCTGACAACGTGCAGTATAAGTATCTGGCGGATGCTAACAACGAGAATCCACTGTATACAAATTACGTCCGGTCGAACCGTAAAGACTTTGCCTTGAGCAATACGTTCGTCGATTACTTGAAGCAATTGAACGATCCACGTTTGCCCGTATATGCGGCCAGGAACCTGAAGGGTGAGTTTGTTGGGGCTCCATATGGCGTTTTTCCGGCTCCGGGTAAAGCGCAGGATTACTCGCTGGCGGGTGCTGCCATTAGTGCACAAACGGCCCCTGTCAACATTATGACGTATGCGCAGGTGTTATTTGCACAAGCTGAAGCTGTTAAGTTGGGCTGGATTACAGGTGATGCCAAAGCCTTGTATGAGTCGGCAGTTAAAGCATCCATGCAGCAGTGGTTAGGTACTGCGTATACCGATGCTGCTTTTGCCGCTTACATTGCTCAGCCGTCGGTTGCCTACACAGATGCCAAAGCGATTGAACTCATTGGTAACCAGCGTTGGATCGCCTTGTTCTTCCAGGGGACGGAAGCCTGGAACGAATGGCGCCGGACAGGTTTCCCAACGCTGAAGCCCGCTCCAACTACCTTAAACGGTGGTACCGATATTCCGCGCCGGTTGGCTTACCCAACGACAGAAACGACGTTGAACGCCAAGAACTATGCTGAGGTCGTGGGTCGTCAGGGGAAAGATGATCAGTATACCCGGGTTTGGTGGGATAAATAAGCTTTAACTTTTTTAGTAATTGCGTCAAAGGGAGTCGATTAAGTCGACTCCCTTTTTTTGTTGGTTAACCGCTGATAAACGGTCATCAGGTAGAAGTTGTAAGGACTGTTTCATTAGAGCACTGTGTCTAGTTGATACGAGCAACAAGTTGTTGTACTGTAGGTCAGTATCTCAGAACACCAGCATTTTCTTGAGTATTTTTCCCATATAAATGCCTAGAAAGGGATAAAGGTTATGCTGGTCATACTACTATAATGACGAGAAAAATACAATTATGCGATATATCATATCGATCAAGTCTCATTTTGCAATATTTATTCTATAGTAGTAATTCAGTAAGCTATAGCATTATCACCGTAATGGAGGCTAATGCGTCAAGATGCCAGTTTAAAAAAGAGTTTTTTATGGCCTGAATTGTATAATACCTATACTGCTTCAACATAACATTAATTAGATACTGATTGAGAATTTAGTATAAATAGTCTATCTGTCAGGAATAAAATAAATTATTCAAAATAATATTTTACAAGTATCTCATTAGTTAACATTTTATACTTACTACTATATTAAGATATAAACATCAGATTTAATAATTATTTAATAACTTTGCCAAGTTTTAATACTTAAGTATCACTTCTTAACTTGAACGATGTTCTATGCGTAAATTTCTACTAACACAGTTCATATTGTGTTTATTCGCTCTTCCCATGCTTGCCCAGAATCGGGTAGTCACAGGGAAAGTAACCTCATCCGAAGACGGCTCTGTATTACCAGGTGTAACCGTATTAATTAAGGGAACAAGCCAGGGTACGACGACCAATTCTGATGGTACTTTCCAGATCAGCGCAGCCAAAGGTGCTATCTTACAAGTAAGTTTTATTGGCTTTGCTACGGAAAGCATCAAGCTGGAAAACCAGACCTCCGTAAACGTAGCCATGAAGCCGGATGCATCGCAGCTTCAGGAAATTGTGGTGACGGCGCAGGGTATTCGGAAAAGCCAGCGCGAGATCGGTTATGCCATTTCTAAAGTAGAAACGGAAGATGTAACCGTAGGCCGGTCGCCACAACTGGCGCAGGCGTTGTCGGGTAAAGTAACCGGTCTGGCCGTTTACAACGTCAACAACAGTGTTGACCCCGCCGTGAAAGTGGTCCTGCGGGGCTATCGTTCATTAACCGGTAATAACGAAGCACTGATCGTTCTGGACGGTATGCAAACGACCTCCAGCGTTCTGGCCATCATCAACCCCAACGATATTGAGAGTGTATCCATCCTGAAAGGTGGTCAGGCCGCTACCTTGTACGGGTCGGCTGGTATTAACGGAGCGCTGATCATCACGACCAAGAAAGGGAAGCAGGGTAAGCTGAAGGTATCGTACTCGAACAGCACAAACTTCGAGCAAATCAGCTTCATGCCTCAGCTACAGGATAAATATGGCTCGGGGTCGCACTATTACCAGTCGTTCGGTACCGCTGGTTACAGCAACGATTACCTGACCCGCATGGCAGCCAACTGGCGTTCCTACGAAAACCAGCAGTATGGCGATCAGTTCGATGGGTCAATTCGTATGCAGGGTCGTACGACGGAAGATGGCGGTCAGTACTTATTACCTTACTCAGCTATCCCTAACGCCCGCCGGAAAGCGTTTGACACGGGTGTGTCGATGAACAACCAGGCTAGCTTCCAGGGGGGCGATGAAACCGGTACCTTCTACATGTCGGTTGAAAATCAGAAAATTGCCGGTATCGTTCCTAATGATAAGAGCGAGCGGACGGGTACACGCCTGTCGGCAACCCGCGATTACGGTAAACTGACAGCCGCTTTCAACGCTGGTTATACGCAGGCAGCTTATGACCGTACGTCCTCTGATTTTTACAATAACATATTGAACCAGCCAGCCAACCTGCCGTTGAGTGAGCTGCGCGATTGGCAAAACAACAAGTTTGCCAACCCAAACGGCTTCTATAACGACTACTATAACAACCCCTATTTCGAGGCTGACAACAACCGGATGAAATATAAAGATGCCAACCTGAACGGAAACCTGAGCCTGACCTTCAAGCCAACGACCTGGTTAATGGTAACCGAACGGATTGGTATCCTGAACAACTCACGGACGGGCAAAAACACCACCGGTAAGTTCCTGTATTCGGACTGGGCGAAGAGCAAAGCATTTATTCCGGCTCCTTTCTTCCGGGAAGATGACGGCACAGGTATCTACCGCGCCATCACCGATAACCTGGGTGCTGTACTCGATTACTCAAGCACGGAAAACGTGATCAACAACGAATTTCAAGTTCATTTGACTAAAGATTTCGGTCCGTTCTCGAACAAGTTGATCCTGGGTAACAGCGTCTACCAACGGACGACCAAGAACATCGCGATTGGCTCAAGCTCGATTGTCGTGCCAGATGTGTACAACGTATCAAACCGCCAGGGTGAATTGGTGGGTGGTGAAGCCACCACGCAGGAGCGCCGGTATGGGTACTATGCTGACTTTACCTCGAACTATAAGAACTTCCTGATTTTTAACGCCACATTCCGGTATGATGCAACGTCTCGTTTCTATAAGCAGGAACGCCCGACGAACACATACATGTATCCGTACTATGGGGCAGCGCTCTCGTTTATTGCGACCGATGCTTTCCCGAGTATTCGCAGCCAGTTCCTGAATTACGCCAAGATCCGGGTGAATGCCAATAAAAATGCCAACGACAACATCCCATTATACGGGTTGGATCTGGCGTATAACAATGGTGCTAACTTCCCCTACGGCAACACGGTTGGTCTGACGGTTGGTAACGTATTGCCGGATCCGAACCTGAAGCCTGAAACGGTTTATTCGACAGAAATTGGGGGTGAATTCCAGTTGCTGAACAACCGTATCAACATCGACGTGTCAGCGTATACGCAAAGTTCGAAAGGGCAGGTAATTACGGTTAAAGTGCCTAACTCGACAGGTTTCAGCAACTTGCTGATTAACGTAGGCGAAACCAAAAACTGGGGTTACGAGGGTGAGTTCAAATATTTGATCGCCCGAGGTAGTAAATTCTCATGGGATGCCAGCGTTCGGTACTCGTATAACGACAACAAAGTTGTTGACCTGTATCCTGGCATCAACGAGTTCCAGTATGGTGGTTTCTCGTACGCCAACACAAACGTTATTAAAGACCAGCGTTTCCCGATCCTGAAAACAGACGGCTATCAGTATGCACCCGACGGTTCGGGTCGTGTGCTGGTTAACGCCACAACAGGTTACCCGCTTCGTCAGACAACCTTGTCGCCACGAGGTGGTGTGTTGCCCCGGCATATTGCCGGTCTGGGTTCGAAAATCGAATATGGCAACTTCGGCTTTACGTTTAACTTCGAATACCGGGGTGGTAACGTCATGTTCAGTGATCTTGGCCGCCAGATGACCTTCACCGGAACCGGCAAATGGACGGAAGACCGCGCTCCCCACATTTTCCCGAACTCCGCTTACCTGGGACCGGATGGAACGACGGTTGTACCCAACACGACGGTCAACGTTCGTGAGGCTGAATATGGTTTGTGGGTTGATAACTACCGCCTGATCTCGGAGAACTTCGTTACGCCGGCCTGGTTCATCAAACTCAGAGATGTCAACCTGGCTTACCGCCTGCCACAAAATCTGCTGTCGAAGACGAAATTCATCTCGGCCGCCAGCATTTCATTATATGGCCGGAATGTGTTTACTGTGGTTGATAAGCTCAATTACTATACCGACCCTGAGTTTAGCTATCAGGGTAACCAGGCGCCAGGCAGTACAGGTACGCCAACGACGAACTCGGCAATCGGTATCGGTATCAACACGACTGGCCAAACCCCGCCAGTACGTCAGTACGGTGTAAACATCAATCTTACATTTTAGTAAACACTGAAATTGACTAGACATGAAATTTAAATCACTAATATTAGTAGCTTTTCTCACCCTGGTTGGTAGCGCTTGTAACAAGTCTTACCTGGACATTAATACCAACCCCAATACGTTGCCGACGGCATCGCCGAGCTTTGTCTTTACCAATGCGTTGAACACAACCACGGCAAACGTTATCAATGCGAACGAAACGGGTTCTTATTGGTCAGGTCAATGGACGCAGGGTAATGGGTACATTATCAGCACGACCATTTTTGCCTACAACTTTACCAATGGCGATTTCAACTATTGGGATGGGTATTATGACAACCTGCAAGATTATCAGTTCGTTATCAACAATGCAGATACCTATACCCAGAAGTACCTGAAAGGACCGGCCAAGGTGATGAAAGCCATGTTGGTTCAACAACTGGTTGATATGTATGGTAACGTGCCTTATTCGGAAGCGTTGAAAGGGGGGGCTGTATTAGCCCCAAAGTTCGACGATCAAAAGGCTGTATACGAATCGTTGATTACGCTATTGGACGAAGCGATTGTCGACCTGAAAGCCAATCCGTTTGCCAGTGCCTTCACGGGATCAGACATTGTTTTCAAAGGAAATACGACAAAGTGGGCTCAGTTTGCCAATTCGCTGAAAATGCGCATTCTGATTCGCCAGTCTAGGATTTCGGGACGTGACTCATATATCAAAACGGAGATCAATAAGATCGTTACCGAAGGCTCAGGCTTTATTACGGGTGAAGAAGTTGGTGTAGGTGGTCCTTCGTTCTATCTGGCTACCGCCGGAAAATTGAACCCGATTTATGAGCGTTGGGGCTATTCGGCAAACGGCGCGAAGCAGGCATTGAACAACTACCCTCGCCTGACCAAGTTTCTCTTCGATGGCCTGAAAGCATCGGGCGACACCCTGCGGTTGAAGCGTATCGCCTATGCCAATGGTGGTGAAAGTACGGGTACACCCGGTGTGAGCACTCAGAAAGAGGTTGTGGCCAATTACAACGGTACACCATTCGGCGCCAGCTCGGGTTACTTGCCAGCTAATACCAGCTCGCTGGGGCCCAGCCTTCTGGTGAAGGGAGAGTATAACCGGCCATTTATTCTGATGACAGCCGCTGAGGTTCAGTTCCTGCTGGCCGAAGCGAAACAACGGTATACGGATGTGACGCTGCCAAATACGGCACAGGCGTACTTCGAGACGGGTATCACCCAGTCATTCCGCGCTTTGGGCGCAGGTACGGCAGGTGCAGCCGCTTTTATAGGTAGCAAGGTCAATAACTACGATTGGGAAGCATCGACCGACAAACTGGCGGCTATCGCCACGCAGAAGTGGATTGCTCTGACGAACTTCAGCGGTCTGGAAGCCTGGACGGAATACCGTCGGACAAATCTGCCTGCTATTCCACAAAGTATGCAGGTGCCGGATAACAAGCGGCCCGTTCGTTTCTTCTATCCGAATACAGAAGCTGGTTCGAACGCAGCCAATGTGAGCGCTCAGGGCGCAATCGATGCCTTTGGCACCCGGTTGTTCTGGGATGTTGACTAAGCAGCAGTTGCTCTTTATAACTGAAGAAAGGAGATCACTGAAAAGTGGTCTCCTTTTTTGTAGGCCATATACGTATATGTTTTATGCACCCGTAACATCACAAAAAAGCGGGCTGACAGTGTCATCCCGCTTTCTGCATTACGCTTTATCCAACTATTAAAAATTCGGGTTTCTGGCAAGAGCTTTGCCTTATGGCAGGCTTACGAAAAGTGCTGAGCCCTTCCTTCGGTTAACCAGGTTAATAAGCAGGCCTGGGTGATAATAAAGCTCCTGGAAATAACTTCTGAATATAGACGTAAATAGCTATAGAAGGCGTTTGAACGGGAAGGTTGTATATTAAACGGTAGCTTTATTAATTTTTCGGTAGATGTTTTTTGTGTCATTTGTAGATTGATTTTGATTGGCGAATAGGCTGACCCAAACACTTCGAGGTGGATAAACTTTTTGTCAGAAAAGAAGTTAATCTATGAAATAAGCCGACTCAATGACATGAAAGACGAAAAAGATGTAGATCGTGATGATGCCCAGATAAACGGCCGTACAGAAGGTCCACTTGGTTCAGACGATGCCGATATAGATCGTCAAATGACGGATAATAAGAATACTTACGAACAGGAAAACTCCGCTAACGGGCTCGATAGTGAGCAGGTACGCGGTGGTCAGGATGGACGGAATATTCGAGGCATGGGTAGCACCGATATGGATAGTAAAAATGGCGTTCTTCGTATGGGTGACATTACCAACAGCACCATGGAGGTAACTGAAGAGGGGATGGATTCTGCCGTCGCCGACAGTGCTAAAACCAATACAGCTATGGTTGATGTAACCACCCAGGGTCCCGACGATTACGCATCTGCTGATCAGGTTCCGGTGCCAAATGCACAAGAGGAAGCCAAAAAGCAGGATGATACGCAGGAGTCGGACAGTGAGCAGGAAGAACGGGAGGACGATGTGGCCGAAACCGGCACGGATCTGAACAACCAGCCGACGTATTAATCGTGCATTACCCGTAAATTTATTAATACTCAACACTTAACTAACCAACGTTATGAGCGTAAGCAGCAATTCCCGCAAAGAAAGCACTGAGTCCTATGCCGCTCAGGGCATGCATAACACGATGGGTATTCTCCCCGAGTTAGCCCAGCTAAACGATAAGAATCTGGACAACGAGCTGCCATCCAGAGTAGCCGACAGCAACGATACCAATGTTCCGGAAGATGTACTGGACACCGAGGCTACGGCTGCCGAATCAGACAACGCGAAAGGCGCTTCCGTAGAGGATATTGAAGAGTCCAAACGGGCATCGTGGGGGCAACCGCCGGTATCGGATGATGATCTGGAAGCTAACAAAGACTGGAAGTCCAACACCAGTGAAGAAACAATTCCGGCCACACGTGCCAACGAACCCGATCGTACATTAGGTATTTCCTAATCTGTTCGAAACAACCAGTTATAAGTAAGCCGCTTTGTCAGGTCTCAACCGCCACGACGAAGCGGCTTTTTTTATGTAGGCGTTATAGGCATTTAGCTTGTCAAAGGTAAGTTCCATCTTGGTTTAGCACGCGTTTTATGGCGGGGGCGGGGAGTAGCGAGCCCGTCCGGACCTGCTCCTCAATAATGGCGAGCCGGTTACGCACACCCGGCTGATCATAAAAACGATTCTCAAGGGCCTGGCGTAATAATGTCCGAAACCAGGTTAGCTGCTGCTCTTGCCGCCGAAGCGATCGGAAACTGTTCTGAATCGTAAGGTGCTGGTGTTCCTGAATCGTTTTCCAGACATCTTCTATGCCCTCTCCCGTAATGGCTGAGCAGGTCAGTACGGGTGGAAACCAGTTGGAGCCGGTTGGTGGAAAAAGATGCAGCGCATTCTGATACTCGATGCGGGCGCGTTTGGCATGCACCTGATTGTCGCCATCGGCTTTGGTAATGGCTAGCGCGTCGGCCAGTTCCATAATGCCCCGTTTCATGCCCTGTAATTCATCACCGGCACCCGCCAGCATCAGCAACAGGAAAAAATCGACCATACCGTGTACGACTGTTTCGGACTGGCCTACCCCAACGGTCTCGACAAGGATGATATCAAAGCCGGCCGCTTCGCACAGCAGCATCGTTTCGCGTGTTCGGTGACCGACGCCCCCCAGTGAATCACCGGCGGGGGAGGGACGAATGTAGGCGCCGGGATTCATCGACAGCGATTCCATCCGTGTTTTGTCGCCTAGTAAACTGCCTCGGGAACGCTGGCTGGTTGGGTCAACCGTTAGCACCGCCAGGCGGTGACCAAGGCTGGTTAAATAGGTACCAAAGGCTTCGATAAATGTACTTTTCCCCACGCCCGGCACACCCGTAATGCCAATTCGCACTGACTGCCCGGAGCGGGGTAGAACAGCATCCAGCACTTCCTGAGCAATGGCCTGATCATCGGCGCGTCGGCTCTCCACCAGCGTAATCGCCTGGCTTAACACCAGTCGATCACCAGCAAGGATACCAGTAACGTAGTGAGAGGCAGGGAAGCGCTGGCGCATAGGGAAGATGTGAGTAGTAAGTGGTAAAGTTGTAAGTGGTAGAGTTGTGTCCTGTCTTTACTTTAAATCGTCGGGGGTAGTGATTTTGATGTTTTCGTACGCTCCGTCAATCAACGTAATGGGGTAACCTGCATACTCCATCACGCTCGCGCAATCCGTGAAAAACGGCTGTTCTTCTGTTGCGAAGGCTTTTCTGAACAAGGCCAGTTGAAAGGTTTGGGGCGTTTGCACCAAGCGATATAACGTTCGGTCAACAGCCTGGCTAACCCCATCCGACCCAATGACGCGCACCGAATCTTTGACGGGAACACAGGTTACGGCCGAACCGGTACGAGCCGCCGTCTCGAAACTGTTTCGAATGATGTCTGGGCTAATAAACGGTCGAACACCATCGTGTACCGCCACCAGCCCATCAATAGCCTCAATAGCGTTCAGGCCGTTGCGCACCGACTGGAACCGGCTGCTTCCACCGTCAACCAGGTGAATGTCGGGGTGAAAGCTGTGTTGTTCGCAGAGCTTCTCCCACATAGATCGTTCGCGGGCCGGTAAAACAAGAATAATCTGGAGAGCAGAGCTGACGCTGCCGGGAAGCTCCGGAGAGGACCCCGTCCATAAATTAACCGCCAGGAACTGCTCGATGGTATGTTGAAGAATGGGTTTGCCACGCAGGAGCAGAAATTGTTTCGGGATGTCGGACTTCATTCGGCTACCGCTGCCACCGGCAACGATGATCGCGAAATTAGTTGAGTCGGAGCCACCCGGCGGTCGATCAGGAATAGTCATAAAAAAAGGGGCACAAGGCCCCAAAAATACTAAATGACAATCGACTATTCAGGTCAGCGGATTAAATAATCAGCATCGCATCGCCGTAGCTGAAGAAGCGGTATTTTTCTTTGATGGCTACCTGATAGGCCTCTTTGATGAGTTCATGACCACCAAATGCACTCGTCATCATAATGAGAATCGACTCGGGCAAGTGCAGGCTCGTCAGCAGCGAATTAGCAATTTTAAAGTCGTAGGGCGGGAAAATAAATTTATCCGTCCAGCCTTCAACGGGCTTCAGCCGACTGTTTGCCGATACCGACGATTCAATGGCTTTAAGTGATGTTGTGCCAACCGCGCAAACCCGCCGACCGCCATCAAGAGCCGTGTTGACGATCTGAGCCGAATCTTCGGGAATCCGGTAGTTTTCGGAATCTGTTTTGTGTTTGGTCAAGTCTTCAACATCTACCTGGCGGAACGTGCCGAGGCCAACGTGCAGGGTGACGGGGGCAAAGTGAATGCCTTTGATTTCCATGCGCTTCATCATGGCACGGGTAAAGTGCAGACCGGCTGTTGGAGCGGCTACGGCACCAACGTGCTGGGCAAAAACCGTCTGATAAGCATCCCGGTCGGCTTCTTCAGCTTCCCGGTTCATTTCGCGTGGAATAGGTGTTTCACCTAGTTCATCGACCGCTTTCATGAATTCTTCGTGGTTACCATCGAATAAAAAGCGAATGGTCCGTCCGCGCGAAGTCGTGTTGTCGATTACCTCGGCAACCAGATCACTATCCCCAAAATATAGCTTGTTTCCAACCCGAATTTTACGGGCGGGGTCTACCAATACATCCCAGAGTTTCATCTCGCGGTTCAGTTCCCGCAAGAGGAAAACTTCAATTTTGGCACCTGTCTTCTCTTTATTGCCATACAGCCGGGCCGGGAATACTTTCGTATTATTGATCACCATCACATCGCCATCGCTGAAATAGCTCAGCATATCCGAAAACTGCTTGTGTTCAATAGTTTTGGCTTTTCGGTCCACGACCATCAGCCGCGATTCACCTCGCTCAACCGGGTATTTGGCGATAAGACTTTCGGGTAAATCAAATTTGAATTCGGATAACTTCATATATGTATTAGCACCAAAAAAGAACGGCGTGTTTTTTGTAAAGGCCGCAAATATAGTGAAAAACCCGGAAAAATTTACATGTTCCGGGTGATTTTTCTTGCAAATATCGTTGAAATGACTTATTGACCGGCAGCCATCGTGTCGATTGGCTTAACCGCGCCATCGGTATTGACGTGAGCACGGTCCGAAACGTCGAATTTAGCCATCAACTCGGGAGATACTTCGTTGGAGTAGGTTCCCTGTGCCGAAACGAAAACACCTTTCATGCCATTCGACGCGGTGATGGCATATAAAGTCATTTCATCGCCAGGGTCTGAAGTACCCTCAAAACGGTGAAACTCATCAACAATAAATTCCTCTCGCTTTAATTTGGTCTCGGTGCTTTTCTCTTCCAGGAAATCGTTTTTTGGGCCAAATTCGTGGGTATAGCCCCGGCTCCGAAGGTCTTCCATGGCTTCGGTTAAGGTGGTGAAATGAGTCATAATCGTAGAGTAATGTTAGATGTGTATAAAACTAGAAATGTGACCCTATAGTTTAACTATGATTGAATACGGTCCAGCCAATGCGTTCCCGGGCAGATATAAACACTTGGGGCGCAACAACGATTTAGTAATATAAATTAAACCTGTAGACTTAGTATTCAATGTTTCAGATTCGTTCAGCCATAGTCTTTCTTGTTTTAGCTGCCGGTATTTCAGCCTGTAATACAGACGATCCCGTTTTTAATGCGCCCACAATTCCCGAACGTATTGATTTCTCCGCGGCCCGGCAATACCCGGAAGGAATAACCTATTCACCTGCGCTCGGCCGGTTTTTGATCAGTTCCATTACGCAGGGGAAAATCGGGACAGTCAGTGAAAAAGGCCAATACTCGGATTTTATTATTAACGATGCCCAACTGATTAGCGGTATCGGGATGAAAATACGGGGAAACCAGCTTTATGTCTGTAATGGAGACCAGGGTGTTTCGGATAAAAGCACCCCACAAACGGCCCTGAAAACGGCAGGCTTGTTTATTTATGATCTGGCTACGGGGCAAAATCGGCGTCGGGTCGATCTGGCGGCTTTACTCCCTAACGTCAACCACTTTGCCAACGATATTGCTCTTGACGATAAGGGAAACGCTTACGTGACCGATTCTTTTGCGCCGGTCATCTACTTCGTGCCTGCCGATACAGCACAGCCGAGAATACTGGTGAATTCGGACCGATTTAGCGGGGCGCAGGGGTTCAACCTGAATGGTATTGTTTACCATCCTGATAACTACCTGATTGTTGTGAAGTCGAATGAAGGGAAACTATTTAAAGTCGATCTGACGGAGGCCCATACCATCACCGATATAACCGGTGTGACACTACCGAACGGCGACGGGATGGTGCTCTATAATAATGACTTATATGTTGTCAATAATCGAAACCGGGTTTCCCAACTGCGGAGTACGGATGGGTGGAAAACCGCGACTGTCGTTAAAACGGACACGACGGGGTACAACCAGGCAACAACGAATGTGGAGGTGAACGGAAAAATTTATTCGCTCAATGCTCGAATTAACGAGGTAGGCGCGGCCGTAATGGCCCAAAATCCTGCTCTTCTTCAGGCCAGTGAATACAGTATTCAGCAGTTTAAATAGTCGGTAAGCGGCTTCGCCTAAGTCGGTAAGTCGGTAAGTGGCTTCGCCTAAGTCAGTAAGTCAGTAAGCGGCTTCGCCTAAGTCGGTAAGTGGCTGGCGCAAGAGTGTTGCTTTGATGGGCCAGCCACTTACCAACTCAGGCGAAGCCGCTTACTGACTTACTGACTTACTGACTACTTAATCCGGCAGCACTTTGATCATGATGTCCTTGTAGTATACTTTGCTTTTGGGGTCGTGGCCTTGTAAGGCGACTGTGCCGCTGCTCAGCTTTTTCATTGACTTGCCTGTGCTGATGCTGTCTGGCTCGGTGTAGTCATTGATAATTTTATCATTGATTTTTATAACTACTTTTTTGCCCTGCACAATGATGTGTTCGGTGTACCATTCGTCATCTTTCACAAATACTTCTTTCACATCTTGAAGGCCATAAACGCTGCCCGTTTTCCGCCAGTCGGTATGGGTCTGGTTTACCTGAATCTCGTATCCCTTCGACGGCCACCCCGATGGTTGATAGGCAGTATGGATAAACATGCCCGAGTTGGATCCCGGCATTGTTTTAACCTTTGCCTTCCATTCGAAATTCTTGAAATTATGGTCGTTCACGGGGCCTTCATAAAACAAGTGGGCCCGTGGTCCGGCTACAACAATGGCACCATCCTGAACACTGAAAGTGCCCGGACTTTCTTCCGTGAGTTTCCATCCGTTCAGGGTTTTTCCATCGAAAATACTAACCCAACCTTTGGCGGTTGGTCGGCTGATGAAACTAAGGCACAAACCAAGCAGCACAAAGGCGGCCAGCAGGTGGGTTGAGGGAGTACGCATAAAGAGAAATTGTGAGTCAAGATGATGTTTCGTGTATAAAGCATCCTTACTTCAGAAACTAATGGTGCAGGCGGGAACGGAGCTTATTAATTACCGTTGCATTCACTTGAGAAAAGGTGCATGATTACGTTCTTATGATCACCTGTCAGGATGGGGCAAAAGTAGACCGCTTTAGGAATAGTATAATGTAAAATTAAGTAACTTGCTCGGCAATTTTGCCGGTCCTCATGCCCAACAACGTTACTGATCAAATTCTCGCTACGTCATTCGGGAGCTTTTCTTTAGCCCAACTTTTTGATACCCTGCCCGATAACGTGTTGTGGGTGCGTGCCGTGCATGGCTCTCTCAAAGAAGCCGTTCATGAAGCGCATACGGCAGTGGAAACCAATGCGAATCAAATCGTCGATTTTGTCGTTGAGTACGCTAATCCAAAAGCTCTAAAGACCTTGTCGAGTGCTTATCAACTGGGGTACGGCACATCTATAAGGCATGGCAGCCCGTTTTATTCGGCCCAGGCCGAGCAGACGTTTCAGCAACTTTGCCGGGTCATTGAGCAGAATACAGCGATTGATTTTGAGTATTTTGACCAGACACTCCGTCAATGGCTTTGGGTAACGTTTTCGAAAGCGGGTGAGGGTGTTTTAATGAGCTCGCGTTTCGTTGCTGCGCCGAATGAATCAGCCATTGAAGCTGAACGGCAGCGGGCACTCCTGAACGAGGTGTTGAATGCCTCCCCAGACGCGGTTATCGCTCTCAATATCATTTGCGATGACCGGGATACGATTATCGACTTTCGGCCCACTCATGCCAATTCAAGGTTGACACAGCTAGTTGGGCAGCCAATTGATGCATTGCTGAAAACTACCATCCTGACGCTTTGCCCGGATTGGCAAGTCAACGGACTGTTCGGTCATTGTCTCGCGGTTGTACAGACAGGTGATCCCTACCAGGGTGAATTAGTTTATACCATAGATGATCTGGATAACTGGTATAGCGTTTCGGCGATTAAGCTGGGTGAAGGCCTGCTCTTGACATTTACCGACCTTACCCAGGCGCGGCTGGCCGAGCAGGTCAGGGACGAAGCGACCACTAATTTGCAGGCTGTCATTGATATAGCACAAACCGGCATCTTCGTGCTCAGCCCTGTATATGATGAACAGGGGCAGCAACTTGATTTTCGGCTTAAGATCGTAAACCGAACGCTGGCTGCACTGGTTGGGCAAACACCCGATGTCCTGCAGGGAACACTCTTCTCCGACTGGTTTACCAGCTACCGCGACACACCGGTTTACAAGTATTATAAACAGGTGCTGGAAACGGGTGAAGAAACCTACTTCGACATTCATTATGCTGTTGATGGTATTGACGAGTGGTTTGGGGTGAAAGCCGTTCGATTTAAAGATGATGTGCTGGTTACGTTTACCAACCATACGGCACTCAAGCAGGCTCAGCAAACACTGGAGCAAACGGCAGAGGTTGCCGAACGGCAGGCCGAACTGCTCAACAGTGTACTCAATAGCTCCAATAGCGGTGTAATTGCCTTTGGTGCTATCCGTGACGAAGCCAATCGCATTATCGACTTTAATTTTTTGGTCGCTAATCGGAGTTCCCTGACCATGCTCGATAAGAAAATAGAAGAAATGGTGGGAAATAAGCTTCTGACCATTTTTCCGGGCAATGTAGAATCCGGTTTGTTCGACCTCTATGTAAAAACAACAGAAACGGGCGAGCCCGGCCGTACTGAAGTGTATTACAATCTTGATGGACTGGATTTCTGGCTGGATATATCGAGCGAAAAATTAGGGGATGGGTTTGTTGTAACTTTCACCGACATATCGGAGGTCAAACGGACAGCCGCAGCCGTTGAGCAATCTGCCGATCAGCTGCGGACGGTCATTGATTCGGCACAGGTGGCCATCTTCCTCATTAGTCCGGTGTATAATGAGGATGGCAAGCTGGTCGACTTCCGGTTTCGAACGGCCAACCAAATGATTGCCGGTTATGTGGATCAGGAACCCGACGCGCTAACGGGTGAACTGGTTAGCCGATGGTTTCCGGAGTATCTGACCAATGGGTTGTTTCAGCGATATGTTGCCATTTTTGACACCGGCCGAACGCAGCATTTCACCTTTCACCTCGAAACCGCCACGATTGACTCCTGGGAGAATTATACGGTTGTGAAAGTTGGTCATGATATACTGGTAACATTCTCCGACTACACCGAACTCAAGAAGCTCCAGCAACGCATCGAAGCATCGGCTACGGAGTTACAAACGGTTATTGACACCTGTCAGACGGGTATCTTCCTGTTCAGCCCCGAACGAGATCAGGCGGGTGAAGTCATTGATTTTCGATTTAGACTGGCCAATCGCCAACTGGCTTCTTACGTTGGTCAGGACCCGGAGGTGGTGGTGGGTGCTTTGGGCAGTACCTGGTTTCCTGATTACAAGGTCAATGGCCTGTTCGAGAAATATTACGAGACGTATAGAACCGGCAAGCCGCTGCGGTTTGATTTTCATTACAATGCAAGTGGAATAGATGCCTGGCTTGATATCATGACTACTAAGTCCGGTCACGATGTGCTGGTTACGTTTGGCGATTATACACCCCTTAAACAGCTGCAGCAGCAACTGGAAAACTCAGTTGTCGAATTAAGGCGGTCAAATAAAAACCTGGAGCAGTTCGCCTATGTAGCGAGTCATGATCTTCAGGAGCCACTCCGGAAAATTCAGGCTTTTGGTGATCTCATTCAGTCGCAGTTTGCACCGGTTATTGGTGATAGCGGGGCCGATATGATTACCCGTATGCAATCGGCAGCCGCCCGGATGCAGGTGCTCATAAAAGATGTGCTGGCTTACTCCCGAATTGCAACGAAACGGGAAAATGCTGGGCCGGTTGATCTGATTCGCGTGGTCAGCGAGGTATTAAGCGACATTGAAACCGCTATTCAGGATAAACAGGCAACGGTTATTGTCGATCCTTTGCCAACGGTTCGGGGCGATGAAGCTCAGTTGCGGCAGCTTTTTCAAAACCTGATCAGCAATGCTCTGAAGTTCACAAAGATCGGTAAAGCGGTTGATCCACCCGTCATACGTCTTACGGCCCGTCGGCTGCTCGGTCGGGAGTTGCCGGTCAACTTTCTCCTGAACAAAGACGATGATCGGCATTTTTATTTGATTGATGTTATTGATAACGGGATAGGATTCGAACCCCACCAGGCCGAACGGATCTTTCAGGTATTTCAGCGACTGAATGGCCGGAGCGAATACCAGGGTACTGGCATCGGACTGGCTATTGTTCAGAAGGTTATTGACAACCACCAGGGGCGTATTCTGGCCGAAGGCCGACCGGGGCAGGGGTCAACCTTCCGGATTCTATTACCGGCGTAAGTATACGACAAGGGAGGGGATTGGGGCATTTTTCGGCGCATTCGGGTACCGCTTAGGCGAAACTGGGTTACCTGTTCATCATTTGTGCCTGTCAATTCGTTACTTTTGGCATCTGATTAAATTGAAAGCCTTCATGCGTAATTTCATTTTGCTGGTTTTAGGGATAGCTGCTACGGCGTGTAAACTTAGCGTACCAAGCGTTTACGATGCTAACTTTGCTTCCGAACCTACGGTTGCCCCTGTAGCGCCCGGTCAGATAGATGAAGCGTCGGGAATCGTCGATAGCCGAAGCCAGCCCGGTAATGTCTGGATTGAGCAGGATAGCGGCAGTCCGGCCGAACTAGCGCTGTTGGGGCATGATGGTAACGTGAAAGGGAAAATAACGATCCCGACGATTGCCAACCGTGACTGGGAAGAACTCTCCATCGGTCCGGGTCCTCAGTCTGGCGTGAACTACATCTATATCGGCGAAATTGGCGATAACAACGCTCAGTATCCTACCGTTCAGATTTACCGACTCCCCGAACCAGCTTCCCTGCAGGCACCCATTACGCAGATCGACCGAATCAATTTCCGGTACCCGAACGGGCCACGCGATGCCGAGGCTATGTTTGTAGACCCCAAAACCAGAGACATTTTTGTGATCTCAAAGCGGGAGGATAAAGTGCATCTCTACGGGCTTGCGTATCCCCAGAATACGAGCGATCTCATTACAGCCAATGATTTCGGTGAACTGCCTTCGTTTGGTGGTGGCCTGGCCAACTACGTAACGGGAGCGGCCATCTCGCCGGATGGCAACGAAATTCTGGTCAGAACCTACACGGCCGTGTACTACTGGCGACGCGACGCGGGGCAGTCGATTCCTGATGCCCTTCAGTTCGGCACCCGTCGTACGCTGGTAACCCGGCTGGAGCCACAGGGAGAGGCCATCTGTTTCGATAAAGACGCCAAAGGCTTTTTTACGATCAGCGAGAAAGCCAATGCGGCATCCGTAAATCTGTATTACTACGCCAAAAAATAAGCGTACGTCAAAAAAGTATTGGCCACTAACGATGGAATTACTTTTCTTCGTCAGTTCTACTGTCTACCCTGACTATATTGCCGGATGGATTCATCAATTCTGATCATAGTCCTGAGCTTGTCGGTATTGATTTCGTATGCATTCGACCTGTTCAGCAGCCGTTTCAAAACACCCTCTGTTTTGCTGCTGCTGCTGTTGGGTATGCTGACCCGGCAGGGTACGCAATATGCCGATGTGCAGGTGCCTTATGTCAACGCCATTCTACCCACCCTGGGCACACTGGGCCTTATCTTGATTGTGCTGGAAGGTGGTCTCGATCTCGAACTGCATGCTGATCGGCTGAGTGTGCTTCGGCGAACGTTACTGGCTTCATTACTTTCCATTATGGGCGGCACCCTGCTCATGGCCGGCATGCTCTATCTGTTACTGAACGATTCGTTTTACCATTGTTTGATTGCTGCGCTGCCGTTTTCCATTATCAGCAGTACGGTAACCGTTCAGCGGGTCGATCAGCTATCGGCTAATCAGAAGGAATATGGTGTTTATGAGTCGGCCTTTGCCAGTATACTGGGGATCATGGCCTATAATTTCTTGCTGCTGAGTCGAGGATCTGTGCTCAGTGCAGTCTGGCTCTTTACCCGCGATACGCTCCTGATGGCCCTCATATCGCTGGGCTGCTGTTTCCTGCTCCTGTATCTGATTGGTAGAATAAACCACCGCATAAAATTTCTTCCGATCATCTCGGTGCTTTTTTTGGTCTATGCTATTGCTGAGATCAACCACCTGTCGTCGTTGTTACTCATTCTGATTTTTGGCCTGTTTCTGAACAATACCGAACTGTTTATTCGCGGTCGGCTGAGCCTGATTCTGAAGAACGATCTATTTGAGAAAGAACTTGACCAACTTAAAAATCTGACCGCTGAGGGCTCATTTGTCGTTCGGACATTCTTTTACCTGATACTGGGCTATGCGGTTGTTCCTGGCAATTTGCTGGATGCCGATGCACTCATTGTCAGTGCCTTGTTTATGATCGTAATTATTGGCTGGCGCTGGGTTACCCTCCGGTTAACCTATTGGGGAACGCCGGGGCCTCTGTTATGGATTGCGCCGAGGGGCCTTATCACTATTCTGCTCTATTTAAATATTCCGGAAGATCTGCGTTTGCAGGGTTTTCGGGAGGGTATCCCCATCTTACTCGTCACGCTGTCGTATGTGGTGGTGATGATGGGTATATTGGGGAGCCGGAAAATGGTGAGTGATGCATAACGGAAGATTTAGTCGTCTTTCGTTATGTATTTCCAGAAGGACCACCATGGGCGCGACTGCAGATAAGCCAGATTATCCTCATGGGCGAAGGCTTCGCGCTCAAAGCTGATGTTGCGGTAGGCCCGGTAATGCTGCCGGTACTGTATCCGGCGGATCAGGTATTCGAGGATATACCAGACATAAAATAACGCAACACCCAGTTCGGCCTGCTGGCGCAGATGGATGCGCTCGTGGTTCAATAGGGTAGGACCCGGGTCTGGGCGTCGCACCAGAATAAACGGGAACAGGGCCATCCCATCGGGACCAAGCGAAGCAACGTGGATGACGAACATAGAGGTGGGTCGGTTCACAATTCGCTAACAAAAACTACGGACAAAATAGCTCATCTTTTCACAAAAAGCATTCATTGACTGAATGCCCAGTTATTATGACATTGCTGCTTGCCGGTTTCTTTATTATAGGTTATTTGCTGATTACGCTCGAACACTCCATCAATATCAACAAAACGGCCACGGCACTCATTACGGGGGTGGTTTGCTGGGCGGCCTATGCGCTGCTGGCTGCGGATTCCGAAGTCGTGGGGCATCAGCTTGGAGAGCATCTGACCGATACGGCGGAAATTCTGTTCTTCCTGATGGGTGCCATGACGGTTGTCGAATTGATCGACGTTCATGATGGTTTTACGCTTATAACCGACCGCATTGCCAGCCGCAATATCCGAACGCTCCTCTGGATTGTATGCCTGCTCACGTTTTTTCTATCGGCCCTTTTAGATAACCTGACCACGGCAATCGTCATGGTGTCGGTGGCCCGAAAGCTGATACGTAACACCGAAGATCGCCACATTGTGGCGGGGATGATTATCGTAGCAGCCAATGCCGGCGGTGCCTGGTCGCCCATTGGCGATGTAACGACCACAATGCTCTGGATTGGCGGACAGATTACCACGGGTCATATAATCAGCTCCCTGCTGTTGCCCAGTCTGGTATCCCTGCTGGTTCCTTTAACGGTACTGACCCGTCTCTACAAGTCGAAAAATCAGGAGAAAATTAGCTCCGTACAATCGGGCGCCAGTCGACCCTACGTAACGCCCACGGCCCGGCGAGAACGACGAACTATGCTCTCTATTGGGTTGGGAGGTATGCTGTTCGTACCCATTTTTAAGACCGTTACCCACTTACCGCCCTATATGGGTATGATGCTGGTACTGGGGGTTATCTGGGTAGCTTCCGAAATACTGCACAGTGACAAAGACGAAGCGGACCGTAAGAAGTACACGGCGGCCTATGCGCTGAGCCGGATCGACACGTCCAGTATTTTGTTTTTTCTGGGTATTCTGCTGGCGGTTGGATCACTGGAAGCAACGGGAGTGTTACGCTCGCTGGCCGGATCGATATCCCAGGCGGTCGGTAATCTGGATCTGATCGTTATGCTGATTGGTGTCGTTTCGGCGGTGGTCGACAACGTCCCCATCGTAGCCGCGGCCATGGGTATGTATGACCTGCAAACCTATGCTTCGGATGACAAAATCTGGACGTTTCTGGCGTACTGCGCCGGTACGGGCGGTAGCATGCTGTTGATCGGATCAGCGGCCGGGGTAGCGGTGATGGGTATGGAGAAACTGGCCTTCGGCTGGTATCTGCGTAAGATCAGCTGGCTGGCTATGCTCGGATACCTATCGGGTGCGCTGGTCTTTCTGGCTGAATTTGCTTTAACAGCTTAAGCAACAAATGATCCTATACCCGTTATTGCTGTTTCACCGTAAATACGTATCTTTAACCATAAACATTCACTGAAAAATTATGAAAAAACTAGTTTTACTCGTAAGTCTGGTTATTGTGTGTTTCCAATCGGCTATGGCTCAGACAACCCCAACGGCTGATGAGGTAATAGACAAATACATTGCGGCTATTGGCGGTAAAGACGCGCTGATGAAAGTGACAGATATGACGACCAGCATGTCCAGCGATGGGCAGATGGGGGCAGTTCTGATCACGCGTCGGCAGAAATTGCCAAACCTGTTTTCGATGGTCATCAACGCCAACGGTATGGAAGTGATGAGACAAACCGGCGATGGCTCCAAAGTAGCGATGGGGGGTATGCAGGGAAGTCGCACGCTGGATGGCCCGGCAGCTAAGCAAATGACGGTCATGAATACGATGTTCCCCGAACTGCACTACACCGAAAACGGAGTAAAATCAAGTCTCGTCGGCATGGAGAAGGTAGACGGCAAAGACACCTATAAGCTGAGCCACACAACCGAGGATGGGGCTATGACCTGGACCGACAATTTCGATGTGGCTACAGGACTGAAAGTACAGTCTGTCACGACCAATAAGTCTCCTCAGGGTGTCATGACGAACACCAGCGTTTATACCGACTATAAAGATGTGAGCGGCATCAAATTTCCCATGACCATTCAGCAGCAAACCGGTCGTGGCCCAATGACAATGACGGTCGATAATGTGAAGATCAATAAAGGTATCAAAGACTCAGAGTTTACGGTGAAGTAGGTAGAGTCCGTAAGTTGGTAAGTTAGTAAGTCAGTAAGTGGCTTCGCCTAAGTCGGTAAGTCCGTAAATCGGTAAGTTAGTAAGTGGCTTCGCCTAAGTCGGTAAGTAAATAAAGGGTGCCGCGGTTTGAACTGTGGCACCCTTTTCTCTTTCGTCAACATGAGCTATGCGCCTGGCCAAAGAGCTAGTTGACCGGTGGTGCTACGGTTGAGCGGACGCGGGCGCCCAGACCCAGCCGCAGGCCAACATACCAACCTGATAATTGAATAGCGGGGTTATTGGTACTGATGTCGTGATTCTGGTCGAGCGGGGCGTTTCCTGAAAACCGGTAGCCCGCATCCAGACCAATGACGAATGAACGCTCTATCGTTGAGCAATCCAGTTGCCGCTGGCTGTAGGGAAATCGCAGGGTACCCGTTAACCCCGCGTCGATACCCCCGGTACTGGTTCGAAGCGTTGCTTTTTGCGTACTGCCCGGATTTGTCAATACCGTGTTTAGTGACGGCGCAGTACTGGTTATCGGGTCAACAGTCAAGTGAAAAGGCAGGGAGACAATACTTATCTGCGGTCCCAGCTGAAATTTGTTTGACCGGATAACCGAATAAGAACCACCGAACTTTACGTAATAAAAACCGGCTCTTGCCTTGTAAGCGCCGTTCGTTACACTCGACCCAAGCGATATGCCGATTTCCGAATGAAAGGCAAGGGGTTTGTTCGGTCGCGAGAACTGTGATGCTACACTTAAGACGGGCACTTGCGACGACAGACTCCCATAGCCTGCCTGTTGCAAGGCCTGATTCAAGTCAGCAAGCTTAACACCCTGCATACCAAATCGGTAGGTCGTAACCGCGTCGTAGTTGCTCCAGCGCGAAGCAGAACGTTGGGCAAGCGTGGGCGTTATCAACGCAGATAGTAGTATAATTTTCCAAAAGGAAGTTCGTGTTTTCATAAGAAGTAGAAGCGTTTACATTATAAATGTAATCGTCTGACTCTGTGATTATACCTCACTTGAAAATTTTAATTCCTTATTGTTCCGGAAGTGACCTTCAATAATTTTAAATCAAGGTTTTATCATGCGTAAGAAATCATTTTCCTTTGATAACGTCACATTGACGAGCATAAACTGGCTTCGGTTCTGCAGCATTTGTTTGCGCATAATAAGCTGACTAATGGTCGTCGTTTCTCCATTACTGAACCACCAGGCTGTGTAAAGCACCCGGCTTTTTTTGCGTAACTCGCCAATATAGGCCGGGTGACCATCCAGGGTGGTTTCCCGCACGCGTCGAAGTTCGTAGCCGCTCCCCCGCCAGCAGGCCGTTGGGTTATGGTCTGCGCTGAACCAGTCATATTGGGGCTTCAGGTAGATGAGAACGCCCGGTTTGGACAGTTGAACGAGCCCATTGGCCAATGGTTTACAGGGGCAGCCAGCACCGTAGGCAGACCAGCCCGTTGGCGTATTCCGGATAGTTCGACAGGGGTCAGCAGGTGGTTCAACGGGTCGCGATGCCATAATCATGACGCCAACGCCAACCAGGAAGAACCCCAGGCCCCAAACGGGTGCTTTATACCTTGCCCATGAATAGTAGGTGAAGGTGTTTGTTCGTTTGGGTAAAGCCCACCCAACAGAACTGACCAGCCGCTTTGACAATGTCCAGATGGGTAGCCAGGCGTATGCCGCCACACACACCAGCCCGATCCATTCGTGCGCCCAGGTATTGGGCATTGCTCCAAGGGCTACCAGCAGTATGATCCGGAAGAGATTACAGACAATTGTCAGCCCAAAGGCCACTGCCGCAAATGCGATAACCCAGCCGAAAGGAACCACCTTTTTTACCTGCCGCTCCTGCCAGATGAGGAAAAATAACCCAATCAGTAAGGACAACCCCGTTAATTGAAGGCCCATACACGCCGGGTCGACTGCCATCTCAACCCCGTTTCGGATCAGTACATTACCCTCTGTCTGTACATCGAGTCCCGCCAGACGGAGTAAACTACCGGCCCAGCTGCTCAGTTGAAGCCGGATGGGGAAGGTGAACAGAGCTGAAAAATAACGCAAACCCGGTGATAGGAGTAATAAGCCCAGCAAACGGCTTCGCCAGGGACCACTGCCCGGCTCACCGGGCCAACCGGCGTAGAGAAGCAGGGCAACGGCAAGCAGGGTAGTGGCATCAGGCGTAAACATGGTATTTTTTCCAAAGTAGCCAGCCAAGTACACAAAGCCCCATCGCTATCAAAGCCCACTCGTGGGGTTCCGGTACGGCTCCCTCTTCTTTTAAGGTGGCATTATCCAGACCTAGTTTGTCTTTTTTGATGTCAAATCGCTCGTAGTCTTTGGCCGTTTCCAGAACAATCAGACTCGATAGGGGCGAGACAACATTGGCCCGCTGGGCTTGCTGAATCAGGGAATCTGTCTGGTAGTTTTTGGTGAAATAGTGCCGCCCTATGCGCTGGAGCAGCTGGTTATACAGGAAGAGTCGGGCAAGGTGATCAGGGGCGGCCGACGTTTTTACGGTTTGGGCCGGGGTTTGTTGAATAGCAATACCTGCCTCGGGAAGGACAATACGCAGGGGCGAATCGGGCTGGCGAGGAAACTGCTTCGTTTTGTCGAGCAGGGTGATCAGGTCGCTGGTGGTGACCGAAAGCACATTCAATACCCGAAGTTCGGTCAGTGTTTTCAGGTAGTCAGGCAATGCATCGATCCCCGGCTTCGGGGCCAGACAAACTGTGCGGATCGGAACGGTTTGCCCGGACAGCATGTCAAAATTTTCCGCAAACCGACTTTTCCGCAAATCGGCTAAAATGGGCGAAACCGGCGTGCCTTTTGTAATGAGCAGGGCCGTAGCCGGGTTCTTGATCCGATACACGGGAAACAGGCTGAATTGCTGCTGCGAAAGGTGTTCAAAGGTGTCATCCAGATTTTGATCCGTCAACTGTTTGAGTCCATCCTCAAACACCCATACCCGGCTGTGTCCATGCTTCGTTACCGTCTGAAAAACGTTCGTGACCTGCTCTTTATCCCAGGAAGCATTGAGATCAAGATAGATATCTGTGGGTGTAAACGGCTCATTGACTGGCTTATAAGCCTCCAGTCGGTAAGCTTGCCCATCTAGAACGAAAGCCTCTGTCGATGCGGTAGGAGCCAGGAACGTTAGCTGCCAGTCGGGCTCATAATGACCCCGGTGGGTGAGCTGATTACCCGTCAGGTTGTCAAATAGCCACGGTGTTTCGACCGCGTTGGGTGTCGAGGCAAAGTCAATGTGGACCAGCTCATTGGCTGAATGGGCGTTCGGGCCGTCGAAGGAAGGGTTTTGGTAGATAAGCTGTTCTCCGGCGAGTTGCAAGGGCGAAGTAATACCAATCTTTACGCGCCTGTCATCGCCCGCCCGGCATGGAAACACGCGTACCGTGATGCGGTTACCTTCCTGCCAGTATACCACTGATGGGTCACGGGCGAAATTCCGGGATTCTACCCCAACAATGGTTCGGTAGGCGGTATCGGCTTTGGCAACGGTTGTCAGGCGGGCCGCTTCTTCGCGCCCATTGACCCAAAGTGACATGGACGACACAACCGAACCCGCCGGTAAGTGAAACGTTAGTAATGCTTCTTCGGTGGCGAAACGGGCCTGATTTCGGATGCGGATAGTTTTTTCAGTATAGCTCAATCGGAATTGCGGCCAGATACGCACCTGAGAAACAACGTCTTCAACGGTTAAATGACGCCCCGTCCAGAACTTCTCCTCGGCCCCGTGCCGATCTGCCAGCAGGACTTTCACCAGCGACAGTTGATCGGCTTCTGACAGCACATCCGCCGGAAACAGCTGAGACGCAATAACCACCAGCGGGTCGTGTTGCCGAACAGCATCAAGCGCCGTTAACCCACTGAGCCCTGTATTG
The DNA here is from genome assembly GCF_054782495.1 of Spirosoma aerophilum. NCBI lineage: Bacteria > Pseudomonadati > Bacteroidota > Cytophagia > Cytophagales > Cytophagaceae > Spirosoma > Spirosoma aerophilum. Next base: position 189,006 of record NZ_BAAGSJ010000038.1, on the reverse strand, counting down.
GCACCATTAAAAAACCGCCCCTGGGCATACACCTGTTTATTGAGCAACAGCCGGTTCGTGATCCATCCCGGTTGCAGAAAGTTAAAGGCATTGGGTTGAGTTTTAAGTTGCTGGGCGATCAGTATCCAGTCGGGCAGATCGCTGGTTTTGCGGATGGTGGCGTCCTGTTTTGTTTGTTCGATCAGTTTCAGATCGCTGCGCCAGCCGTAGAGAAAGAGCCCTGCGATTAGTAAGGGAAGAATAAGTCCAACCCTGATGCCAAAGCGTAGGTGTTCTTCCTGCTGCGCATCCTGCCAGAGCCGTTTCCCAATCACAATGGCGAAGGTGATAGGCACAAAGGTATGCGCCGAAAGGCCCAGGGCAATGAGTAGTGGAACGCTGACGGGATATAGCTCAACCACATAGAGACTCAGGTAAGTAAATAGCCACCAGCCTATCGCCAGTACGGCATACAGCCATTGCTGGGCCCGAATAGAGAACGATTCTTTCCAGGTATACAAGACCATTGCGAAGCCGATACCGGTCAATGCCCAGCATAACCAGGCTGTAGATTGCTGAAAGACAGCCATATCCCGGTTCAAAGCATAGGCACTGATGAGCCAGAGCAACATGCCCGTCCATCGGGTAGGCCGTTTGCTGGCGTGGTAAGGATCCGAAAACTTAAAATAGCCACCTGTCCACAAAATGATCGAAAAGGTAACCGCCAAACCGTAGTGAAGCATAAAGACCATTGTGTTGTTGTTACCGCGGGCTGTCGGTTCACCCCAATGATCGTAAGCCACATATACTGCGCCCGAAAGAACCAGGAACAGGAGACTAAGGCCAAAAAATCCATCACTAAAGGGCGCAAGAAAGCGTGAAGAGAGGGTGGCCGTGAGGTCGTTCTCGACTTTCTGCGGATCTGCGACATCAGGTCGCTCGGAGAGTTTAATTGAATTGTCGATCATGAAAGTACTTTGTGTTGCAAAGTTAAAAGGGTGAATTTTATCCATAGTTTTACCAGCCTTGAATAACAAGGGAAGATAAAAACCAGTGGGGTAACTAATCGAAAGCGGGTTTGGGTACGGTTACAGGTTTTTGATAAACTCTTCCAGAGAGTTTAGATGGTCGGTAAACGCCTGTTGCCCGGCCATGGTGGCCGAGTAGGTTGTGTTTGGTTTTCGCCCAACAAACTGCTTTTGCACAGCTACGTAACCCGATTCTTCCAGGGCACGCAGGTGCGTGGCGAGATTGCCGTCGGTTAAGCCAAGCAGCTCTTTAAGCGCGTTAAAACTCATTAACTCATTGACCATCAATACCGACATGATGCTTAGCCGCGCTTTGCTTTCAAAGGCTTTGTTAAATTGAGCCAGCAGGTCGTTCTTCATGCAGTCGTACGTTCGTATTTGTAATACATGGCCAGTCCATACAGAATATGCAATACGCCAAAGCCAATGGACCAGGTTAGTAAATTATAGCCCGGCCAGAAGAGCGACAGCAACCCAAGCCCTATTTCGCAATAAGCGAGTGATTCTACATCACGAAACGTGTACTTGCTGCCATTATACAAGGCCAGACCGTAAAAGATAAGGGTTGTGGGGAATGCCAGCCAGATCAGATTTGCGTACAGCAAGGCCAGGCAAAATATACCCCCCGTGCCCAAAGGTACAGCCATCGCCCAAATTAGGCGTTGCGACGAGGTATTCCAAACCGTTTGGCCCTGCCGCCGGGCTTTTCGAACCGTAAAATAGGTACCTGCGAGAAGAGACAGCACCAGCACAACGACGGCAACTGTTATTAAAAACTGGACGGCAGCCTGATTACCCGTCTGCATGTAAGCCTCCAGAGGTTCGTAATGACGCCTGGAGAAAATACCTTTTTGCAGGCGCATGGAAACGACAAAAGCTCCTGCCAGCGCAATCACGCCCGCCGATACGCCGGATAGCCCGCTCAGGGACAGGAATTTGGAAGAACGTTCCATCAGGCTACGGATTTCCGTTAGCGTTTGCAGATGTTCGCGCGATTCGTGCATAAGGAATGTTGAATGAGAGAAGGTTGACTAACTGTGGCTGATGTTCGGGTAATAGGTCAATGCCTTATTGAATGGTCATGAAGATGTCCAGTAAATGGCTGCCCAGTATGATAAGGCCAACCAGTACGGCGATTATGGTTAAGATCAGCACGGCTCCGGACGAAAGGTCTTTGATGGCTTTTATTTGGGGGTGAATACCGGGCGAAATGAAATCACATATCTTTTCGATGGCTGTGTTGAACGCTTCAGCTGCCCAAACCAGTCCCACCTGCGTCAGGATAATGGCCCATTCGACAAGACTAAGCCCCAGTATGAACCCGGCTAAAATCACCACAATGGCGACAAGCAGATGGACTCGGGCATTATTCTCGTACCGAAACAAATCGACAATACCCTGCCCGGCAAAACGAAAGCTACGCAGTACCTTACGAATATCAATCATGGGGCAAATCTATCGCTAAAAGAGATGCACTTGCGAATCGCCCCGAGAACACGCCAGGCTTCAGCTTTGCTATCTGGGTTTTCACTAAACAGATGGGTTTGTGAATGAACGGGTATAAATGTCGTCTGTTTCATGCTCGACATACCAGTAAAAAGCCACGTACATCAGAAACAGGACCAATCCATAAGCAATGGTCAGTTTAAGGCTGAGATGATCGTGGTAGGCATGGGCAATGGCCCGTGTCAAGGCTGAGGGATTGGTCAGTACATCCCAACTGTTCCACCGCCCGACGCGACCCAAATAAATCCCGAAGCCAGATAAAATCTGACTGCCGAACAACAGGAGCCACGCAAGCCCTTTGCCCGTAAAAGGGCGGACCATTCGGTGAACAAGCAGTATCGAATACAAGCCAATTAGTAAACCGGTCAGGGCAAACACAAACAACGACATTGTATCGAACCAGAGTAAAGGCTGGCTGATGTGCTGAATGTGAAACAAATCGGTGATGATGTAAGGAGCGTTTGGTAAAAAGGCCAGCCAGGTGGCTAAACCACCCATGAGCAGCCACCGGTTGTTAAAGCCCGACTGCCGCAAGTCGCGAAGAACCAGCACAACACCCAATGGAAACCAGGCCAGAAACAGATTCCAGGTTAGCATGATAAAGAACCACCAGTTATTGGTCAGTAAGCCCCGGGTTATAACCAGACTGAGGCCAATGCCGGTTAGCAGTGCCAACGCCCGAATGCCTTTGCCGGGGTGGGTATCGTGGGGAGAGATCATACCCTGGTGATAGGGAGAGCCAATGAATGTGTCCATTTCTAAAGTACTTTGTAGTGCAAAGTAAGTGAATAAAAAGATTGCCTGTCAAGGAAACAGGCAATTATATTTTTAGCGGTTAACGGTGCCGTCGATAGGCGGTCGGAGTCGGTTGGGGTAAGGTCATCAATGCCATGATAAATAATATGTCAATCACGTTCCTGTCAGCTTATACTTCCGCTACAGATGACTGTGCTATCATCTGGCTACATCCCTGCCGTGGATTAAATTTCACACAATCAGCGATAAACATGGCAAGAATTGCCAGATAATATAGTGTTCATAATGAGAAGTTTAGATAGATTTAAGTCACACTTTTCTCATTTTGTTATATATGTTAATGCCGGGTGCATTATCATAACGTAATTGTTTTTTACTTCTATTTTTTAGAAACATCAAGTAGCTTATGGTAGCCTGGAATGCTGATACCGCCCATCATCTACTTGCTCGTTGCCTCTTCGGTTATACTCGGGCTGATCTAGCTAAAGCCTTGTCTTTTCGATCGGTTGATGAATTCGTTCGTAAGGAACTCCTGGCGGAGCGGCCGCTTCCTGCTGCTCCCAACGGTTGGGTAAATGAAACGCCTGTTGCCAATAATGGTGGTGTAGATGGTGCCCGATACACCGAGTTGACAACCTGGTGGTTGAAGCAAATGCTGACCGAAGGCACATCCATGCGGGAGAAAATGGTGCTGTTTTGGCACAACCATTTTGTGTCTGACCGGCAAAAAGTAAACTACCCGCAGCACATGTACCAGCAGAACGCGCTGTTTCGCACATATGCGTTCGGCGACTTTCGGCAGTTTACGAAAGAGGTGACAATCAACCCGGCTATGCTCATTTATCTGGATGGCCGGCAGAATAACAAAAATGCACCCAACGAAAATTATGGCCGCGAGTTGATGGAGCTTTTCACGCTCGGAATCGGCAATTATACAGAACAGGATATTAAACAGGCAGCGTTGTCGCTAACCGGTTGGTCGGTATCAGGACTGAAAGCTGTTTTCAATAAGGCTAACTTCGCCGACACCACAAAGACGTTTCTCGGCAAGACCGGCAATTTTACTTATTCGGATGTTGTCGATATTATCCTGACCAAAGACGCTGCTGCCGAGTTCATTTGCCGGAAATTGTATAAAGAGTTTGTCTATTATACTCCCAATGAGCCGTTTATCAAGCAAATGGCAGCTGTGTTCCGGACGGCCAATTACAGTGTTCAGGCCGTTTTACAGTACCTGTTGACCTCTGATGAATTTTTCAAGCCCGAGTATCGGGGAACGAAAATTAAAAGTCCGGTCGAACTGGCAGTAGGAACACTCAAATTTCTGGACATTACCAATCCTGACTTGGGTTACGTTGCCGATACATCACGAACGCTCCAGCAATATTTGTTCTACCCGCCCAATGTAGCGGGCTGGCCGGGTCAGCGAGACTGGATAAGTTCAAATACCTATCCTGCCCGCGGGGGCTACTCCGATTCGCTGATCAACGGACGAAAAAGCAATGGCCAGACGCTGTCGTTCAACGTGGTACCCCTCAATTACGCCCGTAGTTTCAAAAGCGCCGAAGATGCCCCGCTTTTTGTAAAAGATGTGATTGGCCTGATGCTGCCCGTGGCCCCTACCGCGGCTAAAGAAAAGCTCCTGCTCGATACCCTTCTGGATGGAACCATTGTGGCCAACTGGTCCACGAATACACCCATGGCTGACCTGCGTATCCAGAAATTTCTGAAAGCTCTCATGCGGTTACCCGAATACCAGCTTACCTGATTTTAAGGGTTGACGCCTATTCCCGCCAGTTAGTTAATCAATCTGTTCTACCAGCCTTTAATCAGTGAAGCCATGAAGCGCAAAGATTTTTTACGACAACTAAGCTTGCTAACGGGCGGGGTTGCTTTTGGCGTGCAGGGTATGCCTGTTCGAGCCTATGCGCATAGTCCGTTCCGGCTTGACATGGCTGGTACGAACGGGAATATTCTGGTGCTGGTTCAACTGCAGGGAGGTAATGATGGTCTGAATACGGTTGTTCCTTTTGAAAACAGTATCTACTATCAGAAACGACCCAATATTGCCATTCCAAAAGCGAAAGTGCTGCCACTCACCAGTCAGCTTGGCCTGAATCCGGCCATGGGTGCCTTTCGGGAGCTTTACGACAATGCTCAACTTTCAATTGTCGAAAACGTGGGCTATCAGTCACCCAACCGATCTCACTTTCGATCGACCGATATCTGGTTGTCGGGTTCCGATGCGGACGCTTATCAATACGATGGTTGGGTTGGCCGGTATTTGACACATAAATTTCCGGCTTATCCGGTCACACTGCCCGAACAACCGCTGGCCATTCAGTTAGGATCGGTTGAGTCTATGCTCCTGCAAAGTCAGGTGGGTTCTATGGGTACTGTGTTCGATAGTCCTGATGCGTTCTACCAACTGGTTAAAGGGAGTAATGCAGATCCGGTATCTGCTTCGGAAAGCCTGGCCGGTGACGAACTTAAGTTTTTACAGCAGATTGCTACCCAGTCGATGCAGTATTCGGCCATCATCAAGAAAAAAGCAGATGCGGGGAGAAATGCCCTCACCTATCCGAACACGAGCCTTGGTAAACAGCTGGCTATTGTGGCTGATCTTATTGCCGGAGGGCTCACAACTCCCGTTTACTTAACGACCATCGGTGGATTTGACACGCATGCTAACCAGGTCGTCACCAGCGACGCAACAACCGGGCAGCATGCCAGCCTGCTCAAAATAGTTGCCGATGCCGTGGCGACGTTTACCAAAGACTTACAGAAGCAAAATCTGGCCAACCGCGTTACGGTGATGACCTTTTCGGAATTTGGCCGGCGGGTGAATCAGAATGGAACGACAGGAACGGATCATGGTACGGCGGCTCCACTTTTTGTGGTTGGTAATCCGGTGCGGGGCGGCATTGTGGGCTCGGCCCCCGACCTGAATGACCTCGATAGTAACGGCGATATAAAATTTAAGCATGATTTCCGGCAGGTGTATGCCAGCGTTCTCCGCGACCATCTCGGTGTCGATAACACAACGACCCAATCCATTCTGGGCCGACAGTTCGAGACGCTCCCCATTTTCCGGCAGGCCCCACCGCTGGAGGCTACCCAGGCTATGTTCGCCCTCGGGCAAAATACCCCTAATCCATTTGTTGACAGCACAGAAATCCAGTTTACCCTAAAGCAGGCCAGCAACGTTCGCCTAGTGATGTATACCCTGATGGGTCGCGAAGTGATGGTGTTGCGCGATGGGCGATTCGAAGCGGGCAACTACAACCTGTCGGTCAGCGGGACAGGTCTTGCAGCAGGTCATTATCTCTACAGTTTACAGACCGATAGTGGACAGCAGGTAAAGCGGATGGTCAGGGTGTAGACGCTCTTTTTTGTTATCTTTACTGGAAAACGAAAAGAGCAGGGGTAGCCGTCGAAAACCCGGCAGAATACCGTTCGCTCCAAACCTGTAAGCGGCTAAAAAGTGCACTTTTGCGCTGTCGATTTCGCTCGTAGGTTTTATACAAATGAAGCAATTTCAAGAATTAACCCCCCGTCGTCAGGAACAGCTGATGGCGTTTGATCGTCTCCTGACCATCATGGACGAGTTGCGCGAACAGTGCCCCTGGGATCGCAAACAAACTCTCGAAAGCCTTCGACACCTGACCATCGAAGAAACCTACGAACTCTCCGACGCAATCCTGGAAAAGGATCTACCCGAGATTCGCAAAGAGTTGGGTGATATTCAGCTGCATCTGGTTTTTTACGCCAAAATCGCATCGGAGGACCCTGGCTCGCCCGACCGGTTCGACATGGCTGATGTGTTGAATGGCGTTTGTGACAAACTGATAAGCCGCCATCCGCATATTTATCCGGATGCCAGTGGGAGCAAGGTCGTTGCCGATACGGAAGATCAGGTAAAAGCCAATTGGGAACAGCTCAAGCTTAAAGAAGGGAACAAGTCGGTGCTGGGTGGCGTACCTGGTTCATTACCTGCGCTGGTGAAAGCGATGCGGATTCAGGAAAAAGCACGCGGTGCCGGATTTGACTGGGATGAAAAAGAACAGGTTTGGCAGAAAGTGGAAGAAGAGATGCAGGAATTTAAAGCCGAATTCAACGCTGATTCTGACGTAATGATTGATCAGGAACGGGCCGAAGGAGAGTTTGGTGATCTACTGTTCTCGCTCGTTAACTACGCCCGTTTTATCGACCTCAACCCCGAGACAGCCCTCGAACGCACGAATAAAAAATTCATCAAACGTTTTCAATACATTGAACAACAAGCCCGCGCCAACGGGAAAACCCTTAGCGAGATGACGCTGGCCGAAATGGACATATACTGGAACGAAGCTAAGAAAGATGTATGATATAGGATGTATTTGCGTACATATTGCATCATGTGATATAATATGCATTCTATATTATAAATCATACATTATACACTAACTCATGCGTATTGCTTTTTTGACCGACATGCACATAGGTGCAGATGGTGAACTCGTACAGGGCGTCGACGTCCGGCAAAATTTCCTGAAGGCCCTCGATGCTGTAGCGGAATTAAAACCCAATTGCCTGGTGCTCGGCGGGGATTTATGCAATACGAAGAGTGACCCGGCCATTTATACCTGGATCAGGAAACAGATTGATCAGCTCCCGTTTCCGAACTACGTTATTGCCGGAAATCACGATGACCCGGTTATTATGGCAGAGGTATTTAATAAGCGCCACAACCTGGTCAGTGGAGAATTGTATTATGCGCTGCCATTAGAAGGTCGTCCGGCTCTGTTTTTGGATTCCTCGAAAGGTGCATTTTCGGACACCCAATGGGAATGGTTACGCGAGTATATGGTGGCCCTCCGCGATAATAATGTCGTTATCTTCATGCACCACCCGCCCCTGCCAGCCGATGTGCCGTTTATGGATCGGAAATTCGCGTTCCGGCAAAGCGACGAATTCCTGGACCTTATTCGCGATTTGCCGTGCCATGTAACGGTCGTTTGCGGTCATTACCACGTCGAGAAAACAGTTCAGCGAGGAAACTTGCTGGTGTTGTTGACGCCGTCTACCTTCTACCAACTGAAACAGGATACTCCCGAATTTGCAATAGACAATTATCAGATCGGCGTTCGGGAGGTCAACCTAACGACCCATGGAACCAACAGCACGGTAGTTTATCTGGATTCCGCTAATTGATTTCAACGGCTTGGTAGTCAGTGCTTTGAGTGAAATCTACTTGATGGGTAAGGTTTTTTTACTGTACTACAGCCGTAGTTGTACTTATCTGAATATCCGTCTTTTTACAAACGCTGAATCCGTACTTCTTCGCTAAAAAGAGCCATTGTGCAAGCCGACTTTTGATGAAGTTTTCACCTTTAATCAACTTCTCAAATGGAAGCACCTAAAGTGAGCAAAGGCAGTGAATTTCACGTTCTGCTGAGTGGTCTGAAACTGTCTGCCGAGATGGAAAAAAAGATAGAAGCGGGTATTCAGACGGTTGTTGCATCAGCGTTGGCGGGCTACCCGAATCCTGATGACCCGGATGGAAATGATGGCCCCGTTGGTGGTGGCAATGGCCCCAGGCCAGGGGGGAGTCTGGGCGTGCACGTCGTGATTCCATCCCTCCGCTGGAAAGGGTACTGGATCAAGACATTATCCAGGGATCTGGCAATCAGACCCGCCGAACTGGAGGCTCAGCAAAAACAGTTGCAGAAGGGCATTCAGGTAGGTTAGCAACGGTCATGGTAAGTTCCACCACAACACTCTGCCCCAGTGCGCGCTCCGAAGAAGGGGCGTTGCTGCTGGGGGCAGTCGGCCCCGACCAGGCTGTGCGGTTCCTGGCCGAGCCGGAGCCAATGACTGCCGAACTAACCAAAGCCATCAGTGCTGTTGATCAGCCCGAGCAGCATTTTCGTTTTGCCAATCGGTGCGTTAAGTCAGGTTGCAGTCAGTGGCAGTCCGGGCGGTGTGGCGTCATTGACCTAGTCATGTCGGTTAACCAGCACCTGACAGAGCCAGCGGCATTACCCCGTTGTGCCATACGGCCGCAATGCCGCTGGTACAAACAGACAGGTGCTTCGGCCTGTACCGTATGCCCGTTTATTATCACCGACTCGGAGTGATCCAGGATGTGTAAGTTGAGATGTAAGATGTATGATATATGATGTATTTGGTTAGATCATATATCATACATCTTATATCTTAACTTACCGTGATGAATAGTTCGGGGCTTCTTTCTGAATCGAAATATCGTGCGGATGGCTCTCCCGGACACCGGCGGATGTAATCTTGACAAACTTGGCCTGTTGCAACGTCGGAATGTCGATCGCGCCACAATAGCCCATACCGGCTTTCAGTCCGCCAACCATCTGATAAACGATCTCAGATAATTTGCCTTTGATAGGTACACGGCCAACGATACCCTCAGGTACCAGTTTCTTGATGTCATCTTCTGCATCCTGGAAGTAGCGATCTTTGGACCCTTCTTCCATGGCTTCCACAGAACCCATACCCCGATACGTTTTGAACCGGCGGCCTTCATACAGGACCACTTCGCCCGGTGCTTCTTCCGTACCGGCCAGTAATGAACCGATCATAACCGTACTGGCTCCACCGGCGAGGGCTTTGGTAACATCGCCCGAGAAACGAATACCACCATCGGCAATAATTGGAACACCACTTCCCTGTAAGGCTTTAGCGGCTTCGTAAACAGCCGTTAACTGCGGCATACCAATACCGGCAATGATGCGCGTAGTACAGATACTGCCGGGCCCAACACCTACTTTTACGGCATCAGCACCCGCGTCCGCCAGCGCCTTGGCACCTTCGCCCGTGGCTACGTTACCCGCTATGACCTGTAGCTTAGGAAACTGCTGTTTGATGTTCCGAACAGCATCCAGAACGCCTTTGGAGTGGCCATGGGCTGTATCAACGCTAATGACATCAACCCCAGCTTTTACAAGGGCCTCAATTCGGCGGGTCAAATCGGGGGTAACACCAACGGCTGCCCCCACCCGTAACCGACCCAGTTCGTCTTTACAGGCGTTGGGGTGGCTCTTTTTCTTCAGGATGTCTTTGTAAGTGATCAACCCTACCAGATGATAGTCGTTGTTGACGATGGGCAATTTTTCAATCCGATACTGTTGCAAAATGCTCTCGGCTTCTTCGAGAGTTAACCCTTCGCGGGCCGTAATGAGGTTTTCGCGGGTCATAATGCCCGTAACCGGCTGTGAAATGTCGTTCTGAAAACGCAGATCGCGGTTGGTTAAAATGCCAACCAGTTTGTTGTTCTCATCGACAACCGGGATACCGCCGATTTTAAACTCACGCATGATCTTGAGCGCGTCGGCGAGAGTAGCCGTTTCGAGAAGCGTGATCGGGTCAATGATCATCCCGCTTTCCGAGCGTTTTACTTTTCGAACCTGGTCAGCCTGAGCGTCGATGCTCATGTTTTTGTGGATAATACCGATACCACCTTCCTGCGCCATCGCAATAGCCAATGCCGATTCCGTGACGGTGTCCATAGCCGCCGAAATAAGTGGAATGTTAAGCCGGATGTTGCGGGTGAGTTGGGTAACGGTTTGCGTATCGCGTGGGAGTACCTCCGAATAGGCAGGCAGGAGCAGTACGTCGTCGTAGGTGAGAGCCTCGTAAAGAAACTTACTGGTATCTAAGCTCATAGCAAATAGACAGGTGATGTTATTTGCCGGACAAAATTATGGAAAAAATCTGAACCGACCAGCATTAACTACAGGATTAATGCCGATTTCGTGTTTTGTGGGTGTTTTTCCCGGAACTGTACTATTTCAGGGCTGTGCCATGCGTTCAAACCAGAGCACAGCCCCTATAAAAAGTGAATCAATCTTAGTCTAATTTGATTCGAACGGTTTTGCCGTTCTCACTCACGCTAAACCCACAGTCGCTAAATTTAGGTGCTGACATTTTAGGCCGGAAGTTATTACTGAATCCGTAGGGCTCTTTCGGAATACCAAACATGCGGGTATCCATTTTACCATTTCCATTTTCGTCATGGTAGACGGCAATGGCATACTCCCCCGGCTCAACGGAAAAAGTGGTTTGAACCCGTTCGTGTGTGGCATCTATCTTCTTTCCCTCCAGTGGTTTCCCTTCAGGAAAATCTTTTCCGGGCTTAAACAAGGCAACATAGACCGCTCCGTGCATAACACGAACGTTGTGTACCTCAATTGTTAAACTGGTTTTTGTCGGTGATTCCGACGGTGTAAAACTGGATAAAAGCAGATTGAAAAGAGAAAGCAAATACAGCATACATAGAGTGTTTTTGTAAAAACGGATTTATCTTGCAATTATGATAGCCCAATCGTCCCCCCCGTCAAAACGCTGGATCACTAAACCTTTCCCCAACTCGGCGGAACAGCAGGGGGCTATTGAAGCATTAACCAATTCGCTCGGTGTTAGTCCTTTTCTAGCGGCTCTGCTGGTACAGCGGGGCGTACAAACCTACGAAGAAGCGCGGAGCTTCTTCCGGCCAGAGATTGGCCATTTGCATAATCCCTTCGAGATGAAGGATATGGATCGGGCCATTACGCGCCTGCAAATGGCCATGCTGCCCGAACGACAGGAGAAAATTCTGATCTATGGCGACTACGATGTAGACGGAACAACATCCGTGGCACTCGTTTATAGTTTTCTGAAAAACTATCATGCGGCCATCGACTTTTATATTCCGGACCGCTATAAAGAAGGCTACGGTATCTCGCTGCAGGGCATACAATGGGCGGCCGAAAATGGCTTTACGCTGATCATTGCGCTCGACTGTGGCATAAAATCGGTTGAGCGTATAGCCGAAGCCAAAGCCCTCGGTGTTGATTTTATCATTTGCGATCACCACCGCCCCGGCGATACGCTTCCCGATGCGGCTGCTGTCCTTGACCCAAAACGAGACGATTGTTTGTATCCTTACAAAGAGTTGAGCGGTTGTGGCGTTGGCTTCAAATTGATGCACGCCTTCTGCCTGCATAAGGATATATCGTTGGAGCAGCTGTACCCCTTACTCGATCTGGTTGCGGTCAGCATTGCTTCCGACATTGTGCCGGTTACGGGCGAGAACCGGGTGCTGGCATACTATGGTCTCCGGCAAATCAATACCTCACCCCGTACCGGGTTAAAAGCATTGATGAAGATTGCCGGGTTTACAAGGGAACTCGACATTACGAACCTGGTATTTGGTCTGGGGCCGCGCATCAATGCTGCCGGCAGGATTCAGCATGCCAAAGCCGCCGTTCAACTTCTCCTGGCAGAATCGGAAGCGGAAGCCGATGAGTTTGCCATGGCCATTAATAAACACAACAATAGCCGCCGTGAATTCGACAGTAGCATGACAGAGCAGGCGCTCAACATGATCCGGGAAAACGAAGCCCTGATGCATGCGAAGAGTACCGTGCTGTACGATGCCACCTGGCATAAAGGGGTCATTGGTATTGTGGCCTCGCGCTGCATTGAACATTTTCATCGGCCAACCATTATCCTGACACAGTCGAACGATAAAGCGGCCGGGTCTGCACGGTCAGTGCCGGGTTTCGATGTCTACGAAGCCATTGAAGAGTGCGCCGACCTGCTGGAACAGTTTGGTGGTCACACCTTTGCGGCTGGCATGACCATGTCGGTCAAAAATATCGACGCCTTTCGCGTAAAGTTTGAAGAGGTCGTTGCCCGAACGATCAAAGAGGAGCATTTGACACCGCTGGTCGATATCGATTTACCACTTGACTTTAGTGAGATCAGTGAAAAACTATACCGTATTGTGAGGCAGATGGGCCCGTTTGGGCCGCATAATGTGCAACCTACCTTCATGACCGAAGATGTGTATCTGGTGAGTGAGCCCATCATCATGAAGGAGAAACACCTCAAACTCAATGTGCGGCAAGGGGGTATGGCCTCTGGCCGATCGGGACAAACATTTACGGCCGTCGGCTTTGGATTTGCTCACCTGGCCGACCAGCTTCGCCATGGTAAACCGTTCTCGATCTGTTATCAGATTGAACAGAACCATTACAACGGAAATACCACCCTGCAGTTGATGCTCAAAGATGTGAAGGTGTAATGAAGTACCAAACAGCCTCTGGCTGTTTGAGATGTAAGAAAACAGCCAGAGGCTGTTTGGTACTTCGCACAGTTTATCCATAAATTTTGTTAATAAACCGACGTTCCGACCTGCTGTTCTGAAAAACAGTTGGCAGTAGGCCGGAATACCGCGAACTTTGCGGCCGTCGCTAACAGCTCGGTCAGTTCCCTGCTGACCGTTTGAGGGTAACGCATTAGTATGATTCTACGAACAGAAAACCTGGTAAAAAAATACGGGTCCAGACTAGTTAACAATAACGTATCGTATCAGGTCGAAACGGGCGAAATCGTTGGCCTTTTGGGACCAAACGGAGCCGGGAAAACGACTTCTTTTTACATGGCCGTTGGTCTGGTGAAACCAAACAGTGGCAAGGTATTTATCGACGATACAGACGTAACCGATTTGCCCATGTACAAACGGGCGCGGCTTGGCCTGGGCTATCTGGCGCAGGAAGCGTCAGTTTTTCGGGATCTGTCAGTCGAGGAAAATGTGCTGGCCGTGCTGGAAATGAGTAATTTACCTAAAGCACAGCAAAAGCAAAAAGTAGAAGAACTGCTGGAAGAGTTTAGTCTGACGCACGTGCGCAAGAGCAAAGGTAAGGTACTCTCCGGGGGTGAACGCCGACGTACCGAGATTGCGCGTGCTCTGGCCGTTGATCCGAAATTTATTCTACTGGATGAACCCTTCGCCGGTGTCGACCCAATTGCCGTTGAAGATATTCAGAGCATTGTAGCCAAACTGAAGCACCGCAATATCGGTATCCTGATCACCGACCACAACGTAAACGAAACGCTGTCGATCACCGACCGAGCTTATTTACTGTTTGAGGGTAAAATTCTGAAACAGGGCACGGCCGAGGAGTTAGCCAACGACGAACAGGTACGTCGCGTGTACCTTGGGCAGCATTTTGAGTTGAAACGGAAGGTGTAACAATACGTACCTACGGGCTTTAGCCCGTGTTTTTGATATATAAATCATACGAGAAATACGGGCTTAAGCCCGTAGGTACGTCATCCTCACCCCAACACTTCCCGCAACACCGGCAGTGACTTAACCTCGCCCAACGAATCAATGTGAATGTGGTAGTAGGTGACCAGCGCATCGGCCAGTTCATTGCGGGCTGAGCGACTTAGTTTTATGGGCGTGCCAAAGGGCAGGCGAAGCATAATATTGAGAGCGGTGTCCATTTCCTCATCGGGTAGAAAAGGATAGGCGTTTTCGCGAAGTTGATTTTCCAGTTCACGGGCGTTTTCCGGTCCAAAACCCAGAAAGAACGAAAGCTTGAGCAGGAAAGTAAGGTGAAAGTTTTCGTAGTTCGCCTTGGCTTCTTCCAGAAACAGCACCGCATCGACCAGAAACCGAAACAGGATCGGGCTGCCCGCTTCTTCTTTCAGGACCTTATTCAGCATCTCCGTCACGAACATAGCAATGGTCGATTTGCCCACCTCAAACGGCAGACTCTGAAAGGGATAGCTCGTTTTAACTTCCGAGAGCCGGGTCAGATCGCGGTCGGGTTTAAAATAAACCACCATATCCAGCAAGGTCAAAGGCTGAAAAAGAGCAATCCGGTTATTTTTGCTTTTGGCCGTTCGTACACTGTTAACAATGTAGCTTTGCAGGCCGAATTCCTCGGTATATACGCGGGCAATAATGGAGGTTTCGCGGTAACGAATGTAGCTCAGGGCAATACCCCGTGTTTTTTGCAGCATCTCAAATTCACAGTAAACTATCTAATATAACACCTTTTACTGACAAATCGGTCTGTTTGTTGGCCAAATCCTGCTTAGTTCGTCGTCTATGAAACTTTACAAAACCCGTACCGGTATCGTCGTTGAATCGCAACAACAATTTTATTCCATTCCCGTCGATAATTGGGATGAATTGATCAACCGGGATGATCTACACGAATTTTTAAATACCCTGACTGCGGTGGCCGAGCCGTCGGACGAAAACCGGGCGGCTACGACATCCGGGCTGCTGGCCCCCATTGGTCGGCAGGAAGTTTGGGCATCAGGCGTTACTTACCTGAGAAGCCGTGATGCACGGATGGAAGAATCCAAAAAATCGGGTGGTGATAATTTCTATGACCGCGTGTACGATGCCGAACGCCCTGAACTCTTCTTCAAGTCAACCCCCGAGCGGGTGGTCAATCCCGGCGATAATGTCCGGATCCGGGCTGACTCGACCTGGAACGTACCCGAACCGGAGCTGACGCTCTTCATCACTTCGTCGGGTAAGATTGTGGCTTATACCTGCGGCAATGATATGAGTTCGCGGAGTATTGAAGGTGAGAATCCGCTCTATTTACCTCAGGCCAAAAGTTACGATGGTGCCGCGGCCCTTGGTCCATGCCTCTACGTGCCCGAAGCCCCTATTTCGCCCGACACGCAGATCAGACTGGAAATTATTCGAGATGAGCAGGCTGCATTTACCAACAGCATTGCCATCAATCAGATGAAGCGGCAGCATACGGAGTTAGTCTCGTTCCTCTACCGCGAATGCTCCTTCGCCTATGGTTGCTTCCTGATGACCGGCACTGGCATTGTCCCCCCCGATACGTTTACGCTTCGTTCGGGCGATGTGGTCAGAATAACGATCGATGAGATTGGCACGTTGGAAAACGTAGTGGCGTAAGATTAGCTTTTACCGCAAAGACGCAAGGGGTATTGCAAAGCGCGCTAAGTTTTTCTTTGCGTTCTTCGCGATACCCCTTGCGTCTTTGCGTTTAAGAAATTACTCGGATTCCTTTTTGTACCACGGCTACTTTTTCCCGTAAAGCTTCCAGCGAATCGTCCATGACGGTTACGTGGCCCATCTTACGGAAGGGTTTGGTAATGGCTTTCCCGTAAAAGAAGGGGAACACCCCCGGCATGGCCAGCAGCGTTTCGAGCCCTTCGTAAACCGCAGGTCCGGTATGGCCATCTTCGCCCAGTAGATTTACCATGGCGGCTGGCTGATAAGCGGATGTATCGCCCAGGGGGTAGTTCAGAATCGCCCGCCAGTGCTGTTCAAACTGCGAGGTCACGTTGGCACGCATAGTATGGTGACCGCTGTTGTGCGGGCGGGGGGCTACTTCATTAATCAGCACATTGCCCTGTTTATCCAAAAAAAGCTCAACCGCTAACAGACCAACAATACCAAACGCTTCGGTAGTGCGCCGGGCAATGTCCTGCGCCTGCTGGTTGATGGCGTCCGGAATCTCGGCTGGCGCAAACAAATACTCGACCAGATTCAGCTCGGGATGAAAAACCATCTCGACCGTTGGAAATGTCTGCATCTCACCCCGCTCATTCCGGGCTACGATAACGGCCAACTCCTTCTCGAAGTCAACCGCTTTTTCGAGCACACCCGGAGCGTCGAAAGCTTTCCCGACATCGGCAACGGTCGCAATCCGCTGCACTCCACGGCCATCGTATCCATCGCGGCCAAGCTTATGAAACGCTGGTAAAAAATCAGGGTTGTGAATTTCCAGCAACGCCACATCGGCCCGGTTTTCTGTCAGGATAAAATCGGCTGTGGGGAGGTTATGATCGCGGTAAAACTGTTTCTGAAGCCGTTTGTCCTGAATAATACGGATAACCGACGGCTGAGGGAACACTTTTTTGCCCTCGCGTTCGAGTGCCTCGAGGGCTTCGACATTAACCCGTTCTATTTCAATGGTCAACACGTCAACCGCCTGGCCAAACTGATAAACGGTATCATAGTCGGTCAGGGAGCCTTGCGTAAACTGGGTGCAAAGATGGCGACAGGGTGCTTCGGCATCGGCATCGAGTATATGAACGCGGAGGTTCCAGTCAATGGACGCTTGTAACAGCATCAGGCCAAGCTGACCTCCGCCGAGAATACCAATTGTAGGAATCAAAACAGTGAAAGAATGAAAGAGTGAAAGAGCGAAATCGTGCACAAAGTTACCGTTTCGCTCTTTCGCTCTTTCACTGTTTCGCTCTTTTTAATTTCTCCGCGTAATATCCGACCCGCCCGATTTACTGCTGGACAGCACTTTGGCTGAGCCGGAGTAATAAATATCCGACCCGCCGGAAGCTTTCATGGTCAGCTCTTTGCTGGCATTGACATACACGTCGGAGCCGCCGGATGAGTTGGCATTGCAGATTTGAACGGTCAGTCGGCGGGCATCAAGGTCGGAGCCCCCCGAACCACTGGCGTTGAGTGTCCGGGCTGATCCCTGTAAAATCGCATCGGCCCCGCCCGAGGCCGACACGTTCAGTTCGTTGGCCTTGAGGTCTAGTTTCACGTCGGAGCCGCCGGAGGCTTCCAGGTTCAGGTCATCAAACGTCAGTGTGCCCTGACCAAACACATCGGAGCCGCCCCCGGCCTGAAGGTTGTTGAGCTGCTTGAAGGTCAGATAGGCTTTGACGGAGTTACTCTTGCCAATGTTCCAGCCTAGTCCCTTTCTGTCGATGTACAGTTCCAGAACACCATTTTTAACGCGCGAAACTACCTGATCTTCGTCAAGACCTTTTACCTCAAGGGTTAATCTTTCTGAATTACCCTGAGCCAAGTAGAGGTCGATACCGCTGGATACACTTACGCCCGTAAAGCCGGAAACCGTCCGGTCTTTTTTCCAGTCGATGTTGGGGATAGTCAAGCCCGTTGTGAGAAGGAAAACGAGTAAAGCGATTGCTTTCATTGTGAGGATGGTTTTAGATTTATAACAGGATGAGTAAAAAAGGAAATTCGTTGCATGGATAACCGAAAAAGGTGTCCGTTTTCAACGGTATCTTTGTCCGTATGCGGACGATGTTAGTGGTAATCTGTGAGCAAGTTCTTGCTAATGAAAGACTTGTAATTCTGGCACGGCGCTTGACCAGTAAGCGGAAAGAACTTGACCCAAAAGTAATTACCGCCTAAAAAATTAAGTGTCATTCATAGCGAATGATATTAATATACATAAGAACCTTTTCAAAGTAACCGATTATGATTCAACTTAACAACGTTTCCAAGTACTACCCAGCGGGCTTTGGCCGGGTGTATGTGTTGCGAAACATTTCGCTCGATATTGCTAAAGGAGAGTTTGTGTCTATTATGGGGCCTTCGGGCTCCGGGAAGTCCACGTTGCTGCATATTCTGGGATTGCTGGAAGAACCTTCGGAAGGCGAATATCTGCTGGATGATCACCCGGTACAGAAACTGTCCGAAAAAAGGCGTACGGAACTGCACCGGACACAGATCGGCTTTGTGTTTCAGGCTTATCATCTGATCGATGAACTGACGGTGTATGAAAACATTGAAACGCCCCTGCTTTACAAAGGCCTGGGTGGTTCGGAGCGCAAAAGCCGCGTGGCCGAACTGCTCGACCGGTTCAACATCGTTGCCCGCAAAGACTTGTTTCCGGCCCAGTTATCGGGAGGTCAGCAGCAGCTGGTAGGTATTGCCAGAGCACTGGCGGCTTATCCGTCGGTTATTTTTGCCGATGAGCCAACCGGCAACCTGCATTCCGACCAGGCCCGTGACATCATGGAGATTTTCCGGGAGCTGAATCAGAAAGACGGCGTGACCATTGTGCAGGTAACTCACTCGGAAACGAACGCCGAATATGGTTCCCGCATCATACGCCTAAAAGATGGCTGGCTGGAGCCCTCAGCGGTGAAGGTGGCTGAATAATAAGGCAAGCTGTTGCTTTACTTTCACTGAAGGATATATGACGCTTTGGTCTACCTGATTCAGCCATTGAATACCCATCACATTAGCGCAGAAAACGGCTTCGGCTTTCAGGAGAACATCGGGTTTGTAGAGACCTTCCTTAATAGTTATGCCATGGTTTAAGGCCAGTCGTAGTAATTGCTGCCGGACAATGCCGTTGATGCATCCCGTTTGAAGGGAAGGGGTAAACAGTGTCTGGTTGATGTACCAGAACAGACTAGAGGCCAGGCACTCGGCCAGGTGCCCGTGGGTATCGAGCAGTATGACATCGTCTAAGTTGTGCTGGTTTTTATAGATACCGGCCAGCACATAAGGGAGGGCGTTGAGGGTCTTGAACGCCGAAACAGGGGAGGGCGACAGACGAAAATCATCGTAAACGGCTGTCCGCGCTTTGTCGGTTATTGAAAATGAATGGCCCGGCCGTACCGTGATCAGCATATGTGCCTGGTTAGTGGCAGGCGTATATAAGCCACCGGATTGACGCCAGACCTGAAGCTTGATGCGGGTGGATTGGTCAGTCAGTTCATTAGCTTCCAGAAGATGTAAAATAACCTCTTCCAGAGTCTCGGTTATGAAGTCATCCGGAAAGGCTAATTGCATGGCTGACATACCCGCCGAAAGCCGGGAGAAGTGGTCATGCCAGAACCAGATTCGGTTCGATTCGTATCGAATCGTCTCAAAAAGGCCGTCGCCATACTGAAAGGCACGGTCGTTTTCTGATAGGCGAAAATCGCTTTCAGGAAGTATATCCGAATTATAAACCAGAAACATGCTTAGTTTGCGCCGTTTATCCCAAAACGATAGCCGCGCCGAAGGTAAGTTTGTAACATTGAACCATCAAATAGAATGTGTATGCAAGTGGCGTGGAAACAGATAGGAGTTGTAGCAGCTCTGGTATTAACGACGAATGTGTCGGCAACATACGCACAGAGTGCTGTTTCGGCCGTATCGCCCGGAAGTGGTCAAACAGCCGCGACCAGACTAAATTTACAGCAGTGTATCGAAATTGCTCAACAAAATAATATTCAGATACGACAGGGGCGTTTGACAATCGCAAATAGCGATCTGCAATTGCGGCAATCCCGATTAAATCAATTACCAACCGCCGTATTTCAGGGCAATCAGTCCATAAATGGCGGCCGTAGTATCAACCCGCAATCCAACGAATTCGTCCAGCAAACCATTAACTCCAGCAGCTTCCAGCTAAATACATCGGCTACGCTCTACAATGGTGGTGTGCTTCGAAGTACGATCAAGCAAAACGAAGTAGCCCTTCAGGCAGGTCAGCAGGAGTTGACAGCTACTCAGAATAATGTCTCGCTGACCGTAGCCCAGAACTACCTGAACGTATTGACCGGTACTGAGCAACTGGCCGTTGCCCAACGCCAGGCTGATGTAACACGGGCGCAACTGGAGCGGACGCAGCGTTTGGTCACTGCCGGATCAGCGCCAGAGGGGAACCTGTATGAACTGCGGGCAACACTGGCCAGCAATGAAGTAGATATTGTTACGGCGCAAAATACCCTCGATCTGGCTAAGGTCGCGCTGTTGCAAGCCATGAACGTGCCTATTAATCAGGATTTCGATGTTGAACAGATTAGTGTGCCTGACCCGGGGTTAGATCCTTACACGGCAACCGTACAACAACTGTATGATGTTGCCTCCACAAATCTGCCGGAAGTAAAAGGGGCTGACCTGCGTGTGAAAAGTGCTACCTTGGGCGTGCAGGTAGCTAAAGGAGGCTTATATCCAACCTTGTCGCTGAATGGAAATTTGAGCACAATTTATTCCAGTGCCGCCAGTACAGCGGTACCGAATGGTCAATCTACCCCGCAAACAATTGGGTTTATCACAGACCCCGTAACCGGCACTCAAATTCCAATCACTACATCCGTGCCGGGGTATGACAGAAGCGGGATTTCATACGGTAATCAATTAAGTAATAACTTTAGCCAGTCGGTTTCATTATTTCTACGCGTACCCATTTTTCAGGGTAATTTGTCGCGTAACCGAATTACAACGGCCAAAATTCAGCAGCAAAATGCCGAATTGACCGCACTGAATACCCGCCTGACGTTGCGCCAGCAGATTGAAACGGCCTATACCCAGGTGAGAGCCGGAGCCAATCGCTACCGGGCTACGCAGGCGCAGGTGGCTTCGTTGGAACGAGCCTTTCAGATGGCCGAAAGCCGTTTGAATGCCGGTGCCATTAACGCTACGGATTATAGCATAGCCAAAACGAACCTTGACCGTGCTCGGGCAAGTCTGGTACAGGCCAAGTACGATTATGTGTTTCGGATCAAAATTTTAGATTATTATCAGAATAAACCGCTTAGTTTTAATTAAGTTAGTGAATTAGTGAATGGGTGAACAACCAGGATAAACTCATTCATTTACTCGTTCACTAATTCCCTAATCATGAAGAAGAAGTCAAGTCGAATTTGGTGGATTTTGGGTGGACTGCTTGTCCTGCTCGTAGGAGGATTAGTTGCCGCGAAACAGGCGGGTATGTTGGGCAAGCCGAAATCAACGGAAGTGGATTTCGCGTCGGTCAAACGGCTCGATATTACCGAACGCGTGAGTGCATCGGGGCGTGTTCAGCCCCAGGTAGAAGTAAAAATAAGCCCCGACGTGTCAGGGGAAATTATCGGTCTGTACGTCAACGAAGGTGATCCCGTAAAAGCTGGTCAGCTTCTTTGCCGCATTCGGCCTGATAACTACGAGTCATTACTGGCGCGGGCGCGGGCGGCCGTCAATCAGAGTCGGGCTCAGTTAGAGCAATCGAAAGCATCGGTGGCTCAGTCGAACGCACGATTGATACGAGCCAAAGCGGACTATGAGCGTAATCGCAAACTCTTTGCCGATAAAGTTGTATCGGCAGCTGATCTGGAAACCAGTGAAGCTAACTTCAATGTCGCCAAGCAGGAGGTAGAAGCCGCTAATGCTAATGTCAGAGCGGCTCAATTCAATATCCAGAGTGCCGAAGCCAGCCTACGTGATGCCAATGAGAATCTGCGTAAAACAACCATCTATTGCCCCGTAAATGGCACGGTATCCAAACTGAACATCGAGTTAGGTGAGCGCGTAGTGGGTACTTCGCAGATGGCCGGTACGGAAATCATGCGGATTGCGAACCTGCAAAACATGGAAGTACGGGTCAATGTGAACGAAAATGACATTGTGCGCGTCAACCTGGGCGACACGGCCGATATTGAAGTTGACTCTTATACGACTAGCGGACGGAAATTTAAAGGCGTTGTCTATGAGATTGCCAACACTGCCAACGGTCTAACCAGTTCGTCGGGCGCGGCTGCTTCGATATCGTCTGACGCCGTTACGGAGTTTGAGATAAAAATTAAGATTCTTAACAACTCATACGCCGACTTACTGGCCGAAAAAGACAAAAAAGGGTACCCCTTCAAGCCCGGTATGACGGCATCCGTCGAGATCATCACCGACCGGAAAGCGGGCGTATTGGCCGTGCCGATTGCCGCTGTAACTACCCGCGCTGCCGATTCCAGTGCCATCGACACGGCAGAAGTCAAAGACAGATCGAGTGGTACGGTTGATGAGAAACCAGCCGATGTCGTCGAGAAGAAAGATAAGCCCAAAGAGATCGTTTTCGTAAACGTAGGGGGCAAGGCCGTTCAGCGGGAAGTGAAAACGGGCATTAGCGACTTCGAAAATATAGAAATTCTATCGGGCCTAAAACCCGGCGAGGAGATCATTTCGGGCCCATTCATCGCCGTCTCGAAGAAGCTCAAGAACGGGGAACTGGTCATCAAGCGCGACCCGAACAAGAATAAAAAGAAGGAGGAAGAGAAGAGCGAGTAGCCGTGTACTCAAACCTATAAGGTTTCAAAAACCTTATAGATTTGGGGATTGGTTCATTGACCGAACTCCCAATCCTCACCAGGGGGAAGAGTACAAATCTGTTTGTGAAAGGCGATGAAGGGTTCAATGCCACCAAACCAGTCCAGCACCGTATTTCGCTCTAAACGAGTTGGTTTATTACTGGTGATAGAATGGAGTGATGAATAAGCCCACTCGCTGGCGTTGCGACAAAAACCATGATGTACGGGATTTCGATGAACATATGCCAGCAATGTTGTAAAGTAATCTTCAGACTCAATGGGCTTTCGCCGAAGGAAATCAAGAAATAGAGCCCCTTTCCTATTAAAACGACGGTTGAATGACTTCGCATAACTGTTACAGAAATTGCTGAACTGCTGCATCACAAATGACGAGTAATCCAGTGGCATTATTGTTTTTGGGCGTTGCTTGGCAAGGTAATTATGATACTGTAATAATTCATTCTCCTCTCTAATCTGTACGACCAAGTGAAAATGATTCGGCATCAGGCAATACGCGTATGTTCGGGCTATTGGGAAAATATAGTGCCCGTACCGTTCAAGAAAATATAGATAATTTGTTGCTTGCCGAAACAAATTTTCATCACCAACAGCATGATTGAAAATATGGTAGTATTGGCCGGGGAGCAAAGGTTCGTTGTACATTGGTACGATAGATAAACCTGCGATGTTTGTTTACCATTAGACTCAGTAGAAATCAAATCGTCTCAACATAGAGCTAAATAAACCTATAAGGTTTTTGAAACCTTATAGGTTTGGGGAAACATCCAAATACTCCTTCGTCAGCCGCTCCATTTCGTCGGCGAAGCCCCAGCCAAAATCGGCCGTTTGGTGGCGAATGCACTGACAACGGGTCGAAAAGTGCTCTTTTAGTAGTATTTATTTATCAGCTTGAGCGCGTCTTCGTACGCTTTTTAGGGCCAAGAATAGAAGGCTTCGTTAATGTCGCCGTAGGTCGTAGTGAACGCCACGGCTTGTTTTACCGGAATAGTAACGCAGTTGTTTGGGATCGCCCAACTCTATCTTAAAGAACGGTCAAACGTCCTTAAACCGCTTTCCCAGTTTCAGCACCTCCTCTACTAGTTTGTCGTGGGAGAAGTGGGCATGGTGGGAGCCTCAGACCTTTGCTTTTCCCATTTCTTTAATCATCCGATACGACATCGCCCCCAACACGACGAGGACCAATCCTAACGCAAGCCAGATAATCCGGCTATCCGCGAAAACAGATGACGGCGCTTCATCAGTTGTGCGGACTGAATTGACGACTCCCACCTGAAGAATTGGGGAATTAGCCGATAAGGCAGCATTGAAGGCTGTTTGGTCATAACTCGGTGCCATCGAGTTCTCCGCTGAGAAACGAAGCTGGTAGTTTGTATGAGCCGTCAGGTTTGCCAATAGATAGGTGGTTAGTTGATACCCCCGAACACGACTGATGGGTAATGGCTTATTATCGTCGTTGGTAATGATCAAATAAAGATCGTTCGCCTTTAGGCCGGGCAGATCAACTATTGTGCTGTCTGGTGAACTAAGTTCCAGCGAGCGTATCGGTTCAAACCACGTATCTATGCGTCCACGTTTTCGTTTGCGTGTGCGTAACTGACTGATGGTAGCGCGACGTCGGTATGGCGTAGGGGCGTTTATGAAAATGGTCAGGCGGTCCAGTCGGGCATCGTCTGGTTGAGTTAAACGGATATAGGTATTTCTGTCATTACTGTCGCGCTGTGAGATCGACAGGTTGGAAATCGACGTGTACCTGCCCACCGATGCTTTGGATGTAAAATAGCCGACCCGGAGAATGTTCAGGGGTGTGTTCAATGAGTCGTTTATGTCGAGCCGGTAGTATTCGTAGTCACTCAATGGGAAATTGATGGTCTGGCTGTCGGTTGTTTTTAGGTTATCCTGTGAAGGTTTCAGCCATATATCGTCGTCGATGGCATACCAGTTCTGAGCATCGGCGCTGCCGCTGAGTTTGGCTTTCCGGGCTGCATTGGTGTTCTTACTGAGTATAGTCAGTGAGCGAATTGGAGCCTTAACCCGGTTTCGGATCACCAGCGTTGTAGATACGTTTGGTTTAGAAACCCTGGTAACGATCTCGTAATCGGCAAAGGACACCGAACGGCCGGGTGTTTCCCGAATGAGCTTGTAGGGTATTTCCTGCTGGTGATCGTCATACAGACGAATGTCGGTCAGGCTTGGGTTCAGTCGGCCCAACACCGCCGGTGGAAGCAGAATCCGGTAAAACCCCGACTGTTGAGCGTGATCAATAGCAGCCTTGTACTGAAATGACTGGGCCTGGCCAACTCGCGTGGATAGTAAGCCCACTATCGTCAAAAAAGTGAATAAACGCATGAATCAGGCGATAGGTGTGGTTTCGTCATTCAGAAGTATCAGCCGTTTGATGCGCTGATACATAAACGAAATGATAAGCAACAGCGCACCGAGCGAAATGAACGCGGCAATACGTCCCCCTTCCGAAATACCCCGGAGGTCGTAGAAAAATAATTTGAACAGTGTCAGGGCAAACAGGCTCAGCGACATAATTCGGAATTGCCGGTTTCGACGACTTAGACCCACATACATGAATATAAAGGCACAAATACCCCACAGGATGGGAAGTCCTACTTTGTTCGTTTGTTCGAAGACGGCGTAGTACCGATCAGCTACGGCTTGCTTTTGCCAGGGCAATGTGGGCAGGCTGTCACCCGCAAAACTAAAGTAAGCGACATGGGTAAATAGCTCCGAACTAGCCGTGTAAACCAAGACAAAGCCAAGAAACCACGGCCATATCTTATGGGCAAGCGGGGGGACTGGCTCCAGAAATGGTTTAACTTTTGGCAGTAAAACCAACAAGCCAATCAGAAAGAACAGGCTCAGGTAGTGGACCGGAAAGCCAATTTTGCTGAGTTCGTTCCCTTGAAAATAACTACTCAGCAAATTAGGAACAGCCGGTGCGAACATCAGCACATAAAAAAACAGGATGATCAGGCAGGCGATGGTAGCCTGTAGCATCCACGAACGTACCGCATAACGTCGGGTGATAAACAGGGCAACAGCACCTAAAAAAAGATGGTATGTGCCGAGGAAAATGGTTCGATTAGGGCCAAAGCCATACGCAAGGCTAGCCTGATAATCCAGTTCCAAAAGACCACCAAAGTAAATGACAAGAACGGTTAAATACCCAATGAGCTGTTGGTAAGCCGCCACGCTCAACGGACCTATCCAGAACTGAAAGGGCGTTGGCTGACTGCGTAGCAGCCGATTGGTTAAGACTAAACTGACAATAGCGACCAAACTGGTTATAAAGGCTTTGTTAAGAAGGATGGGTAAAGCGAGTGGGGCAGGCACCGAGGTATTGAAATACAGTTGTGCCCAGTCCATGGTTAAACTGATTAGCATGAGCCCCATGACGAGCACTGCCGCACTAGCAAGTAGGGTTAACCCGGATCGCTGGGCCAGCCACAAGAGCAAAACGGCCTCCAGCGCCCAGAACATGGTGATAAAGTTGCCATCCAGTTGTACCGGAACGGTCAGACTAACGAACGTAATGACCAACCCGATCAGTAAATAGATTAAGGTTCGGTCGACAGATTGGCGTCGATAAAGCAACGTGGCGATGCCAAAATTCATGCCGGCGATGGCTGCCGTAAACAACCCCTGGTAGGCTCCTTTATCCACATTGGCCAGGATAGCCATACCCGCTGCGTAATAAAAAGCGGTATTACTTAGCAGCAGACTGATTTCAATAGCCGAGAATTTAGCCTGATTTTTAAGATTATAGATCAGGTTCATCACCATAAATACAACGTAAAATGAGGTAGCAAAAAGCAGGGCGCCGGTATAAGGCGCCTGTTTAACTCCGACTACCTCCGAACTTAACCAGCCGCCAAACAATAGGACGGTGAAGCCATATGCCACCCAGTGCACGATGTTCCACTTTTTGAAATAGGCCAGTACCAGCATACCGCCATCCAAAATAAGTATGTAGCTAAACAGAACAATATAGTTGCCCTGCCCGGTACTGACCATTAATGGTGTTGCGAAACCCCCAATGAGTGACATAACTGCCAACGCAGAACGGTTATACGCAATGGCCAGCAGAACCGAAAAACCCGTGATGATGACCATTACTATGAAGGCCACTGTCTGGCTAAAAATCTTGTAATCAGAAAAAGCAATGGCAATGGTGAAGTAAAGAACGGAAAGGCCACCCGCCACCAACACCGAACTAAAGGCATTGAATGTATTCCGAAGACGGTGCGCTAAGCCAATTAGGAGGCCACCCGCCAGAATACCGATCATGACCCGGCCAATTTCGTTGATCCACTGCTGGTCGATGGCAAATTTGACAAAGTAGCCGATACCCGCCACCAGAATAGCGATACCGATTTTGTTGATGAGATTTTCACCGATAAACTTCTCCAGGTCGGGATTCTCCAGGAGGAACCGCTGGATAAAAGAAGGTTTTGGCGGCTCTGGCACTACCGCTTGTGGAGCCGCCTGCGTCATCATAACCAGTTCGGGTTCCGGGGTTATGTCAACGGGGACAACGGTTTCAGGTATAAGCTCAGCAACAGAAGTGGGGATCTCTTCGGGAATAACAATTGCTGGCGACTCAGCTGGTGGCGTTATAGGCGCTTGCACGATAGGCGCCAATACCTCTTTCGAATTGAATTCTTCCCTAAAGGCAAGCAGCTCAGTGCGTAGCTGATTGATAACGGTGTGCTGTACGCCAATAGCGTCTCGTATGGCACCAAAACGGTTGTTGGCAATAATGGCCAGGATGAGTAAAATGACCAGTAAGAAAATCTCCATGGCGGGTATAAGTGTCAGGTAGTCAGAAGGGTTATCGAGGAGTAAGCGCTAAATATGCAAAAAAAGAATACCATTGGAGGAAAACACTTTTTGAGAGGTAAGACAACTTAGCATTCGGTAAGTACCAGTGATAGGGAAGTCTTCTAAACTTGTCATACATCGGCTTTCTTCCTTACTTTACCCCATGAAAGTAACTCAACCCATTCGACTCACCATGGTAGGTGGAGGCAGTTGGGCCACCGCTCTCGTTAAGATTCTCTCCGAAAATAACGTCAGTGTTAAATGGTGGCTTCGCAAAACGTCTGACGCCGATCATATTAAAAAATTTGGACACAACCCAAGCTACCTGAGCGACGTACAGATCAATACCCGAAAGGTGAAGGTCTGTACCAAAATTCGGGATTCATTCAAAGACAGCGATTACATTATTCTGGCCGTTCCGGCGGCTTTTGTCAGTGACGCGCTAACGGGACTCAAATCAGCACATTTTGAAGGAAAAACGGTGGTGTCGGCCATCAAGGGCATGATTCCGGGGGCTAATCAGTTAGTGACCGACTGGGTAAGCGAGCAGTATGGGGTTCCCGTAGATCGGATGTCGGTCATTGCCGGGCCGTGTCATGCTGAGGAAGTAGCTCTTGAAAAACACTCCTATTTGACCATTGCTTCCCAAAACGCTTTGTGTGCGCAGGAAGTGGCTTCCCTGCTCCGGTGTCGTTTCGTGCAGACAACGGCCGTCGATGATATTTATGGGATCGAGTACAGTGCCGTGATGAAAAACATTATCGCGCTGGCCAGTGGCATTACCCGTGGCCTGGGGTATGGCGACAATTTTCAGGCAGTGCTGGTGTCAAACGCCATGCAGGAGATCAAACGATTTGTCGATGCCGTATATCCCAAACATCGGGATTTAAGCGGGTCGGCTTACCTGGGTGATTTATTGGTAACGGCTTATTCACCCTTCAGCCGCAACCGAACATTTGGTACGCTCATTGGCCGGGGCTACACCATTCAGTCGGCACAGGCCGAAATGAACATGATTGCCGAGGGATACTATGCTGTGAAAAGTATCTATGAGATCAATCGGAAGTATGCCGTGAATATGCCGATCACCAACGCGGTGTATAATATTCTGTACGAAAAAGCCGCCCCTACGGGTGAAATGAATCTGCTGAAGGAATTGTTGATGTAATATCGATAGGGTGTAAAAAATAAAAGCCCTCTGACGAATCAGGGGGCTTTCAAACGTTTATAGCGGTGTCGGTAAGATGTACCGGCAGTTGTGCCTTAGCAAATATTACTTCGCGCTATCAGCAGACATCGTCGAAGCAGAATCCGTAGCCATCGTCGAGTCCGTAGCCATCGTCGAAGCGGAATCCGCCGTCGTGGTTGTGGTCGTTTCGGTGGTTTCGGTCTTCTTCGAGCTGCAAGACGTAGCCAGGGCGATCATAGCCATGAAAAAGAAGGCGGATTTCGTGATTGCTTTCATATTTTTGGGGATGTTTTTGTTTAGTGATTAATAATTAATGTCACTGTTAATACGGTATAGAGAGAAAGGTAACCCAACTTTTTTTTATTTTTTTTTGGGTTACGTCTTAGCCGTTTCTGTATTAAGTAATGACTCAACTCAATGAAGGAAAGTAGGTCGCCCATATTGACTGATGAAGAGTTGCTGATGGGTTTGGCCAATGGCTCCGACGACGCATTGACGCAATTATATCGTCGGTACTTCCCAATGGTGCTTCACTTTGTGACCAGCAATAGCGGTAATGAAGACGATGCCAAGGATATTTATCAGGAAGCCCTGATTGTCTTATATGAGAAAGTAAGGACTGGCTCGCTGGAACTTCACTGTCAGCTGAAAACCTACCTCTATTCGGTTGGTCGACGGTTGTGGCTGAAGCAGTTAGCACACAAAGGCCGTTACATGGTGCGCGATGTAGAACGGCCCGTTACCGACGAATTCGTTGCCGGGCAACTGGACGAAGATGTAACCGACCACGAAGAGCGAGACCGTCAGTTTACTTTAATGGCCGACTCGCTCGATCGACTTGGCGAACCCTGCCGCACCCTGCTGGACGATTTTTATATCCAGCATTTGAGCATGCAGGACATCACCGAAAAGTTTGGCTATACCAACGCCGACAATGCCAAAACGCAGAAGTACAAGTGCCTGATGCGGTTGAAGCGGCTGTTCTTTTCGGAATATAAATCATAGTGCCAACTCTCCAGAGTTGGTTTTGTCGTCAAGTATCCACCGACGCTGGAGAGTCGGTATTACTAAAATGGAAACGAACGAAGAACGAGATATCGAAAATGCCCTTCGGGCTTATGGCGAACGAATCCGGTTCAAAGAGCGGTTAGCCGCTGTTGAGGCACGTACCGATATGGACGTTATGCGTCAGCATGCCGAGGCATACCGCTTGGCCCCAACGGGTCAGATTCGGTCGCTCTGGCAAATGTACCGGACTACGCTGGCCGTAGCTGCATCGGCCGCGATCATCACCACGTTCGGCTCTATTTTTCTGTATCGGTCCTACCAGCAGAGCCACCAGCAAGAGCAGCAATATCGTCAGCTAAGCAAGGAAATTCAGGCTGTTAAATCGTCGCAGCGTCAGTTGCTGAATGACTACAATGGTCGGGGGAGGGGTTTAAGCGCCAATCCGGCACAGGTAGCCGGCTCGGGCTTTCTGCTCACGGGCGATGGCTATATGGTTACCAACAACCACATTGTACGCGAAGCTGATTCCGTATACGTCCAGAGTGCTAAAGGGGAAGTGTATAAAGCGCGTGTCGTTTATACCGATAAGGCGCACGATTTAGCCTTTCTGCAATTGTGCGATGATAATGCTTTCAGGACTATGCCGTCCGTTCCATATGGTTTCGAATCCCGTCCCTCCGATTTAGGCGAACGAGTCTATACACTGGGTTATCCCCGCGAAGAAATCGTTTATGGCGAAGGGTATCTCAGTTCCGGTACAGGCTTTCGGGGTGATTCGACCGCTTATCAGGTGGCCATTGGCGTGAACCCCGGAAACTCAGGTGGGCCGCTGCTGGATGAAAAAGGGAATGTTATTGGTATTATTAGCGGTAAGCAGACGACCTCTGAGGGCGTTAGTTTTGCGGTGAAAACAAATTACATTCTCGAAGCACTCAATAATATTCCAACCGATTCGCTCAAAGGGCAGCCACTCCGCCTGAATAAACGAAATACGCTGGCACACCTGCCCCGCAAACAGCAGATCAAGCGCATGCAGGATTACGTGTATCAGGTAAAAGTGTTTAAGCACAAAGATTAGCTGGCCAGGATCCGTTTTCGTCAGATGGCGGGTATAAAACCAATGAAGGAATAAACATTTCAGTAGGTTGTCGAGTTATTTCGTGCAGAAATCAACTCAACAATTATGAAAAAGATAATGATGCTGGCGACTGCTTTGCTTTTCTCCGTCGCCCTTGTATCTGCTCAGGATACGAAACAAAATGCCAAAGAAACAGCCCATCAGGCTAAAGAAACAACGAAGGCCGCTGGCCGGAAAGTAGGCCGCGAAGCCGATAAGGCGGGGGATAAAATCTCGACTGCCGCTAAAAATACAAAAGAAGACGTTAAAGACGGAACCAATAAAGCCCTCAACAAAGCAGATCGCAAAATGAAGAAGGCTGAACGGAAAATGGACAATTCGAAGTAAGTACCTGTCCAGTGAATAAAAGCGGTGTCACTTTCATCAGGAAGTGACACCGCTTTTTGTTGAGGGCTGGCGAACTTGAATAGCAGCTTACGGCGTTCTTTCGCTAAATTGCTCACTTTATCGTGTATTGTACCTGTTTATGAATTCGTCTGTTTCGGTGCTTTTATTTGGAATCACCCGCGACTTAACCGGTCAGTCGGCCGTATCTGTCCCACTCACGGAAGGAGCCAGCGTAGGTGATTTGCTCAGCCAGTTGCACGCATCCTACCCGGCCCTGGCGGGCATTCGTTCCTTGTTGGTTGCTGTGAATGGCGAATATGCCGAACCCGAGCAGTTGCTCACTCACCGCGATGAAATTGCCCTTATCCCACCGGTGAGCGGAGGTTAACTTTTGCCTATATCCTATGATTGCCCTTACTTCAGATCCTATTGACGTTTCTGCCGCTCTCCAGTTCCTCCAGTCGGAACAGGCTGGTGCAATTGATTTTTTTCTTGGCGTTGTTCGGGATAACACCCAGGAGCGCTCCGTCGACCGGCTCGAATACGAAGCCTATGACCGCATGGCCATCAGCGAAATGCAGAAAATAGCGGATGATGCTCAACAGCAGTGGCCTATTCTTCGCTACACAATCATCCACCGCAAGGGGACTCTGCAAATTGGTGATATTGCCGTATTGATTGGCGTATCTACGCCCCACCGGGCTGCCGCCTTTGAAGCCTGTCGTTACATCATTGACACCATCAAACAAACGGTACCCATCTGGAAAAAAGAAGTCTTCACGGATGGAGAGTCCTGGGTGAATGCCCATCCTTGAGGGCAGTATCAGAAGATAGCATTAGGAGTGAGGATGGCTGACGCGAAAGATAATGCTGGCGTCAGCCCTCCTCACTCCTAATACTATCTTCTGATACTACCTGATGAGATATGTCCCCACAATAGGATAGTGGTCTGAGTACTTGAGGTAATTAATCGTTTCGAAGTTCAGGACGGGTATTTTCGGATCATGAAACTGATGATCAATTCGGATGAAACCGGGCAGGCGATTGTAGGTAAACCCGAACCCGCGTCCTGCCTCTTCGAAGCTATTGGGCAAGGTTCGGCGCATGCGTTCGTACACAACACTATACGGTGTATCGTTATGGTCGCCGGTTACGATAACGGGGTGGGGGCTTTCCCGAATGTACTTTTGAACCTTTATCACCTCTTCCCGACGATCGATGAAACCGGAATGCAACGCGCTTAATACACCACGCGTTTCCCGCTGTACACCTTTCATTTCCTTCTGTTTCAGTACTTTTCCTACCCTAATGCCCATCGAATGTAGGTGTACATTGATGATACGCACTGTATCATTCCCTATTTTAATATCCGCCCACACGAGTCCATTGGGACCACCAAAGGCTTCCCGGTTTGATTGAAGTATGGGGTAACTGGAAAAAATAGCCACACCCACGTCACCATCCGACACCAGCGCCATCTTGGGAAATAAAAGCGCTGAATAGGGGTAACCTGCCTTATGAAATCGCTCAACAACATTATAACCGGGAACCGCGGTTGAATTGTAGAACTCCTGAAAACATTTGATTGGTGCGTCGTAGCGGAGCACATAATTCTCCAATCGGCGCACCTTTGGGGAGCTGTGGTATAAGGCCCAGGGTTCAGTCAGATTAAACGATTGAACGTTATAACTAAACACTTTTACGGGCGTCCCCTGGCCTTTAGGAGCGATGGGGGTGTTCCACACAAAGGTGCGGGAGCCAAACAAAATAAGGCCTACTATCAGAACAATGCCGGATAACCAGCTTCGCCACGGCCTGGCTACGAGCCATAAACAAACAACAATGAAGTTGAAGACCCAGGCTACCGGTAAGGTGATCATGACCATGCTGGCCGACCAATGCTCAATCGATAAACTGTATAGTAGCCAATAAACCAGACAGGTGTACAAAGCCAGCAACAAATTAATCGACCACAGCAAAGACCGAAAAAAATAGGCGATGAACTGTCCAACTCGCATTCTAAGCGCCATATCGTCGTTGTTGACTGGGACTAGTGTGTTTGTGGAACCCAAAAATAAGGCATAATGATTGGAAAGCCTTCTGTCGAACCCAATTGGACGCTTGCGACTCAAGTAGAAACGTATTATCTTTGTGGAACAAAAACCATATGGCATTGATCAAAAAAGGGAGTCGCACTCCCTTTTTTGTTAGCCTTACCTTATGGACGACAAAGCGAGAATTACCGAACTACTACAGCCATACCTGAATAACGGGGAGTTTTATATCGTTGATATTCAGGTAGCTGGCCGGCAAGGTGGCCGATTGAAGGTCACTATTTTACTGGATAGCGATGCAGGTATCAAGATCGATGACTGCGCTGACATCAGCCGTAGGCTGGGTGGGCAAATGGATGAGATGAATTTTTTTGGAGATTCGCCGTTTACGCTCGAGATTTCATCACCCGGTGTCGATTATCCATTGACATCGCCGAGGCAGTTTGTCCGGAACGTGGGACGTCAGTTAACCGTGACGCTGGTGGATGGAAAGCTCCGCAAAGGCTGGCTGGAATCTGTAGCCGACGATCATATCGTGCTGGATATAGAGGCCGAAAAGCAATCGAAGAGTAAAAAGAAAAAGGAAGCTGATTTGTCTGTTGAGGTCCCACCTGTTGGCCCGACATCGATTTTATTCGAACAGATTAAGAAAGCACAGGTAGAAGTATCATTTAAATAAGTTATTGGCGGTTAGCGAATAGAAAGTCACTGCTGCGGTTGTCAATACATAACGAACGCTCACCCGTCAACTAACCACTATCACTCTTGACGAACACTAAAATGACCAGTGGACTATTAATCGAATCGTTTGCTGATTTTGCCCGGTCAAAAAATATTGACCGGCCGACCATGATCACTATTCTGGAAGATGTCTTCCGAACAATGATTCGAAAGAAATACGGTACAGATGAGAACTTCGATGTGATCATTAACGCCGAAAGTGGCGATTTGGAAATGTGGCGGACACGCGAAATTGTGGACGACAACTCGGAGGATATCTGGGATTATGACAAAATACCCCTCGCCGAAGCCCGTAAAATTCAGGATGACTTTGAAGTGGGTGAGCAGGTTGCTGAAGAAGTAAAACTGGATGATTTCGGCCGTCGGGTCGTACAAACAGCTCGGCAGACGCTCATTCAGAAGATAAAGGACATGGAGAAAGAACTCCTTTATCAAAAATATAAAGATCAGGTGGGTGATTTGGTGGGTGCTGAAGTCTATCAGTTGCTCAAACACGAAATCATTCTGGTTGACAGTGAGAATAACGAACTGAGTTTACCCCGTACCGAGCAGATCCCGAAGGATCGGTATCGCAAAGGCGAAGCGGTGAAAGCCGTAATCAGCCGGGTCGATATGTTGAACGGTACACCCAAAATCATACTGTCGCGTACGTCGCCGGTTTTCCTGGAGCGTCTTTTTGAAATTGAAGTGCCGGAGATTTACGATGGCTTGATTTCAATTCGTAAAATTGTTCGGGAGCCGGGCGAGCGGGCAAAAGTTGCCGTTGAATCGTACGACGACCGGATCGATCCCGTTGGTGCCTGCGTGGGCATGAAAGGGTCACGAATACATGGTATCGTTCGGGAACTGGGCAACGAGAACATCGACGTTATCAACTACACCGAAAACCTGGAACTGCTTATCAGCCGGGCGCTTAGCCCTGCCAAGATCAGCTCGATGCAGATAGATCGGGAGACCAAACGGGTATCCGTGTTTCTGAAACCCGATCAGGTATCGCTCGCGATTGGTAAAGGGGGACAGAACATTAAGCTGGCCGGTCGGTTAGTCGACATGGAAATCGACGTATTCCGGGATAATGAAGGCCAGGAAGACGATGAAGACGTTGATCTGATGGAATTCTCTGATGAGATTGACGAGTGGATGATCCAGGAACTCCGAAAAGTGGGTCTCGATACCGCCAAGAGTGTACTGGCTCTGAATAAAGAAGAACTTGTTCGTCGAACGGACCTTGAAGAAGATACCGTCGAAGAAATCCTGAATATCCTCAAGCAGGAATTTGAATAAGATAGTTCATGAAGAGAGGGCACTTGTCTGATAAAAGTTAAGAATAAAGATCGAATTAGTAGTCTTCATGCTTAACTTTTCACTCTTCATTATCTGAATGAGGGATTTTTATTGCTGGAACTGGTGTTCATACCATACCAACAACTATTAAATTTGCCGAATATAAACCGAAGTATGGCAGAAGAAAAGTCAATGCGCCTGAGCCAAGTGGCAAAAATTCTCAACAAAGGACTATCCTCTGTTGCGAGTAGTCTGTCTGCCAAAGGGTTTAAGGTTGAAATTAATCCTAACACCAAAATCAACACAGAACAGTTGGAGGTGTTAGCGAAGGAGTATAAATCTACGGAACTCCTGAACGGAACTCGCCGGGCTGAACCGCCGGTTATAGCCGCCGAGCCACCGCGTCGTCAGGAGGAGGATGTCGTTTTGTACCGTCGTGATGATGCGAGACGTCCAATTGTCGAAAACAAACTAGAGTCAGCTCCAGCTGATCTACCTAAACCGGCTCTCGTTGAGTCGAAATCAGCTCCAGAAACCGCTCAGACCGGTTTGCCAGGCCTGAAAGTATTGGGTAAAATTGATTTGAACGCAAAACCTGCGTATTCACAACCAGCTCCGCAAGCGAAAGCGCCGGTAGCAGAGGATGTGAAGCCAACTGTTGTGGCACCTCCCGTTGCACCGCCGTCTGCTCCAGTAGCACCGCCGGTGGCCGTGGCACCGCCTGCACCAGTGGCTCCTCAGCCCGCTGCTGCACCAGCGCCGGCTCCTTCAGCACCGGCAGCGGTTGTCGAAGCGCCCAAACCAGCGCCAGCGTCGGTTGTTGAAGCCAAACCAGCGCCAGCCCCACCTGTAACAGCACCCGTTGCCGTCGAAGCACCGGTAACGCCAGTTGCAAAGGTAGACGCAGCGCCGAAAGAGGCTCCTAAGCCCGTTGTTGCTGAATCGCAGCCAGTGGCACCTGCTCCTCCAAAAGCAGTTGTCGAGCCGACTGTAGCTCCATCAGCTCCAGCTCAGCAGGAAACGCCTAAAGCACCGGTACAGGAACGGCCACGAGAAAATCGTCCGGCTAATAATCGTCTGGACAACCAGCCTAGACCAGATAATCAGCCAAAGGCAGAGGCACAAGCAGCGAAACCGGTATCAGCCGATGAGCCGGATGCAGCTACGGAGACTATACGTGCGGCTGGTAGCCATCAGTTGGGCGGTCTTAAAATTCTTGGTAAAATCGAGTTGCCTGTCAATAACCCGCGTCAGGGTGGTGGGGGCAACAACAATGCCGATAAGAAAGGAAAACGCAAACGCATTCGCGGTGGCCGCGAAGGGGGCAGCAACCCGAATCAGCCAAATCAGGGCGGTGGACAACCACAGGGACAAGGTGGTAACCGGCCGCCACGTGAAGGTGATCGGGGTCCGGTAAACCGCACGCAGGGCGATCGTCCACAGGGCGACCGCGCTCCCGCAACGGGTCAGCGCGATGCCGCTCCACGCGACGGTAACCGTTCACAAGGGCAAGGTCAGGGCGATCGTACGGCAGCACCTGCTAACCGTACGGGCGGCACGGGCCAGAACCAGGGAGGCAACAATAATGCGAACCGAACGGGTCAGGCCAACACGAATACAAATGCCAATGCCAACAACCGTTCAGGTGGTGGAAACAATGCCAATCGGGGTGGAACCGGTAATGCTAACCGCGGTGGAACAGGCAACAATGCCAACCGTGGCGGTGGTGGTCGTCGGGAAGCACCAACCCAGGCAGATGTTCAGAAGGCAATCCAGCAAACGAACGCCCGGATGCGTGGTAACACGCCAAACCGTGGTGCCGACCGTCGACGTGATCGCCGAAGCCAGCGCGAGGATGATCGTCGTTTGATGAACGAACAGGAGGAACTGGAAGCAAAAATCCTGAAAGTTACCGAGTTCGTATCAGCCAACGACCTGGCCTCACTGATGGACGTGTCGATTAACGAGGTTATCTCGGTTTGTTTGAACCTGGGTATGTTCGTATCGATCAACCAGCGGTTGGACGCCGAAGCGATTACAGTTATTGCCGATGAATTTGGCTACGATGTTCAGTTCATCTCGGCTGAAGATGAAACGGAAGCCAGTATCGACATCGAAGCTGATGTGCCCGAAGACTTACAGCCACGTGCGCCGATTGTGACCATTATGGGTCACGTTGACCATGGTAAAACGTCGTTACTTGACTACATCCGCCGTGCTAAAGTGGCGGCTGGTGAAGCAGGGGGTATCACCCAGCACATTGGTGCGTATAGTGTGAAACACAGCGATGACCGGATGATAACATTCCTGGATACACCGGGTCACGAAGCCTTTACGGCCATGCGTGCACGGGGTGCCAAAGTAACGGACGTCGTTATTATTGTCATTGCTGCGGATGACAGTATCATGCCTCAAACGCGTGAAGCCATCAACCACGCTCAGGTCGCCGGAGTACCCATCGTGTTTGCTTTCTCGAAAGTAGATAAGCCGGGTGCCGATTCTGAAAAGATTCGGACGGAACTTGCCGCTATGAATATGCTCGTCGAAGAATGGGGTGGTAAATACCAGGCACAGGAAATTTCGTCGAAATCAGGTATGGGTGTTGACGATCTGCTCGAAAAAGTTCTGCTTGAAGCTGAACTGCTCGAACTGAAAGCTAACCCCAAGCGCCGGGCATTAGGTACGGTGATTGAAGCTTCGCTCGACAAAGGTCGTGGCTATGTATCGACCGTACTGGTTGAAAACGGTACGCTGCATCAGGGTGACATCATGCTGGTGGGAGCGCATTACGGCCGCATCCGGGCTATGACAAATGACCGGGGCGAGCGAATCAAAGAAGCAGGACCATCAACACCAGTACAGATTTTAGGTCTGCCCGGTGCGCCACAGGCTGGTGATAAGTTCAACGTGATGGAAACGGATCGTGAGGCCCGCGAAATTGCGAACAAACGGGAGCAACTGCTGCGTGAGCAGACGCTGCGTACCCGCAAGCACATCACCCTCGAAGAGATCGGTCGCCGGAAAGCAATCGGTACGTTCAAAGAGCTGAATGTGATTGTGAAAGGTGACGTGGACGGTTCGGTAGAAGCCTTGTCGGATTCGCTCCTGCAACTTTCTACGGGCGAGGTTCAGGTGAACATCATTCACAAAGCCGTTGGTCAGATCTCCGAATCGGACGTTCTGCTGGCGTCGGCTTCTGATGCGGTTATCGTTGGTTTCCAGGTACGTCCTTCGGCAAGTGCCCGGAAGCTGGCCGAACAGGAACAAATTGAAATCCGTCTTTACTCCATCATCTACGATGCGATCAACGAAGTGAAAGATGCTATGGAAGGCCTGTTAGCGCCGACCGTAGAAGAAGTTATCGTTGGTAATATTGAAGTACGTGATGTGTTCAAGATAAGCAAGATTGGTACGGTAGCTGGTTGCTACGTAACCGAAGGCAATATCAAACGGAACAATAAAATCCGGATCATTCGTGATTTCATTGTCATTCACACTGGCGAAATCAGTGCGCTGAAACGCTTTAAAGAAGATGTTAGTGAAGTGAAGTTTGGCTACGAATGTGGCTTAAGCATCAAAAACTTCAACGATATTGAAGTGGGTGACGTCATTGAAAGCTTCGAATTGAAAGAAGTGAAACGGACACTTTAATCCGAACCGCTCCGGCGGCCCGGCAAGATTTATTTGGTTCTTCTGACAGACTGTGATTTTGTTTTCAGAGTAATCAGAAAAATCAACGAAATCCCGGTTCAGACATGAGCCCCGATAGGTTTTCCTATCGGGGCTTTTTTGTACCTTTTCCATCTGATCTTGATCCTATGAAAATTCTGGCGATTAGTGATTTGCACGGGCGAAGCGTTTGGCAAGAGGCAAATCTGGATGCATATGACCAGGTGGTTTTTCTTGGCGACTATACAGATAGCTACGTATTTGATGACGACACCATTTATTCGAATTTGAACACCGTTATTCAGCGTAAAATGGAGGCTCCCGATAAGTTTGTATTGTTAATCGGGAATCACGACGCACAGTACCTGCACTATCCCCTCTACCGTTGCTCGGGCTTTCGCCAGTGGTCACAACTCGAATTAAGCTCGTTGCTGATCAAGCACAAAGACCTGTTTCAGATAGCTCATCAGCAGAAGAACTTCCTGTTTACGCATGCAGGGGTGACGAACAAATGGCTGGCTCATTTTCTGGCAAAAACACATAATGACACATTTACTGGTATGGCTGAGTATGATCTGGCCGGATTATTGAATGAAGCTCATGGTCAGTCGGCAAAATATCGAAATCTGTTGTTCGAAATTGGGCCCAAACGGGGCGGCTACGATGCGTTTGGCGGGCCTGTCTGGGCAGATCGCTCCGAAACCCGCGTCGACTATTTAACTGGTTTTCATCAGGTGGTTGGTCATACACCGGTCGCTGATTTTAATAAAAGTGGCAACGAGGTAAGCTCCATAACCTATACCGATGTGTTACAAACGAAAATGGCGTTTTATGAAGTGATAATCCCTGATTAACTTAGGGACTGAAGAAACGAAAGGCCTATAGCCGGTCGTTAATAAGGAAATCCTGTTTGCCGAAATACCCTGAATGAATTTTCTCTATCCTTCCTTTCTGTTTGGTCTGCTGGCGGTATCGGTTCCGATAGCCATTCACCTGTTTAATTTTCGGCGAACCCGGCGGGTCTTTTTCACGAATGTCGCCCTGTTGCGCACGGTCCAAACCGAAACCAAGTCGTTTCGTCGGCTCAAGCATTGGCTGATACTGGCTTGCCGTTGTTTGTTTCTGGCGTTTCTGGCCCTGGCATTCGCCCAGCCATTTATTCCCAGCAAAAATAAACTGGGACTATCGAGGCAGGGCGTTACGAGTTTGTATGTTGATAATTCGTTTAGTATGCAGAACGAACGCAATACCAAACGGTACCTCGACATTGCCATTAGTAAGCTCGATGAACTGCTGACGCTGTTTCGCAATGCCACTTCGCTTCAACTATTGACGAATGATTTTTCGTCGGCCGAACAGCAGGCGGGTACGGCCGAGTCGGTGCGTGATCGGGTAACATCCATCCGGTTTGCCCATACACCCCGTGCCCTCGAAACCGTCTATCGTCGGCAGCGGAATTTACTGAGTTCCTTGAATCCTGGTGGTCGAAACCAGTTGTTCTGGTTTTCTGACTTTCAGAAAAGTACAGCGGGGGATTTATCGAAGCTTGCTATCGACACAACCGATCGGCTATTCATTGTGCCTCTCGACGCCCAATCTACCAAGAATGTATACGTCGATTCGGTATGGCTTACCACGCCCTTCATTCGTGAAATGCAGAATAACAGCCTGAACGTGAAGCTGAACAACGCAGGCCGTGAAAATGTCAAGAACCTTCCAATAAAGCTGTATTTAGACGATGCACAAACCTCGACGGCGTCAGCGACCATTGCCCCGGACGGTTCGGCAACGGTAGCGCTTAATTTTAACGTGACCTCGAAAGGATACCATCGGGGCCGGATTGTGTTTGAAGATTATCCCATAACGTTCGATAATCAGTACTTCTTTGTTATTGAGGCCTCACCGGCTGTTCGGGTACTGCATTTGTATGAACAGAAAGCATCTTCTGAAGGCCAGAAAGCCGATTATGTGGATGCCGTTTATGCCAACGACAGTCTGTTCGTCCGTCGTAGTTTTAACGTACAAAATTTCGACGTTGGCCAGTTGAAGGAAGCGGATCTGGTGGTGCTGGAAGGCGTTACGGATGTTAATGGCACCCTTCGTACGGAGTTGGAACGCTTTGTTCGGCAGGGGGGAAGCCTGACTATTATTCCGCCAACGAATCCCAACAGTAGTTCGTTCGGCCCTTTTCTGCTGGCCTTAGGGCTCGGAAATGTGCAAACTGTAATCACACCCGGAACGAACCCATCGCCCTTGCCCGTTGCCGACCCTGATCGTCGGAACCCCTTCTTCCGCGATGTATTTCAGCAAAGTTATCAGTCAGAACCCCTGAACATGCCAACAGCCGCACCCGTCTGGCGATGGAGTGCCGGTGAACGCTTGTTGAGTTTGCGTGATGGAAGTCCGTTATTGACGCAATCGAAAGTGATTGGCAGCACGGCGCAGGGTACGGTTTATTTGCTGGCTAATCCGCTGGGGTCGGCTTATGGAAATTTGGCAGAGCATGCCTTGTTTGTCCCCATCATGTATAAGATGGCCGCTTTAAGTGTTCGGCAGCAACGGACAGCTTACTCGTTTGATGATAATCTGGTTACTATTCCCGTAAGCAATCCGTCCGAGAAAGCTGTGTATAAACTAAAACACGATAAGCTGGAAA
The DNA here is from genome assembly GCF_054782495.1 of Spirosoma aerophilum. NCBI lineage: Bacteria > Pseudomonadati > Bacteroidota > Cytophagia > Cytophagales > Cytophagaceae > Spirosoma > Spirosoma aerophilum. The sequence goes on along the minus strand of NZ_BAAGSJ010000038.1, from coordinate 147,206 downwards.
TTATTCCGGTGCAACGCATTGTTGGTAATCAGCTGCAGCTCGAAATGCCGAAAAGTAACGAGTTAGCAGCTGGTCAGGAAGTAGAAGCGGGCTATTATGAGCTTCGGCTTAACGATAAAACAGAGCGTTTGCTGGCCCTCAATCACGGTAATCAGGAATCGTCCATGAATTTCTATTCTGCCGATGAACTGCGTAAAATCTTCGCCAACCAACCGAACGTCGAAGTATTCGATAGTATTCAGGACGGTGATTTTGTGCAGGTACTGGAGCAGGAAAATCTGGGTAAAAGCCTCTGGAAATACTTTCTGTTAGCTGCCCTCGGGTTCATGCTGCTCGAAGTTGTGCTTGTTCGTTTTATGAAAGGGTAAGCCAGTGCTTGTTATTTACCAAAGAAATAAGTCAAGCTTAAACGCGCAAAAAAGGGCGTTCCGGGCGTGAAATGAATTTCTTCAACGGGGGCGGCTTCGCTTTTCAACCGGCTCTCGGTATCGAACTGGGTTTCCTTCCAGCGGGTGTTCAAGAGGTTCTGTATCGATAGGCCTAATGCGTAATGGGGGCGGGCGTAATTAACCTGCAAGTCGGTCACGAAGTACCCTTTTGCTACAATGGAATTGTCATCATTGGCGGGCCTATTAGCCAGGTACCGGTAGCGCAACGAACCGCTAAAGCCCGAATTCGTTCGTAACGAAAGTCCGCCTGTTGAGGTAAAAACCGGAGCCAGGGGAAGGTAATTTTGGCCGGCTTCAGCATCAATAGCGCGGGGGCGGGCGGTATTCAGATCGATATCGGCAAAAAGCTGTTTGGTCAGTTGGTAACGCGCCGATAGATCGATACCCATCCGGCGCGATCGACCGCTAGGCTCCACGACGCCTTCATCGCCTACATAAACGAACTCCTGCTGCAACCACAAATACCAGGTAGCCGCATTGATGATCAGCTTCGGAAATGGCTTAATAATCATGCCCAGATCTGAACCGTAAGCTGCTGGTAAAATCTGGCGACCCTGTTGCGCTATAACCACTCGGGTGTCGTTGGAGTGAAACCCTTTGCCTGTATTCAGATAAAGCTGCAAGCTGGGATTCGCTGTATAATACAGATTGAGTTTAGGCGACACAACACCTTCCTGAGCGTGTGCCTTGGTGCTTGGGGTCGTTAGTAAGCTGGTATAGCGATTGTGAAAATAGTCGAACCGGACACCTGCTACGGCTGTAAGCCGTTCCGAAAACTGAATGGATTCATCGACATAAACGGCTGCATTAAGCTCGTTTATATTACCAAATTGTTTCTGTTCCAGCGTTTCAGCCCGATTCTTTGTGTGCGAAAGCTCTGTATGGTGCGTTACATCCTGTCGATATTGCACACCGGCAGTCGTGGTGAACCGGGTGGTGCCTATATAATCTGTATGGGCATAACTACCATTGTAGCCAAACAGATTTCGATGTTCTTTCTGCCGTATCTGGTCACCGTTCAGGGTGTCTTCCTTAAAAAAAGTAAAGTTGGAATACAGCTCGAAATTGTAATTGCTATAGAAAAACTGGTTTTTAATAAGGTGATTGCGGGGCGTTACCGTGGCAAACTGAACATTCGCATTCGTCCGGCTGGTTTCACCTCCTTCCGATGGGTCTATTGAGCCAAAAAAGCCAATCAGGCCCGAATCTACGGCCCGGTCGGGGATCTGGCCTGAATGATTCCATTTGCTCCAGAAGGTTGATCCGGTGACGGTCAGGTAGGTATTCGGGAAAATGTGACCGTGGTATTTTCCCATCACGTTGACCCGTTTAAAATGCTGCGGGTTTTCAAAATAGGCGTTAGTGTACGAATACTCTGAAGCCAGGTAAGCCGACTGATTCGTAGACTTGCCTTTTTTGGACGCCGGACTGTTCCCCAGTAGGTCCAGCCCGGCAACGGCGCGATAGGTATCATACTGGCCCGTTTCCAGCTTAACGAACGAATGATCGAGGGCCGTTCGGGTACGAAAGTCCACCCAGCCTGCTGTAGTAAAATTACCTTTATCTGTCTGATAAGGCCCTTTCTTAAAGTCGGCTCCTTCAACTAATTCGGGTATAACAAAATGTAAGTCGGCATAACCCTGACCGTGTGCATGCGATACCATGTTGACCGGCATACCGTCTACCGTCAGGCGAATGTCGGTGCCGTGGTCAAGGTCGAAGCCCCGCAGAAATATCTGTTCGGCTTTCCCACCCCCGGCATGTTGGCCAATGAACAGGCCGGGCACTAATCTGAGAATTTCCTGTGAGTTGGTAATCGACCGGAGTTTTATATCCAGACTGCTAATCAGCTGCTGATCGTGTGGGCGTTGGCCGGACACCTGGATTTGCTGTAGCTGAATAGGGGCGCTCACAAGAACGACTTTAACAAATACGGTCTGATCATCAGGCAGGTTTATATCCAGCGTCTGCGGTTGAAAGCCAACGTGCGAAAACTCTATCTTATAAGGTGCCTCCACCAGATTATCGAACCGAAACTGGCCCATTTCATTCGTCCATGTAGCTTTGCCTAAGCCTGTCAGTTGCACCGTAACGCCACGTAATGGTTGATTCGTTGCCTGATCGTATACCGTTCCGGTCAGGTTACCCAGATGGGCAAAAACCGGTAAGGTTATGAAAACAAGTACGGTTATGTAAATCAGTTGTCTCATACAAAAAGGCCCTCAAAGTATTACCAAGGGTAAAAGCCAGCCCACGCTCAGGTGATAAATTTAGTGAGGGCTTCAGGGCCGGAAAAATTATTTTTGTTTTAAAAAACCCTTTATCCGTTTAGTGAGGGTATTTTTTCACTTTATTTTGAAAAAATAGTGATAATTGATGTGAGGTAATAGAGTACAAACTTGTCTACCTTAAGTACTACCCGATTAACGGAAGTTTGTATGCAGCTATTACCGTTGCCTTTTATTCAGTCCAGAACCGAGGGCCCAATGTTGTCTCCGGACAATCAGCAGTCCGAGCCTTCCGTGAACATAACAGATGATGAATTGATACTTCGTCAGTTGTTTAGTGAGAATGCCATGAACGGTTGCGCTCTGTTATTCCGGCGTTACTATACAAATCTGGTTAATCACGCCGTTCGGTTTGTTTACTCGAAAGAAGTGGCCGAAGATATTGTAGCTGAAGTGTTTACAGTTTTCTGGCAGGACCGCACGTTTGAGCAAATCACCACCTCTTACCGGGCCTATCTCTACAAGGCCGTAAGGCACCGGGCCTATAACTACCTGCGCTGGGAACTGCGGGAGTCTGATTCTTTGGAACTGGTCGATAAACAGTCTATTCCGGCATCTCTCCAGCCTGACCAGGTGCTTCATTATAGTGAACTGCACCAGAAAATCGAGTCGATTATTCAAAACCTTCCTCCCCAATGTCAGCGTGCTTTTTTACTAAGCCGCATCGAAGGCAAGAAGTACACGGAGATAGCGCAGGATATGAAAATCACCAACAGCGCTGTCGAGAAATTACTCATCCGGGCCATTGGTAAGCTTCGGCAGGATTTAAAAGCAGACTGGTTTATCACGCTGATTTTATTGATCGGTACCGATTCCCTCTGCGTGCTGGGGTGAGGTAATGAGTACTCAACTTGTCTTGTAGGCAAATAAAGAATTAGCTATGAAGCCGTCGCTCACAAAACGTATAATCTTTGATTTTTTTGACGGGAAAGCCACGGCTATCCAGCGAAAATATATCGAAGCCTGGATAGCTGATGAAGTTAATCAGGAACTCTATTACCAATTCCTGGATGAGTGGGAAAGCCAGCGGCCCCAGTTTGCGGTCGATTCTGAAAAAGCTTTCGATGCCTTCCAGCAGATCCTGCAGGAAACTCAGCCTCGCCCTCCGCAACCTGTAATGGTCAAAAGTAACGCGGCTTTCTGGACAAACAGTCGGCTGGGATGGCGTATAGCCGCTTCGTTGCTGGTGGTGAGTTTGCTGGGCGCTTATCTGTTCCGGGTTCAGATTCAATTCAAAACCTACCAGACGGCTTACGGACAAACGGCAGTCTACAAACTATCGGATGGGACAACCGTAACACTCAATGCCAACTCCCAGCTGCGGGTGCCCCGGTTTGGATTTGGCAGCGATACTCGAGAGGTGTTTCTGGAAGGAGAGGGGGAATTCAACGTGACCCATATGGAAAACAACCAGCGGTTCGTCGTGCGTACCGCCGATAAGTTTCAGGTGGAAGTGCTGGGTACTGAATTTGTTGTGTATGCCCGCAAACGGGGAAAACGGGTGTTCCTGACCAAAGGTAAAGTAAAACTCGAACTTGCTCAGGGGCAGCAGGTATACATGAAGCCGGGCAACGTGGTCACGGTGGCCAACTCGGGCCAGTACCAGCTGCGGAAGGTAGCCCCCGCCCGCCCGTTTGTCGCCTGGAAAGAACACTGGTTTTATTTCGACAATACACCTGTGTCCGAAATTGCTATTCAGATTCAGGAGCGGTTCGGTGTCAGTGTTGTAGTACCTGAAACAGAACTTGCTCAACGACGGATTGCCGGCAATTTCAAAGCCGAAAAAGCCGACGACCTGCTGGAAATATTAGCTGAGCTTCTCAAGCTTAGCGTTGTCAAAACTCGCCACCATATCGAATTACGAACTATTAAACAAACCTAGTGCCAATGCCACGTATACGTCTACCTAAAATAAGTCTTGTCCTGCTTGGTTTGCTTTGTCAGCAACTCGCCACGGCACAGGCTGTCGTTTTTGCCCGTCAACAGCGGAAAGTAAACCACTTTTTGCAGACACCTCCCGCCGAGAGCCAAAAGCTCAAGGAAATTCTCACCGATTTAAGCCGGCAGTATCAGGTCAGTATTTTGTTTGAAGAAGCTACCGTGAAAGGTATTTCTGTGCCCCCTGATTTTCGGATGGGGACCGGAAAGCTTGAAAAGCAACTGCAATTGCTGCTTAAACCGTACGGACTGACCGCCCAGAAGATGAGTGGCCAAGCCTATTACGTGATCAAAACCCCGGTAAAGGAAAGTGCGACCTCGGTCAGAATGATCCAGTCCGAAAATGGAATGGTACCTGCTATTGACAACAGTGTATCGTCACTCCAACCCCTGTCGCCAACGTTGACCGAAAAAGCAACTGCTGACATTCGGGTGAATGGTCGGGTAACCAGCGAAAAAGGTGAAGGTCTGCCGGGTGTCAACGTTGTTATTAAAGGCGCCATTCGCGGAACCAATACTGACGCCGACGGACGCTTTCAACTGAACGTACCCGATGCCAATACGACGTTGGTGTTCAGCTTTGTAGGCTATGCTACGCAGGAAGCGCTGGTTGGTAATCGGACAACCCTCAACATTCAGCTACAGCCCGACAATAAATCCCTGAACGAAGTGGTAGTGGTGGGTTACGGTACGCAGTCGCGGAAAAACCTGACCAGCGCCGTGAGCACCATCAAACCCGAAGAATTGAACCGGGGAGCCATCAGCGATGTGGGGCAGTTGTTGCAGGGTAAAGTGCCGGGCCTGAACATATCGGCCAATGGTGACCCGAATGCCCCGGCCGCTGTAATTTTGCGTGGTGCCTCTACCATTAACAGTTCACAAGGTCCATTTTACGTTATTGACGGGGTGCCGGGGGCCGATATTTCGATCATTGCTCCCGACGATATTGCCTCGATCGACGTCCTGAAAGATGCGGCTGCCACGGCTATTTATGGTAACCGGGCGGCCAACGGCGTTATCATGGTGACGACGAAACGCGGCAAGAAAGGTCAGATGCAGATCACGTACAGCGGCTATGCCGGTATTGAAAAAGTATCGAGTAAGCTGAACATGATGGATGCTACCCAGCTGCGGGCGTTTCTGACCGCCAACGGACAATCGTTCTCTCCAAGAGATGACTTCAACGCCAATACCGATTGGCAGGCAGCCGTTCAGCGCAGTACTGCTGTTTCGCACAACCACAATATCTCCATCAGCGGAGGTACCGAACACAGTACGTACAGCGCCAGTATCAACTACCTCGACAAGCAGGGGATTTTGCAGAGCAGTTCGCTGAATCGGGTAATTGCCCGTCTGGCTGTTGAGCAAATGGCTTTTAACGACAAACTGAAGTTCGGCCTGAACGTGACCAACTCCAGCAGCAACGCCAATAATACGCCCCTGCGTAACAACGTTCTGAACCAGATGGTGAATCACCTCCCGGTTTCGCCAGTAACCAATCCGGACGGCAGCTATTTTGAGAACTTTCAGAATACGGGCTACTTCAACCCGGTGGCAATGATCAATTACGCCAAGGACAACACGAAATATAACAACCTGGTCGGTTCCCTGTTTGCGCAGGTGAAGCTGCCGTTTGGCCTCTCGTACGATCTCAACCTGTCCTACCAGAGCAATACGTCGCTACACGGAGAGTCATACGCCAGTTATTACACCCAGTACAACAGCGCCAACTTCTATAATTACCCCGACCCGCCCCTCGTACACAGCCTGCTCAATTTCGGCACGAACGGGTCGGCGCTGCGGAACACTTACCAGACCACCCGCAAGGTGCTGGAAACGTTTTTCACCTGGAACAAAGAACTTGGCGATCACGCTATTAACGCTGTCTTAGGGTATTCGTGGCAGGGCAATATTTCGGGCGATGGTTTCCAGACGTCGACAACCAACTTCCCGGTCGATAACATTGGCTACAATAACTTTGCGCTGAGTAACCCCTATGCCGTTTCGTCGTACCGGATCAATTTTGGCCCCGACGGTATCTACCAGGAAACCCGACTGATCTCTGATTTTGCCCGGTTGAACTACAATTACAAAAACAAATATCTGGTGCAGGGCTCGATCCGGCGCGACGGTAGCTCGGTATTCGGTAAAAATAACCAGTGGGGTTATTTTCCGGCAGCGGGTGTTGCGTGGCGTATCGACCAGGAGTCATTCATGCAAAATCAAAACCTGTTCAGCGACCTGAAATTCCGGGCCAGCTACGGGGTGACGGGTAACTCGTCGGGCTTCAATGCCTATACGGCGCAGTTTATTTCGGGTAGCCTGGGTACGTATTATTACAACGGTATCCAGACAGCCGCCTATGGTCCAACGCAAGCCGCCAACCCTGATTTGCGCTGGGAAAAAACGGCGACGGCAAACATCGGTATTGACTTCACTGTGCTGAAGGGTAAACTAAGCGGTACCGTTGAAGTGTACAATAAAGAAACCACTGGCATGATCTATGCCTACCGGGTCAATCCAGTGCTGGTACCCGCCGGTAGTATTATTGCCAACGGAGGCAGCATGAGCAACAAAGGTATTGAGGTTAGCCTGAACGCAACGCCTGTGCAAACGGGTAAATTCAGCTGGACAACCGGCCTGAACCTGGCGCATAACAGCAACATGATCAATAGCCTAACGAATCCGCTGTTTGTGGGGGGTGACTCCGTCAGGACTACGCAGCCAGAAGGAGCCGGACAAACGGGCAGCACCCTGCAAATTCTGAAAGCAGGCAGGCCCCTGGGTCAGTTCTTCTCACTTGAATATGCCGGTAAGAACGACAAAGGTGTTTCACAATACGTGAGCCGCAACGGTTCCCTAACCACAACCCCGGTCATTGGTACGGATTACAAATACCTGGGCAGCCCTCAGCCTAAGTTGCTGGTGGGCTGGACAAACACCCTGCGATACGGCAACGTCGATCTGAACGTATTCTTCCGGGGCGTTTTTGGCAACAAAATTTTCAACGCCACCCGCGCCGATCTGTTCCGCCCAAGTACGGCTCAGTTTACCAACATTCTGGTCGATGCCGCCGACGAAAAAGCAACCGACGTCAATTCGTTTAAATACTCAAGCCGCTACATTGAAGATGGCAGCTACGTTCGACTCGACAATGCCACGCTGGGCTATACCCTCAAAAATCTGGGCCAGTATATCCGCAACGTGCGCATCTACACATCGGTCAACAATGCCTTTGTGATCACGGGTTACAAAGGCATTGACCCTGAAATCAATCAGGGTGGATTGGCTCCGGGTATCGAAGCCTATAATTTTTACCCCAAAACCCGTACATTCCTTCTGGGTGTAAACGTGTCATTTTAACTTATTAGCCAGGAAAACTAATGAAAAAGCATATATCCTTCGGCGCGTTGCTCGTACTCATAACGTACCTGTTTTCGGCCTGTCACGATGTTAATGTACCCATTACAACCTCATTAACGCCCGATATTTTTCCGCAGAATACGTCGCAGTTCATTCAGGCATCGGGACCACCTTATGCCGCCCTGCGCGGTAACTTCTCGCTCGATTACTGGTTCATGCAATCGTTGAGCAGCGATGAGGCCATTCTGCCCGCCCGGGGCGGCAACTGGTATGACAACCAGGGTTATCGGATGCTCCATTACCACGACTGGACCAAAGATCACGGGACGACAAACAGTACCTGGAACTGGCTCTCGCTGGTCATTGGTACCACCAACCAGGCCATGTCGATTCTGAATACGACCATACCGGCCTCTACGCCCGGCAAAGCCATGAATCTGGCTGAGCTGAGAATGGTCCGCGCCCTGTCGTATTTTATGATGATGGATCTATACGGTAACGTGCCCATCGACACGACCTACGGCGACTTTGCGCCACGCCCGAACACGCCCAGAGCGCAGGTATTTTCGTTTATTGAGCGGGAGGTAAGAACGGCTCTGCCTAATCTGAGCCGGGCGTCGGGTCAGGCGATTTATGGACGGGCCAACAAATTCACGGGTTTTGCTTTGCTGGCCAAAATGTACCTGAACTCGGAGTATTACACCGGCACAAAGCGGTACAACGAAGCCATTGTTGCCTGCGACAGCGTGATCAATTCGGGCCTCTATGCCATTGAGCCCCGGTCGACATACCTGCAAATGTTCTACCCAAATAACGGTCCGCAAATGAAGGAGTTTATTTTCGCGATTCCTTATGACCCGGCTGCCGGTGGGTTGCCCGGTACGAACAGTAACATGTACCATGCCCGGTATGACGTACCACGTTCACATACCAAGCGATTTAGTCTGCCATTTACACCGAGTGCGCCAAGAAGCACGCTGCCTGAGTTTTATGCCCACTTTAAGGATCCGAACGATATTCGGAATAACCAATGGCTCACCGGGCTCCAGTTTCTGGCCGATGGCGTGACGCCCCTGACGGTGACGACCACCAAAAAAGGGTATGATCAGTTTTATACGGGCTCTGATGGGGCGGCACCCTACACGTACCAGGTGAACCTGACACCCGAGGTTACACTCCGCCAGGATGTAGCCACGTACGATTGCGGCAACGACGAAATTGCCTGGAACATGGGCTACCGGAACATCAAGTTCTTTCCCGATGCTTCATCGACCTCGCGTAACCAGAACAACGACGTCCCCTTGTTCCGATATTCTGATATCATCCTGATGAAAGCCGAAGCCATTCTGCGTGGCGGATCGCCGACAGGCGGACAAACGGCACTCTCATTGGTAAACCAGTTGCGGTCAAACCGGACAACATCCCCCGCTTTAACGAATGTGACACTTGAGGATATTTATAGTGAGCGGAGCCGCGAATTTACCTGGGAGACCTGGCACCGGAACGACATGATCCGGTTTGGTAAGTTTGAAGGCAAATGGGGCTTCAAAACGGATGCCGACGTAAACAAGCGTATTTTTCCAATTCCAACGGGCGCGTTTACGGTAAATCCATCGCTGGTACAAAATCCAGGGTATTAAGGTAATCCTAACTTATGTAATACCGACCGTCCCGGTCGGGCGAGCCTGACTAACTAGCTGCTGGTCAGGGCTGCCCGACCGGGACGGTCGGTATTACGAACTCAATCAAAAATGAAAGACATCACAAGAAAGACCTTCCTTCACCAACTGACCGGCTTAGGGGCTGCTGTTGCTTTGTCCCCGCTCATTGCCTGGAAAGGCGATGAACAGGTGGAGGAAGAGTTTTATCAGAAAGTAGTTCAGGCGAACACGAAGGAAGTTGGCAGATTACTTCAGATGTTCGCGTCGGACATTACCGAGCTTCGGCGCCGGCTGGGCTTTGATCTGGCGAATCTGGCGGCTGCCTTTAATGAACCCAGTTCGCCATATTACCGAAAGCCGGAATTGATTCCGGTCATGGAGAAGGTCATTCGATTTCTGGTAACAAAGCAGCAGGATGATGGTACCCTTGATCTCGGCAATCTGTCTTCACCACCCGATACCGCCTTTATACTGGAACCGCTTTGCACAGCGGCAACCATCCTGAAAATGACTGATCTGCCTTCACTTTCAGTAGTAAAGACGCAACTCAAACAATTCATTCTAAAAGCGGGTGAAGCTCTTCGAACCGGGGGCATTCACACGCCGAATCACCGCTGGGTAGTGTCGGCGGCACTGGCGAAGATAAATGAGCTGTTCCCGAATCCCGGTTATGTTCGGCGGATTGACGAGTGGCTTTCAGAAGGGGTTTTTATGGATAAAGAGGGCCATTACCTCGAACGGAGCATGATCTATTCGGAGGTGATAGACCGCTGTCTGATTACAATGGCACATCTTCTCAAACGCCCCAAACTGTTGGAGTCCGTTCGCCGGAATCTGCAAATGACCTACTTTTATCTGGAACCCAACGGCGATCTGGTCACCAATGATTCACGACGGCAGGATCAGTTCATGACGGTCAATTGCCTGCCCTATTACCACGATTATCGTTTTATGGCCATTCAGGATGCCAATCCGGAGTTTGCGGCTATTGCCCGGTACATTGAAACGGTAAAGGGCTTTGACGAACGGATCAGCAATGACCTGCTGGCCTACTTTCTGGAAACGCCCCTGTACAAACAACCGCTACCGACGCCAAAGGCACCGCCGATAAATTTTGAGAAGTTTTTCCGGGAAACGAATCTGGTCAGAATTCGGCAGCAAGATACCACCACGACGATCTTCGGCGGAACGGACTTCCCGTTTATCGTTGCCTCGGGGCGGTCGACCAGTCCTAACTTCTTTGCTTATCGGAAAGGAGAGGCCATTCTGAACTACATGCGGCTGTCAACCAGCTTTTTTAATACCGGATATTTCCATAGTCAGGGCATCACGTATGCCCAGGGCGAGTATGTGTTACATCAGAAAATCGAAGCGCCTTACTACCAGCCCTTGCCCGACAAGTACAAACTCGCATCGGGCAACTATAAGCATTCGCCCAGCACCGACGGGCGTTTCTGGAATAAAATGGATTTTGAACACCGGCCCCAGAGCAATATCAGAACGATTGAGACCCGTATTGGCATTCGGAAGGAGAACGGAGGTAATGAACTTCGGTTTTCGGTAAAAGGAGCGGCTGGTGTACTGGTTACGATCGAACTTTGCTTTAAAGCGGGTGGCGACGTAAGTGGGTTGAAAAAGATAGAGGGCACGGCCGATAGCTATTCGATCGAGGGCGAATCAGGGCAGTACACCTACGGAAAAGACACCATCCGGTTCGGGCCGGGCGTATTTACGCATAAGAAAATCAGTGGCCTTGAGGGAGAGGTTTATTCATCACATTTCGGTAGCCTGAAAACGGAAGGCGTTCATGTGTACCTGACAGCCGTTACGCCTTTTGAGCATACGTTTCGAATTAGCTAAAAAGATTTTTAACCACAGAGACACGGAGAGCACAGAGGGTTCAACGGGCGACTTCTGCCCCTATAAATCCTCTGTGCTTTCCGTGTCTCTGTGGTCAAAAATCTTTTGAATCGGTACTAACTGGGTTATCAGTTTAAATGTAAACCTCAAGGCAGCAACTTCCTGATCTGAGCGTCCAACTCGGCGGCTTTGGTCTGTGCTTCGGCAAGGGGTAGTCCCACGTTCATACCGGGGCGTTTGTGGCCGGTGGCGGTTAGCCAGGCATCTTTCATCAGGCTTTGCCGGGTAGCCACGAGTTTGATAACCTGACCGGAATTAGGAACCATAGCTACCGAAGCGGCCAGGTCCGGGGCGCTGGCTACGGCTTTTTCGCCCAAGCCCAACAGAATACTTTTCGCCATGATCCAGTGGCCTGCGTCGCCGGGATGAACGCCGTCATTGGCCAAAGCAAAACCATTTACGGCAAAGGTCGCATCGACTTTTCGATGAGCTTCTAGGTATTCTTTCATGGGATAATGCAAGTCGATGATCGACCACTTTGCCACCGATTTCTGGCTTAGTAACCAGTCGGAATAGCGGTCGAGGACGGCCGCGTAGCCTTTGCTGGTACCCCGCTGTTCGTCGTAAATGGGCGGTGTCAGGTGAACGATGGGCACGCCCAGTTTAACGACTTCGCTGTGGAGCCAGTTGATCCCATCCCTGAACTTCTGAAACCGGCTTTCGTCCAGTGGTAAATAGATGCCGTCATTCATGCCGTAGCAGGCAAACACGAAGTCTGGTTTGGTGAGTTTAAGGACGCGCTCCAGGCGTTCGTGCAGGTCGGGGCGGGGAAATTTTCCGTCGGCATGCCCTTCTTCCGACAACCCGGAAACCGTTTCGCTGGGGAGGCCAACGTTAATGAACTCAATAGGCTGGTTGGGGTAATGCAGGCGAAAGTAAGCGTCGATAGCCGTAACATAAGTACCCGTATAGGTAATGCTGTTGCCCAGAAACAGGACTCGATGCACGTGGGGCGGAAAAGGTGTTTGGGCCTGGCAAACCTGACTCCATGGCATCAGGATAAAGAGATAGGCAATGAGAAACAGTCCGGCAGCTTTCCCGTCACAAGCGGTTCGTTTTTTCATGGGTGGGTTTTTCTGAATAGAGAGTTTTCGCTCCATATTTTACCTATTTCTTGGAGAAGAAGCTCATTTGTCGAAGAATAGTGAGCCCGGGTGGCTAGCCATTACCGGTTACAAAAAACGTGAAAATTACGGTAAGCGTCGTGATAATGGATTGGTATTGAATCGGTTATATTTGAAGTATCCTTTTTTTACTATCAAGCACACACGACCATGCATAAGACTTCCTTCAAAAATGAACTTGTCATCAATGGTACCCAGCGAAGAGATGGAGCCAACAATGTAAAGAAAGACGTTCGTAAAATTCAATCGTGGCTCACTCTCTTTAGTATGTCGAATCCGGGTGCTGCCACCGCCACCGGCATTGATGGTGATTTTGGGAAGGCAACGGAACAGGCTGTCAAAAACTTTCAAAAAGCGAAAGGAGCAGAACCCACCGGAGTCGTAGATCAGCAAACCTTCGATCTGCTGGCATTACCCCTTCAAAATGCCTTTACAGCAAACGCTACAGGCCCTGACCTGCGGGAACTGATTGTCAATACTGCCAGAAACCACGTTTCAAACCATCCGTTAGAATTAGTCATCGATAAAGAGTCAAACTCAGGGCCATGGGTAAGGGCATACATGGATGGTAACGAAGGAGCCGAGTGGTTATGGTGCATGGGATTTGTACAGACGATCCTCGATCAGGCCGCTTCTTTACAGGGAAAGAGTTTTAAAAAACTCATGCCGTCCACCTTTAGTTGCGATGTGGTGGGTACGTTGGGTTTACAAAACGGAAACCTTTTCCGACATACGCACATTCGAAACAACCCGTCCTTAATAAAACCAGGTGACATCTTTCTACTACAAAAGGCCCCGTTTGACTGGATGCACACCGGTATCGTAGTGGCCGTGGAGGACGACATTATTGAAACTATAGAAGGCAACACCAATGATGGCGGGTCCAGCAACGGAAACGCCGTTTTGCACCGGATGAGAAACTTCAGAAAATCGAAGATTGACGTATTCTCAATTGAGAGTTTAGTGTAATCTGTTCATTGGCGTCAGAGTTACAGGGCCTAATAAACCAGAGGGCACAGCGTCCCAGCGTGTGGCGTCAAAAGGTTTATATTGGATGTCGACGATGTTGATGTCATAAAACTTTTTCCAACCCGGATGCTGCCGGTCATAAAGGCGCATGTAGTTGGCCGATAGATTGGTTACGTCGATCTCCAGCCGGTTGTCGCGTGGTTTGAGTTGATTGGCCGGAATGTTCAGCCGAAACGGGATGCACCAGGCCGTTCCCAGCGGCTGGCCGTTCAGGCGTACTTCCGCAACCTCACGCACATCGCCGAGGTCAAGTGTATAGGTGGAGGCTGTCACGCCGTCGGGTAAATCAAATGTGGTGGTGTAGCGAGCCGTACCGGAGAAATAGCTGGCCGAATCTGACAGCGTAGTCCAGGAAACAAGGGTGGGCAGGATAGCCGATTGGACGTTTGCCGGTTTCTGCTGAGTCGAGAATGCCTTGACAAATTGCAGATGCCAGGGATTTTTCAGGATGATGCCTTGTGTCACTGACGCCATCCGTTGCTGACTCGCTTCGTCGGTATAGGGAACTGCTCCGGAATGAACATCGAGAAAACACGATTGCCCGGGTTCCAGCTGTAAATACACCTCTGCTTTTCCATTCTTCCCTTTGCGGATGGGCAGTAATGCGCGCTGGTTTGACAAGGGATCATATCGGCTTACGCGCCCCGTTGCCGAGAGAGTAATCCAGTTCTGGCGAAAGCGATTGCCGAGGTTCGTGATAAAATACTGCGTGGTATCGCTGGCCGGGCCTCTCCGCTTCCGAATAAAGGAAAGCCCATCGGCTGCCCAGCTTTCCACCCGAATTCCCAGACGGTTCATCGTTTCGAAGACCGATACGCTAACCGATACATTCGGTAGTTTTTGAAGTGTTTTGCCTAACTGCTGTACGGCCAGCGTTCGGGACTCATGGGTATGGAAACCAGCCGCCTGTTCAGGCAATTGTCCGTCAAAAATGACTCGAACGCCCTGCTGCGCCAGTTTGGTCAACTGGCGTAGGGAGGCTTCGGGAATATAGGTCGTGTGAGGAACCAGAATCACCTGATAGGTAGCTCCGCCGGCGCTGCGAACGCCTTTTTTTGTGGCAGTCAGGCTGGTGAGCAGGGCGTCAGACACGTAATCAAATGAATAGCCTTGTGCGCCCAGTCGCTCACATAGCTTGCCGAAAGGCTGCAGGAGCAGCCAGCGCTCCACATGGTGAACCTCCAATTGGTGAATCCCCCCCGCCGATTTTGCCGGGGTTGTCCACAAGTCATGGATTGGAAAATACACCAGCACATCATTGTCGGGCTTGCTGCTTTGCAGCCGGGCCTGAGCGCGCTCAATGTATTGGTTCAGGAGGGGCAGATGGGGCCAGAAGTGGGAGGTGGGACCGTAGTTGATCGAGGCATAGAACAGCCAACCGGGCGAATCCACCCGGGGCCAGCCTTCCGATGGGGGTGAATAGGGAATGCCGTGGTAAAAAATATGGTTGATCCCCGATGCCAGCAACTCATCGACCTGCGGCTTAATTTGAGACAGAGATACCTGAAAATGGTTGGCCAGCCAGGTACCGGTTTCGGAACTGACCAGCGGTTTCCCCAACAAATGAGCCGCCGATGACGCAAACTTCATCGCCAGCGGGTTCGGCGTGCCAAACCGGTCGACTTCATAATTGGCATCGACGCGGAGGCCGGGAATGGGAAACCGGCTGGAACCGAACGACTCCGTTTCGGGAATGTCGGCCGCTGCGTAGAGGTCGATTAGATTTCCCGGCGAACCGTGCGCCTGATTTCGGGTTCGGTAGCCCGCCTTATGCGCCCAGTTAGACCAGGGCTTCGCAAACCCATCGAGCAGTAATTCGGACAGCGTCTGGTGGTAATCCTGATGCACCAGAATACTGGTCGGCGATTGTGTGGTGTCGAGCAGGGCGGCTACCTGGGTGTTGAGGTCGTAGCCACGTCGGGCTTTAAATTCAGCCAGGAAATTGTCGGTCCAGTTGGCTCCGTATACTTCGTAAGAGTCATTATAAACAGCCCGGGGCTTCATAGGCGACAGATTCAGCGTCGAGTCGAACCGGCGCAGATACTGATCGAGGGCCTGTTTGCTAAAGTAGTCGATAACCAGTCCCTGACTGCCCGGTGCGGGTCGCTTCACCTGCTGGTTGGTCAGCGTAGTCGTCAGTTTGCCGTTTTCCAAGCCCCATTTTTTAGCGGCCATGGCCGTCGATACTCCGGGTCCGCCAAACGGCCAGCCTGTGCCGATAGTCAGGTCGACACCGAGGCCCAGCCGCTTCCCTTCGCGGACGGTATGTGAAAAAACGGACAGCCAACGGTCGCTCAGGTACGGGATAAACTGTTTTTCGAAGCCTTTGACGCCGTAAATGGGAATGATATGAACGCCACCCAGACCGGCCTTTGAAAACTGTTCCAGCAGGTCGGTAATATCGGCTTCATTGACGGCATTGCCCATCCACCACCAGTATGTCCAGGGGCGGGCCGTTTTTCCCTGGGCTGAAGTGCGCTGGGTTGGCTGACTGGTGGTTCTGGAGGTCGACTGGGCAAAGGTTGGTGCAGACAAACAAAGCCACACCAGTAAGCCGATAAGAAAGGACGATTTCATGAAGTTTAGGGTCAGATGCTGAAAGCGAGCGGGTCTTTAGTCAACAGGAACGTTAACGAAAGACCCGCAAGGAACAGTTCATACTGGTAACCGCCGTACTGTACCCACCTATTTCGGAGTATTTTTTACTTCGAACAGCACCCGCTGGTTACCGGCCTGACCGTTTGGATCGAGACCATTTACTTCGGCCACATAGGTGCCCGGCTGATCGGAGGTATAGAATTGCACCCGGCCTTTGCCCTGTGCGTCGGTTTTCAGGGCTGGGTTCCAGTAGAGTAAAGTCCGGGCATCGGGTAAGCGGCTGCTGAGTTGTTTGGCCGTCTCGTAGCGGGGTGAATAAAACTCCCGTTGTAGTTGGAGTCCATCGTACGACAGAGTTACGGCCGCCGGGTTGATGGGAAAGCCAGCCAGATCGCCTTTGTACGATATAAAGCTGATAAGCCCCGGAAACATGGCCGGACCGATGAAATAGTGGTTCGTGATCACGTCGATCTGCTTAATCTTCAGCGGGCTGAATTCAATGACTTTGTCCATGTCGAAGATCGGTACGCCATCCATCAGCACCAGCGACGGGTCTTCGAACAGGGCTCGGTAAGGGGCATTCGGTACGTAGAGCCGGAAATGGCCCTGTTTTTTACGGGGCATAACACCCAGGACGTACTCGCGCAGCACCTCTTCCATGCGTGGGAAACGGGTGTAGACATCGAGTAAATACGACTCGCCGGGCTTGCCATAAAACGCGCTGCTGTCAACGGGCGGATATTGATACCGAATGGCCTGATCGCCCAGATACGTTGTCTGTACCTGCATGGACACACTCCGGTTCAGCAGTTGATCTGCCTGCGATTCGGCAACGGCCGGCTCGGGCAGGCGAGTGCTGGTGGATGAGCCTGCGAAGGGGTTGACAACCGTAAGTTTCAAGAGACTATCCTGTGGATTGGTTTGAAAAATAATGTTTCGGCCCCCGTAAAAATCCTGCATCTCGAAGCGAACCCGCCCTTCGGCGTCACTGCGCGAGACATACAGCCGGAGCGGTCTGCCCGGCGAGGACAGATAGGTCATAACACCTGGGACGGGCGCACCGGAAACGGGGTCGGTTACGGTGCCCTGGATCAGCATTCCGTTATGTTCCGGGATAAAGGGTTTTGTGGCTGGGCTGCTTAACACCTCTTCCCATTTGAACCGGCGCCAGCCGTGCGTGAGCATGAGGTTGTCGGTAGCTTCCTTAACTTCGGCCGTTTCCGGCTGCAGGTAATAGTCCGGCGATTCGATTTGCCCCTGCAAGTCGGAAGTCATCCAGAGGTAACTCAGAATATTGTTCGATCCACCATTTGCCAGCGAATCGAGCCGATAGACTGAAACGGATAAATTAGCCTGACTTGCTGTCGAGGCAGACGCCTGTACCTTCGTATCCAGCGTGACTTTGGTGCGGGGGGCATACTGGTTCTGGTCAGGTTTCAGATCAATGGTGAGCGGGTTCGCTGGTCGTTTGAAATACAGGCGTTCGCAAACGGGTTTCCGGTCGGCGTTGAAAATTGTCAGGTGGGAGATGCCTTCGCCCAATGTCTTTTTGTCGACCAGAAAGGTAGTTTCGCGCTGGAGAGGGCGGAGTTCGGCGGCCTTGATTTCGTTGCGGGTATGGGCAAAGAGGTAGACCGGCCCGGTCCTATCCAGATTGGTGTTCACCGTTACCCTGAGCTGGTTGTCAGCGCTTTCTTCGAGCCGCATGGTATAGCCCTGGGCATAAATGGTTGGGAGAGGACGAGTAACCAGGTGCCCTTTTTCGTCGGTTACTGTGACCCGGTAGCTGGTGTTAGCTGCGGGGGTAAATGAGAATCGGCCCATGCCGTATTTATGCGAAGCAAAGCGGGCCAGTGTGTCATTTTGACTGGTCAGCAGCCAGCCCCGCACCGGGACACCCCGCCCGGCCGCATCTACGACTTTAAACGCCACCTTACCAGGAAGACCCTGCACCAAATTGCCGCCTTCAGGAAAAAGCTGAACATCGTAATCGGGTGTTGGTTTCAGCAACGGAAGCCCCAGCGGCTTAAAGGGATTGACAAGGGTGAGGGTTTTTTCAAAGAAAAAGGCAGGGCTGAAATTCTTCATCCAACTGGTGTAGGCCCGCATCAGATAGGTACCCGAATTTAGCGATGCGGGCAGAAAAAGAGTGCCGTTGCCGCCCTCTGACGACAGCGCTACTTTGGTTTGCAATACGGATTTATTGTCTTTGTCTAACAGCTCCAGATAAGTTATCCTGCTGACATCGAGTGGTTTGTGCTGGGTGCCGTCGACATAATAGACCTTGAACCACATGGTTTCGCCCGTGACGTAAAAAGTCTGGTCGGTATGGACAAACAGTTTTTCCTGTAAGGCCTGCCGACGGTAAGCGTCAAAGGACTGCACCAGCGCAGACGCCGAAGGGGGTGCTTGGCCAAAGGTTGGTAACTGGCTCAGCAGGAGAAGGCTACAGACTATATAGTGGCGAATAGCGGGCATAGTGAAGGGCGTTCGGCGGGACATGGTTACCGCCAGAAGTCAGGTCGTTTTAAAATACCGCCCCCAAGGCGGCAATCCACACAGAATTCGGACGTCGTCAGGTAGCTTCCCCGATCGAACATGTTAATGATCGATGGCTTGTCTTTAATAATGTCGGACAGGCTTAGGGTATCAACCGGACAGTTTGAGTAAGGTGTCGCTGTGATGAAGTCAGGAATTTGCGAATGCGTAATGAAGATTCGTTTTGTTTCAACTGAACCAACCCGAAAGAAGCCCAGAACCAATTCACTGGTATTGGTGGTGCAACGGATGTTTCCCGTGATCTGCGAAGGTTGAGGATCGAAAATAGAGCCGATGTTCTGCGTTATCCTGGCCAGCTGATCGTAATAGTCGAAACCCGACTGACTCAGCGCGAACTGTCTGACCAGCATACTGTACTTCACCCCGAGCTTCATGGAACTACCTTCAATGAATGTCAACGGAAACTGACTTACCACATCTTTGCTGAGCCGGGTGGTCGAGGTGGTCATAATATTGGTCGAGCTGTTACTCCGCCAGCACTGGTTGATAGGGACCTCCCGGTTGACGATCTGGTTATTCTTCAACTCATAGACCGAATAATAAGGCGTGAAGTACTCCCAGGTTTCGTCAAATTCCCAGCGGTAATAGCGGGTGTTGTTGTTGGGGTCGTGGGTATTGACACTAAGCTGCACGCCATTGTTCTCAACGCGCCAGCTGACACTATCGATTGGGGGTGTCTTAATAACCGGCACATAGTCTGAATAGTAGTCAACGCCTTTCGTTTTGACATGCAGCCGGTAGTTTTCGCCGGGCACCGGTGTCACTCCCGAGAGCGTATACGTACCGCCGGTTCCTTCAACAAGGGTGTAAACCGCTTTATTCTGGCTCTCGATCGTCACAGCCGCTTTTGTCTCGGCGGTAGGGGCTTTGGTATCGGTCAATGCCTGCGTGCGCGACAGCTGGATCGTAGATGTCGTGCCGGGTGCGCTGTTGAAAAAGCCATTAACCACCAGGTAACTCCCCGGCGACGTAATTTCGGGGGGGCGGTAGGGGTCAACGCACCCGCCAACAACCAGGATCAGTAACCAGGAAAATATATGTCTCGACGTGTTCTTCATAGTAGAGTTAGGGCGGAGATGCACGGAGGTACACCGAGCTTATATACTTTTCGTTGTGCATCTCTGTGGCCCATCATTTCTTAAAATCTGAAATTATACGTAATCGATGGAATCGGGTTGCCAAAGATGGAGAGCTGATAGCCGTTGATCCGGCCATTCTCCGATTTGAAATAGACCGAGTAAGCGTTATGCCGACCTAGTAAATTGTAAATTGAGATCGTCCACGAGCTGTGTGCCAGCTTCTTCACTTTGTGGTTTCCTTCAATGTTCATGGCAAAGTCGGCCCGGTAATAATCCGGTATCCGGTACTGGTTGCGCTCTGAATACAGCAGCCGGGCGGCATTGTCGAGGATGTATTTCCCAACCGGCAATGTAATCGGCCGCCCCGTGCTGTAGGTAAAATTCAATGACAGGCTGAACCGACGGTTGATCTTGTAATTGCTGATCATAGTGAAATCATGCGGCTTGTCGTAGCTGCTTGGGTAGAAATTTCCCTGATTGATGGTCTCGCTGTTGCCGGGGCTGCTGGTACGCAGCAGCGTTCGGGCGTAGGTGTAGCTGAGCCAGCCATTGAGCTTGCCCGTCATTTTCTTCACCAGAAATTCAACACCATAAGCTTTTCCTTCGGCCTGCACCACGTCGGTTTCAATATGGTGATTCAGAATCAGGGAGGCACCACTCCTGTAATCGAGCATATTCTGCATCGTTTTGTAATACCCCTCCACCGACAGTTCGATGGTGTTGTTCCGGTTGTTTTTGTAGATACCCACGGCATACTGATCGCCCACCTGCGGTTTGATGTTCGGGTCGCTGAGTTTCCAGATGTCGGTCGGCGATATAACCGTTGTATTTGACAGCATTTGTATGTACTGCCGCGTACGGTTGAAACTCGCCTTGATCGACGCCGTATTGGAGAGACCATATCGGATGGCTACCCGATATTCTGGCCCGCTATAGGTCGATATCGCTTTATTTGTCCCATAAGCGAGCGTGTCAATAATGGTATTCAGCGTTTTAGGGGAGCCCGGCGCGTATTGAAATACCGAACCCGGCCCCAGGTAGGAGTATAACGAGTACCGCAATCCGCCACTGATTGACAATTTGGGGCTAATATCGAATCGATCACCTATGTAGACCGCGCTTTCCAGCCCCTGTTCGGTGGGCACCACATCGGGCAGAATCAGCGATTCGCTGCCCTGGGGACCGAACGTGCCCGGAGATATTTTGTAATGCGTGCTGCTGATGCCAAAATCTACCGCGTGCTGGTTGGTGGGGTAGTAGTTGAAGTCGGCTTTGAGCTGCGACTGCTTAATGAAAAAGGCCAGCTGATAGGCATTGACCGGATTCTTCTCGCTCGAAACGTCGTATTTATACCCGCTGTAACTGCCGGTAAAGACGCTGTACAGTTTGTTGGTGATAATATGTTTCCACTTCAGCGTCGCGGTCTGATTCTGGTACCGATAGGAGGTATCGCTGTTGAGCTTGAACTGGTCGCGGCTCAGGTAACCCGTTAGGTAGATCGTGTTCTTCTCGTTGAAATCATGGGTGATGTGCAGGTTCAGGTCGTAGAACCGGGCCTGACTTTTCTGAAACGAAGCATTCTGCAACTGCTTTAACAGCCAGTCGGAGTAAGACGACCGAACGCCCGCAATAAACGACGTTTTGTCTTTCAGGATCGGGCCTTCCAGCGTCAGACGGCCGGTGAGCAGGCCAATACCTCCCGAGCCGACAAATTTCTTCTTATTGCCGTCGCGCGTCTGCACATCCAGCACCGACGACAATCGACCCCCAAATCGGGATGGAATGGCACTTTTGTACAATTCAGCGCTCTTGATCATGTCGGGGTTGAAGGCCGAGAAAAAACCAAACAGGTGCGACGAGTTGTAAATCGTAGCGTCGTTATACAGAATCAGGTTCTGGTCGGTAGCTCCCCCGCGCACATTGAGGCCGGTGGAGCTTTCGCCTACCGTCTTTACACCCGGTAAGGTCTGGATAACCCGTAATAGATCGGCTTCGCCCAGGGCTGTGGGCACTTGTTTAATACTTTTTATGTCTACCCGCTCCTGACCCATCTGTAGTCCGGAAATATTCTTGTCCTTCTCGGCTTCGATCACCACTTCTTTCAGCGCAATAACGTCGTCTTCCATCTCTATGTCGAATTTCCCATCGGCATAGAGAATAATCCGGCGACGGGTATCTTTCAACCCAATGCTGCGCAGTTTCAGGTCGTGTCGCCCACGGGGAAGCGTGATGGAGTAATAGCCAAACTGGTCGGAAATGGTACCCACGCGGGGGTTATCCAGGTAAACGGCGGCTCCCACAATAGGCTCGCCGGAGGAGACATTCCGTACATAGCCCGAAATTGTTGACCGCCCCGGCCGGATGGGCGTTGTGCGCTTGCCAATTTCGTAGACCTTCGTTTCCGGCTCAATTCGTTTGGTCTGACTTTCGGTCAGATATGAATTCAGCGTCGAATCGTTGCGGGATTCGGAGCGGCCCCGGATAAAAAAGCCGATGGGTAACTCCGTACGAATGGGACGACTTGAGGTGATGTAAACCCGCTGCTGGTTATCAATGGCAAATGCGTATTTAGTGCCATTGAACAACTGCTGAAGCACCAGCCGGAGGGGCTGTTTGTCCACGCGCAAATCGACGGTAATACTGTCGGCATCAGATGAGTTATAAAAAAAGCGGTAAGGTGTCTGGGCTTCTATCCGCTGAACGAACTGCTCAAAGCGAAGCGATGAGAAGTCACCACTGATGGGCCTGTCGGCCGGGGTTTGTGCCGAGGCAGATCGCACGAGGAAAAAGAATCCCAGAAACAGAAAACAAACGCGGTACAGTTGGGCCATCATCACTTGGTTAATTCGTCATAGCGTTGCGTTACCCGCTTTACCGCTTCTTCGCGCTGGTTATCATTAAATTTTAACTCATTCGAACGAATGAATTTTCGCAGGGTTTTTGCCTGTTCAGGAAATAAGTTCAGCATTGAACGCTTACTTTTTATTTCATGATAGACACCACTTTTCAGGATATAGAAGCGGTCTTTTGGTACATATTCGGCCTGATACGAACCACTTGAAATATCTTCGTGTACCGTTTTCTGACGGTGTGACAGCGCTTTGGTGGGACCATTATAAAGGATCTCGTAAAAGTCGGTGGTTAAGCCGGTGGCACTGTCTCCCACAATTCGTGAGAACCGGTGGTCTCCCAGCGTGAAATCGGAAATATATTCATTTCGTACCCGGAGCCGATAGCCACCTCCCGGCGGCTTAATGGACAACTCACTTCGGACTATATCGTACAGCATTTCGACATGCTGGTAACGTACACCGTTATAGTGAATAGTACCCGCCTGCATGTTGTCGCTGATGTAATAGGGATGAACCTTTATGCGGGGGTCATGAGCAATGTATTCATTCCCCACGTAGATGTGCGCCTGTTCGTTTAGGGTTCGCTCATAAGCCGCAATGGCCTCACGGCTGGCCATGGGAATAAAAGCGCTGTCGGGCAGTGCCGATTGCCCAAAGCCGGGCGTTATGAAGCACAGGAGAAGGAGTAAAACGATAGGAGTAGGCATACTGGATAGATCGTCATGAACCCCGGCGGTTGATGGCTGCTTAAAAGTAGCGTAAACCTGTCATATATTGAAATATGTATTGCTCTATTAGAAATGTCGCCAAACCTATCCAGTCGTTTGATAGGAAGTCCACCAACTTAATGTACGAATGTTGTTCAAGACAGGACGATGCAACTTTTGTCGAGTTATTCGGCCTATAGTGAAGAAGTCTGGTGCCCGGATGGTAGAGAAATAATTAAATGCCTGGCTACGATAGCTACTAATATATTTGGCAGATAGAGGAAAAAATTATAACTATCCTTATATTTGCTTAGGTCTAAGTGCTATTTGTGGCTGAATAAATGGGCGTAAAGATAAATAATTTACACATATGTTTATTTGTTAGTATAAGGTATCAGCCAAGTTTTATAGATTTGTCTACTTGAAGTGCGTACACAGACTTGCTGTTAAGTGGGCTGTTTTGCTGGTTTATGATAGCTGCACACATAGTATTAGCAGAACAAGTACCATTGTGTGTGAATCCTGGTGAGACTGGCCAATTTTTGGATAGACCGTATAGCCTCAATTGATTTCGTATTTGTCAAAAAGAACCCTGTAAGTGGCTATGAATCGGACGAACTCGCCCTCAGCTAAGTTAGTACAGAACGTCATGATGGCATCACCAAACGGGGTGATGGTGCTTCAGGCTATTCGCAGCGCAGACGGCAGGCTTGTTGACTTATACATGACGTTGATTAATGGGGTTGCTGAACAAGAGCTGGATTGTCCGGCTGTTGAAGTACTAGGGCAGTCATTTTCGCTGTTTTTCCCGCATCTGGCCGAAAAAACTCTGCTGGAACGATACCGTCAGGTTTTAGATACCGGTAAATCCACTCAGTTCGACATTCAGTTCTTCCGTTCGGGTAGGTCAAAGCCTATTTGGTGGGATGTGTCTGTGGTCCAAATGGAAAAAAGTCTGTTGATAACCTATACCGACATTACTGAGTCAAAGACAGACGTCGACACTGAGCCGCTTGCGGATATTCTACAACTCGCTTTTGATGAATCCCCTTACGGTGTATCGGTTTTTGAGGCCCTTCAGGATGAACAGGGCCGGGTCAACGATTTTAAACTGGTCATGATCAACAAAGCCGGAATGGTCATGAGTGGGTTTCTCCACAATGGGCTTTTAGGGCGGACGATTTGGGAAATGTATCCCTCAACCGGTATAAACGGCTTGTTTGGTCAATATGTAAAAGTTTACGAAACGAGCCAGCCTATTTCTACCGAGCATTACTATCCGGAATACGATACGTGGCGCGATGTGAAGATCATGCGGGTAGATGAGGGTATTATGGTTACCTACAACGATATTACACGCTTAAAAAAAGCGGAGGCCAGAAACCGACATTACGATCATCTTTTAGCGGATGTATTGGAAAGCTATCCAGCAGCCATGGCAATCGTTGTCCCCGTCCGAACGGAAAAAGGAGCCAGTCATCGCATTGCTGATTTTCAGGTACTGAATGCCAACTCCGCCCTGGCAAACCTGTTGGGACGGTCTATTTCTCAAGTGGTTGGCCAGTCGATTACTCAGGTCTTTCAACATGCCAATTCGGTGGAGTTATTATGTCATTGTATGGCGGCAATGCTTGAGACTCAAAAACAGGCATTTATTATGCAGTTGAATGATACCGACGATTCAGCCCGGTATCAGGTTTCGGTAACTCCCAGCGGTGATCATCTTATTTTATCCGTTGATGTGATAGACTGATTGATGAATAGCTTTACCGGAAAAATACGGAACCGGCTTTGCTGATTGGGATTGTTTTAACAGTAGTAAGGGTTGATAAACCAGCACCTGCCTGGCTCATCAACCCTTTGCGATAACTCGATTAGTTGTGTTAGAGCTTAGCCGCTAAAAAGGCAGCTACTTCCGCCAGTCGGGTGGCGTACCCCCACTCATTATCGTACCAGGCCGCCACAGACAGTAATTCCCCCTGCTTGGCCGTCAGCGGTAAGTCTACAATCGACGAGTGCGGATCGGCTACAATTCGGGAAGAGGCCCATTCGCCGGCAAGTACATCCAAAACCCCCTTCAGAGGACCTTCAGCGGCTGCTTTAGTAAAGGCTTCATTCACTTCTTCAACCGTGCAGTCCTTCTCGGTAATCAGGTTCAGCTCGGCAATGCTGCCAGTCCGGGTTGGCACGCGGTATGCTTTCCCTGTAATTTTCAGGTCTTTCCAGATGAACTGCAACGCCCGTGCTGCGCCGGAGGAGGAGGGGATAATGTTCTCTGCCGCTGCCCACGAATCCCGCCGGTCTTTCATGGGCTGATCGGTTAACGACTGCGTGTTCGTGTAGGCGTGTACTGTTGAAAATAGTCCGTATTTAATGCCGAAGTTCTCCAGAACAACTTTCACAACGGCGGCCAGTGCATTGGTTGTACAACTGGCCATGCTAATGATTTTGTGCGTTTCCGGGTTGAAATCATCCAGATTGATGCCTTTCAACAGGACGGCATCACAGTCATCGAGGGTTTTGGGTGGAGCGCTGACGAGCACGTGTTTAGCCCCCCGATCCAGGTGGGCCTGGGCACCCGCTCGGGTGGTGGAGCGGCCCGTACAATCAACAACCAGGTCTACGCCCAGAGCCCCCCAATCCGGAACTTCTTTGGACGAGTTCAGATACGGGATGTCGCGCCCGCCAATGGTAAATTGATCTTCTTTTGCCGAAACGGGCTCGTGCCAGCGACCGTAGTTTGTATCGACGTCAAACAAAGCTGCGAGAGTCGTGGCCTCTTTAATGTCTGAAATAGATACGGGTTCAAAGAGATTGTTGCGTAACCCAATACGAAGAAACTGCCGCCCGATGCGACCAAACCCATACATTGCAATACGTCCCATAGTAATCAGTTGATGGCTGGTTTCTCCTGAAACAACCAGAAGGACATAGGGTTTTCAGAAGCCCTGCTAAATTTTGTATTTAACTATGAATGCGCTCAGCTAAATAAAATTTTTGTCCAGACGAAACAATACGCCCTCTAATGGATTATATATAAAACATATGTGAAATTATACCTTTGATGTGCCTGTGCGGCAATCCCACCCGGGCAGCCATGGGGAATGAAACGGGCTCCGTGCTGTACAATACTTACAATTTTGTTAGCGAACGGCCCAAAAAAATTTAACGGGTCAACACCAATTGACTGACAATTTCACAAAGGTAAAGGGCCTATAAAAAAGATAAGGTTCCCCGATCTATTGCGGAGAACCTTATACTGACTATTCCTAAACCCTTAACCTTTTCTACATGAAAAACTAACTTTTACTCTTTTCTGTTCCAAACACCGAATAAATCGGTAATTGTTTTATCTTACTGAACGTCAGTGGCTTCCGTAATGGGCTGATTGGCATTCCAAAGGAAATTAATCATCCGTACTGTGTGATCCGCCTGGTTCATCCAGTTACTGGCGTTTGCACCTTTGTGCTTGGCCAGGGTATTTGCTAACTGAGTGGCTGCTTCGTTGAACTTAGCGCGATCGGCGGGACTGATAGACAGCACAGCCGAGGGGCTTTGGTTATACAACGATACTACACTCATAAAGTTTTGCCAATTGGTAGTCTGCGCAAACTTGGCAACGTTTTGTCCGATAAAAGCAGCGAACTGCGTTTGCGAACCATTGACAAGCATAGCACTTGCCGGCTTGGTGGCTGCCGGGCTATCATCAGTGTTGGTGGTGGTAGCCGCGTCTGCCTGAGTGATCACTAATCCTAATCCAAGTACCAGTGATGCAAAGATAACACGCGATTTCATTGATTTGTTCTATTTTGTTTTCAATCAGATAACGCACAAATGTCTATAGAAAGTTTGAATGTACAAACCCTCTTTATGTCCTGTCCGGAATTTTGTTCCGAATTTTATGCGGTTAACTTTGTATTTTAAACAAATAGTCAATTATAAGTCGCTATAGTCAAAATAATATTTTGTTAATTTAGTTAGTTGCTAGTTGATTATACTATTCCGGAAAAGTGCAATTTTCTTTAAATAGTTATATCATTGGTTGTAATTATTCATGGCTGTCTGTATGCCCATAGTACAAAAAGCAAGGACAGCCTCCCCGGTACGATCTAAATAATCGGGAAGTTGAATCAATTCATCCTCCGGAAACTGGCCTAAAACGAAATCAACCTGTCGGCCTTTCGAGAAATTATTGCCAATGCCCATCCGCAATCGGGCGTATTCCTGGGTGTTAAGTGACTCATCGATACTGCGTAAGCCGTTGTGTCCGCCCGGTGATCCTTTGGGTTTCAACCGCAGTTTTCCAAAGGGCAGATCTTTGTCGTCGGTGATGATCAATACATTTTCAATCGGAATATTTTCCTGCTTCATGTAATACAAAACCGCTTTGCCACTCAAGTTCATGTAGGTGGTGGGTTTTATGAAGAATAACTGCTTTCCCTTGTACTGCCATTTGGCCGTGTAGGCCAGGCGGGTCATGGTAAATGAGAAGCCATGCTGGGCGGCCAGTCGGTCGAGTGCCATGAAGCCGGCATTATGACGGGTGAGTGCGTATTCAGGGCCAATGTTGCCCAGGCCAACGATAAGAAATTTCATAAAGATCAATATAATAAAGCAACCGGCTGGCGGTAGGTCATTGGGGTGCCATCCGGAAACAAACAGTCGAGCTGGCAGGCGTACATACCGGCTGGTGCCGTTTTTCCGTTGATTTGACCATCCCAGAGCGGTTCTCCGCTTGACAGGGCAAAATTAGCACGATTATACAGGACTGCACCCCATCGATCAAAAACAGTGAACGAGGTAATTGTCAGGGAGGCAAAACCGAAGTAAACGGTAAGGGCATCGTTCATCCGGTCCTGATTCGGCGAAAAAGCCGTCGGTAAAAAAAGCCGGTTCGCACAATCCTGCAGGACATTTACCGGCTGAGTAACCATACAGTTCTTATCATCCCGCAACGTCAATGTATAGGTTCCCGCTTTCAGCCCTGAAAATAAACTGCTTCGTTGAAACGACTGTCCATCGATCGAATAATCGGCAGCTGCTGTCGATGCCGATACACCGAGTTGAATCGCGCCGTTCTGTTCACCACAGGCTGAAGGTGTCGTTTGAATGGTGCCAATCTGTGGACCGGTGCTTCCGGCTATCGTAACCGATTGGCTGATTGTACAATTGGTGCTGTCTCTGGCTGTAAGGGTATAGGTACCCGCCTGCAAGTCGGTAAACTGGGAACTCGCCCGAAATGTCTGGTTGTCTATGCTGTACTGCATGGGCTTACGGCCACCCGAAATAAGCATGGTTACCTGGCCGTTTGGTAATCCGCATGATGTTGGTACGATAGCTGTGCTGAGTACCTCCATAGGTATAAAGGGTGGAAGCACGACCGCCCGGTTTACGTCGCAGCCGTTGGCATCCCGTACCCGGATGGTGTAGGCGCCACCGGCCAGTTTTGTGAAAACCGGGTCAGACTGAAACGTAAGGCCGTAGTCGATCGAGTAGGTGAGGGGGGCCTTGCCGCCAGCTGCCACCACGCTTACTTCTCCATTGGCCGTAGCACATTTGGGGGGCGTGGTTTGCATACCGGTAATAGTAGGGGGCGCGTCGTTCGTAATGGTTACGGACTGGTTGGCGCTACAGCCATTGCTATCGGTAGCGGTGATGGTGTAGGACGCCGGTTTAAGGCTCGTGAATAGCGGGCTCGACTGAGTAGCTCCCCCGTTCAGGCCATAACTCCACCCGGTTGCGCCCGTAGCGATGACTTCAATGGATCCATTGGCTTTATCACAGCCCGTGTTGGCCGCTACTGCTTTAAAAACAGGTTCGGTTATCGTTATGGTAATAGGAACCGCCGGACTTTCGTTCTGGTAGAGTGTTTGGGTAATGTAAAAAGTGGTTGTCTGAGAGATTTTAGGGCTGTAGGTATTGCCCGTTGCCAGTAAGTTGGTTTTAGTCGCAGAGGAGTACCATTTAATGTTTTTGCCCGTTACGACCAGATTAACGGGGCTGCCTTTGCAATACGCGGCCCCGGATTTAAGAACGATCCGGTACAACTCTACCTTCCCCCCCGACGCGCTGGTGCAGGTGGTGCCGTTTGCAATATTTTCGTACGTACCGATAAGGCTCTCATCAGCGGGATTATAGGTAAGAGTGCCGCGCCAGAAACAAACACTGGCCACAACCGTGCTGCCATTCTTGTCCGCTTCGTTGAATTGAACGGTCGAGCCATTAACTTGCCCCGAAATATAAGCAACTCCGCTAAAGGGTACATTGGGGTTGGCCGTTTGTGCTGTTCCCCCTAATGTGCTGCCCGCTTGCGTTAGGTTCATGATGTAATTATAAACCGCCTGATTCGGATTGGTAGGGTAGGTGACCCCCAGCCACGTACCCGCTATGTTCTGCGCAGGGCTGCACGTAGCACCCAGCATGGCCAATAAGAATAAGCAAGTAAAAGTCCGAATCCCCATACCCGACGAGCTTCATATGCGTCTACTAAAGATACAAAGAAACTTATGCTGGTAACACTACTATATTTATACCCGCTACAGAACGGTATCTGACCGACTGACCGTTATTTTTACCCTATGAATCAACAACGCCTAATTTTATCCAGTCCGTTGCTGGAAATTGTTGTGAGCCGACTGGCACAGCAGCTCATTGAGAATTATCAGGATTTTGCGGATACCGTCATTCTGGGTATGCAGCCAAGAGGCATTCACTTTGCTGACCGTGTGGCCCGTGAACTGAATCGCGCGCTCGGTCATGATGTGCCGCTGGGTTATTTAGATGCTACGTTTTATCGGGATGATTTCCGTCGAAGAGATACCCCACTACGGCCCAACACGACGCATGTGCCCTTTATTATTGAAAATAAACGGGTCATTCTGGTTGATGATGTGCTGGCAACGGGCCGGATGGTACGCGCGGCCCTCGACGCCATGACGGCCTTCGGACGCCCTCGTAAGGTGGAATTGCTGGTGCTCATCGACCGGCGCTACAACCGCGATCTGCCCATCAAACCGGATTATACCGGAAAGCGTGTCAATACCCTTGAATCACAACAGGTACTCGTTGAGTGGACCGAACAGGGCGCCGACGAGGATCGTATCTGGCTGGTTGGGTAGCGCACTTGATAGATACATAAGTTAACTAAAGGAAAAAGGGAGCCGGTAAACCGGCTCCCTTTTTCTATGAAAACACCTTTAATGGTTTAGGCATGTATTTCCAGCGGTGCTGGTTTCTCCTTGTCTTCCGGGGTCGAATTCACATCTTCGGGCTGTACGTCTTTCCGTCGCGACATGTAGGTGTAAATAACCGGAACTACATACAGGGTCAGAATAAGCGAGAACATCAGCCCACCTACGATTACGATACCGAGTGGAACCCGGCTTTTCGAGGCCGAGCCCAGCGCCAGTGCCAGTGGCAGCGCACCAAAGGCAGCTACCAGCGTAGTCATCAGGATAGGACGAAGGCGAAGCGCTGCTGATTCGGCGGCCGCTTCAAATTTGTTCTTGCCGAGGAGTCGCTGTTCATTGGCGAATTCCACAATCAGAATTCCGTTCTTCGTAACCAGTCCAACCAGCATAATGATACCAATCTGGCTGAAAATATTCAGCGTCTGGTTAAACATCCAGAGCGAGAACACCGCACCGGCAAGGGCCAGGGGAACGGTAATCATGATAATGAGCGGATCGATAAACGAATCGAACTGAGCGGCCAATACCAGATATACCAAAATGAGCGCCAAGCCGAAGGCAAACAGCGTGTTGGAAGAGCTTTCGGCATAATCGCGTGAAGGTCCTGAAAGAGCCGTCTGGAAACTTTCATCCAGCGTACGGGCAGCAATGGCCCTCATGGCCTCTACGCCATCACCAACGGTTTTTCCGGGAGCCAGGCCCGCCGATACCGTTGCCGATTTGAAGCGGTTGTAGTGATACACCTGTGGCGGGCTACTCACTTCCTGGAACTTAACCAGGTTATCCAATTGAATAAGCTGACCTTGGTTGGAGCGAACATAGAAGGAGGCTAGATCGACGGGCGTATCGCGGTCGGCCCGGTCAACCTGACCAATGACCTGATACTGCTTGCCATTCATCAGGAAGTAAGCCAGACGCCGGTTACTCAGTGCAAGCTGTAAGGTTTGAGCCACATCCTGCACCGAAATACCGAGGTTCGTCGCTTTCTCGCGGTCGATACTGATGTTAAGCTCGGGCTTGTTGAATTTAAGGTCGACGTCGGAGTTCTGGAACGTCGGGTCTTTAGCCACTTCGTCCAGGAAGGTTGGCAGCTTTTCGCGGAGTTTCTCGAAGTTCAGGTTCTGAATAACGAACTGCACGGGCAGGCCACCACCCCGACCCACCTGAATGGTCTGGTCCTGGGTAGCAAACATCCGGGCTTCGTTAAACTTCTTGAGGTTTTTGTTTACGTAGTCGACAATTTCCTGCTGCGACCGTTTCCGTTCGCCAGACTCAACCAGGTTGAGCATCACAAACGAAGAGTTTACGGCACCCGCACCGGAAAAACCAGGAGCTACCACACTAAAAGCGAGCTTGGTTTCCGGAATAGAATCGAGAACAAAGTTCATGACCCGATCCGTAACGGAAGCCTGTGCTTCATAGCTGGTGCCCTCGGGTGATGTAATCGAAAGGCGTGTCCGGCCGCGATCTTCGAGCGGGGCCAACTCAGATTTGAGCAACGATCCCAGTCCAAAAATTAAGAGCAGGCAGGCACCAATCATGACAAAGGCCCAGCCTCGCTTGCCCATAAAAGTGCCCAGTGAGGAGCGATAGGAGTTATCCAGCCACTCAAAAAACGGCTCCGTTTTGCGGTAAAACCAGGACCGACCGTGGTTTTTGCTGGTCAGTTTTACACTAAGGACAGGCGTCAGCGTCAGGGAAACGAAAGCCGAAATTAACACGGCACCCGCTACCACAATTCCGAATTCGCGGAAAAGACGACCCACAAACCCTTCCAGGAAAATAATGGGCAGGAATACGATGGCCAGCGTAATACTGGTCGCAATGACGGCGAAGAAAATCTCGTTCGAGCCTTCCCGTGCCGCCTGCTTCGTTTCCATACCCTGCTCGATCTTTTTGAAGATATTCTCCGTAACTACGATACCATCATCCACCACAAGACCAGTCGCCAGTACGATACCCAGTAAGGTCAATACATTGATACTGAAGTCGGCAACGTACATGATAAAGAACGCCCCGATCAGCGATACCGGGATGTCGATCAGCGGACGGAAGGCGATCAGCCAGTCACGGAAGAAGAAATAGATGACCAGCACCACCAGCACAAAGGAGATAAGCAGTGTTTCGCCTACTTCCTCAATGGCCCGCCGGATGAACGTACTGCGGTCGACACCAATACTGACGATAATATCGTCGGGTAAGTCTTTTTTAAGCTGGTCGAAACGCTTATAAAACTCATCGGCAATGCTTACGTAATTGGCGCCTGGCTGCGGAATCAGGGCCAGAATGACACCTACCGCACCGTTTTGCTTGGAGATGGTCTCTTCATTCTCGGCTCCAATCGTAGCATAGCCAACATCCTTGAATCGGACGATCTGATTGCTGGTCTGCCGTAAGATCAGGTTATTGAAATCCTCTTCAGTTGTTAGACGGCCGACGGCTTTCACGGTTAACTCAGTGCTGTTACCATACACTTTACCGCTGGGAAGCTCTACGTTCTGAGCGTTGAGGGCCGCCTGAATATCCTGCGAGGTCAACCGGTAAGCCGACAATTTGATGGGGTCGATCCACAAACGCATGGCCTGACGTTTCAGACCATAGATATTCGCCTGACTGACGCCCGGAATGGTTTGGAGCCGCTCCTGGAGTACGTTCTCGGCATAATCCGACAGTTGGGTCGGGTTCCGCGTGGTACTCTGCACGGTCATGAAAATGATCGGGTCGGAGTTGGCGTCGGCTTTTGTTACAACGGGCGGTGCATCAATGTCCTGCGGTAACTGCCGCTGGGCCTGGGCTACCTTATCGCGTACGTCGTTGGCTGCCTGCTCGAGGTCAGCATCCAGGTTAAATTCAACCGTGATGGTACTGGCCCCCAGGGCACTGTTGGACGAGATGGTTCGAATCCCCTCGATGCTGTTTAGCGACTTCTCGATAGGTTCAGTAATCTGCGACTCAATAATGTCGGGGTTGGCACCGGTGTAGTTGGTTCGCACCGAAATAACCGGCGGGTCAATGGCCGGGTATTCACGAACACCCAGAAAGGTGAAACCGATAACTCCGAATAGCACGATGACGATGGACATCACCATAGCAAATACCGGTCGGTTGAGACTAAGCTCGGGTAGACTCATGGGTAGTTGAGTTTAATTTGTTTCGGGTTTCGGAATCCGGTATAAGGTATTCAGGTCGCGTACCGGCCGAATACCTTATACCAATTACTACTTTATTGAAGAGCAACTTTAGGTCCATTACCTGTACCGGGTAGTGTGATCACTTTGTTTACCTTTACGGGGGCATCGGGTTTCAAAAACAATAGACCCGTTGTCGCTACGGTATCTCCTTTCTGCAGGCCAGATAAAATCTGTATGGCTCCCGCTGTGCGCAGACCCGTTTTTACATCTTTAAACTGGGCTTTTCCGTCCTTTACCACAATGACCTGATTGGTTCGGGTTTGTGGGATAACGGCCTGGGTTGGCACCACCAGACTCTGATCATTCTGTATCGTTAACGTTACGCGGGCAAAGGTGCCGGGTCGGAAGCGGGGTTGTCCTTTTTCGGTGCCGGTGTTGTTAACGCGTGCCCGAATGCGAAGGTTACGGGTCTGCTCTTCGACACCCGGTTCAATGGCATACACAACGCCCTGACTGGCCTGACCGCTTCCATCTACCATAAACGAAATTTGACTGCCGCTGTGTACGGCCGGGCCATATTTTTCGGGTATGGAGAAGTCAAGCTTCAGGGATGAAATCTGTTGCAGACGTGCAATCAGGGTATTCGGTGAAACCACTGCCCCGGCGCTGACGTTGCGAAGGCCGATGACACCAGAAAAAGGAGCTCGAATCTCCGTCCGTTGCAGATTGGCTTTCACCAGTTCAATATCAGCCAGTGACGACCGCAAGTTGGTTGTCACAATGTCATATTCCTGCTGGCTGATACCTCCGCGTGCCAGCAACTGCTTATTTCGTTCTTCCGTACGGCGGGCATTATCGGCCTGGGCCTGAAGCTTTTCAAGCTGTGCGCGAAGGTCGGCATCGAAGAGTTTGACGAGGAGCGCACCCTTGGCTACCGGACGGCCCTCCTGGATATTAAGCTGGGTAATACGGGCTGATATTTCGGGATAAATATCGACTTGCTCATTGGGTAGAAGTGAGCCGCTGGAGACAACATCTTCCTGTAATCGTTGGGAAATGACAACATAGCCATTCACATTTACAGGGCCACCCCCGCCGGGACCACCCGGTCCGCCTTTGCCACCACCCGGTCCGCCCTTAGCGTCGGGTCCGCCTTTGCCGCCACCACCGCCGGCCGATGCACCCGGAGCGGGATGTAAAATCTTATTGTACACAATTATCCCGCCGAGTACCGCAACGACGAGAACGATAGCAATCCATCTTTTCACAGGAAAATTATTTGCAGAAAGGGTCTATGTTTTTAACGACCGAATGATCGTATTTGTTCTTATACTGCAAAGCTATCACGGTTAACGACTATATCAATCGTCAGTTGGCTGAATATGAACGTATTTTGTCGAAAATGTTCAGGCGTAAACGTAGAGGATAACTATATTTTTATGCGTATAAATGCTTACTAATAACCAAACGTTAAGTAGATTTTATGTCCGTAAATGTAGTGTTAGTTCGTGATTATGAACAGAATGGCTGGTGGAACGTGTAATCTCTAAACGTCTACCGTTGAATAGGTATTTCAGGAAGTACTTAGCGAGTTGATTTGATTAAAGAAATTTATTCGACATGCACGACCTATTTACGAGTCCAGTACCATGAGGAGCTCGCTGATCATCATGGCAGTGGCCCCCCAGACACGATAACCCTGTATCTGATAAAAGGGCGCATCGACCATAACGCCCCGAACCTCAATCTGGCTGTCGCCCACAATGGTTTCGTCCAGTAGGGTTTCCAGACTTACTTCCACCACCGCTTCCACTTCGCGAGGGTCGGGGTAAAAATCGGGACGGTACGGCAGCATGCCCACCACGGGCTGTACGTAGAAGTTGCTGGGTGGAATATATAACTCGGTCAGCAAGCCCAGTACTTTCACATCCGATACCCGTATGCCGACTTCCTCCTGCGCTTCCCGCAGGGCCGTTCGGGTCAGGTTTTCGTCAATGCGCTCCATTCGCCCGCCTGGAAAGGCCA
This sequence comes from Spirosoma aerophilum, assembly GCF_054782495.1. Taxonomy (NCBI): domain Bacteria; kingdom Pseudomonadati; phylum Bacteroidota; class Cytophagia; order Cytophagales; family Cytophagaceae; genus Spirosoma; species Spirosoma aerophilum. Next base: position 111,293 of record NZ_BAAGSJ010000038.1, on the reverse strand, counting down.
TCTGACCGGCGTGCACACCATCATACTGGGGCCTTAGGATGAGGGGCAGGAAAATTGACTCTTTATAGGGGTAAAAACAAACCAGCACGGCACTCCGACGCGTCCGTTCGTTGGGTTTGATGCCAAGCCGATACCGGGCTGTCGACGCCATTTTTTGATGAGCGGCTTCGCCGGGCAGCGGCTTCTGCAACCGTTGACGGAGGTGTTCAGAAAACGTATGGAAGCTGGTGTCGATCATGGATATAAAATTCCCGTTTTCAAGTTCAAGGTTCCCGGAGAGCGGAGGAAAGAAGGTAACTTCCAACTTGAGCCCTCAAACTACAAACCTTTTTTGTATAACGTAACTAATTCTTCAGCACATCGTTCGCCGTCCATGGCAGCCGATACAATACCGCCCGCATAGCCCGCCCCTTCGCCACAGGGGAACAGTCGGCTAACTTGCTCATGCTCACACGTTTCCCTGTTGCGAGGAATGCGGACGGGAGACGACGTTCTGCTTTCAACGCCAATGACCTGTCCCTCATTGCTTAAGTAACCACGCATTTTTCGGCCAAAATCACGAAGTCCCTGTCGAAGGGGTTGTGCAATATGGTCGGGAAGCACCTCCGTCATATCGACCGAAGTCAGACCGGGCTGGTAGGAGGTGGGGAGCAACTGGTTCGATACGTGCCCATCCACAAAATCGGCGATGCGTTGTGCGGGTGCTGTTTGCCGGCCGTCGCCCATTTTGCAGGCCCATCGTTCGAGGTCCTGTTGCAGAGCGAGTCCGGCCAGTGGCCCTTCATCTGCGTAGGGAAGCAGGTCTTCGTCGGCAATGGCTACCACAAGGCCTGAATTGGCAAACTGCGAATCCCGGCGCGATGGCGACATACCATTTACGACCAGCTCGCCCGGAGCCGTGGCCGCCGGAACAATAAAACCACCCGGACACATGCAGAACGAAAATACCCCCCGTTCCACGCCTTTGAAGCGGGTCTGGGCCACTAAACTATACGAAGCTGCCGGTAAATAATCGCCACGGCTGGGCCGGTGATACTGAAACTGATCGATCAAACTTTGCTGGTGTTCGATGCGAACGCCCATGGCAAAAGGTTTGGCTTCGATACGAACGTGTCGCTGCTGAAGCAGATAGAAGATGTCGCGCGCTGAGTGGCCCGTTGCCAGAATAACGCCAATGCCCAACACCGATTCACCATTGGCGAGCACAACCCCTTTCAGTTCGGTCGGATTCGCAGGACTTCCGCCCAGAATCAGGTCGGTAACTTTGGTGTCAAACCGAACCTCCCCCCCGGCTCGCAGAATGCTCTCGCGCAGGTCGGTCACTACGTTCGGTAGTTTGTTGGTGCCAATGTGCGGGTGAGCATCGACCAGAATCTGCTCGGTAGCGCCGTGAGCTACGAAAATCTCCAGAATACGTCGGACGTCACCCCGTTTAGTTGAGCGGGTGTACAGTTTCCCATCCGAGTAAGTACCGGCACCGCCCTCCCCAAAGCAATAGTTCGATTCGGGGTTAACCACATGGTCTTTGTTGATAGCGGCCAGATCGCGTCGGCGGGCGCGCACGTCGCTGCCGCGTTCGATCACAATGGGTTTAACGCCCAACTCGATCAGACGAAGGGCTGCAAAAAGCCCGGCGGGTCCGGCGCCAACCACAATAGCCTGCGGTGCCCGGCTCACGTCGGCCTGGGGTTTCTGGTACTGGATGAGCGGGGGCGGGGTTTCACCGGCAAACACATCGGCGTCTACTTTTACCCGAACCTGCCGATTGCGGGCATCAATAGACTGCCTGCGTTTACGCACCACCACATCGGCGGTGTTTGGCAGCGAAAGATGATCTAAAGCCTGCTCCCGAAAAGCAGTCTCGTCCAGAGCCAGTTCGGGGGGTAGGTTAAGTGAAATCTGGTGAATCATTGTCAGAAAGACCGCTTCGGTGCGTCGGCACGGCAAGTCGGTAAATAATTGACTATACCTGTATGAAGGCAAAATCATACAGGCTGGTGCAATCTACTAACAGGTAGATTTTAGTTTGGGTTCTTTTCGCCTTATTTCAATCGGATTTGCCCGGCTGACGGAATTTACTCAGTTTTGTTTAGCAATTTGCCGGTTTATAAACGGGTAGAAACCAGCTATACTGGTCTATTCAGACGTACAAACAAGAACAAAGAACAATGAAGTTTAGCCTTCTGGGTTGCCTCCTTATTTTGGGTCATAGTGCACTGGCGCAGTCGTCGCCTTCCTCATCTGCTCGCCCAATGCCCTGGTCGCAGCGTATGGCAGCGACCATCATGACCAACAATGCCGATTCCATAGCCTATGTAAAAGAAGGTAAAGATGCCCGTTGGGAGTATGAAATGGGCGTTATCCTGGAAGCCATCGAACAGGTCTGGTACCGCACCGCCGACGACCGTTATTTTCAGTATATCCAGAAAAATATGGATCGGTATGTCAATGCCAACGGCGACATCCGAACCTATAAAATGGACGATTACAATATTGACTTTGTAACCCCCGGCCGGGCGCTGCTAACGCTGGCTCAGCAGTCGTTGCCCGGTAGCGAAAAATACCGCAAAGCCGCTGAGACACTCCGGCAGCAGCTGGTCCAGCAACCCCGCACCAACGAAGGCGGGTTCTGGCACAAGAAACGCTACCCATATCAGATGTGGCTCGATGGGCTCTACATGGCCGAGCCCTTCTATGCCGAATATACCCGCGTGTATGGACCAACTGCCGGCACGAACAGGAACAATGGGTTTGACGACATTGCCAACCAGTTTGTGTGGATGGAGAACCACGCCCGTGATGCCAAAACCGGTCTGCTCCATCATGGCTGGGACGAAAGCCGGGAGCAAAAGTGGGCCAATAAGCAAACGGGTAAATCACCTAATTTCTGGAGTCGGGCCATGGGCTGGTACGCTATGGCCCTGGTCGATGTGCTGGATCACTTTCCGCAGTCGCACCCCCGCCGGGCCGAACTGGTGGCTATTCTCCAGCGCACCATGCCTGCCATTGTGAAGTATCAGGACCCCAAATCGGGTTGCTGGTATCAAGTGACCGACCGAATCGGCGATAAAGGAAACTACCTTGAAGCGTCCGGCACCGGTATGTTTGTGTATGCCATTGCCAAAGGGGTACGCATGGGCTACCTACCGGCTTCTATGCTGGCTGCTGCCCGGAAAGGCTACGAGGGTATGTTGAAAAACTTTATCTCGACGGATGAGAAAGGTCAGATTCACCTGGAAAAAACGGTGCTTGTCAGTGGGTTGGGCGGCACTCCCTACCGGGATGGCAGTTATGAATATTACCTGAGTGAGCCGCTGCGGCAGGATGATCTGAAAGGCGTTGGCCCGTTTATCATGGCTAGTGTCGAGATGGAAATAGCCGCGGAGAACGCAACTGCCAAAAATAAAACCGTTGCCGTTGATAATTACTTTAACCATGAGTTTCGCAAGGGCGTAACGGGTGAGCAGGAACCGTTCCATTACACCTGGGAGGATCGAATGCACTCAGGATTCTTCTGGTGGGGAACCATCTTCCGGAATCTGGGAGCTAAAACGGCTACTATAACCGGGCCGCCAACGGCCGCTTCACTGAAGGGTGTCGATGTATATATTATCGTTGACCCCGATACCCAAAAAGAAACGGCCAAGCCAAACTACGTGAGTGAAACGGATATTTCTGCCATTGCAAACTGGGTGCAGGCGGGTGGTACGCTGGTGCTGATGGCCAATGATACCTCCAATTGCGAACACGTACAGTTCAACAAACTGGCCGCTCACTTCGGTATGCAGTTTCTGCCCAAAAACCGGAACATGGTGCAGGGAACCCAGTGGGATCAGGGAACGATTAGCATACACGCTACGGATCGCACGATCTTCCCCAATACCCGAACCGTATATATTAAAGAACTGGCCCCGCTGGCCGTAACCCCTCCGGCAAAAGCTGCCGTAACCGATTCGGGCGATATCATTATGGGCGTTGCCAGGGTTGGTAAGGGCCGCGTTTTCGCCGTGGGTGACCCCTGGTTATACAACGAGTACGTAGACGGTCGCCGGATACCCGCCAAATTTCAGAACTTCCAGGCCGCCAAAGACCTGGCTACCTGGTTAGTAAATAATCGGTAAGTCAGTAAGCGGCTTCGCCTAAGTCGATAAGTCGGTAAGCGGCTTCGCCTAAGTCGGTAAGTCAGTAAGTTAGTAAGTTAGTAAGCGGCTTCGCCTAAGTCAGTAAGTCAGTAAGTGGCTGACGCGACTGTTGCTTGCTCGCGTCAGCCACTTACTGACTTACCGACTTATTGACTTAGGGGAAGCCGCTTACCGACTGACCTACAACATGCGTGCCTTTAGCTGCTTTACGGCGTAGTTGGCGGCTCGGGCGGTGAGGGCCATGTAGGTGAGCGAGGGATTTTGGGTGCTGGTGGAGGTCATGCAGGCCCCGTCGGTCACGAAAACGTTTTTGCAGAGATGCAGTTGATTCCACTTGTTGAGTAACGACGTTTTGGGGTCGTGGCCCATTCGTACGCCCCCCATTTCATGGTTTTCGCTGCCGGGCAATCGTCCGGTGTCCTGTGTGCGGATGTTTTTGAATCCGGCTTTGGTGTACATTTCCGTGAATTGCTCAAAGAAGTCCTTCAGAATCTTCTCATCGTTGGCATCATAGCCTACAGATATGCGCAGTTGCGGAAGGCCCCACTTGTCTTTCAGAACCGGATCGAGCCGAACGGTGCTTTCGGCTTTCGGAATGGTTTCGGCCATCATGGCGGAGCCGACCTGCCATTCGCCCAATCGGGTACTTAGCAGTTCCTGTTTAAGGGCAGCCCCAAGGCCTTCCTGGTTTTGAATCGTTGCCCGTGATGAGTAGAACGTTGCCGCGTACCCACGCAGGAAGTCGGTTTCCTGTTTATATACATTCCTGAACCGGGGAATGTAGCTGCTGTTGGGCCGTCGGCCGTCGGTGGTGAAGGTGTCAAAGCCTTCGTAGGAAGCCGATATACGTCCCCGGTAACTATGAAAAGCCATGTGCGTGCCCAGCAGCCCGCTGTCGTTACCCAGTCCGTTTGGAAACCGGTTCGACGTTGAGTGCAGCAAAATAAGGTTGGTGTGCAGGGCCGATGCATTCAGGAAAATAAGGCGGGCGTAGTATTCGGTCAGCGTATTCGTCTGGGTATCAAGGACGCGTACACCCGTTGCTTTTCGGCGGGCATCGTCGTAAATGATGGAATGCACAATGGAGTTGGGCTGCAGCGTGAGTTTCCCCGTTTTCATGGCCCAGGGTAGGGTAGACGCATTGCTGCTGTAATAGCCGCCATACGGACAACCCCGCTCACAGAGCGTTCGGTGCTGGCACTGGGCGCGGCCCTGTTGAAAATGAATAGGCCTGGGTTGGGTCAAATGGGCGGCCCGCCCCATAATGACATGGCGGTCGGGGTAGTGCGCAGCGACCTGTTTCTTAAAATAGGATTCCACACAAGACATTTCGTGCGGAGGCAAAAACTCGCCATCGGGCAAAGTGGCAAGCCCATCTTTGTTTCCTGTAATGCCCGCAAATTTCTCCACATGGCTGTACCAGGGCGCTATATCCGCGTAGCGAATGGGCCAGTCAACAGCAAACCCATCGCGGGCCGGTCCAGTGAAATCGAAATCGCTCCATCGTTGCGTTTGTCGCCCCCAGAGTAGCGAGCGCCCTCCCACCTGATAGCCGTGCATCCAGTCGAACGGTTTATCCTGTACGTACGGCTGGTCGCTGTCTTTGGCGAAAAAGTGCTGGGTATCTTCCCGAAAAGCGTAATTCCGGCTGGCAATGGAATACTCCTGCTGAACAGCGCGGGATACCTGCCCCCGGTGTTCCATCTCCCAGGGATTCAGATTAGCCGTGGGGTAGTCGGTCACGTGTTTTACATCCCGTCCCCGTTCCAGCACCAGCGTTTGAAGGCCGTGCTCCGTCAGTTCTTTGGCGGCCCAGCCACCACTCATACCGGAGCCTACGACAATGGCGTCGAAGGTGCGTGCTTTCAGACTGTCTATTGTAAGATTGGCCATGTAGACTAAAGTGTCTGATGAGCCATTTTTAACTATTAATGCTTAACCGGTACTCACGAAGTACCCACGGGTTTCAACCCGTGTTACTTGCTATAACACGGGTTAAAACCCGTGGGTACGTTTAATCCAATATGGTATCCAGTCCCAATTCTGTCATCATATCGTTCGTAAATACCTGCATACAGTCTTTTCGTTGCATGAGTTTATTCCGGGCGGCTATCCACCGGTCCACGCGGTCATCGGAATACATCAAACGTAAACGTTCTTTGGACAGGCTGAGGATCTTGCCCCAGTGAAATGTAAATGGAATCGACTCGGTTTCCAGTTTATCCCAGAAAGCTTCACAAAAATCAATGGTGTGTTTCGAGAAAATACCGTCTAATTCAACAACACAGGTAACGGGGAATTTAGTGAATCCCAGGGTGGCATCCGTTCCCTTTACGTATCGAAAGGCAATGACGCCCGTAAATGGGCCATTGGTTTCGTTGAGTGCTACGAGCATGTCCTTGACCAGAACGGCATTGGCCAGATCCACACCAACGGCAGCGCTAAGGACCTTGCCATGAACGTCGGTGTTCGAGAAGATTTCCCCGTGCGTGCCCATCACATGACTGTAGGGTTTATACTGGGTATTCGTGAGCGCATTGACCAGCGTCGGCACCAGAGCGGGTATCGCTTCGGTAATGGCTCCGATAAACGTAGGCGCATCGTCGCCGGGGCCAATGTCGCCGAGTGTGGTGGCTGGTGGTGTATATGTATCCGTGTAGGGCCGCTTGTATAGGGTGGTCACATAAGCGCCCTTGTCCAGATCATATAAATTCAACACTGTCTGAAAATGATAAGGCCGTTCATCGCCGTTCGGTAGAGAAGAGCCCTTGAAGTCGAGCGTGGTCATGAGCGTTAGCAGGGCGTCGTCGATCAGCATCCGTTCCCGGTGACTTTCATACAGAAAAAGCGGGACTGTTTCGATCATGACCCCGTGAATAAATCCGAAACTCCCGAAGTTAACCAGGGCCGCATTGAACAGCTCATCGTCGCGGACCGGCTCGGCATGGATACGCCTGAGAAAGGAAGCTGACGCCACCGGGTATGATTTTTTTTCGAGCCAGACGTGCCGGGTGGGGCTAACAATCAGGTGGAGACCCACCACAAAGTTCGAGATAGACCCAATGTCGAACGCCGAGCCGTGTGTACCGGTCGATAACGCCCCGGCAATGGTTTGGCCGTTGCTGGCCCCCGACGTCATGAGCGACCGGTTTCGTTTGCGAAGGCGGTCGCTGAGTTCCTGAACCGACACCCCGCACTGGCAAAACAACAGATCATCGGCTGTTTTCTGGTAATTTTTATGAACGCTGGCCGACGTTATTTTAATGGTTAGGTTCAGTAGTTTGGTGTTTAGTAAAATGCCGTCGGTCGCTGTAATTTTGGTGAATGACCATTCGCCCCCAATGGCGCGGAGGTGCCGTTTCTTTTGAATCGCTTCGGCAATGATTTTTTGAATGCCCCCTGTTGTCGCGTTATAATCATCGACCACATTGCCGGAATCGTCATTGGCCAGGTCATACAGATTTTCGATCGGCTGATCGAACGTTTCGTGGCGGGGCGACCAGGTGCGCTGGTTAGTAGGATGAATAATCATAAGGTGCGGTATTTTTTTTCGTATGATCTATAGTTCACCTTCGCGCGGACACGGTTTGGGACATTTCCACTCCACCCGAACAGGGCTCCAGATGCCCAGCGTAGCTACTGTAATGAGCGAGTAGCCGAAATTGGTCGTCATGCGCACCTCGTCGAGGCTCTTCAGATTCAGGGAATCACAGTTCGTCGCGATCACATTCTTTTGAACCAATCCCCAGAAAAACGAATGAGCCGTTTTTTTCTGGTAACCTGTGGACGGGTCAAATCTGGAGGTTGTGATCCGGTAATGATAACAGCTCTGGGTAAGAAAGAGGAGGGCTACCAGCGTGAACTGATGAACCCACAAACGCTTTTTTGATATCATGGCCAGCGTGTTTAAGGAAATGAACAACTGAGGTGCAACTGATCGTTGGGCTACGTGTCGAAGGCAGTGTCCCGATCAGCGGTGAAGCCCATATATAGTGTTTCTGCCGCTTTTTAGTAACAATGATTGAGGGAAGGGTAGGGCGTAGTTAGTAAGCGGTAAAAAATAGGTGTATCTTACTTATTGATAGTCAGATGCGTAAAGTGGTCATCTGGTGGCGGGGGAAAAACCATTGGTTACCCCATTCTTAAAAAATCAAAAGTTTGGTAACAAGGCCTACCTTTTTGAGTTAACACCCTATGCAAGCCCCTTCCCTAACTCCATCCCGAAATAAGGTCGATTCATTTGAGTCGCCCGATTTTTACTGTCTCGACGATCTACTCACGGCCGAACACAAGTTGGTGCGATCGGCTGTGCGCAATTTTGTGAAACGCGAGATTACGCCCATTGCTGAGGAGTATGCCCAGCGGGGTGAGTTTCCCCGCCATATCGTGCCAAAATTTGGTCAGATCGGTGTGTTTGGTGCCACCATTCCAACCGAATATGGTGGGGGTGGACTCGATCAGATCTCTTACGGTCTCATGACCCAGGAAATTGAACGGGGGGATTCGGGGATGCGATCCTGCGTATCGGTTCAGAACTCGCTGGTCATGTATCCGATCTGGGCGTTTGGCTCCGAGACGCAGCGGCAGAAATACCTGCCCCGGCTGGCAACGGGCGAAATGCTGGGTTGTTTTGGCCTCACGGAACCCAATCACGGCTCGGACCCCGGTGGTATGGAAACCAACTTCATCGAACGAAGCGATTATTTTCTGCTCAATGGCTCGAAGCTCTGGATCACGAATGCCAATATTGCCGACATCGCCATTGTATGGGCCAGAAATGACCAGGGTAAAGTACGCGGTCTGATTGTCGAGCGTGGTATGGAAGGTTTTACTACGGCCGAGATCAGCAACAAATGGTCATTGCGGGCCAGCACCACCGGCGAAATGGTCTTTCAGGATGTGCAGGTGCCGAAAGAAAATATCCTGCCCGAAGCTTTCGGGCTGAAAAGTGCGCTGAAGTGTCTGGAACAGGCTCGTTACGGTATAAGCTGGGGGGCATTAGGTGCTGCTATGGAATGCTACGAAGTGGCCCGGCGCTACGCTCTCGAACGGATTCAATTTGGCAAACCCATCGCCAGTTTTCAGTTGGTACAGAAAAAACTGGCCGAGATGCTGACCGATATCACACAGGGGCAATTGCTTTGCTGGCGACTTGGCGTACTTAAAAATGAAGACAGAGCGACTGTGGCCCAGATTTCAATGGCAAAGCGAAACAATGTAGAAATGGCTCTGCGGGTAGCCCGTGAAGCGCGCCAGATTCTGGGTGCTATGGGTATATCCGGCGAATATCCGATCATGCGCCATCTCATGAACCTTGAATCAGTCAGTACGTATGAAGGTACTCACGATATTCAGTTGCTGATTTTAGGCGCGGAGATAACGGGTATTCCGGCGTTCAAATAGATAGTGAATTGGTGGACTGGGTGAATGGTTTGCGGCTCAACGGATAAACCATTCATTCACTCATCCTTTATCAGTGTTCGGCGTGTTTAACAACGCCCTTGCTGGTCAGGTATAGATTCAACCGTCTGGCCTCTTTCTTCACCCGAAAAATATACGCTTTCACCAAACTGCCAGATTCCATCAACCGACGGTCTCCCGTCCATACACGGGCATGATGGTTACCAACCCGTTGCAGGGCTCCCTTCTGTGCCAGGCAATAGGCCATCCAGCCGTCTTCCGAGCGCCCTGTAACCTTTCGGTCAAGATCATGGCGAAAACCGCCCACTGCCAGGCCATCTTTCCTGCGAAAGGCAAAATTAAATCCCATCACGTCGACAAACTCTCTGTTTTTACGTTTGATCTTCTTGAACGATTCAGATGTCAGCTCGTGCAGGCCCAGCGAAAAGCGAGCTGTGTTCTGGCTGGGAATAAAGGAATAGACACCGTATGAACATGAAACTTCCGGCCGCAGTAACGGCTTAACAAGTGCATCCACCCAATTAGGGGGATAAATACTGTCGGCATCGGCACACAGGATAAACTGACCTCTTGCTTTTTCGAGTCCAGCCTGTCGGGCAAAACTGATGCCTTGGTCTGCCACGAATACCGATTTTACCCCACATAGATCAAGAAGTTCCTGTGTTCGATCGGTTGAATTATTATTCGCCACAATTAACTCTGTACGAAAGGAGGTTTTAATAGCCGCTATGGAGGAGAGCGTTTGCAGAATGTTTTTCTCTTCGTTATAGGCAGGAATGACGATCGATACTTCCGGGTTGGGCGTCGCAAACCGTTGTAAACCAGATTTGAGCGATCGTATAACCTCTTCGCTGACGGGCACCCCTGACCCGAACGTCTGGGTATGCTGCTGTACCCACTTGGGTATCGTAAACAGTCTCATACGTAATTTAATAACCAATTAGGTAGATCGTATAAAGTTAGATAAGCTATAGTATGTCTTAAGTAGTAAAGTACCGTAGCAATATTAATAAAAAAATACGTATTAGTTGTCATAATTATTAAAAGGACTACTATTTGTTATTAAATTTTATATTTTTACAATACAATTCGTTGTGTTATTTATGATGTTACTTATTTCTGTTTTATAGTTCTGCGTTGTATTATTAACTCTAATTAAATATACATTACTGTTATATGTACTTTTTTATATATAACAGTAAATAGAGTTTAGATTTAAAAACGAACTTCTTGATAAATAGTGGCTAAATCGCGCTACACACCATTTTTCATCAGTGATAACGACCACAGGACAGCTTACGGACTGGGTTCACTAAGGATATGTTAAAAGAACAGGATATTATTTGTGTAGGATTGCTCAATTGGGAAAACGATTATACAAAGTCGACGATGGAGCTGTTGACTGAACTGGCTGGCAACAACCGGGTACTTTTTATCAATTATGCCTGTACATATAAGGATATCTGGCAACACTTACGTAAAAAGAAAAACATACCGCTGGCGCGAGTAATAGGCTCTGCTGACCGTCTGGTTCGCCATCAGCTTTCGGAAGGCCGCGAAGTGTACGTCCTGATTCCTCCGCCTATGCTCCCTATAAATCAGCTCAATCCCGGCTGGCTTTATTCGGCTTTGTTAAAATGGAATACGAATCGAATCAGGAAGAGTATACGGAAAGCGATGCAACGATTGGGTATAGAGTCACCCATTGTCATGAATGCACTGCACCCAACGGTGGGGAACGGGTTGGTGAATAAGCTGTCGGAGAAAGCGCTGGTTTACTACTGTTACGATGCTATTGAAGCCGAAAGCTGGAGTCGGCAACATGGCCAAACGGCCGAATTGGCTTTACTTAAGCGGGTAGATGCCGTCGTTACAACGTCCAAAGGGCTTTATGCCAGCAAGCGTCAGATACAGCCCAGCTGTTATCTGGTAGAAAATGGGGTTAATATCAATCTGTTCAAGCAAGCCAATGTCTTTAGGGGGGATCGTCAGTCAAAAACAATTGGGTATATAGGCTCTATTGATAATCGGCTCGACATTGATTTGCTGGAGCGTTGCTTTCAGCATTTTCCGGATGTACGCTTTTTATTTGTGGGTCGGGTACCGGATCCGGCCATTTCCCAGCGACTAAGCCGCTATGCCAACGTACTACAGGCGGGGTCTCAACCGCCATCCAGCATACCGAAATTTGTCAAGCAAATGGACGCTGGTTTAATACCATTTTGCCTTAATGAACAAACCCGCGCTATTTATCCCCTGAAGATAAATGAATATCTGGCGGCTGGTCTGCCCGTTGTGAGTACCCACTTCACGGATCTTCGGGCGTTTGAACCGCTGGTCTCGGTATGCGATACGGCCGATGGGTTCATTGACGCTATTGAAATTGCTTTACAGGAAACCGATGCCACCCTGCCGATGCAGCGCCTGGCTATGGCAGAGGGGAATTCTTGGGAAAACAGAGGAAAGCAGTTTGCTACTGTACTGGAACAGGTACTTGACCAGAAGTATACACACGCTCCCAACACCGCCGTTCCGGATTGTATTGTTTAATAACCCGTGCCGGGTTACCGGCAACAACGGAGTAAGCCGATACGTCTTTGGTAACTACGCTGCCCGCAGCTACAATGGAATGCCTCCCCACCCGGACGCCCGCGGTTATGACCACATTGGAGCCAATCCAGGATTCATCATCAATCACGATGGGCAGGGCCTTTACGGGCTGCTGCCGTATGGGTATATCTATGTTCTCATAGCCGTGATTCAAACCCGAAATGACCACATGCTGGGCAATAATTACCTGATTGCCGATGCTGACGGGGCCAATGACGATGCTGCCGATACCCACCCGCGAATGAGCACCAACGCTTACATCCCCAACACCATTGTTGATAACGCAGTAATCTTCTATGGTGGAGTGCTGCCCCAGCGTGAACTGACGAAAAGGTAAAACATCCAGTCGGGCTGAAGCGCAAATGCGGGCACCAACTCCCTTTTTATGGACAAATGGGTTCACAAACCAGCTTACCCACCGACGTGGACGGGCCTGCCCCTGTGGGATAAGGGCATAATGAAGCCAGTGCTTTACCCGATTGTTGCTTTTAATTAACTCCGAAATACGCATACTGATATAATAGGATAAGTTGAACGTCGCGAACCGCAAAATGTATACGCTGATGCCTGTATTGATTGGTAAAATAAGTAGGCTAATTGCTGTTATGAATTATTTATAATTTACATTTTATAAAATAAGTAAAGTAAATATAGGTATATTTGTTTTATAGTTAAAAAAATAGTTCCAATATAAATAATAAAGGACATAGCTACTTTATGATCGTTGAGGGTAAACCCGCATAAACCTCATGGCTTCATACTATGCTATACCCTACTAATCAGATTGTACTCCAGAGTAGTAAGTACCTCTTATAACTATGTATCCCATGATTATCATTAAGCTGCTGGCGGCCATCGTCTTCGGTTACACCGCTTTTGTTACGCTCTATCTATCCTTTTTCGCCATTGCGGGGCGGCTGCGGAAAATTAAAGCAATGGTCCGAACGAGTCCGGATCCAACCCGGCGCGTGGCTGTTCTGATACCATCCTACAAGGAGGATGCGGTTATTCTGGAATCAGCCCGGCATGGATTGCTGCAGCAGTACCCGGCGTCATTGTATGACATTATCGTTATTGCCGACTCCCTTCAAGCTGATACCATTGAGACGCTGCGAACACTGCCCATTAAGGTAATTGAGGTAGTATTCGACAAATCGACCAAGGCAAAAGCGCTTAATGTAGCCCTGCAGCAATTACCCGATACGTATGATGTAGCCGTTATTCTGGATGCCGATAATCTGATGGCGCCCGATTTTCTGATGCAGGTCGATACGGCTTTTCAGCAGGGTTGGCGCATTTTGCAGGGCCACCGGGTGGCTAAAAATACGGATAGCAGCGTGGCTGTTCTGGACGCAATCAGTGAAGAAATAAACAACCATATTTTTCGGCAGGGGCACCGCTCCGTTGGCCTTTCGGCTGCGTTGATTGGCTCAGGAATGGCTTTGGAGTATTCGTTGCTCAAAGAAATAATGCCCGCCGTACAAGCGGTAGGTGGGTTTGATAAAGAGCTGGAGATGCGCATGCTCAGTCAGCGGATGTCATTTGGGTATCTCCCGACTGCCTTTGTATATGATGAGAAAGTATCCAGCGAAGCTGTTTTCGAACGGCAGCGTACCCGTTGGATAGCGGCTCAGTACAAATACTTCCGATTGAATTTCGTGCCGGGTCTCAAGGCGTTGTTCTCGGGTAATATAGACTACGCCGACAAAGTGTTTCAGACGATGCTCCCCCCGCGTATTTTACTCCTGGGCGGCCTGGTGATGGGACTGGTGGCAAGTGGTCTCTCTGGTAATCGATTGTTTATGATCGTGACAGGAAGCCAGTTCCTGCTTTTATTATTTACCTTCTATATATCAACCCCTTCGGCGCTCATCAAAAAAATTGGTCCGGCAGAATTGTTAAAACTTCCCATTCTCTTTACCAGTTTCATTCGCTCAATCCTCAAAATGAAAACAGCGAAGAACCAGTTTCTGCATACCCCTCATGCGAGTAAGTCGGTAAGTCAGTAAGTGGCTTCGCCTAAGTCGGTAAGTGGCTTCGCCTAAGTCAGTAAGCGGCTTCGCCTAAGTTAGTAAGTCGGTAAGTCAGTAAGTCAGTAAGTCGGTAAGAGGCTGACGCATGAAAGCAGTACTCATGCGTCAGCCTCTTACCGACTTACTGACTTAGGCGAAGCCACTTACCGACTTACCGACTTAGGCGAAGCCGCTTACTGACTTACCAAATTCACCTCATCGGCGCGTTTGGCTTTTTCCCATACGCCAGATGTGTTGCCTCGTCGGAAGCGCAGGAAGCCCAAAATGGCGCAGACGTTCATGAAGGTGAAATAGAAAGGGACAAATAAGGCTTTTACCCGAATGTGTTTGTGTTCAAGCCGATAGCCTGCATAAGCCGCTCCGTAAAAAAGACACTGACAAACGAATAACAGTACCCAGCTGGTATACAGGGGATTACTGGTGGTAGATGGATCGGGAATAACCAGGGCCAGATTGGCCAGCCAGATCAAGGGGAGACAAAAAGGCGTGACCGCCCACCGTAAAACCCTATGCGATACATACTGGAAGGTTAACCAGCCATACCGGACAATATTCAGCAGGTAAAGCAAGCGCATAATTGACTGAAAGCCTCCTGCTGCAATTCTGATCTTCCGTTTCTTTTCTTCCTCAATAGAAAACGAAGGGCGTTCCAGAGCATAAGCATCCGGCTCGTATTCGACGCGGTACCCGTTTCCGGCAATCCGTAAAGAAATAATGAAATCGTCGAGCAGCGTATCCGGTTCAACGGTTTCGTAGAGGTTTGTGCGTACGGCGAACAATTCACCGGCCGCGCCAACAACAGTATGTAATTGGGCATCCTTTCGCTTTAGAAACGACTCATATTTCCAGTATAAGCCTTCGCCCGACCCGGCTGCGGATTCACTCTCAAGTACGTCAATTCGTTTTTCGCCGGCAACGGCACCAACGGACTCATTCTTGAAATGGCGCACGAGGTTGCGAATGGCCCGACGGTTAAGCTGCGTGTTGGCATCACTAAAAATAACAATCGGCGTTGTGACATGCGTCATGGCTCTGTTCATGGCCGCTACTTTGCCGGCGCGCTGCTCGCCACCCAGCACAGAAATCTGGCTGTCGCCACTGGCGCGCAGGGATTCCAGCCAGGCTGTCGAGCCATCCGTCGAGCCCTCCGTGACAAAAAGAAACTGGAGTTTATCGGCCGGATAGTCTAACGCACGGGAGTTTTTAAGTTTGGCGGGCAGACAGCCCATTTCGTTGTAGGCCGCCATGACCAGCGTAACCATGGGCGTGTAGGAGTCATCATCAACCGCGGGGCGGTATGGACTAAAATAGCTGCGAAGTTTAACCAGCGCAGTTAGTAGAATTCCGTATCCCAGATACGTATAACCCACTATGCCTAAGCATACAAGAAGAAAGAGCTGCATCATCGTTTAGACAAGTGAATACGCTGGCGTCACATTCAATTCATCACTAGGCGCGTAGGTTTTGTAAATAGCCTGCAACTGCCTGGCCGTCCGAATCCAGGAGAAGTTCGTGACTTGCTCTCTACCGCGCTCAACCAGCATTTGCCGGAGCAGGGGTTTCGCGACAATCTGTTGCATGGCCCTGGCAATGGCATCAGGCTGGTGCGGGTCGACCAGCAAAGCCGCGCCACCCGCTACCTCGGGCATGGCCGTGAGGGTGCTGGTGATAACGGGAGTACCACAGGCCATAGCTTCCAGAATAGGCAGGCCAAAGCCTTCACTGATTGATGGAAAGAGGAAAATTTCGGCCATGGTATACAGAGCAGGCAGGTCTTCATCGGCAATGTAGCCGATAAACTGACACCGTTGCTGGACAAAGGCGTACTCCATGGGAGTCAGCAACTGTTTCAGGAAGGGCGGAAATTTCCCGCTGATGACCAGTCGGATTTCGGTGTCGATCTGGGCATACCTGACAAAAGCCTGCAACACGTTTTTTATGTTCTTTCGAGGGTCAGCGCTACCCAGAAAAAAGAAATATCGTTGGGGTAAGTGATGTTTTGTCCGAACACTTTTCAGTAACGTTGTGGTAACGGGGCTCTCGAACCGGCTACTCAGACCATTATACAGCACCTCGATCCGGGCCCGGGGAATCTTCAACTCGCTCTTGATCTGGTGAGCGGCATACTTCGAGATCGTCAAAATGTCCCGGCAATTTTTAACCACCTGCCGAACCAGCAGGGCACGGTATCGATTCCCTAACCGCTGATAGGCAGTAGCCGTATTGACTTTGAATACCTGCCGCAGAAACAGCACGTCGTGCAGGGTCAGCATCAGCGGTACATTTACCCTGAGGGGGGCGGTGTTGGCCGTGCAGTGCAGCACATCAAGCTTATAGGCCCGGATGGCGCGTGGCAACGCTATCTGCTCCCAGTGGACATAGTTCATTCCCGGTACTTTCACCAGGGTAAAATTGCCGCTCAGTGTCAGGCAGGCTTCGTCTTCATCCGGACGAACAAATATGAAATAGTCATTTTTCTGATCGATCTGCTGAAGCGCCCGTATGAGTTCCAGGGCGACAATGTCCATTCCATGTTTATGAGGGCGCAGCAAGCGCTGCGCTTCGATTCCAATTCTCATACAATTGATTTTAACGACGACAAACGGGGGTTCATTAAGTGGCTCGGGAGGGGGGCAGCGTCTGGCTTCTCGACCGCATGACGCAGGTTCCAGCTGATGCCCTTCAGAAAGGCTTTCAGAAAAGCCAGCTGACCTTTCAGGCTGTAGGTTAGTACCGCTTTTGGTAAGGCGAGCCCGGCATAATAGAAGAAGAAGAAGAAGAGAGATAGACCGTAGACATTACGGCGCATGAACAGGATCCGATTGCGGGTCTGGAAATACACCTTCATCGGATTTCCTTTGCCAACCGTCATCGACTCTTTATGGAAAACAAGCGCCGAGGGCTGGTAATAAATGGAATAACCGGCCTGCTTAATACGGCAGCACCAGTCGAGTTCTTCGTAGTACAGGAAATAGAGCTCGGGCAGTAACCCAGCCTGCTCTATCACGTCCCGTTTGACCATCATGGCGGCCCCATGGGCAAAATTCGTTAAACCCGGTTTGTCGAATTGCCCTTTGTCTACCTGATGGCTGCCAATGGCCCATGCCTGTCCTGTATACTCGTTTAAGGGGGTATACCCGGCATACTGGATCACCTGAGGGGCCTGATGATAGCGTATTTTCGGACAGGTGACGCCAAGGGTCGGATCGGCAGCAAAGGGCTCCAGCAAACGCTCGATCAGATCAGGCGTCACTTCGGTGTCATTGTTGAGCAGCAGGATGTAGTCGCCCTTGGCCTGCCGAATGCCTACATTGTTACCTCCGGCAAAACCCAGATTTGTCGTATTGACGATAACCCGCACGTGACTAAAATTACGCTCTTCAATGATCGAAGTGGGGTCTTCGGCTGAGTTATTATCGACAACGATAACTTCAATGGCTGGGTATGACAGCCGTTGAATAGACGCCAGTAAAGCACAGGTTACCGCAGCCTGATTATAATTGAGCGTAATCAGGGAGACAAGCGGGAAAGCCTTCATACATTTTCCTTTTGAAAAACGGCTTTTACAGTCCGGATCAAAATGATCAGATCCGTTTTAAAGGAGTATGTTCTTGCGTAGAGGGCATCCAGTTGAATCCGCTCCTGATCCGAAACGCCCGCTTTTCCCCGCTTGGTAACCTGCCAAAGGCCCGTTAATCCGGCCGGGGCGGCAAACCGACGTGCATAGGCGGTTGTGGTGAGCTTCTCGGCTTCGTAGGGCGGCAACGGCCGGTTACCAACAAACGACATGTCACCTTTCAAAATGTTGATCAGCTGGGGTAATTCATCGATGCTGCTGTTGCGAAGGAACTTGCCCAGCCGGGTAACACGGGGGTCTTCCTTGAATTTCATGAACATGGCTTTGGCTTTCCGGGTACGCTGAACCTGTATCTCACAAACCTGCATGTTGTCCTGGAACAGAGGGCGCTGGCACGAGGTGTTGGCCAACCGGCAAGTCTCGCAGAGTTCATCAGGAGCCTGTTCCGGCAACGCTGATTTGTACATATTCTGAGAGGCCATGCCCGAAATCAACTTATCAGCTCCGGTGCGCATGGTCCGAAATTTATACATATCGAAAAGCTTGTAGCCCATTCCAATACGCCTTGATTTATAAAATATAGGCCCTTTGGAATCCAGCCGGATCAACACCGACACGACGATCATCAGGGGGGAAATCGCCAGCAGGAGGCCAAACGAAACGATTATGTCGAACAGGCGTTTGCCAACCGGAATCTTTTGCTTTCTGGCGTTGTCCAGCTCCTGCCCGATTTCATTGTATTTTTTCCGGCGAATAAGGTAAGCTAAGCGGTTTCGAAGAGATGCTTCATAAAAACTGAGTGGAAAAATATCAATGATGGGTTTGCCCTCGGCCTGCACGTTCATGTCGGTGTTGGCACCGGCACTAAGTATCATGGTGGAAGCTTTATATTCGTTTAGGGCCGAACTTACGGTGTTCAGAAACTTAAGACCTCCCAGTTCATCGTTAATGACCACCAGGTCAATCTCGTTGCCCTTCTGTAAGAAGCTGATGGCTTCTGACCGGCTGGCGACGGTTTTTATGGATACTATCTGCGAAAATGCCTGCACGAATTCAGCTACTCTGTGAGGGTCATTTTCGACATAAAGGACGTGATAAACACTCTCTTGGGTGATGGATTCCGTGAGCATACGAGGACAGAAGGAATGACTAACGAAGCGGACTTAAACGCGATGAATCAAAATTCGACCGAAAGTTTTGGCGTTCAGTCGTTCGGCGCAGAATAGCCTTGATTTTTGCCTTGACTTCCAGTGGGTTAAAGGGCTTTACAATAAAATCATCGGCTCCCTGTTCAATACAACTTACTTTCAGTGAGCTGTCTTCCATACTGGACAACACGATAAGGGGCACATTTCTATAGATAGAGCTATTTCTGATCAGGGCAATCAACTCCTGGCCATCCAGCTGGGGCATGCGTAAATCGGTTAGGATAATGTCCGGCAAATTTCCTTTCTCCAGCCATGCCATCGCTTCTATACCGTTTGTACAGGAACTTATATCAAACTCAGCGCTCATCGTGAGTTGAATGATCTTTCGTATATAGACGTCATCATCTATATGTAGTAAATGATATCGATTTTCCATTAAAAATATATTATGACTATGATTGGGTATTTACTTCAAATATTGTAAACTATTAGTTTAATAAAAATACGAAAAGTAAATTAAGTATGTATTTTTTGATTTTCCTAATGTACTGTTACAAATTCTGTTTTAATTAGTCGCTATTGACATTACTAGTACCGATAATTCCTTTGTGACTGTCCAAGTTTACTAAATCGCTCAATTTAAATTTGTATTTTATATATTAAATAGTAAAAAATATATATAAAAACATATCATCAAGTAAAGTTTTTTTTCAATTGATAGCTGGGTGATAACTTTGTAAATATAATTAAATGTTATTAAAAATTAATTATTGTCTATACAAAGTTACTGATTATTGTTTATGTGAAAATACAAATAAGCGCATTGAGACGATTTAACGGCCAAGAATATAGAGGGAGAGGGACGTTGACAGAATTCTTTTGCCTGGTGGAATATGTGAATACGAACATTTAGAAGGCGGTTGATTGGCTACTACAAACAATAGATTTTAAATGATAAAATATCGTTATACAGTATTGTTTATATGATAACTACTAGTTAATTTTGTTTAAATATAATTAACTAGTAGTTGGATTTGTCAATAAGCTTCCTGTTGATATTTAGCGCAGCAATCTATAGTGTTTATACAAGAGAGAAACGATAGGAGATGGTCTGGAAAATCTATAAAGTAATAGCGTTCGTATATTTTCAATGTGCCCTGATTGCCTGCTGTAGCCAGGATGCTCTATGGCAACTCGACGAGCAGACAGATACGATTGATCGGCTGATACGCATTATTGGACGAATCCGGGAGTATTCTAATCTACATCCGAATTACATAAAAGACACCTACGGAGATATGGAAGCTTACCTGCAAAAGCATATTTCCAGACAGGACTGGGCTCTTTTAAATCAACTACAGATTATAACGCCGGTGCAGGCAGCATCTCACCACCAACCCGTATTAGAAATAGCTTAACCCATAAATGAGAATCGTTAATGGGTAGTCAAGCAAATGACTGATTAGTTATCTGGGCGTGTTTTATCGCCTATCTGTAACTTGACTAAGCTGTTATTTGCCTGACCACCTATTCACTAACGCGTAATTGCCCATTCAACGAAGCTTATTTCAGGCTTTGTAGAGTGGGCAGTTTGCATTAGGCTCCAGCCGCTTATTTTCGCCAGTCGAACTGCACGGTACACCCCGCTCCGGGTGCGGTATGTACCCGAAGGGTACCACCCTGTTCATCGACAAGCATCTTCAGGATATTGAGACCTACACCCGTACTGCTTTCGCGGGGTGAATGACCGGCGGGCTGAAACAGCTGGAAGAGTTGTTGTTGCTGTTGATCGGTCATGCCGGGACCGTTATCACGAACGAAGAATTCAATGAAGTTTCCTTTGTCAGTGTAGCCAACCTCAATCTGCCCCTGTGCCTTATCATTGTACTTAATGGCGTTGCTCAGCAGGTTCTGAAAGACCTGCTGCAACTTTATCTTTTTGGTAGTCAGCACGGGCATAGGATCGGCAATGCTGATCTGAATATGTTTGGGAGGAAAAAGCAGTTGGACAGTCTGGGAGAGAAGCTGACCCACATAGACCTGCTCCGACGCCTGTTGATCGATACTCTGTCGCGAGTAGGCCAGAATGGTACTGATCATGGTAGACAGGTGGTAGCCCGCTTCTTTAAGATCGGTTAGATACCCGGCCAGTTCGGTCTGTTCAACCGGACGACTATCGTTTGTGTACTCAACTAAATGAAGAAGTGTGATCAGACCCGTTAAGGGCGATTTGAGATCATGAGCCACCATATAGACGAATTTTTCCAGCTGCTTGTTAATGGCCGACAAGTCATTGGCCGATTTCTTTAGCGCCTGCTGGTAAACCCATAACTGTTCAAAAACACTCACTTTCGCTTTTGTCACACGGCTATCCAGCGGTTTGGATAAATAATCGACCGCGCCCTCTTCAAATCCTTTTAGTACATACTGCTCTTCCTTGCTGATAGCCGTTACAAATATGATGGAGATGTCGCGGGTCTTGGGGTTGGTTTTCAGAAATTTAGCCACTTCAAAGCCATCCATATCCGGCATTTGTACATCGAGCATGATGAGTCCGATCTGGTCATTTTTCAGGGCAAACTTCAGGGCCTCATTGCCCGATGTTGCCTTGATGAATTGCCGTTGCCCATTGTCCAGAAGTTCTTCCAGCACAATCAGATTTTCTTCCCGATCGTCGACAAGCAGGATGGTAAAAGGAGGGGTGTTTTTGGTAGAAGTTAGTGTCATATAACGCCGTTGATAGGTTGCGGTAGGTGTTGGAGAGGGATTTTAAGAATTATATAACTATGATATTCAGTAGCTTATGATTATTATTTCTACCGTGTTCGCCTGAATATCTTACTTTCCATATGAACCGGCTCAAACTCGTTGCGTGCCTCCGTAAACAGGAGTGATTCTTTAGTGCCGATGGCTAGGAATCCGAGCGGGGAAAGGCTTTCATGAAAAAGCCTGATGACGTGGTTTTGCAGATCTTTGTTGAAATAGATTAGCACATTACGGCAACAAACCAGTTGAAATTCATTGAAAACTCTGTCGGTCACCAGGTTATGCTGGGCAAACAGTATGGAGTCCCGAAGGGATTTATGCATCTCTATATGGTCACCCTGAAGAGTATAATAGGCCGAAAGTTCATGGGTACCACCGGCTTCTTTATAGCTGAGGGAATACTCGGCCATGTGCTGTATAGGTATTAACCCCTTACGGGCTTTCTCGAGGTTGGCCGGGTTGAGATCGGTGGCATAGATGCGGCAGCGATCCAGTAAATTGGCTTCTTTCAGCATGATCGCCATCGAATAGACTTCTTCGCCCGTTGAGCAGCCCGCGTGCCAGATCTTGATGATCGGGTAGGAAGCCAGTAAGGGGAATACCTTTTCGCGCAGATGGCGATAAAAAGGAGGGTCACGGAACATTTCCGTTACGTTGACCATAATGGTTTGTAAAAACCAGGCAAAAAAGGCGGTATCATTAGCTAATCGAAAACGAAGCGCGCAGGCAGTTTGAAGGTTAACCATACCCATGCAGCGAATGATCCGACGTTTCAGGGACGTCTGTGCATAATTTGTAAAGTCATAGCCGTGGACCAGCCGGATGAGCGTAAGAATCTCTTCCAGTTCGACCGTACTCAGTTCGCAATCCGGGGTCATCATCAGGCGGGCATCCAAACGTTCATGGTTGTCAATAACTGGTTTATATCCAGCGGCTTGGTAATGTAATCGGACGCGCCTGCCTCCAGACATTTTTCCCGATCGCCGGGCATGGCTTTGGCCGTAAGGGCAATAATGGGCAGGTTTGCATACTGTGTATTCAATCGGATTTGGCGGGTAGCTTCGTAGCCATCCATAACGGGCATCATGATATCCATCAGGACCAGATTTACCGATGGGTGCTGATGGAGCGTGTCAATGGCTTCCTGCCCATCGCTGGCCGTAATGACGGTCAGGTTGTGTTCTTCCAGTAAAGTGCTGATGGAGAAAACATTCCGCATGTCATCATCAACAAGCAGCACCGTTTTGCCCGGCCAGTTCGACACTATAGGGGCCGGGGTAGAGCCGGGCAGGGGTAATGGCTGAACAGGGGTTTCATGCTGCACTTTATAGAGAAACAGTTCCAGCTGGTCCATCAGCCGATCTTTTGCCTGAACGGAGTCGTGGACAACGGTATCGGATAACTTCTTCAACTGAAGTTCATCAAGGGATGACAGATCTTTATCCAGATAAATAATGACCGGAATCTGGCTGGCCGACATGGCTGTCTGCAGTTGCCGTAATTTTTGAATACCCTGCTCTACATCCTTACCAATGTCGACAATAACGCAGTCATAGGCTTTATCATGTACTTTTTGAAGGGCGTCGTCGTTCAGCACCGCGTAATCGCAGCTGATGCCGAAATGACGTTCGTCGATCAATTTTGTCAGGGAATTGTCGGGTAGATAATCGCCGGAGAGGACGAGGATATTTTTAATCTGTTCCGTAAGGCGATTACTGATTCGGGTGAAGGCATCCTCCAGATCCTGTTTGGTCAGGGGTTTTTGAATATAGGCCAATGCACCAGGCAAAACAAGCTGCTGCTCATCGCTCGCCGAAACGACGTGAACAGGGATCGAACTAAGGTTTTTGTCGTCTTTGAGCAATTTTAGAACACTAATACCGTCAAGAACAGGGAGCTGGAGATCCAGAATTATGGCCGATGGCGTATAGCGCCGGGCATATGCCAGACCTTCGTCGCCTTGAAGGGCCACCACTGTTTTATAGCCTTTGGTACGGGCAAAATCCCGGACAATACTGGCAAAACGTGCATCGTCCTCAATAATCAGCATGATCCTGTCGCCCTTTTGAATCGTATCCCGATCGTCGGGGACGGTGATTTGATGAACGGGAGGCTGGCGTTTTTCCGGAGACTTTTTTGAAGCAGGGGATACCGTATGGACCACCTCTGGCTGATGAGCCTCTGACGATAACAGCGGCAACCACATGGTAAACGTGCTTCCTTTCCCTTCTTCGCTCCGGAGGGTAATTTCGCCACCCAGCCGCTTGATGAGCTCGCGGCTGATAGAAAGCCCCAGACCCGTGCCGCCATATTTGCGACTGGTGGATCCATCGACCTGTTGAAAAGCTTCGAAAATCAGCTGCTGCTTATCGGCTGGAATACCAATGCCCGTATCCGAAACAGAAATGGCCAGCAGTGATCGCTCCTGCCGCAGTTCGTGGCGGGTGATGGTCGGGAAACTGGTTTCAATGGACAGGGAGAGGGTTATCTGCCCGTCGCGCGGGGTGAATTTAAAGGCGTTAGAGAGTAAATTTTTCAGGATCTGCTCCACACGGAGTCGATCGGATACGAACTCGGCTGGTACTGATGCGTGCAGGTCCGTAACGAGCCGTATCTTCTTTTCCTCCGCCACTACCGTAAACAGCTGGGTAAGATCCCGCAAGACCGCTTTCACCGAAACGGGTTCCTTCAGAACTGTGATGTGCCCTGCTTCAATTTTGGCTAAATCCAGGATGTCGTTTATCAACGTCAGCAGGTCATTGCCCGACTTATGAATGATGGTAGCATACTCGATCTGCTTGGCCGTTAAGTTGTCGGGTTTGTTATCGGCCAGTAGTTTCGCCAGAATAAGCACGCTGTTGAGGGGTGTACGTAACTCGTGCGACATGTTGGCCAGAAAGGCCGATTTGTACTGGCTGGTCACTTCCAGTTCTCTGGCTTTCAGGGCCAGCGACTGGCGGGCAATTTCGACGGCTTCGTTTTTCTCAACCAGTTCGGCGTTAATTTGTCGAAGCTCCTCCTGCTGCACGCGTAGCTCTTCTTCTGACGACTGCAGGTCTTCGGCCTGCCGCATCAGCGATTCGTTGGACTGCCGCAGTTCTTCCTGCTGTTCGGCAACCAGTTCATTTTGCTGTTGAACCTGTTGAAGTAAATCACGAACCTGCTCGTGGGTCTGTGCTGAATTTATGGCCCTGGCCAGCGGCTCCATCAGTTGTTTGAGCAGGGCTATGGCAGGCGTTTCCAGCGTTCGAAAAGAAGCCAGCTCCAGCACACCGACCAGCTCTTTATGGTTCCGATGGCGCAGAGGTACCAGCACCAGTTCACCCGGCTGAGCTTCTCCGCTTCCCGATTTCAGTTTCCAGTAGTTCGTTGGGACTTCGTTGACAGTTTGTATGTTTATGCCCTTCGCGGCTTGTCCAACAAGACCCTCACCAAAGGCAAACGAAGTGGTGATTTCGGACGTCAACCCAATGGCGGCTACCAGGTCAAGGCAACTTTTTTTCGGCTCATAGAGGTAAACGGCACCGGCGGGCAGGTCCAGATGATCCGTTAAGGTTGCCAGTATATTTTGGGCCATTTCCTGAGGACTTCCCTGTGCCTGCAGGCTATGACTAACCGCTGAAAGACCCGAAAGCAGCCAGTTCTTCTCTTCGCTTTCCTGGTTGTAGGTTTGCACAGTGGCCAGGTTGGTCTTTAGTTCGCGCTCGGCTCGTCGGCGTTTGCGGAACTCTTCAAAAATGACCAGAATCAGAATCGCAATATTGACAACCGCCACCAGAACGGCTACCCACATGGCACATTCCTCAAGGTAGTCCGTATCGGCCTCGGATTGCTGCCGGGCCAGTAATTCCTGCCTGACCGTTTGCCTGATCTGAGTTAATTCCTGTTCGATCGTTTCCAGCCTGGCTGCATCGCCAGCCAGATAGGCCGCTGTGGCTTTATCGACTCGGCGAAGCCGATTTAGTTGATTGGGGTCTGCTCTGAGTAAATCATTTAAATCACTCAACAGCCTGTCGATGGTATGCAGCGTTAACGAGTTTCTTTGTGGTTGTAATGTAAGGGAGGGATTGCCAGCTGGCTGTGTATTTACCTTCATCAGAGCCAGTTGCAGACTGGCTACCTGTTCGGTTATCCGTTCGGCTCTTGTCGATAATGTCAACAAGGTATCGTGCCGACGGAAGGCACTGAAATAAAGCAGGATGATGACGGGTACTGTCAGAAAAGCCAGTGCAGCGCCCAGATAAATCCGCCCGGTTAACGATTTTATCATTTACTATATCTTATAAAATTTATACTATAAATATGCGAATAATTAAATATGGGAACAAATATAATTATTAAATATGCGTCATATAACTTTTGGTAAATAATTAATGCCTCATTTTTTGTGAGGCATTCAACAGAGCGGGCGGCTAGTTTTCCTGGCGTTAACTAGCTGGCAAACCAGGCATTATCGGTGTGAGGTATTGCTGTAGGTAGTCAGGAATGTAATGATAGGAGTGATGACGGACTGCGGATGGGTTATCAACGTGAAGTGATCACCTGGTACAATGACCGCTGATTGATCCGGAAAGCGAATAATAGAATCTTTTCTGGCGTGAATACGCAGTTCCGGCTCAACCGTTATGACTGCGTCGACGGGGTTCATTATCACGCTTAACTGGTTGACGATATATTCTCTGGGGCTGTTAATCAAGTTTTGAAATACCCGCCCGAAGATTTCTGCCGATGGCTTTCCGCGGTAGCTTATCCACAAAAGAAGTTGTTTTGTAAAGCTATTGAGATACCAGCCTTTTCTAACCAGCCAGTAGGCGTGCTCTGGGTTTTTAAATCGGGCAACAACTTTTTTAGGATCAGTCCAGGAAGCAATCTGCACCACGGGGCAGTCGATCAGGTGTTTTATGGAATAGGCTACCCAACCGCCCATGGAATGTCCAATCAGAATATCCTCGCGGGTTATGGTATGCCGGTCAATTAGTCGTTGGGCATAGGTCATAACAGTAAGGGCTGGGTCAGGTTCGCTGCCGAGTATATCCAGGTTATGAATAAAGAGTTTCTCGCCCGGCAGTTCTGGCGTAATCCGATTGAAGATCTCGGCGTCTTCCCCAAAACCCGGTATAAAAATAAGGCGCATAAGGAGTTGTTCAGTTTCCGGGTTAAGTAACCACCTGATAGTCCGAAAGGGAAAAGTTTCTGGTAATTTTTCGGAAATGAGTATTTAGCCGGGGATACAGGGTCGTGTTTTTACCGGCTTCATTCATGTACCAGCTTTGGCAACCCGATGCCCACACGGTTCCGGTAAATTGTTCTTGAAGGCGTTGGTTATAGGTGTGTTGAATGGATTGTTTTACATCCAGATACCCCGATTCGCCCAGTTGCTCAATCTGATCGATGTATTGCATGATATAATTCATTTGCGATTCCATCATGTGAATCACCGAGTTGTGTCCTAATCCCGTATTCGGTCCCAACAGAAAAGCCAGGTTCGGGAAGCTGGCTGTTGTAACGCCCTTGTAGGCCTCGCCACCGGTTTTTTGCCATACATCCATGAGTTGCCGGCCGTTCTTTCCAATAAACTGGGTATAAAAGTTTAAGTCGGCCACCTTGAAGCCCGTGCCTAAAATAACCGTATCTACAACGTACTCCCGACCATCCGCAGCTCGAATACCCGTTGGCGTAAACGTATCGATGGCCTCGGTAACCAGATGGACATTCGGGCGGTTGAAAGTTGGGTAAAAATCATCTGATTTCAGAATACGCTTGCATCCGATGGTGTAGGCAGGGGTCAGCCTTTTTCTGACTTCGGGGTCGTGTACCTCGTCGGCCAGCTTCTTCAGCGAGATACGTTTCATGACAGTATTGAGCCATTGGGAACCTGTAAACCCCATACCGATCAACTCATTGAGCCAGAAAATGGATTCGCGCTGAGCTTTCATCAAGAGCGGGAAACGCCTGAAAAGCTGACGGGCCGCTTCCGATAAGGGTCGATTCAGCCGATGGCTTATCCAGGCTGGCGTGCGTTGAAAAACGGTTAGCGACTTCACTTGTGGGGCAATGGCCGGTACGAGCTGAATGGCACTGGCTCCGGTGCCAATGACGGCTACGTTTTTGCCGCTCAGGTCATACGTCGTGTCCCATTCGGCCGAATGGAAAATAGCTCCCTGAAAGGTAGACATACCGGAAAACGCCGGTATGTTGGGTCGGTTCAACGGGCCCAATGCAGCCAGTAAAACTTTCACGGTCGTTGTATTGCCCCGCGCATCGGTGAGTTGCCAGTAACCGCTTTCCGGCACAAACTGCGCTTTTACAATATCGGTATTGAATCGAATGTGGCTGCGGAGGTTATTTCGTTCTACTACCGATTTTATATAAGCTAGAATTTCCGATTGGCTGGCGTATAAACTATCCCAGTCGGGATTGGGCTCATCTGCAAAGGAATAGAGGGGCGAAGCCACATCGCAGGCACAACCGGGGTATACATTATCCCGCCAGGTTCCGCCTATTTCGGCAGCCCGCTCAAAAATAACAAATGATTCTTTCTGCTGCTTTTTCAGGCGCAAGGCGGCTACAAGTCCGGCAAAACCTGCGCCAATAATACCAACCTGAACGTCCGGCTTCATGTCGTATGCTGGTTTAAACAGGGCGTAAGTTAATGCAATCGGGTAATTGGCCCGACAGCTTATAAGGTTGTATTCACGGATTTCAGAAAGTCGATCAGGCCGGGTATGTCGAGAACATAATGGACGGTTGTGTTCAGGATGGCCTGCTGGGGCATGAAGCCAACCAGGGCGGTTTCTGGCTGCTGAGCGACCAGTAATCCCCCCGCTTTTTGTATCGCCTTCAACCCAAGGGTGCCATCGGCATTGGCACCCGACAGCAGAATGCCGATCAGGGCCGACCCGTACACATCGGCCGCCGATTCGAAGGTGACATCGATGGAAGGGCGGCTGTAGTTCACTTTCTCGGAGTCGTCCAGCGAGAAACTCTTGTCCTGTTCAATGAGCAGGTGGTAATCGGCAGGGGCCAGATAAATGGTGCCTGCCCGTATAGGGTCCTTATCATCGACTTCCTGAAACGGGCTATCCGTTTTTGTGGATAGCAGGTTGGCTAATGTCGAGTCAGACGTGTTTTTTCGGTGTAAAACGATAATCAGCGCAAACGGCAGCGGACCCGGCAGGGCTGGCAACAGGCTGAGAAGTACTTCAATACTACCGGTTGAACCACCAATGACAATAGCCTCATAGGGGTGGGTTAACCTATCTTCTGCCATATTTTTTCGCCGTTCAATTGCCTGAACATCGTATTTAATGTTGAGAATTTAAGTGTTTCCTTGGCTCCCAGTGCCAGGTAACCAAGAGGACCGAGGCTTTCGTTGAAAAGCGTCAGTACCCGCTGTTGAAGCGCTTTGTCGAAATAGATCAGCACATTCCGGCACATGATGAGATCAAACTCGTTAAAGGATCGGTCGGACACCAGATTGTGCGTCGAAAAAACCATTTTCTCGGCCAGATCGCTCCTGAACTTAACGTGTCCGTACTGCGCCGTGTAGTAGGAGGAAAAGTCGTTTTTTCCCCCCGACAGGATATAGTTTTCGGAATACTGTTTCATGGGTCCCAGGGCAAAAATACCTTTACGGGCGGTTTCCAGCACTTCAGGGTTTAAATCGGTGGCGTAGAGTAACGATTTATGAAGCAGGTTGGCTTCCTTCAACAGGATTGCCATCGAGAAAACTTCTTCGCCGGTCGAGCAGCCTGCGTGCCAGATCCGGATAAAAGGTTTCGTGGCCAGTGTGCGAAGCACCTCGGTTCGAAGCGCTTTATAGAACAGCGGGTCGCGAAACATCTCGGTTACATTGACGGTCAACTCTTCGACAAACCGCTTGAGATAATCGGCATCGGAGCGAATTCTGTACCGCAGCTCGGCAAAGCTCGGAAACTTGTCGAGCGACCACAATCGGTTAATCCGGCGTTTCAACGAGGCCCGGGAGTAATGGGTAAAGTCATAGCCGTATATGTCGAGCAGGTCGTTCAGTAATAGATCTACCTCGTTTTCCTCAATCATGGCGATCATCAAATCTGCGACAGAAGCAGCAACAGCCTGTCCACATCTATTGGTTTGGAAATATAGTCTGTTGCTCCGGCCCGAAGGCACTTCTCCCGGTCGCCCACCATGGCCTGCGCCGTAACCGCCAGAATGGGCGTGTCTTTTCGCGCATCCAGGTTTTTGATGCGCGGGATAGCCTCATAGCCATCCATATCGGGCATCATCATATCTATCAGTATAACATCCACAACGGCATTTGTTTGCAGGAGTTCGATGGCTTCCTGGGCACCGCTGCAAGCTATGCAGTCGAATGACTTGGCTTTCAGGGTGGCTTTCAGTGCAAAAATATTGCGAGGGTCGTCGTCGATGATTAAGACCGTTTTTTTAGTCATTTTGTTGTGGTTTTTGCCACAGAGATGCACGCAGGATCACAGAGAGAAACTGAATTTCTTTGTGTATACAGTGAAAAAGAAAATCGCTGTGTATCCCCGTGATCCTGCGTGCATCTCTGTGGCTAAGCCCTGTCGTACAACCAGACACGCAGTAGGGAAATGAGCTGGTCAATGTCGACGGGTTTGGTGATGTAATCGGATGCCCCGGCCTGAATGCACTTTTCGCGGTCGCCGGTCATGGCTTTGGCGGTTACGGCAATAACGGGCAGGTTTTTCCACTGGTAATGTTCCCGAATCTTCCGGGCGGTTTCGTAGCCGTCCATCTGGGGCATCATCATGTCCAGCAACACGACATCGACGCCCGGGTTTTCGTCCAGTTTCTGCAGCGCTTCTTTGCCATCCAGGGCGGCTATGACTGTCATGTTGTACTGCTCCAGTGCTTTCGAGAGGGAGAAAATGTTCCGTACGTCGTCATCAGCAACCAGTACGGTTTTGTTGTTCAGTACCTGACTAAGTCCGCCCAGTTTTTTTGACATCGTGCTTTTGCCAACGGCCTGTTTGTTTTCTTCCACCAGATGCAGAAACAGCGAAACTTCGTCGATCATGCGCTGGTAGGAGTGGGCCGTCTTGACGATGATGGAGTCAGCATATTTCTTGATCTTTAACTCCTCCGACATCGATAGGCTTTTGCCCGTGAAAATGATGATCGGCAGGTGTTCCAGACCTGGGTTTTTCTTGGCTTCTTCCAGGGTTTCATATGCATTGGTGTCGGGGATGCCCATATCCAGAATAACGCAATCCACTTCTTTACGCTTCAGAGCGTCGACCCCTTCGGATATATTACTTTTAAGCTCTGAGGTGATGTTGAATGTCTCCAGAAAATAGGCCAGCGCCTTGGCATGTTTGGGGTTGTCTTCAATGATAAGGACTTTCTTGGCGTTGCGATTCAGGACGTATTCGATCTTCTTGAACACTTCCTGAAGCTGCTCGAAGGCCACCGGCTTATCGACGAAATCGATAGCTCCTTTCAGCAGGCTTTCGTTTTTCATCTTGTGCGACGACATAATGTGCACTGGAATAGGCCGGGTTTGCGGGTTGGCCTTCAGCGCATCCATCACCTGCCAGCCGCTCATGATCGGTAATTGAATATCCAGCAAGATACCCAGCGGCTTGTAGATAGTAGCCAGTTTCAGCCCCTCATCACCCTGAACGGCCACAATGCCTTTGTACCCCTTTTTTCGCGCATAATCCAACAGGGATTTGGCAAAGTTCGTGTCATCCTCTATAATGAGAATGGTCTTGTCATGTTCCGATATGCTGTTTCGGTCGTCGGGGATAGCTTCCGGAATGGTCGTGCTGATGTACTTATCGGCCGGTTCTTTGCCCGGCGATGGCGCTGCCGGAGCAGGCCGGAACGGAAACGTGTCCGGCGTTTTGTCGGTCCGAGCGAAAATCGCTTCTCCGTTAAGTGGCTGTCCATTGGTTTTTTCCTCAACGTCGGGTTGAACAGAGCCGCTGACTGGAATCTGGACCGTAAATTCCGACCCCTCATTGACCCGGCTCGTCAGCGTGATTTCTCCACCCAGCAATTTGGCCAGTTCCCGGCTGATGGAAAGGCCCAGCCCTGTGCCGCCGTATTTCCGTTTAGTCGATCCATCGGCCTGCTGGAACGCTTCGAAGACAAGCGGCTGCTTTTCGGGCGCAATACCAATGCCGGTATCTTTAACGGAAAAACATAGTAAATCTCCCGACCGCGCCGAACTTCGTTTGATGGTCAGGGCAACGCTGCCGTTGGCCGTGAATTTCAGGGCATTCGACAGTAAGTTCTTAAGAATCTGACCGAGTCTCATCTTATCCGTTTCGATCGTGGCGGGCACATCAGACGACACCATAATGCTGAAATTCAGTCCCTTCTCCTTGGCCAGCAGCCCAAAGAGCGACTGGAGTTCGTCGGTTATTTCAGAAAGAGCTACCGGCTGGTAGTCGAGTTTCATCTGTCCGGCTTCGATCTTCGAGAGGTCGAGGATTTCGTCAATCAAGCCGAGCAACCCATTCCCCGACGATTGGATCACTTTAGCGTACTCGACCTGGTCGCTGGATAGGGTGGCATCGTGGTTTTCGGCCAGCAACCGGCTCAGCAGCAGAATCGAATTGAGGGGCGTTCGAAGCTCATGCGACATGTTGGCCAGAAACTCCGATTTGTAGCGGGTGGTCAACTCCAGCTCATCGGCCTTTTTCTGAATCTCGTTATTTTTCTCTTCCAGCAACAGGCCGCGCTCTTCCAGTTCGGTATTCGTTTGCTGAAGCTCTTCCTGCTGAACCCGCAATTCTTCTTCAGAGGCCTGTAATTTCTGCGCCTGCATTTCGAGTTCGGCATTCAGGTTTTCCATTTCGGTATGCTGCGCCTGTAGCTCCTCGGCCTGGGCCTGCGTTTCTTCCAGGAAGTTCTGCACCTTAATGTAGTCGAAGGCTGCGTTGATACCAATGGCTACGGCCTCCTGATTCTGTTCCAGGAAGTCGATTTCGAGGGCCGTAGGTTTTCGCAGGAGTCCTAACTCAATGACACCCAGACAAACATTGCCGTACATAAGAGGCATAATCAGCAGCGCCATTGGTGCTGTATGGCCGAGGGAGGAGGTTACCTGGTTATAATGAGCGGGAATATCCTGAACAACAAGCATCTTTTTCTGGCTAAGTGCCTGTCCGATCAGGCCTTCGCCAACGCGAACAGCCGCGGGTGCCTGCTGGGCAGCGTAACTACCGGCCAGTTTGTAGCTTATGTCATGGTCGAGCAGATAAACCGTTCCTAACGGTGCATTCAGGTACTCGGCCAGAGCCGTAATCAGGCCCGTTGCCAGTCTGGTCAGCTCTTTCTCGCCCCGGATGGCATCGCTCAGTTGAACGGAGCCGGTCTGTAACCAGTTTCGGGCGGTTAAGTCCGAAAATGTTTTTTCGAGTGATTCTGCCATCTGGTTCAGAGCCATAGAAATGCGCCCCAGATCATCGTCTTCTGTATCCTGGTTGCGCACAGTGTAATCGCCTGACGCAATTTCCTGGGTTACATCCTCCATCTGCGAAATACGTCGGGCTGTTTCGATGTATTTCGCTTCGGCTATTTTCTGTTCTTCCATCCGATCGTCCAGATCTTTCTTGATACGAACGTAGGTAAAAGCCGTGATCAGCATGGAAATGATAGCGGCAATGATGAGCAGGAAGGGCGTGAAATTAATATAGAGCTGCTGTTGCTGAATGCGCGATTGAAGCTGGTTATTCTCCTCCCGTTTAATCTGATTGATAACGGCCCGCAGGTCATCCATCACCTGCTTGCCGCGAACCATCTCCTGATGCCGGGCCGTCGTATCCCGTACAAAGCCCTGTTTGCGGGTAGTTAAATTAATAATTCGCTGCATCTGGGCAAATTTGGCTTCGTACAGGGCTTTTACCTGCGCCAGATTTTTCTGCTGGTCCGGGTTGTCGGCCGTCAGGGTATTAAGCTGGTCGATGCTTGCCTTCACCTTGGCCCGACTACCGGTGTAGGGTTGTAGAAAAAGGGGATCGAGCGTGATCAGGAAACCACGCTGTCCGGTTTCCGCGTCTTTCATGGCGGAAATAATATTTTCCGATTCGATCAGGATCTGATTTGTATGATTGACCAGTTGCGAATTGCTGATCAATTTCTGAATACTGTAAAACGATGCCGTCAGGCTGATCAGCAGCAGCAGCGTGGAGAGCGAAAAGACAAGTTGAAGTTGCCTGATAACTGAATTTGTTGTAGGCGTTTGTGGCATAAGTGAGTCGGTAGAGGCAGCTTATAATGCTTAGTAAACAGACAGGTCACTCGTTTGCTGAATGGGCAAAACGAGGATAAAACGGGCCCCTTCGTTGACTTGGCTTTGGGCAGAGATGAGGCCGTTATGTTTATCAATATTCTTCTTGGCAATGGCCAGCCCAATGCCCGTACCCTCGTAGGCCGTTCGGTTGTGTAGCCGCTGAAAAATAATGAAAATGCGATTCAGGAATTTTTCGTCGAATCCAATCCCATTATCACGTACCGTTATTCGGTAAAAATTGCCGGTTGGAGACGGGCTGCCGTCAATAGCTTTGGTGCTTATCCGTTCGGCCCAAATATGGATGCGGGGTGGCTGATCGGGTTTGGCAAACTTAAGCGCATTGCTGAGCAGATTCTGAAACACCTGTCGGATTCGGGTCGGTATGGTATCGATCGGTAATAAGGGATCTATAGTAATAACCGCCTGTTTCTGGCTGATCAGCTCATCAAAATCGGTCAATAGTTCGTCTAATAAGCTATTCAGGTCGGTAAATTGAAACGCTTCCGGGACCGACAACTGCGAGTAGGCCAGCAGGTCTTTGATCAACCCGGCCATACGCGCCGAGGATTGAATCGATCGATCCAGGTAAGAAGCAGCTTCCGGGTTTTCTTTCAGAAATTTCTCTTTAATTGTGTCATTCAACAGCTGGATCTTACGAAGCGGTTCCTTCAGATCGTGCGACACAACCCAGGTAAATTGCTGTAATTCATGGTTGGTACGTTCCAACTCTGCATTTTTTATCAACAGTTCATTGGTCCTTAGTTCCACTTGCTGCTCCAGTAACTCGGCGGCTAGTTTCTGAGGGTGTATGTCGGTGAAGGTGCCAATCCAGCGGCTCAGGGTATTCTGCTGTTTGATGGGAATAACGCGGAGCAGGTGGTACCGGAAATCACCCGTGCGTACTTCCTGCAGACGGACTTCCCGGGTAAATTCCAAACCATTGGTCAACGAATTTGTCCAGTCTATTAAAGCTTCATCATCGGGATGCACCGCCGGAAATTTTGTCGAGTCGGCAGCATAGCGGAACCAATGTTCATTGACGTATTCGATGCGGCCATCCGGTGCTGTCGTAAACGCAATCTGGGGCAGGGAGGATAGAACGATCTGCAAATCCTGCATGCGCTCGGTTAACGCTTCCTGAGCCCGTTTTCGTACCTCTACTTCTTTCCGTAACGAATCCTGAACGGTTCGTAATTCCTGCTGCTGTTCGTAGAGTTTCTGGAGCGTTTTGACCTTTAAAACCAGTATGTCAGGGTCAACGGGTTTCGTCAGGTAGTCGATTCCGCCGGAGGTATACCCCTGCGTAATGAATCGTTTCTCGGTGTTAACGGCCGACAAAAATATAATGGATGTATCGCGAGTCTTACTGAATCCGGCAATGGCATTGGCCACTTCAAAGCCATCCATGCCGGGCATCTGTACATCAAGAATGATAACCGAATAATCCGTTTTAAGCACTTTTTTTAAAGCCTCTTCGCCCGATTCGGCCGTATCGACCGAAAATCGGTGCAATTCGAGAATCTTTTTTAACGGAAGAATATTCTCAGGTCTATCATCAACAAGCAGAATCATGGAGGGAATTTAATAAGTCATTGACATAGAACGCATAAATTACTTTTTTGCGTTTAAAAATATTATCCGGATGAATCATCTGGGAATCATACGGTGAAGATAGAGTCTCATTTTATGTGTTTCCAAATCTGGCTTCTCCTGATAATAGGTAATTATCCTATGGCATTTAACACCGCTGGCTTTGTATTGTTACTGAAGACGTATAGCCCGTAGGGGACTTGTAGCGTCTGAAAGTTTATCAGAACGATTATCCTATAGGTGGTTTTTAAGATAAACTTTCTGCATATGGTTAATATAGAACGACTCTTCTATCAATGTATTCCTTTTCTGGAATGTATGTGTGTATGTATGTTTATTATATTAAAATACCTTTAACACATTGTATTGATAATTCTTAAATTGTATATTTGCTTGTTGATTCGTACATATTTATTCAGTGTAATGGCTGTTTTTACGACAGTATGAGCTTTTTACACTGATTACCTTTTTTATCTTACGTTTTGGCCACCCAATAATGCGGGGCAGTACCTGTGTTTTGTGGTTGGATAGTACTCTTTTCGCTTACCTACTCAACAAAAATTTACTGGTTAATGGAGGTGCCAATAATCTGGCCGCCCCGGTATTTATATGGCTATTACGGCTGTTTGGGCTTGTTGTTAAATATGAAAACTAATTTATACAGATATATCTTTATTTTAGCTCAAATAGTTGATAATAAACGGGTTAGTTATACGAATAAAATAGCATTGTTCGAGTTAGCATGAAGAAGCTTCTACAAGCATGGTTTAATACATCCATACAGGGGGTAGCCTTTGTTGAGCCCATTCATGACCATCAGGGAGATATAATTGATTTCCGGTATCAATTGGTCAATTCGGCGTTTGCCCGTTTTGCCCGTCTCTCAGAGGAAGAATTACGAGACCCATTGATAAATAAGAATTGCTCGCCAACCTACGAAAGCGACTTTTTTCAGCTTATGGTGGCTGTTTGGCAAACAGGTGAAACGCATCAGTTCCTCAAACAGTACGAGCATGATGGGGAAGAGACATGGCACGATGTGACGCTGGTCCGCATGGATGATCAGTTGATGATCAACGTCCATGATGTTAGTGAACAGCAAAAGTCGGAGCGTATGCTAAAGCGACGGCTGGCCCTGGAATCGACCATCTCGGCCATTTCGAGTCGGTTCGTTAACGTAACGGATGCGGATGCCGATCCCTGTATTGTTCACGCGCTCGGGCAAATCAGCGGCCATATTGGTGCCGAACGGGCCTCTGTTTTTCTGTTTTCCGGCGAATGTCCTGGCGGACATTGCATACACGAATGGTGTGATACAGGAGTTCCTTCCCGAAAAGAAACGGTGGGGGTTAGACCCGGTAACTGTTTTGACTGGACACGCTCGAAGCTGGAAAGTGGACAGATCATTCAACTGCAAGTCGATAAACTTTCTTCAGAAGCACTTGAAGAGAAGGCTTTTCTTGAATGTATTGCGGCTAACTCGATGATTGCAGTGCCCCTGATCCAGGAGGGAAAAACGCAGGGTTTTATCGGTTTTTATGCGATCAATAAAGCCCAGAACTGGGATAAGAATGATATCTCGCTGCTGGAGACTTTTACCATTCTGACGGCAAATCTGCTCTATCGCCTTCAGCAGGAAACGGCCATCAGACGAGCCAATGATCGGCTGGAGGGTTTACATGCCATTGATCAGGCCTTGCTGAGCTACCGGTTGGCTGACCAGTCGCCACTTTTGATTGCCATGAGGTATATGCATTTCATGGTGCCCTGCGACCGGATAACCGTATTTCAACTTCAGGAAGCCACCAGCCAGGCCGTTGTCAAATGCCGGATCGTTGCCGGGCAGATAGAGGTTTACTCCGGTCTGGACGTATCGTCCCAGCATTTTTATGACAAATTTGATAGACGCCAAACGGAAAATCAGCTCATTTACCGGCCGAATCTGGATGAAGAAGATTCCCATGAGCCTGCCGTGTTAGCATTGTATGAACTGGGCATTCGTTCGCTGGTTGTTATTCCGCTGTTCAGCCGGAAAGAACTAATCGGTGCGTTTACACTGGCATCTGTAACCCCTTATTTTTTTTCTGAGGAACACATTGGGATTGCTCAGGAGTTAGCCAGTCCGCTGGCTATTGTGCTGTATCAGCAACAACTGGATGATCAGATCAATGCTTATACGCAGCAACTGGAACAGCGGGTGCAAGAACGCACCCGTGAAATCAGGCAGCTGTCAACCCTGCATCAGGCTATATTGAAACATGCCGGTCATGCCATTGTATCAACCGATATGTACGGTGTCATTCAGACGGCCAATCAGGCGTCTGAAAGCCTGCTCGGATATGGGGTTGACGAACTCATTGGCCTGATGGCGTATCAAACTTTAGGGCCACCCGAAAATCCGGTTCCCTATATTACGCATCAGGTTCCCGGCGATTTACCTCCTTCAGCGGGTGTTATTGGGGAGAGTCTTATGACCCAGGGCTATTTTTATGGTGAGTGTGTAGTTTGTGATAAATATGGTCGGGAGATTCCTATTCTGATGACGGTCAGTTCGTTATATGACGATGACAACACCCTGATCGGTTATGTTAGCATCTCTACTGATATATCAGCGCTCAAAACAGCTGAAGCGGAGCTAAAACAGATAAACCAAAAGCTGAATGCTGTTTTTGAAGGAGCCATTGACCTGCACTGCATTACCGACCTGAAGGGTAATTTTCAAAACGTTAACCGAGCCTGGGAAGTAACGCTGGGCTACTCGGCCGCAGAACTTGACGGCCTTTCGTTTAATGACGTATTGCGGGACAACGAACGCCTGTTGTCGCGTCAGGAGTTTCAGGCACTGAACAATAATGAATCCATCCACAGTCAGGTGGATCAGTTTCGAAAGAAAGATGGTACCACCTGTACCCTGGAGTGGAATGCCGTGCGGATTGATGACAATATCTATGCGTCGGCCCGCGATATTACCGAACGGCAGCAGACAGAAGTGCAGCTTCGAATGCTGAACCAACGGCTTCAAGTTGCTACCCAGGCCGCCAAACAGGGTATCTGGGAGTTTGACGTCAAGCAGAATCGGTTAACCTGGGATGACCGTTTGTGGGAGCTTCATGGCAGGACGCCCGTTCTTACTGACTGGAATTTTGAACAGTTTTTAACGATTGTTCATCCAGACGATCTGAACGTCTTTATGAAGGCGAGCACTCAGCCCGATGCCGACGATAGACTAACCAACGTGGCCCGTATTATCCGGCCGGATGGGGCAATTCGGTACATGGAGACCAGTGGGCTCATCATTCGGGATGAAGCCGGTAAACCCCTGAAAATGATTGGCGTTGTCTGGGACATAACGGAACGTAAGCTGGCCGAAGATGCCCTGCGGGAAAGTGAACAGCGGTTCCGGGAGATTGCCGAAAACGTTGATGAGATTTTCTGGATTCATTCGGCCCAGCCTTTTCATCTGTTGTACCTGAATCCAGCTTACGAACGGGTCTGGAAAAATGGGTTTGCTCAGTTGCACCAGAATCCCTATGCGTTTATAGACACCATACATCGGGAAGACCAGCCCGCGGTCTGGCAACTTCTTGAGCAATATAAACGCGGCACCGAAGGAGAATTATACTTTCGGCAGCAGGAGCCGGGCGGTGTTGTCCGCTGGCTATTTGTTCGGACGTTTATGATCCGGAATGCAATAGGGGAGCTTATTCGTCACATTGGAATCATTAACGATGTAACCAGCCAGAAAGAGAAGGAGTTAGTCCTGCAAGAAACGTTACAGCGCGAACAGCAGCTGAATCAACTTAAATCGCAATTCGTTTCGACGGCCTCACATGAATTCCGTACCCCACTGGCTACGATTCAGTCAAGCGTCGATTTGATTCGACTTTATCTGGATCTACCCTCCCAAAGCGCCCGACAATCGATTCAGAAACACCTGGGTGTCGTTGAAAAAGAGATTGACCAATTCAGTGTTTTGTTAAGCGACATCTTAATGATTGGGACAATTGAATCGGGAAAGGTGAGTTTCAACCCCAAATGGGTTGATATTGTCTCTGTTTGTGAGTCAATTATATCTACTCACTTTAGTCATCGGGAAGACAAACGCTGTGTTCGCCTGGTGGTGAAAGGTACCCCTTGTCCGGTTTACCTGGATACTAAACTGATCAGTCATGTAATTGTCAATCTGCTCTCCAATGCCTTTAAATTTTCCTCTCAGGACCCTGCTTTGCACTTGAGCTTCAAGGAGACAAGCCTCGTTTTGCAGGTTATCGATAAGGGCATTGGCATACCGGCTACAGAGTTAGCGACGCTATTTCAGGCGTTTTTCAGAGCTAGTAACACGGCAGGTATTCCCGGCACAGGATTGGGGTTGGTTATTGCCCGGCAGTTTGTTGAACTCCACGGTGGTCAGCTCACCATCGATAGTGAAGAGCGAAGCGGTACAACCTGCACCGTAAGAATTCCAATTGAAGAGACCAATGACCTGTCCGAACCGTTGAACGATACCAATTATAACACCTAGTCAAATCAATCATTTATAATCAATACAATAGAGATGTCCACTCAAATCTTAGTTGTTGAAGACGATACCCAGATTCGGGAAAACATAACAGAAATGCTAACGCTACATGGGTTCCAGGTAGAAACAGCGGTTAATGGCAGGGAGGGTATCAGTCAGGCATTATTACACCCCCCCGACCTGATTCTTTGTGATATCATGATGCCGGAAGTAGATGGTTATCAAGTACTGGACGTTGTGCGGAACAACCGGCTAATTGCCAATATTCCCTTTATCTTTTTAACTGCCAAAACAGAGCCTGCCGATATGCGCCGGGGTATGGTACAGGGCGCTGATGATTATTTGACGAAACCCTTTACCCTGAATAACCTGCTGCATACGATTGAAAGCCGGTTGCAGCGGGAGGCTTTGCGTAAGTCGGAGTTGAAGGCGCAGCTGGAAGGATACAGGCATAACCTGGCTTCCGTAGCGGTTCATGAGTATAATACTGCCCTCACCGGTATCATCGGTTTTTCGTCTATGTTGATCGATCAGCATCAGCAATTTGATGGCGAAGAAACAATATCGATGATGAAAATGATCAAGGCCTGCGGCTTACGGCTAAAACGGTCATTGGATAACATTCAGCTGATGGATACCTTGCAGCAGACCAGCCCGGCGGATCCCGGTTATGTTCATTACTCAAGCGGCAATGCATGGATTACCGTGCCGATGCTTGAGGGTTATGTACTGGACATTGAGCAGCGGCAGGATCGACATATGGTTTGCCACTTTGATATAGAAAGTGCTCAGGTTGCCATCGCTGAAGCTAATCTGCAAACCTGTTTAATCGAACTGATCGACAATGCCTTCAAGTTTTCGAACCCTGGAGCGAGCATTTTCATGAAAGGAGAGCTGATTGATTCGGGCTATCAGATCGCTATTACAAACCACGGACAGGTTTTCAGGGAGGAGGATAGAGCAAATATTGCCCCCTATAAACAGTTTGACCGTATTCAGTATGAGCAACAGGGCTTTGGACTGGGATTGGCCATCGTCAAAAGGCTCGTTGAGCTGAACAATGGTCGCTTATCGATTAATAGCCCTTCACCTGGGGTAACAACCGTGGCGCTTTGGTTACCAGTCTGGAGTTCCCAATAAATTAAAATAAACAGGCCACCTCTGTACGTCGATGCGGGGGGTATTTGATTGATAGCCGATTCAGGACTGTATGTTTAGTTACGGCCTTTGCCGATAACACAGACAACGGGCTGAGTCAGGAGTAAGGAATGTACTGTTGTGTATCAGGTCGAATGATTGATGTCCTTTCACATCAATACATTTTCAATAAACGCCAATTGTTAAGTTAATGCGTAAGTCTAATCAACCGGGTAAGTTTATTCATGAAAGCAGCGATGGCTTTGTTGAATCTAATTTACGGATCGACGATCTTCCCGATTTACCCATTGGCGTACTTGTCTGTCAACCGATCTGGTCAGAAACCGGCCATATTATCAATGTAACAATTACCTATTGTAACGCCTTTGCCTCTTCACTTATCGGCATTCCCCGATCCCGAAAGAGCCTTCTTTCGAGTTACGAGAGTCCTTATCTGAAGCGATTATACAAGCAGGTCTGTACGGTAATGGAAACGGGGACATCCCTAACCATTGAATCGTATGAGAAGGACATAGGAGGCTGGCTGGAGAGCTCTATTGCCCGCAAGAAGGATAGTTGTCTGGTTTACATACAAAATAACAAGACAGAAAAGTATAAGGACAACCTGCAGCGCAGACTCGATCTGGAATCAATTATTTCAAAAATGTCGAGTCGTGTGCTGGCCATTTCCTCTCAGGGGCTGAATGCGTTCATCCATGAATCGTTGGCTCAGGTCGGGTCATACAACAAAGCAGACCGAGCCTATATATTCGATTATTCACTGGACAAGAAGGAAATGAACTGCACCCATGAATGGTGTGCAGAAGGTATTCCATCACAACTGGATGTTCTCCAGAAAGAACCTACCCGCTTTTTCCCCTGGTGGCATCAAAAAATGATGAACCAGGAAACGATCCGGTTAATATCCCTCGACGATTTGCCCAATGATGCCGTAAACGAAAGGGAAAGTCTTGAAGAGCAAGGCGTTAAATCGTTATTGGTGGTGCCGCTGGTATTCGATAATAACCTGGTCGGATTCGTTGGCTTCGACGCGGTCCGGGAGCCACGCCAGTGGGATGAAAATGATGCCGATTTATTGAAGACGTTCTCGTCGCTGGTGGTAACGGCAACGAACAGGGTAACACGTGAACAAATGCTCGAGCGGGTTAATAAGCGCCTGACGGGTCTGAATCGAATCAGTCATGCTTTACTCACAAGTCGGTTGCGTGAGGAGCATCCGGATCTGACGGCGTTGAAACATATCTATGATATGATTCCCTGCGAAGTGGGTATTGTCTTTCGCATCGATAGTACCGGTCAGGTGGCCCGTACCGAAAGCCTGATGCGACGCGGCAGGCTGGAAAAATGGTCGGAGGTCTCACTCGCTGTCAAGTACCTTTCTCATACAGTGTTATCCCGTGGTAAGGAGATGCTGATAAACCGGTTGAAAGCCAATACGCGAGGGTTTCCTGACGACTTTAATCCATATGCATGGGGTCATCGATCGATGCTGGCCGTACCCCTGTTTGCCAATCAGCAATACGTGGGCTTGTTGGTTCTGTTAGATAAGGTACCTGATTTTTTTACGAAGGAGCATGTGCTGATTGCCCGGGAAGTGGCCGGGCAGTTGTCTATTTTGCTGGTGCAGGAGGAGGCCAGTCAGCAGCTGGCTACACAGGCCA
The DNA here is from genome assembly GCF_054782495.1 of Spirosoma aerophilum. Lineage (NCBI taxonomy): Bacteria > Pseudomonadati > Bacteroidota > Cytophagia > Cytophagales > Cytophagaceae > Spirosoma > Spirosoma aerophilum. Next base: position 68,403 of record NZ_BAAGSJ010000038.1, on the reverse strand, counting down.
GAGAACTGAACGAAAGTAACCAGCTATTACAGGCTATTATTGATACAAGTCCAACTGGGTTAGCCCTTCTGGAACCCGTCTATAAGGACAACGAAATCGTTGACTTTAGGTACAAACTGAATAACCCGACCAGTGCCACCATTACCGGATTAGAGCGGAACGCGATGCCTGGGCAGCCGCTGCTCACGCTATTCCCGCATTTGTACCAAAACGGGCTGTTCAGGAAAATGGTCTCGGTCGCGCTTACCGGTGTATCAGAACACGTGCAAATACTGGATGAGCTTCCCTATAGAAAATTCTGGGGTGATTTTTCGCTTGTTCGGGTGGGTGATAATATTCTGTTTACGGTAAATGATATTACACCGTTGAAACTGGTGGAGGAGCAGCTTCGGCAAACTAATTCGGAGCTTGAAAAGCGGGTGGCCGAGCGCACATCCGAAATTCAACAGCTATCGGCCCTTCAGCGGGCTATTCTGAAATACGCTGGTCTTGCCATTGCAGCAACAAATACCGATGGCATCATCCAATTGGTGAATCCGGCCCTGGAAGCAATTACGGGCTATAGGGCCGATGAGTTGGTTGGTCAGCATACCCCCGGTGTGTTAAGGGACCCGGCGTTTCATTTGCCACAAATTGATGAATTAGTACCTGCCCTGGGCGAAAGCACGGCTGTGGGCGAAGGTATTATTACCACCTATATAAAAAAGCATAACTTCTTACGGCGGGAAAATATGCTGCTCACGAAGGAGGGGCGGCAGATTCCGGTTATCTCAACCGTAAGCGGGTTGTATGATGAGCAGGAAAAACTGATCGGATTTGTCGATATAGCCATGGACATCTCCTACCTGAAAACGATTGAACAGGAATTAAAACAGGCCAATCAGCGGAGTCAGTTTGCCACCAAAGCCGGAAAGCTGGGTGTTTGGGAGTGGAATTTACTGACCAATGAACTTATACTCGACGAGAATTTCTTCAGATTGTTTGGTCTGCCTGTCGATACCCCCATTTACCGAATTGACGATTTGGCGCAGATTGTTCACCCCGATGATCTTGCCTATTTTAATGCCCACGTGGCTGAAATTATTGAAGGTCAAAAACCATTCGATGTTGAGTTTCGGGTTATTCTGCCTACTACAAAGACCATTCATTACATTAAGGCCGATGGGTTAATTCTGCAGGACGAGAGTGGTCAAAATAGCCAGATCGTTGGCGTTGTTCGTAACCGAACGGCTAAGCGCCAGTCAGAGCATGCGTTGCGTGAGAGTGAAAAACGGTATCGATTTCTGGTTGATCACCTAAAAGAGGTGGTGTTTCAGACAGATTCAAATGGGTTGTGGATCTATTTGAATCCGGCCTGGGAACAGATTACGGGTTTCTCGATCAATGGTTCCCTTGGCAAGTATTTCCTGGACTTTATTGTGCCGGAAGACCGTTCCGACATGCTGAAGTTATTTGGGAAAATTACGCCAACCCAAAAAATGCAGATCAACCATGTGGTTCGGTATAGCCATAAAGAGGGCGGATACAGGTGGATAGATATGTTTGCCCAGGTCATGCTTAACGATTACAACGAAGTGACGGGTATAACCGGTACGCTGACTGATATTACAGAACGTAAAAATGCCGAGGAAGCCATTATTGAGAGTGAGCAGCGGTTTCGGGATATAGCCGAAAACGTCGATGAGATTTTCTGGATTCGGGATCTTAACGAACCCAGGTTTATCTACATGAATTCGGCTTATGAAAAGTTTACGGGGCAGGTAGCTAGTGATCTGTATAAAAACCCCCTTCTGTTCCTAAATTTCGTTGTTGAGAAAGACCGGGCCAAAGTGATGGACTTTTTTGTGCATAGCAGGAATAACACTGCTTTTGAATTCAGCGCGTGGCACCAGGATGGAACTCTCCGGCATATGAGCGTTCAGGTATTTACCGTAAGAGATGAACTTGGCGAGTTGAAACGCCGAATAGGGGTAGCTACCGATATTACCGCAGCCATCGAAAAGGAACAGATACTTGAAGAATCCTTAAGCAGGGAGCGAATGCTGAACACCCTTAAATCGCAGTTTATTTCAACCGCTTCACACGAATTCAGAACGCCATTAGCCGCCATTAATTCGAGTGTGGAATTAGTGAAGCACTATGTCAATATGAACACAGCGGCAACGACTGCGCTGATCAATCAGCATATTGATAAAATCGGTAAAAAGATATTTCTACTGAATGACTTAATATCAGATACACTAACGATCAGCAAGATTGATGAGGGGAAAATTGATGTGGCCATAGAGCCCGCCAGCCTGACGGATCTGTGTGAAGAAACCGTTAAATTTTATTTTAGTGATCGGGAAGATCGGAGAATGGTCGAGATGGCGGTGATTGGTCAGGCGGTAGCGGTAAATGTTGACAGAAAATTGATGGAGCATATTCTGATGAATCTTTTGTCGAATGCGTTCAAGTTCTCAACCAAAAATCCTGCGTTGACCATTCGTTTTGGTCAAAACGAAGCCACTGTTACCATAACCGATAAAGGTATCGGCATACCCGAAAAAGATATTCCCGGTTTGTTTAGCAAATTTTTCAGGGCAAGTAATGCCACATCTTTCCAGGGCACGGGCCTGGGGCTGGCGATCTGTCAGGAATACATACTCCTGCAGAAAGGGCGCATCGATATTGAAAGTACAGTCGGTGTTGGTACCAGCTTCAGAGTGACGCTGCCATTCGCTGAGACAACATGATCTTGCCAGGGTAGACCGATAGCTAAGCGCCCGACATAAAATCGTTAACATTCGCCCCCTTCGGAATTATCCGGCGGCATAATCGTTAAGGAGATAGGTACTTTATTGATACTGGTTAAGGTTCGGTCAACCCTGGCTGTTGCCTTCCCTCTACAACATCCGTTTCTGTCTATGCAACTATTGTACTCTTACCTGCGCCACTATTGGGGGCTGCTTATTCTGGCCTTGTTTCTTGCCGCCATCAACCAGGTCTTCTCCTTACTCGACCCCTACATCTTTCGAAAAATTATTGACCAGTATGTAGTTAAGCCGGGCGGTGGCCTGGTCGATATCAACTTCTGGAAGTTCCTCGGCGACGGAGCCGGCATCCTGATTTTACAGGCACTGGGTGTGGCCATGGTGAGTCGCATTGCCAAGAACTTTCAGGATTATTACGTCAATGTCATTACCCAGCGCCTGGGAGCCAAACTATACACCGATGGGCTTCGGCACTCGCTGGAACTGCCCTATCAGGTCTTTGAAGATCAGCGGTCGGGCGAAACGCTGGGCAAACTACAAAAGGTTCGGGCCGATGTTGAGAAGCTGATCCAGTCGTTTGTCAACGTGCTGTTTACTTCGGTGGTCGGCATAATTTTCGTGATGTGGTACGCTACAACGGTCTATTGGCCCATTGCACCCGCTTACTTTCTCACGATTCCCTTGCTGGGTTTTGTGAGTTCACTTCTGAGCAAAAAGATCAAAGTCGTTCAAAAGACCATCGTAGCCGAAACAACAGCGCTGGCGGGTTCCACCACCGAGAGCTTACGCAACATCGAACTGGTGAAAAGTCTCGGGCTGGCCCAGCAGGAAACCGAACGCCTGAACGCCACTACGGATAAAATACTACGGCTGGAACTCAAAAAGGTGAAGTACATTCGCTCGCTGTCCTTTATTCAGGGCACGTTTGTGAACCTGCTGCGCAACGCCATTATGCTGCTCATGCTGTTTCTGGTGGTGCAGGGGCGCATTACGGTAGGGGAGTTCTTCTCGCTCTTCATTTACTCGTTTGCCATCTTCGGTCCGTTGCAGGAACTGGGTAATATCATTAACGTATATCGGGAAACGGAAGCATCGCTGGCCAACTTCCAGCAAATTCTCGACACCCCCCGCGATGTGAAGCCACTGCATCCGCAGGCCATCAACAAGATCAATACGTTTGCCTTTGAAGGGGTGCGTTTCAAGCACCTGTCTGCCGACTTACCTGCCCTCGACGGTATTTCGTTCACGGCCAAACTGGGCGAAACCATTGCCTTTGTCGGGCCGTCGGGTTCGGGCAAAACAACCCTGGTCAAATTACTGGTTGGCCTGTATCAGCCGTTGGCGGGTCGGATATTATACAATAACATTCCCGGCTCAGACATCAACCTCGATGAGCTGCGCGAGCAGATCGGCTTCGTCACGCAGGACACGCAGCTTTTTGCCGGCACCATTCGCGAAAATCTTCGCTTTGTCGCACCCCAGGCCACCGACGAAGAGTGTTTAACAGCCCTGCATCAGGCCGCAGCCGATACGCTACTGAACCGCGCTCCGCAGGGACTCGACACGGTGATTGGTGAAGGGGGCGTAAAGGTTTCCGGCGGGGAAAAGCAGCGACTGAGCATTGCCCGCGCTCTTCTGCGCAAACCCACGCTGCTCGTATTCGACGAAGCGACCTCGGCGCTGGATTCTCTGACAGAGGAGGAAATTGGTAAAACAGTACGCCAGCTATCGGGCTCCCGGCAGCACATTACCATCTTAATTGCCCACCGCCTGAGCACGATTCTACACGCCGACCGGATCTTCGTTCTGGAGCGCGGACACGTTGCCGAGCAGGGTGCCCACGCGGAATTACTGGAACAAAAAGGGCTGTACTACGCCATGTGGCGGCAGCAAATCGGTGAGCGGAAGGAAATTTCAGTGCCCGCACAGAAGCCAATGGCTATGAATTGAGAAAAATGAATACCCGCGCTGGCGCAAGGTTCTGGCCTTGCGCCAGCGCGGCCAATTAAGTTCGCCTAGGCTAGAATTCCTTTCACCAATTTTCCTTCTACATCCGTCAACCGGAAGCGTCGCCCCTGAAATTCATAGATGAGCTTTTCGTGGTCGACGCCCAGTAGGTGGAGCAGCGTGGCCTGGAAATCATGCACGTGTACCGGATTATGAGCTACATTGTAGCCGAACTCGTCGGTTTCGCCGTAGGTAATGCCGGGTTTTACGCCCCCTCCCGCCATCCACATCGTGAAGCAGCGCGGGTGATGGTCGCGACCGTAATTGTCTTTGGTCAGTTTTCCCTGCGAGTAGTTGGTTCGGCCGAACTCGCCCCCCCAAACGACAACCGTATCATCCAGCAAACCGCGTTGCTTGAGGTCCTGTACCAGTGCCGCCGATGCCTGATCGGTGGCTTTGCACTGCTGCGTTATGCCCGCCGGAAGCCCCCCGTGCTGATCCCAGCCCTGATGATAGAGCTGCACAAACTTAACATCACGTTCCAGCAACCGTCGCGCCATCAGGCAATTTGCAGCGAAAGTACCGGGATTTCGGGATTCAGGGCCGTACAGATCAAAAACCCAGTCCGGCTCCTTGGAGAGGTCGTTTACGTCCGGTACCGACGTTTGCATTCGGAAGGCCATCTCATACTGAGCAATGTGGTTAGCTACCTCGGGGTCGCCGTAAATCTCTTCCTGCACCTGATTCAGGTCTTTCAAGGCATCGAGCATATACCGCCGGTCGGCTGTTGTGTAGCCTCCGGGGTTGTTGAGGTAAAGCACGGGGTCGGCTCCCGACCGGAACTGCACGCCCTGATGCCGGGAGGGTAAAAAACCGTTGCCCCACAAACGGGCATAGAGAGGTTGATCCTTGGGTGCATCTTTCGATACCAGAACGATGAAGGCGGGCAGGTTTTCGTTGGCGCTGCCTAGTCCGTAACTCACCCAGGCACCAATGCTGGGTCGTCCGGCCAGTTGATTGCCGGTCTGGAAAAATGTCAGCGCCGGGTCGTGGTTGATCTGCTCCGTATACATCGACTTGATGAAACACAGGTCGTCGGCTACTTTGGCCGTGTAGGGCAGCAGTTCACTGAGCCAGGCCCCACTTTTACCATGCTGGGCAAATTGATAAGGTGGACTCACCAGCGGGAGAGCCGATTGCTGGGCGCTCATGCTCGTTAACCGCTGCCCTTTTCGTACCGACTCCGGCAGGTCTTTCCCATGCATTTGTTTAAGGTAGGGCTTATAATCGAATAGCTCCAGTTGGGAGGGACCACCGCTCTGGCACAGATACACGACCCGTTTGGCCTTCGGCGGGCGATTCGGGACGGTTAATGTCTCCTGTGCGTTCGGCGTGGAGAACAGGTTCTGTGGTAACAACGCTCCCAATGCCACGGAGCCTAAGCTCAGTGAGGCTTTGGTCAGAAAAGACCGTCGGTTAAACGTATCAGCCAGATGTTGCGCTAGTTTCTCACTCATTGTTTAGCTTGTAATGCCGAGCGTCGGCCCGGCGACCGTCCCGGTCGGGAGTGTATGATGTTTAACGGCTCATTTCCCGACCGGACGGTCGGCGCTACTTAATGCTTAGTAACGAAGGCTTCGGAATTCATGACGGTACTGGCAACAACGGCACCGGCGGCCAGCATGGGTTTATTCAGTTTGTCATCGGGTTTATGCTCGCCAGCTTGCAGCCAGCCCTTCATTTTGTCCGGACTCTGGGTGAATTTTTGCTGTTCATGTTTATAAAGCCGGGTCAGTATGGCCAGTTCTTTTGCGGTTGGTTTACGGCTGGCGAGTAGTCTGAAAACCTGTGTTAGCTGATCGGGCAGCGTTTTGTATTCCGTAAAGGCGCGTTCGGCAACGACTTCGGCGGCTTCTACAAACTGCGGGTCGTTGAGGAGAATCAGCGCTTGCAGGGGCGTACTGGTCTTTTGCCGCTGAACAACACAATAACTGCGCGAGGGAGCATCGAAGGTATTCATGGACGGTGGCGGATTGGTCCGGCGCCAGAAGGTGTACAGACTGCGCCGGTATAAGCTTTCGCCTTTGTCCTGCTCATAAGTCGTATTGTTGACCGCCCACAGGCCTTCGGGCTGGTAGGGCTTCACGCTGGGACCGCCCATCTTTTTCGAGAGAAGTCCACTGGCCGCCAGAGCGTTATCCCGAATCATTTCGGCCGACAGTCGTGAGATAGGCCCACGAGCCAGCCATACATTCTCCGGGTCTTTGGCTAACGCTTCGCGCGTAACGCGGGACGACTGGCGATACGTGGCCGACATCACAATCAGCTTTTGCATCCCTTTCATATTCCAGCGATCCGTCGGACTGCCGTTTCCTTCCCGAAACCGAATGGCCAGCCAGTCGAGCAGTTCGGGATGGGTAGGCAGGCCGCCCTGATTCCCGAAGTTGTTAGCTGATTTCTGAAGGCCAGTCCCGAAATAGGTCTGCCAGTAGCGGTTAACCACCACACGGGCCGTCAGGGGGTTCGCCGGGTCCAGTAACCATTTGGCCAGACCCAGCCGATTACGGGGCAGCTCGGGCGAGAAGGGCAAAACACTTGCCGGTACATCGGGACGAACTTGTGTCCCGTGGGCGTCATATACCCCGCGTTTGAGAATGAAGGTGGGCCGGGGCGTTTTCATATCCTCCATCACCATGATCTCCGGAATGGGCTCGACGATACTGTTCCGTTCGGCCCGTAGTTTTTGCAGGGCTGCCAGTTGCTGCTGGTAGGCTACTGACTGATGGCTGAAGTAATACTGCTTCATCGGGTCGCCTTTCAGGGGCGTCACCTGCGCCACCGATTGCGCCAGTGCCTGCACTTCGGGCGCGGAAAGCGTTCGATTATACACAACCAGTTCATCGACGAGGCCTTTCTTGAAGCCTGGCCCCCGCATATCGGCCCCAACCATGAGGCCGGTCTGTTTTCCGTTGAACAGAATGTCTTTATAGAGATTGTCTTTTTCGGTAAGGAGAGCTGCTTCCTGCCCATCCACATATAACCGCAGGCCGTTTGCCTTGCTCGACCCGTCGTAGGTCATGGTTAAATGAACCCATTTTTCCTTAGGTAATGCCTGTCGACTGATGCGGACAATGCTGTTGTAGGGCCATGTGTGCGCCATCAGGACTTCCGCTTTGTCGTCGCGGAGATTCAGGAAATACCCCCGGAAATTATACAGAATATCGCCATTGCCTTTGTGTACCAGAGCCGCTTTCGACACATCTTTCGGAATGTTGACCCAAACGCCAATTGAAAACGGCTGCGAACGGTTAAAGACACCCGCTTGTCCCAGCGTCAGAATATCGTCGCCATTGGATTGAAAGGCGTTTCCTGACTTACCCGGAACGACAACCGGATCGAGCACCTTGCCGCTGTCTTTGGCACTCACCTCATTGACAAACCGACCCTTCACCAGCTTGTCGAAGGTAAAGTGGGCCTGTATTCCTTTTTTAGCGTCAAAGGGTACCGTATTCGTTCGAGCCTGCCATTGGTTGAAGGCTCCCTGTTCAGCCGCTATTGTTTGTTTCAACCCCTGTTCGGCGGCTTTTATCTTGGTGTCGAGAAAGGCCAGCAGGCTATCCTGTTTGGGCTGGGTTAGCAGCATGGTAGGCACCGGCATGGCATCATCCCAGGATATTTGCCCGGCTTCGTCCACGTTGTTGAAGAAGGCGAAGAGGCTGTAATAATCCTTCTGCGAAATGGGGTCAAATTTATGGTCGTGACAGCGGGCGCACTCCACCGTGAGCCCCATTAGTGCCGTTCCGAGGGTGTTGGTACGGTCGGCCACGTATTCAACCCGGAACTCTTCGTTGATAATGCCGCCCTCCATATTCTGGGAATGGTTCCGGTTGAAGGCCGTTGCCAGCCGCTGTTCAGGAGTGGGGTTAGGCAGGAGGTCGCCCGCCAGTTGCCAGGTGATAAACTGGCTGAAGGGGCGGTTCCGGTTAAAGGATTGAATGACCCAGTCGCGCCAGGGCCACATGGGGCGGTATCGGTCCACGGTATAGCCGTGTGTATCGGCGTACCGGGATACATCCAGCCAGTCGACCGCCATCTTCTCGCCATAATGTTTCGAGTTCAGCAACCGATTCACCACCTTTTCGTAGGCATTGGGCGATGTATCGGCCAGAAATGCGTCTGTTTCGGCCAGCGTAGGAGGGAGGCCGGTCAGGTCGAGGGTTACCCGGCGCAGGAGGGTTTCCTTATCGGCTTCGGGTGATGGCTTCAGCCCTTTCTCTTCCAGTTTGTTCAGGATGAAATAATCAATTGGGTTTTTGGGCCATTTCGTGTCTGTTACGGTTGGTAACGCTGACGGTTGCGGGTTAATGAGTGCCCAGTGAGGTTTATATTCAGCGCCCTGTTCGATCCACTTAACAAGAACGGCTTTTTCGTAGGTGGTCAACACCCGGTTCGACGCTTTTGGCGGCATCATGTCGTGTTCGTCGGTCGTCACGATGCGGTGGTAGACTTCACTGTTGGCCAGATCGCCGGGAACGATGGCGTGTTTCCCTTTGGCCTTTTTCAGCGCGGCCATGGCTCCTTCGGGCGTGGCTAGTTCAAGCCCTGCTTTCTGGCTGTTTTTATCCGGTCCGTGGCAGAAGAAACATTTATCCGAAAGAATCGGCTTAACGTGCAGATTGTAATCAATGGTTTCGGGCAGCTTATCGTCCAGTTGCGCAATCTCAGCTGGTTTATCGACCCCACAACTTTGCAGGAATAGGACCAGGCTGAAATAGCCAATGCCGGTAAGACGTCGAATGCGTTGATATATCACCCTGGGCATTTCCATTTTAACAGGTTAATTACACGTTCCTACCAAATATACCTACTTTAAAAATTTGCTCAAATTATCTTTTGTAACCAGTTGAAAGGGCACAAGTGTTTCTTTGTCAAACGGTTGTCCTTTTGCGGCCTTGATGGCCGTTTCAATGGCTTTGGACCCCTGCTGCTCGGCGTTCTGAAAAACGGTAGCGTCCAAAGAGCCTTTTTTAACCGCCTGAAGCGCGTCGGGAATGGCGTCGATACTCACCACAATGACCTTGTCTTTCATCCCCGCATCGGTCAGGGCTTTTACGGCTCCCAGGCCCATTTCGTCGTTATGGGCAAAAACGGCGTTGATCTGCGGACCAAACGACTGAATCCAGTTCTCCATGAGTGCCATTGCTTTGGCCCGGTCCCACTCGCCGGTTTGGTTGGCAATGAGTTTGATGTTGGGGTATTGCTTCAGCACTTCCTTTGCCCCCTGCTCCCGCTTTATCTGCGCGGCCTGACCCATGTAGCCATGCATCATCACCACGTTTCCTTTACCGCCCAGTTTCTCAGCAATGTATTTCATGGCAATTCGGGCCGATTCGACATCATCGGAACCGACAAAGGCCGACGGTTTGGTACTTGTTTCGGAATTGACGTTGATGATCGGAATCTTTGCCGCCAATGCTTTTGCCACGGCCGGAGAGCTGGCTTCCACCTCGCACGGGTTCATGATGATGGCATCGACTTTTTGGGCAATAAAGCTCTCGACCTGTTCGACCTGTTTCAACGCCGACCGTTCCGCATCGACCGTAATAAACTCAATCCCGGCTTCCTCCGCTTTCTTGCTCATTTCGTCGTGAACATTCACGATAAATTCGTTCTGCATGCTGAGCATAGTAGCCCCTACAACGAGTTTTTTGCCGCCGTCATCCGTCGTTTTTTCTGTTGAGGTGGATTGACTACAGCTTGTCAGCAGAACAGTAAGGGAAAGGGTAGCGGTGATAAAAGGTATCGAAAGACGTTTCATGTTGGTTTTTAAGTTGTACCAAACAGCCAGAGGCTGTCTGAGGTGAAGGCAAGGCAAACAGCCAGTGGCTGTCTGGTACATAAATTATCCCTTAGTCGATTGATTCATACTGTCCAGCACCACGGCGCCAATGATGATGGCCCCCATCACGACCTGCTGGTAATACGAGGTGACGTTCATCAGGTCCAGTCCGTTGCTGATGACGCCAATGAGCAATGCACCCAGCAGGGTTCCCGTCATGGTGCCGGTGCCGCCCGAGGTGCTGGTGCCGCCAATAATAGCCGCAGCAATGGCATCCAGTTCGAATCCCGTTCCGGCATTGGGCTGGCCGGTTGTGATGCGCGATGTTAGCAGAATGCCCGCTAAAGCCGCCAGCCCGCCACAAAGTGTGTAAACGACCATTTTAACCTTGTTCAGTTGAATACCGGATGCGTTGGCCGCCAGTTCGTTGCCGCCAACGGCGTAGATATAGCGACCCAAAACGGTTCGTTTGAGGATAATGGAACAGACGATAAACAGCATAATCAGAATAAGGATCAGTGTTGGTACGCCCAGGATTTTACCACCCCCCAGGAAATTGAACGAGTCGGATAAGTTGGATACCGGACGGCCTTTGCTCAAAATTAACGCCAGCCCCCGGCCAATGGTCATGGTACCGAGGGTGACAATGAAAGGCGGTACTTTGCTGCGCGTGATGATGAAGCCGTTAAACGCCCCGAACAGCAGTCCGGCGGCCAGACCCGCGAGCACAGGAACCACAACCGGGTAAGTGTCCGGGTGGGCGAAGGAAGCCGCCACGACGCCCGTAACCGCCACCATGGAGCCAATGGACAAATCGATGCCGCCAGCTATGATAACGAACGTGACACCAAAGGCCAGCAGGGCATTGATGGACACCTGCGTCACGATGATCATGAGGTTCTGGACTGTCAGAAACTTAGGGGTGACGAGTGTAAGCACCAGACAGATCACTATAAACGCAATAAAAAGGCCGTACTGACCAAGGCGTCGGATGCCTGACGGGTAAGAGGTTGCGGTGTTTGGGAAAAATGGCGTACTACGCTTCTTCATCGATAGTGGGTAATGAGGTAATGTAATCAGGCTGTATTGAATACTCAGAAACTAGTGTATTGGTCAGGGTTGCATGGCATATTGCAGAATGGTTTCCTGCGTGGCATCGGCCCGTGACAGCATGGCGGTTTGCTTTCCCTTCGACAACACCATCACCCGGTCGCTCATGCCGAGTATTTCGGGTAGTTCCGATGAGATCATGATGACTGCCAGGCCTTTATCGGTCAATTGGTGAATCAATTTATAAATTTCCGCCTTAGCCCCCACGTCGATGCCCCGCGTGGGTTCATCAAGGATGATCAGGTCTGGCTGCGAAAGAAGCACTTTGCCGATAATTACTTTTTGCTGGTTGCCTCCGCTCAGAAACGTCACGGGCTGATCGGGGCTGGACGCTTTTATACGCAGGTCAGCCATCATTGTCTCGGTGGTAGCGATCTCGCTTTGAGGTTGGATAAACCCGCCTTTAACATGACGGGCTAAACTGGCCAGGGTCATGTTGTGGCTAACCGATAAGCGGGGAATAAAGCCAAACACTTTCCGGTCTTCGCTCACATACCCAATACCTTGCCGAATGGCCTCGTGCGGAGACCGGATGGCAATCTTTTTGCCTCTCAGATAGAGGTCACCCCCGCTGATCTTATCCAGACCGAAAATAGCGCGGGCGATCTCCGTTCGTCCGGCACCCATCAGCCCCGCAATGCCCAGCACTTCTCCGGCATGAACCTGGAAGGTAATGTCTGTAAATTTGCCTTCGCTGCTGAGGTTGTTAACGGAGAAGACTTCTTCTCGCATTGGGCTGGCTTTTTCCGGAAATAAGGTGTCTATTTCCCGGCCAACCATAAGCGTTATCAACGAATCGGCGTCGAGTTCGGCGGCTGGTTTGGTCACGATGTACTTGCCGTCCCGCAACACGGTAATGGTATCGGCGATGGCGAAGATCTCATCCATCTTGTGGGAGATGTAGATGATGGCGACGCCCTGAGCCGTCAGTTCGCCGATGATGCGGAACAGCGTCGCCACTTCGTGGTCGGTCAGTGCCGAAGTGGGTTCATCCATGATAATGACTCTGGCGTTGTTGGAAATGGCTTTGGCAATTTCGACCATCTGCATTTCGGCCACGCTCAGGTACTTCATTTTCAGGTTGGGCCGGATGGTGAGGCCCATTTGTTTCAGCAACTCATCGGCCTGTTGGGTAATTCGGCGGTCGTCCAGCCAGCTAAAGAGGCTACCACTGGTTTCGCGGCCCAGAAAGATGTTCTGGGCAACGGTCAGTTCGGGAACGGCCAGAATTTCCTGATGGATCATGGACAATCCTTTTTTGAGGGCATCACTAACGTTGCTGGTGTCCAGCACCTGTCCGTCAAAGATAATTTCGCCGTCGTCCGGTGTTAATAGGCCAATCAGCACTTTCATGAAAGTCGACTTCCCCGCGCCGTTTTCGCCCATCAACGCATGAACTTCGCCCGCCCGAACGCTCAGTTGGACATTATCCAGCGCTTTCACCCCCGAAAATGTTTTCGTAAGTCCAGATACCTTAAGAATGTACTCGTGATGGGTTGACATAGTGACTAATGGCGGCTCTAAAGCCTACAAGACAGTTTATGCCAAATTTTACCCGAAAAATGGGCTTTGGGGTTTTATTTCAAGCTTGTCGCTGCCGGGGGGCTACCATCGGTTAAGTCGCGGCAGGCCGATAGCGGTACTCCTTCTATGATTGCCGAATGGCTAAAACAATCCCTAAAAAGCTGTTTATTTGTAGTATTATGGAATTGTTTTTTACCTCATTAAACTCAGGCAGCAACGGTAATTGCTATTACGTTGGAAATGAACGGGAAGCTGTTTTGATCGACGCTGGAATTTCCTGCCGGGAAACCGAACGTCGGATGGAGCGGCTCGGCTTATCGCTGCAAACCGTAAAAGCCATTTTTGTTTCCCACGAACACGGCGACCATATCCGGGGTATTCCGCAACTGGCCAAAAAATACCAGATTCCTGTTTTTATCACACCGGGTACGCTGAACAATTCAGGCTTACCGCAAACCGGTTTCCCCCTTCGGCCCCTGCGCGGTTACGAGCCGGTCTGGATTGGCGAACTCTGCATTACGGCTTTCCCAAAGCTGCACGATGCCTCCGATCCGCATAGCTTTCTGGTGGCCGGACGCGATACCAAAGTGGGCGTCTTTACCGATATTGGCGCCCCCTGCGAACACCTTATTCATCATTTTAAGCAGTGTCATGCCGCTTTCCTGGAAGCGAATTATGACGAGGACATGCTGGAAAAAGGCCGGTATCCGTACTTCCTCAAAAATAGAATTCGCGGGGGGAAGGGACATCTTTCCAACCAGCAGGCGCTGGACCTCTTTCGAACGCACAAGCCCTCCTTCATGAGTCATGTGCTGTTGTCGCACTTATCGAAAGACAACAACTGCCCCCAACTCTCAAAAGATCTGTTTACCCAATATCAGGAGGGTACTGAGGTTATCGTTGCCTCCCGCTTTGAAGAAACGCCGGTGTTCTCTGTCAGTGCCACCGCCAGTCTGGCGCGGTTGAATTAGACCAATTCAGATCGTTCGCTGCCGGTAGCTGGCGCGGGTATTTACCGCACAGGGCCCCTGTCGTACCTTCTCATAATGCAAGCCGGTCCGGCGTCCCGGTTAGTTTACGCCAGTAAATACGGACGAGATAACTGGCACGGGTAAATACCCGTGCCAGTTACTCTATACCTTTTCATACTCCACAAAATCAAAGGCAGCGGCATGGCGCTCATCGGTGGGGTGCGGTTGTCGGCTGACCTCGGTCCACTCGCTTTTGTCGAAGGTTGGGAAATAGGCGTCGCCTTCGTAATTCCGGTGAATTTCAGTCAGATATAGCGTTGTGGCTATGGGCAAGGCCATTTTGTAGATCTCGGCCCCGCCAATCACGAAAATCTCGTCGGTGGCTCCATCTGCTTTTTTCGCTTCTGCAAGGGCATCCTCAAGGGTGTGTACAACGAGGGTACCCGCTGCGGTGAAGTTCGTGTTTCGGGTAATAACGATGTTGGTACGGTTGGGCAGCGGCTTGCCGAGCGCATCCAGCGATTTACGACCCATGATAATGGGGTGATGGCTGGTTTTGCGTTTGAAAAACGCGTAGTCGTCGGGCAAATGCCAGGGCATATCGTTATTACGACCGATAACGCCGTTTTGTGCAACCGCAGAGATTAGACTGATCTTCATAAATCAAAAGAGTGAAAGAGCGAATGCGCGAAAGAGTGAAAGAGTGGTTAGCCGGCGGAATCGCGCTTTCACTCTTTCATTCTTTCGCTCTTTTTTTTACGTCGTTCCATTAACTCGCGCCAAGTGGTGACGATGATGCCTTCTTTTTGAACAAAGGCTTTCAGAGCCGGGTCCATCATGGCCAGCATATCGCCTTTGCGCGATTGCCCTGAGTTACTGATTTGTTCGAATGTGGCGCTGGGGGCTGTGCAGTGCATGATAATGTACGTTAAGCCCGGTTTTGCTGAGTTCAACAGTTCGATGAACTTCTGTGTTTTATATTTCTGTAACGCTTCGTCCGTTTTTGGCGAGCCAGCCGGTAAATTCCAGCCGTAGCTTGTGCCATCAAGATCGTCCATAACGGGTAGGCCCGCATCCCAGAGTTGTTTGCCGATTTGCTGAACCATCTGCTGCATAGGAGCCGGTATGTTGTTGGCCTTGAAGATCAGCGATGCGTGCCCGGCCGGAAAAAGAATCGGGATTTTTTCTTCGATGGCTACTTTCGCATAGCGCATGATGAATTTAGGATCGAAGAGCGTTCCCATATGCGAATCCATGTGGGTGGGTTCCAGCCCAAACGACCGATAGCGAGCCAGTTGGGCCCGAACCTCGGCTTCTACCTCGTCGGCCGATGCGTGTTCAGCTACCTGAGCCACTGAGTGCCAGAATGCACCCTGCTCATCATATAAGCCGGGCGCTTTTGCCTTCCCCACCAATGGCGACCACCGGTAGCCGTTCCATTCCGACGTCAACGTCAGGTGAACACCTGCATCCATGTTTGGATGGGTTTTCAGGTAGTCGAAATAATGGGGCACCCAACTACAGGGCATCATAATGCTGGTTGAACTGGCAATGCCTTTATCCATCGCATTCATCGTCCCCACGTTCGATTCGTAGCTCATTCCGGCGTCATCGACGTGGAAAATGACAACCTTCTTCCCTTTCGGGAAGCCCAGTTTCTCGGCGTAGGTTTCATTCTGGGCGTTGGCGGTCAACTGGTTGAGCATGGTAAGCAAAAGACAGTAAAGAAGTCGTTTCATGCTGGAATGGTTTAGGAGTACGGAAGGCAAAGACATATAGCGCATAGGTCTTACTAATGGCTTACATCCTTCGCGACAATATCAAGGTTTGGCCCCTTACTAAATTCTAAACTACACGAACGCTCGATCATGCTAGTTCGATAAATCAGCCAGGTTTGGCGAAACCCCGCTTGTCAGTTTTAAGAAACTGCCAGCTCACCACCATAAAACACAGACCCTAACATTGAGCCAATCAAAGGAATCAGTAGAATCCTGCGAATTCGGTTCACAATTTATTGCCCCGCAAAAACTCTTCGGCGGTCATGCGTCGTTTGCCTTCGGCCTGGAGAGCATCGATCTGAAGCCAGCCATCTGCCGCTTTTACAAGAATAAGCTTCTTGTTATCCGAATACGCTTCGCCGACTTCAGCCGCAAAGGGTGACTCGTTGGCTATCGACGCGTCATAAATTTTGTAAACCTTTCCGTTGATCTTTGTCCAGGCCGTCGGGTAGGGCGAGAGGCCCCGCACGAAGTTTCGGATTTGGGTAGCCGGTTGGTTCCAGTTGATCTCGGTGGTTTCGCGGCTTAATTTGGGCGCGGGTTTCAGATTCTCCGCAACAGGCTGGGGCGTGCGCGGATAGCTTCCCGTTTCAATGGCCTGTACCGTTTTTACGACCAGACTGGCCCCCCGTTCCATCAGGCGGTCATGCACCGTTCCGGCCGAATCGTCGGGGTAAATAGGTTCGTAATCCTGAAAGATCATCTGACCCGTGTCGATCTCTTTTTCGATAAAAAAAGTGGTGACACCGGTTTCGGTTTCGCCGTTGATGATAGCCCAGTTGATAGGCGCGGCCCCCCGGTATTGCGGCAATAAGGAGCCATGTAAATTAAATGTCCCGATCGTAGGCATGGCCCAGACAACCTCCGGCAGCATCCGAAAGGCAACCACAACCTGAAGGTCGGCCTGGTAACTGGCCAGTTGCTCAAGAAAGAGAGGGTCTCGTAACTTTTCGGGTTGAAGGACCGGTAAATTGGCGGCTTCGGCCGCTTTCTTGACGGGCGAGGGCGTTAGTTGTAAACCCCGTCCCGAGGGGCGGTCGGGTGCCGTTACGACGGCTACAACCTGACAGCCTGCCCCCAGGAGTCGTTGCAGACTGGCAACGGCAAAGTCGGGGGTACCCATAAATATGATGCGAAGCGGTTGCGACATGGATCAGTAAATCGTTTTTTGATCAGACCACGGGCTATTTGTTGATATAGCCGTGAAGTATTTTTACTTTTGTAACACAAGACGCGTTGCGAAGAATGCGTTTTATTGGAATATGACCGGCCAATCAGTGGCTTTGCAGATGCAGCGAACAAATTATCACATCCCCAAACCGAGCGCTTCGGAAACCCGACGGCGACTCTGATGCGTCTGCAAAGAAAACCAATTTGGTTGCAGAACGGTCAGTGTACCGTTCTTTTTGTTTTTAAGGAGCTTGACAAACTAAGGCGAATAACGAGTAAGTATTAATAGATTATGGCAAAGATTTCATATTACACCGAAGAAGGACTGAATCGGCTCAAGGCCGAGCTGGTTGAACTAAAAACGAAAGGACGGACTGCTATTGCCCATCAAATTGCCGAAGCACGCGACAAAGGAGACCTCAGCGAAAATGCGGAGTACGATGCGGCAAAAGATGCGCAGGGGTTGCACGAACTGAAAATATCGAAACTCGAAGAAGTTCTGTCCAATGCCCGCGTGCTGGACGAGTCGACCATTGATACGTCGCTGGTGTCGATCCTGTCGAAGGTTAAAATAAAGAACGTTAAAAGCGGAGCCGAAATGCTCTACACACTCGTTTCTGAGGAGGAAGCCGACCTGAAAGCGGGCCGTATTTCGGTAGGTTCTCCCATTGGTAAAGGGCTGCTCGGTAAACGCGTTGGCGAAACGGCAGAGATCAAAGTGCCCGCTGGCGTTCTGGAGTTTAAAGTCATTGACATCGCCCGGTAATTTTAAGGAAGATTATAACGTGAAGAATGTAGAATAAGGGGTTGCACAAACATATTCTTCAGTCTAAAATCTTCACTCTTCATTTACGTATGGCCTCTATCTTCTCCCGAATTGTTGCTGGTGAGATACCTGCGCACAAAATCGCCGAAACCGACGACTACCTCGCTTTTCTGGACGTTATGCCTACCACCACGGGGCATACGCTTGTCATTCCCAAAAAAGAGGTCGATTACCTGTTCGATCTGGACGATGATCTGTACCTGGGCCTGATGGCATTTGCCAAGAAAATAGCCCCGGCTATCGAGAAGGCGGTTCCGTGTCTGCGCATCGGTGTGGCTGTTGTTGGACTGGAAGTGCCACATGCCCACGTTCATCTGATTCCGCTCAATTCCATGGCCGATATGAACTTTCATCACAAAATGAAGCCAACGCAAGACGAACTGGCTGCCACCGCTGAAAAAATACGTACGTTTTTATAGGTGTTTGGTGCATAAGAAAGCCGCTCCGGTACAGATTGATCTGCGCCGGAGCGGCTTTCTTATGTTTTGTCCGGAAACTAGGCAACGGCCCCTTCCAACGTCTTGACGACACCGATGGTCAGGAGCGAATTCAGGTTTTGAGCAACGGCCTCGCTGAAACCGGGCAAGGCTGTCAGGTCCGTTTGCCAGAGAGTCAGATCCGAAAGAACGCTCTTGACAAACTCCTGCACCGTTGCCGGATCGCCCTCCTTCACCGTTTTCCAGTCGCCATAGAAGTATCCGGCTTTATCGTCCCGAATAGGGTAATTGAGTTTGCCGCCACTCGCCAGAGCAATCTCGCCGAAGAACTCACCGCCTTCTTCCCGAACGACTTTCATGAACAGCAGATAGGCCGCAAATCCGAGCGCCATCAATTTCGGCACCTCGTTGAACTGCTCATAATACCGTTGCAGCGTGGCTACATTTCTAGCCTGCATTTTAGCCGTTTGCTGAAGCGAAATATTGAGCAGCAAATGGTCGAGGTGGGGGTTTCGGAATCGGTCGAGCACGTCATGGGCAAACTGCGCCACAGCGGCTTTATCCATCCCCGGAATGTCGTAGTCGGGTACTGTCGGAACAATTTCGTTCAGCATCAGCGATTCAACGAACTTGCTCATGGCAGGGTGGAGCATTTCGTCGGCTACCGTTTCGAGCCCCAGTACGTAACCCAGCGGCATGGTGAGCGTATGGGTGCCGTTCAACACCCGGAGTTTACGCTCTTTGTAGAAGTTAATGTCTTCATCAATAATGATCTGCGGAGTCGATGGGCCAGCAAAGGAAAGTGTTTCCCGAACGCGGTCATCGCCTTCAATGGCCCAAAGGTGGTAGGGCTCTGTGAAGGTAACCAGATCATCTTCATAGCCCACTTCTTCCTGCAAAGCCTGCTGAGCATCGTCGGTGGGGCGGGTAACGATCCGGTCAACCAGCGAGTTGCAGAACCGGACGTGGAATTTGAGCCACTTGGTGAACAGCTTGCCTAATTCGTTAAATTTCGCCAGCTGCTCGACCGCATCCCGTAGTTTGAGTCCATTATCGGTTACCAGCTCTGTTGGGATCACAACAAGTCCCTTTGCCTTGGAGCCGCCCACGCTCCGAAACCGCTCATATAAGAACGCCGTCAGTTTAGCGGGGAAGGATTGTGGAGGATGTTGGAAAATACTTTCTTCAACATAATTCAACCCAATCTCCGTAGTGTTGGAGATGATGATTTGTAGCTTGGGGTTCCGGGCCAGCATCAGTATCTCCTTCCACTGGGTCTGAGCCGCCATCACCCGGCTAATGGCCGAAACAATCGTGTTTTCTGCAACCTCTTCGCCCTGCTGAAGGCCCCGCACGGCAACTGTGTACAGATTATCCTGCTCTGAAAAGTCATCCGTATGATTATCCGTGGATTTTACGACAACGATAGAGCCTTCAAAACGACCTTCGTTATTTGCTTTCTGGATGAGAAAATCGGGTAAGCCTCGTAACAGAACGCCTGTGCCGAATTGAAGTACCTTTTCAGGAAAAACGGGAGCAGGGTGGGTAGAACGGGTTAATTTAGCCATGGTAGGGTGTGCATCAAACGGGTCTGCAGTCATCGGTCAGACAGGTTTACTATTAACTTAATTGGAAAGTTTGTGATGTACTGTTCATAATTCAGCAATAATACGAACTACATCTCGAACCGTAGCGGCTATTTTATCCAAAGAGACAGAATGAGGATATACCCGTCACAAAATGAGCACTGGGTAGTCTGTATACAGATCGTTTGCTATTATCGCTTCAGCTTTCCGGAACTGTCGCCATTGGCAAGCATGTCGACTTCGGCAATGGTGGCCAGGTTAACATCGCCGGCAATGGTATGTTTCAGGGCCGAAGCGGCTGCCCCGAATTCAATGGCCCGCAGCAGGTCGTTGAAGGTTAACAGACCATAAATTAACCCCGCCATGTACGCGTCACCGGTACCGATACGGTCGGTGATCGGGTTGATGTCGTGCATGCGTGATTTGTAGACCGTATCCCCATCGAATAATTTGGCCGACAACTGGTTGTGCGATGCACTGATGGATCGTCGTTTGGTGTCGGTGACGTAACGAACGTTAGGAAATCGTTTCATCAAGGCCCGGCCCGACTCCTGAAAGGTGCTGCCAACAACACCATAGAGCTCCGAAAACAGGTTTTTACTGCCCAGTACAAGGGTGCATCCTTCCGTCAGGGCGGGCATGATCTCCTGTGGAGACCGGCCATACTGCCATAAGTTGCTTCGGTACACAATATCGCTCGACACCGGAACGCCCAGCCGATTGGCGGTTTGAATACCGGCCAGCAAACAATCGGCAGCCCCCTGCGAAAGCGCTGGTGTAATGCCCGTCCAGTGAAACCAGGAAGCGCCCTGTAACACCCTATCCCAGTTGACTTCATCGGGGCGTATGCGCGAAAACGCTGAGTCGACCCGGTCGTAAATAATCTGACTGGCACGGCTTCCGGCACCTGTTTCCAGAAAATAGAGACCCATTCGTCCGTCGCCCTGGACAATGTGGCTGGTGTCAACACCATACCGGCGAAGATAGCCCGACGCTGACCGACCCAGCGCATGGTCCGGGAAGCGGGTAACATGTGCTGCTTCCATGCCAAACTGTGCCAGCGACACAGCGACATTAGCTTCTGTGCCCCCAAAGTGCATATCCAGGGTGTCTGTCTGCGCAAATCGTTGAACACCGGGGGGGCTCAGTCGAAGCATCACTTCGCCGAAGGTGACAATTTTCATAAGTAAGTTTTTCGTTTAACAGCCAGCTGATTTGTGTTATGACAGTTTACCCGATGTGCTAAAGCGGTTCATCAGCTCTTCTGTCCGTACGGGTTCCATTTTAGGTAAAACCAGATGAATAATAACCAGGGCTATCAAATACGAACAGCTGGCGATGATGAACATCGGCAAATAGCCGAAGGCGGTGATGATCCGGCCCGACAGTAATGCCAGCAGGATTCCGCCAACGGCCCCAAACATACCACCAATTCCGGTAACGGAGGCTACTACGTTTCTGGGAAATAAATCCGATGCGAAGGTGTACATATTAGCCGCCCAACCCTGGTGGGCCGCCGTAGCCAGGGCAATCAGGGCAATGGCAATCGTCAGGCTATTGGTTTGAGCGGCAAAGAAAATAGGCACTACAGACAGCGCACAAATGAGCATCGTTGTTTTACGGGCCCTGTTGGCCGACCAGCCCCAACGCATAAATTGCGTCGTTAGCCAACCGAAAAAGACACTGCCTGCATCGGAAACAACGTAGATGATGAGAAAGGGCACACCAAAACTTTTGAGGTCTAGGTTCTCATTCAGTGCATCGTTCGAATTAAAGAAATCCGGGAGCCAGGTCATATAAAACCACCAGATCGGATCAGCCATAAACTTCCCGACGGCAAACGCCCAGGTTTGTTTGTAGCCCAGTAACTGGCCCCAGGATACTTTGAGGGGCGGAATTTTTTCGTCGTCTTTCCGTATATACGCCAACTCTCTGGGGGAGAGCTGGCGACTTCGTTCGGGCTTGCTGTATATCTGCCACCAGAATATAAGCAGGAAAAACCCGAGTACGCCCGTTACTAAAAAAGAACTTCGCCAGCCAAATTGAAGAATCAGATAGGGAACGACAAGGGCTGTCAGGATAATGCCGACATTAGCACCCGCGTTAAATACACCATTGGCAAAGGAACGTTCCCGTCGGGGAAACCATTCGGCAATGGTCTTGATGGACGAGGGAAAGTTGGCCGATTCGCCCAGGCCTAAAAAGGCCCGTGCCCATCGTAGTCCGGAGATGGAATTGACAAAGGCTGTCAGTACCGCAGCAATACTCCAGACAAAAATACCCAGCGAGAAACCCCGCCGGGTTCCGATCTTGTCGATCAACCAGCCTGCCAGCAGAAAGCCGATGGTATAGGCAAATTTAAAGGCTGCATCCACATCACCATAAAGCACTTTAAACCGGTCTGTCGCTTCTTTGGTGAGTACGGCATTGGGGGCCATTTCGAGCATTTCCTTCCGAAAAAGTTCATCTGTCATCGTGAACGACAGGACCTGGCGATCTATGTAATTAATGGTCGTTGCCAGAAAGAGCAAGGCAACAATCCGCCACCGAAAGCGTCCGGAAGGGGTGGGCATGTTGAAAACAAATAGAAGTTTCGGAAAGGAAAGGCAACATAAGCACTTTTTTACCTTATTTCGTGGTAAGTCAGTCAGCGGCTTCGCCCGCTGACTGACTTACCTGATCAAAAAAAATAACTCAAAAACCGAAAGAAACCACCCGGCTTTTGCTTTAATCAACTATGTATACCCTCGCTCCCGCTCCTACGTTCCTTTCCGACGACTTTCTGCTTCAAACCGAAACAGCGCGTCGGCTTTATCATGAATATGCCCGGCAAATGCCGATAATAGACTACCATTGCCACCTGCCCCCTGACCAGATCGCGGCCGATCGGCAGTTTGAGAACATGAGTCAGCTCTGGTTGCATGGCGACCATTATAAATGGCGGGCCATGCGTACTCACGGTATTTCTGAAAAGTACTGTACCGGCGATGCCTCGGATTGGGAGAAGTTTGAAAAGTGGGCAGAAACTATTCCCTATACCCTTCGAAATCCGCTTTACCACTGGTCGCATCTGGAATTGAAAAATCCATTTGGTATCAATGAGGTTCTGAATCCTGCATCAGCCCGGTCTATTTATGATGCATGTAATGAGCAACTACCAAATTTATCTACCCGTGCGCTGCTCAACCACTTCGACGTGCGCGTGGTGTGTACAACAGATGACCCGCTCGATTCCCTGGAACACCACAGAACGATAGCCCAGAGTGGTTTTGGTGTTAAAGTCCTGCCCACGTTCCGGCCCGATAAAGCGATGGCAGCTGAAGACCCGGCTTCTTTGCGGAGCTATATTCAGAAGCTGGCTGCCGTAACGAACCATGACATTCAAAACCTGACGCATTACCTCGACGCGCTCAAATCCCGCCATGATTATTTTGGAGCGATGGGCTGCCGACTGTCAGACCACGGTCTGGAGATGGTCTATGCTGAACCGTATAAAGAAGGTGATGTGCAGCGGATTTTCGACCATTTGCTGCGTGGAGTCGATGTTTCGCCGATTGATGTGCTTAAATTCAAGTCGTTCATGCTGGTGCAGTTTGCGGAATGGGACCACGCCAAAGGCTGGACACAGCAGTTTCACCTGGGTGCCCTTCGCAATAACAATGTCCGCCGACTGCGCGATTTAGGACCGGACACCGGCTGGGATAGCATCGGCGATTTCCAACAGGCGGCATCACTATCTCGCTTCCTGGGTGGTCTTGATGATCGGAATCAACTGGCAAAAACCATTTTGTACAACCTCAATCCGGCAGATAACGAAGTGATGGCAACGATGGTTGGTAACTTCAATGATGGTTCCGTACGGGGTAAGGTACAGTTTGGTTCCGGCTGGTGGTTCCTGGATCAGAAAGACGGGATGGAAAAGCAGATCAACACCCTGTCGAACATGGGCCTCATCAGCGCTTTTGTTGGTATGCTCACCGATTCGCGCAGTTTTGTGTCCTACAGCCGTCATGAATACTTCCGGCGCATTCTCTGCAATATTTTCGGGAACGATATCGAAAATGGCGAATTGCCAAACGATGTTGATTGGGTGGGCCAGATCGTGCAGGACATTTGTTACCGCAACGCTGAGCAGTATTTTGGCTTTTAAGAATCGTCAATGACGCACACGTTTGTCGACATCAACAGTGCCTCGCCGGTCCGCCTGCATGTGGTGCAGGCCGGGCCGGACGATGGTCCGCTCATCATTCTGCTGCATGGCTTTCCGGAATTCTGGTATGGCTGGAAAAATCAGATCGATGCGCTGGCCGAAGCGGGCTACTGTGTCTGGGTACCCGACCAGCGCGGCTATAACCTGAGCGACAAACCAAACGGCATCGACGCTTACAGTCTTGATACATTAGTGGCCGATGTGATCGGTTTGATAGATGCGGCTGGACGACAAAAAGCGGTGGTTGTCGGACATGATTGGGGAGCCGCCGTGGCCTGGTGGACCGCCGTTTCGTACCCTGAGCGCGTCGAACGGCTCGTGGTGCTGAATGTGCCGCATCCTATTGTGATGAAGAAATATGCCAGCAGCAACCTCGGCCAGATGATGCGGAGCTGGTACATTGGTTTTTTTCAACTACCCTGGCTACCTGAAACGCTGTCGAGCGCCGGAAACTGGTCTATGTTTGTCCGTACCTTGCTGAGCAGCAGTCGTCCGGGAACATTCCGGCGTGCAGATCTACAGCAGTATAAAGCCGCCTGGTCGCAACCGGGAGCCGTTACGGCCATGATCAACTGGTATCGGGCCTCTCTCCGCAAACCTCCGGCCCGTCGTTCCTCCATCCGGGTCACCATCCCGACCTTGCTCATCTGGGGCACCCGCGACAAGTTCCTGAAGCGGGAAATGGCTCAACCCAGTATCGACCTTTGCGATAACGGCCGTCTGGTCTTCCTCGAAAATGCATCCCACTGGGTCCAGCACGAAGAAGCCAGGCGCGTCATTGAATTGATAATCAGTCGGTAAGTCAGTAAGCGGCTACGCCTAAGTCGGTAAGTGGCTGACGCATTATCACTTTTCTTGCGTCAGCCACTTGCCGACTTAGGCGTAGCCGCTTACTGACTTACCGACTAAAATTTCACTGCTTATACACCTTCCCGTCTTTCATGACGAACTGGACGGCTTGCAGGGTTTTGATATTCTGGATGGGGTTATCGCTAACGGCAATGATATCGGCCATTTTACCAGTTTCGATAGAGCCAATCTGTGTATCCATGCCTAACAGTTTGGCGTTGGTCATCAGGGCCGCTTTGATTGCTTCGAGTGGCGGCATACCTGCTTCAACCATGTATTCGAACTCTTTGGCGTTATAGCCGTGAATGTAAACGCCGGCATCTGTACCAAACGCAATCTTAACCCCCGCTTTGTACGCTTTGGCAAACGTGGCCTGAATTTTTGGGCCGATGGCCAGAGCTTTGGGCGTTACCAGTGCCGGGTAATAACCAAAATGCCGCGCTGAATCGGCGGCTGTTTTACCGGCAATGATAGTTGGAACGTAGTAGGTACCGTATTTTTTGAATAATTCGATTGCTTCATCATCCATGAGCGTCCCGTGCTCAATGGTCTGGACACCCGCCCGGATAGCGCGTTTCATGCCTTCGGCACCGTGGGCGTGGGCCGCTACCGGAAAGCCGTAATCCTTGGCGGCATCGACAACCGCTTTCACTTCTTCTTCGGTAAACTGAGCGCCGGAACCGTCTTTGGCATTGCTCAAAACGCCACCGGTTGCCGTAATCTTGATTAGGTCGGAGCCATCTTTGTACCGCTGCCGCACCGCTTTACGGGCATCTTCAGGACCATTGATGACGCCTTCCATTGGACCGGGATCGCCCATCAGGTCTTTGCGGTAGCCGTTCGTTGGATCGGCATGGCCACCCGTGGTAGCAATGGATTTGCCGACGGTCAATACGCGTGGGCCATCCACCAGTCCGGCATTGATGGCATTGCGAAGGGACACGTTCACGCCCGACCCACCCAGATCGCGAACAGTAGTGAAACCGGCCATTAGCGTTGTCTTGGCATATTGAGCCGCCTGATAGGCCACATCAGCCTGATTTTTGGTAAATCCATCAATAGCACCACCCCGACGGGTCTGGCTTTCGAGGTGAACGTGCATGTCGATGAGGCCGGGCAGAACGGTTTTTGATTTCATGTCCAGCACCCGATCCTGCCCGGCGGGCGTCGTGTACCCTTTCTGAACAGCCGAAATTTTGTTGCCTTCAACCACAACGGTCATTTGTGGTTGAAGGTTGTTGTTTACACCATCGAACAGGTTTCCGCAGTGGATTAAGGTGCGTTGGGCAAATAGGGGAGCGGCCAGCAGCGAGAGGCCAGCCAGCAGGTACATTTTCTTCATAAATAAGTTAGTAGGGTACAAAAAAAGCTGCAACGGTAAGTTGCAGCCCTTAAAGTACGAAAAGCCTTTGAAGAACGTCTAGATTTTTGTCACCTGAACAATGGCTGTCTGGGGCTGAGTAGACGAGGTCGTGCCCGGAAATGGATTTACCTCGCGTAAAATCACTTTATAGTTTTCACTTTTAAGTGAAACCGTTGTGGAGTCGGGCCGCTTGTTGGAACTACCGGGATCAGCTCCCAGAGACAGCCGAACCGCGGTTGAATCCGAATCCTTTTTTAGTAATAACTTAACTTTTGCCTGGCCTGCCCAGATGCAGTATGCATTTACCGGACACCGGCTATCCTGAATTGAATCAACGCGAACAATAACGTCGGAGCCTAGCCGACCGGATTGGTGTACGCCCAGCGAAACAGAATCCGTTGGGTTTGTTTCATTGGATTTGCAGGCAGCAAAGAGAATGGTTCCGGCGATGAGAAAACCGGAAAGCTGTTTCATTGAGTAAAGCATATTCCTTGTATTTTTCAACAAAGACACCCTGCTCAAAAAAAGGGTTGGAAACAGCTCCCTATTTTTTTACAATCACGCCGTCAGCTACAAATGTCAGGGCTGTTTCTGGCTCGGTGATTTTTTCGATTTCCTCTTTCGTTTTTCCGGCATCTTCGGCATAGTGACGCAGTTTGGCTACCGTGGTGGTTGTGTTCTCCGCGTTTCCTTCCACAACGACCGTCTTCCCAACGATGTCTTTGGGTACAAAGAAGCCGTAATCTTTAAAGGTCACGCGCATCGTTTGGCCATCGCCGGTTTTAACTTTCATCCAGCAACCTTTTACTTTGCAAACCGACTCGACCGTGCCTTCTACCTTGGCAGGCATCTCATTTTTGTCGGCCATTTTCGTCGCTAACTGGGTTGCCGGAATAGCGCCTGATGCGGTAATTTTCTTGCCATAATGACCGTCTCCTGTTTGAGCAAATACGCCAAAAGAGGCTGCGACAAGTAGACTGGTGAGCAGAATGTTCTTCATGGTTTGTTCGTTGGTTACGAGTGTGTTATTGATGAACGTATGTATTTGCGTTGGCCAATGGAGTTGCCTGTTCCTTATCCTTATATTTACTCTCAAAATTACCATTTATCCTTCATTTACAAACCCTGTATGAACCACAATACAAAAAAACTGCTCATGGTGCTCGCCGTTGTAGCGGTAGCCTCGTGCCAGCAAAAAGAAGAAGCCGCCAACCGAACCGAGTTTTTCGATAAGTCCGGGATGGATACAACCGTTAGCCCCGGCGATGATTTTTTTACCTATGCCAACGGTAAATGGGTCAAGGAAACCAAGATTCCAGATGATCAGACGGGTTGGGGCTCCTTCAACACCCTCTACGAAGAGAATCTGCAAAAGACCAAAACGATCCTTATCGACGCGGCTGCGTCGAAAGCCGCAGCGGGTAGCATTGAGCAGAAAGTAGGGGATTTTTATGCCAGTGGCCTCGATACAGCAACGATTGACAAACTCGGGTACGAACCACTAAAAGCTGAACTGGCCAAAATTGAGGCTCTTAAAGATTATAAAGACGTACTAACCTACCTGGCATCCAGCCCGAGCAATCCGGGGGGGAAGTTCATTGGCTACTATGTGGGTGCCGACGATCGCCAGAGTGACATGAACCGGATCAACTTTAATCAGGCCGGGCTGTCGTTGCCGGAGAAAGACTATTACACAAAAACGGATGAGTCGACAAAGAAAATTCGGTCGGCATTCGTCAGCTATGCGGCAAAACTATTTACCCTTGTGGGGGGCGATTCGCTTTCGGCCAAAACGAAAGCTAACAAAATTCTAGCCCTCGAAACGACCCTTGCCCAGTCGCATAAAGCACAGGCCGATTTGCGTGACCCGGTGGCTAACTACAACAAGGTAGCCGTTGCTGATTTGACAAAGCAAATGCCGAATCTAAATTGGCGGACACTGCTGAATGATATGAAGCTGACGGCCATTGATACGGTGCTGATGGGACAGCCCGGCTACTATAAAGCGCTGGATAAAGCCCTACCAACGCTGCCCATCAGTGAATTGAAAGACAAATTGGTTTTTGATTTACTGGACGAAAATGCCAGACTGCTCAGTCAGCCATTCGAACAGGCCCGGTACGAATTTTACGGCCGAACGCTATACGGACAGCCAAAACAGGCTGATCGCTGGAAACGGGTTACCCAATTTGTTGACCGTGGGTTGGGCGAAGCGCTGGGGCAGTTGTGGGTAAAAAAGTACTTCCCGGCCGAAGCCAAAGAGCGTATGCTGACACTGGTAAACAACCTGCAGAAAGTGTATCGGGAACGGATCGAGAAGCTGGACTGGATGGCACCGGAAACTAAAAAAGTGGCACTTGTCAAGCTGGACCGGTTTGTTAAGAAGATCGGTTACCCGGACAAATGGAAGGACTATTCTGACGTAACAATAAAGCGTGACGATTTTTATGGTAACGTCATGCAAACGTACATCCACCATGTAAAGGAAGATTTTGCCAAAATCAATAAACCCGTCGACCGGGCCGAGTGGATGATGACACCGCCAACGGTGAACGCCTACGCCAATCCAACGAATAACGAGATCGTTTTTCCGGCGGGTATTTTACAATTCCCTTTCTTCGATAAAGACGCTGATGACGCCATCAACTACGGCGCTATCGGGATGGTGATCGGCCATGAAATGACTCACCTTTTCGACGATCAGGGGCGCCAGTACGATGCCAATGGCAACTTGCGCGACTGGTGGACAAAAGCGGATGCAGAGCGATTCAATACCAAAACACAAGCTGTTGTCAATCAATACAACAACTTTACGGTGCTGGATAATCTGCACCTGAACGGCCGCCTGACGCTGGGCGAGAACCTCGCCGACCTGGGCGGCATTACGCTGGCCTATCAGGCGTTCAAACTGACAAAGCAAGGCCAGGGTACCGAAAAAATCGACGGCTTCACACCTGACCAGCGGTTCTTCCTGGGGTTTGCACAGGTCTGGCGTACCAAAGTACGTGACGAGTCATTGCGCGTCCGGGTAGCTACCGATCCGCACTCGCCGGATAAGTTTCGGGTGAATGGCCCGCTTACGAACTTTGCCCCGTTCTACGCGGCTTTCGACGTAAAGCCGGGACAGAAGTTATACAAGCCGGAAGTGCAGCAGGCCAAAGTGTGGTAAGACAGGGTAGAGGAGCTGGTTTTAGACGCCATATTTTTAAGATATGGCGTCTAAAACCAGCTCCTCTACTTTCAATAATCAGGTCCAGTACAGGATCGGTGCTTTCGGAAAGCGCTTTGTCCATTCGGCATAGAAAAAGGCTTTCATTTCCTTCATCTCTTCCGGACGATATACATACTTGGTGCCCCCGAATTTGTTGCGTTTTTCGGAGCGTGTTGCCTCGTCCATATCGAGTGAGGTGTTCGGATACCATTGCAACAGAATGTCTTTGGAGCCGGGGGTGAAGCGATGGCTGATGAACTCAACATTCATATCGACCGCTTCGCCACCCCGTGCGAAGTCCAGTACTTCGGCCATTCGGTCGAGTAGCGCGGTGTAGTGTTCACGCCAGCCCGGAATGGGCATAATGGGCGCTATGACTAACCCAATCGGGTAGCCGCCACCACCCATTTCTTTCGGCATCGCCAGCTTGCGAATACCCTGAAGCCGGGCTTCAACAGAAGCCGTGCCTCCTTCGAGACGGCGGGCAATGGCGTCGGCGTTGAGGCTGACACGGGCGCGGGTGTGGCCGTTATGGGGCAGGTTCAGTAAACTATCAACCTGGTCATATTTTGTCACAAAACGCAATTCGGCCATTTCCCGCGTACCGTAATACCGGATGCACTCGGCCATGCTCCCCGTCAGGTGTTCGATGCCTAACACGTCGGTGTAACAGCTCACCTCAAAGGTCGTCGGGCGGTTTACGCCATCGGAGCCCGTAGCTGAACTCTGCCAGGTACGATTTGGCGGATAGGTACCCTCGTACGTGGCCGTATGGGCCAGCATTTTAGGCAAATTGGCGTAGGCCCGCACAACCGGCGGCCCGGAAAGGCTGCCGGCCAGATAACAATACTGACAGTGAGCCGGACAACCCTCTGCCAGATTCATCTGCCAGTCGGCGGAGGGGGGAATGGGCTGAAGCTTGAATGCACCGGGAGGAGCGTTCACAATGGCAAGAGTATTTTTAGCGTTCCGGTAGGTCTCGCGCTCATCGGCACCGCGCAAACCCGTAATGCGATTATTTTTAGCAATCTCAATGGGTAGGTCAAGAGCAGAGATCCGCTCGTACATCGCCTGACCGAAAGGTTCATTTAGAGCATCGGCCGTGAAAATAACCCGCTTGGGCATCCAAATGCGGGCCGATTTTGTCAGCGGTTCAG
The DNA here is from genome assembly GCF_054782495.1 of Spirosoma aerophilum. Lineage (NCBI taxonomy): Bacteria > Pseudomonadati > Bacteroidota > Cytophagia > Cytophagales > Cytophagaceae > Spirosoma > Spirosoma aerophilum. The sequence continues at coordinate 37,672 of NZ_BAAGSJ010000038.1, read as the reverse complement.
GAACGGATGTTGCGGTTAGTTCAGGTATCATAACGGAGTAGAAAGGGTAAAATGGCGCGTTTTAAACAGGCTTATCCATCTGTATTTATAACACTCAAAATGGCTATATGAATCCCTGATGAGTGAAATAATGTTAACGTTAAATTACTGATTGTCAGAATGTTTATTAATTATTTTGGCGTGGTTGATAACATGTATTTGTTCGTGTTTAGACTGAACGTAACAATCGGTTCAACAAAGACCTGACCACATAGGCGTAGAGGTTTAATAGAATACTTCATTCCCAGCAGACCTCTGTGCACTTTGTGCCTATGTGGTTAAACTTATTTTATTTAACCTGCTATGCACCTTCACTATTCACGTTTTATTTAATCGTATGAAAGCACAGGAAATCAGTATTCTGGATCAATTACGACGGGATTGCCGGGAGTTTACAGAATGGTCGGATACCCGCTCCAACGAGCAGTTTATGACACAGGTGAACGGAAAATGGTCGGTGGCTGAGGTCATGCAGCACTTGTTTCTGTCGGCCCGTCCGGTCGCACGCTTGCTGGCGGGTCCGCATGATGTGCTCAAACAGTGGGGAAGGTCGGAAACACGTCCCAGGGGATATGATGAAGTTGCGTCGGCTTACAAACGTGTGTTAGGAACGGGGGTAAAAGCGCCCGCCAGTATGTCGCCACGCCCGGAAGATATACAGATCGGACGCAGTGAGATGGCGAAACGATTTGAGAACGTTTATGACGACCTTATTAACGCCGGGGCAAGCTGGTCCTCTGAGGAACTGGATACGTACTGCATCCCACACCCCGTACTTGGGAAACTATCGGTGCGCGAAATGCTTTATTTTACGAGTATTCATACGCAGCATCATCTGCGACTGCTGCAAATGGAAATGGCTAACTAAGTATGGGTTGCTCAATGTCCTGACGACAATAGCAAATCAAACTTAGTTAGCCATGCCTGACCAACTCGTAGCCGGCCGTTCGCAGCGTTACTGATGTGACTTACCGCGCAAGCCGAACGCCCTTACCACCAACCTGACCAAAGTAATAGTTGACACCAACTTTTAGTCGGCCACCCTTGCCCCGGCTAACAGTCGGGTCTATTTTGTTATAGAAGCTATTCTCGTAAGATAATTCTGCTCCCAGACGGTGCAGAATCCAGGCCATCACGCCAATTTCAAGCCCTACGCTGGTGTATTTGTATTTGGTGTCGGCAGGTACATTTTCGGAAAATTCCCGGCCACTATTTAAGCTGGCGCCTACAAAGCTGCTGATCCGGGTCCGAAATGGATAGTAGCGCGCAAAGGCACCAACCTGACGAGCGTGGTACTTATTGCCTACTAATCGGTCGGCATCATAGCGTAGACCGGCCGCAAAGCCCGGCTGAAAAAAGTAACCGATTCGGGAGTTGAAAGCCAGGTAAACCTTTCCATCGGTAGCGCCCATACCCAGGCCACCGCCCACGAACAGATTGTTTGGCTGAAACCAGCTCAACTGATTAGCCTGCTGATAACTAATGGACTTGTCAATTTCTTCTTCCATTTTGTCACTGGCTTCGGTTGCTTTCTGGCGAACTTCCTGCTTTGTTTTCTCGTCGATAAGCGGCTTGTCCTCCCTGGATGAGTCGGTTCTATTTTGAGCCATGCCTGTTATCATCAGGCTCATCAAGAGTGTTGAGGTTGTAAGTAATTTCTTCATCGTCGTTGAGTTTATGCAATAAAAACACTGTTCTATTAACCAGGAAGCCTACATAAGGTTTGTTACCAATGCCTAGTATCTGGCAACGGGTCAAAAAATAACGCCCTCCCGGGTTACGGGAAGGGCGTCGTTGACAAACGTGTATGGACGTCTTCTCTATTTCTGGAGTTGGTCGATCAGGTTACTTACCTGCTCCATCGAAACGGCCGGGAAATTGGCTATTCGAATCTGCGACTCTTTGAATTTACCATAGCCGCTACCAACGATCATATTGGCCGTCTTAGCCGCTGAGATTACATCGGCCGACGATTTTGGCTGATCCGACGAACCAACATTGGCCACGATAACCGTTTGCGAGCGGTGGCGTTCCTGTTTCACAAAAGGCGAAAAGCTTTCGGAACTGTCCAGGAACTTGTACAACATCCGGGCTTTCTCTTCGGTCTGTTTCCGAATGGTATCGATGCCAATCCGGTTGAAATCTTCTGCCAGCTTGCCCAATATGTAAATGTAAAGAACGTTAGGGGTAGCGGGTGTTTCAAACGTTTTATAGTGTTTCCAGAGTGTTGGCAGGGTGTGATGCGCACCAATGGTCAGCGTATCGTTTTTGGCTAACCGCTCGGCTTTGGCGAGGCAGGCTTGATTGGCAATCCAAACCCCCAGACCAGCGGGCATGCCAAAGGCCTTCTGGACGGAGAAAAATGCCGAATCAATCAAACTGAAGTCGAGGTCAGGGTAGGGCGACGAGGAGACGGTATCAACACAAAACAGCTTTTTGGGGTATTTGCGCTTAAGCTTATGCATTTCGCCGGGCTTCATCTGCACGCCCGACGAGGTTTCGTTATGGGTCAGGCAGACCAGTTCAGCATAAGCGGGGACCTCAATGTCGGCGGCATCGAATCCTTCACCAAATGGCTTTTCGAGCACATGAGCATGCTTGCCAAGTGCATTGGCATAATCATAAAATTTTTGGGAGAATGAGCCATTGACCAGGTGGAAGCTCTCGTGTTCTACGCAGTTGAGCAAAACGCGTTCCCACACTTCTGACGCCGAGCCCGTAAAAAATATGCCGTGTGTCGCCGGAATATTCAGCAATGTTCGCAGCTGCTCGTCGGCAAATTTATAAATATCCCTGAAGCGTTGGCTCCGGTGCGAAATAGAGCCAATCTGCTCGTCTAAAGCCTGCTGTAAATGTTGATAAAACGTTGGGTAAAGTTCGGCCGGGCCGGGCGTAAAGTAGGTGTTTTTCATTATTGAAAGAGCGAAAGAGCGAAAGAGTGAAAGAGTGAAAGAGTGAAAAAGGGTTTGTTAACTCTTTCGCTCTTTCACTCTTTCGCTCTTTTAGTATAATAGTCGGAACTTAATTGTGTTATCAATGTCCTTTAATTCTTCTACCACCTCATCAGCATACTCCTTGGCAACATCGGTAATCACATAACCGATTTTCTCATTGGTCTTAAGATATTGCCCATGAATGTTAATATGATATTTAGCAAAAATGTTATTCATTTTCGCCAAAATACCCGGTACGTTCGCATGAATATGCAGCAGCCGGTGGGCACCTTTCAGCAGAGGCAACTGTAGCTCCGGGAAGTTTACGCTACCGTATGTACTGCCATTGTTGATGTATTCGAGGAGTTTGCTGGGTACGAAGTTGCCAATGTTGGCCTGTGCTTCTTCGGTACTACCGCCAATATGGGGTGTTAAAATCACGTTGGGCAGGTTACGAAGAGCGCTCATGAACTCTTCGTTGTTAGTCTTGGGCTCCTGCGGAAATACATCGAGTCCGGCACCGGCCACCTTACCGCGTTCAATAGCGTCGACCAGCGCTGGTATGTCTACAATGTGGCCCCGCGACAGGTTCAGGAAGATAACGCCGTTTTTCATCAGGCCAAATTCCCGGTAGCTGATCAAATTTTTGTTTTCTTTCCGGCCATCGGTGTGCAGACTGATAATATCAGACAGGGCCAGCAGTTCGTCCAGCGATTTGCATTTACGGGCGTTGCCAAGGGCCAGTTTATCGACAGCATCGTAGAAGTAGACTTCCATACCCAGAGCCTCAGCCACCACCGATAGCTGCGTGCCGATATTACCGTACCCGACCAGACCGAGTTTTTTGCCCCGTACTTCAAAGCTGTTTTTGGCCGACTTGTCCCAGCCGCCCTTGTGCATCATGTTGCTCTTGGGCACAATGCTGCGGATCAGCATGATGATCTCGCCAATAGCCAGCTCAACTACTGAGCGGGTGTTGCTGTATGGCGCGTTGAAAACCGCAATCCCTCTGTCGGTACAGGCGTCGAGGTCAATCTGGTTGGTGCCAATGCAAAAGGCACCAACGGTCATTAGTTTATTGGCATGTTCGAGAACCCGGGCGGTAACGTTCGTTTTTGAGCGGATACCCAGGATGGATACGTCGCGGATGGCTTCGATCAGCTCATCTTCATCCAGGGCCCCTTTCCGAATCTCGACGTTAAAGCCTTCCTGCTCGAATAACTGAACCGCTATGGGGTGAACATTTTCGAGGAGCAGCACTTTAATCCGACTCTTCGGATACGACTGGCTGCGGCTCAGGTTGTTGTGGTACAAAAACTCATCGAGTGAGGGAGCTACGTGGTCGGCGCGTTCAACAACACGCGGGCGAAGCACATTTTCCGTAAAGGCATAGAAACGATTGGCCAGACCGGACGCTCTGATTTCGTAGTCGGTATACCCGTCGCCAATTACGTACACTTCGCCATCGAGGTTCAACTCCCGAATCACCTGCGATTTGCCGCCGTTAGCCGACAGAGGGTTCTCGGGGTCGAAGCCAGTGATCGCACCACTTTCGTCGAACACAAAGGTATTGGCGAACACATTTTCGGCCCGAACGCCCAGGGAGGTAACGATAGGCACAATGAATTCTTTGAATCCATTTGACACAATATAAATAGCGTCGGCGTTCTCGGTCAGGAACTGCTTGTTGCGCTGGAACGAATCCGATATTTTGCCCATCAGTGTTTCAATGAGGGCAGGCAACTGACTCTTGTGCGCTTTTAGCAGGTTAAGGCGAAGGATGAGCGAATCCGTAAACGATATCTCACCCGACATACCCCGGTCGGTGATGATTTTGATTTCATTCAATACATCATCGCGGTCAGGACGACCTGTCAGCGAGATTTCACCCAGTACATCAAGCGCTTCGACCTTCGTAAAGGTGCTGTCGAAATCAATGATGTAGTAGGTCTGTTCGAGTGGTTTGGTGAGCATGATTTAGATTTGTTCAACTTCCGCATCTTCCAGCGGGTCACTGTCTAGAATTTGTTTAATTGCTTGCCGGAGAGCTAGTAGATGAAGGGTTATAATCTGCCATATAATCTCATAATCCAGTCCGAAGTAGCATGCACCAGAATATGGCGAGTTCGAATAATACGCATCCATTCGATGGTTGTGTGCTGTTCGCGAAAGGATTTGTCAATGCGGTTGGCCGCTTTGCCTAGTACCTGAATATGGCGAACCACTGCATCACCTGCCATCCTGTATTTAAGAAAAGACTCGTAGTCTAAACCAACAATATATTCCTGTCTGGCATCGGCTGTGTCCAGCATATCCGTTAAGAGAATACAGTTCTTTTATAGGCTCACTATCCATCTCATCTTTCGTTTATTGGTTCATAATAAACTGCAAGGCCCGCTCTTCTGACCAGTAGGTGCCCTGAATACCTCCCTTTTTTGATGGGAAACCACAGTGGCCACCTTGCTCTGGAAACTCCATCCAGACATTAGGGAGTTCCCGCCCTAACGTTTCCGGGAAACATTCGGGAGACAAAAAGGGATCATTTTTAGCATTCACCAGCAAGGTCGGAATGGCAATTGTGGGTATAAATTGCAGTGAGCTGCTACGCGTATAATAGTCGGTCACATCACGAAAGCCATTCATAGGTGCAGTAAACAGGTTGTCGAACTCCCGGATGTTCCGGGCTTTCAGTAACGCTTCTGTCGGGAAAATACCCGGCATAACCGCTGCCTTCTGCATTATTTTTCGCTTGAGCGTTCGGTTAAACCGGTAATTGTACACCAAACTGTCCCATTGTTCCAGCCGCCGGGCAGATCCCATCAGATGGACAGGAACAGAAAAAACGACAGCCTTCCTAATCGCCGGATGCAACGCTTGTGCCTGTTCCCCAATGTATTTTAGGGTGACATTCCCGCCAGCACTAAACCCCATGAGGTATATAGTCTGGTAACCTTTTAAGAGGGCGTGTTGAATGATGAAGTGTAAATCGCCCGTTTCGCCAATGTGATAAAACCGTTGTTGCCGGTTCAACTCACCGCTACAGGAACGGTAGTGCCAGGCCAGACAATCGAACCCGTGCTGTGTCAGGTGCCGAACCATCCCCGCTAAATAGGAACTTGTCGAACTACCTTCCAGCCCGTGGGTGAGCACGACGAGGGGGCGGTCACCTACTCCTTGCTGCTCACTCCTAACTCCTGCATACCCCCAATCCAGATCCAGAAAATCATCATCCGGTGTCTCGATGCGTTCGCGGACGTAGGTAACCTGTACCTTGCGAAACAGCGAGGGAATAATGGTTTGCAGGTGGCCATTCCACAATTGTGGGGGTGGCACATAACTAGACGGGGCAATCAGCGGCATCAGGAACGCGGTCGATTGAAGCCGCAAAGGTAAAGCTTCTCAAACTTAGAAGTTTAATAAAGCGTAAAAAACATAGTTTTGCTTCATATTATTATAAATGCTCAGGGCCGGGTGCCAGGAGGGGCAGTCTTTACCCTTTCTGGCACCCGGCCCTGAGCGTAACCAGGCAAATAACCTATAAGGCCAGCTCCTTTTCTGATATAATCGTCAGCACCTCCGTGTCTTTCAGCCGAACGGCCAGACCCAGTGTCTTGGGGACTTCGTAGTGGAAGTAAAATTTCATGGTGTGAATTTTACCTTCATAAAAAGCCAGATCGTCGCCCTGTGGGTTTTGGGTCAGCAGTGCCTGCTTGGCGATAATCGCCTGCTTCAGCCATTGCCAGGCAACTACAACAATACCAAACATCTCCAGAAACAGAGTGGCATCGGACAGGTAGCGTTCCACATCGCCTTTTTGGGCATGAGGTAACAGGCTCATCATAACGTCCTGTACTCGCTTAAGCTCGGCCGTTAACTGACTGGCGTAGGGAGCCAGATCATCCAGCGTGCTGGCTTCAGAGATCGTCTTGTTTATTTCGGCAAATAACAACTGGGGTGCTTTGCCGCCTTTCATGGTCATCTTCCGGCCCAGTAGATCCTGCGCCTGAATACCCGTGGTGCCCTCATATATAGGCGTAATCCGAATGTCGCGGTACAGTTGCTCGACCGGGAAATCTTCCGTAAATCCATAGCCGCCAAATGTCTGCAAGCTCTGGCTGACCGATTGAACCCCCATCTCCGATGGAAACGATTTGGCGACGGGCATGAGCAGGTCGAGTAGTAAAAAGGCATTTTCTTTCTCGTCCCCTTCCGCCACTTCGCTGATGTCATACAACCGGGCCGCTTCGATCAATAAAGCCAGAGAGCCTTCTGTAATGGCTTTCTGAAAGAGCAGCATCCGGCGAACATCCGGGTGGTTGATGATGGCCGTTTGAGGGGCATCCAACTGATTTTTCTCATTAAGTCGCCGACTTTGCGGACGTTCGCGGGCATATTGTAAGGCTGCATGGTAGGCCGCCGTGGCAATACCAGCGGCCGTCATGCCCACGCCGATGCGTGCCTCATTCATCATCTGGAACATGTAGCGCAACCCCTGATGCGGCTCGCCAACCAGATACCCAATCGTGTTGTCGACTGAGCCCATGGTGAGGTGCATTGCCGGTACACCTTTCTGCCCCATTTTGTGGTACACGCCCGTCGAAACAACGTCATTGTCGACAAAGCCACCCTGATCATCGGGTCGGTATTTGGGCACAACGAACAGTGAAATTCCTTTTGTCCCTTTAGGAGCACCATCAATTCGGGCGAGCATCAGGTGAATAATGTTGTCGCAGGCATCATGGTCACCGGCCGAAATAAACACTTTTTGACCCCGAATCCTGTAGGTGCCTGGTTTGGCATCGGGCACGGGGGTAGCGGCTGTTGTTACGTCGGAAAGCGACGAACCTGCCTGGGGTTCTGTCAGGGCCATGGTTCCCTGCCAAACGCCCGCTAATAGATTTGGTACGTAAAATTCACTCAGTTCAGGCGTGCCGAATGATGTAATCAGATGGGCCGCTCCCGACGAAAGCCCTGTATACATCATACCATTGTTGGCGGCCATCAAAATAAAGCCGATACACGAACTGATCATCTCGGGTAGTTGCTGCCCGCCATGTTCAAACGGAAACCCCGCGCCAATCAGACCGGCTTCGCCGACGGCTTTCAAATACTCTTTTATTTTGGGATGAACCGTAACCTGCCCATTTTTGAGTTCCGGCTGGTTTTTATCAACTTCCTTTACATAAGGATACATAAGCGTATCGGCAATGTAAATAGCTGAGTCAAGAGCCAGATTAAAGGTTTCGCGGTCATGGGCACTGAAGTACTCGTATTTTGTCAGGCCTTCGGCATTAAAGACCTCATGGAGGAGAAACTGAATGTTGCGTTTGCTGAAATAGGTCGTTGCCATATAGGGCTAGTTGATTAGGAACTGTATGTATGCATACGGCTGTAAAGTTAAAACTACTACTCTTTAACATCAACTGAATAGTTGGGCACTGATATTTATGATTTTTAAGAGAAATTAGGATTTTTCTTTGGAAATCAGGTTGAATCCGATAAACCATTAAAACCAGCCTTCTGTCAAACTTTATATACTTCTCAGAAAAACTATCGTTTACTTTGTGTCGTTTAGACAGAGATCATCAAAAAACCAATCATTAACACATGAAAAATCTAGTGGCAGTTTTGGCTTTCTTTTTGGGTATGGTATCGCTGGTACAGGCGCAGGATAAAGCACCCGCCAGCCCGAAGGTAACCGCAGAGAGTCCAGACAAAAACATTAAAATTGTTTATGGTCAACCCTCGAAGAAAGGTCGGGTTATATTTGGCGCAGACAATTCCAATAGTCTGGAAAAATACGGTAAAGTTTGGCGCACTGGTGCCAATAACGCTACCGAAGTTACGTTCAAGAACGATGTAATGTTTGGCGGTAAAATGGTGAAAGCCGGTACGTATACCCTGTTCACGATTCCCGGTGAAAAAGAGTGGAGTGTCATTCTCAACGGCACGCTGGGGCAGTGGGGTGCTTACGATTACGAAAAAGTTAAAGGTACTGACGTAGCCATGGTTAAAGTGCCCGCTTCGACGAATAAAACACCCGTAGAAAAATTGACCATCACGCCTGCTAACAACAGCATTTCAATTGCGTGGGATACCGCAATGATCTCTGTGCCTGTTATGAAGCATTAATGAGAAAATGGGCTGACAGAGCCAGAAATTTACCTGATACAAAAAAGAAAACTCAATCCTGTGGTTGAGTTTTCTTTTTTGTATAAAAGATTGTTATTTAGGCCGTTAGTCTATGTTTAGAGTACTTCTAATAGCCAACAGGCTGATTGATTCGTCTAAATGTTACGATTTAGGACCGTTTACAAATTAATTTAATTGTAAGTGGTTAACAAACAAACGTTTATAGCGTTATTTGTAAAACGCTCAAACCAATACCAGATGATGAAACGCTACTTGCTGTATATACTACTCGGACTAGCCGTATTGCCTGCCTGTGGACAGGGAATCTCGGACTATTACCGGTTGCCGGAGCGGAGCCATCAGTATGATCGGCTGCTCACCCGATACGGTGGTCCTTCGATCAGGAATCGCTGGTATGTGGCTCTCGACGGGTTTATCAAAACCGATCGGGCCAAGCTTGATAATTCATTCGACGGTCTGATCAAGAACGATCTCGTCGGGAAAGCCGGGTGGGGGGCGACTGTCGGCTGGGCATATCGCGAACGATGGGCTGTTGAAGCAGGGTATGCCCGCATGCCTATTCATACACAGGTATCCGTTACCAATGCCAGTTCACCGCTGGTGTTTCGCTATAGCAATGACCGCAACGCGTTTGTTCTGCGGGGCAAGCGGCTTATCGTTTCGACCAGTAAGCCCTGGTTGCGGTCGGGTTTTTGGCTGAGCGGAGGCATGTGGCTTGTTCCCAACAGCGGCCAGCAAGAGGGGCGGTTCTCTTTACTTGGCTACCGCTACACCGGACGCAGAGAAACCCCCGATACATTACGCCTGACCAGCGAAACCCGCGCTAATGCCGGCATGACGACCTTGGCTGAACTGGGGGCAGAATACAACGTTCGCTTGAGCAACTCGATTGATCTGGGCTTTTCGGTTCGCAAATTCTGGGGATTGGGCAATGCCCTGACGACCAATGTAACGTACGCCGTTAATTATCCGAATACGCCAAACGGCAATATTGCTGATGTGGGTAGTCGTACATCCGTGCAAAATGCTCAATTACTGGGTGATGGAACAGGTATGAGCTACGGCTTTACCCTCCGCTACACCTATGCTATCCGTCGGCATTTGTCTAACGCGCTCGATGTGCGGGGAAAAACACCACATATACGATAGTTGATAAGAGCCTCGTTCTGTGAACCGGGATTAAGTTTTCAGAAGTTTTTGCCGGTCATCGGCTTTTTAGTTGGGTGTTCGCCATACTGTCTGCTACGGTATGCGTGAAACACCCTTTATTTTTTTCGTACCTCTTAGACAGTACTGTGTGTTGATCGCTCATTTTTAGCTAGCCCAAATGCTGTTCATTAAGGTGTGCGACCGAACTTGCTGAGTTGCAGCACGGTGATCCGGGTTGAACAATAAGGATAAAATCAGAAATTTGACTTTTGATTAAACGACCCTTTCTGCGGGTGGACGAACTACAATTTAAATACTGATTACGCATGAAATGCCTGAAATGGGGACTGTTGCTCCTGAATTTAAGTGCCGGTCAGAGTGTATTTGCCGATGTACGGCTGCCGAACGTTTTTGGTTCACACATGGTCTTGCAGCGCCGTAAACCGGTACCCGTTTGGGGGTGGGCTGATCCCGGCGAGAAAGTAACCGTTGCCCTGACTAGTGGTGGAACTGCCGCACAAACCAAAACGATAAAAGCGGGAAAGGATGGGAAGTGGCGCGTAGCCCTCGACGCCATGGAAGCTGGCGGGCCTTATCAGCTCCTGGTAAAAGGAAAGAAAAATACCGTAACGTTCGAGGATGTATTGACGGGAGAGGTATGGGTCTGTTCCGGGCAGTCGAATATGGAGTGGCCGCTGGCTGCGGCAGCCAACGCAAAAACTGAAATTCCGGTAGCCAATTTTCCGAATATCCGGCAGCTACTGGTGAAAAAAGACTTGAGTCTAACGCCTAAGGATAATATCGAAGGCAGCTGGAGCGTCTGTACGCCAGCAACGGCTCCGCAATTCACGGCTGTCGGGTACTTCTTTGCCAAACAGTTACAAAAGGAGCTCAACGTGCCCATCGGACTGATCAACACAAGCTGGGGCGGTACGCACTCCGAAACCTGGACCAGCCGGGAGGCTATGAATCAAGATGACGAACTTCGGCAGGTAGCGGCCAAATTACCGGCTACTACAGAAGAGGTCATTCAGCGTGGCGCTGCCCGTACGCAGGCGCTGCTCAAAGCACAGCAGGGCGGCCTGCCTACAGCAGCTGAAGAGCAGACATGGGCTGGCCTTACAATGGATGACAGGGGTTGGAAAACGATGAATCAGCCCGGCGATTGGGAGTGGAGCGGACTGCCAACGCTGGACGGCGTGGTCTGGTTCAGGCAGGATGTTGTGATACCCGAAGGGGCGACTCCGCAGAAGATAACGCTCTATATCGACTCGGTTGATGACAATGACTCGACCTTTGTAAATGGGCAATTAATAGGCAGTACCAAAGGGGGTAAACCACGGGCCTATGTCCTTCCGGACGGTTTGCTAAAGCCCGGTCGTAATGTGGTGGCCATCCGGGTAACAGATACGGGGGGGAGCGGGGGGCTTATGGGCCGACCGGAGCAGCTCAAACTCGCGGGCGAAGGGCTAAACATGCCGCTGGCTGGTCAATGGAAGTATAGAGTAGCCAATGTGTTTTCGTCGTCGTTTAAGCCGGGCCCCAATACATTCGCTACTCAACTGTTCAACGCGATGTTGAATCCGCTGATTCCCTACGCTATTGAGGGGGCTATCTGGTACCAGGGTGAATCGAATGCCGGACGGGCCTTTCAGTATCGACGAACGTTTCCGCTCATGATCCAGGATTGGCGTCGGCATTGGGGGTATGATTTTCCTTTCCTGTTTGTTCAACTGGCTAGCTTCAATGCGTCCAATGGCGACAGTCGGCACGGAAGTAACTGGGCTGAACTGCGCGAAGCACAGACAATGACCCTTCAGCTCCCGAACACGGGCATGGCCGTTACGTCGGACATTGGCGAGCGAACGGATATTCACCCCAAGAATAAACTGGATGTGGGCAATCGATTAGCCGCCGAGGCCATGCGGGTAGCTTATCAGAAGGGGGGCGAAAATACCAACGAACCCTCGCGCGGACCTATGTTCGACAAGATGACGGTGATGGGTAATAAAGCAGCGATAACCTTCCGAAACGTTGGCAGCGGGTTGATGGCGAAGGACAAATATGGCTACCTCAAAGGCTTTGAGTTGGCGGGTGCTGATAAGAAGTTCTATTATGCCAAAGCTGAGATTCAGGGAAATTCAGTGGTCGTCTACGCTGATTCCGTAACCACGCCATTAGCGGTGCGGTACGGCTGGGCCGATGATAATAGCGATGTAAACCTGTACAATCAGGAGAACTTTCCCGCAGTACCTTTTCGTACTGACACCTGGAAAGGCATCACAGAAGCCGCAAAGTTTGGGGAGCAATAAGAGCCGCACAGGCGGCTCCTCGAAAATTTAGCCAGATCTGAAGGATAAGACGAGATTGCCGCAAAACGAAAGTTAGTGTAGCAACAATCTTGTTTAATGCTTCAAATCTGGCTAAGACCTTACGGGGCCACCCGTACTGTTATTGTTTGCTCTCCTGTTTCCGCATCGGCATGCTGTCAATGGTCTGAAATAAGTCTTTTACGGCAACAGGTTTTTTGTAGGTCTGTTTGACTCCGCCATCTTTCCCGATTAGCCAGGCCGCAAAATCGTCGGCAGGATTAAGCTTGTAATCGTGCATCAAAAACTGGCGATCGGGTTCCATAACCAGTGATGCGACAAGGACAATAACATCCAGATCCCGTTCGGCGATACCGGCTTTTTCTTCATTAAGGGCTTCCTGTTGTTCAAGAATATAATGTTGGGCATCATCGCGTCCGTAGATTAGCAGTACGCGTCGGTGGTCTTTTTTCTCGGTTAACATCGCCTTAAGCGACTTTTGCTGATTCGCTACACTTTCCATAGTAAGGGTAAATCCAATTAGCAGGATTGTCAGGAATATCAACCAATATCGTCGCATAGTGTTTACCGTAATGAAGTTGTAAAGCCGCTTATGTAGGGTTGAAACAATGACTCGACTGTCACTCGGATTACAGATCCTCCAGCCGTTCCAGCATCAGAATCGAACCTTGTGGCACAATGACATATTGCTCTCCTTCGTATTGTAACTCAATAGCATTGCGTTGCAGATACAGAGCCACATCACCTTCCTGTGCCTGTAGCGGCATGTATTTTACTTTCTCTTCGGTCTCTTTCCAGGGTTCATCTTCCGTTGGCGACGGAATCGGATAGCCGGGACCTACCTTAATAACATACCCAGACTGAACTTGTTCTTTTTCCTGAACGGTGGGTGGTAGATACAGTCCACTGGAGGTTCGGTCAGAAGGGTCTTTTGGCTTAATCAATACCCGGTCGCCTACAACAATCAGGCGTTTGAGTTTATTATCGGCAGTAATTCCAACCATAGCAGGGTGTAGTATAGAGTGACAAAGTTGACAGGTTTGTTAAAACAGATTCACCCGGGTTCCAAGGGGGACACGTCTGTTTCTATTTACTTGGCGTTCGTCAAAAATCAGGCAAGTTTATCGAATAAGCCAAAATGTCATAATTTCCTAGGGAACCGGATCATACCCATGTCCGCCCCAGGGGTGGCATCGTCCAATACGTTTCAGGCCCATCCACCCGCCCCGCAAAGCACCATGCTTTTTAATAGCCTCGACTGTATATTGCGAACAGGTTGGCGTGTAACGGCAGGCATTCGGGAAGTAAGGCGACACAATAGCCTGATATCCTCTAACAAGTCCAATTAAAATCGACTTCATCATACGTGGGTAAACACGAAAACGCCCAAAAACTTTCCCGCAATCTGTATCTTTGCCCGCTATCTCTAGTGTAGGTTTCAAATTTCAGGATTCAACGTTGGGCGTGTCTCAGGCGAATCCGTCATCTGAAGCCTGATACGTGAACCCCGAAAAATTTGAAACTTTAAATAATTATGCTTCAATACGTTATTTGGGAAGTTAATCCCGAAATATTTCACATCGGCTCATTTTCTGTACGCTGGTATGGGTTGCTCTTCGCACTGGGTTTCCTGATTGGCATGCAGATCATGGGATATATTTTCAAAAAAGAAGATAAACCCCTCGCCGAAACCGACAGCCTGCTCATATACATGGTGATTTCTACCATTCTGGGGGCGCGTATTGGCCATTTTCTGTTTTATGAGCCTGAGGTGCTGTTTCGTCATCCGTTAACGGTCATTACACCACCTTTCGCCGGGCTGGCCAGTCACGGGGCTATTATCGGTATTTTAACGGGCCTCTGGCTGTATTCGCGACGGAAAGAGAGCATCCGGACAGGGCAGACATTTTTGTGGGTAACCGACCGGATCGCTATTGTGGTGGCACTGGCTGGTGCCTGTATTCGTTTCGGAAACCTGATGAATTCAGAAATTGTGGGGCGCCCGACGGATGTACCCTGGGCATTTGTTTTCATGAACAACAATGAATACGCTAAAATACCGCGTCACCCGGCTCAGCTATATGAGTCGATTTCCTGCCTGGTGCTATTTTTTATCCTGCTCTGGTTCTGGAATCGACGGAGAGCGCTGACACCGCGTGGCAGTATGTTGGGAATATTTCTGATTTACATCTTTGGGCTCCGGTTTTTCTATGAATACCTGAAAGAAAATCAGGTGCCTTTCGAAGATAGCTTACCGTTAAATGTGGGGCAGATGCTCAGCATTCCAGCGGTATTGCTGGGCATCTATTTCCTGGTACGAAGCTACCGCACACCGGTAGCGTTGGTCACACCCAGAGAATCGAAAACCATTGAATCATAACCATCAGACTGGTCGGGGGAAGTTTGGACCGACTGGGCGGATCTTTGTGAAAATTCTGCGTATCTGGATAAAGCCTCTGCTTTTTCCTGTAGTGCTGCTTAATGTGATCGTTTACAAGACGGGTTCACGGAAAATGATGTATTTTTGACGGTAGCTTACCTCAATCATACACTTCATTCTGTGAGCCCGTCTTCGTTTATATCACACAAATTCCTGCCGGCACTTCTGGCAGGCTTCGTTACTTATGTTGCCTCGGCTCAGGTGCCCGGTCGGCAAATGCACTGGACAGCCGACGGCAATGGTTTAGCCGCCGTCGAGCAGGGAGAGGTTGTTAAAACAGACATCCGTTCCGGTCGTAAAACCGTCCTTTTAGGGAAAGATAAACTCCAGCGGCCCGGCAGTAGCCAGCCTATGCCGGTCGCTGATTTTACCTTCACACCTGATAGTGCCACTGTCCTGATTTTTACCAATACCGCCCGCGTCTGGCGGTATAACACCCGTGGTGATTATTACCTCGTTAACCGGGCCAGCGGGCAAGCTCGACAAGTTGGTCAATCGGGCGGTACGAAACGACCAGCTCAGTCGCTGATGTATGCCAAACTGTCGCCCGATGGACGAAGCGTCGGTTATGTGAGCGAACATAATCTGTTTGTTGAAGAGGTTGCAACGGGCAAAACAACGCAGTTAACAACAGACGGCACCCGAAAGCGGATCAATGGCACCTTCGACTGGGTGTATGAAGAAGAGTTTGGTTGTCGCGATGGCTTTCGCTGGAGCCCCGATAGTAAACAGATCGCCTACTGGCAGGTCGATGCTACGAACATCCGCGACTACCTGATGTTGAATACTACGGATTCGAGCTATTCACATGTTATACCGGTGGAGTACCCTAAAGTAGGGGAAAGTCCGTCGCCAACGCGTATTGGGGTTGTTTCCATCACGGGTGGGCCGACTTCCTGGCTAAATATACCCGGCGATTCCCAGCAGCATTACCTGACTCGTTTGGAGTGGCTTCCTACTGGTGGCAACGTGATTGTGCAGCAGCTAAATCGTAAACAGAACGAGAGTAAGCTGTTTATCTGTAATCCGCAGAGCCGGGCTGCCAATCTGATCTATACCGAAAATGACAAAGCCTGGATTGATGGCAAAGCACGCTGGAGCCGCGATGATCCAAGTGGCTGGGAGTGGCTGGAAGGTGGTAAATCGTTTGTCTGGGTATCTGAAAAGGACGGATGGCGCCACTTGTATCGGGTTAGTGCCGACGGTAAGAAAGAGATCAGCTTAACGCCGGGGTCGTATGATATTGCCACCATCAGCCACATTGATGAGGCTACCAATCAAATCTACTTTATCGCATCGCCCGAGAATACGAACCAGCGGTATTTGTATCGTACCCGGTTGGATGGCAAAGGGAAAGCCGAACGGGTAACCCCCGCCGGACAGGCCGGGACGCACGGATATACGATTTCGTCCAATGGCCGTTTTGCCCAGCATACCTTCACCAACTACCAGACACCACCCGCCCGCGAATGGATCAGCCTGCCCGATCATAAAGCGGTTAAAGAATCGGAAAGTATAGCGGCCCGCATAAAGCCCGTTACTAAATCGAACGTAAACTTCTTTACGCTCACTACCGAAGATGGCGTAAATCTGGATGGCTGGATGGCCAAACCAACCGATTTTGATAGTACCAAAAAGTACCCGGTTGTTTTTTACGTGTATGGCGAACCCGCCGGAAGCACGGTAAATGACGACTTCTCTATCGGCCAGAATCGCCTGTTTACCGGCGACATGGCCAAAGCGGGGTACATCTATGTGGCTCTCGACAATAGAGGAACGCCTAATTTGAAGGGAGCTGCCTGGCGTAAGTCGATCTATCGTCAGATTGGCCGACTAAACATTCGTGATCAGGCAATGGGTGCCCGGAAGTTATTTGCTCAACACGCCTACATCGACACCAGCCGGGTAGCCGTTTGGGGCTGGAGTGGGGGAGGGTCTACGACCTTGCATTTGCTTTTTCAATACCCGGATATTTATAAAACCGGCATTTCTATTGCGGCCGTCGGCAACCAGCTTTTCTACGACAATATCTACCAGGAGCGCTACATGGGCCTTCCGCAGGAAAATCGTGACGATTTCGTGGCGGGTTCTCCCATTACGTATGCGAAGAACCTGCGGGGAAATCTGCTCTATATTCACGGCACCGGCGACGATAACGTGCATTACGACAATGCAGAAGTACTGATCAACGAATTGATTAAATATAACAAACAGTTTCAGGTGATGCCCTATCCCAACCGCTCGCACGGAATCAATGAAGGAGAAGGAACCACGCAGCACCTGCGTACACTTTACACAAATTACCTGCTGAAATACTGCCCACCCGGTCCGCGTTAAGTCTGCAAACAGTCCATGAATCGACTCTTATTCTTGTTTTTTTTATTGATCTCGCCTGTTTTGGCGCAGGCTCAGAAGCCTACATTTACCCACGACGATACCCTTCGGGGTTCTATTACCCCCGAGCGGGCCTGGTGGGATTTGGCTTTTTATCACCTAAACGTGCGTGTTCAGCCAAAAGACAGCACCTTGAGCGGCTCAACCCTCATTCGGTATCGGGTGCTTAAGCCGGGGCAAACCCTGCAAGTTGACCTACAGCGCCCGTTGCGGGTGCTGCGGGTTGAGCAGGATGGTAAACCACTGGCGGTACGGCAGGATGGCAACGCCTATTTTGTGACGTTGACAAAGCCGCAGAAGACAGGCCAGACCGAGACTGTAACC
Source organism: Spirosoma aerophilum (assembly GCF_054782495.1). Classification (NCBI taxonomy): domain Bacteria; kingdom Pseudomonadati; phylum Bacteroidota; class Cytophagia; order Cytophagales; family Cytophagaceae; genus Spirosoma; species Spirosoma aerophilum. The sequence continues at coordinate 19,910 of NZ_BAAGSJ010000038.1, read as the reverse complement.
GTTCATTATGCCGGGAAACCCCGTGTCGCCAAACGTCCGCCCTGGGATGGTGGCCTGGTGTGGTCGCGGGATAAGTCGGGTAACTGGTTTATTGCCACGGCCTGTCAGGGGTTAGGGGCCAGTGCCTGGTGGCCCTGTAAAGACCATATGTACGACGAGCCTGACTCTATGGCCATCAGCGTTACCGTGCCGGAAGACCTTATGGATGTCTCGAACGGCCGACTGCGCCGGGTAACCACCAACAACGACCATACCCGCACTTTTGACTGGTATGTTGTTAATCCGATCAATAACTATGGGGTTAACCTCAACATTGGCCGCTACGAGCATTGGTCGGAGGTGTATAAAGGCGAAAAGGGCCCCCTGTCTGTTAACTATTATGCATTGACCGATCATGTCGATTCGGCACGGGTCCAGTTTCGGCAGGTGCCTAAGATGTTGAAGGCATTTGAGTACTGGTTTGGGCCGTATCCGTTTTATGAAGATGGCTACAAATTAGTTGAAACACCCTACCTCGGTATGGAACACCAAAGCTCGGTCACCTATGGCAACCGCTTCCGGAATGGCTATCTGGGGCGCGACCTTTCCCGAACTGGCTGGGGATTACTCTGGGATTTCATCATTGTTCACGAGTCGGGACATGAGTGGTTTGCCAACAACATTACCTACAAAGATGTGGCCGATATGTGGATTCACGAGAGCTTTACCAACTATTCCGAGAATCTGTTTACGGAGTATTATTATGGTAAAGAAGCGGGTGCCCAGTACGTGATCGGTTGCCGGGCCAACATCCGGAATGATAGCCCAATTATTGGTATATATAACGTCAACCACGAAGGGTCGGGCGATATGTACTACAAAGGGGGAAACATGCTGCACACGATCCGGCAACTGGTGGGCAATGACACAATCTGGCGGCAGGTTTTGCGGGGTATGAATAAAACGTTCTATCACCAGACCGTCACGACCAGTCAGATAGAGAATTTTATGAGTCAGAAAACGGGTATTAACCTGAAGCCTGTGTTTGATCAATACCTGCGCGATGTTAGAATTCCGGTGCTGGAATATCGTGCGGTGGCTGGCGGATTTCAATACCGTTGGGCAAACTGCGTGAATGGTTTTGCCATGCCCGTTCGGGTGTGCTTGGGCGATTCGGGACCTTATGTCAACGTGCAGCCAACCGCTCAGTGGAAAACGCTTAAAGCCGGTAATGAGAGCGTTTTATCCGTTGATGCAAATTATTATGTGCTTAGTAAAAAAGTCGATTAATAGCCTGTCATCAAATAGTTAAGTTTTAGGTATTTGTGCAGTAATTGGCAAAAAGATAGAGAAGGTTACGTTTAATCAAAACTCTTGCTCAGCTATTGGCATAAATAATTAACTTTCTGAAGATTAATTATTTATGCCATTCAAAGTTTTAACAACGACCATGCGTACAAACCTTAACCTGCTTTGGGCTGGATTGCTGCCCGTTATGATTCTTGCCGGTTGCGGAGGCAGTAAAGAAGAAGAGAAAAAAGAAGAAGAATCTGTGTCAGCTTTGGGTGCAATGAGCGCCGTAAAAGAGATGGCGGCCCAAGCCGAGGAAATGCAGAAAAAAGGACCTGTAGCAACGGTTGATTTTCGTTCTTTAAAAGAATTATTACCCGCCGATGCTGACGGCTTGCCCCGGAAAGAAGCGACGGGCGAGAAGAATGGAGCGGCTGGCTTTACCATCTCGACCGCAAATGGTAAATACGCAAATGCCGATGGCAGCGAAAGCATAGAACTTTCTATTATTGATGGGGGCGGTTCGGCTATGATGATGGGGCTGGCCGCCTGGTCAATGATGGAGGTAGACAAAGAAACCGAAGATGGATATGAAAAGACCACCAAGATCGGTGATAATAAGGCCTATGAAAAATATGATAACAGCGATAAAGACGGCGAGGTAGCTGTGTTAGTCAACAAGCGGTTTGTCGTATCGGTAAAAGGCCGGGGCGTGAGTATGGACAAGATTAAAGCCGCTCTTGAGGATGTTGACCTCGGTAAACTGGCTGAATTGAAATAGCCTCGTTTCGTTAAAACAACAAGAGCCGGAGGACATCCTCCGGCTCTTGTTGTTTTAACGAAGATGAAAACCTTTATTTCGATAAAGCTGCGTTAGCATCTAACCGCCCTTTCGTAACGGTTTTACCATCTAGTGAGGGTGTATAAACAGCACTCGATAAAATAGCGTTCTTGATTTGGGCCGCTGTAGTAGTAGACTTGACAGACGCATAAAGTGCAACGGCACCGGTTACGTGGGGTGTCGCCATGGATGTCCCACTATAAGACGAGTACGTATTAAAAGCGGTTGTCGAATTAATAGCTACGCCTGGGGCACCAATGTCAACGGTGTTCGCTCCATACTGAGAGAAACTGGCCAGTGCGCCGGTTTTATCAATGGCCGCAACCGCAATGATGTTTGGCGACGTATAATTTGAGGGGTAGCTGGCCGTAACATCATTGTTGGTGCCACTGTTTCCGGCGGCTGCTACAAACAGGATATTCCCGGCATTTGCTCTATCAATGGCATCTTTAAGTGCCTGCGAAAAACCACCACCGCCCCAGGAGTTATTGCTGGCAACGATATTTAATCCGTGACGAGTTTTCAAGTCATTCAAATAGTCAACGGCTTTAACGGCATTGGCTGAAGTACCTCCCCGTTTACCCAAAAACTTGCAGGAAATGATTGTGATGTTCCAGTTCAACCCCGCGACACCCTGACCATTGTTTGCTTTACCGCCAATCGTTCCCGAAACGTGGGTACCATGGTCATCGGAGCTACCCCGTGTTCCGCCATCATAAATCGTGTTATTATTTCCATCAAAGTCCCAGCCGTGGATATCATCCACGTAGCCGTTGCCATCATTATCTCTCCCATCTACCAGGTCGAATGGATTTGTCCATATCTGACCAGCTAAATCCGGGTGCTCAAACTGGATGCCTTCATCAATAACACCAACTACTACAGATGCTGAACCAGTATTGCCGGCAGCCCAGGCAGTAGAGGCTTTACTGCTGTATGGATTAGCCGCGTCCATACCCCAAAGTGAACCATTCGTAAAATAAGGATCAGTTGACGTGGCTGCGTGGTTATAAATAAAATTAGGCTCGGCAAAGGCTACACCGGGTGCACTGCTGAGGTCAGCAATGGCTTCGAGCACGTTTTTATTCACTTTCAACAGATAGAGCCCACCCTTTTTGTTGGCGCGCTCCATCGCTTTGGTCAGGATTTTCTCAGCCGGTATACCTTTGACTTTGTCAAAAGCCTTTTGCTTTACATCATCGCTGGCATCATCATTAAACTGTACTAACACCTCACCGTCGACATAATCCTGTCCGGCACCAAGTCTGGCGTTTGCTGATGAAGATGATTGGGTTGCAGAAGAGTCAACGTCTACCGGTTGACACCCTACGATTGATAAGGATGCGAAAAGCGCTAAGGCTGCCGCTCTGACAGCCCAAGTAGTGGTGATTTTTTTCATGTATGATAATAGCTAGAAATGTGTCTACAATGTAAGTAACATTGTTTAAAGTTGTATGCCTTTTTGTAATAATAATAACTTAAAGTTTTTATTAGTTAGGCAACGGCCGGATACATACTTAACGGCGGTTATATGCCGGTAAGCAAAATGACCGCCGTAAAATAATACTAGTTGTATAGGCCACAACAAAGGGACCTAAGCCCGAAATGTGAGCTTTTCACACGAGAAGGAAGTACAATGCTTAAGCTTACTTGTTATTCAAATTGGTCATAAAGCCGTTTTCGATCGACTTTGTCAGGAAGCGGCCCTTGCCGGGTCAATTTCATTTTGGCTAAGGCAGCCCCGGCATGGGCACAATTACCGGGTGCATAACCATCCAGATAGGCTGTCAGAAACCCTGCCCAATAGGCATCGCCTGCACCCGTAACATCGACTACGTCAATTTTTTTACCCGGAATGCGCGATTGTTTCGAGCCGCCATCATACGACACAATGCTTCCATTCGGGCCTAACGTCAAACAGATCATTGTTGCGCCCATTTGATGGAAATCGCCTAAAATGCGCTCCGGCGTTTGGGTTTCCCCATAGAGTCGCTCGGCATCGTCTTCGCTGATTTTTACCAGCGCACCCGCCGAACAGTAATCGCTGATCACCCGCCAAGCCTGTTGTCGATCTGGCCAGATGCTGGGAGCGTAGTTGGTGTCGATTGTAACCTGACAACCGGCTGCCTGTGCCCGCTTGGCAGCATCGACAATGGTATCTTGCGCGGGCTGCCGACTCAGGGCAAAACAGGTGGTATGAAATAACTGAACCTGCGACAGAAGAGAATCCGGTAACTGTTCGGGTTTGAGCTGACAGTCGGCGTGCCGGTAAGCCACAAAATCGGGGGTGCCCGCTGTTCGTGAAACGAGTACAATGCTGGTTGGCTCCAGCGGGTCGGATGAGATAAATTGGATGTCTACGCCCGACTCTTCAATCTGCCGGGTCAGATAGGTGCCTATGTTGTCATTGCCAACGCAGGCTACCAGCGCCGTTGAATTTCCCAGGCGAGCCATGTTGGTGGCCATGTTGGCCGGACTGCCGCCCTGATACCGCCGAAAATCCTGGGCATCCAGCAAACTGGACGAAACGTGGTGGCCAATCAAATCGGCTAAAAGTTCACCCACAGAGAGTAGGGCGTAAGGGCGGGGGGGATTTGTCATGTATAAAAAGTTCTTCTGATTAAATTTCGGGATGGTTCGTTAACACCGGAAAAGTAGTCAGAAGAACAGAAAGAGAAAACAAGATTGTACTTAATTTCAGCCGAGTTCAACCGGGATGGTTGCTTCGCCAGTGTTTCTGACTTCTTTTACCAGGAAGCAGGAAGCGGCTGCCAACAGCAGGCAGACACCCGCCAGCACCAGCGCGTTGCGAGGGTCGTCGCCCAACACGGATTTATAAAAGAGAGGAACGGTAAGCATCCCAATAAACTGCGGTACACAGATAAAACCATTGAAAATGCCCATGTAAACACCCATCCGTTCTTTGGGGACCGCACTGGCCAGCATCAGATAGGGCATCGACATGATAGAACCCCAGGCAAGCCCTATAATAGACATGCCCACAAGATAGACCAACTTATCATTTGACGTAAGCGTCAGGAAAAAGCCCATGGCGCCAATGGTCAGGAACAGGGCGTGGGTAGCCCGTGCACTACCAATGGCTTTGGCTATGCGCGGAATGAAGATCGAGATGACAGCGCAGGAGATGCTGAACATCGCAAAGCAAAGGCCACCCCATTTGGTGCCTTCTTCAAAACCCGCTTTGTTGGATACCGCATCGGGGGCATTGAACGCGTATTTTGCCGCTGCCAGCGATAGAAACTGCCACATAAGCGGAAGCCCGTACCAGGTGAAAAACTTGACCCACCAGAGCTGTTTCATCACCGTTGGCATGGCCGAAAGCGAAGCTAATATTTCTTTGAAAATAGGAAGCATCAGAAACAGGTAGCTACCAACAAATACGCCTGCTCCCCATAGTAATCCTGTTATCCAGCCACCAATTCGGGCAGCAAAAAAGAACGCCAGAATTGCTCCTCCCGAGGCTAACGCCAGGTGCCAGAAGGAGATTGATTTCTTCTCTTCATCGGTAAAAATGTGGGGCTCTTTGTAGCGTTCATTGACAGGTGGATATTCTTTTGTGGTGCGGATGGTCCATAATACCGAGATCACAATAGCCGCAGCGCCAATATAAAACGGATAACGCACGGAGTTCGGAATACCATTGGCCAGCTGATCTTCCGACAAGACCATGGAAACACCCAGCAGCGGTAATATATAGGGCATCAGATTAGCTAGAGTTTGTCCGAAGCCAACCATAAACGATTGTATGGCGAAACCGGTAGGCCGTTGTTTGTCGTTGAGCATATCGCCTACGAAAGCCCGGAAAGGCTCCATGGCGGAATTTAGTCCCGCGTCGAGCATCCACATCAGCCCTGCTGCCATCCAGACATAAGATGAATTTGGCATAAATACCATAGCGATACTTCCCGCCAAGGCCCCAATCAGGATAAACGGCTTCCGTCGACCCCAGCGTGGCGACCAGCTTTTATCCGAAACAGCCCCAATAATTGGCTGGAGCAACAACCCCGTTAGCGGCCCCGCCAGCCAAAGCCCTGGAATGGAGGCTTCATCGGCACCCAGGTACCGGTAGATCGGGCTCATATTGGCCTGCTGTAGACCAAACCCATATTGGATACCTAAAAAACCGAAACTCATATTCCAGATTTGCCAGAAGCTTAAACTGGGCTTGACGGAAGTAGTGGGTTTCTCAATGTTTCCCGTTTGCATGTATTATCGTATATTTAAGTAGTCATCATAGGTTTTGCTAACTAGCTAACAATAATACGTACGGATTTGCAGGATACGGAGATATACTTGTCTTATTTTTTTGAAAAGACGTACTTTTGAGAATGATTCCGAAAAGGTGGCTAATCCTGATTCCGGCACTAACGGTTGTTCTTTTATCGTCTTTCCCCGTTCTTGCGTCTGCTCCGGCGGACTCCGCTCAGAAAGTTATTGTCCGGTCCGTTCTTCTCAAAGGAAACTACCGCACCCGCGACCGAATCATCCTCAGGGAAATGACGCTCCATGTCGGTGACTCCGTTCGGCTTGCTGATTTGCCGGGTCGTGTTGCCTGGGATCAGCGAAACATCAACAATACGACGCTCTTCATTACGGTTGATGCAACCACTGAATTCACCCCCGCCCTCGATTCCACAACTCTGGCTCAGGTAGACCTGACCATAACGATGAAGGAGCGATGGTATATTATGGCCTATCCTGTTTTTGATCTGGCCGACCGTAACTTAAACGAATGGTGGTACGACAGAGGACGTGATTTCCGGCGGGTTATTTACGGAGGGCATCTTAGCTATCGTAACGTAACGGGGAATAATGACCGGCTTCAGGTAGTTATAGAGCGCGGCTTCCTGCAACGAACGATCCTTTCCTACTCCAAACCCTATATTGATCTGGCACAGAAAATTGGTTTGCGCGTCGATCTGGGTTACATCACCAATAAAGAAATTCCGTACCGCACCCAGTTCGATAAATGGGTGTATGTGAAGTCGGAAGATGTACTGCGTGAACGCGCCTATGCGGCCGTGACCCTCACCCACAGGCGAGGGCTCTATCACTATCATACGCTCGACACCCGCTATACCCGGAATACGATTGCCGATACCATTGTCCGGCTGAATCCAAACTATTTTATGGATGGCAATACCAATCAGCACTTTCTGGCGATGACTTATAATTACCGATACGACCGTCGGGATAACATCGTCTATCCCTTGCAGGGGACGCTGTTCACGGCTGCGGTAGGCGTATCGGGGCTTTTACCCCAGGACAACTTCCGTTTCCTGGATCTGTCAACATCGGCGACGCGCTATTGGTCGCTGGGTAAGAAGTTTTATTTGGCCACCAATGGCCGGGTTCGGACCACCTGGCCTACCCGTCAGCCGTATTTCAATTTGCGCGGCCTGGGCAGCTCCATTGACATGGTTCGGGGTTACGAACTTTATGTGGTTGATGGCCAGCGGACGTTTATCTGGCGAAACAGCCTCCGGTATCAGCTCTTTAACGTTCGCAAACAACTCAACTGGCTGCATGTACGGCAGTTCAATACGGTACCCGTTGCTGCCTACCTCACATTCTTCGGCGATGCGGGTTACGTGAGCAGCACATTTGCCGAGCAATACCAGAGCCAGCTGGCTAACAAATTACTTGCCGGAACGGGTATGAGCCTGGATATAGTGAGTTTTTATAACCTGGTGATGCGCTTCAGCGGTACGATCAATGCGCAGGGTAAAGCCGGGTTTTTCTTTAATCTGGCGCAGGAAATATAGGCAGGCCACTCATCAATACCCCTGCACGATTTGGCTGTCAGATAACCGGTTGTACAAAAATCTGTACCCGGCAACAGGACAAATTATACATTTGACCCGTCAATCTGACAAACTTATCCCTACGCCAATGTAGACGTACCGTCTTCATTTTCCGACACCTTGTCGGACAAGTTTTCCCATATCATTTCTTAACCGTCAAAACCCTGTTTCATTCATGGAATTTTTATCCCTGATGTCGGCCTGGTCATGGCTGATTGTGTTCGTTCTCATGGTTGTACTCTACAAATGGGTACTTCGCTTTTTGTTCGGGATGGTGATCGTTCCCGAAGACAAGATTGGTCTGGTAACCAAAAAATATGTATTGGTAGGTGCAGATCGGGGGTTGCCCGATGGCCGTATCATCGCTACCAAAGGAGAGGCCGGTTACCAGGCGCAAACGCTGGCGCCCGGTCTGTACTGGTGGCTATGGCCGTGGCAGTATGGCATTACGATGCAGCCGTTTACCGTCGTGCCGGAAGGAAAAATAGGGTTGGTGTTGTCGAATGATGGTGCCGAACTGCCTACCGGTAATATACTGGCCCGTCGTGTGGAGTCCGATAATTTTCAGGATACCGAACGGTTTCTGAACGGTGGCGGACAAAAAGGTCGACAAACGTCGGTTCTTACGCCGGGAACCTACCGGATCAATCCGTATGCCTTTACGGTCACTATTGCCGATATGACCGTGATTCGGGAGAATATGGTTGGTATTATAACTACGCTCGATGGTGCCCCTTTGCAACCGGGGCAAATTGCCGGCCGGAATGTTGAGGGGCACAACAATTTTCAGAATGTGGATTTCTTCCTGCAAAATGGTGGTAACCGGGGCCTTCAGCCACAGGTTGTACTGGCGGGTTCGTATTATATCAATCCCTGGGCCGTTCAGATCGAAGAGATACCCATGACCGAAGTCCCTATTGGTCATGTTGGCGTTGTGATCTCGTACATTGGCGAAGATGGCGAAGACCAGTCGGGTGTGGCGTTCAAACATGGGAATATTGTACAGAAAGGTTTTCGGGGAGTCTGGATGGAGCCGGTCGGACCGGGCAAATACCCAATCAATACCTTTACGATGAAGGTAGAAGTCGTGCCTACAACGAACCTTGTTCTGAACTGGGCCAACGCCCGAACGGAAGCCCACGCCCTGGACCGCAACTTGTCGACCATAACCGTACGCTCAAAAGACGGCTTCCCGTTCAACCTGGATGTGGCCCAGATCATCCACATTCCGTCGGTCGAAGCGCCGAAAGTGATTGCTCGGTTTGGCAGCATGACGAACTTGGTTTCGCAGGTGCTGGAGCCCACCATTGGTAACTATTTCCGGAACTCAGCGCAAGACTCAGACGTGATTGCGTTCCTGAGTACCCGTAAAGAACGGCAGGAAGCGGCTCGCGAACACATCCGGACAGTGCTTGAAATATATAACGTGAATGCCGTTGATACGCTTATCGGCGATATTGTACCGCCCGATAGCCTGATGAAAACCCTGACCGATCGAAAAATTGCGCAGGAAGAGGAAAAGACCTACGAAACGCAGCGGATGGCGCAGGAAAAGCGGCAGGGTATGGAGCGCGAAACGGCCCTGGCTGATATTCAGCGGGAGGTGGTAAAGGCCCAGCAAAGCGTTGAGATTGCCCAGCGCACAGCCGATGCCGCCGTTAAAAAATCGGAAGGGGAGGCCCGCAGCCTGAAATTGCAGGTCGGTGCTGAATCGGAAGCCACCAAAGTTCGTGCCGAGGCCAATGCCGAAGCACGCCGTCGTCAGGCTGCTGCCGATGCCGAAGCGACCAAACTAACCGCCGATGCGGAAGCCGAACGCATTGCCAAAACCGGTTCCGCCGAAGCTGAGAAAATTCTGGCAATTGGTCGTTCAACCGCCGAAGCCTATGAGTTGCAGGTGAAGGCGATGGGCGAAGAGAACTTTACACGGTTCAAGATTACCGAAGAGATTGGCAAAGGCCATATTCGTGTGATTCCCGATATTGTCATCAACGGTTCTGGCACAGGCACCGAAGGCTCCATGAATGGCCTGATGGGACTTAAGTTGCTCGAACAGATTGAGGAACGAAAAACGGGCGTAGCCACGAAGATCGTGGATGTGTCGAAGCCAGTCGAAAAAGAATAAGGTATAAGTAAGGTCGCTGAAACGCCAGCCCGGTGGAACGCTGCGTAGTTGAAGGGTAAAGAGTTCGTCTCTTTTTTAACCTCCGGCTACGCGGCTTTCACATGACGTTACCATTATCTTTGAGTTCTTCACCACCCGAATCGAATATGGACAAGACCATTCCCAAAAAAGAAGCGTCCTCTAAAAAGTCGTCCCCTTTAGTAAGTCTGCTAAAGCCGTACTCGGGAATGATCATGTTGCTCATTCTGTTTGCCTTGATCAGTAATGGGGTCAACTTACTTCTCCCGATACTGATCGCTCGTGGCATCGACACTTATACTACGGGGACGTTTATCCTGCGAACGGTGCTCATTGAATTTCTGGTGGCTGCGCTGTTTATTTTCATCTTCACATACCTGCAAAGTATCATACAGACGTATGCATCGGAGCGCGTGGCGCGCGACCTGCGAACCCAACTGGCCGGTAAACTATCCCGTCAGAGTTTTGCCTATATCCAGCAGACAAATCCCTCCCGGTTGCTGACAAACCTGACCTCCGATATCGATTCGGTCAAGTTGTTTGTTTCTCAGGCGATCGTGTCCATTGTGTCATCGCTCTGCATCATCATCGGTGCCAGTATTCTGATGATTAACATCAACTGGCAACTGGGGCTGGCCGTGCTGACCATTGTGCCCATTATTGGCATAACCTTTTACCTGATTCTGAAAAAAGTCCGGGTTTTGTTTAAACGGACTCGGGAGGTGATCGACTGGCTGAATCGGGTTATCAACGAGAGTATTCTTGGCTCGGCTATTATCCGGGTGCTTAACTCACAACAGTTGGAATATGATAAATTTATCGCGGCTAACACAGAAGCGAAAGATTTAGGAGTGGCTATTTTACGTCTGTTTGCTGCCCTCATTCCCATCATAAGTTTTACGGCGAATATGGCCGCCCTGACTATTCTGGTCCTTGGCGGGCATTTTGTCATTACGGGCTCTATGTCGCTGGGGGAGTTTACGGCCTTTAACAGCTACCTCGCGCTGCTCATCTTCCCGATTATCGTAATTGGTTTTATGAGTAACGTCATTGCGCAGGCATCGGCTTCGTACGAACGTGTCAATGAGGTATTGCAGGCCGGTGAGCCCGCCAACACCGGAATGATAAATACGTCACTGACGGGGGATATTCATCTCAGCGATGTGTCAGTTTCGTACGGTGAAAAATCTGTGCTGAAGGCTGTTTCTTTCTCTGTGAAAGCAGGCAGTCGGACGGCTATTGTTGGCCCGACAGCGGCTGGCAAAAGTCAATTGCTTTATCTGTTAACAGGCCTTATCAAAGCAAACTCAGGTAGTATAGTCTATGATGGCGAACCGATAGAGAATTACGACCAGGATGTCTTCTACCAACAGGTCGGCTTTGTATTTCAGGATAGTATCCTGTTCAATGCGAGCCTCCGGGAAAACATCGCCTTTAATGATACCGTAACGGATAAACAGCTGGAGAAAGCCATTGCAACAGCTGAACTGGATGGGTTCATTGACGCTCTGCCTGATAAAGGCCAAACGATGGTTTCGGAACGGGGCAATAGCCTATCGGGCGGTCAAAAACAACGAATTATGCTGGCCCGTGCCCTGGCGCTTAACCCCAAAGTACTGTTGCTCGACGATTTTACGGCTCGTGTGGACGCTAGTACGGAACAGAAAATCCTGGCCAACATACAGCAAAATTACCCCGGCCTGACACTGATCTCGGTGACCCAGAAAATAGCCCCTGTAGAGGACTATGAGCAGATCATCCTGCTTATGGAAGGCGAAGTTCTGGCAAAAGGTACGCATCCTGAACTGATGGCTACCAGTCCCGAGTACGTTCAGATCTATCAATCCCAGCGAAGCACCAGCCAATATGAAATACGATCTTAGTCAGGTTTCCGGGCAGAAGGAGGAGAAATACACGACTTACAAAGCGCTTCGAAAACTGCTGACGCTCATTAGCGATGAACGCCGGATTCTTGTTCTGGCGTTTCTGGCTATTCTCGTTAATTCGGTACTTACACTGGTGAGCCCCATGCTGATTGGGTACACGATTGATAAGTACGTTCAGACAAAGCAATTTGATGGTATTATAAGAAACGCAGGTATCCTGCTTGGGCTCTCCAGCATTGCCTTCACAACCAATTACCTGCAAACGCGGCTGATGGGCGGTATAGGGCAGCGTACGTTGTTTAAACTGCGAAATGCAGTATTCAATAAACTGCAGGAGCTGCCCGTTTCGTTTTTCAACCAAAATAAAGCGGGCGATCTTATCTCCCGGATCAATAACGATACCGATAAGCTGAATCAGTTTTTTTCGCAGTCATTGATGCAGTTTATCGGAAGCATTGTCACGCTGACCGGTGCTGCTCTGTTTCTGCTGTTTTTGAATCCACCTTTGGGCGCTGCAGCACTAACGCCCGCTGTCTTGATGTGGGTTTTTACAAAAGCAACGTCGGCTTGGGTGAAACAGAAAAATGCGATCAACCTGAGAAGCGTAGGCAACCTGAGTGCCGAGATTCAGGAGAACCTGAACAATTTTAAGGTAATCATTGCTTTCAACCGACGCGATTATTTCCGAAAACGATTTGATGAAGCTAACCAGCAAAGCTACCGGACATCCATCAGTGCCGGGCTGGCTAACAACGTGTTTACGCCTGTTATCGGCATGGCCGCCAACCTGGGTCAACTCATTATACTGACCTTTGGGATTTACCTGATCTCGACGGGGAATTTTACGATTGGCTTGCTGATTAGCTTTTTCTCCTATGTCAATAATGTGTACAATCCGCTTCGGCAACTGGCCGCCCTGTGGGCAAACTTTCAGGTAGCGCTGGCGGGCTGGGATCGTATAGCTCATTTACTCACGTTACAAACAGACCTGCTTACTCTTGATGAGCACACGGTAACTAGCCCAAAATCAGCCCTGCTTTCCTTTCAGGAGGTTTCGTTCAGCTATCCGAATGGCCAGCAGGTGTTGCATAATATCAGTTTTGACCTGGCCAGAGGCAAGACCTATGCGCTGGTTGGGCCAACGGGGGGCGGTAAGACCACAACGGCATCGCTGATTGCCCGTTTATATGACCCAACGAGCGGAACGGTATGGCTGGATGGCAAAGACATACGAACCTATACCCCCGAAGAGCGCACCCGTAAAATCGGCTTCATCCTTCAGGAGCCCTTTCTTTTCACCGGCACCGTTCGGGAGAATATACTCTACGGCAATGAGCGCTATCAACAGTATACGAATGACCAACTGGCGGAGGTTATTCGACAGGAGAATCTGAACGGGTTAGTGGAGCGGTTCGATAAAGGGCTGGACACCCCTATTCAAACAAGTGGCGATGGGATTAGTCTTGGCCAGAAACAACTGATCGCTTTCATGCGGGCCGTCTTGCGCGATCCTGACATGCTTATTCTGGACGAAGCCACTGCCAATATCGACACCGTTACGGAACAATTCCTGGAGGAAATTCTTCGAAACCTTCCCGAAAAGACAACCCGTATCATCATTGCTCACCGACTGAATACGATTGAAAATGCAGATGAAATATTCTTCATCAACGGTGGTCAGGTAACCCCGGCCGGTTCGTTCGGCGATGCCGTCGATATGTTGCTGCAGGGTAAACGAGTGAGCTAAAAAAGGTGCCATGGTGACGGCAATCGTAAATAATAACTGTAGCCTGGCTTTTTCAGAAGGCGGTTGCCGTGTAAATCGACCGGTAGACTCTACCTTTGCCGGTAGATTAACACGTTATAGAGCGAATGAAACGAATAGGTTTACTACTTATACTTCTTCCAATTTTTCACTACCAACAGGCTTGCCGGAGTCGCCAGCAGGATAGCGCGCAGGTAAAAGATTCTACGGTCACTGATTCCTCAGCTGCAGCAACCTCTACGCTGGCTATACAAGGGCACCTGACTGATTTAGGGCTCACGGCCGACAGCCACTGGCGGGGTATCAACCTTGGCGACGACTTTGCCAATGTAAAAACTATGGAGAAAGGGGAGTCGTTCGAGAGCGATGCCAACCATATCGGCTATACGATTGAACTACCAAACCTCGAATCGTCTGACATTCTTTATTACCAAAAAAACAATAAGGTTTCGTCGATCGACGTCGACTTGTTTCTGAACAGCCGTCAATCGGTGAGCGATTACCAGAAAGAGTTAAGCACCTACTTCAACGCCCGCTACGGAACCTCGAAACCCGAGTCGGGCGGTTCTCGCTGGTCGGGGTCAGCCGGTGAATCCGTTGTCCTGAAAGACGTATCTAAAGGCAAAGATTTCGGATTGAAAATTAAGATCGGTCCCGGAGCCAATGTACCAACAGCTTCGACTAAATAGATCTCAGGACTATTTAAATTAACGTGAATAATGGCTAAATGCAGGTTAGCATTCGTTTAACTGAAGATCAGAATCCAGGCTATATATTTTTGATATAATCGCTGTATAACGTGGGTGATAACTGCGTTTAAGCTAGATTTTAAGCTAATCAACCCATTATTCACGTTAAATTAATCTACCAGACATAGCGGATCCTGAAGCTTACTGATTACAAATAAGAAAGCCCCGACCGAATGGCCGGGGCTTTCTGGCAAAGCTTACATAAAACTAAACCTGGTGCATCCAGCCAAAGGTATCTTCTACCTTACCGGTACGCAGGTCTGACAGGTAATTTTTAATCCGAACAGCGAACGACTCTTCGGGTGCAAATTCAGGCAGCATATAATCTTTACCATTGTAGCCGATGAGCGAATATGGCGAAGAACCCACGGCAGTGCCAGCACCAAATGCTTCGGTTAACCGACCCGCTTCGATCGCGCCAATCACTTCGTCGATGGAAACCAGCCGCTCTTCGACTTCAATACCCCAGCTACGGGCAATCTGGATGATCGAGTCGCGGGTAACACCTTTCAGGATGGAATCAGACGTGGCCGGGGTTACTAACTTACCATCGATCATGAACATGATGTTCATCGTACCCGATTCTTCAATGTATTTGTGCTCACGAGCGTCAGTCCAGATCAATTGATCATACCCTTGTTGCTGCGCCATCAATGTCGGATACAACGAACCGCCGTAGTTACCGGCACATTTCGCATACCCAACCCCACCCGGTGCCGAACGGATGTATTCCGTTTCAACCTTGAGTTTGGGCGGGTTCGAATAATAAGCACCTACCGGACAGGTGAAAATGCAGAAGCGGTAGGTTTTCGACGGAGCGACACCCAGGAACGTGTCTGTGGCGAACATGTAAGGCCGAACATAAAGCGAACTTTCCGGAGTACTTGGTACCCAGTCGGCATCAACACGCAGCAGTGCTTCCAGGCCCCCAATGAATACTTCTTCGGGTAGCGTAGCCATACACATCCGTCGGGCCGACTCGTTCATACGCTCAAAGTTGGCATAAGGGCGGAACAGCGATACCTGACCTTCCTCATTTTTGAACGCCTTCATACCTTCAAAAATAGACTGGCCATAATGCAGCGACGACAGAGCAGGGCTTAGCGTGAAGTTGTCGAACGGCACAATCATCTGATTCTGCCACTGACCATCTATGAAATCGGCCACAAACATGTGGTCCGAGAAGTGTTTGCCGAAAGGCAGATGATTGAAATCGACCTCCTGAATGCGTGAGCGTTCCGCTTTTCGCAATTCAATTTGTAATACGTCCGTCGTCATAACAGCTTGTGGTTAATGAGTTAGCCCGCTTATAGACAGGCTGTGGCAAAGCTAAAAAATTAGATTGACTAAGTTTAGTTGTCAAGACAACTTTTTTTTCTTCCTGTCATCAGGAACGACAGAAAGAGTCTCAAAGTCTTGTTAAAGTCAATTATTTCAACCCCTCTTATCATAGACCGAGAAGAAGGGTCAGGCTCTTGGTTTCCAGGCTACCTCCTCTGCGTTCAATTCCTGTGCCATTTTTCGGCTCAGCACAAAAAGGTAGTCAGACAGGCGATTGATATATTGTATGACTAATTCATCCACGACTGATTCGTCGTTTAGGGTTATAATCAATCGTTCGGCCCGGCGGCAAACCGTTCGGGCGAGGTGACAGAACGAAACCGACTCATGACCACCCGGTAGCACAAAGGCCCGCAGTTCGGGCAATTCAGCATCCATAGTGTCCATAGCCTGTTCCAGTAGGCTAACATCATCGGGGATGATGGCGGGCATGGCTCGTTGAGGAGCCTTTTCCGGATCGGTGGCGAGTTCGGAACCGATTGTAAAAAGCCGATCCTGAATCTCTTTTAATAGATCCCGACGTTCGAGATTCACCGGCTGGTCACGAACAAGTCCAATCCACGAATTAAGTTCATCGACCGTGCCATAGGCATCAATTCGTAAATCGCTTTTGCTCACGCGTCGTCCGCCAATCAGCGCTGTTTGGCCTTTATCGCCCGTTTTTGTGTAAATCTTCATACAATACCTAAACCAAAATGCTCAACAAATGGCTAAGCTAAGGGATTTCCCCCGTTCGGGCCTTACCTTTGCGCCCTGATTTGAAAAAGCCAAACGTAAATTTCATAAAGTGTTTGTGAGTAAATTGCACTACCCACCGAAGTAATTCACTCATTTACTCATTAACTCACTCATTCATTCATTTAAATGAAAGCAGGTCCTTTTTTCGTCCGGGTATGGCGTATCGTCTCGATTGCCGGATTTTTATTCGCTCTTTTCAGTAGTTATATTTCCTATCCTGATGAGGTAGTAGTTCGATTTGACGAGCAGAATCACCCAGTTCAAACCATGAATCGGGAAGTGATTTTTTACATGGCCATTGCCATCTTCCTGATTAGTAACACCGTCATCAACCTGATTGCCCGGTTGTTTGTTAAGGTGCCTACAGATAAAATTCCGGTGCCGAACCAGTCGGTATGGGCAGCTCACAGGCCCAAACTGAACATCATTTTCAAGAACTGGTTCAGCCTGCTTATGTCGGCCATTAACACAATACTTGGGTTGGGCCTTTTGGTATTGTCGTTTCTAAACCGGTCAGACCGACCCATCCGGGCAGTTGAATATGCCTGGTTGCTACCGCTTAGTACGGTCATTCTAATTGTGGTGATCGCGTCACTGCCCATACGTTTATCCATGAAACCGGGAGATGATGAGTGACAACAGTGAATTGTTATTGAGCCAGTTTCAATACGACTTGCCCGATGAGCGTATTGCCCGTTATCCATTGGCCCAACGGGATGCCTCGAAACTACTGGTTTATAAGCGTGGTCTGATCAGCCATCAACAGTTCTCGGACCTGCCCGGTCTGTTGCCCGAAAAAAGCTTTCTGGTCTTTAATAATACGAAGGTCATTCCGGCACGGCTGCACTTCACCAAGCTGACCGGCGCTGTCATTGAACTGTTTCTGTTGAATCCATTTCCATCCGATCTGCCAATCGTGCAGGCTATGGAAGCTACTGGTTCAGCTATCTGGCAGGGAATGATTGGCAATCGCAAGCGCTGGAAGCCAGGTGAAAGGCTGGAAACGGTTGTTCCAACACCAGACGGCCATAGCCTGCTCACTGTCGAGTGGCATGATTATGACCAGTCCGTGGTGAAGCTAAGCTGGCAACCGGCAGAGTTGACATTTGCTCAGATTATACAGTATGTTGGGGAAATCCCATTACCGCCCTACCTCAAACGGGAGGCAACCGATGCCGACCGGGATTCGTATCAAACCGTCTATTCGAAACAGGAAGGCGCCGTAGCCGCTCCCACAGCCGGACTGCATTTTACCCCGGCCGTATTCGACGCGCTAACTAAGAATGGTATTGAGTATGACTATCTGACTCTACATGTTGGTGCCGGAACCTTTCAGCCCATAAAAACGGAAGATGTTCGCCAGCATCACATGCACACCGAGCAGGTTGTTTATACGCAGTCAAATCTTCGTCAGTTGCTTGAGCGCTCAGAGTCTGTTATAGCCGTTGGCACAACGTCGATGAGGGCATTGGAAAGTCTATACTGGATAGGAGCCCAGTTGATCGAAGGTGAAGCAAACCCATTCCTGCTCGACCAGGAGTATGCATACCAACTGCCGACCACCCGACAACCCAGTGTGAAAGATGCTCTTAAAGCTGTTCTGCACTATATGGAGACTGCCAATAAGGTGTCGGTCGTAGCACACACAGGTATTTATATTACGCCGGGCTATCAACTGAAAATGTGTAAAGGTATTATTACCAATTTTCATCAACCTGGCTCAACATTAATTCTGCTCATCGCTACGTTGATCGGCGACGACTGGAAACGCGTGTATAAAGAAGCGCTTGACAATGACTACCGGTTTCTGAGTTACGGTGATTCGTCCCTTCTTTTGCCATAAACCGTTAATTTTGCAACTTATCAAAAGAGCTGGGGAGTAGACGATTGCCCGCAAGCCGCCTTCGTTTGCCATGCCTCACTCTTTCTCTTTATTACACATATGAATTTTATTGAAGAACTCCGCTGGCGTGGCATGTTGCATGACATGACTCCTGGCACCGAAGAACAACTCCAGAAAGAAATTACGGCTGGTTATATAGGCTTCGATCCGACGGCGGCATCGCTTCATATTGGTAATCTGGCTACAGTAATGCTGCTGGTTCATCTGCAGCGGGCGGGTCACAAGCCTTTCGCCCTGGTAGGAGGGGCCACGGGTATGATCGGTGACCCTTCGGGTAAAGCTGCTGAGCGGGAATTCCTTTCTGAAGAAACACTGCGACGTAACCAGGATGGTGTTCGTCAGCAACTAACCAAGTTTCTCGATTTCGACTGCGGGGCCAACTCCGCTGAGATGGTCAATAATTACGACTGGTTCAAAGAAATCACCTTCCTGGGTTTTCTGCGAGAGGCCGGAAAACATATTAGTGTCAATTACATGATGGCCAAGGATTCAGTCAAAAAGCGTCTTGAAACCGGCATTTCTTTCACAGAGTTCTCCTACCAGTTATTACAGGGGTATGATTTCTACTGGTTATACAAAAATAAGAATGTACGCTTACAGATGGGTGGCTCCGATCAGTGGGGGAACATCACAACCGGAACAGAACTGATACGGCGTAAGGAAGGCCGTGAAGAATACCAGGCATTTGCGCTGACAACTCCATTGGTGACAAAAGCTGATGGAACGAAGTTTGGTAAATCAGAGAGCGGTAACGTTTGGCTCGATCCTGCGCTGACGTCTCCCTACCAGTTCTACCAATTCTGGTTAAACACAACCGATGCGGATTGCCCCCGGCTTATTCGAGTATTTACGCTGCTGTCTAAAGAGGACATCGAAGAATTAGAGCGTCAGCATGCAGAAGCTCCGCACCTTCGGATATTACAGAAAGCCATTGCTAAAGAAGTAACAATCCGTATACATTCACAGGCAGGCTACGAATTAGCCGTAAAGGCATCGGAGGTGCTGTTTGGAAAGGCTACGCTCGAAACACTACGGTCAATTCAGGTCGATGAGTTCGAGGTTATCTTTGAAGGCGTGCCCCAGACGGAGGTCTCTGCTGACGAATTGGCCAATAGTAAAGACATTACAGATCTTTTATCCGTAGCCAGCAGGGGAGAAGTCTATGCATCGAAGGGAGAGGCTCGTCGGGCAATTACCCAAAATGCAGTCAGCATCAATAAAACGAAAGTCGCTGATCCGGCCGCTCCGGTTGACTTGGAATGGCTCCAGGAGCGATATATACTGGTGTCGAAAGGCAAGAAGAACCACTTGCTGAAAAAAGTTTAAACATTTTTGACGCGCTAACTCACTGACATACGGGCCTTTGCCAAATTATCTTTGGCGAGGGCCTATTTATTTTAGGAGCAAGTCTTGACACGGGGCCAAAATCCCCCTACCTTTGCACTCCCAA
>NZ_BAAGSJ010000037.1:0-25278 GCF_054782495.1 Spirosoma aerophilum | reverse complement strand
ACGTTAATAGAGTAATATAGAAAAAGACAATAGCATTAATTTCACCAGGTAGGTATACATCAATACGCGGATACTAACCCACTTAGCAAAGTTAATGCCACTGTTTTTTTTGTTATTTAGGGAAATGATGTATTTGACCAATTCACCATAAGTTAACTGAGTTGTTAGGGTCTTTTTACTTTTTTCAGACTCTGTCAATCAATTCTTCACTTACTCACTGTAAAAGTGTCATTTAGATGTGTACAAGGGGTAGATAACCTAATTTAGTTTAACCAACGCAGTTGCATTATACTGTGTTTCACAGTTGGCCTTGGTTGTACATACAGCTCGAAATAATATCATTACATAACGTTGCTTATACAACAATCCTGGAAAAGTACAACGTTTAGACTCCTTCTCAGAAGGGTTCGAACGTTGTACTTTTCCAGTTTAAGAGGTTGCGAATGTAAAATTTCTTAATTATATTCATTCAAATCCATAGACAGATAACCTATATGAGCAAAATCACTACTGACCACTTTTTTAAAGCTGCTGGCTACATTGACCAACACGGGATACCTAAGCGGAGGGGACTACGTGATTGGGCTGTCTCTGTTAACAACAGGGTATATCCTGTAAAGTATATGCTTAGTGTTGCCCGTTTCCTTTCAGGTGACAATAAAGATATTTGCAACGGAAGCGGATTTATTACAAACGATGCGCGGGCCATCTTAGAAGAATACGGCCTTACGCCAATAGAGGTTGAGAAACCTTGATAAGAATAATATTTGGTCAGTTATAGTAAAATCAACGTCTGACTCCGGTATACACTGCAAGATGGGGCAAAAATGAAAATAGCCCTATAAAAGGGTTTCTTGACTAAGCGGGCGGAACTATACGGTAAACAACGA
Source organism: Spirosoma aerophilum (assembly GCF_054782495.1). NCBI lineage: Bacteria > Pseudomonadati > Bacteroidota > Cytophagia > Cytophagales > Cytophagaceae > Spirosoma > Spirosoma aerophilum. The sequence goes on along the minus strand of NZ_BAAGSJ010000037.1, from coordinate 24,388 downwards.
GTTTTATAGTTCAAAACGACTATTTGTTAATGATCAGCACCTTATCAGAAAGGAAACATGAAAACCTGCTATAAAAACAGCCATTCCAACCAATCTAAGAGGGTATTGCAACCTATCAAAAAGGAAATCCTATTTGATAGAATCAGTGGTAATATATTGATAATCAAATTTTACCTATAAGTATAGTTGTTTAGCGTATAAATCTGCCGTTTGGAAGAAATAGCCCTTTTATAAGAAGAACTTAGAAGTACGTATGGGGTATTGTTAGTTAATTTTCTACTAACTACCTTTGAAACAGGTAGTTAAAACCATAAAATATATGAAAGCTCCCCTATCAATACTGGTTTTAATCTTTTTCACATTGCAAGCATACAGCCAACCCTCTCGCTCTAGTAGTCTTAGAGGAAATTCGATAAGGATTTCACCCACCAAAACTCGTGCTGAAAGCTCTTCCAACTACGAAAGCTCTTCCAACTATGAAAGCTCTTCCAACTATGAAAGTTTTAATACAGCACCTGCACGTGTTCAACACAAGCCTAAAGACATTATAAATGATTTTTGGGGTGAAAAAAATATGAATGCACCAGGTACAACCCAAGCATCTAAAAATTTTTGGGGCGAATCGAAAACTTCTAACAATCAAAACATTACAGATCCAAATCCCAGAAATCCAGCAGTAAATGATCGACTTGAAATTACGCGTACACCAGGTAATGAGCGATGGCAGATGAATAATATAGGCAATTCACAAGTGGGGGATGTAACAAACAACAGTTATAATACTGATAATAACTCTCGAGGCAGTTCTACGACATCAAACAATAGATATCAACCCTCTCAAGGATCAATCGGAGAAAATAGAAGTGCTCCTAGCCAAACAATATCAAATCAAACCCAAAAGCCAAACTTTCCCTAATCTAGCTTCAAGAATTGACTATTAAATCTTAAGCTGTTACAACTTTACATTCTACCAAAGTTAACGACAATTTTTATAGCTATAATTAACATAATTAAATGGTTAGACTATACTTTGAAATGAAGGATTCACTTGTCTATCTAACCTGTTTCTTTCTACTTTTTGTAGTAATTCATAGCAAAGCACAAACTAATGAAGAGCGAGCAAAGTCTGCTTACCTAAATGCAGAGAGTGCCTTTGATAGTCGCAAATTTCAGGATGCAATAAAGAGCCTTTATAGAGCCAAAGAATATTTAGGTAGAACTACTCCAGTTATTCAATATCTATTGATTAAAAGTTATTATAACGACCAGAATTATATTGAGGCTAAGCAAGAACTTTCAATTTATTTCCATACAATAAAGGGTTACGAAAGTAATGAAGGTGATAGGTATAAAGAAATGCTTGAGCTAGTTGATGAAGTTAGTTCAAAAGCTAAAGTCCAAAATACGATACAGCAGGAAGCTGTCAACCTTTCAGGCCGGTATGAGTTCTATGATTTCCATAGTATGTCATCTTGTGCTAATGAACATTTCAGACCTCTTTCTGTCTCTCAACAAAGCAATTTAGTAACAGTAGAATTTCAATCAGGTTTTGGGTCTAGTGAGACTAAAGAACACCCTGCTATTTTTAAGGGGAATTTTACATTCGAGCAGAATTTCACTTTTTATGGAATCCAAGCTACTATTTCTGGGTCTCAAGTAGTGAATTATACTATTTCACAAGCCGATTTTAGTATTGAAAAGGTTTATTCACTTCCGGTTAGCTATAATTACAATATAACAACTGCAAATGGATTTGTTGAGAAAACCATCGAGTTTCGGGCGCCCTGCTTTTTTCTCGGTGATGTACGTAATAATGGTAAAATTGTAAACCCTAGGCTTAGTAATAATGATTTTAGGGTTACTTTCAAGCAGCGTTTTCCTGTTCGCTAGTGTATAGCTGTATCGACAAAAGTCTTGTTCGGAGTAAATTCTTGGAATGTTTTCTTAACATAAGTCTTGTAGGTCTACACTGCAAAACGGGGCAAAAATGAAGATAGCCCTATAGAGTGCTGATTTGAGTCGGAGTAAAGAAAACGGTCGTTTACTTTACTGGCTGGTTAGTTGGCAAAATATAGCCTATTTTGACCCATTTTGAAGGAAATAAACCATGTTAAACTATCAAAGTAAGCTTAGCTGCGTCGAGTACTGAGTTTTCTAACTCTCTATTTTCATTTTGGCCCCGTTTTGCACTAAAGACCGACTCCCTAGATTCGCGCCCGATCTGGCCCCGCTCCTGGCAACTTTCGCCCGTTTATGGGGTAGGCTCTCAAAAAATTGTTTGGTTTTACTTAATCGCCTGATAAAGCAAGCGGGTCAGATTTTCCAGTTGTAAATTGGAAAATCTGACCCGCCTGTACATACAGATTCCTCCAGTAGAAGAATCAAAATATAACAGGGAAGAATTAGAAACTAACTCCAAAAGTAAAGCCGGTTATTCGTGTGGACGGTACGTGTATAATGTCCTGTCCTATAACTCCACGATCTGCCAAGTATAGGCGCATTTGAAAAGAAGTGATGTTATACTCTGCTACGATCTGCCAACCTTTGGCTATTCCGTGAATTACTGAATTTGTTACAGGTAGTCGATACATCCAATTGTTAGGGTCCCATTGTATCAAATCCTCTGTTACTCGCACATTTACAGGCAATTCAAGGAATAACCCTCCGGCTATCCCAATACTACTAATTTTACTGACCTGAAAAGTACGTTTCACAGGTAGGAAAATTTGAGTAGAAAAGCCTTTTACATGATACTCATAAGTGTCTAGAATGGGCGTTCTATACGTTAAATCTGCGCCATTCTGTCTTATAGCGAGTTCAGGACTGAGAGAGAGTTTACCCGAAATTGGTATGTTGTAAATTGCTCCTAACTGTAGGTTCTGCCCCTCTCCCCTCACATTTGAGATTGCATACTTGCTAAATGGGGAAAGAGCTTGAAAGTTAAGACCTACATAAGCAGTGATTCGCTTGGGTGTAGGTCTAGAATAATAGTTATCTTGGCCTTGTACTTTGAAAGCTAAAGTCAAATTTACCAGACATATTATTACGAAGCTTTTCATGTCAGTGTCAGTTAAAATTCATCCTCCAAATTATGCTTCTTAGTGTTTTTTGCCGGCTCTGGTGCTGGTGGTAATACCTCTTCTTTTGGCTCTATAGCTATCGGTTTCAGTGGCTTGAATAGATTCTCAATATCAATTTGAATACGGTCGAAATTTGAGTCTATGTCATTCTTATCAACCTGGCTAATTGCTTTTAAATCGACGGGATCCGCTTGATCTGGCTTCATCTTAGCTCGAAAGTAACTCACATCGGATTCCACGAGTTGGCCGAAAAATTCTCCTGTCTGTAATTCTAACACCTGCTGAATCGTAACTCTGTCCCGATCGGTGATACTCACTTGATGGGACTTTTGGTAAGTCTTCATACTCTGTTCTGAGGCGTCGCTAGTGGACTCACTACGCTGTAAGACCTGTTCCTTACCCCACATTGTACAGATGTATTGTGCGGTCTGTTGATGGTTTACGCGACCATAGAACTTGTTAGCCATATTAGCTATAATTGTGTCTTTTTCATCTTGACCGTACATGCTCACAATCTGGCTAAAATCCTGCGCGCCAAATACGGTGGCCACCTTGTTGCTCCGAGCGGTGGCAGGGATAGTAGCAAAATCAGGAATGTATAGCGTAGGGGCTTCGTCTAGAATAACTGCTGATGGTATTTTACCCTGTTGGTTCATCTCGCCAAGTGCCATTGTAGCGATTAAAGCAATGACAGGGCTATAGGTACCGGCTAATCTTGGATTGTTGCCTATAGTGACAAATTTGGGGCTTTTAGGGTTGTTTAGATTTAGGTCAAAGTCATCTCCTGACAACACCCAAGCGATTTCTGGCGTGTTTAAAATGCTCAGGGCATCTTGTAAGGTCGCTACTACTGCGGCAATCTGCCCCCCTGCCTTTTCGTCAACTGCGGTACGTATACTAGCAATCGTGCCGGCAACCTCTCTATTTTCTCTTAGAAGGGCTACAACCTTAGAAACAGGTTCATTAGCCATTGCCATTGCATGGGGTAAGGTGCACAGCTCAGGGTGTTCCTTTTTCAGAAACCAAATTATGCCAGTCAGATAAGTTGTGGCATTTTTAACGAAGAAATTGTCCCCCCCTTTTCCCGGAGGAAACAAGTTTTTAATGATGGTTTGGGCTGCGGCTCTAGCGTTGCTAGCCGTGTGTAGGGTTTCTGGCTTAATGGGGTTGACCCGGTGGCTACGCGTTAGATCATCGAAGTTGACGATATACGATTTTGTATCCGATGGAAAACGCTTCATAGCTCCCTGAGCTATTTTAGCTAGTGTCGGGAATTTAAAGTCATAAAGAAGTCCGGCATGACCTTGTTCAATAGTTTGGACAATGATCGGTTCAATTACACTGAAGCTCTTACCGGCTCCAGCTCCACCGATCACGAGTATACCGGCGAATGGGTTGGTTAGAAACAGATATCCTTTGGTCGTGACGAGTCTATAAACATAGTCCTCAACCTTCTTCCCTGTTTTTGTTGTCTGTGATACTTGACCAATGGCGGGGCCTTTCTTACCTTTAAAGCGCAGTACAACCATGAAAACGATTGCTCCCAGGGCGGCTAAAATAGCTGCTTTATCTGCCCACCATAAGGGAACATGAATGCTCAGTAAGGCCCACATAACTAGTTTATGCGTTCCCCAAATCACTAGTAAAGGCAAACCAACATAGCCAATAACATAACCCCAAAATGACCCTTTCATAACGTTTAAATTTTAGATGGTTTCACATACTATACCCATTCTCACTACTTCTCCCCTGTTGTCTTTCTTGCTCACCCCTTAAGTCAGTATTCTTGTCTTGTTTATGCTGCATAGCTTGTTCGTAGCTTTCTCGCTTATCGTTGTTCCGCTCTCGCCTGTGTCCCATCGCGTCTTCATAATCCTGCTGTTTACCGTTCTTTTTGGCGTTGCAGTAATCGTAAGACTCTTTCAAATCGCGCTCATAGTTGAATTGCTTATCAAAGGTTTGTTCGTTAGCCCTAAAAAATTGGTCGCGGTCAAACATCTTTTGATTGTTGACAGTAGGGCATAAATGCATAGTTTGTTCCTGCTTTTTTCCCTGCTCTGCATCTAATACATGCCTGTTCTCTCGTGCTTCACAACGGGAAATTATAATATGAATATGCCGTTGATCTCCCTCTTTTAATTCACCTGATTTTACAATTCCTGCTTTAACATCTTCGTCCAACGAATTGTATTTACGCTCGTTTTCTATTTTGGCATACCAAACCAAATCTTTGCTTTCTTTTCCCCTATTTTCTCCTTTACTATTACAGAAACCAGAAGCATAATTCTCCATTACGTTTCTAGTATATTCTTTTAATTTTTCAGAATCGTTACCAATGTGTGCAAGCTCTTCTTGACTGGGAGCTATAACAATAGAATAAAACCGATCTTGTTCTTTTTCTATTTTTTGCCCCTTAGCATTATTATCTATCTGTTGTATGACTTCCCACTTATTACAGTTATTCCGATCAGCAGAGAAAAAGTATTCTTTATCTGCTGATAAAGTTTTATCATTTTCCTTTTCTAAATAGTTGACCAACTTTGAGCAACTCCCTTTGTTATTCGACTTGACTGGACTAGTGAATTTTGTTTGCATTTACTCATCTAGTTTTAATCCTGTTATTATTCTTTTAACATTGGTATTTACTATTCTTAAATCAGAACGTCTGGGCACACCTTCTGAACTGGCCATATCAAACACAGCTTCTTTAATTGGAATTAATATTTTCTTCTCCTGTTCTTTTATGAAGCTAATTAATCGCTTATCGAGTGCTTTAATTGCGTCGGTAGGGTTATCCGCCTGGGGGCTTCTTGGGTCGGCTTTGGTAACCTTAAAGTATGTCAACATAGCTTCTACCAACCCCTTATTAGTTAGCCCGTAGCTATCGGCCATACGTTCAAAATCCCTGAATGTCTCTTCACTTACACTGATCGTTTTATAAGTGGCCATAATTGCTATTACAATTGTTTTTAGTCTTGATTATCAGTTGGTTGACTTAACAATCATTACTTAATAATGATTGTTAATATTAATAAACTACTGAATATCAGCAATTTATTCCCGCAGGGCAAGAGAGAAGGGCGTCGAAGACCCCTTTCCTCTTGCTAATTAGCCCGAAAGCTAATCACTTTCCGCCGAAACCGTAGGTGAAGGTAGGGAAAGGCTTGCTTTTCCCTGTTTTAGATAGTTATCCATTCTTTTGAGATTATCAAGGTAGTTGTCTGCTGCTTCGTCAAACTCTGTAAAATGATCTCCGGCCCTGTACCCTATAATTTGTATTAGTATCGCCAAAGCATCAGCATCTTCTCTACGTCCCATTACTGCCAGTGTACCAGCAATATTATTTACTGATCGTCTGATTTCGCCAAAATCGATATTATTTGTCATCATGTTTGTACAGATATTTATATCAGCCTATGCGAACATAGGCTGATATAATTTTCATTAAATTTCTGTTACTACGATACTATTTGAGTGCCCCGTACATTTTTTTAACTGGTTTGGAGACAGCGGTTTTAATGTTGTCATACGAGTTGCAACTGTTACTTTCCTTAATTCAAATCTCTTCTTCATGGTTGAAAAAAGTTTAAGTAAGTCTAAATGTAAGTAAATAATCAGATAATAATTAAATAATTTAGTCACCAAATTTCTTTAAGAAACTGTTTTGCTTTCGTAATAGGTAGTTCAACATGACATTTTCTAATTTCTCCTTCTTTGTACTTTAATATTACTCCGTTCTTCTTTCTAGTGGTATTATACGTAAATGCATTGTCAAAAGTAGAAGTTAGATTAATCCAAAAGTTGTTGTTACGAACAAGCTGATAATTCAATGAGTTACTATCTATGTCAGATAGCTGTCCATTTATAAATGTAATCTCAATTATATCATTCTTGTTGGATTGATTTTCTTCAATTATACTAAACCCATTTTTATTAGCATAAAAACGTCTTATAATTTTATGTTTTGTTGTCATTACACTATCAGTATGTCTTATTACAGACACTTGACTAAAGACCCACACCGGATGTAAAAGAAACAACAGCAAAAGAAAATTTAATATTTTAGTCTTGATACGAGAAATTTGTATATACATCAGGTGTGGAATATGTTTAGAAAATATCCTGAAAGTATGGGGCAAACTCACCAATTAACCCCAAATGATTCGTTTAACAATAATGCTGAGTAATTCTAATTTTCCAATATATGGGCTATTATCTAGTCCTCGCTTAATTGTTGCTATATGTTGCAAAATAGGCTCTCCTTCAAGCACATCTCTTGATAAGTCTATCAAAAGTCTTTGATTTTCATCGAGTATTTTAACCTTATCTAATTTCCAACCGTCTTCAATTAAGACTTTTATTGAATAAAAGCAAAATTCTAAATCTGGCAGCTCAATACTGTGTTCACGGTATAATTTCAGTTTTGTAGTAAATTCTGCAGCTCCCCCAATATCGAGCACATTCTTCTTAGGACATTGACCGCTAAACAATAGATTCATAATGTATCACTTGGTGCCATGTTAGCAAAGATTCCAATTCAGTTTCATTCCAATAGTCCAAACAATAAACGCATTGAGCTGTTCGGCTTGTCCTATCTCAGGCGGGTCGTACCCTTATATGCTCACTTCTGCTTAGAAGCGCACAATTGTCTTCTAAGCCTATTTTCTAAGCAAACAGACTACAACTGCACCTAGCTCTCGTTCGTGGCCTAGCGAGCTTGTCTTACACTTGTAATGTATGAGTAAGTACTAGTAGGTTAATCGCTTAACGTAATACACAATCATTAGGTTAAACGCGCCTTCGCTGTATTCATCTTGCATCTTAGGATAAGTAACAGTTTCAATATGAACTACCTCATGTCCACTAGTGAAAGTATCTCCCATTTCTTTAAATGTAAGAATTGATCCTACGTGAACCCAATAATGCTTAAACTCTTCATTAAGCTTAATTCCTAACTGAGTGTAAGCATCTGCATCGGTTGAGTCAAAAAGCTTAAGTTCGTCTTGCAGTTCAACAACTACTCTTGTTCTCAACATATATACCGTACTAATCTGTTAGAATTTCAAATTGGCTAATGGACCTAGTTTAATCTATGAGCTTTAGCGACTAAACCCGATCACTTTACTAAGATATAATATTGAAGGTATAAAACTGTGCGATTGCTTGAAAACTTTTTATAACCAATAATTTTAGTAATGTGTATAAACTAAAAATATAGTTGCGAGCCTCTTCCGCTTTTTTAGCAAACGCGCGGTCCTTTTTGTTTTTTGTTTTTTCGCTTGCTTTGGTTCGGAATTTTTTAGTCTTTTCAACCTTATCCACATTTTTTTTAGCAACGCGCGAGGCAAAACTATTATAGTAGGAAATTTTACTATTATAGTTAATATATATACTGAGTTGTTGCTAATAAAAGGAGGTTTAGGACGGAATTTAGCCTAGAAAAAAGGAGGTTTAGGACGGAAAAAGACTAGAAAAAAGGAGATTTAGGACGGAGTTTGAGGAGTTTGACTTATTTAACTCCTTTTATTATATTGCTGCCGCTTTACTCATTCATACAATGACTGGACACGATAAACGGAACACTCAGTTAGTACTCCCCCTTGAGCTTACTTACGAGCCTCAGCATAGTGAACTTATCAAGCAGCATTGGAATGTGACCTTTGCTCGACAGGGTAAGATGAGCGTGGCCGCCAAACGTATTATGGCGAGAGTTATTGATCAAATAAGGGATGATGATTATTCTTTGCGCCCTTACTATCAATTTCGAATCGGTGATATAATAACGGATGCTAATGTGGCCCAAGATACAGCATATAAACACATCAAAGCAGCCTTAATGGAGTTGATCCATGTCACTTGGGAATTTGAAAGCTTGGATCGTAAGGCATGGTACGTAAGACATTTGCTGGATTCAACTAAGGAACAGGCAGTCGGTTATCAAAACGGAGTTATTACGGTTTTACTTAATCCGCAATTGGAGCCGTATTTTGTTAAAATTGCTCATTATACTAAATATCAAATTAGTAATTATATGAGCCTAAGAAGCTGGTATTCAATGAGATTCTTTGAAATTCTATCAGCCTTCCGGGATACAGGGGTATGGTCCCCTACAATTGAGCAGTATCGACAGTTGATGGACTGCTGGGAGATCAAGGATAAGTCGGGACGCATCAAAAAGAATAAAGATGGTTCACCCAAAATGAAGTATCCACTGACCAAAGATCTTATTAAGTACACAATGAGTGAGGCTATAGACGAATTGGCCAGCACTAATTTGGCCTTTACATATGAGCCTGTCTATGAAACTGAACGAAAATCTGGTGGACGAAAAAAAATTACGGGCTTTAAATTCACAATTCAACGAAAACTAGATGGTAAAATCCCTGAATTCTGGCTCAAAAACCACATTGTTTCGCGGGTAATTGACAATTTACGTGCTTGGAAAGTAACGGATAAGAATATTGCCACTTACCTAGAAGACATCGGTACTGAAGCCGCAAACAAGCTACTTTATAGCTGGCAATTGAAAGAGAACTCAGATGACCGAATTAATGACCGCTTAAAGTACTGTAATGCTGTATTTGTCAAGGTAGGTAAGGCTGCTCAAGAACTTCTGAAGCAGGAAATTCAGACCTCTCTAGAGCGTCAGTACACTACTTCTGAACAATAGAAATGAGAGAAAAAGGAGATTTAGAACGGATATATATGCCACTATTTATTCTGGCTTATTTCTTTAAAAGTCTTCATTTAAAGCTGCCGGAGAATACTTAGGAACAAAAAATCTACTCAATTAAGCAAGGTTTATTGCATAGAAAAAGGAGGTTTGGGACGGAACCTATTTGGTTCTGAAGGTAGTATAAAACTCATTATAGGTTACGTAAAGGCAACTCATAGAATGACTGTTTGTTCCAGACTAATTCTGAACAGAACCGTAGTTGCCTACGTTTTAAACGTAAAAATTAGGGCTAATATCAAACTTGATATTAGCCCTAATTTTTACGTTTATTTTCACGCTCTAATTTTTCAGTAATTGCTTCAATTATCCATCCTTCTAAGGATTTTTTGTCCCTTCCTGATAGTTTAGCCCTATTGTCATTGATCTGGTTCCGTTCACTAACAAGTAATTTAATCGATATTGAAACATGATCATTCGGATCCGTTTTCGTAGTGTGTCGGCCTTTTCCAAGATTTGCTGATTGAGGCTGTTGTTCCACGGTCTCGTCTCCCTGGGACTGGCTTCCACCTTGACGAATAAAATCTAACGCCTTCTCATTATCAAACCCAGTCTCCTTTTTGCGGCTTTTGGGCTTAGGTGCTACTGGCATGTTTATTTCTTGTTTAGTAATTCTTCAATATAGTTATACAGTGCCTTAAACTCAATGGCTGCTTTTTCGTCACCTTTTAATTCTAAAACACCTAAGCCATTAGCTGCTGCGTTAGCGAAAGCTTTACGATGTCCCAGACTCACGTTAATAAATTCTAAGGATTCGGATTGTTGTAGAAGTTCTGCCGCTTCAAAATTTTCCTCCCCTCTTGGATCAGCCATATTGAGAAATACAAATGCTTTGAGCCGGGGGTTAATGACTTGCGCTTGTTCAACTAAGCTCTGTACTTTTTCAATTGTCCAAACATCAAAACTTCGAGGCTTAAAAGGCACAAGATATACATCTGATATGGTCAAAGCGGCCCGTTGGCTATCAGTATCTCTACCGCCTGTGTCGATGACTATATCTTGATAACGTTCTGCTAGTTTAGGTATCTGCTTAAGTACCGATGTACCTGCAAGTTGAATAGCTGTGTAGCCTGCCTTGTTATCTGTACGCTCTTCACGCAAAGCAGTAAAATCTGTACTTGTTTCTTGATCATCAGCATCAACTAACAAAACATCTCTACCCTTACTAGCTAATAGAACAACAAGGTTAGTTGCAACAGTACTCTTGCCGCTTCCTCCTTTAATACCACCCGTTGTATAAACCATTGATTATTATATGGTTAATGGAAATTCACATTCGTATTAGTCGAAAGATAAAAATAAATATTAGACTTAAAAAGAAAGTTTATTTTAGTAGTAAATATTAGGCCTGATATCAAGTCCAATATCACAAGTAATATCAGGATAGGATACGGCTCTACTTTGGAAGTCTAACTTCTTGTTCCGTCCTTACCTTTGGACTAATTTCTAACCAATAATGCTAACAGGAACAATAAAATTTTTTAATGACTCTAAGGATTTGGTTTCATTAAGCCCGATGATGGAGGAGAAGATATTTTTGTCCACGCTTCGGGATTGGCCGATCAAATCCGGGAGAATGACAAAGTAAAATATACTGTCGAACAGGGCAAGAAAGGCTTAAATGCGGTCAATGTCGAAATTGCTTAGACAGAAGGGCTAGCCGATAAGCATGTCTTTGTGTTTTACTGTCTCAGCTACTGAAGGTAAAATCATCAGATTGCTCATCTTGCTCTAAATTGACCGAAAGATAATTCTGTAAACGGCTATAAATTTTTTTGTGTATAATAGCGGTCAGATTCTACAGAATGCTACCACACTAATAACTGTTTAATAAGCATGAGTACTCCTACTCAAAATTACCCTGTTCCAGAAATAGAAAAAAGTCCCGCTATTACAAAACCTGTAAGAATCAATTTGTCAGTCGTTTTTAATAACTGGCCAATCTGGTTAATCATTATTGTTGCAGCCGTAGCAGGATGGGTAACTTTTAATAACTCAAGTCAAGATTTACAAAAAACCTTTGCTGCTGTTGGTGCTGTTATTGGAATTGCAGGAATTTGGTTTGCTTACGTGCGTTTAGTTATGTCGTATGAGCAACAACTTTCTTCAATGTATCAAAGAGAGAGGCACCATCAAGAGATGTTAGATTTTTATAAAAAAAAGGCATCCCAGGATATTATTACAGAATGGTATAAAGAATTCATGCAAAAATCGTTTGTAGTAAGAAATTTCAGAATTGCTAATGCTAATGCTCTAAACAGTTTAGATTTAGGCAAAATTAAAATTGCGCTAGAGCAAGCAGAAGAAGAAGAGCTTGAATTGATTAGAAAAAATGATATCAAAACGACATCGGCGACGTCAGAAGATAAATTTCCAATAAGAAAAAATGTAATTCCTATTCTAAATTACTTCGAAAAAATATCAGTTTGTGTTTTGAATGAAGGGGCTGATGAAGAAATGCTTAAAGAGTATTTTACTGACTCATTTCTAGTATATCAACAAGCTTTTCAGCCCTTGATAGATATGAGAAGAACTACTCCTCACAACAGCACGCCAAAAGCTTTTGAAAACTTCCTTATTGTGGTCAGGAGATGGCATCCGTAAAGTCATTAATTGACTTGCAGGAAGACGGAAAAGGTATAATATTTGTTATAGTGTTATCAAACCAAAACAAAAGAGTGTTATGAAATTACAAAATTTGGGTGGAATTGATAGTTAATGCTCTATAAAACAGGCACTTAACTACTAAAAATCTTGATTTGTGATTCTGCTTTCAATAGTAATCATAAATCAGATGGTTGTCTATCTCTCGATAGATAGCACAGTTTTTAATCTGATTATCGGTATAGCCACATATTTTATGTGGGAGCGGCCGGTACTGAAAAGTTCAGTACCGGCCGCTCTTGTATTCGTGAGCACGTTTGCCAACAATTGCGAGTAGAAGCAACGGGAACAGGATGCCTGCGCCAACGTCCTGACAGTATTTGTCGAAACCAGTTATTTCAAGGCCGATTAAGCCCAATATGGGGTATTTCTTCCTAACAGGCGGATTTATACGGTAAGCAACTACATATCTAGGTAAAAACTGATTGTCAACATTTTAGGCTATTTCTATCAATTAGGAGTTCCTTTTCGATAAAGTAAACTACCCCTTCTGATTGATTAGAAACGCAGATTTTTTAGGCAAATTTTCGACACCCTTTTTGATAACTATTTGATTTACAGCAGTCATTAAGTTGTGACTATATTTTTCGTTGCTTAGCGTGTAAAATTGCCCCATTGGAAGAAGAACCCCTTTATTTGGTTATTAAAAATCCGTGGAATACACTTTTATGGCGTTTTACAAACGTCCGTTGAAATAATGCCACCTGGCAGCCATTCGATAAATCACCGGAAGAAAGTGCTAAATAAATCCTTCTTATCTCAGGGTGCACAATAAAACTAGCAGATCTGCGTTTTGTATCTGTTATGCTTCTTCAGCCTCATTAGTTTTTAGACTAATGAGGCTTTTTCATGTCCTGTTACGCTTAACTTTACGGCCATGGAAGGCATATCGGATCAACCCCTCGCTCAACCCGGCCAACCAGCTCCTGAAACACGGCGGTTTGATGCGGCTAATGATTTTCTGACGATCTGTGATCGCTTGTCAACGGGTTATGACAGCGGCTATTATTGGGAAGATGTGCAACGCGCTTTGCGTATTGCCGCTGGTTTGGAGAAGTGGCCTAAATAGGTTAATGTTGGTTGTCCTGTTTAACTAATCGCATTACTTGAGTGGCCTGAAATGAGCCACCTCTCGACGTTCGGAAACCGGCTCGGTTCAACGCAGCCGCAATTTGGCTTAGATTCTGACCTGCCTGACGCATTAGGACAATCATCGAAGCGGCCCGGCGGTTATTCTCATTCGCTAGAGCCTTGCGCCGGGTGGTTTCTCCCCCTTTTCGTTGCCCCTCGGGCGTTAGATTTTCAGGCTTACCGAGTAATACTCCCTGAGCTCGTTTAGCCTGGAGAGCGGACTTAGTCCGAGAGCTGATTAATTCTCGTTCGTGTTGGGCTAGTGTTGCAAAGATGCCAATGGTTAACGTGTTGGCATCGGGCATATCCACACATTGAAAGTTAACGCCCGAATCCCTCAGCGTGAAGATAAACGAAGCGTTACGGCTCAAGCGGTCGAGCTTGGCAATAACCAGCACTGCACTTTCCTTTTTTGCCCGATCTATAGCCGCTGCCAGTTGTACCCGTTGGTTATTCTTGCCGCTTTCTACCTCCGTGAACTCAGCAATTATAACCCCTTTCACGTATCCCGCTACCGCTGCCCTTTGTGCCTCCAGCCCTAAGCCAGACTCCCCTTGTGCCCTGGTCGATACACGATAATAAGCTACGTACTTGGTTGGGCCGGTAGTGGCGAGTGTGGAGGAAGTTGTTTTCTTTGCCATAGCGTGAATAAGGAGTTTTACTTTTGGAATCGACTTACACGGGCATTCTATTCGCTCTAAACCTTAGATAAGGATACTTCTTGGCCAGTTGAATCACCCGGACATGTGCCTGCATCAACGTGAGCCCTTCATCAGCATCCAAGCCAATTGAATTTTTCTTTGCCCTGTCTTCGATAAAATCTTTGATTGGTATCCAGCCTTTTCTTGTCCAGTCCCATACCTCCACCCGATAATCAATCATACGCCTCTGGTTAAGGGCTGGACTAAAACCGATTTACCCGTTCATTGTAAGCATCTAAAGCGGCATCATCCAGGGGTTCACTATGCCTTAAATGAAGCAGCATTAAGTCTGTCCTATTCGTGGCATGTGCCAGCGTTTCAAATCGTACCTCCCGCTCCACCCAGAAATACGTTTTTTCTAATTGAATCGCTTGATGGAGAATCCCCATAAATAGGTACTCGGTCCGCTCTTTACTTTCGGTAACCGCCAATAGGCGACCAACAATCCGCATACAATCAACGTACAGAAGACGAGGACCTGGTAATTTGACCATTGCCCACTCATAGGCTAGATGCTTAATCAGTTCCTTATTTAAGTCAGGCTCCATGATCATTTACGTTTCTTCTGCTTGGCTCTTGAGTCGTTCAAGCTCAACTTGTAATTGGTCAAGCCGGTCCCAAAGCGCCAGCAAACGGGCTAAATTAGCTTGCTGCTTTTTCATAGCCTCGCCAGATTCCTCTAGTAATTGTATATGCCCACTAGCCAGGACTCTTGCCAAGTTCGACAGTGATACTACCGCTGTCGACTCATCAGCAGGATGGGCGTTTTGATTCGTATTCATTTCTGCCATAGAAACCATTCTCTTTGGACCTCTAAAATATAGGCAAAATACATCTTATTCTCTCCTTTACAAGGCTTGAACGTCCGTTGAAGCCTTGTAAAGGAGAGAATAAGGCGTGTTCATAGCTAAGTAGTGAGCATTGAAATCATTTGGACGTACTAGCGATGGCTAGTTCCGAATTTGAAACGACCATTTATGATTTGTAACAAAGCATACCTTTAAATCACATCATCTAATAATTAGTAATAATCTTTATATTTTTAACTGTTAGTGCATAATCCCTCAGAGATTACTATTCTATTTCAATGACTGTTTTTGGCGCTGGTTCTTGTAAGATTATACTATATAACCATAGTACTCCTTGATTTAGAATTAAAAAAGAAATCACACGAATGGAAACTCATATTTTTTACAAAGGGGTTTTAAATGAAGCTTTTTCTTCTTTTATATTAATGATGAATAACTCTAGATCCCTAATACTTACGGCTTAAGTTTAAACATGTATAAAGATGAATCCGCAAGAAATACTAATTTTAATACTAGCAAGTGCACTTGTTGTTGCATTTGTTTTTGTACTCATAATAACCTGTTTATCCCTAATTGGAAAAGCTAGGTTTATAAACCCTAATCAGCAGAGTAAATTATTTACAGTTCTAATTGTACAGCTTGTAGGAATTTGCCTTTTTGCATTTAAAAAATCATTTGTCGATAGTATACCGACAAATCCTGTTGAGAAAGCTGAAGAATTTATAAAAGTTAACAAAAACTTATCTTCTATTTCACCGGACACTTTGGCCCAATCACTTAATCCTACCGTAGGAGGATACATTTGGGGCGAGTTTTTTAGATATAGAATACTTATACGTTCTCATATGAGAAGGCTTTGTGTAAATAAATTAAATATAAAGGTAGATGACGATGAATCGTACAAAACAATGGCGGATAGATTATACAAGACCTCTATAATAGATTCTGTCTTGCATAATAACATTTCGAAAATTGGATTTGCAACTTATTCATCCCAGTGGGGAGCTGGAATACAGCCAACATCTAAAGAGGCTAAGTTTGTCGCTGACAGTGCTAAAATAGTCATTAATGAATTATCAAAAATTAACTAATAACTATTTTATAAAAATTGATATTGTACACCTAGATACCAGCCTCTGGGTTTCACCTCAAATGGACACTTTCGACCTTGTTGCCGCCCGGACGCTTGATCAGACCCGACGTTTAGTCACTAAGATGCTAGATGTAGCTGATCGCATTCATGCTATTCTTAAGAGCCTACTGGGAAAGCATGTTTGGTTGTAGCCCCGATCCATTGCAACACAAGTTGACTGTTGGCTAAATAGAGCCAAGCCACCGAAGAAAATACTTTGTGCTCGTAATCTTTAGTCACCCGACAAAAGAAATTGGTTCAGGCAATGCTCCGCTCAACAACCCAACGCTTGGCGACGGGCACAAAACCACGCGCTGATTCAGGACGGGATGCTTTTGCGCAGTCGATACTCAACCGGGCTAATTCAGCCGCGATAACACCATTGTAGGCTTGGTCTCCAAAACTTTTTCCAGCCGCTAGCCAACCCGCCACAAGATGTCCACTACTAACGGCACCGCCAAGGTCCCATCAACTCGGTTGGCAGCATCCACATCAGCTACCCATAACCGACCCTGGGTATCAACTAATTTTAAAAAGGTCGGCTTTTTTCCACTGGTCAAAGTAGTAGCAGACCACTTGCCAGTGCGGCCAGCAAGGCGGTAGGTTGCGCCATTGACAAGCGGTACGAAGTAGCCACAAGATAGCGTCCATAATCTGGCGTAAATCGTGCTTAAACTTGCGTTTTAGCCGGGTGGCCGGAGCCATCGAAAAAAGGCGAAATTGTTGCCCACTGGTAGTCAGTTAGTGCTTGCCACTGGGAGGTCATGCTTTTATTGCTTGGTCGCTAAAAAGTTGACTTAACTACCAGCTTTTTAAAATTTCCCAGCATGCTCTAAAAAAGTACAATGACATGCCTACTGCTCACAAATAGCTGGATGTTATACTTTCCTTATCTTAAAAATTAAAGTAACCTGAAAATGGAAAAAAGATACGGGAAATTTCCCATTGACATTATTAAAATCCTATCGGTATTTGCCACTTCTAGCGTACGCTACTAGCATCGACATTAATTTTACACTTAAAGCTAATGCCGATACCGCTAACCATAAAAATCGATTAAAGGCACCCGTACTAAAACTAACACTTTAAAGCTATGAAATCCACTTTTCTATTTATAGGATTGATAATCACAACAATGAATTTATCCTCTTGCCAGGTATGGTATAAAATAACTGGCAAATACAAAACTTATCAGGAAAATGCCCAAAAATTGGTAGATGACTTGGAAAGGGCAAAAGATAGAGTTTATTCACAAGTAAAACTAGTCAAGAAAAGTGAACTAGCTCAGTCCAAAAAGGATTCCTTAAAAACTGAATATGAGGTAGTCAAGAATAGTTTCAATAAAACTTATCAAAGTGTTTTGGATACACTCCCAAAAAAAATAGTAGATAAAGGAAAATGTATTGCATTGGGTTATAAAAGTGTAATATTACCTCAGGAGTTTAAACTAAAACAATCAAGTGATTTAGCAGATAATTTTATAAAAAATAGCAATAAATCATTGAGCACTGTTGGGGCAGGAGCAGGAGTAGGGCTTGCGGGAACAATAATAGGAGGTATTTTAAAAGCATTTGCAGAAGAAAGAATAGAGGTTTGTAAGAGCAACATAGATAAATTAAAGTATAAATCATGGGACGATGTCAATTAAACATATTTTTTTAGTTCTATCCCTGCACTTAATATGCTATGTAGCATATTCACAGACGGATAATTTCAAATTAATATCTCCAAAGCAAAAAAACTATTTAGATTCTTCGTTTCAAATTACAAATATAAAATATGAAAATAGTGGTGCTTTTTTTTCAAGTTGTAATCAGAAAACAATATTTTACTCTCCCCAATTTTTAAAAGAATTTGTTGCCAGATACATTGGGTCTGATACTATGTTATTAGCGGAAGGTATATTAGCCCATGAGTATGCACACCTCAAGCAATGTGAAAAAAACCCAGAGCTATTTGATATAAAATATATAGGTAAGCGAGAACTTCACGCTGATTTTTTAGCAGGTCACTATCTATCGAGGAGATACGTTAACAGCTTCATGGTAGATAACTCTGAATCTGAAATTTTTAGACAGATATGTCTGTTCTACAAAAATGAAAACATTAACCTAAATATCATAATTGCTATGCTAATAAATAGTGGTTATGAGTATGACTACAGTTTATATGGTATTGATAACGACACTTCAAAGCTTTTACGTTTCGCATCACTCTGGCGAGGCCTCAGTAACTCTGGCGTTAGTACATTTGATGAAGCTTATCGCCTTGGCCTAGAAATCACAAGCAAGCTACTTAATAATCCTAGTTCTATAAATACCTATAAAGTATTTAAGATTATAGGAATAGACATACTAACAAAAATCATAAGGAAAGAGCTAAACTATCAAAATATGATTAGAGCTATTCAAATTAATGTAAATGATAAAAACAATGGATTAACGCAAAAAGAGAAAAGTGATTATACTTTAGTATTATCAACTATGAAAGTCCTAAAATGCAAATAGCAAAATGTATGAGTATTAAACTATCTGCATCAATAATGCTTTTTCTTACAGCTAATATTTATAGCTTTTCACAGACATTCGAATACGAAATCGATGAAGAATTCTTCAATAAAATGAAAATTTCAATTGCTAATGATTCCACATCATCTGATTCAATATATTTATACATGAACAAAGATAAGATAAAAAATATTGTTCAAAACGTCAAATTAGTAGATAATGGACTTAATGTTAAAAAATATTTAGTTACCGAATATTTCAATTTCAGGTATAGTAATCATAAATTACTAGTAGATGAAATAAATTTTAAATCTTTAGATATTAATAATTTAATTATTACTATTAAAGGAACAGTTATAGCCGACAGGGAAAGATGGAAAGCGAGTTTAGTCAATTTAGTTCCAAGACTTACTTGGAACCCTGATGGATTCAAAGAATTAATAAATTTAAATTCTGAACTACTTTTGTCAATGGATGGAAGTATAATAGGGTTACCATTAAGACAAGTTAATTTAAAATTTAACATATTAATTAAAAATCTACAAGGCAAGTATAATTTGGAACCTGTAAAGCCTAATTTTGCTTTACCTCTAAATTCAAAATCATTTCAAAAAGTCATTCATTTGTCAGAAATGAAAAAAATTAGAGATGAAAGTATTTTTAATGATGTAGCTATAAATAGTTTCAAAATAGCATCAGATGATGAAAGTATATATTTTGTATTTACTCTGCGAGGCTATCACTAATTAGACATTTTAAACTGAACAGCGATGATCAGATTCACATATTTTATTATTAAAATTTTATGTCTCATAATAATTTTCAACTGTATTTCGCTCGGGCAAATAAGGCTAAAAGGCAGTATCGGCATGAAAGACGATAATCCTAAAACGGAAGTATTTAAAACACAACAAGCAAGTGAAAATACTACGAAAATCATAAAAAAACTTTTGCTTAGTGTGGGTTTTAGACGGGATAGATCATATATACTTGAAACGACTGATATTAGCTTTGCACGTGTAGGCTTAGATAGCCTTAATAGAGAGGTCATTTTAGTTAACCCTAAAGATATAAGTACTGCAAATGAGTTTTGTTCAAATACAGCTATACTTGCGCATGAACTAGGGCATATTTTTGGTAGGCATCTGATAGACTCAGTTATAACTAGTAGGCATGAATTAGATGCCGATTATTATTCAGGGTTTGTCACGAGAAAGTTAAAAGAATGTTCAGATATTTCTGTAGTTAAGGCTCCGTTCAAAGAGTTCATTGAAGATGCACAACACCCGGCATTTTCAGTCAGAGAAAAGGAGATTGAACAAGGCTGGAACGATGCAAGTCCAAGTGCTCTTGTAGCTATTAAATTACCTAGTAAAGGGATAGCTAAATTTGTAAAGAAAGACTCTCTCGCTGACTTATTTTTAACAGTTACTAAGATTACTCCACCTGTCAACAGAAATGATTTAAAGTTTAGAGTAATTATGTCCATTAAATCGCAAGAAAAATTTCTTTCGCAAGAAGAAATTTTTTCTTCTATTAAGAAAGTTCGCTACTATCTTCATCATACAATGGACAAGAATCCAATTCCTTGGTTTTACGCATACAAAACAGTAAAAAAAGGCATAAACAATATTGATTTTAGCCACACAATACTTGTTTGGGGCGATTTCCCAATAAAAGCAAAAATATTTTTTACAGATGGATCAACACTAAAAATAAAAAAAGTATTTCATCTGTAAATTAAACTAGAATAGAATTATAGTACTAGTTAAGTTAAAACTGGTCTAAATTTTAACTCTTTATAATTATTACTAGAATGAAATAATTTTGGTATTTAATTTTAAAGATTTTCTGTCTTGATCTGTCAAATTTGGCCTTGTAGACTTGCTACTTTTTACTGGACAAAGAGCTAAGTAACATTTGTCTAGAAAAGTAACAAGACTAATCTCACATATCCCTCTTCTTATGGTACGCTTATAAAATGCCCTTCAGAGCATTTTGCTTTCGTTTCTTTTACAACTACCTACAACCGTATGTATGCCTATGTACAAGGGTTACAAACCAGCAACGGTCGTTCCTAGTTTGTAACCCTTACCCATTACCATTACATCAGGTCAGCGATGGATCAGCTAACAAATGCTTTAGGTTTGCATACTCTTCTCTATCTAAAAGGTCAATCGTTCCTTCGGTGGCTAAACGGATTCGATCCCGGCATTTACTGATCCGAGATAACAACGGTTGTATAATGGTATTACTATGATTGACAAAATCGTAGAGGTCTCCCTCACAGGATGGGATTTTGTAGCCTTTGGTGCTGCTGGCAATGATGACACCCGCATCCCGGAGCGGCGCAATCACCCGCGTTTGAAAGTAGTGCAGGCTGGGCAAACTGCCGCGCCGTTCCTCAATGTGCGCTATTAGTTCCCGGCTTGAAATGTACCGAGTAGGGTCAACATGGCGGAAATGAAATAGCAAATAATTTAAGCACGTAACTTGGTCAACTTCTTGAGGGGAACGACTGGCTAGTTTACGATGCAAAAAGTCTTGGCCTAGGCCTACACATAGTTCAGCTAAACCAGCATTGTAATCGGCTTGATCGGGCAAGCTCTGGGCTACCACGGGGGCAAATACGTCTGGCCAGTATTTTAGGGTAAGTAACTTAGGTTTCAACAATTGTACGAAGCTCGCTCGTTCGGATGATAGCACAGTTTCATCATAACACAGGGATAGGGTGCCCGCTACAAAATCGGCCGCCTGGATGAGAAGACTGGCTTGGCTGTTCACAAAGCGAAAACTAGCTTGGTTAAACAGGGTGGGCACATGTCGGTTATAGATGTACTGGGTGAATCCCTGCATAAAACTTTCGTCACCGTGTCTATCCGCCACTAATTCCAGATTGGGAAAGCTGCGGTAAAGTTCTCGGTCAGCTAGCCCATGCAGAAACTTGTAGAAGGACCCTTTGTAGTAAAAGCCCTCCCCGCGCAGCTCTCGTTTATCAACGACAAGGGCAAATAGTTGAAAGGGAACGGTGAGCAGTTGTTTTAAGATCAAGATCCGGCGCTTATCATCGCTGCCTACTTTGGCTGATTTGATCGGGCCAGTTTGAAAAAAGCGTTTACGCACCTGCTCTAATTGAGTTTCAGCTTCACTAAGCTGTTCTTTGCGTAGGGTGATGGCGGTGACGATGAAATGGGTGGAAACACCGGGCTTGGTAAAGTCAAGGCCATTGTTTCCCCACTCATCCAGAAAGGCAATATGGTCATTCATTGGACAACTAGTAAGCTAGCCAGCAAGTTACTGATTGTCGCTGATACCTTTTATCTCCTTTCTAACCATATCCGCTCGCTCAGCCTCTGTTAATAAGTAAACGAACGTTTGTATAGTAACAAAGAAATAGCAAATACATTATTCTGTGTAACACTAAGAAAGCTGTAATTCACGGTTATAGATTCAAAGTTCTACATTACAATAAATTTTCCCATCTCTTTCCTATTGGATAACCTCGCTACTATTAGCTCACTTGCAGATGGCCTCCAGTATGTCGTTACAACATTTGTACTTTTTCTATTTCTTAGAAAGCCACTCCTAAACTCATCCTTAAGTTTTTACTACTACATGCTGGTTTAGCTCATTAACAGAGAGCCCAACCACTTCTTTATGGTTGCATGCCATTAACACCAATCTACATTTTATCCCACATTGTTGATTATGCCTTTACTTACATTAGAACGCCCTTTTAAGTCCTTGCTACAACCTTTCTCACTGGAAATACCGAATCTGGTCGTTTTATCTGGTATTAATGGGGGTGGCAAAAGTCACTTATTAACCTCATTAGAGAATAATCAAGCAAAAATATTCTCTGATTCAGGAATTGAGCTTAAAAGAAAGAGATTAGTATTGACGCAACATTTGATGCCTAGCGAGCAGTATGTAGCAAGCCGTGAAAGTATGCAATATGAATTTACTAATCTATTTCAATTGATCCAGAGTCACGCGACAACATTACAGCAGCAGCCAGATGTCGATCTCAATCATCTATTCTCAAATAATTTAATTCAAGCTTTTATTCTAAAAGAAATAATCAAAAGCTCTGGAATTCCCATTCTAAAGCTAAAAGTTGAAGATATAAAAGAGCATTACCCAGTTGCACTTGGTAATCCAGCAGACATGTTTCAACAGAATTTCTCAAACGTGTTCAAACGGTATCTTGATCGTCTAGAAGATAATATGTACTTCAAATACTTGAATGAGGTAAGAGGAGTGAAGAAAAATTATATCAGCGACCAAGAATTTATAGAAAGGCATGGAGAAGCACCTTGGGACTTAGTCAACAAAATTTTTTCGGAAGCCGAAATAGATTATAGAGTCAATAATCCAATTGTTAATGATAGAGATCTACCGTTTCAATTTTTATTGATAAACAAAACTAATGGTGCAGAAGTACCCTTTAGTGACTTATCATCAGGAGAAAAAGTACTAATGTCTCTAGCGTTGGCCCTTTACAATTCGAGATTTGATCTGGCCTTTCCTGACGTATTACTTCTGGATGAGCTCGACGCTCACCTGCACCCATCAATGGCTAAACAATTGTTACGAGTGTTGAATGAAGTATTTGTTAAAGAGAAAGGAGTTAATGTTATAATGACAACTCATTCACCCTCTACCGTCGCCTTAGCTCCTGAAGAATCTTTATTTATTATGCAGAGAGAGTCTCCCAGAATGATAAAACAGACACAAGAGCAAGTCTTAAGATTGCTAACAGATGGTATTCCTTCTTTCAGTATATATACTGATAATAGGAGACAGGTTTACACCGAAAGTGATACGGATGTAGAGTTTTATACCAAACTATATGGTAAATTAAAAAAAAGTATACCTAGTGACAGATCACTATACTTTATGTCATCCGGAGCGTTAAAATCCAATACTGGTAATAGCAGTCAGGTTCGTGATATTGTTAATCAGTTAGTTCGCAACGGCAATAAAACAGTTTATGGGATAATCGATTGGGATGGAAAGAATATAGGTAACCAAAAAATATTTGTTTTAGGTTCTAACGTTAGATATAGTATCGAAAACTACATCTTTGACCCTATTATATTTATTGCTTTCCTACTGCGTGAAGATATTTTGAGTAAAGAAATATTTGGGTTAGACGAAGATGAGCAGTATTTCCATTTACCCTCTTTCCCAGCAGAACGTTTACAGCGTATTGTAAATATATTCTTTGCTGACTTTATAGCAAAAGCTAATCCAGTCATTGACAGCAGCTCTATTTCCGTTTGCCTTTATCATGGGGGTCTCGAACTACAAATACCTAGTTGGTATCTCAAATATAGAGGCCATGATTTAGAAGATCTTCTGAAGGTATCCTATCATCAACTTAACAAATTTCGCAATCCAAGCCTTAAGATGGAGATCATAAAAAGGGTAATTGGTGAATTACCCACATTCATTCCTTGGGATATAGTACAATTATTTCAGACTTTACAAAATGCTTGAGCTAACTTGTTCTACTACACGTTAATAGAGTAATATAGAAAAAGACAATAGCATTAATTTCACCAGGTAGGTATACATCAATACGCGGATACTAACCCACTTAGCAAAGTTAATGCCACTGTTTTTTTT
>NZ_BAAGSJ010000036.1:0-442644 GCF_054782495.1 Spirosoma aerophilum | reverse complement strand
ACTAGCTGTACGTATAAGCTAAATTTTGATCGAGCTAACCCATTATTCACGTTAGTTAGTACATACCGTGAAGTATGAGTAACTGGGCTATACGTTTTTGTCATCCCGACCGGTCCGCCGGTGCGGCAGGAGGGATCTTCGAGAGAGACGCAGTTACTCTAACTTAACGTGAATAATGGGTTGATTAGCTTAAAATCTAGCTTATACGCAGTTATCACCCACGTTATGTTTTGCAGCAATTAGATCAAAAAGCTTTCACCACAGAGGCACAAAGAACACAGAGGTTGATCAGGAAACTTTATTCCCTAATCAACCTCTGTGTTCTTTGTGCCTCTGTGGTGAAAGCTTTTTGATATAGCCTGGATTCTGATCTTCAGTTAAACGAATGCTAACCAGCATTCAGCCATTATTCACGTTAACTTACCGAAGATCCCTCCTGCTGCACCGGCGGCCGGTCGGGATGACAAAAAAATAGCTATTTTAAAAAACGAGGGCTTACGTAATACTACTATTTGATCTAGCGCGAGCACTGGTTCGCTACTTTCAAGCTACACCTTCCACTGCACGTACCGCCAGTTCAGCATTATACCTCCGCTGGAAATAAATAAACGATCCAATCACCAGCACACCGTATACCACCGACAGAATATAAGCACCGTCCATGAAAAACTCGCGGTAGCTGATGTTGGCATGGCCGAAATTTTTGTAGAGTAACACGCCGACACTGCCCAGATAGCCGTACCAGTCAGCCAGCGTGACCATAAAGCCGACTGTGCTTACATACCGGAAGGAGGCAATCAATCGCTCAAAATATAGGCCATTGCAGGGTACGTAGGCCATGTATAGACCCAGACCTGTCAGCAGAAACCAGTTACCAGCCGAGAGTGCACCGGTGGAGTACGCATAAGTGCTCAGTCCAACTAAGGCCCCACCGGCCAGCATGAGGCCGTTAAGAAAGGCAAACGCCCGAAAATTCTGCGTTACCCGCTGAAGCAACGCCATGACAATCAGGATACCAAGGGCCACCAGCGTTTCCGTCTTGGCAAAAATGCCGGGGTTCTCGACACCCGCATCTTTCAAGATTTCAGGGCCGAAATTATCGCGAAAATCGCGGAAGGCCGAAAGCAGCACATAGGAAGCAATCAATAAGACCAAACCCAGTCGAAAATTACGGACAAAAGCCCGCCGTTCGGCCCCGTCCATGGGCTTGCGTTCGGTACGCAGGGCGCGATCTTCATCGGTGGGAGGTGGCAGTAAAGTCAGGGCGTACACCGAGATCAGCATGGGCAGCACAAACAACATACCCGTTACAAACGGCAGCCAGAACTCCGACACGCCCCAATCGGCCCGAATGGTAAGGGCCACCGTTTTCACGAAGCCCGATGCGAAGATAAACGAAGCGGTCAGCCCGGCGACCAGACCGTCCGTTTGCCGACGGCCTTCCAAAAAGCCGATCATGGTGCCGTAGACCATCCCCAGCGGCAAACCGTTCAGGAAAAGAAATATAATATTATACGGGGCCGGAACCAGCGCGAAGCCAAGCAGGGCCAGCAACGCAAAACCTACAAAAAACAATAAACTAATGGCCCGGCGTCCCGGCGACATTTCCGCCACGACCTTCACCCCAATGCCTTTCGACACAGCATAGCCAAACACCTGAGCCGTAACGAGCCATATTTTGTAACTGATACCTGCAAAGGCCATCCCCTCGAACGTAACGGCGGTGATTCCTTTTCGGAAAGCATACATACAGGCATACGTGCAGAAGGCAGCAGTAGCGCCAAAGAGCATGAACGCCGTTGGATTACGTAAAAAAGCAGGGGATTTCACGAATAGCTTACGTTAGTTGATGTTCTGAGAGTTGAGAATGCTTGGTGAACGATACGTATGTCCGCACTTAACTCAGGAGTGCAAGAACGCAAGATAAAACAAAATCGACCGCTGCAACTTCGTTCCATAAAAAGTCCGGCGGCTTACCAGTTCACCAGTACCGACAGCCAGGCGCTTCGCCCAATGCCATCAACACCGGAACCGTGGGTTCGATATGCCTCGTTGGTCAGATTTTGCAGCTCGGCACTGAGGGTCAGGGAACGCCAGCGGTAGCCACCGTTCAGGTTAATAATCTGCCAGGCAGGTGTGCCGCCTTTCGTTATTCGATTGTCGTCTTTATCGCCCTGGGCCAGCCGGGTTTGAGCCCCGGCCACGAGTAACTCAGCCCGCGCCCACCAGCCGGCAACGGGTTGATAGGTCAGACTCAGCCGACCGTTGACGGGGGGAATCCGGCGAAAAGGTTCGTTGGCCGTTTTGTTCTGCCCGTAGGTGTAAGTAACTCCGGCATAGGCCAGCCAGTTATCAGTAAACTCATATTCGACGTCGGCTTCGAGGCCGCGAATGAATGACTCGGCGCTGTTTTGTTTGAGATAGACCGGATACCCCTGAAGAGAGTCCGCCCCCGCCCGAACCCGGCTAATGAAATTGCTCAAGCTGTTATGGTAGGCCAGTACCGTAGCCGACAGTCGTTTTGTACGGATTTTCACCCCAAGTTCTTTATTAAATGACTGCTCCGGCTTTAGGTTGGCATTGGGCACTTCGTACCGAAAATCGACAATACCCAGCGTACCGAGGTCATCGACATTGGGCGCACGAAAGGCAGACTGCACCGACCCTACCACCCGCACCGCAGGCACAATCGCATACGAAGCACCTACATGACCAACCACCGCCGACGGCTGTACCTGTGCATTACCCGTTCCTGCCGAACCCAGTCTTTGCTCTGGTATTTGGATCGAGAACGTATTGTAACGTGCTCCGCCAGTGAGGGTAAGGCGGTCAAATGTCAGGGTATGGAGCGAAAAAACAGCCAGACTGTTCATCGAAGCATCATCGGGATAAAGACCTCTTTTGGGCGTTACAGTTTGGGTTTGGGTATTGATGTCTTCGCGTTTGCTACCAACTCCGTCATGATACCATTCAACGCCGTTCTGCATCTGCCAGAAACGCGCCGGATTGGAACGAACAAGAAGCGTCAGTCCGGTAGACGTCGTTTCATCGCGCTCATAGATGGCGGTCGGGTTACCGTTTCGCTGGCTTTGACGTCCTTCCGTTTGCTGCTGCCAGGAGGCCGTTAGCTGCACCGACTCAAGCCAGGGGCGATTATAAAATCCTTCGAGCCGGGCATAGGCCAGCTTCCGCCGTTGCGGATTAAATTGATAGTAGGCATAATTCTCCAGCTTAACGCGGTGGTATACCGGCACACTATCCTGATTCAAGTGCTGATACGCAGCCGTTGCCACCAGGCGGTTCGAGAGCCGAAAGCGGGCTTTAATATCGCCGGAAAGCTGATTATAACCCGTTGGCGATTCTTTACCGAGCCCCTCCCCCGCTACCAGATCACCGAATTTTCGGTAAGCTAAACCACCCAGAACGGCCACATTGGGCGACGAAAACCCTAATTCGGCCCGGCCGCTGTACTCCATATTCTGCGTCATGGCTTTACCGAAAAAGCTTCCCGTTACACCCGGCTTATCCGAAAATTGCGGGGTTTTAGTCAGCACATTGATAACACCCCCAATGGCATCGGACCCGTAGGCCACCGAGCCTGTGCTCCGAACCACTTCGATCTGGCGAACGCTCTGTGGGTCGATGGTAGTTAGGTATTGATTGGGGCCAGAGCGAAACGTGGCGTTGTTGAGCCGGATACCATCGACCAGCAATAGGGTCTGCTGGCCCGTTAATCCCCGCACAAACGGCGACCCGCCCCCATGATTCGTTTTCTGCAACCAGACGCCCGTTGTACCAAATAACGCTTCGGGAACTGTGCGGGGAGCCCGCTGACGTAAATCGCGCGCCGATACCACGCTGGTCACTTCGGGCCGAATGAAGTCGGACGATTCGACGCGCTGCGCCGTGGTGACGGTTTGTTGGTTAAGCTGTAGGATTACGGGTGACAGCCGAATCGACAGTTTCACGTCTGACCGGCCTGGCGAAACAGCTTCCTCCTGCGCCCGATACCCAACTGAACTAATACGGAGCGTACTGTTACCAGCCGGAACATTGTACAGCTTAAACTCACCGAGCGAATTGGTAATGGTTCCCTGACTCGTTTGCAGAACGCGCACGGCCACACCAGCAAGCGGCAGGTCGGTTCGTGCATCCCGGACAATGCCGGTCAGGGTTTGGGCATGAGCCAGGAAGCTACTCAGCAGACAGAAAAGAAGAATGGGTAAGCGATTCATTTATAAATAAAAAGATTTAATACTGCCAACCGGGACGGTCTAGGTAGACATGACTTTACGAAGGTCACACCCGACCGTCCCGGTCAGTACTACGTTAATATTCCCCGTTCTGCTGGCGGTAATGTTCGGCGCGCTGGTCGGCACGGTCGTCCATTTCGGGGCCTTTCTGGATTTTGCGCCAGTCGAATACCTTTTTGTAAGGCTTCATGGCTGCTTGCGGATCAAATACCCGGCCATCGGGCAGTACGACTTCATAAGGGCGAAAGTCGGGCTTGTCCGTGAAGAAATCCTGTAACAAAGAAGCCGTCTGGTCATACTGGTTCACGTACGGTACACCGAGGATGTTGTACATCGTTTTAAGCACCGACCCGAAGTTGGCGTGCGTGTGCGATACATAGCCCCGTTTAACATAGGGTCCGGCCATCAGCAATACTGACCGGTGCGCGTCGACGTGGTCGACGCCCCCCTGCGGGTCATCTTCCGTAATGATGACGAGCATATTCTTCCAGTATTTGGTACGCGAGAGAAAATGCAGCACCCGACCAACCGCCAGATCGTTATCGGCCATGTACGAATGCAGATACGGATAGGCGAAGTCCGGACGAGGCCCGGCACCGTGGTCGTTCGGTATCTGCATCGTCACGAACTGGGGCATTTTCTCTTTCCCCTTGATCCACTTCGCCGTAAACTCCCGCTCAAACTGCTCCATGCGGTACTGGTCGGGTACGTTGGTGTTGTATCCCGCAAAGTCGCGCGAGGTGTGCGGGTACACGGCTTTTGGCATAGGGAACACCACCGACTGGGCCGCGCCAAACTGCGTCGTTGTCCACTCTTCTACATTGCCGGCAAATTCATTGACCTGACCGAAGTTGTAGAGCGAAACTTTGTGGCGTTCAAAAGCCTCCCAAAGACCGCCGATCTCGTTGTAATCTTCCGGATCTATCGCGCCGGACGCTTTGGGAAACCGCCGACCGGGCGCTTTGGAATCCATGTCGAACCGCCCTTCCGAAGCGGCATTAGCCTCCACCCATTCGTTGGGAATGGTACCCAGCATCCAGTGATGCCCATGAATACTCGCATCCGAATCGCAGTAGAAATTATCGGAGAACGCAAACTGTCGGGCTACCCGCAGGTGATTCGGCATGATGTCGGCACCCGTTACGCGAACGCTGTCTACAGCATTATCGGTGGTTCGACCGCTGGTTCCCCGACTGGTTGACACGCGGGTCTTAATGGTGACGCCTTCGCCAAAGCGGGCCAGTGTCGAATCGCCATTAGCTGACTTCAGCTGCCCCAGTACCTCATCATACGTCCGATTTTCTTTCGTGATGTACACAATGTGTTTGATGGGCGACTGGCGCGTTTTGGGTAATACCGGCAACGGATTCCGGCCATCGTCGGTGAGGGTAACGATCTCGTACGTATTCGCCAGCACCTGCTTTGTGTAGGTTGCCAGCTGAGTGGCATCCGGCACCGAAACGGCCTGGAAGGTACCTAGTTGAATATCGCCGATATACGTACCCTGCGGTGGCTTCACGAAGGCAGCGCCCCCGTTCGGGCCAGCCCCGTGCCCCCTTGCCGAAATCACATAAGCGGTTTTCTCATCCGGCGACAGAGCTACCCGCGTTGGCCCCCAGCCAGTTGGAATTAACCCCCGAACCTTACGCGTGGGCACATCCACAACGGCCACGGCATTGAGCGCCAGCAAGGCGACATACAGCGTCTTCTGGTCGTTGGTCAGGGCCATCCCAAAGGGCATCAACCCCCGGTAACGGTCCAGCTTCGGGTCGACTTTAAGGGCGATCGTACCCACTGGTTTTTTGCCCGATTTGCCGGGCTGTTTGTAGTCAAGAATGGAAATATTGTCGTTCGTGGCATTGGACACGTACGCGTACCGGCTACCCACCACCACCGAGTTGGGCGACGACCCGCCAACGACTTCGGCTTCCTCGATCATTTCACCAATCTGCACGCCCGTTTTGGCTTTATTCACCACCTTGTTCGTACTCAGATTAACGGTCCAGACGCTCATGGCTTCGTCGACCAGAGGGCTGCCCAATCCCGGAATCCGGCGGCCTTCTACCTCAACCCCTTCCGCCGACTCTTTGGTATGAGCCGCGTAGGGCGGGAATTTAAGCGCCATCGTGTCTTTATTAGTTTTGGTCACGCCCGGCACTTTGGGATAGGCATATAAGCCCACGTTCGCGACAAAAGCCAGTTTACGATCAGGGCTAATGGCAAGGCCGAAGGGTTGACGACCCGTTGGAATAGACGCTGTGATTTTTTTTGTGGCAATATCGATGCGTACCATCCGAAAATTCGCCCGGTCAAGCACCAGCAGTTCGTTGCCATTCAGGAGTAAGTCAGACGTGAAGCTATCAGCATAACCATTGCCATCGAGGCTGATGCTGTCGATGGTTCGGAACTGCTCCGTATCGAAGACCAGCACTCGCCCTTTGTCGCCATTGCTCAGGTAAGCCGTGCGGTTGTCGGGGGCAAAGGCCACGCCCAGAAACGACCCCGCTTTGAGGGCGGGCGGTATGGTTCCGGCATAATCGGGAACTCGGGTAGCCTGCAGCGAAGCCAGATTGAAGACGGTCAGGATGCCATCGTGCAGCGAAACCGCCTTCTGTCCATTGGGTGAAATGGCGAGTCCAAACGGGTCATTGGCAATGCGGATGGTTTGACCCGCCGGTGTCACATAGCGACCACTCGGCAAAACAGATTTTCCATTAACGTCTATTTTACAAAACTCAGTCCTACCGGGCACCTGTAAGGTTGTGTAGGTTTTGACACCAGCGGATACCGCAGCGGTTCGGGCAGGACGGGGCTGTGCAATGGAATGAAGCGCAGTAAAAAGTAAACCCAAAAGGAAAAAGTACTTCATAGCAGGGCTAATGAAAAGGTGGGTGAAGGGGGTTGATTAGGTTGTGTAATTCAGTACAACGGAGTATCACCCCTCAGGCCGTCAGGCCTATTTGGCATCCTTTTAGGCCTGACGGCCCAACGGAGTACCACTCCGTTGTACAGAGTCACACAACCTAGTCAACCCGGTTGGCATTGCGCTCTACAATCGACATATAATAGTCAATACCGGGGGTTGGCAAACCGGGAATTTTGGCCTGTTCATCCCAGGTCCGCATAAGCAGAATACCTTTGAAATAA
The DNA here is from genome assembly GCF_054782495.1 of Spirosoma aerophilum. Classification (NCBI taxonomy): domain Bacteria; kingdom Pseudomonadati; phylum Bacteroidota; class Cytophagia; order Cytophagales; family Cytophagaceae; genus Spirosoma; species Spirosoma aerophilum. The sequence continues at coordinate 435,244 of NZ_BAAGSJ010000036.1, read as the reverse complement.
GGATTCGTTTCGAAAGCCGCAGCTTCAATGGCCGTCATTGGTCCACCCTGAAACTCCAGCGTTTTCAGACTCGCTTCTGACAGGCGGGCAAAGTAGTCCGGATTTTTATAGACCAGGTACCGCTTGGCGTTAACGTGATTCTCGATCAGTTGCGCTACTTTCTCCGAGAAACCCTGCTCCCGCAGGTAGTCGGCACCAAGCCGCTCGTGGTCGACGGTGCCGTATCCATCCATATAGCCCATCGTGGATTCGACGCCCACCAGATCGGGTGGCAGCAGATGACCAATGTCGTGCAGAAAAGCGGCCACGATGGTGTCGTCATCGGCACCGGCTTCTTCGGCTAATTGAGCGCACTGAAGTGCATGTTCGAGTTGGGTGATCGGCTCGCCGAAGTAGGCGTCGTCACCGCCCTGAGCAAAGAGGTTGGCAATGGTTTGCATAGGTAATGCCGGGCATCTCGCCCGGGAGGGTATGTGGTAATTATAGAGTCAGCAGGAAAGAAACGAACAGGCCCGAAGGCCGGCAGGGACGCCCGGTTCTACGTATAGGACAAATACGTTCGTTCTATACTGCCGTCGTCGTACAAATCAAAGAGGGCGTATCCGGCTTTCGTTTGCTGATAAACGTCGCTTTTCCACCAGTTACCGCTAACGGCCCCGTTGCAAAGGTAAGTCACGCCGTTGTACTCAACCCGGTCCAGTAAATGCATGTGCCCACTCAGGGCCGCTTTTACATTTGGATACTGATAAAATAGCTTAAGCAACTCGGGGGTGTTGGCCAGAACAAGACCTGCCGAGATGTTCCAAATGCCTTCTTTCACGTTCGTCTCGCTGAAAAAGCCGGTCGGGCTAAAAATTGGAATGTGTGACAGAACCAGAATGGGCGTTTTCGGATTTGTTTTGGCCAGGTCAGCTTTCAGCCAGTCCATTTGTTCAGGATCAATGTTGCCGGTATACCATTTACCGTCGGGTTTGGGCTGCACACTGTCCAGAACAATAAAATGCCAGCCGTTCCGGTCGAAACTCCGGTAGCGACCACTGATTTTCATCTGGTCGATAGCCCACTTCTTCCCATACAGCAAATCACTCTTAGCATTCTCGAAACCCCAGATATCGTGATTACCGATGCAATACTCGATAGGCAGTGAATTATCGGACTTGACGAGTTTGTTCCAGGCATCCCACTGCTGCTGTACCTTCTGCCGGTCTTCGGCCAGCGCATCCATGATCACATCGCCCCCATGCAGGATAAACGACGGCTTATCGGATTGGCTTTGGGCATGATGGAAGCACCTGGCGACACTTTCGATCGGCTTAACGTCCGGTGTAATGTGCGTATCGCCGAGGTAAGCGAAGCGAACGGAGCGCTTACGGGCCAGTTGTGGTTTTACAACTGTTTGGGCGCCTATTGTTGGCAATAAAGCCGCTGATTTGAGGAGGGTTCTACGGTTCATCAGTTCAGGAAAAAGACCTATAAGGTTTTTAAAACCTTATAGGTCTGCTAGCTACTTGTTTACTGTTCAGGCAGGGCGAGATTATTGCAACAACCACATAGTGGCGTTGATATCATCTTTACCGCCATACTGGTTAGTCAAAGCCGAATTCAGATTATCGCCGTTGGTGGTCCGCTCGCTTTGCGGATAGAGCCACCGTTTCGGAATCCGTCCGCTGTTGCTGGTACCTACACCCGTCAGGAAGGTCGGCACGCCCGTCCGGCGCTGGTTGTAAAACGCTTCCAGACCCGAATTCTGGAAAAACGCAATGTATTTCTGCGTCAGAATCTGGTTCAGGCCCGTGACGTTATTGCCGGCATATTTTACGGATGCCTGCGCCAGGTAATCAGCGAGACTCACTTTGACCGTGTAGTTGTCGAAGTTGAAAATACCCCCATCCCGCGAGAAGGTCACGGTGTTATCGCCATCTTTCAATCCGTAAAATTCCATCGACGCGGCAATGCCTTTCTGGTAATAGCTGGCGGCATCGCCCGTAGCCCAGCCCCGGTTGATGCCTTCGGCAATGTTAAACATCAGTTCAGGATAGCCGATAATGAACACGGGTTCGCCCAGATAGGACGTGTAATAATGCTTCCGGTTCTGGAACGAGTACTCCCCTTTCAGCACTTTAGTGGCCATATCCTGCAAATCCTCGCCCGACGAAGCACCCACAAAAGCCGCAAAATCGGTTGGTTGCAAACCCGATTTCAGCTTGGCAGATGCCGGTTCAGCGACGACGAACAGGCGCGGATCTTTACGCTCTACCAACAAATCGATGTAGGTTTTAGCCATGTTTTCGCGGGTGGCGTTCTGACCAAAGTTATCCTGATTGCGGGGGTATTTGCTCTGGGTGCTGTTGTGAATATATTGCAGATTATCGCTCAGACCCGTTGGCAGTGGATACCTGGTGGCGTTACCAACCATATCCGCGAACTTTTGCTTAACGGCGAGTTCCGTATCGCCTTCTTTCTTGCTCAGGCTAATGAGAACGCGTATCCGGTAGGCGTTAATGACCTTCTGCCACTTGCGCAGGTCATTGTTTAAATAAAAATCGCCCGCCAGCGTGTTATCGCCTTTGCTAATGATGGCCGCCATATCGGTGTTAGCATCATCGAGCCATTTCAGAATCTGGACATAAACGGCCTTCTGCGAATCGTACTTGGGTGTCAGATTACCCAAATCTTTCAGGGCTTCCGTCAGCGGAATATCGCCCACGCGCCGGGTCATATTTTCGTAGAAATACGCCCGAAAGAACTTACCCAGGGCAGCATAAGGGTTCACATCGGCGGCACCGGCCCGTTTGGCTTCGGCTTCCATTTTGATCACGTCTTTCAGCGTGAAAAAATTCAGGCTCGTCGTTGTCCAGTTATACTCATTGGTCGCGTAGTAATCGTAATTACTGGCGTAGAACTGGTTATAACGTTGTTCAGAACCCCAGGGCTGGTTTGTCACCCCCGAAAAACCGGACGGGCTGTTGCCACTGTTGTACATATCGTTCAAAATCCCCTTCAACACGAGGGAAGCCGGTGCATTTACGGCCCGGTTGGGGTCTTTTTCAAGTTCGTCGAACGACTTTTCGCAACTGGTTAGCCCTAACGCAATGGCCAATATGGGAAAAATAAGTTTGTTCAGTTTCATGATTTTTAAAGAGAGAAGAAGGAAAGAACGCAACCTGATAAGCAAGATTATTCGTCACTCATCATTCTACATTCTTCCCTAATTAAAAGGTCAGGTTCAGGTTGATACCGTAGCGACGAGTCGTTGGCGTTTGCAGATCCGAACGGCCACCGCTCGTAAACTGATCGATGTCGATGTCTGTCCGTTCGGCGAAGTAGAGGAGGTTACGGGCCACCAGCGAAACAGATGCCTGCTTGATACCCAGTCGGCTGGTGAACACCTGCGGCAGTGAATAGCCAACCACTACCTCACGAAGTTTTACGTACGTGCGGCTGATAATATTCCCACCGTCGAAGCCGTAGCGCCGGGCAATATAATCCTGCAAAAACGCTTTGGTTTCGTTTGGTTTATACTGCAGCTCAGCGTAGTTGGTTACGAAGCCATCTGAATTGTAGTTTATGACGGCTCCGTTGCTCACCTGAACGCCCTCTCCCAGATACGACTTGATTCCTTTTGTATCGTTCAGTCGAGCCACACCCATATCGCCCTGCACGGTGTTGATAATGCGACCGCCAGCCCATGTTTTTTGCTCAACGTAGTCAGAAATCACACCCCCCACACGCCCATCGACCTGGAAGCTGAAGGTCAGGTTTTTGTAGCTGAATCGGTTGTTCAGACCAAATACCCAATCCGGGTTGATGTTGCCAACATATTGCGCCACTGTGGTCCGAATAGGCCGTCCACCGGCATCGTTGATAATTTGTCCATCGGGCGTGCGCACGAAGGTTGAGGTGTAGTATTTATCCGTTCGGTCGCCAACTTTAAAGAAGGTGTTCAGCGCCGTTACCCCAGGATAGAAGTCTTTATACACCTCTTTATACGTCGACCAGTTGGCTAGTACATCCCAGTTCAGGCCACTGGGATTTGTCAATACTTTACCTGTCAGCGACAGTTCTATGCCTTTTTTCTGGGTTTTGATACCGTTCACCAGCGCGGATGAATAGCCGGTTGTTTCGGAAATAGGCAGATTGAAAATACGTGGGCCGTCGTCGCTGATATAATAAGCGGCATCGAAGGCCAGGCGGTTGTTCAGGAACCGAACGTCCAAACCTACCTCCGTCTGCGATGTACTGTTAGGCTTGATGTTGGGGTTGTTCAGCGCATTGGTAAAGTAGGCCGTTGATGTATTGTTAACCGTTAACGGTGTTCCGTATACGGCGGCATTCTGATAGGTTGGCCCGTCATACGACGACTGATACTGCTCTCCATAACCCAGCGACCAGTTTGGCACACCAATGGTCGATTGGGTCAGTCCGTCTTTTACATTGGCATACGAAGCCCGGAACTTCAGGAATGAAATGGCCTGGGGCAACCGCAGATAATCAGACAATACCGTACTCAACGCCACCGATGGATAGAAGAAAGTGTTGTTGCCTTTGGGCAGGGTCGATAATTTATCCATCCGGCCAGTCGTCGAGAGGGTTACGAAATCCTTCAGGGTAAAGTCAGCGGAGTAATAAGCCGACAGTACCCGCATATCGGACTGGAAGTTCGACGCAACAACCGGATTGAGCGAGTTGGCAAAGTTATACACGCCCGGCACGTTCAGGTAGTTGGTCGAGGTGTAGTTCGAGTTGTAGTTATACACCCGCAGGTTACCCCCCGCAATGGCGTTGACGTTCAGCAGCGGACTAACCCGCTTGTTGTATTTAAGCAGTAAGTCGGTGTTGTTATCCAGCAAATTCCGGCGGTCTTCACGGTAGTCACCTTTCGTTTCTTCACGGCCGTAGCTGGTCGCGGAATAGGGAAACTTCTCATTACGCAGCAGGTTCCAGGTTGACACCTGAGTACGCAGCGTGAGGTCAAGACCATCGGCAATGTTATATTTGAGGGAGGTCTGACCGACAATATCCGTTTTGTAATGTCCGCGCAGCCACTCTTTCGCCGTGAACCAGGGGTTATTATACCGCTGATACTCAGCATAAATCTGTTGCGTCCCCTCTTTACCCGGCTGCCAGTAATTCTTCAGCTGATCAACATCCCAGTCGGCACCACCCCAGATTACGATGTTATAAATCATGGAGTTGGGTCCGTAATTCACGTCGGGAATATTGGGCGTAAACTGGCGGTTTACCTGGACATCACCCTCAAACCGCAGGCGATTGGAGAAATTATAGCCCGTCGACACTTTGAACGTCGTGCTGTTCAGCTTGGTATTAGGCACCAGACCACGCTGGTAGTTATGCGATACCGAGAAACGCAGGTCATATTTCTCACCCGACGACGATACCGAGATGTTGTTGGTCGATAGAATACCAGCCTGCAAAAACCGCTTAAGGTTGTCTTTACCGCGAGCCACCCAGGGCGTACCTATCCGTTTGCCGGTAGCCGGATCGATAGGGCTGTCGTACTGGGGAATCAGCTGACCTTCGAAGCGAGGGCCCCAGATGTCGTAATCACCATCGTTTTTACCACCCCCTTTCCCGTCCACAAATTCATACACGCCATGGTCGCCGGGGCCGTATTCGTCTTGTACTTTTGGAATGGCCAGGAAGCCGTTGTCGACCATCTGGCTTGTGTTGACATCAACGGCAAAGCCACGCTTATCTTTTGTGCCACGTTTGGTCGTGATCAGGATCGCTCCGTTCTTACCCCGGAAACCATACAATGCCGACGCTGACGCTCCTTTCAGCACGGAGTACGTTTCAATATCGTCCGGGTTGATATTCCAGGTATCGGAGTTGATGGGTACCCCATCCACGACAAACAGCACATCGGTATTACCCCGCAGCACGATATTGGGCCGGCGCAACAGTTCGGCGGAGGCACCGATGGTCAGACCAGCTACTTTACCAACCAAACCATTCACGGCGTTCGGTTCACGGGCTTTCAGCAGTTGAGCACCGTCTACTGACTGAATGGAAACCCCCGTTTGCCGAATGTCTTTTTTGATACCAAGAGCCGTCACAACCACTTCGGTGAGCGTCCGGTCACCAGCCACCATCATCACGTCTAGTTTAGTACGATTCGCTACGGCTATTTCCTGAGTGGCATAGCCAATAAACGAGAATGTCAGGGTGCTGGACGGCTGTACATTGATCGAATAAGTACCATCAGCGCGCGACGTTGTACCGGCATTGGTTCCTTTAACAACGATAGATACCCCCGGCAGTGGCTGGTTATCATCGCCCGATGTGATGCGCCCGGTGATCGTCTGCGCCAGAGCCGACATACCGGATAACAGGCAAAATAAAAACGCCACGTACAAACGGCATACATCGCGGGAAGCGATTGTCCGTTGCCATGGCGCTGAAGATTGTAAACAGAGCTTCATACGTGTGACTGGTTAGTTTGCTTAAGTAAATTTCGGCAAAAGTATCATTTGGTTATTGGCTTAATATTAAGTATATATTACCAGTATATGAACAAAAAGGCAGAATATATATTCTGCCTTAATATTTAAATGCCAAATATTTTCATTTGCAAAAATGTTCAAAAGTTCATCCTAACCATTGCTGAATATTGCTTTCGGCAAAACCGGCACCCGAACTCATGCCTTTACCCCCTATTCCGGTCACTATCCGAATGTTATCGTCTATGGTATACTCAAAAATTTCATCTTTTGTCTGGCTGTAAAACCCGGCCCAGGTTTTACGAACGGTTAACGGGAAGGTAACAATGCGCCGGGCTTCGGCCAGCATCAGGTCATTGATAAAATCCTGCGTATGGTAACCGAGGTCTTCTGCCTGCGTTGCTTGGGCGTATTCGTGCGAGTCGCCCACAATGATGGAGCCATCTGTTGCCTGCTTGAAGAGAATATGGATACCCCACTTTTTGAGTTCAGCGAGGTGCTCGGGGGTGTTGGCCGATATTCGTTCGTAAGATGGACACTCCTGAAACGATTCATACCGGCGAATCGTAAGGCCCGTCAGTATATTCCCCGGCAAATCAAGACCAACCACCGGCTCAACCAGCAGCATCTGCAGTTTACTAACCACCAGACCAGCCTGAGCCAGCACATCGGGGAACAGCAGCCGAACTTCATGCCCACTGCATATAATAACCCGCTCCGCCTGAAACTGCTGCCGATTGCTGAGGGTCACAGTGGCTCCGCTGGCGTTCGACTGGGCATCGATCACCACCGAACCGGGACGGTAATCGACCCCGAACTTGTGCTGAACGAAAGTAATCAGCCGATGGATCATCTGCTCCGGCTCCACACTCATCTCCTGCGGGAAATAAATACCACCTACCACATAACCCGGCTGCAGGGTCGGGTATTTAGCCAGACACTGGGCTTTGGTCCACAACTCGCTCGTGTAGCCAATTTGCTGATACCGGTCGTGAAGCTCGTTGGCTAACGTCCACTCGTCGGTATCAGAAGCAATATAGACCGTACCATTCCGGCGTACGGAGATGTCGGTTTCCTGCTGAATATCCCGGTATATGTCCAGACTCCGCCGACCGTAGTCGAACCATCGTCCAGCCAGTCCCGAGGGTACTGCCTGCCCGAAATTGCGAACGGTGGCACCGATGGGATACTGGTCTTTTTCGAGCAGTAACACCCGTTTTCCGGCTTTAGCGGCATGGTAGGCGTGGAAGGTGCCGAGAGCTCCGGCACCAATTACAATCAGATCGTAAGAAAGCATATTCGATAATGTATAATGTAGCGTATAGAATGAAGAATATAATTCTATAACTACCCGGCTCACTCGCGGGCGATTTTAGTAATGGTATTTTACATTAAACATTAGTCATTGATACTTCCCGGGCTTCCAGCAGAGCCGGTAATTCCCGGAGCGATCCCAGCAACAGATCATGCGGATGTGATTCCAGCTGCTCGCGGGTATGGGTACCGTTTACAAGGCCCAGATTCAACGCGACCCCGGCTGCTCGTCCCGAGAGCAAATCAGACGGCGTATCCCCAATATTCACAACGGCTTTTGGGTTCGTAACCCCAAGCAGTTTCATGGCACGCTCGATCATTTGAGGGTACGGCCGCCCGCGCTCTACTTCATCGCTGGCAATGGACGCCTGTAGCAGGCTGTCCGCTGAGCCAACTCGTTGGTCGTTGAGGCCGTCGAGCCAGCCGAGTTTTCCCAAAATAATATCAGTCACCACACGATAAAAGCCTGTTGTGAGCGCAATGGCAATACCCCGTTCGTGCAGGTAGGCGAAGGTCTCGAGACACCCCTCGGTGGGTATTGCGCCCTGCGTGAGGTAATGATTTTCCAGAATCCGACGGAAGGCATCGTACGAAACATCAACTTTTGGCTGAACGTCAGGACTGTCTTCGCCCAATTGCTCTTTCCAGAGCGTTTCAAACACATAGCGTTTAGAAAGCCCCTGCATGGCCAGAATGCGCTCATCAGTAACCGACAAACCGGTTTCGACGGCAGCCTCCGCGAAACATCGCTCTACCTCATGATGGTCGGTTACGGTGGTGCCCGCCATATCAAATACCACTAGTTCAATTGGTTGCATAGTTCAGAGAATGAGAGGGAAAAGTAAGCAAATCAACAGAAACTTTTGTTACGGTGTGCTTTTGCTGGATTAAGAAATAAATAATTCCATGAATTTGCCAATACCCATCACTTACCGAAATGTTACGACTGCTACGCCAATCCTCTTTCTTCCCTTGTCGGCCATTCTCTACCGAACGAATATAATTTTAAAAAGACGGACCATAAAATCCGGCTAACCTCCCTTTTATAGCTCAACTCATAAGACGTTCAGATCGTATAGAAAATAAAACGTTTTTAAGATTCCCTTTTTACGTCGCAAGCGTTACCGCAAACGTTTGCGGTGACGCTTATCAGCAAATCGTACTTTTTCTTATTAAAAAAGGGCATAAAATTGTATTAGCCCTTTACATTCGTGTGAGATACCTATACAAGAAAAATGAAAATGATAGGTGTAAGCTTTTGGATTAACTAAGGCTCAACTTGTCATTTTGTATTTTTCGAAGTCAATGAAATTCCCCCTCAACGATCAGACAACGACTAAATCACTGTTACCATCTGGTAATTTTACCCCCATGCAAACCGAAATGTCAACGCAGACAGCTAGCCAAACCGCATCCCAGACTATTTTCGAAAGCCGTTATGCATCTTCGCCAGGCGAAGTGAAAGGCATGGATACAACGCAACTCCGGCAAAATTTCCTGATTGATCCCCTGTTCGTTCCCAATCAGTTCCAGTGGGTTTTATCTTTCTTCGATCGATATCTGACGGGTGGCATTATGCCCGTTGACGGCCCCGTTACCCTCGACACACCCGATCAACTCAAAGCGAAATACTTTCTGGAACGGCGGGAACTGGGTATCATCAACGTAGGGGGTGCTGGTCAGGTCATTGCCGATGGTACATCGTACGATCTGGACTATAAAGAAGCCCTGTACATCGGCCAGGGAACGCAGGAGATTCAATTCATCTCAACAGATGCCAATGCTCCCGCTAAATTTTACCTTAACTCGACTCCGGCTCACAAGAATTATCCGACCCGTAAAGTATCCCGGACCGATGCCGAAGTAGTTACCTTAGGCAGCATGGAAACGGCCAACCACCGGGTCATCAACAAGCTGCTGGTCAACAGTGTATTGCCAACCTGCCAGTTGCAGATGGGTATGACCGAGCTGAAGGCCGGAAGTGTCTGGAACACCATGCCCGCGCACACCCACGACCGGCGGATGGAAGTCTATTTCTACTTCGAAGTGCCGCAGGGCCAGAGCGTTTGTCATTTTATGGGTCAGCCACAGGAAACACGCCACATCTGGATACAGAACGAACAGGCGGTTATTTCGCCCAACTGGTCGATTCACTCGGGAGCCGGTACATCCAACTACACCTTTATCTGGGGGATGGCCGGAGAAAACCTCGATTATGGCGACATGGACTTCTGCGCGATAACCGATCTGAAGTAAGCACTCGTTGGCACAAGGGCAATTCCTAATTTAAAAGCATACATGAGCTCAGTCCTCAATACATTCTCATTAACCGGTAAACTGGCACTGGTAACGGGCTGCAAACGCGGTATTGGCAAAGCCATGGCCGAAGCGCTGGCCGAAGCCGGAGCCGACATTATTGGTGTTTCGGCCAACCTGGAGCGGGAAGGCAGCGCCGTAGCCGGTTCTGTTCAGGCGCTTGGCCGGAAATTCTACGCTTATCAGGCTGATTTCAGTAAGCGTGAATCTGTCTATGCCTTTATCGAACAGGTAAAGAAAGACCACCCCGTTATCGACATTCTGGTCAATAATGCGGGCACTATCCTGCGCAAACCCGCTGCTGAACACCCGGACGAATACTGGGACGAAGTGATTGCGGTTAACCAGACGGCTCAGTTCATCCTCACCCGCGAAATCGGGAAAGACATGGTCGAGCGAGGGAGTGGAAAGGTCATTTTCACGGCTTCCCTGCTGACATTTCAGGGCGGGGTTACGGTGCCGGGCTATGCAGCCAGCAAAGGCGCAGTGGGCAGTCTGGTGAAAGCCTTCGCTAACGAGTGGGCATCCAAAGGCGTTAATGTCAATGCCATTGCCCCCGGCTATATTTCAACGGACAATACCGAAGCGTTGCGCAACGACCCCATCCGCAGCAAATCCATCCTGGATCGGATACCGGCCGCTCGCTGGGGCGAACCCGACGATTTTAAAGGGCCCACCGTTTTTCTGGCCTCCGCTGCCGCCAACTACGTCCACGGCACCATCCTCACCGTCGACGGCGGCTGGATGGGCCGTTAATGTACCCACGGACTTCAGTCCGTGTTTGCTACACAAGAAACCTTTTCCCAAAAAGATTAAAACCGTAGCTATCCCCGTGGGCTGGACTGCGTTCGGTTTTAGTCCGTGTTTCTATAGAGCATAAAGCAATTTTTTTTGTAAAAACACGGACTTCAGTCCGTAGGTACAACTTACATTCACTTCCCCCTCAAAACCCGAATCACTTCCCGTGTCTCGTCCATTCGGGTTTTGAGGCCTTTCTTGTAATACCAGGCTCGGAACTCCGGGTTGTCGCTGTGCGTGTCTAGTTCCTTTTCCAGTTCGAGCAGGTACTGTTCACTTTGCAGCAGGTAACTCCCAACGGTTTCGGGATTTTGGAAACCGCCCCCATCGACACTGACATAAACGGGTGTCGTATGGGCGGCCTGCTTACCCGCACCATAGCAGCGGGCGGCCACCCATACGCCGTGCGTTAAAGCAGGAAAGTCGAGCGTAATGGTCAGATGGTCTACCGACTGCCCTGGATCATTTTTCGTAACCCGCCCGACAACCTTACCATGAACCACCAGTTCCAGGGCGTCGAGTGGCGTTTGTTTCGCCTGTCCGAATGCTTCGGCGTTTAGCGTCAGCGTCTCTCCTTTCGTGAGAGCCAGTCGGTCGCCGGGAATTGCCTTATTGGCTCTCAGATCAAGAATTGGACCGCTTGTCACAAAGGTATGACCCGCCTGCACAGCTGCTTTCCAGGCCGAATAACTGAACGGCTCATGCAGGTAGGTATAAAACCTGGCGTTGCCAATGCGGGCCGATTGCTCGGGCGGACCGTGGTCGTGGTCGTGCCCGCACCAGGGAAAGTCTGACCCCGCCGTGGCCGTCAGCGGGAAGCCCAGATCGAGCATCCGGTAATAGTTTTCGGTATGTAAGGGCTCATCCGATACGCAGTATTGCAGTAGTTCGAGCATGTCTACTTTACTCCGAAGCCCGTCGAGCGTTAGGCCCCGGTACCCATGAAAGGATTCGGCCTGATGCGCGTAGCCAGTCAGGCCACCCCGCTTGTGGAGTTCATCAAAGACCTTGTCGTAGTAATAATACTCCTGTTTGTAGCGTACCGAACCGGTGGCGCCGAACCCCAGTGCATGGCCCAATTCGGGGGTTCGGGGATCTTCCTGACCGGGCGTGAGCAGGTAGTTGCCCTGTTGGTAATTTCCGGCTGGGCCGAAAGCATATTGCGGGTAATACGTCTCCCAGAAATCACCCATTTTCAGAAGAACGCCCACATTGAGATCTTCAGCCTGAATCCAGCGCATCAACGCCTGATTCTCGCCCGGCGACCGTCGGATATGAATATGATCGTCGGCCGAGTACCAGCCCCGTGCCGCCATATTGATCCAGCGCGTCAGGGTATACGTTTTTCGAAGCACCTGCCCCGGCTTTACAACCAGCGTATGTTTCTGGTTAATGTATTCATTGCCTTTCATTAAGGACAACTCATAAGTTCCCGCTGGCAGGTCAAGAGTAAACTGCCCCGGCACATAAAACGAACTATCGGGCTGGTAGGCATATCCGTCGGCATGATCCCACAAGCCATACGACACCGCAGCCACCTGAATGGGCAGTGCCTTGACAATCCTGCCCGCCTGCGTTAGTCGGACACGAACGGGCGTGGCTTCACCGGTTTGTGCATCACGTACGTCAATACGAAGTGAGCCGGACGGTTTTCCCTGTGCACGGGAGTCATTCAGCGGAAACAGGCATAAAATGCCACACAGTAAACCAATGTATATATTGGCAAAACGAATTGTATTCCGATAGGCCGTCAGGCCTATTTGGCGTCCTTTTTGGCCTGACGGCCCACCGGAATACCATTCCAGTGTACAGCAACCATGTAAATAAGCGAACCCTATACGGAGCATACCGAAGACCGTGTGTATTTTTGTGCTATTTGCGGGTGATGACTCAAGTGATAAATACAACCCAACCGCTTTCTATACTGTATCAGGATACAGAACTGGTTGCCATTAATAAACCGCACGGCTTGCTGGTTCACCGGTCGATGATTGCCAGCGACGCCAGCGAATTCGCCGTTCAGCTCCTCCGCGACCAGTTGGGCCAGCGGGTTTATCCTGTTCACCGTCTCGACCGAAAAACGGCGGGCGCCCTCCTTTTCGCCCTCTCCGACTCCATGAACGCCATCATGCAGCAACAGTTTATGGATGGGGCCGTCCACAAGACCTACCTGGCCATTGTACGCGGCTACACCCCGGATGAGCTGACGATTGATTACCCTCTCCGCAAGGACGATGGCAACGGTAATCTAGGCATACTTCAGGAGGCTGTTACACACCTGAAAACCATCCAGCGAACGGAGGTTCCCCTACCCTCTGGCAAACATGCTACCTCCCGTTACTCACTGGTGGAGTTAACACCGACGACCGGCCGAATGCACCAGTTACGCAAACACATGGCCCACATCCTCCACCCCATCATCGGCGACCGGCCCCACGGCTGCAACAAGCAGAACAAGTTATTCAAGGAGCATTTCGAGATGAACACCATGCTGCTCCACGCGCAGCAGCTTCAGTTTACGCACCCAGTTTCAGAAGAAACCCTTACGATTACGGCCCCGTTTCAGGCGGAGTTTGAGCGGATGTTGGGGGAGCTGTTTGGGAAGAGAATTTAAAAACCTACTCCCCTAAAAGTAAAAAAATACGCCACCCTGCTTTTCCTTTTTCAATCCGTACAATATCTGTTTTCTTATGAATCAGTCAGATAACTCAACTCCGGGCCAGACGAATTCAGGCACCACACGACGGCAGTTTATGCAGTCGGGTGCCCTGGCTGCGGCAGGCTTTTTTATTGTGCCCCGCCATGTGCTGGGCGGCAAAGGTTTTATAGCACCCAGCGATAAACTCAATATTGCCGGGGTCGGCTTTGGTGGTAAAGGGTTTAGTGATACCAATAATTCGTATAACAACGGAGCCAATAACATGGTGGCCCTGTGCGACGTAGACTGGGGACTGGCCCGCGTGAAAGAAAATTTCACTAAGCACCCCAATGCTAAACGCTACAAGGACTTCCGGGAGATGCTGGATAAGGAAGGCAAAAACATTGACGCGGTAACCGTATCAACTGCCGACCATACCCACGCCGTTATTGCCATGGCCGCTATGCAGCGGGGCAAGCACGTGTATGTACAGAAGCCCCTGACGCACAATATCTATGAAGCGCGCATGCTCACCGAAGCAGCCCGTAAATACAAAGTGGTGACGCAGATGGGCAACCAGGGTTCCTCCAATCCACAGCAGAAGCAAATGGTGGAGTGGTTCGACAAAGGACTCATCGGCAACGTACATACCATCAACCTCTGGACCAACCGGCCCGTATGGCCGCAGGGTATTCCGGTACCACAACCCGCTTCCGAAACACCCGTCGATCTGGATTGGGATCTGTGGCTCGGACCCGCTCAAAAGGTTGGCTATACGCCGGCCTATCACCCCTTCAAATGGCGCGGCTGGTGGAATTTCGGTGCTGGTGCACTGGGCGATATTGGTTGCCACATCATGGACGTACCCTTCCGCGTGCTGGGACTTGGCTATCCAACCCAGGTCGAAACCAGTATCGGTCAGGTGTTCCTGAAAGACTGGACGCCCGAATACATTCCCGAAGGATGCCCACCGTCCTCACACGTTGAACTGAAATTCCCGGCTTCGAGCAAGAACAAGTCGGCGGTAACGCTGATTTGGGAGGATGGCGGTCTGCGGCCATTCCGTCCGGACATGCTGCCCGAAGGGGAAGCCATGCCCGAAAACGGCGAAAATGGTGTCATCATGCAGGGTGACAAAGGCATTATCGTTTGCGGTATGTATGGCGACAACCCACGGCTGTATACCAAGAGCGGAGAAAAATTGGTGGCGGCTCCCAAACCAACGGGCGGCTTACCCGAAAACGGCCACCAGGTGTTGTGGACAGAGGCTTGCAAAGCGGGCTTCAACAGCAAAGAACACAAGGCTCTCACGTCTTCGTTCGACTTTGCTGGTCCACTGACAGAGTCTGTTCTGATGGGCAACCTGGCCATTCGCAGCTATACCCTCCGGACACCCAAAGCCGATGGCAAGGGTTTTGACTACCCAGGACGCAAGCGACTGCTGTGGGATGGCAAAAACATGAAGATCACGAACATGGACGAAGCCAACCAGTTTGTTAAGCGCGAATACCGCCAGGGCTGGTCGTTAACGGCGTAGATTCTCGTAATTAATAAAATGGGTGGAGTGAGTGGAGGAGGTAAAGCTGTTGTTTACCTCCTCCACTCACTCCACCCATTTTACGTACTGCACCAAAAATTTTTCAATCAGATACTATGTGTACTCGATCGGGTTGGCAACCATTACGGCTTACTTTGCCAACTGGGCAATTTCCAGATTTTTTTAGGCGCACAAGATTATTCAGGTTTATCAAACCATAAAAAAGTGCGTCTATCTATCAGGCAGAATTTCCTAAAAAATTTCTGCCTGATAGATAGACGCACCTTACTTACTTCATTACTTCACTGACTTCACTAACAACGACTGCGCCATCGTCCGCAGGCGCCCGTGGGCTACATAGGCCCAGATCAGCAGCATGTACATCGAGAAATCCTGATAAGATACCGGGAAAGCCATGTTGTTGAAGTAATACCGGGTAGCGGTAAAGTCGAGTGTAGGGGTAAACCCAATGAGGTTTTCATAACCCAGCACGAGCGTTAGCCCAAGAGCGTAGAACAGGTAACCGGGCTTTCGGAACGCCCATAAAATACCGGCCAGGGCAGTAGCGCCAAAGCCAACATAATGCTTCCAGGTGAGCGACAAATCAGTTGTCGTTGCGACGTAAACAGAATACACCTGAACGGTTGTCAATACGGCCAGGATAAGTCCATAGCCGTAAAATTCTTTTAATTGAGCACGCTGCATAAATCAGATTGTTACGGGAAGAGATAAAGTACGAAAGATAAAAATACGTAAAATCCTCTATCCATATAGACTAACAATCGTTATTTTTTTGCTCGGCCCTCATTAAAAAATACAAATAATCCGTCTTTACCAGCCACAATAATGTCTTTTCGGCCGTTTTTGTGCAAGTCAGCCACAGCAAAATAAATTCCCGTTCCTTTGCCAACTCCCGCCGGACCATAGGCAATGTCATGCTTCACAAACTGTTTTTTTGAAGGATCCCAGGTGAAATAGTACAGACCAACGGGGTCCAGTTCACCGGGGTCTTTACCATTATGAGCCCGAAAGCGCTTACCGGTCAGTAACTCCGGACGACTATCGCCGGTAATATCGATCCATTCCAGACAGTGGTATTGGGAGTTTTTATCATCAATCAGGTGCTTCGTCCAGACGCGCTGGCCAGCTGCATCCCGAGTCTGCTCATACCAGTGTAAACCATAACTGTGCCCCTGCCCGACAATCAGGTCATTACGCTTGTCGCCGTTCACATCAGCTACGATGATAGGCACGCTGGCTGTACCGAATGAGAATTCCTTATGCAACGTCCACGGACCGGCCTCGCGGTTAGCGGGGGCTTCGAGCCAGCCATCGCTAACGATCAGATCGGCCCGACCGTCGCCATTGATATCGCCAAAGCCAAGGCCATGCCCCTGCGTAGGAGCTACCGTAATGGTTTTAAAGACGCCCGGACTTACAAGTTTTATGTACTTGAGCGGGTGGTTCGGGTTGTTGGGTACAATATCAACGGTACCATCGCCATCAACATCCCAGGCACGGGTCGTTTCAACATTACCAACCTTACCAATCTCGTGCGATGGCCACGTAGCCCCTTTCTTACCCGGATTTTCAACCCAGCGCAGTGTTTGATCAAACCAGCCACCGGTTATAAAATCAAGTCGCCCATCGCCATTGACATCCAGCGGAATGGTAGAAAAATCATCGTAATACTGATCTTTTCGGGGTTCATTGCCAATCAGGTGCCGGTTCCAGAACGTAGGGCCTTCATACCAGAAATCTCCGGATACCAGGTCGAGCGTGTCATCATTGTCGACATCGAACACGCCAACTGATTCATAACTCTCGGCAGCCACAAAATGGCGGCTAAACCGAAGACCGGGTTCGGGAGCAACAGCAGCTGCCAGAACGAACAGGGCAACCAGACTGCAAAGCGTACGTAGCATACACAGGTGTGTTTTAGCTGATTAAAGTCAAAGGCTATAAATCCCTACTTTCAACACGCATCCCCAGACTTTACTTAGGGGTGTGAAGACGCTTTAAAGAATCAGATACTACTCATAAACTAACCTATAAAGAACATAGGTTAAATTACTCATTTTAAGTTTGGCAATAAGTTTTTAGCGGCAAGGTTTCATTTCTGAAGATTCTGATGCTTAACAGATGTTTTCCTTACTATTATTTTTTAATTATTTTCTAATGTGATATGAGTAGTTAAGCACAGGTAGATGTTTTTTCTATAAATATTGCAATTAAGTACAATTTTTACATCCGCTTAATTCTCTACCTATAACTTTTATTCATTTTTGTATGAAGAAACACTTACCTCCACAAGTCAGGTTGACCAGACCGTTCAGGACAGTAACTACTCAACTGTTGCTTGCGGCTCTGTGTGCAACATTTACTTACGCAAAAGACCCGCTTAGTGTTAAACCGCTTCTCATTCAACCAACTGCATCTGCCGACCGAACGTTAACCGGTCGGGTTACCGATGAGAAAGATGAAGCCTTACCGGGTGTAAGTGTAATCCTGAAAGGAACCCAGCGTGGAACCGTTACCGATGCCGATGGCCGGTATAGGGTGGAAATTCCCACGGGTGGTGCCACACTCGTTTTCTCGTTTGTTGGATATGTGCCACAGGAAGTACGCATTGGCAACCAGACATCGCTCAACATAAGCCTCAAAGCGGATAGCAAAGTGCTGGACGAGATCGTGGTTATCGGTTACGGTACCGCCAAAAAGTCTGACCTTACCGGTGCTGTCACCAGCGTCAAGGAAGCACAACTTCAGGAACGCCCCACGTCCTCCCTCAACCAGGCACTATCGGGCCGCATGCCGGGGGTGCAGGTCAACACCAACTCGGGACGACCCGGCGGACGAACCACCGTCCGGATCCGCGGTTTCAGCTCTATCAACTCCTCCAACAACCCCCTCTATGTGGTGGATGGCGTCATGCTGCCCCAGGGTACCGGCGATCAGTTCAGCAACCCCATCGACTACATCAACCCCAACGACATCGTCAACGTCGAGGTCCTCAAAGATGCCTCTTCGACGGCCATCTACGGAGCTCGGGGTGCCAACGGCGTTATCCTGGTCTCGACCCGTAAAGGAAAGGCTGGCGAAAGCCGGGTCACCTACGATGGTCAGTTCAGCGTCAACACCATCGGACCCAACAAGCCAAAAGTCCTCAATGCCAAAGAGTATCTGGCTACCGAAGATCTGGCTTACGCCAACATGGCCAAATATGACCCCGTGGGCTGGGCCGCTGGCAAGTGGTCCTATCTGGACCCCAAAGTACGCCGGGCCGCGTTCAGTGCCGCCCGCCCTGGTGTGTTCGATGCTAACCTGAATCCGCTTTACGACACCGACTGGTTCAAAGAATCGTCGCAGAACACCTTATCCCAGAACCACCAGTTGGGTTTCAGTGGGGGTAACGAGCGGACCCAGTACTCGCTCTCGCTCAACTACCGCGACGATCAGGGGCTGATCAAAACCTCCTACATGAAGCGTTACTCGGGCCGTTTCTCGATTGATGATCAGGTCAAGAGCTGGCTCAAGATCGGCGGTACGCTGAGCTACAACAATCAGTCCGAAAACCTGGTAGACGTCAACGATGCCGTGGCCCGTCAGATCGTGGAAGATTTCCCGTTCCTGCCCGTTACTTACCCGACTACCGGGATCTATGCTGAAAACCGGGACTACCCCTTTGCCGAAGGAACCATGAGCTCGGTGCACCGACTGATGGACCGTCGGTACATTCAGAATACGCAGACCACGCTGGGTAGCTTATTCACCAACATCACCTTAGGCAAAGGGCTGGAGATGCGCACGGTATTGGGTGCCAATATCCAGACCCAGGAGATCAACCAGTCGCAGACCCGTACGCTCAACATTGGTGGTAACGGCAACGCATCGACTAACAACAATAAGACCTCTTTCTGGTCGCTGGAACACTACCTGACCTACAACAAGCAGTTCGGTCAGGACCACTCCTTCACGGGTCTGTTGGGTCTGTCGTGGCAGGAAACCAACACCTTTGGCATCGGCGCCAGCGTGAGCGGCTTTGCTACCGACTACTTCGGTTTTAACAACTTAGGGGCGGGTGCAACAAACCCATCGGTTAGCTCGGGCGCGTCGCGTTTTGCCTTTAACTCGTACTTCGGCCGGATCAACTACGGCTACAAGAACAAGTATCTCTTCACGGCAACGGGCCGGGCCGATGGGTCTTCCAAGTTCGGGGAAAATTACAAGTTTGCCTTCTTCCCCTCGGCGGCTCTGGCCTGGCGGGTATCGGAAGAGGATTTCCTCAAAGGCAACCAGGTTATCTCCAACCTGAAAATCCGCGCCAGCTATGGTCTGACGGGTAACTCCGAGATTCCGCCGTATCAGTCACTGTCATTGCTCAGCTCGAACTATTCGACGATCTACAACGACGGCCGCGTTGGTGGTACGGGTATCAGCCGTCTGGCTAACCCCGACCTGCGCTGGGAAAAAACTGCTCAGACCGATGTGGGTCTTGAGATTGCATTTCTCAAAGGACGCATCTCGCTGGAAGCGGACTACTACTATCGTCTGACGACCGACATGCTCCTGGACGCTCCCGTTCCTCAGTCGAGCGGCTATGCCACCATCCGGCGTAACGTGGGTTCGATGGAGAACAAAGGATTTGAATTCGGCTTAAACACGGTGAACGTCAACCGCGGCACCTTCAGCTGGAACACCTCCTTCAACATCTCGCTCAACCGCAACAAAGTGCTGTCGCTGGCCACGCCTTCGGATATCTTCAACGTAGGTGGTCCGAACTTTACCAACCCCACGAACGTGATCCGGGTGGGCGAATCGGTTGGTTCCTTCTGGGGTCTGACCCGTTTGGGTATCTGGAGTGAAGCCGAGCGCGAAGAAGCCGCTAAGTTTACCAGCTACCGCAACGGTCTGACCATTCTGCCCGGCGATATCAAGTACCTCGATGTCAATGGCGACAAAGCCATCACCGATGCTGACCGCAGCATCATTGGCAACGGCAGTCCGAAGGGCTGGGGGGCGATGACCAACAACATCCGCGTTGGCAACTTCGATGCTACCCTGGAGCTTCAGTACATGTTCGGTAACGACGTAATGCTGATGAACCTGCACCCCAGCGAAGACCGTCAGGCCCTGGCCAACAGCTATTCTTCGGTGCTAAACGCCTGGACGCCCACCAACCAGAACACCATGGTTGCCGAGGTTCGGGATACGCGGGCTGGTTACGTGACCAACGTGGACAGCCACTGGATTAAGAGCGGTTCGTTCCTGCGGGGTCGTAACCTGCTGTTTGGTTACACCTTCCCGGCTGCAGTAACCAACAAGCTCAAAATGAACCGCCTGCGCCTATATGTATCGGCACAGAACTTCTTCCTGTCCGTCGAAGACCCCATTGTAGGCGATCCGGAAGTTACGCCAACCAACCAGGGAGCCGGCAACAGTGCCTTTTCTCAGGGTATGATCTGGCATAACTACCCCAAACCAACCACCTACATGCTGGGTCTTCAGATTGGCCTGTAATTTACTTAACTGACATTTCATAGTATGAGACATACATTCGCAAAACACATCAGCCGTGCTTTACTGGTTGGCGTAGCCCTGACCGGGCCCATCGGCTGCACCGAATTCCTTAAAGAACAGGCTCCTTCCAATCTGACGCCTACCAGCTTTTACACCATTCCCGACCATGCAGAAGCGGCTCTGGCCTCTACCTACGCCACGTTACGGTTCATGGGCGACGGAGCCGGGATCTTCTCCAGCAACTGGCAGTTGCTGGAAGCCCTGACGGGAACCTCTACTACGGAGACGGCCCAGAACTCCGACCTGAATAACCTGTACGGGTTAGTACATGATGGTAACACGGCCCATGTAGTCAACTACTGGAACGGCCTCTACCGGGTTATCGCCAACGCGAACCTGGTGCTGGATAAGGTGCCAGGCATCACACCGATGGATGCGGCTCAGAAAACCAAGATTCTGGGGGAAGCTCGCTTCCTACGCGCTTCGGCTTACTTTACAGCGGTGCGACTATGGGGTAATATTCCTTTAATCACCAAGCCACAGACGGCCTCGTCGGACGATTTCCAACCCACACGGGCAGCCCAGGAAGATGTATACAAAGTAATTGTCGAAGACCTGCTGGCCGCTGAATCGGCTGGATTGGCGTGGATGGATGTGAGTGGTCGGGTTAATCTGGCAGCGGTCAAAACCCAGTTAGCTAAAGTGTACCTGACCATGGCGGGATTCCCCCTTAACAAAGGCGCGTCGCACTACAAACTGGCGGCTGATAAAGCCTTCGAGGTCATTACCTATGCCAACGCCAACCCTTCGGTGATCAACCTCTTCACAAATTATGAAGATGTCCATCGCGAAAGCACCGAGAACCGAGTTGAGCACTTGTTCATGCTCCAGTACAACACGACTGTGGCCGGTAACCCTATGGATAACTTCTTTCCGAACTTCAAGCCTGTTACCTTCAACGGGCCGGGAGGTACCGGTAGCTCCGTGCCGACAGCGGCTTTCTACAACTCGTATGAGCCGGGCGATCTGCGGACTAAAGATCAGGCGGGGTATTTCTACACCACCTACTTTACCAACGGCAACGGAGCGCCTTTCTCCTTAGGCGCACCTTATGTGTTCAAGCACTTCAACCGTACCTCCAGCGGAACGGCCGGCGTAGCCGGAACTCGTCAGAACAACCTCAACGTGCCCCAGATCCGTTACGCCGAAACGCTGCTGATCTACGCCGAAGCGCAGAACGAAGTGGGTGGCCCTACTCAGGCGGCCTACGATGCCTTCAAGCGGATTCGGGACCGGGCTACGCTGACCACTCCGGCGCCGGGTACCTACACTCAGGCTACCATGCGGGAAGCGGTATGGCGGGAGCGCTGGCGCGAACTGTGCTATGAGCAGATCACCTGGTTCGATATGGTCCGGTTACGGAAAGTTTACAACGAGAAGACTAACGGCTTCGACAACTTTGTGGGTCACATTAACTTGAGCTCGAATCAGGCTTTGCAGGAGAAGCACCTGTTGCTGCCTCTTCCAAGACAGGAGTTGTTGAACAACCCTAACCTGAAAACTCAGAACCCAGGTTACCCAGGCGTGTAGGTTTACTGGAGTAGTTCTTTTTACCATTGCTGAAGGCCTCGATCATGTACACATGATCGAGGCCTTTTTTATGCTGCCTATCAGGCATTTAATTGCATAGACTCTCTACTTTTCTGATAGGAATACCTATTCAATTGGGCTTGTTAGGCTATTTTATCTAAAAGTAAGCCCAGTTTCTTCTTATCTGAACAAGCCTAAACTAACTTACCATTACTTAACAAATAATACTCATATGTATTAGAGCAATAATTACTATTAAATTTATTTAATAAGTATAAATACTAATGCCATTTTTTTAATAAGATTTAAACTATTAATTAATTTTTTTCTAATCTAAATGAGTAGTTAATATCCATAAGTTATTTTTCCCCTAGATATTTACCATATCATCTATTTTTCTTTCCATTTTAACTTCAAACCGTTACCCTCAGGTAACTTTTTTATGGCAAAACTCTTACCACCTAAACTCCTGTCCGATAGGTTAATTAGAGTTTCAAGCACTCAATTACTATTGGCAGCTTTGTGTGTTAGTTTTACTTATGCAGGAAAGCCTGTTAATCCGAAGTTATCTGTCCATCAATCCGTAAAGGTGGCTGACCGTACACTCACAGGTCGTGTTACCGACGAAAAGTCAGAAGGACTTCCGGGTGTAAGTGTAATCCTGAAAGGAACCCAGCGCGGAACCGTTACCGATGCCGACGGACAATATAAAATCGACGTACCCGATGGCTCCTCTACCCTGGTGTTCTCGTTTGTCGGGTATCTGCCGCAGGAAGTGAATGTTGGCAATCAGACGTCAATAAGCGTCAGCCTTAAAACGGACAGCAAAGTATTGGACGAGATTGTCGTGATCGGTTACGGTACAACTCGGAAGTCTGACCTTACCGGGGCTGTTACAGGTGTGAAAGAAGCGCAGTTGCAGGAACGCCCCGCCCCTTCGCTGAACCAGGCACTTTCAGGCCGCATGCCGGGGGTGCAGGTCAACACCAACTCGGGACGACCCGGCGGACGAACCACCGTCCGGATCCGCGGTTTCAGCTCCATCAACTCTTCCAACAACCCCCTCTATGTGGTGGATGGCGTCATGCTGCCCCAGGGTACCGGTGACCAATTCAGCAACCCCATCGACTACATCAACCCCAACGATATCGTGAACGTCGAGGTCCTTAAGGATGCCTCTTCGACGGCCATCTACGGAGCTCGGGGTGCCAACGGCGTTATCCTGGTACAAACCCGTAAAGGGAAAGCCGGTGAAAGCCGCGTTACGTACGACAGTCAGTTCAGCGTTAACACCATCGGACCCAACAAACCCAAGGTGCTGAATGCCAAAGAGTATCTGGCTACCGAAGATCTGGCTTACGCCAACATGGCTAAATATGACCCCGTGGGCTGGGCTGCCGGCAAGTGGTCGTATCTGGACCCCAAAGTACGCCGGGCCGCGTTCAGTGCCGCCCGCCCTGGTGTGTTCGATGCTAACCTGAATCCGCTTTACGACACCGACTGGTTCAAAGAATCGTCGCAGAACACCTTATCCCAGAACCACCAGTTGGGTTTCAGTGGGGGTAACGAGCGGACCCAGTACTCGCTCTCGCTCAACTACCGCGACGATCAGGGGCTGATCAAAACCTCCTACATGAAGCGTTACTCGGGCCGTTTCTCGATTGATGATCAGGTCAAAAGCTGGCTCAAGATTGGTGGAACCATGAGCTACAACTACCAGACGGAAAACCTGGTGGACATTAACGATGCCGTAGCCCGACAGATCGTGGAAGACTTCCCCTTCCTACCTGTTCGTTACCCCGACACGGGTGTATTCGCCGAGAACCGCGACTACCCGTATGCCGAAGGAACCATGAGTTCGGTGCACCGACTGATGGACCGCAAGTATATCCAAAACACACAAACGATTCTGGGCAGCTTGTTTACCAACATTACCTTCGGTAAAGGCCTGGAGATGCGCACCGTCCTGGGCACCAATATCCAGACCCAGGAGATCAACCAGTCGCAGACTCGTACGCTCAACATCGGCAACAACGGTAACGCATCGGCGAATAATAACCGTCAGAATTTCTGGTCGCTGGAGAACTACCTGACCTATAACAAGCAGTTCGGTCAGGACCACTCCTTCACGGGGTTGCTGGGTCTGTCGTGGCAGGAAACCAACACCTTTGGCATCGGCGCCAGTGTGAGCGGTTTTGCCACCGACTACTTCGGTTTTAACAACCTGGGAGCCGGGGCGATTAACCCCGGGGTGAGCTCAGGCGCGTCGCGCTTTGCCTTTAACTCGTATTTCGGCCGGATCAACTACGGCTACAAGAACAAGTATCTCTTCACGGCAACGGGCCGGGCCGACGGATCCTCGAAGTTCGGGGAAAACCACAAGTTTGCGTTCTTCCCCTCGGCGGCTCTGGCCTGGCGGGTATCGGAAGAGGATTTCCTCAAAGGCAACCAGGTCATCTCCAACCTGAAAGTCCGCGCCAGTTATGGTCTGACGGGTAACTCCGAAATTCCACCTTACTCTTCGCTCTCCCTGTTGAGTTCGAACTATTCGACTATTTACAACGATACAAGAGTGAGTGGCACAGGCATTAACCGTCTGGCTAACCCTGACCTGCGCTGGGAGAAGACCGCTCAAACGGATGTAGGTTTGGAGATCGGTTTCCTCAAAGGACGCATCTCGCTGGAAGCTGACTACTACTACCGCCTGACGACCGACATGCTGCTGGACGCTCCCGTTCCTCAGTCGAGCGGTTACGCCACTATCCGACGCAACATCGGCTCGATGGAGAACAAAGGTTTCGAGTTTGGCCTGAACACAGTCAACGTCAACCGCGGCACCTTCAGTTGGAATACCTCCTTCAACATCTCGCTTAACCAGAACAAAGTCCTCTCGCTGGCGACGCCTTCTGACATCTTCAACGTAGGTGGTCCGAACTTTACCAACCCAACCAACGTGATCCGTATTGGGGAACCAGTAGGTTCATTCTGGGGGCTGACACGTGTAGGTATCTGGAGTGAGGCCGAGCGGGAAGAAGCCGCCAAGTTCACCAGCTACCGTAACGGTCTGACTATTCTGCCCGGCGACATCAAGTACCTCGATGTTAACGGCGACAAAGCCATTACCGATGCTGACCGCAGCATCATTGGCAACGGTAGCCCCAAAGGCTGGGGTGCTATGACCAACAACATCCGGGTGGGTAACTTCGATGCTACCCTGGAACTTCAGTACATGTTCGGCAACAAAGTAATGATGATGAATCTGCACGCCAGCGAAGACCGTCAGGCCCTGGCCAACAGCTATTCATCCGTACTCGATGCCTGGACACCTACCAACCAGAGTAGCCAGATTGCCGAAGTGCGCGACACACGGGCTGGTTATGTAACCAACGTGGATAGCCACTGGATCAAGAATGGCTCATTCCTGCGGGGCCGTAACCTGCTGTTTGGCTATACGCTTCCTGCCAATATCACCAATAAGCTGAAACTAAACCGGTTACGCGTATACGCATCAGCACAAAATTTCTTCCTGCTGCTGGAAGATCCTATCGTTGGCGATCCTGAGGTTACGCCAACCAACCAGGGTACCGGAAACAGCGCCTTCTCGCAAGGTATGATCTGGCACAATTACCCTAAACCAACCACTTACCTTCTGGGCCTTCAGATTGGTTTGTAATTTAATTAACTGACATTCTATAGTATGAGACATACAATCGCAAAACACATCAGCCGGGCTTTACTGGTGGGTGTAGCCCTGACCGGCCCCATAGGCTGTACTGAATTCCTCAAGGAACAGGCCCCGTCCAACTTAACGACGAACAACTTCTATACGATTCCTGACCACGCGGAAGCGGGTTTGGCTTCGGTCTACGCCAGCCTTCGGTTCATGGGCGACGGAGCGGGCATCTTCTCCAGCAACTGGCAGTTGCTGGAAGCCCTGACGGGAACCTCCACTACGGAAACGGCTCAGAACTCCGACCTCAACAACCTGTATAGTCTGGTGCACGATGGGAATACAGCTCACGTGGTCAACTACTGGAACGGCCTCTACCGGGTTATCGCCAATGCCAATCAGGTGCTGGACCGGGTTCCGGCCATCACGCCAATGGATGCGGCTCAGAAAGCCAAGATTCTGGGTGAAACCCGATTCCTGCGGGCTACAGCTTACTTCACGGCCGTTCAATTGTGGGGCGACATTCCGTTAATTACAACCCCTCAATCGGCGGCATCGGCGGATTTCTTACCCGCACGTGCCTCGAAGGAAGATGTGTACAAACTGATCGTCGATGATTTGATAGCGGCTGAAGCCTCGGGGCTGGCGTGGATGGATGCCAGTGGCCGGGTTAATCTGGCTGCGGTCAAAACCCAGCTCGCTAAAGTGTACCTCACCATGGCCGGTTTCCCCCTTAATAAAGGCGCGTCGCACTACAAACTGGCGGCTGATAAAGCCTTCGAGGTCATTACCTATGCCAACGCCAACCCCTCGGTGATCAACCTCTTCACCACCTACGAAGACGTGCACCGGGAAAGTACCAAGAACCGCGTCGAGCATCTGTTCATGCTCCAGTACAACACCCTGGTAGCGGGTAACCCCATGGACAACTTTTACCCCAACTTCAAGCCCGTTACTTACAACGGACCCGGGGGAACGGGTAGCTCGGTACCGACAACAGCGTTCTACAACTCGTATGAGCCGGGCGATCTGCGGGCCAAAGACCAAGTGGGGTATTTCTACACCACCTATTATACCAACGGCAACGGCGCTCCTTTCTCGTTAGGTGCACCCTACGTGTTCAAGCACTTCAACCGCACGGCCAATGGCACAGCGGGTGTGGCCGGCTCACGTCAGAACAACCTCAACGTGCCCCAGATCCGCTATGCCGAAACGCTGCTGATCTACGCCGAAGCGCAGAATGAAGTGGGTGGTCCTACTCAGGCGGCTTACGATGCCTTCAAACGCATTCGGGACCGGGCTACGCTGACCACTCCTGCCCTGGGCAGCTACACCCAGGCTACTTTCCGGGAAGCCGTTTGGCGGGAGCGCTGGCATGAGCTCTGCTACGAGCAGATCACCTGGTTCGACATGGTCCGGTTACGGAAAGTCTACAATGAGACCACCAATGGTTTCGACAACTTTGTGGGTCACGTGAACAAGAGCTCGAATCAGGCCTTGCAGGAGAAGCACCTGCTGCTGCCTATTCCAAAACAGGAACTGTTGAACAACCCTAACCTGAAAACTCAGAACCCAGGTTACCCAGGCGTTTAACGGACGAGTGATATATGCAAAAAAGCCGATAGGGTCGTTATGACCTTATCGGCTTTTTTAGTTTGTATTATTATTACACAGATACGCAGAGTTTTTATAATTTATTCTTTGTGCATCACCGTGTCTTCTCCGTGCATCTCTGTGGCAAAAAGAAACCGGAATTCAGTTTCAAACGTTTATACAGCAACTTACTACTTCACGAAATAACATGAAAGGAATTCACTTATTGGCACTCAGTCTGCTGTTGCTGGCAGGTTGCGCACAAGGCCAGTCGAAAGATTACGCGCCTGCCAAACTTCCCGCCCTGAAAGATGGCGAAGCGGTAGCAACCTTTGCGGGTGGCTGCTTCTGGGCCCTTGAAGAAGGCATGAACCAGCTCAAGGGGGTTCGCGAGGTCATTTCCGGTTATGCTGGGGGTACGGTTAAAAACCCCACCTACGAACAGGTAGGTACTGACATGACCGGCCATGCCGAATCCGTACAGGTTTACTACGACCCAAAGGTGATCAGCTATACCCAACTGCTCGACGCTTTTTTTGCCGGTCATGATCCAACCACCCTGAACCGGCAAGGCCCTGATGTTGGTCGTGACTACCGGTCTGTCGCTTTCTACCGGACACCCACCGAAAAGGCCGAAATTCTGGCGGCTATCAAACGCACCAATGAGTCAAAGCACTATGCTAATCCGGTGGTTACGGAGGTAACACCCCTCACGGTATTCTACCCGGCCGAAAACTACCACCAGAACTATTTCGCACTTCATCCCGACCAGCCTTATATCCAGCGGGTATCGTTACCAAAAGTTGAGAAACTCCGTAAAGCAATGGCAGGCCATCTTAAAAATAATACGTCGTTGACAATGTTGGACTGATTTGTTTATCAAAAACAGCATTACAGCATTACTAACGGATAATAGATAATAAAAATAGCCGGTTATAACCGGCTATTTTTGCGTTATGGATACAACGGCCTCTTTCAATAAACCCAAACGAAATCTATTCATTCAAAACCTGCTGACGTTCTTTCTGAACCGGCAGGCGTTGGCCGTTGGTCTGGTCTTCGCTTCCGATAGCATTCTCTTTGGCAGCTGGGTAGCGCACATTCCGTTTGTAAAGGCCAAGCTACACCTCTCTGATGCCGAACTTGGCCTGACCCTTTTCGCCATGCCGATTGGCTTACTCGTCATGAATCCATTAACCGGCTGGATCATTGCCCGTCTGGGCGAAGCGCGCGCCTGTTTCTGGTCGGCGGTAGGGTTGACAGTGGCCATCTGTATCCCGCTCAATGCCCCGAATCCATTTGTGCTTTGTATCGGTCTGTTTCTGGTCGGGTTAAATGCGGCCCTTATTAATGTGGCCATGAACACAACCGCGACTAATCTGGAACGGGCTCAGAACATCGTGATTATGTCGTCGTGCCACGGTATGTGGAGCCTGGGCGGACTGTTGGGGTCGGGCATTGCCGGTGCCGTTATTGCGCTGCACGTTTCCCCTCCCGTCCACCTTGCTGTTATGGCCGGTCTGATCTTACTAATGACCTTTGTTCTTCAACCCATTCTGGCACAAATACCATCGAGCAGCCGAACCGCAACGGGCGAAAAAACCGGCTCATCGTTTGTACGGCCCAATCTGGATTTGTTACTGATGATTTTGATAGGCCTTTCTCTGGCGATGGGCGAAGGTGCCGCTTTCGACTGGAGCGCCGTTTATTTGCGCGAAACGCTGGGCGCTTCCAGCCAGATTGCGGCCCTGGGATTTGGTGCCTTTTCGCTCACCATGACTAGTTTTCGCTTTCTGGGCGACGCCATTATTCCCAGAATTGGTGCCAAACGCTGGTTACAGATTGGGGGAGTCATTGGGGCAGCGGGGCTACTATTTGCCATTGTGCTCCCCTACCCAGCCACGGCATTGATCGGCTTTGCTGTGCTGGGAGCAGGCTGCTCTCTGGGTGCACCGGTGCTGTACGCGGCATCCATGCGCGTTGAAGGCATCCCGCCCGCAGCCGGGCTGGCTACCTTTGCTACGTTCAGTTTCATTGGTTTTCTGGCCGGACCGCCCGTTATTGGCTTCGTTGCCGAAGCATTTGGGCTGGTGTATGGGCTGGGCTTTGTTGCCGTCATGTTGCTCATTTCGGCAGGTTTGGCCAAATTGGTGAAGTTATTTTAACACCAGGCAGGACCCGTTCCTACTTAATGGGCCGATACCGCTTTCAACCCAATCACCGAACCGACCAGGAGTACAATGAAAAATAACCGCCAGAAATCACTCGGCTCCCGGAAGAAAAGTATACCCATCATAACGGTACCAACCGCTCCAATTCCTGTCCAGACAGCATAAGCCGTACCTAACGGTATGTCCTGTGCAGCTTTGTTAAGGCAGTAGAAACTAAGTATTGCACAGACCAGAAACCCGGCTGCCCAACCCAGGTGACGGAAATTATCCGATAACTTGAGGCAGGTTGTAAAACCTACTTCAAACAAACCAGCCAGAATAAGAATAAGCCACGCCATTTTAGAATAGAGAACAGTCTTTCATCTATAACCTCATTGTTGTCCTATTGTCTTTCTGGGTAATACCGTTAACTGGCACGCAGCCGATTCAACTGACAACTGTAGCCGTTGCCACCCCGCCTAGAAGGGAACAAAAGCTTGATTGCCCTGTATAAACCTGGCTACGTTAACGTAGCCGCCGGGAAGAAAATACCTGTCGAACTTATGGGGAGTCGTTCGTTGTAAGGGCCGTTGTCCTGACTCATACCCATTTGTTGACCGAAGATGCAATCGAGTGCTAGAATTTGGCCGCACCCCAATAAATAGCATTCCGGAAGAGCGTTACGAACGCTTCGTTCAGGAGTAAATCGGGGTGATGGCCCATGAAAATATAAACGTTACGGGCTTTCATGTGCTCGTTCGACCAAACAACCGGGTGGTCGGTGCCCATCTTAATTTCTGAATCAGGTACATACGTTGTCTCGTCGACGGAGGCAAGCACAGTCACATTCGGTCGCGGGCTTTTGTTGTAGGTATACCATTCTTCTTTCTGCACCTCGAACGTAGCCGGTAAATTCTTCATGACAGGGTGCTGCTTCCCTTCTATATGAACGGTTGCTTTAGCGAAGCCCGGAATATAGTTCTTGTACCGAATACCGCCCATAAAGTCGGAGAACCAGGGCCATAGGGCGTATCCATCAAATTCCCCCAATAAAGTAGCGTGATGAAAGCCAATCCAGCCGCCTTTCCCTTCTGTAATGTATTTTTGAAACGCTGCTTTAGCCCTGTCACTCCACATATAAGGAGGATAATTCAACTGAATGAAGAGCTGGTAGTGCGATAGAAACTGATCGGTTATAGGCTCGGCGTTTTCAATATAATCGACCGTAAAATTATTTTGGGCAGCTTCTTTGGCGAGCCACGCTTTGGCGGCCGCCACAAAGGGCGCATGAATGCCACCCGATTCGGTCATAGCGACCACCCTGAATCTCGGCTCCCCCACCTGTCCGAACGTTGGAACCGCCCGAATAAGGATAAACAAAAAGATGAACAGGCTAGTCCAGGCCTGGGGCAGCAGGTGATTTTTCATACACGATTGAGCGCAACTGTAGGCTAAAAATATATCGGCATCCTTGAGCAATTACCGAATCAAGTTGAGTGATCCTTGTTGCTGGCTGGACTTTATCGTTCCCCGTTGATTGAGGTTATAGTTTATTCTCCAGGCGTATACGCCGGTTTTACAGGCCTCACCCCGGTAGTAGCCATTCCATTGAAACGGTTCGGTAGCTGTCTGAAAAACGATTTCGCCCCACCGATTGAAAATGGCCAGCGATGTAATGGTAATATCTCCGCAACCATACGCCAGAAAGACGTCGTTTAGCCCGTCGTCATTAGGCGTAAAACTGTTGGGTGCATATAAAATACAGTCGCATGCCGTGTAATCGATGTTGATCGAGTCGGTGATCGTTGCACAATCATTTTGAACACTGGCGATATATACGCCGGATGAACTTACCGTTCGCTCGATGCCCGACGTCTGGTCCATCCATTTGAATTTCCCATCGGCAACGGCAGGTTTTATCGTGAACAACTCCGCTCCGCAAAGTTTCTGCTCCGGACCTAGCTCCAGTTGAGGGGGCCGAACATAGCGAATGGTAATACTATCGGCAGCTACACAACTCGCCTGAGTGACCTGAATACTATATCTGCCCTCCCGCTGAGCTGTAAATGTGTTCTGTTGTGAGCCGTCCTGCCATCGATAGGTCGATACGGCACTTGGCGGCACTTTCAGCATGAGCGTTTGCCCATTACAAAGGGTTGTATCAGTGCCCAGATCGAAGTCGAGGGCATAATCGACGGTAATGGTATCGATGACCGTTTTGCAGGACGTGAGAGCCGTTACAGAGTATTTTCCCGGCCTGGTTACCAGCAATGTAGGTTTTGTGCTGCCGTTACTCCAGCGATAGTCCGATGCCCCCGGTGTTGTGGCATCGAGCAAAAGGGTACTTTTTCGCCCGCATAGCGTGGTGTCTTTGCCTAAGTCAAGCGTGATAGGCAGCAGCGAAATATCATCGACAAACAGTTCATAATAAGCCAGGAAGGCGGGTGACCTGTAGAAATTACCTATTGTCACGTACTGTTCTCCCCCAGTGGCAGTTACAAAACCGGAAACCCGTTGCCATTCCAAACGGGGAATAGTGTTCTTAGGCTGTCGATCCAGTACTTGTGGCCGCACGGGGAATATGTCGGTTGTTGTCTGGTTATTCATGGCATCAGCCGAGAAATAAGCGCCAAACGTCTCTGTCAGGAGTTTATTAGGCGTATCGGTGGCAATAAACATTTCAAAATAATAGCACTCACCTGCAGTCAGGGGCTTTTTCAACTGTACGGCAAAATACTCAGCCCATCCCTGATCGAAAAATAAGTGCCCCACTCCCTGGCCTGAATGAGGAGGCAGCAACACCTGACCTGTTTGAAAACATTGATGATAAAAATCGGGGGTGGCTCGATTGGGATTGTACCAGGGGGTGGCTTCAATCAGTTGATTGTTCTGACGGGGGCAGTTGCGGTAGGTTTCAAAGCTTCCATTCGGAATTAAATTTTGACCGGCAACCAGTTCCGGTAGCCAAGTCAACAACCATATGAACAGCCAACTATATCCTTTTTGCATAGCCCTGGTGTCATTAACCTGGGGGAGACGTTTATTGCCAGACCACCAATTAAGGGGTGACTAAGATACATTTTTTTTCTCAATACGAACGATGTAACAAAAAGGTTGCCGGTTGACTACCAGATGGTTTATACAACGACGAGCCACTCATGATTCGTGAGTGGCTCGTTGCTGGTGTAGACAGAATATGTCTTTGAGTACGTGTGGTTGGTTAACGCTGAACCAGCCTGCCGTTTAGCAAGTCTGGTTCAGCTCGAGGAGGGTATCGAATGTCTAGTTAAAAATAGTATACCGGTTACTTCATTTCACATGAAGAGCAGTGAATAACCGGATTTGGTAGGCGAACCGACGGAATAAAGATGTAAACCGTTTTTAACGTATGAGAGAAATCAGGTCAGCTTTTCCAACAACCGGGTCTAACGCGACTATGTCGGTCAATAATGGTTAAACCGCTGTAAAAAGTCTTCCTTATAGCTTCGGCTCAGCGGCAATGCCTGTGTTCCAACATTCAGTTCGGCATCGTTAAACGAGTCTACCTTGTGAATATTGACGGCATAAGATCGATGAATACGAACTAACGATGGCAAATTCATTCGTTCCAAAATACCACTCAGCGTTAGCCGGATCACGTATTTCCTATTGGTCGTCACCAGGGTAGTGTAGACGTTATCAGCTTCCAAATAGAGAAGATCGCCCACATTTATTTTAACGAACTGGTAATTCTGCTTGACAAACAGGTGATCATTGATCTGAAGGATCGTCTCTCGGTCACGGGTTCCCCGTTCTGTTGGGTTTACTGTAGCGGGAGTTGGTTTGCTGCGTTGAGTAAAATTATGAATAGCCAATTCAATGGCCGTTCGCAGACTGCCCAACTGGTAGGGTTTATTCACATAAGCCGCAGGATAGGTCTGTTTAGCCCGCTCCAGGGTTTCGCGGTCGGTTAGAGCCGTCAGGTAAATGACTGGTATAGGGCGCTCAAGCGTTAAGCGCCGAACAGTTTCAATACCGTCCCAATCCCCTTTTATGGTAATGTCGCACAACAATAAATCAACGCGCTGACGCTGAAACAAATCCAGTGCTTTCCGGCCATTATTCGCAATACCAACAACGAAATACCCATCGCTTTCCAGGCTATCACTTAACTCCATTGCCAGGATACCTTCGTCTTCAACAATCAAAATATGTATACGTTCGTCACTGGTCATTCAAGATTGTCGTTTTACAGCTTTGGGAGTGCTTGACGGCCTACCGGATTGCATGATCCCACAAAAGATTCTTCTTGTTTATAAGCGTGTGGTATATACTTACTCGATAATTCAAAAACGTACCTAATGTCAGTAAACATGCATAGGTATGTTTACTCACCGGCACCAAAAGTAAGAATAGAGCCACAATCAGACAAAACGATTTATCAACATACATTCACAAGTATTGTTGACGTAAAAAGGCAATATTGTTTAAGCGGTCACTGCCCCAACTATTCGAGCATTAGGATAAACTGTTATGCCGCGAATACACAACAGTCGATCAGGCAGCCAGACGGGTCTGGGGAATATGAAGTCTGAACAAGGTCCCGTTATGGGTATCTAACTCAAAATTACCTTCTAACTGCTCCGTAAGGGACGTCACCAGTCGTTTACCAAAAGACGTTCGGGAGCCGGTTCTCTGCCAGTCGGCGGCTTTTATACCCGGTCCATTATCCTGCACTTCAAGGGTTATACCGGGCTCCAGGGCACCTTCTGCATAATCGAGCTTTATTCGCAGCAATGGTCGCTCCTGGTTGGCAAAAGCGTACTTGAAGGAATTTGTTATGAGCTCATTCACAATTAATCCCAGCGGCATAGCCACATCGACATCTAACTCGTCGAGTGCTACATCAACCTGAAGATCAAAATTATCCGACTCGTATCCATAAGCCTGCATCAGGCTTTCGGCCAGGTCGGTCAGATATTCACGGATATTCACAATCGTTACGCGATCTGTCTGATACAGCCGCTGATGGATTAATGACATTGCCTGCACCCGCTGCTGTCCTTTTCGCAACGCCTGTATCGCTTTTTCATCTGTCAGCCCATTTGCCTGTAAGGTGAGGAGGCTCGATACAATGGCCAGGTTGTTTTTAACGCGGTGGTGCAGTTCTTTCATCAACGTCCGGAGCTGATCCGACTGGCTGACCAACTGCTCACTGTTGCTGGTAATAATTTCGTTTTGAGCGGATAAACGCATGTTTGCCCGCCGGAGCGCCCAATACTGCCCTACCAAAATACTCAGCAGCAGGATCAGTAACCCCATACTCCCGCCCATAAACTGCACCTGGCGCGTTTGCTGCTGATTTTGTTCATCCAGCACGGCAATCTGACTAATACGTCGCTGTGTTTCGTATTTGGCCTGCACTTCGGCAACGGCACGAGTTTTTTCAATTTCAGCCTCCGCACTTAGCTCCGCGAT
The DNA here is from genome assembly GCF_054782495.1 of Spirosoma aerophilum. NCBI lineage: Bacteria > Pseudomonadati > Bacteroidota > Cytophagia > Cytophagales > Cytophagaceae > Spirosoma > Spirosoma aerophilum. Next base: position 400,200 of record NZ_BAAGSJ010000036.1, on the reverse strand, counting down.
ACGGCGGCTTTTTTCGGCCTGAATTGTAGCAATCTCCTTTTCCTTAATGGATTCGATACGAGCAATCTCCCGAGCCTTGGCCAACGCTAAATTTGCCTGAATGGTGGCTAATTCATTCGATTTTTTTACCTCATACTGTCCCTCCAGCCTGGCAACGGATCGACTCTTTTCAAGCGTCATTAACGAATCCTCTATCCGTTTATGCTGCACGGAATAATGATACGCTTTTTCATATTTGCCGAAACTTGCGTACATCATCGACATCATTTTATAGACTGACCAGGTCAGGGGGGCGTCTTTGCTAATTTCAACCAGTTGTATGGCTTTTTCTCCGTAATACATGGCCTTATCAGCTTTTCTGAGCGCCTGGTAAGCGGTAGACAAATTCCGATAGTTATGAACCAGGCTGGTGGTTCTGTTCAGCTCCAGATTTATTTTCAGCGCTTTGTTGAGAAACCCAATGGCCTCTTCATATCGGCCCTGTACGTTGGAATTTTTACCAAGGTTGTTGTAAATGACCCGGTAGGCTTCCGGTTTCGCATGAATAGCGTCATTGATGGCAATCGCCTTCATGAAGCATTCCCGCCCCCGCTCCAACTCATTCAGGTCTTCGTAAATAATCCCCAGATTGATATAATTTTCAGCCAGCAGCAAATCAGCCTTTAGGGATTGATTAATACTGATGGCCTTTTGCATATAAAAAATGCCTTTTTCCAGGTGAGCCTTTACGCGTTGATCTTCGCCCATTGTCTTGTACAGTAGCCCCAGATTATGGTAAACCCTCGCCACATAACCCGGCCTATGGGCTTGCGTATAATAGGTTATGGCGGCCTGTGCACAGAGTATCGACTCATCAAACAATCCCTGGTGTAAACGTACCTGAGCCGACAGCAAGTTGTAATCGCCCATGCCCTTGAGGTAATGCACCCGATTACTCAGCAAAAGCATTGGCTGCAGATAATGGATGGACGAGTCGAGTTTACTTTGTTTATAAAATGTATTGGCGATTTGGTAATACGTATTTGCCCGGGTAGTATCAGGTAGTTTGTGCCTGAGCTGTGTTTTCAAACTATCGATAAGCCGATCCTGAGCCAGAGCCGATCTACCAATCACCACCAGCAAAATCAAAAGGTAAAACGAAGTCCGGAGATGACTTTTCATGATAAAATAGAACATCAATGGTCGAAAAGGGAAGTTTTTTTCTGTAGATGGATGTAAGTTCTAGGAAATATACAATAAAAGTTAAGTCAAAGGAAGAAGGATTAACGTTTACGAAAAGACAATGAAAGTAGAATGCCTGCTCTTCCGTATGATTAATTGCTAACGATTAGAGTAACGTCACAAAAAAAACGCATACACCAAATCTAACTACCTGAATTACAGTAGCCTTAAGAATAAGAAATTTACTTCTGACAGGAGTGACTGTACCTTTCTCCCTTATAGACGTTAGAGCACCATTATCAAATTAGACTACTTTAATGAATAATAATCTTGAAAAATCGGACAGATGCTGGGGAATTAGATGAGTGCCAGATGAATACCTTCCCGACAGATTAAACATTACCTGTAATGCTTACATGGGGTTAACTGCTGTATTCCTGAGGGGATGTTTAGCGTAGAGGCAATGTTAAAGATTATCCTGTTACTCGCCATAATGGATTATTTATCCATCAATTTATTAAAATCAGCCCACCGTTTGATGCGCAGGTTGATTAATCGTTTTAAATACAACTCGTTCAGAAATGTATTTGACCAGTCGTCGAAGCGCTGCGTCTGAACGCCCACATAAAAGAAATAGACACTCAGGCCAAGCATGGGCAGGAGCCGTTTCTCTTCGTCACTTAATGCCGTGACCGACTCGTACCCCGCCAGGAAGCGGGCCTTTTTATTCTGAAACTCATTGACATCCGCTTCTGTACTGTGGATTTGGAGAATGTAATAGGCTATGTCGAGGCAAAGCAGTCCGTTTCCACAAAAGTCGAAGTCGAACAGGGTAATCTGGCCGTCTTTGTCAATATTCAGATTATCGAACCAGATGTCCAGGTGGACCGTCCCCAACCGGGTTTGAGTCGTGTCAATACCGTCAAACTCGTGCAGAAGATACCGCTGCGTTTCCAGCATAAACTTCATTTCATCTGATTCGGCAGGTAGAAACAGCGGCAGTTGGGAGAGTGAATCAACAAGTAAGCGTTGGGGAGTATAAGTCGCCCGACTCAAGGTCAACTGGTGGGTAAGCTGATGAAAGCGGGCCATAATCTGCCCCATTTTGTAATGTAGATCAGGCGAAAAAGTGAGCAGTTTCTCCCCTTCGGCAAAGGAGAATAGGACACCGAATCGTTTGCCTTCCGGTGCTTCCAATTCCTGAATATACTTGCCATGGGCATCGGGCAGTGGATAGGATACAGGAATGCCGTTTTGATTAAGCAGAGTCAGCAGCTTAAGCTCTTCATTAATTTCGTCCTGCGTTCGCCAATGGAGACTGTATATTCTAAAAATAGACTTGGCCAGACCGTCGGTTACCAGATAAGAATGATTAACACCGGCCTTCAGAAGCTGACAGGTTGTTGCTGGCGATAGGTTATAAACCTGTTGTAGCAATTGAGCCAGGTGCGTTTTCGATAGAATAGAGGAGGTAACGGGAAAAGTGGGCATACAGAGTGGATAAGATTGATCAACAGTCTCTTCTGTTAGCCGCGTTTCGAGAAAATGGCTAAGACATAGTCATGTAAAAAATGGCAAGTGTCGCTCCTTAATCGAATCAACACTTAGTTAGACGGATTATACCGGGCAGCATCGATGATTGACCAGAGATGAATGACCCACCCCATCAGGATGAACCAAAGGGCAGCGGCCAGCACAAACTGTAAAATTGCCATGAGCAGCCGCCCCTGCAACAGTTGACCTAACCCCGGAATGAAGAAGCTGCAAAGAGCAGCAAGTACATTGCCACCCGACCCCTGACCTGCCATTTTGTTGATTGTTTTTTTTGTAAATGTAGGAAGTCTACCAACAAAAAAAAGTGTCGGGTTCGAAAACCCGACACCACAATGTACACAAGAAGATTACTTTACAGCCCCAATACTTTCTTATTGAAGGCATCGTCGGCACCGGTTCCGGCGAAGTCGTCGAAAGCACGTTCGGTCACGCGGATAATGTGATCCGAAATGAATGGAGCCCCCTCGGCTGCCCCTTGTTCGGGGTGTTTGATGGCGCACTCCCACTCCAGTACCGCCCAGCGGTCGTAGTCGTACTGAGCCAGCTTGGAAAATATACCTGCAAAATCCACCTGACCATCGCCCAGGGAACGGAACCGTCCGGCACGCTCTACCCAGCCCTGATAGCCGCCATACACGCCCTGCTTACCCGTTGGATTGAACTCAGCGTCTTTCACGTGGTACGCATAAATACGGTCGTGGTAGAAGTCGATGAACTGGAGGTAGTCCAGTTGTTGCAGGACAAAGTGGCTTGGGTCGTAGTTGATACCGGCGCGGGGATGGTTACCCACTTTCTCCAGGAACATCTCGAAGGTAACGCCATCGTGTAGATCCTCACCGGGGTGCAGTTCATAAGCCACATCGACACCAGCTTCATCATACGCATTCAGGATGGGCAACCAGCGGTCGGCAAGTTCTTTGAAACCGGTTTCGACCAGACCTGCCGGACGCTGCGGCCAGGGGTACACGAATGGCCACAGCAACGCGCCCGAAAAAGTAGGGCTGGCAACCAGACCCAGATTCTTACTGGCTTTAGCGGTCATCAGCAGTTGATCGACCGCCCAGGCCTGCTGTTCTTTGGGTTTTCCTGCCAGTTCGGCCGGACCAAAGCCATCGAACATGGGGCCATAGGCCGGGTGTACGGCGACTAACTGACCTTGCAGGTGGGTAGCGAGTTCGGTGATTTCAACGCCAATATCCTTCAGCTTACCTTTCAGTTCATCGCAATAGGTAAGGCTTTCAGACGCTTGCTTGAGGTCGATCATGCGCGGGTCCCAGGTTGGAATCTGGATACCTTTGTAGCCCAAATCAGCCATGTATCTGGCAATTGACTCTAAACTATTGAAGGGTTCTGCGTCCCCTAGAAACTGGGCTAAAAATATGCCCGGACCTTTCATTGTTTTCATATCATTAAAGAGCGAAAGAGTGAAAGAGCGTAAAAGTGAAACCACTGCGGATTAGCACTCTCTAGCTCTTTCATTCTTTATTTCAGTCGCTCGCTGTTTTTCGTGATTTGGCCAAAATTTTTACTATTTGATACCCTTCATCCATTAAATCTTGTAGTCGATGCTCTGCTACAATTTCGGTGAATACAAGGGTTTCAAGCCAGAAAAGCGATTCATCTAATTCTTCAAGTGTTATACTTAGTTTAGAAAAGTACTCCTTCTGGCTTCGACCCCGGCGAACGGCTCTAAAATTGGCTGCAGCCGATGAAGAAGAGCGAATAAGTTGATGACCAAAATGTTGTGCGTCATAATCTTTTGGCAGAGCACGACATACTTTGACACATCGAAGCATAAACACCTTAAGTCGTTTTTCAAGATCATCCAGGAATTGACCTTTCGAATGCGTAGAATAATCTACCCAAGCTTCATTCGCTAAGTCTTCTTCGTGCTCCATCTCAATTAAACTGCTCATGTCCCATCATTCACTCTTTCACTCTTTCATTCTTTCGCTCATTAAATCTCCACCCAGGCCTGCTTCCGGTTAGATTCCAGGATTTTTTCGCAGATGAGCAACTCGCGGTAGCCGTCGGCGAAGGTTGGGTAGGTTGGATTTTCGGGTTGTTTTCCGGCGGCAATGGCGTCGTACACCTCCTTGAACAACTGCTTCGATGTATCGGGGAAACCTTCATTGTGGCCGCCGGGGAAACTGATCACCGACCGGGCTTCGGGGTGAACCAGCGAAGGGTCGCGCATGAACGACTCGTTGGCACCGTCGCGGTTACCGATCCACATTTCGTTAGGCGCTTCGGAATTCCAGGCAAACGTTTTCTTCGAACCGGCAATCTCCAGTTTCATCTGGTTTTTGCGACCCGCCGACACCTGCGATACCGTAATCACCCCCCGGTTGCCATTGTCAAAACGGAGCAGGACATTGGCGTGATCTTCGGTATTGATGGGGACGTCGGCATAATCCTCAGGCTGGAGCATCTTCCCTGAATACGTCTCAACGGGCTTAAGCGGCTTTTTCCGCACTTTATGCACTGTATTGAAATCGGCCATGACGGCTACCGTTTTCAGACCGGTGATATACTCCAGACTGTCCATCAGGTGAGAGCCAATATCGGCAATGGCGCGCGAGTCGCCGGACTTATCGGGTTCCAGACGCCAGTTGTAATCGGTGTCGTAGAAAAGCCAATCCTGCAGGTAGGAGCCAATAATGGAATACACATCGCCCAGCGCGTCCTGCTCACGCATCACCTTCATCTGGCGAACCAGCGGGTAATAGCGAAGGTTAAAATGCACGGCATTGACCAGTCCGGTTTGCGCGGCCAGTTCAACGAGTTCTTTGGCTTCGTGTAAATCTTTGGCTAATGGTTTCTCACAAACGACATGCTTACCGGCCAGCAGAGCCGCTTTCGACTGCGAGAAGTGAAGAAAGTTAGGTGTACAGATGTGTACCACCTTAATATCTTCCATGGCCAGCAGTTCGTCGAATGTGCAGGACCGCTCGATACCGAGCTGATCGGCTTTCTGACGGGCCAGTTCAGGCGTTACTTCGCACAGCGCGAGGACGTTTGTATTTGGCAGGCGACGCAGAGCTTCGATGTGCGCAGGCCCGATGAATCCAGTGCCAACGACACCAATGTTAATCTTTTGCATGATTAGGGGTTATTATTATTCCGCAGCGATTCACAGAGTAAAAAAGAGATTCGCAGAGAAAGGCTCAGTGAATCTCTTTTTTACTCTGCGAATCGCTGCGGAATAGTTTTATTCTACAAACTTAGTCCACTTTGTGGAATCATCCTGACTCGACGCGATAACCGTGTCGATAAAGGCTAATCCGCGAACACCGTCCGATGCTTTGGGGAAATCGTAAAGTGGATCTGCTTCCCGACCTTCCATATGTGCTTTTACGGCATAGGCAAAGTTTCGGTACAGGTTGGCAAACGCTTCGAAGAATCCTTCGGGATGACCGGCCGGCAAACGCCAGTGCGCCGAAGCCGACGCCGACAGTGTTCCCACATTGGGCCGGATGATCCGCTGACCTTCCTGCGTTTTGTATTTTAAGGTATTAGGCTCCATCTGGTGCCATTCCAGACCACCCAGTTCGCCCCAGACGTAAATTTTCAGCGAGTTTTCTTCGCCATTGGCAACCTGACTGGCGTGCAGAACACCTTTTGCTCCATTATCGAACCGGAGCAGTACGTTGCCATCATCGTCCAGCTGACGACCCGGCACAAAAGCGGTCAGGTCGGCACAGAGTTCGGAAATCTGCAGGCCTGTTACATACTCAGCCAGGTTTTCGGCATGAGTGCCAATGTCACCCATACAACCAGCGGCTCCCGACCGGGCCGGGTCTGTGCGCCAGATTGCCTGCTTGTAATCGTTATGCTCTTCGTCTTTAGAGAGCCAGCCTTGCGGGTACTCAACAACAACTTTACGGATAGCTCCCAGTTTGCCACTGCGCACCATATCGCGGGCTTCTTTCACCATCGGATAACCCGTATAGTTATGCGTCAGGCCAAACACCAGTCCTGACTTTTCAACGATAGCCGCCAGTTCTTTGGCTTCGGCCAGATTCAGCGTCATGGGCTTATCGCACATCACATGAAATCCATTTTCGAGCGCCATTTTAGCGGGGGGAAAGTGCATGTGGTTGGGTGTTACGATGGATAAAAAATCCATCCGCTCACCTTCAGGCAATGCTTTTTCCTTTTCAATCATCTCCTGAAATGAAGAGTACACCCGATCTTCGGGCAAATAAAGGGCGTGGCCGGTTGCTTTTGATTTATCGGCCGATGCACTAAAGCAGCCACAGACCAATTCGATTTCGCCATCGAAACCGGCAGCACGGCGGTGAACGGCACCAATGAAGGCATCGAGGCCTCCGCCAACCATACCCATTCGCAATTTTCTATGCATTGGTATTTGAGTTGAGTGTAAACAGGTTAGGAAAGTAAAGTACGAGGGTAGGTTTACTGTACACTTTTTTAAGGATTACAATTTTTAAAGATATGGTTAGTTAAGTCTAAAGCATTTCTTCAGTTACTAACGTTAACCATTAAAGCGTAAAATGGACACAATAAACCTTTTCCTTTTTTTTACGGCCGAAAATTAGCTGTTTTCTCTTATTTTTCGGAAAATTTGAATAAAACAGGCCATAAGTAGGGAGTTTATGTCACCTCTCGTCTTTTAATTTTTAATCGAACCTATTACTAAACCACTAAATCCCCTCTCGTCGAAAATGAACCAAACCGTTAACCCATCGCGGCTGTTTCTTGCCAGTTGCCTTGCCCTTATTACGACCGCTTTCTCGTTCAGTATTCGGGCAGGCATTTTGCCTCAGTTAGGCACTGAGTTCGGGCTGACTGCCGAGCAGTTAGGCTTTATCAACTCCATGTGGTTTTTGGGCTTTCCCATTTCCATGATCGTTGGCGGTTTGGTCTACAATACGGTTGGCCCAAGAGTTATCATGAGCGTCGCATTTGTTTGCCACACCCTGGGTATTCTGCTGACTATTTTCGCAGGTGGCTACTCCACCCTCCTCATTTCAACCCTGTTCATTGGTATTGGCAATGGCTGTACAGAAGCCGCCTGTAATCCGATGATTGCCGACATGTATACGGGCATTACTATGAACAAGATGCTGAATCGGTTCCATATGTGGTTCCCGGGTGGTATCGTGGTTGGTAGCCTGATTTCGCTCGCTATGACCAAAATGGGTATGAGCTGGCAGACGCAAGTTGGTATTATCATGATTCCAACTTTGGCCTATGCCTTCCTGTTCTGGGGTCAGGCTTTCCCGAAAGCAAAAGTGGAAGGTGCCATGTCGCTCTCCGAGAATTTCAGAGCCATGATCAACCCGCTCTACATTTTCATTTTCTGCTGCATGGCGATAACGGCCATCTCTGAATTCGGTCCCCAGCAGTGGACTACCCTTATTCTGAGCAAAAGCGGAGCGGAGCCCCTGCTGATTTTGGCACTCGTAACGGGACTTATGGCAGTTGGCCGGTATTTCGGTGGGCCAATCATTCACCGGCTCGACCAAACGGGCGTATTACTGGGTGGTGCCGTTTTTGCAACCATCGGTATATACCTCTTTAGCACACAAACGGGTGCTATGGCCTACGTAGCGGCTATATTCTTTGCCGTTGGCGTGTGTTACTTCTGGCCAACCATGATTGGTTTTGTGGCCGAGCGCATTCCCTTAAGCGGTGCCCTGGGTATGTCGGTCGTGGGGGGTGTAGGTATGTTTTCTACCTCTATCTGGCAGCCCATCATCGGCGGCTGGATCGACAGTGCTCGTGTTGAAAAAGCGGCCGCAGGTCTTTCCGGCGATGCACTCGAATTAGCGGCTGGTCAGGCAACGCTGCTCCGAATGACGACTTTCCCGATCATTCTGATTGTTGCCTTCACGCTGCTATGGTTCTGGATGCGCAACCGCAAAGCAGGCCATGTGGATGAAAGTGTTGTACTGGAGCAACCCCAGCTGTAAGCTAACAAATCAGGAAACCAGTACTAAAAAAGCCTGAAACCATGCGGTTTCAGGCTTTTTTAGCTTCGTGAGTAGCCCGACGAAATTTAAATCAGCGCTTGTAAAAAATTAATTTGCTGCTCTTTAGCGCCCTGCCGGGCTGAGATAGCCGTTTTTGTCCAATAATGATGGCTACGGAGAAAGCTAACCTGAATGCGGTTCCAGGCCACTTCATCAGTAATCATATCACGAGCCTTCAGTTCTTCGTAAAGCGAATGAGCAATTGGCTCGAAGTCATCCCGACCTAAATAATCGAGGTCGGCATCGCACAAGATTTCTTCCAGTTTAGTTTTCGGTGTCTGTGGAATGCGGGTAGCCATGATCATTCCACAAATGGCATTTATTTGGGCCTCATTATAGCCAAAGTCTGGCAATACTTTCTGAACATATAGACAACCGGCTTCCTCATGGCCTTTGTACACGGACATGAAACCGGCATCATGAAACAGAGCGGCCGTTTTGAGCAAAGTCAAGGATTCTATATCGGTAATTCCTTCCGCCCGAGCAATCCATTCAGCCGCGTTGACTACATCCATAACATGGTGTAAACCATGGTAGTAGAGAGTCGGCGAGAGTTCTGACGCTAACAGATTTACAATAAATTGTTCAGTGTCAACGATATTCATAAGTCCCTGATTTGTCAAATGGTGTGGGCTAATGTAAGAAGATATACACAATCGATAAATCAGCTCAATAGCCTCTTTCGCAAACATGACTCAACGTCGGAGTAATTTGGATTACTTTTTCAGCTTCTTAAAGTCGTCCAGCGTTCCGGTTATGGTCGAAACAAATTTACTATTGGCAAAAGACGAGTTGTTTTCCTTATCGATGAGTTTACACCGGAAGTTGACCCGGTAAGGTGTATCTTTTTTGTCGAACAGCATTTTGGGTAGTACACTCAGCGTTTTGCCGGGCCGGGCCGTTACCGGAAACACAACGGGCGTAGTTGCCTGTGCTTTTATCAGGATCGGCTCTTTTTGCTCACCGTCGGCAATTTCTTTACCGTCGATGAAAACCGTATAGTGAGCGTCCGTAATGTTAAATGGCATCTTGTTTTTATTGGTGATACTCACGTTGGCGGCCACATCGGTGCGTTTCAGGCCCAGCTTGCCAAAATCAATATCATTGATTTTCACCTCGGGCAGATAAAAGGTCGGCATTCGCTTATCAACGGTTGTCTCGAAAGTCTTCTGTCCCAGAATGGGAATATCGAGCGCGAATTTTGCCCGCATCTTATAGTTCGTACTGTCAATATCTTTTCGGTCGAGGGTCTTCAACACGCGGGTCAGCTTTTTATAGGCCAGTTTGGCGGGCAGCACGATCAGCGTACTATCGCCCGACTTCACCTCGATTGGCTTTTTATAGGCATCGACCATTACGGGCGTGTTGGCAATATAGAACGTATAGTCCAGGCTGGGTGATTTGAAGCCGACGGGTAGTGGGTTATCGATGAGCATGTATAGATTCATAGAAATAACATCCTCTCCAATATCGGTAATGGCCATACGGGTCATCTCCAGCCGGGGCTTCAGCGTATCGTCGTAAGGCTTCCCCTCCGCCGTGCGTTCCTCTTTCACATTCCGATACCAGATATAGGCGCCAGCGAAGCCAATCAGTAACAGCAAAAGCACAATCAACCATCCCTTTTTCATAACGTATCTTTTTCTGTAAAGAAGGGGTAACTTCGGTAAGGAGATGACTGTTTAAAGTAGGTTCTGATTGTTCCATTAGCGTGCTCCGGTTAAACTTTTCAGCCTACAGCTGGTCTTACCAACAGAACACTTTATAAACAAGATCATGCGTACTATTCTGCTTGGCGTGTTGCTTCTGTCGGCTGCCTGTCGCCGTCCCTCTACCCAATTTGCCGCCATGCTCACGCCCGCCAGTCAGACCGTTATAACCGATTATAGCCAGCAGCTGAAAGCGGGCATTGATGTGGTGGCCATGGGAAATAACCCGGCCTGGTTACTGACCGTAAACCCGTCTAAAAACTATTTTCGTTTCAAGGCTTTAGAAGGCGATAGTGTAAACGTAACCTTACCGGAACGACAGCAGGATTCCGATGGTGTTTTTCGGTATAGCGTCGGTACTCAACCCAACCGGATAAATGTCGTTTTCCGGCCCGACAGCTGTGTCGATAAGTTATCAGGCCAACGGTTCGACTATCGGGTTGAAGTTGATTATAAGGGAAAAAGCTATACAGGCTGTGGGGCCTCGCTTCGCCAGCTTACCCTCCTCAACGACATTTGGGTACTCACCGATTTTCAGAGCAAACCAATAGCCGCTTCTGCTTCGGGGAAAGAAGCACCCCGTCTTGAAATAATGCTTACGGAAGGACGTGTAACAGGTACAACCGGCTGCAATCGACTTAGCGGCTCCGTTAAAGCTGACACCCGTCAAATTCTGTTTGGCCCGTTGGTAACGACGAAAATGGCGTGTCTGGATGACGCTAACCAACTTGAAGGTAAGTTCCTGAATGAATTGAGCCACCCGCTTACTTACCAGATTGGAAGTGGCAAATTGACACTTCTTCGAAATAATAGGCCAATAATGACCTTTAAAAAAGTGGATTAATGGTCTTTTAACGGATAAATTGAGCGAACGACTACACCATAGCGTTCGCTTTTTCGTTACTTTTGTTTCTCAATAAAAGTCAATCGAATCACCAAATAAGTTAACAACCGATCTGGCACTTATCAGCTCGTCAAACCAACCTGTATAAATCCAAAACTCTATGAAAAACTTACGGCTTCCCTCCCGCGCCCTGTTGCTGGCGGGTTTGCTGGCAACAACTGTATCGGGCACCCCTGCCTGGGCGCAAACAGCAGCCAAACGTACGGCAGTTGCCAAACCGGCCATGAAATCGGCCGATAATTCCGTTGCCCTGAACCGGGTGCTGGTCTTTTCCAAAACCAAAGGTTACCGCCATGCGTCTATTCCCGTTGGCAAAGTGGCGATCATGAAACTAGGTAAAGAAAATGGTTTCGCCGTTGACACGACCGAAGATGCCAGCAAGTTTACCGAAGCGAACCTCAAGCAGTACAGCGCCGTTATCTGGCTCAGCACCACGGGCGATGTCCTCGACGATGCGCAGCAGGCAGCCTTCGAGCGTTATATTCAGGCGGGTGGCGGTTATGTCGGTATCCACGCGGCTGCCGATACCGAGTATGACTGGCCGTGGTATAACCAACTGGCCGGTGCTTATTTTTTGCAGCACCCTAAGCAGCAGAATGCTGAAATCGAGATTATCGACAAAAATCACCCGTCGACCAAAATGCTTCCCGATCGCTGGAAGCGCTGGGACGAGTGGTATAGTTATAAGAGCATTCAGCCTGATCTCAAAGTCCTGGGCAAGCTGGATGAGAAAACCTATGAAGGGGGTAAAAACGGCGACAATCACCCGTTTATCTGGCATCATGATTTCGATGGCGGCAAAGCCTTCTATACCGGTGGCGGCCATACCGACGAGTCGTATGCCGATCCGCTGTTTTTACAGCATATCCTGGGCGGTATCAAATCCGTTATGGCAACAAACCTGAAATTCGGTCAGGCGAAAACCCAGGCTTTCCCGGAAGAAAACCGGTTCGACCGGGAGGTTCTGACCGCCAATCTGGATGAGCCAACGGAATTAGTCGTTCTCAACAATGGCAAAGTCCTGTTTGCCGAACGGAAGGGTGCTCTGAAGCTCTACGACCCGAAGAAGAAATCGGTGAAGGTAGTGGCCAACTTTCCGGTATTCACCAAATTTGAATATGGCTTGATGGGCTTGAACATCGACCCAAACTTCAAAGAGAACAAATGGGTATATGCCTATTACTCGCCCATAACGGGTAAAACGGTAGCCGATACGGCTCAGCACCTGTCCCGCTTTGTGTATGACGATGTTCGCGACACCTTGTTGATGAACACTGAAAAGGTTTTGCTGACGATTCCCGTTAAGCGCGACGGCTGCTGCCACACAGGCGGCTCTATTGCCTGGGATCGCAAAGGAAATCTGTATCTCTCGGCGGGTGACGACACGAACCCATTCAACTCTCAGGGGTTTGCCCCCATTGACGAGCGGCCGGGTCGCAGCGGCTGGGATGCCCGTTTAACATCCAGTAACACCAACGACCTGCGCGGTAAGATCATGCGTATCCATCCCGAAGCGGATGGCACCTATACCATTCCGGAAGGCAACCTGTTCCCAAAAGGCATGGCAAAGACCCGTCCTGAAATTTATGTGATGGGTAACCGAAATCCATATCGTATTTCGGTCGATCAGCGCACGGGTTTCCTGTACTGGGGTGAAGTTGGCCCCGATGCCGGTGAAAACAGCCCTAAATACGGTCCGCGCGGGCATGACGAAATGAACCAGGCCCGCAAGGCAGGTTATTTTGGCTGGCCGCTTTTCGTAGCGGACAACCGCCCGTATAACGCCCGTTCGTTTGCGGATAGCACCACCGGTGCTTTGTTTGATCCGCAAAAGCCAATCAACAACTCACCGCACAACACGGGCCTGACCGAATTGCCCCCTGCTCAGAAAGCGTTCATTTACTACCCCTATGCCGACTCGCCGGAATTTGGTCCTATCGTGAGTAAAGGTGGCCGGAATGCCATGGGTGGTCCCGTTTATTACTACGACGACTATGCTGAATCGTCCGTCAAATTTCCCCGTCATTACGATGGCAAATTTTTCGCTTATGACTGGATGCGCGACTGGATTCACCCGGTTACGATGAAAGAGAACGGCGATTTCGTGAAGATGGAGACCTTTATGCCCAGCACGAAATTTTCCCACGTGATCGACATGCAGTTTGCCAACGACGGTTCGCTCTATACCCTGGAGTACGGCCAGCAGTGGTTTGCCGCCAACGCCGATGCACGTCTGTCACGCATTACCTACAACGCTGGCAACCGCAAGCCGGTGGCTATAGCGAGTGCCAGCAAAACGGTTGGTTCGGCACCTTTAACGGTGAAGTTTGACAGCAAAGGATCGATGGATTACGACGGCGACGCGCTGAAGTATTCGTGGTCATTCGGCAGCGGGATGCCTAAACAGACAACGGCCAGTCCAACGGTTACCTTCAGCAAGCCGGGTACTTATCCAGCCACGCTAACCGTGACCGACGCGGCCGGTAATGTGGCGACAAAAGCGATGGAAATTAAAGTTGGTAACGACGAGCCCAAAGTAGAAGTAGCTGTAACCGGCAACAAAACGTTCTATTTCCCTAACAAGCCGGTGAAGTACGCCGTGAACGTTGTCGACAAAGAAGATGGCACGTTGAAAAAAGGCATCAGCCCCGACGATGTGACGATGACCATCGACTACCTGGAAGGCTTCGACAAAACCATGCTGGCACAAGGTCATCAGGCCAACCTGGGCTTCTCGACCGGCAAACGCCTGATCGAACTGAGCGACTGTAAAGCTTGCCATGCCATCGATAAAAAGTCGATCGGACCTGCTTATATCGACGTGGCCAAAAAGTACAAAGGTGCTTTCCAGATCGAAGGAAAACTGGCTCGCAAAGTGATTAACGGGGGCGGTGGTGTTTGGGGCGAACAGGCCATGAGCGCTCACCCACAACTAAAAGAGAGCGAAGCGACCGACATGGTTAAGTATATCCTTTCGCTGGCCGATGAAAAGAAAGTTAACCGTCAGCCACTGGCAGGTGATTACGTACCGGCGCAGCAGAAGAAAGAGGGCTCGTACATCCTGACCGCCAGCTATACCGACCGGGGCAACGGTGTTATTGGACCCCTGACAAGCTCAAGCTCCATGGCCTTACGCTCACCGATGGTGAAAGCGGTTTCGGCTGATGGGAAGCAGGATATTTTCCAATATGACATACCCAAATTGGGCCCAGCGGCTATCGGTACAAAATCAGGCAGCTACCTGGTGTTTAATGACATCGATTTGACGGGTATTCAGAGCATTGCGCCATCTGTCTTTGCGTCAAACGATCAAGTTGCGGGTGGCAAGCTCGAAGCCAGGCTCGATTCGCCTACGGGTACGCTTCTGGGAGAGGCCGAGGTAAAACAAGGCACACAGGGAGCCGTTAACCTGCCTTTCCGCCAGCCAGTTTCAGGTGTCCATAAGCTCTACCTTGTTTTCGTGAATCCAGAAGCAAAACAGAAACCACTGTTTGCCGTCGATCAGGTTCAGTTCTCGACACAGGGCATGTAGGCTTAATTTCCTGCCATACATAAAAATCCCCGGCCAGTACTGGCCGGGGATTTTTATGTATGGCACTTTCGATAAGAGCAGTTTGCACTCCCAATTAACCTCAATACCGAATACCAGCCCAACCATAAGGCGTCTGGTGGGCGGTCATCCGATCGGCGATGTGTTGTTTAATCAGCGCGTCGTAAGCAGCATCGGTCATCTTTTTCCCTTTTTGTTTAGGCAGTTTCAGATCGTCGGGTGTCAGTGGGCGAAAAGCCACACTAACCGCTTCGATAGTCACATCACCGTCATTGACGTCCAGTTCCAGGATTAGCCCCGGTAGGCCGTTCATGCGCTCAGGGCCCGCCGAAACCGGGATGTCCTGCGCAAACCAGGCTGTTATTTTCTGCTTCTTGATGGGATCTTCGGTTTCGGCTTTCATGCAGATATAGCCTGCGACCTCCTTGATCTGATTACCAATTTTCCAAACCGGCGCGTGCAATGAATCATCAACGATGTACGTTTTACCCAGCATCTCGATAATATCGACCTTTTTGTCTTTCTCGAAATTCCGGTACAGATAAAACTCCGATTTGCGCCACGAGTACCCACCCTCTTCCGGTTCATCGCTGTTGTAGGTATACAAACTCTCGTTGGGGCTAAAGGCCAGTTTCATCTTGATGCCCTTGTTATTCTCTTCCCAGTTTTTCCACGTTTGTGTTTCGCGGTCTTTCTGTTCCTGGCTTAGGAACGTCAGGCGGTTAGTAATCTTTAGCCAGTGTTCTTTCCGAACATACGTAACCACCCCTTCCGACTTCTGAGCAATGGTTACCGAACTGGTCAACAGGCACAAGAACACAAGTACTTTTTTCATAGTAAAGAACTCAAAAAATTTCAGATACAATAAAGCATTTTTTCTGGTAAGCTTCCTGGCGCCTTTTTCCCAAAAAGTAAACCTGTTTGATCAATAAAATCCATCCCGACGCATTTTAGCCTGAACACCCCGCATGTTGTATGTAACGCCAATGGTAAAATACCGCGCCAACGTCTGGATCGTTTCCGACTGCGTGTAATTGACACCACGATTTAAGGTAACAGCCACATTTCGGTTGAGCATGTCGGTTGCCGTAAAGCGAATTTCAGCCCGTTTGGCTTTACCAAGAATATGGTACATCGATGCATTCCAGATAGGAATCCGCTGGTCGAAATTTAGTTGTGCGTTTTTATTAACCCGGTAATTCAAGTTTGTATTGATGTACAAATCGTGCGGAAGTTTCAGGGTCAGTTCACCACTAAAGTTGTTATTGGTGAATGTCTGGTTGCGGTTCGAACTAATCGAAAACTGGTTGTCAGTTATACCAACATTGGCATTCGCGTAGAAAGTAAGCCATTCTACAGGGGTAAGGCTTAGTCGGGTCCCTACATTATAGTTCTGAAAACGCGTGTCATTGATAACTCCATTTATTCTGGACGGATTATTACCGGAACTGATGCTTGTGTTAAGATCGAGCGTTGCCTTGGTTTTTTTCAGGGGAAAGCCGAACCCAATATACGTACCGAGGTTTTGTCCACCTGATAGATTCTCAGGCTTTATAACTGTAACCAGCGTCTGCGGATTCGTGTCCTGACTATACACAATCTGATTGACGTATTTGGTACCATACAAACCAATGTAGGCATTTACAAAACTGCCCGGATTGAAATAGTTGAAACTGAGGTTAAGATTATGCCCCAGCTGAGGTAACAGATCAGGATTCCCCTGATTGATATACAGCGGGTTACTGTTATTCCTGACAGGCTGTAAATCACGCGATGTTGGTATCTGAACACTTACGTTATAACCTCCGTAAAGATACCGGTTGTTTTTCAGGTCATAATTCAGGTTCACATTCGGGATCATTGTCGTAAATACCCGGCTGATAGGCGTAAATACGGCAGCCGACTGATCGGAAGCAAACCGGCCATTAAGTGTGAATCGCTGAGCGGCCAACCCTGCCGATACGTTCAGGCCCTTGTAGGAATAACGGACGCTGCTCCCCAGTCGGTTATAAACGTAATTATTTTTGTAGTACAGGCTTAGGGTATCATTTCGGATAAAGGTATTATCACCCCGGTTAAATACGTCGCGGTCTACTTCGTCATAGCGCAAACTAAAGTTGTAGAACGTCTCCGAGGTAAATCGCTTGCCAATGGGTTCTACATACTGCAAACTGGCTTTGTATTCGCTGCGGACAATGTCGTTCCGTTGGTCCTGATGAATATCAGCCGATTTATCCGCTGCTGTGATGGGACCGGAGTACGTATTTTCAGAATCCAGTATCAGATTGGCGTTATTCGTATTGACTTCATACGTAGCACTGGCCGCTATGCTACGTCCTTTTTTGTGCATCTTATGCCTGAAGATTAACGAGTTGGAACTAGCAAACTGGCGTTGATCACTGGCATTCGTACTTTCGTTATGCGTGGCGGCCCCATTACTTCGAACCAGATCCTGAATCCGGAAAAGACGGGCATTACCCATACCGTAACGGCTGTTATTGATAAATATCAGAGAATTGAGGGTGTCGATCTGTTTCTCATAGCGCAGGCTTACGCGATGATTGCCATTAAAGTTAACCTGATTGCTCGTTTCGGCCGTTGAGTACACGCTTTGCGGCAACGTAACATCGCGCAGGCGTTGGGCATCGAGTTCCAGACGGGTCTGGTTGTAATAATAACTGCCACTCCATTTTTTCTCCTTCGTATCGAAGTTATAGTTGGCACCACCCGCTGCATTATTGGAGAAGCCCACACCCTGTCGACCGCTCACGGGGATACCCAGGCCCTCATCGCCACTATCCGAGAAGTAAAAGAAATTGCCGCCACTAAAGCCAAAGTCCGCATTCTGGTTGGAGTTGTAGGCATTGCTACCTCTAAAATCCTGATAATCATCACGAGATAGTCCCTGCTGGTTCGTATTGTTCCCTAACCCAACCAGCGAAAACTGGTGCTTGGCATTGAATTTATTGTAAATGCCTTTCGCTTCGGCCCGTGCGGAAACGTTGTTGGAGGCTGGTCCGGCGGCCACCGTTACTTTACCAAATCCGCCTTTCTTAAATTCTTCTTTCAGCTCCAGGTTAATGGTTTTTTCTTTTTTACCATCATCCACACCTGTCAGCTTTGCCTGCTCCGTTTTGTCATTAAAGACCTGCACTTTGGTAATGGCTTCGGCCTGTAAGTTTTTGGTGGCCTGCTTTGGGTCATTTCCGAAAAAGTTCTTTCCATCGACTGTCAGCTTTTTCACATCCTGCCCCTGCGCCCGGATATTGCCGTCCTGATCGATCTGGACACCGGGTAGTTTACGCAGCAAGTCTTCAACCGTAGAACCGGGTGGTACCTTGAAGGAACTGGCGTTGTATTCGATCGTATCCCCTTTTATGGTCAGAGGAGCTTTAGCCGTTCGGACAACAACCTCCATTAACTCCCGTGTGATGGGTTTTAATTTCAATGCCCCAAGATCAATGACAGCTTCGCCGGTTGGCTGTATCACCTGATTATAGGGAATTAAGCCAACGAAAGAGATTTTCAGGACGTAATTCCCTGCTTTCAGATTTTTAAATGAAAAAGCACCGTTGTCGCCGGTGCGGGTAAAATTGACGAGCGACGAATCTTTGGCGCTCAACAGCATGACGGTCGATGAAGCTAACGGAGCGGCTGACGTATCGACGGCTCTGCCCTGCAACGTAAAGCGGGCGGGCGCAGTTGGGCTTTGCGCATACAACGTAGCCGAGAGCAGACACAATACGGCCAACAGGAAGAGGTTTTTCATAAAGAGATAGGGCAAAGGATGAACAGAAGCAAAGCTAAGGGCAATACGAGCAAATGATCATACTCTTAACGATTTTTAACTAAATTTATAGTAGTTAATTTAGCAAAAGGTTAAGTACGCTCATAATGAGTCACTTTTGCACCCAAGCGTTGCAAGCTTTATCTCATATGATTAAAAAATCAGGAAATTCCACAAGCCCCGTGCAACTTTTTAGGCTGTGACTTAACAAAAGACAGTTCTTAAGACTCCAGAACGTCACGAATTGCCTTTGCCTTCAGCAGGCATTCGTCCCATTCCTGAGCCGGGTCGGCATCGTAGGTGATGGCACTTCCGACGGAAAAAGACGCATACCGACGTTGGGCGTCATAGAGAAGCGTTCGGATAACGACACTGAAATCAAAATCGCCCTCGGGCGTTATATATCCAATAGCACCGGAGTACACCCCCCGCCGACTCACTTCCAGTTCGTCAATTAATTCCATGGCCCGCACTTTAGGCGCTCCCGTCATACTGCCCATGGGAAACGCATTCTGGATTGCTTCGGCCCAGGAAACAGATGGGCGCAACGTCATTGAAACGGTCGAGATCATCTGAAAAACGTGCTGAAATCCATAAATGCCAAACAGCTCATCCACCTGAACCGAACCCGTCTCAGCACTCCGGGCGAGGTCATTTCGCACCAGATCAACGATCATCAGATTTTCGGCCCGTTCTTTTTCCGAATGAAACAGGTAGGCGCGCAGGGCATCGTCTTCTTCGGACGT
Source organism: Spirosoma aerophilum (assembly GCF_054782495.1). Classification (NCBI taxonomy): domain Bacteria; kingdom Pseudomonadati; phylum Bacteroidota; class Cytophagia; order Cytophagales; family Cytophagaceae; genus Spirosoma; species Spirosoma aerophilum. Next base: position 380,790 of record NZ_BAAGSJ010000036.1, on the reverse strand, counting down.
TTGCCCCCGCCGAACCGTACCTTTAATGGGTTGTGAAAGTACACGACGATCTGACTTTTTCAGAAATCGCTCGGGCGAAGCACCTATAACGTAGTGATCACCAATCTTCAGAAAAGAGGAGAATGGCATAGGCGACCGTTCGTTCAGGGCATGATAGGTTGCCAGCGGATCGAGTTGAGTATTTTCGGCAAAAAACTCAATACAGTAGTTGAGTTCATACACATCGCCCGCCCGAATGTGTTCCTGTATGCGGCCAACGGTTGCCTGGTATTCATCAGGAGAAACGCGGCATTTCGTTACTATTGGCCCACTGCCAGAAACAACATGAGCAGCCGTGGGATCAAACGAACGTAGTTGATTGAGTAAAGACCCGGCATCACCCTCGCCCCGTATAATCAGCGCATCGCCCAACTTTTCGGATTGATCGAAATCAATGATCCACTCAGGCTCGACAAAATAAACATCCGGAAGGTGAAGCTGATCCGGGTTTTGGCTACTCAGGTTCTCAAGCTGGTTTTTAAGATCATACCCAAAATAACCAACTAAAAAACAGGGGTTCTCGCGATGCGCTTTTTGAAGTATCTGAAACGCATTTAAACCGGGTGTTCGCCCATCAGCAAATGAAATGACCCGTTTCGTGCCAACAAATAGCCGGTTAGGAAAGGGGTCATTCGGGTATGTGATTCCGTTATTGTTGAGAAATGCTACAAAGCCAGTTGTGTGTGTCTCCTGAGCGACTGCCCAAGCCAGCGTCTGTAAACGCCAGCCCTGGAGGTCTTCGACGGACACACGAACACTATTCATTATGGTACGTACTCATGCCTATGAATGCAACAAACGAACATCGATAGCGATGTCTTTTCCTTCGGCATTCCGGCCCAAAGTAAACTCGACCTCATCATCAACCTGCAACTCATTGAAGTCGGTATCGATCAGGCTGGTATAATGAAAGAATAAATTGTTTGGTGGATAATTCACGAACCCATACCCCGTTTTCAAGCTGCGGATCGTACTTATCTTACGGCCTTCCGGATCGTCATCTGCCGTATCGGCCAGATTGTAATTCGGTTCATCAGACGGCAGGTAAGCTTCATCGTAAGCATCACCGGCACTCAGACCACTGCCAAAGCTATGGCCGTTGCTATAGGAGCTGCCATTGCTGGGCACCGCCGTAAATGTTGGCCGGGTTTGCTGCTTCACAAACAGGTTCTGGATAACCATATCGTTCCGGCGACTGCGGTCATCGATCAGGCCGTGCATACCCACCGGATAGGAAACCTCCTCCAGCAAATCCTGCGACGTGCGGGTAACCTGCTTTTCGCCCTGCTCGTTGAGAAACTCAAAATCCCAGCTCAGCACCATAATCCGGGAGCCGAGCGTGTTTAACTTACGGATGAGCGGAACATAATCCCCATCCGATGTAATCAACACAACAACATCAAACTTTTTGTACTGAGCCAGTTCAAAGGCTTCCAGTGCCAACCACACATCAATCCCTTTTTCCTGACGGTAACCCTGATACGTTTTAACTGGCAAATAGTGGGTTACAACCCCTTCAGACATTAATATGTCGTCGAAAAGGCGATCATAAAATAATTGATTTCCCCGCTGGTTTGCTTCATGTGCATTAAGCCGGCCTCTGAAATAATGAGCATCGACAATCTGGCACAGGCGTTCATTAACCCCCTCCTCTTCGGCTACCTGCCGACGGATAAATGCGTGTAAACCCGAAATACTTATGCGGCTGCGACGTTCGTGAGAATAATTATAATAATTACTTACGTGTAGAAAATAATTTCCGTCATAAAAAACCCCAATACGGGTTAATCTAGATCCTGCTGACATGTTATTAACTAAAGGTTATTAAGTGTATGGTTTTTATTTAAGATAGTTCTTCTTTTTACTGTTTATTGAGTCGGTATGAACGGTAGCTTATTGCAAACAGCTTTATTTTATTGGTCACTTAATGTAACAGTACGATAAAATGGTAGCCGAAACGATTTACTCTTGATGATATGGATATAACTGAAAACGGTAAAAACTGTTGTGCAAGAACTCTTTTGCAAAAGTAGCATATTTTCGTTTGTAATATGCTGTAAACGTATCTTTGTGGGAGTTCTATTATCCAAATTATGCAAAAAATTGTATTTGTCGACCGCGACGGAACGCTCATTGCCGAACCACAGCCCGATCAGCAGGTTGACTCACTCGCCAAACTGGATTACATACCAAAAGCGATTTCGGCCATGCGTAAAATTGCCGAGGAAACAGACTATGAGCTGGTTATGGTTACCAACCAGGATGGCCTTGGTACCAGTTCTTTCCCCGAAGACACGTTCTGGCCCGCCCACAACAAGATGATGGACACGTTTGCCGGTGAAAACGTCCATTTTGCAGCCGTTCACATCGATCGCCACTTTCCCCGCGATAATTCGACGACCCGGAAACCCGGCATCGGTATGTTAACTCAATATGTCGAACCCGCTTATGATCTGGCCAATAGCTACGTTATTGGCGACCGCTTAACAGATGTGCAGCTGGCGATCAATCTGGGCGCAAAAGCCATTCTGTTTTTACCCCCCAATGGACTTTCGGCGGTGCAGAGTGCCGATGTTGACGGGCTCACCGAAGCTATGCAGCAGGCAATTGTACTGCAAACCGGCGATTGGGATGAAATTTACGCCTTCCTGCGGTTACCCGCCCGCACCGCTACGGTGGAGCGAACGACAAAAGAAACCCAGATTCAGGTCGAATTAAACCTCGACGGCCGAGGCCGGGCCGATATTCACACGGGTCTTGGCTTTTTCGACCATATGCTCGATCAGGTTGCCAAGCATTCCGGTGCCGATCTGACCATTCGTGTCAATGGTGATCTGCATATCGACGAGCACCATACCATTGAGGATACCGCTCTGGCACTGGGTGAGGCCTACCGGCGCGCCCTCGGCGACAAACGGGGCATTAGCCGCTATGGGTTTCTGTTACCGATGGATGAAGCACTGGCTCAGGTGGGCATCGACTTTTCCGGTCGCCCCTGGCTGGTCTGGCAGGCCGACTTTAAGCGGGAGAAAATTGGCGATATGCCTACCGAAATGTTCTTTCATTTCTTCAAATCGTTCTCCGACACGGCCCTTTGCAACCTGAACATCAAAGTTGAAGGCGATAACGAGCACCATAAAATTGAAGCCATTTTCAAGGCGTTTGCCAAATCGATAAAGATGGCTGTTCGACGCGACATCAACGAATTGGATAACATGCCGAGCACAAAGGGCGTTCTGTAAGCAAAAAACCTACAAGGTCTTTAAGACTGTATAGGTTTAAAATCCAAAGGCTCTGTTATTTTTGCACCGGAATTCAACTGAACATCAATATGGATTTATCAACACCTTTGACACTTCTGTTCTACGCCGTATTGCTGGCCGCTTCGTTTGTAACGGGCCGTTGGTTAGAGCGCAACGACCGGAAGTATTAATTCAGTGGGTAGTGCTTAGTAGTAGGTAGTGACTGGTAATGCATCGTGCTATAATACCTGTTACTACCTATTACGTGCTAACCACTAACGACAAAAAACATGCTTGGTGCCCTTACCCGTTGGTTATTTAAAATGTGGGGTTGGCGGGTAGCAGGCCCTGTTCCGACAGTACCGAAAGCTATCTGGGTGGTAGCTCCTCATACCACCAACTGGGATTTCCTCATTGGACTTGGCATTCGGCCCACGATTCATATCTGGATTCAGTACCTGGCCAAAAGCTCGTTATTCACCTGGTATTCGGGCTGGCTGTTTCGGGCACTGGGTGGTAAACCCGTTTACCGCGATAAATCCCACAACCTTGTCGATGCAACTGCTACTGTGTTCGCCCAGAACGAAAGCCTGCATATCTGCATCGCTCCCGAAGGTACACGCGGCAATGTCGATAAACTGAAGACAGGTTTTTACTACATCGCCCTCAAAGCCAACGTTCCGCTGATTCTGGTTGGCTTCGATTGGCCTCGCCGGCAGGCTATTCTGAGCGAACCCCTCTATGTTACCGGCGACTATCAAAAAGACATGCTCCCCTTCTACCAGTTTTTTTCTCAGGTTCACGGTATCAAAAAAGACTGGCTCAAGCGTTGGGAAGAAACGGGAGTGATCGAGTAAATTTCGGTTAATCAACCCGTCACGACGTGCGTTATGCAACATCTTAAAGTAGCTACGGCCCAGTTTGAAAACGCCAGTGGGGACAAAGCCTACAATCTTGGCATTATAGACAACCTGTCGGCCCAGGCGGCCCGGCAGGGAGCCCAGGTCATTACGTTTCACGAATGCTCCATTACCGGTTATACCTTTGCCCGGCATTTGACCAGAGAGCAATTGCTGGAGGTGGCCGAACCGATACCCGATGGCGACAGCGTTCAGAAACTCATTCAGATAGCCCGGAAAAATGACATCGTGATTCTGGCGGGTCTGTTTGAAAAAGACGATCAGGATCAGCTGTTTAAAGCGTATGTATGCGTCGATAAAAACGGGCTTGTCGCCAAATACAGAAAGCTGCACCCCTTTATTAACCCGCATTTGCTACCCGGCAATGAATATGTTGTTTTTGACTTGTACGGCTGGAAATGCGGCATCCTGATTTGTTACGATAACAACGTCATTGAAAATGTACGGGCAACGGCTTTGCTGGGAGCCGACATTATTTTTATGCCGCACGTTACCATGCTAACGCCGTCAACACGGCCGGGAGCGGGTTTCGCGGATCCTGCCCTATGGCACAACCGATACAACGATCCGACGTCGGTACGGCTGGAATTTGATGGCATGAAAGGCCGCGCCTGGCTGATGAAGTGGCTTCCGGCCCGAGCCTATGACAATGGCATTTATGTGGTGTTTGCCAACCCGATCGGGATGGACGATGACCAGCTGAAAAATGGCTGCTCAATGATTCTCGACCCCTTTGGCGATATACTTGCCGAATGCCGTGCCCTCGACAACGACATTGCCATTGCCACCTGCACGCCCGATAAACTGGAAAAATCGGGTGGCTATCGGTACCGGAAAGCCCGTCGGCCTGACCTGTACCGGGACATTATCAGTCAGGAACACACGCCCGACCAAAAGGTCGTTTGGTTACAGCCGAATGATGATTCAGCCAACCCGAATTCGATTATAAGCTGATGGCTTCATCAGATTCCGTTTTGGCACTTTTTACCTGCTTTCGTACAACGCTGTTCCGGCTGAGGGCACCATTATCCTGATTTCGGGCATAGATGGTATTCCATTTATCCTGAAAAACGCGGTGATACTCCCCTATTCGCGCCGGTGCATCAACAGGAATATCGTAACTGGCATTTAAGCGATGGTCGCTGAGAATGTATTCAATGTCAGCCTCATTGGCCTGGGTAAAGAATGTGTCAAGGGGTATCGCCCCTTTTTCCCGTTCCAGCAAGTGATAATACGTTAATCCCTGTATCCGGTAGTTGTCCATCTGCCCGAAAAAGAACTCAAGTGGCGCAATAACATGGGCACCTTTCTTCGGCATCTGCCTGGCAAGCAGCGCATTATGCGACTCAATATCCGGTGTCGTTCTATTTTCATTGAACACATTAACCAGTTGCACGCCGGCAATAAGCCCGTAGATGATCAATACCATCCTTGCGGCTTTCCGTTGCCAGCGGGGTTGCTCAGCTACGCATTGCAGCAACCAGCTTGCAGCCAGAATCGATAACCAGGGGAGGAACAGAAGGAAATAGATATCAGTAGCACTTTTTGTCAGAACCCAGAAAGAGCCGATCAGTAGTAGCGAATACAAAAAAACAGGCTGCGACAGTCGAATATGCCGCCGGGCGACTATTCCAGCCAGTAGCACCAGTGCCGTTAAGGCTGCTTCTTTTTCACTATGAAAAAATATGTGGTGAAAATCTGCCATGACAGACAGCTTATCGCCCACATGGAAGTTTTGCTGGGTGGCCGGATCACCACAAAACTGAGCGACCAGAATCGCCATATGTCCATCAAGCAACGCATCGACTGCATACAAGCTCAGCGTCAGCGAACCGACAACGACAAACCAGCCGACTGATCGCCAGTCAGCCCGAATCAACAACCATAGGCTACCGGCAACTAGGTAAATCAGGCCGTTGAGGTGAGTTAGTGCTGCCAGACCAGCCAACAGTCCGCCAAGTAGTGCTTTGGGGCGCGAAGAGCCGGGCGGGTCAAGGGCCATGTAAGAAGCAAAGCCGAGCGCCATGCACATGGTTTCCGGTCGGTTGATGGATACATGCCGAATCAGCGACCCGCAGCCGATGTACAGTAACAGCGCCAGATACTGTTGCTCGCGAGACGTTCGCTGGTTATAACGCCACACTAAAAAAGCCCCCACCAACCCAAAGAATATGCTGACGACTTTGCTGGCACCAACAGAAAAGCCGGTTATGGCCATCACCAGCGCCCCGGCATAAATAAATAGCTTATGAAAAACGTAAAGACCGTTTTCCCACCCGTTGTACCCCCTGAACAACTCAGAACGAACCTGTCCATCCCGAATCAACCAAAAAGATTGTTCGGCAAACCAGGCCTCATCAAAATATTCCGCTCTATAGATAAACGTTACAAAGAGTGCTAGTACAAGTATAAAAAGCAGACTGAAATAACCACGTTGAGTAAAGTATACAAATGACATAGATAGACTAGAATAATAGTCAAACCTACTGTCAAACGAACAACCAGACGATTACAGCATCTTATAAACGTAGTATTACTATCCAACGGGATTCATGGCTGAACGCTTCCTTAACTCCTCCACCATGAGTTGGCCAGCGCGCTCGGAGGCTCCGGGGCTTCCCATTTTTTGCTGAACCTCGGCATAACCTGCCAACTGGATTCCCCGACCGGGCTCACCGGGCAGAATACGCAGCAGTTCAGAAGTGATTTTCTGAGGAGTAAGGTCGTTCTGTATCAGTTCCCGGACCACTTCGCGATTGGCAATAAGATTGACGAGGGAGATGAACGGGACCGCAATTAAATGTTTGGCGATCGCGTAGCTGATACCCGTGGTTTTATAGCAAACGACCTGTGGGATGTTCAGTAACGCCGTTTCGAGGGTGGCGGTACCCGACGTGACCAGGGCGGCTGTCGATATATGCAGCAGATCGTAGGCCGCATCATTCACCCAAATAATGGAAGGATAATTCGCCAGCAACTTATCATATAGGCTCTCCGGCAAATTACTAACCGTACCAATGACAAACTGATAATCTGGAAACGGCCGCGTCGCTTCCAGCATAGCGGGCAGAATAGACGTAATTTCCTGATGACGGCTGCCGGGGAGCAGGGCAATAACGGGTTGTTCCCCTATCCCCTTTTCCGTTCGGAATGCCGGGTCAGGGGTAAAGTCGGCAAGAGCGTCGAGGAGCGGATTGCCTACGTACTCAACTTTATAGTCGTATTTAGCAAAGAATTCCGTTTCGAAGGGTAGAATGGTAAAAAGCTTATCGACGGAAGCCTTTATGTTGAGGGCCCTCCGCTGATTCCAGGCCCACACTTTAGGGGAGATGTAGTAAAATACCGGGATACCATGTTTTTTGGCAAAACGGGCCATCCGTAAATTAAATCCGGCATAGTCGATCAGGATGAGCACATCGGGCCGGTTAGCCAGTAGATCGGCCTGGCACTCGCGCATAATCCGGCGAATGGTACCCAGGTTTTTTACGACTTCCAGAAATCCCATGAAGGCCATCTCGCGGTAATGCCGCACCAGCACAGCACCGGCCGCTTCCATCTGCTCACCGCCATAGCCGCGAAAAGTAGCCTCAGCATCCCGCTGGTGAATGGCTTTGATCAGATTGGCACCGTGCAAATCGCCCGAGCGCTCGCCCGCGATGAGGTAGTAGTTCATATTTTATGTATGATGTAGGATATAAGATGTATGAATTTCCGGGATACAGCATACATCTTATATCCTACATCATACATAAGCCCTTATTCCCCAAAATAATCGACAAAGTTTTTCGGGGTTTCGTAAAGCCGGAGCTGATGCAGGTGCGCATCGGTGACGGGTTCGAGCGACCGTTCCAGTATCTTCCAGATTTCCATGATAAAAATCTCGCAGCTGGCCATTTTACCCTGCATAAAATCGACGTCGAGGTTCAGATTTTTGTGATCCACTTTCTCGATCACTTCCCGCCGGATAATATCACCCAGCACTTTTAAATCGATGACGAAACCTGTGTCCGGATCGGGTTCTCCCTTTACGGTCACGATCAGTTCGAAATTGTGTCCATGCCAGTTTATGTTGGCACAGGGACCAAAGACTTCTTTGTTACGCTCTTCTGACCAGGCTGGATTGTAGAGCCGGTGAGCCGCGTTGAAATGTTCAATTCTGTTAATATATACCATTTTTCTGGTTTAGATGGGGCGGTTGCCAGAAACGCCGGGTTGATAAATTGGGCACAAAGGTACGAACAGTTCCGACTCTATAAAAGCAGTATACTTACCAATTGTAAAGGAAGGAAGCCCTTCGTCCTGTATAAGAAAAACACAATTTAATCAGGAAATCCCCTATTCATTTGTCCATCTAAAATCACGTATCTTTACAGCCACTTTTGCTTCAAGTACACTGATACCTACCTTATTATCAATACGAACACGTTTACGCCTACCACTTTATGATTATTGTTACGGGAGCCGCCGGTTTTATAGGAAGCTGTTTAATCAGCAAACTGAATCAGGAAAATTTCAATTTCATCATTGCCGTTGATGACTTCTCAAATCCTGAAAAAGAGGCCAACCTAGCCGGTAAACGGATTCAGGAACGGGTGGATCGGGAAGATTTCTTTGGCTGGCTCGACCAGAACTACCACGAGGTAGAGTTCATTTTCCACATAGGCGCCCGCACCGATACGACCGAGTTTGATCGTCAAATCTTTGAACATCTGAACGTTGAGTATTCCAAGCAAATCTGGAATCGCTGCATTCAGTATCAGATCCCGTTAGTATATGCTTCTTCAGCTGCAACCTATGGTTTGGGCGAACTGGGTTACGATGACAACGAATCCCTGATTCCGCAACTTAAACCCCTTAACCCGTATGGCGACTCGAAAAATGAATTCGACATCTGGGCCCTGGAGCAGGAACGTAAGCCATTTTTCTGGGCAGGGCTAAAGTTCTTCAATGTATACGGTCCCAACGAATACCATAAAGGGCGGATGGCCTCAGTAATTTTCCATACGTTCAAACAGATAAAAGCATCAGGCGAAATGAAGTTGTTCCGCTCGCACAATCCCGACTTTGCCGACGGCGAGCAAATGCGCGACTTCGTTTATGTGAAAGATGTCGTGGAAGTGTGTTCGTTTCTGATGCACCACCGGCGCAATTCGGGTATCTACAACCTGGGCAGCGGCAAAGCCCGTACTTTCCTCGACTTAGCCAAGAATACATTCTATGCCCTCGATCTCGAACCCAAGATCAGCTTTGTTGATACCCCCGCCGATATCCGGGACAAGTACCAGTATTTTACCCAGGCCAATATGGCTAAGCTTCGCTCCATCGGCTACGACCGGCCCTTTGCGACGCTCGAAGACGGCATTTCCGATTATGTAAAAAACTACCTCAGCAAAAGCGATTACATGTAGCAGGCCCGTTATTCGGCTTTCGTTTCAGGAACAAACAGCCACAAAACAGCCAGCGCGACAAGGGCAATACCCGACAAAGCTAGAAAAGCCGTGTTATAGCCGGTGCGTTGAACAATGGCTCCGGCAAAGGCATTACTCAACGAGGCTCCCAGGCCAACGGCTGTTGCAATAGCTCCCTGCGTCGTATTGAATAAGCCGCTGCCTTTTGTCAGGTCAGAAACAATCAGAATGCTCAATACCCCAAAAATTCCCGCGCCAACGCCATCCAGAAGTTGAATAGCCACCAGCAGTACGGGATCGCCAGTTAATGTGTATAACAGCCCCCGTACGGGTAGAACGGCGAACCCAATCAACAGCAGGCGTTTGCGGCCCTTAGGTGCTAACCGACCGGTTAAGTTGCTGACGGGAATCATAATCAGTTGAGCGACAATTATGCAGGCCGACATATAAGCCGACGAGGTGCCGGCATTGATCCCTTTCGCAAGCCGTTGTCCTAACAAAGGCAGCATGGCTGCGTTGGCAAAATGAAATAATACACAGGCCAGAGCGAAGAAAAGAATGGAGCGATTGCTTAGCAGCACCTGCCAGCCCGATGCTGTTTTGTGGGCCGACATCTCTCCTTCGTCTCCTCTGGCCCGATCATGATCAATATCCTGTTCGCGAATTCGCCAGACAGCTGCACTGCTGATGAGCGACATGACCGCCAGCAGCACGAAGATGCCTTCACTACGGATATAGTACCCGATGGCTCCGGCCAACAAAGCTGCAAACACATTGCCGGCATGGTTGAACGTCTCATTACGCCCTATCCGACTGTCGAGCGCATTATGGCCCACCAACCCAAGGGTAATAGCCGCAACAGCCGGAGTAAACCAGGCCGCAGCTACGCCCATTAGGACTTGTCCACCTATAACAACCCCAAATGTAGGAGCCGCCACCGTGGCCAGAGCTGCCACAGCGATCAATAAGGAAGCTATGACTGAGAACAATCGCTTTTTTTGAGTACGGTCAACGAGTACCCCGGCCGGTGTCTGAGCCACAACGGTAGCTACGCCCATGACGGACATAGCTAACCCGATATTCTGGGCATTCCAGTGGCGTGACGTGAGCAGGTAAATGGCCAGATAAGGACCAAGGCCATCTCGAACATCAGCCAGGAAAAAATTAGCCCAGTCAAGTGCCTTCAAACTGGTTTTCGTTGGCTGATGCGTATCCGCTTCAGTCACCATTTCTTAAAGATGAAGAAAACCGCAATGACGATGAAGACAAAGCCCACCAGGTGATTCCAGGCCAGCTTATCTGTTTTGAATACGTAAACCGTGATAAGGGTAAAGACCGTAAGCGATACAGCTTCCTGTATGGTCTTTAATTGAAAAAGTGAGAAAGGTCCGCCCGTTTCATCCGACCCGATCCGGTTGGCAGGTACCTGAAAAATATATTCGAAGAAGGCCAGCCCCCAACTCAGCATGATGATACCGAACAGAGATAGTTTTGCCAGCATCGGGTATTGTTTGATCTGGAGATGGCCATACCAGGCCAGAGTCATAAAGACATTTGATAATGCCAGCAGCAGTACGCAGTAAAGCCCTTTCATGTAGTCAATAAATGATTTGTATTAAACGACCTGATCGCTGGCTTCCGTCAGGTTCAGTTCGCTGGTGAATGTAAACGAATGCCAGTTAAGGTGTAACTTTCCGCCCAGCAACATTGTTAGCCGATGGCTGATCCAAAGCCCCAGACCATGCCCTTCTTTCAGCGGATCAGCCTGAAAATACGGTTGTAACAGATCAAGCGTTGCCCCCCCCTCCCGAACTGTCTGGTTCTGAATCTGAATTGTCCAGCTCGACGAGCAGACGACCTGTATCCGAACACAACTGCCTGATACGGCGTATTTAATGGCATTTTCAGTCAGATTAAGTAGAATGTGCTCCAGTTTTACAGCGTCAGTCAATAGCCGCTCCGTAATCGACTCGCGCCATTCAAGCTGTGTTTCCACATCATACTCATCGGCTAAACCAGCTAATTGATTTAAGCACTTTTTAACGAGATCGGGTACATAGACTTCACTAAGCTTAAGCGGCTGCGTGGAATCCTCCGGGCGGCTCAGTGTCAGAAATTCGTCCAGCAGCCGGGCTAACCGGCTCACTTCGTCCAGTTGGCTGGACAGAAACGGCTTGAGCATTTCGCCAACCTGATCATTACCCAGAGTTACTTCGAGGCCGGTTTTCATGATGGTTAGCGGTGTTCGCAACTCATGCGCTGCGGCTCCGAAAAAGTTACGCTGCAGATCAACATTTTCCCGAATCCGTCCCAGCATTCGGTTCAGCGTATCCGTCAGTTGGTAAAGCTCATCCTTCGATTTGGGAAGGGCAATCCGGCTGCTATCCGTAGCATTACTGATGGTGTTGGCCTGATCGACAATGGTCTGAATGGGCCGCAAGAGCCAACCTGCCACGCCATACCCGCCAATAAACGCCAGCCCTAAACTCAGTAGCCATCCAATGCTGAAAACGAGCCGGAGCTGGTTTATATCCTGCCGCAGACTCATGTCCGGGACAGACAACGTCAGCACAACTCGCCCGTCAGTAGCCTGTTCCGTAGTGATTTGGCTGGTCACGGCCCGATACGAATAAGCCGCGGAATCCACATGAACACGCCGACGATGATCGGGCCCCGGCTTGTCCGGGAAGCCAGGGCTTCGGAAGAGTTCACGGGTTTGGCCATATCCGTAGTACATCACCTGCATACGTTCCCGTTCGGTGGGAAGGGGTAATATAACCGGATCAACGCTGACCTGCGAGAGTAGCCAGTCGGCTCTCGTCTGGGTTGTCCGATCGAATGCGGTACGCAGGCTTTTTTCGGCATGGTCAAGCATTAGCCAGCCCGTAAACAAGCTCACTGCGGCAAACACGGCGGTAACTGCCAGAACGATGCGGCTGCGCAGACTCATGACGTTTTGAGCCGATAGCCCCGGCCAATAAGTGTCTCAATTAACCCGGTGATGCCGGTTGAATCGAGTTTTTTTCGCAGTTGGTAGATATGAACTTCTATCACATTACTACCCATGTCGAAGTCCATTGCCCAGACCTTTTCAGCGATCTCATTTTTCGTAACTAATTGGCCCGCTTTCCGCATCAGCAGTTCGAGTAAGGAAAACTCCCGATTGGTCAGTTCGAGGGTTATTCCATTTTTGACCACGTCATGCGATACCAGTCGCATTTCAATATCAGACACCCGCAACACGACATTATCGCCCGTTGTGCTTCGGCGTTGCAGAACCCGAATACGGGCCAGTAGTTCATTAAAATCGAACGGTTTACGCAGGTAATCCACCGCCCCTAAATCGAGGCCCTGCACCACTTTCTCGGGATCGCTCAGCGCGGAGAGGATCATAACGGGAACCGTTAGCCCAAATGCCCGAAGGTTCTGGAGAACTTCAAACCCCGTTTGGCCGGGCAGCATCAGATCGAGCAGGACCAGATCATACAGCCCACCTGCAATGTGATCGAGCCCTTCGGAGCCGGAATGCGTCAGATCAGCTACGTGACCATGTTGTTCCAGCCCCTGTTTAATGAATCGGGCCAGTTTGCGCTCATCTTCAATGACCAGGATTTTCAACTTTATAAAGAGCGAAAGAGTGAATGAGTGAAAGCGTGAATGAGCGTATGCCGCTATCGAGTTGGTAAGCGTATCAAGAGACTTCGCTCTTTCACTCATTCGCTCTTTAGTTATCGTACCAAATATTGCTGGCCGTTTATGGTTAGGACAGACGCCCGCATTACGTTCACTTTTTCTAATTGTACCTGGCCTTCCCGAACGGACTTTGGATAGCCCTGCACGGTAATCGTACTTCCTTTTTTAGCCAGATCGGTAAGTTGGTAAGCCACATGTGCCGGAATGCTGACTACGGTTTTGTTATCGAGTACCAGCGCATCGACCCGACCGCCCCGACCAATCCGATAATCGACGATCTTACCCGTTACCGTTGTCAGGGCAGGTGGTGTGGGCGGTGTGGCCGGCCGAACCGGGGGTGCATCGTCGACGGTGGTTTTTCCAGCGGTCAGGCTATTAAGATGAAAAATTGTTTCGCCGGTTGGGTTTTTATCGGCGTAGCCGGTAACACTGACAGTACTCCCTGCTTTCACGGCTTTCTGCACCTGCTCACCTAAATGAGGGGGGAATTTGACCGTTGTTGCGGGCCCTGTACCAGTATTAAGGGTAAAGCCATCGAGTATGGCGTCGTCATTACCAACCAGTTGGCCAACCGTACCGGAGAGCGTGGTAAGCGATGTAAGACCACCAGGACGGTGATTTCTGCCGGGTCCGCGCTGATGCCCCTGCCCATCCCGACCGGGACCTTGTAGTTGGTGTTTCCGTCCGGGGCCGCCCATTCGTGGTCCATCGCCATCCGGCCCTCTCATCGACACATCCCGATCGCCCGGTGCAGGATCTGGTCCAACCGATCTTTGTGCGTTTGCCAGTGACGATGCTAATGTTGATACGACGAGAGCAAGGGCGATTAATTTTGCTTTGGTTTCCATGAGTAAATGTTGTTTACTGTTGATTACGAAAGCAAAACTATAGTCGCCATTTAAGCCCCATCTGAACTGGACATTAATTTTTCTTCATACGGAGCTTTACTCCCAAATCACTTCGATCACTTCCGTCTTCAGGTCAACCGTCGTTTGTTTTTCATCCGCCGAACGGCGCAACACCAGTTTACCGCCGTTTACTTTGGCGGCTTCCTGCTGGACTACGTGCGTAGCATCTTTCTTGTGGAAAACGGACACCGCCCCATCGCTGGCTGTAACAGGCAACGTGATCGTTTTACCGGTGGCCTTTACAGACCGCGCCATAGCCGGCAACTCCTGATTGCGCAGCAAGGCCAGTGCCCGCGACGCCTGCGGCACCCCGTACCCAACGTAGTTATTACCGTACGGATACAAATGAGCCGATTTTTCAATAATGGCCATCACCTCTTTATTGGTCAGTTTTGGATTCGCCTGCATGATACAAGCCGCAAACCCGGTAATGACCGGTGCCGATAACGACGTGCCGTAGAGCGAAAAACAGGACACATTAGGTTTTAGATACGCCAGGTTTTCCGGTCCTATACTGCTGTAGCCGATGCGGTTCCAAAGGCGGGAGTTGGTTGCTCCGATAGCCAGTACGCCCTGCGCATCGGCAGGGGTGCTGATGATGCGCCACGAACGGTCTTCACCTTCGTTACCCGCCGAAACAATAATTAATATCCCTTTCTTATCGGCGGCTATCTGAGCGGCTTTACTGATCAGGCTGGTGTGGCCATCCATCTGGGCAGGCTCATAATTATCTTTTGGGTTGCTCATCCCTTTGGCATAGCCAAGCGAGGTGTTGATGAGCCGAACGCCGAGGCTGTCCATCCATTCCATAGCGGCCACCCAGTTGTCTTCTTCACCCCGGTATTCGCGGTTTCCCTGATCAGTGCGGGCCAGGTAAAACGTGGCGTCGGTAGCCAGTCCGAATTGAATGTTTTCAATGGGGTCACTTCCCGCTATTGCCGCCAGCACTTCGGTCCCGTGGAAATCGGCGTTGGATTCGAGGGTGCGGAGCAGTTCATTGTGCGTCTTCTTCTCGTTCACATAATCGCGCACTCGTTTCACGCCGTCACGTGCAAACACATGTTTCAACGCGTTGGCGGAATCGGCACCGAAAAACCCGGCGTCGATCACCCCGATGTTCACAAACCGACCCGTCAGACCGGCCTTTACAAAATCCGGCGCCTGAATCTGCGACATGACCGGCGCCAGTTGAGGATTCGTCGGGAGGTTCGTTGAGGTAATAACGATGGCCGGATCAATAGCCTGAACAGCTTTTACGAAGGGCAACCGAACAACAGATGCGTACTGTTGAGACGTCAGACGAACCGATACGGCATTGAGCCAGCGCGATTGACAAATAGGTTGTATGCCAGCTTGTTTGAGTTGTGTAAGATAAGCTGCCGACACCGGCTGATCGGTCTCATCGAGCGGCAGATTATGTGTTTTTCGCTGAGCCATAGCCGTTGGCGAAAGCGCGGGGGCGGAGTTTTCGTCTTTATCAGTCAGCAGAAGCCAGTATTTGGCAGTGTCAGGACCGCTTGGGCGGGCTTGCCCCTGCGCAAACAGGGCTGCCAGGCATAAAAACACAGTAAGTCGGAATGTCATGGTTAGTTTAGGCAAGGAGGTCAATAACACAGGCAGCGAAAACCTTATTAATGCTTAACACGAAAACACGCAGAAACTCTTGCCGCTTTTGAGTTTCTTTGCAAACTTAATCACAAACGTGCCCTCAACAGCTACGCTATGCGTTATTTACCCATTGACAGCCAGCTTTTCGTCCAAAATCGTCAGCGGCTCGTCAGCCTATTGAAGCCTAAATCGCTGGTCGTTGTCAATGCCAACGACATCATGCCCACCAATGCGGATGGCACGATGGTTTTTCGCCAGAACAATGATCTGTTTTACCTGACAGGAGTCGATCAGGAAGAAACCCGTCTGGTTCTGTTTCCGGACCATCCCGATCCGAAATTCCGGGAAGTCCTTTTTCTGCGCGAAACGAGCGAACTGATTGAAATTTGGGAAGGCCACAAGCTCACGAAGGCCGAAGCGGAACAGGTTACCGGCCTTTCGTCGAAACAAGTTTACTGGACGCATCAGTTCGAGCAGATTTTCGGCCAGATGGTTTTCGAAGCGGAACACATCTACCTCAATACCAACGAGCATACCCGCGCTGGCGTAGAGGTTCAAACGCGCGATGCCCGCTATATTGATTCCTTCCGGCAGAAGTATCCCCTCCATCAGCTGGAGCGGCTCGCTCCGCTTATGCATTACTTACGGGCCATTAAACAACCGCAGGAGATTCCGCTCATCCAGACTGCTATCGACACGACGGATAAGATGTTCCGCCGACTGCTGGGCTTTATTAAACCCGGTGTATGGGAGTACGAGATCGAAGCGGAGATGATGCACGAATTTTTAAAAAACCGGTCGAGGGGAGCGGCTTACACGCCCATCATCGCATCGGGGGCGAATGCCTGCGTGCTTCATTACATCGACAACAGCCAGCAGTGCCAGGATGGGGATGTCATTCTGCTCGACATTGGTGCCGAATACGCCAATTATAACGCCGACATGACCCGCTCTGTGCCCGTCAATGGTCGCTTCACGGCTCGTCAGCGGGCCGTTTATGAAGCTGTCCTGCGGGTGATGAAAGAAGCCACTCAGATGTTGCGAACCGGCAATCTATGGGACGAATATCACCGTGAAGTGGGCAAGGTTATGGAGTCAGAACTGATCGGGCTTGGTTTATTGGACCGCGCGGAGGTAGCGAATCAGGACCCCGACGCTCCGTTGTACAAAAAATACTTTATGCACGGCACTTCTCATTTTCTGGGCCTCGATGTCCACGACGTTGGTAACAAATACCGTAAAATGGAACCCGGCATGGTATTTACCGTTGAACCGGGTATTTACATACGGGAAGAAAATTTGGGCATACGGCTTGAAAACAACATACTGATCACCGAGTCGGGCAACGTTGACCTGATGGCTAATATTCCGGTAGAAGCGGACGAAATTGAAGCGTTGATGAACCGGTAAACCAGTAAAAAAACGGTTCGCCGTTATGCAGTGGACTTCGATTAATTGGCAGTATGCCAGCGAAGTCCATTGCATAACGGCGAACCGTCTTATTTATAAGCTATTTCGTTTTGGCCTGTTCGCGTTCCAGAGCGATGTTCAAGCTTGAGTAGATACGACGGATAGCCATTTCAAGGCGTTCCCAACCCGCATCGGAACGCAGGTCGATATCGCCAATGTGGTCACGCTGCGTACTGGTTAGTACAATGTTCGTAACAGCGGCTACCATCAGGCTGGTAATTGCCAGTGGGTCAAAATCAGCGTACGGAGCCAGTTTAGCCACCATATTTTTGTAAGATTGATCCCGAAAATCAGCCAGTCGACGGGCTAACTCGGTTTCGCCGTTCGACATTTCCCAGCGAATCAGTTCCTGCGATGATTTACGCGTCCGAAATTCACGCATAAACTGGATCGTATATTCAGACCAGGCCTTGCTTCTGGCTTCGGGTGGAACATTATCGGGTACCGAATCGAGAAATTTCTCATTGAACATTGAGAGAAAGAAACCACGATGCACGTAAGCTTCCAATAAGCCATTCCAACCACCAAAATAACGGTAAATAAGAACTTTATTAACGCCTGCTCGGTCTGCAACGGCATTAATGCCCGCTTTTTCGGTGCCTCGTTCGGCCATTACTTCGCCCATGGCCCGTAGTATACGTTCCATAGTCATCTGGCGGTTTCTACGCTTGACGACTTTCATAGATTGGTTGTGTTTTTTGTTAAGAGGAGGAATGGATGTATTTTTCTGATCGAAAAAATGCCATCAAATGGTTGATATATTTACTACAAACGCAAATATGGGTATTAGCACTGATGTTTTCAAGCTGTAAAATAGAAAAACAAAAAAAACTACATCTACAGTTTACTTATTAGGAAACACTATATTGAGTATATTATATACGGCAAGAAAGCAATAAAAGAGCCATTGTAGTATGTATATCAGCTAATTAAACCTAATAATCGACAATTACTACTCAAAACCAACTAAGTATATTTTACCAATCTATAATAAACGAACTCTATTAATAAGTAAACAAGGAGTTTTCCAAGCTAGGTATCAACAAATAGATTGAAGAGTGTAAAGCAAAAGAAAATAGATGTATGTTTATAAAAAAAACAACATATAATGAATGCCATTGGTTGGCTTGCCTTTTTCACGTTCAGCATAGTCGCTGTCAGTGCCTCTTCGCAGACACTCACGTCATCTAACTTACCGCTTCTTGTTATACAAACGAACGGGCAGTCCATTCCTGATGAGCCAAAGATTATTGCCGAACTTCGTGTTATTGATAACGGTACCGGCAAACGTAACAATGTTACTGACAAACCATCTTTCATAAGTAAAATTGGTATCGAAAAAAGAGGGGCGACTTCCCAGCAATTGTTCCCAAAAAAACCCTATAGTTTTGAATTACGGGATAGCACTGGCATAAACTCCGTCAATTCATCCGTTTTGGGTATGCCCTCTGAATCCGATTGGGTCCTCAATGCAACGTACAATGACAAAACCCTTATTCGCGAAACGTTAACCTACGATCTAAATCGTCAGCTAAGTACTTATTATACACCTCGCTACCGCTATTGCGAAGTTATCTTAAATGGTAATTATGAGGGAATTTATATTCTATTCGAAAAAATAAAACGTAACAAAAATCGGATTAATATCACGAGTATAAAGCCAGCCGATCTGTCGGGCGATGCTTTAACAGGCGGGTATATTTTTAAAATTGACAAAACGGAAGGGTCACCTTCACGAACGTGGATCTCGCCCTACAAAAGCTCCAGAGGTTTGCCGATTCCCATTCAAATAGAGCGACCCAAGCCTGAGGACCTGCCCGAAGCACAATTTCAATATGCCCGACAGTTTGTTACCAACTTTGAGGATGCCCTGAAAGGCTCAACCTATCAGGATTCGACCACAGGCTATCGAAAATATAGTGATGAGAATTCCTTTATCGATTATCTGCTACTGACGGAGGTATGCAAAAATGTGGATGGATATCGACTAAGCAGTTTTTTCTATAAAGATCGGGATAGTAAAGGCGGCAAGTTAGTGATGGGGCCCATCTGGGACTACAACCTAACTTATGGCAATGCAAATTATTGCGATGGCAATTCGTATCAGGGATGGTCCTTTAACTTTAATACCATCTGCCCGACAGACACGTATCAGATGCCTTTCTGGTGGGATAGGCTGCTGAGCGATAAACGGTTTGCCACCAACGTACGCGTTAAATACCAGGCCCTTCGCAAAAATATACTTAAAACGGAGCGTATCCAGGCGTATGTGGACTCCGTGGCAGACCAACTCACGGAAGCCCGCACACGAAACTTTCAACGGTGGCCCGTCATTGGGGTATACGTATGGCCTAACGGATTTGTTGGCCAGACCTACCAACAGGAAGTGGATTACCTGAAAACTTGGGTTAAAAACCGTTTGGAATGGATGGACAACGCCATTTTACCCTTTGGCACCGACGTGCTGGCGACCGAACTTACCGATGAGGCTTTCCTTAATGTCGGGCCAAACCCATCCAATGGAGACGTTATCCTGCGTTATACCTTGCAGCACCGCTCCGACTTACAGCTCGTTATTACCGATGCGACCGGACAGTTGGTCCATGAAACCACCTGGCTCAATCAGGCAGCCGGCGATCACCAGCAAACCATTTCGGCTCACCTCCTACCGGCCGCAACCGGTGTTTACTTTTTACAGCTTCAGACAGCGGGGAAACTGCTCAGCCGAAAAATGCTGCGCTACTAGGGCACTGGATTAAAAACGCTGAATCGGCAAACGGCCGTATCTTTGGCGCATCTGTAGCCAACCCATTCCATTTCTATGAAAGTAGCCGGATTTAGTTTTATCCGAAACGCCGTTAAGTTTGATTACCCGATCGTAGAAGCCATTACCTCCGTACTGCCGTTATGCGATGAATTCGTGATTGCCGTTGGTGATTCGGATGACGACACGCTCGGCTTGATCAAGTCTATTGCGTCTGATAAGATTCGAATTATTCATACCACCTGGGATCAGACAGCACTGGCGGGGGGACGCGTTCTGGCCCAGGAAACGGATAAGGCATTGGCGGCCGTTTCGCCCGATATGGACTGGGCTTTTTACATCCAGGGCGATGAAGTGCTTCATGAGCAGTATATCCCTGTGGTGAAAGCGGCTATGCAGCACTATTTGGCTGATCCTAACGTGGAGGGGTTACTCTTCAATTACCTGCACTTCTATGGCTCGTACAGCTACGTAGGTGACTCCCGGCGCTGGTATCGGCGTGAAATACGGGTGATTAAAAACTCCGGCAATGTTCGTTCCTATAAGGATGCACAAGGGTTCCGCACACGCAGCAATCAGAAACTGAAAGTGAAATTAATCGACGCTTTTATTTACCATTATGGCTGGGTAAAGCCCCCTGAAACGCAGAAACAACGCCTTCGCAACGCTAATCATTTCTGGAACACCAGCGAAACGATTGCCAAAGCCGACGCCAGTGTTGACGCCTTCGACTACAGCCAGATCGACTCGCTGGCCCATTTCACCGGTACACACCCGGCCGTTATGCAGGCCCGCGTCAACCGCCTGAACTGGCCTTTTACCTTCGATGTGAGCCAGAAACGCTACTCCCCAAGGGTTCGCTTCCTGACGTTAATCGAGAAACTCACGGGCTGGCGCATTGGGGAGTATAGGAATTATAAGTATTAGTTATAGGAGTTAGAAGCGAGGAGTTAGAAGTGAGGAGGGCTGACGCCAGCAATTTCTTTCGCGTCAGCCCTCCTCACTTCTAATTCCTCGCTTCTAACTCCAATAATTACACGTCGCACAACAACACTGCTTCCTTCAGGCTGGTGAGCGGATCGCGCTTGGGAATGAACTCCTGGGCCACGAAACCTTTAAATCCAGTGTCCACAATGGCCCGCATGATTGCCGGGTAGTTCAACTCCTGCGATTCGTCGATTTCATTCCGGCCCGGATTGCCTCCGGTATGGTAATGACCAATGTACTTGTTATGCTCACGGATGGTCCGGATGATGTCGCCCTCCATGATCTGCATGTGATAGATATCATACAGCAGCTTAAAGTTTTCAGAGCCAACTTTTTTGCATAGCTCTACCCCCCAAGCTGTATGATCGCACATATAGTCTTTATGATCCACCTTGCTGTTGAGCAATTCCATGATCATGGTGACGCCATACTTTTGCGCACTGGGCATCAGGCGTTTCAGGCCAACGGCGCAATTTTCCAGTCCTTCTTCGTTACTCATGCCTTTGCGGTTGCCCGAAAAACAGATAACGGTTGTTAAGCCAGCGGCTTTCAGCTTGGGAAAAATGGCTTCGTAACTGGCAACCAGTTCGTCGTGAAATTTAGGGTTATTGAAGCCATCATTGATGCCTTTACCGGCTCCCTGTGGCAGAGCAACCGTTAAGCCATGTTTTTGCACAACCGGCCACTCATCGGGCCCCAGTAGTTCAATGGATTTGATACCGATCTCTTTGGCGGCTTTACAGAAATCTTCGAGGGGTATTTTACCGTAACACCACTTACAAACAGAGTGATTGATGTGTCCCTTCAACATAGGAGCTACTTGTTCAGATTGAGTCATGGAGCTGGCTAACGCAGTAGTCAGCGATGGTAACGTTAGGGCGGTACCAGTCAGGGTTTTCAGGGCCGTACGGCGTATCATAATAAGTGAATGAGTGATTGATAGAATGAGTGAATGGTGAATGAGCGAATAGCTTTCCATTTGCCATTCACTCATTCTATCATTGATTACAGTTCGCGTATCCGAATGTTACGGAACCAAACCTTATTGCCGTGATCTTGCAGAGCAATATGGCCGGTCATATATTTACCAAAGCCCTCCCACCCCTTAAATTTACTCTCAGAAACCATTTTATCCCACTCAGGCCCACTGGTGGGATATTCAGCGGTTTTCTTACCGTTCAGATACTGCTCGGCTTTCCCGTTGTTGATCACCAATCGGGCTTTGTTCCACTCACCGGCTGGCTTGGCAGCACCCGGCGTAACGGGCTTTTGCAGATCATACAATGAACCGGCAGTGCGGTTGCCATCTCGGCCCTGTTTAGCATCGGGGTGCCGTTCGTTGTCCAATACCTGCATCTCAGGTCCCGTCTGATACGTTGCCCTGTATTTAGGATCTTCGTGAACGTGGAAAATAATGCCGCTGTTACCGCCTTCGGCAATTTTCCATTCAACTTCAAGCTCGAAATTACCATATTCTTTATCCGTCACCAGGTCACCGACCCCCCCGGCGGTCAGGTGAATAGCCCCATCGTCTACCGTCCATTTTTCGGATACAGGCTGTCCCTCTTTCAGGTAGACATGCCAGCCCGTTAAGGTTTTACCGTCGAACAGATTTACCCATTTCCCCTTTTTGGCGGAATGGTCGGGTTGAACAGCCAGTGTTTTGGCAGGCACAGGCATAGGGCTGGCCGATACCGGACTAAGGGTAAGTGTCAGTGTAACTGCCAGAAGACCAGCAGCTAGCTGTGGCCGAAATGAAGGAACTTGTGCAGATGAACGCAGATAGTTCATAGTTGAGAAACATTTGGATTTTGTCGGGGCAATAGTACTAAAAAAACACATATCCCTAACGTTTAGAAAATATTTACGCACTGACTTATCTCCATGCAATTTTAGAGAGTCTAAATCTGTTGGATTAATGCAACACTGCCTCTGGTTGCTTATTATTGTAAGATTATGGAAGCAACGACCTTAGTACCGGCCGAACAGCAACGTTACCAGAAACACTTAAATCTACCTGAAATTGGTGCAAAAGGCCAGTTACAGCTCAAAAACGCACGGGTCCTTGTCGTGGGCGCGGGTGGCTTGGGCTGCCCGGTCCTTCTATACCTTACAGCCGCTGGCGTAGGTACTATTGGCGTCATCGACCCCGATGTTGTTGATCTCAGCAACTTACAGCGCCAGGTTCTCTACACGACTGATGAAGTTGGCAAACCCAAAGCCAAAGTTGCCGTAAGTCACCTCAATCGCCTTAATCCTGAGTTGACGTTTGATACCTATACCATGGCATTGGACATCAGCAATGCCCGTTCCATCATTGAAGCGTATGACATTGTCGTCGACTGCACCGATAATTTTAAGGTTCGTTATTTAGTCAACGACGTTTGTGTAACGCTTGACAAACCGTTTGTTTACGGGGCTATTCATCGATTCGAGGGGCAGGTTGCCGTACTAAACGCCGACCTCGGCGACGGCAAACGAGGACCCACTTACCGATGCCTGTTTCCTGAATACCCGAACGAGATCGAAATCCCGAACTGCAACGACACAGGCGTATTGGGCGTGCTGCCCGGCGTTATTGGCACGTATCAGGCCAACGAAGTGATCAAGCTGATCACGGGCATTGGCCAGTCGCTGAATGAGCACCTGCTCATGCTGGATCTGCTTTCGATGAACCAGCAGAAAATCAAAACCAAACGCCGGGCCGATGCGTTGGAAGTGGCCCGGGAAGGGCTTTTGTCGGCCGGTTCCCGTCCGGCTCCCGGAACGCTGGGGCCACAAAAAATATCCGTTCAGGAACTGTCCGACCGGCTGGCACTGGGCGAAGACCTGTTCCTGCTCGATGTACGCGAACGGCCGGAATACGACCTTTGCCACCTCGAAGGGGCGGTACTGATTCCCGTGGGCATGATTCCCAACAATCGCAAGCGCATTCCCACCGACCGACCGGTTATTGTCTACTGCCACCACGGCATCCGCTCAGCCAACGTGGTGCAGTATCTCTACGCCCAGGGCGGCCTGACAAATCTGTACAACCTCGACGGTGGCATTAACGCCTGGGCGCGAGACATCGAACCCGAAATGGCGGTCTATTAGATACCAGTCTATTAAGTTTACAGACAAGCGAGCCAGTGCTATACCCTCAGGGTCATAACGTTGGCTCGTTTCGCGTTTGAGGACCTCACACTGCCGGAACCAACCCGGTTATGCCACTGTTTTGGGGACGGTCGGCACTGGATTCACTTTTGCCGCACCCGCATGGCATTCCCAGATTCACATGTTTGTCACCTTATTAAAATCAAAATTGCACCGCGTGAAAGTCACGCAGGCTGAACTGAATTACGTTGGTAGCATCACAATTGACGAAGACCTGATGGATGCCGCCAATCTGGTCGAGAATGAGCAGGTTCATATTGTTAATAATAACAATGGCGAACGACTCATCACGTATGTAATAAAAGGCGAGCGGGGCTCGGGTATTATCTGCCTGAACGGAGCAGCCGCCCGCAAAGCGCAGGTTGGCGACATTGTCATTATTATCGCGTATGCGATGATGACAACCGAAGAAGCTAAACAGCATAAACCCACGGTAGTTTTTCCGGATAATAACAACAGGCTGGTAAACGGATAATCCTTTTATCAATCCTTCATATCGGTTTCAACGAAACTCCGTTACTTTGTGGCGGAGTTTTTTGTACCACAGCGTACCAGCCCCAATCACTACCTTTTCAGCACGGTTGTCCGGCCGAGTTTATTATGAACATCAAAAACGTCATTAAATACCTCGTTTCATTGGCCATTGCCGGTGGACTACTGTGGTTTACCTTCCAGCAAAGCCACCTTGATGCCGCCGACCTGTGGCAGAAGATTAAGGGGGCCGATTACCGCTGGGTGCTGTTATCGGCGGTGTTTACTATTGTAGCGCACTGGAGCCGGGCCGAACGCTGGCGTATTTTGCTGGAGCCGGTAATTTCTCAACGAACGACCTCCCTCGACACAACCGCCAGCGTATTGACGGGTTATCTGGCCAACCTGGCGTTACCCCGCGCGGGTGAAGTAGCTCGTTGCGGTACACTGTATCGCCTGTCGGCGGTGCCGGTCAATGTCAGTTTTGGTACCGTTGTTGCCGAACGTCTGTTCGACCTTTTCATGCTGATTCTGCTGCTGGGAGCTACTTTTATATTAGAATTTGACCGTCTTAGCCAGTTCTTTATGGAATTCCTAGGCGGCAAATTACCCAAAGGCTCTAGTGGATCAGGCATTTTATTGCTGGCCGTAGCCGTGCTTCTGGGCATAGGTCTACTAAGCTGGTTTTTATTCAACCGCTACCGCGACGCACTCGGTCGCCATCCACTATTCCAAAAAGTAAGTGCGTTTGCAAAGGGCCTTCTGGAAGGGCTGTTGAGTGTTCGAAAAATACGTCGGCCGGGGGCGTTTGTTTTCCATACCCTGCTGATATGGGCGATGTATTACCTCATGTCTTTCTCTTTGTTTTATGCTATGCCCGCAACAGCTAATCTGGGTCCGTTGGCGGGTTTGACCATACTAGTTGTTGGCTCACTTGGCATGGCGGCCCCGACACCGGGCGGCATTGGTTCTTTCCACCTGCTAGTGGGCCAGGTAGCCCTACTCTACGGCCTGACCAGTCAGGATGGACAGGTGCTGGCGACATTCATCCACGGCGTGTCGACGATCATGATTATCATTCTGGGCATTTTTGCCTTACTGGTTGTGCTATTGCGCCGGAACAAAGCAACCAATGCCGCTGATGTGTTGGACGATCCAAAGGCGTTAAAGCTAGAGCAGTAGTTCAGCAATATTCTTATGACCGAATCCAAAATACTTACCCGCGAGCAGGCTGTTCAGCAAGCAGAAAAGTGGCGGGCCGAAGGGCAGCAGATTGTTTTCACGAATGGCTGCTTTGACATTGTTCACCTGGGACATATCGACTACCTCGAAAAAGCCCGCCAGCTTGGCCATCGACTGATACTGGGTCTTAATACGGATGCATCTGTTAGCTGTATCAAAGGCCCATTACGCCCCGTTGTCAATGAATACGCCCGCGCCCGGCTCATGGCGGCATTAGAGTTTGTCGACGCGGTTACCCTCTTCGGTGAGCCAACTCCGCTTGAACTCATCGAAGATGTAAAACCTGACGTACTGGTTAAAGGCGATGACTACACAGTAGCGACCATTGTGGGTGCTGATTTTGTGCTGGCTCGGGGTGGACGCGTAGAAACGGTTGCGCTGGTGCCGGGCTATTCCACAACGAAGCTTATCGAGCGCATAAAGGAGGGGTATTCGTAACTCATATGGTTGCGGTCAGGCATCATTGACCCTTGTTGAAACGTAAAATTCCCCACTTATACCTGGTTAAGTGGCTCCCCAACTTGATAAAAGGTTAGTAGACGGGGAT
Source organism: Spirosoma aerophilum (assembly GCF_054782495.1). NCBI lineage: Bacteria > Pseudomonadati > Bacteroidota > Cytophagia > Cytophagales > Cytophagaceae > Spirosoma > Spirosoma aerophilum. Next base: position 354,335 of record NZ_BAAGSJ010000036.1, on the reverse strand, counting down.
ACTTTTTACCCTCATTCGTTGTTTTACTATTGACGGGCTCATACATTGGCCGTCTTATTAAAACCAAAACCTGACTAATTGAGATGATCTGGTTAATAATGATTCTCATCTTCGGCGCAAGCGCATTCGTGAGCTGGCGGTTACGAAGTAAGTTTAATGAATACGCACAAGTTGGCCTGAGCAATGGCCTGAGTGGTGCCGAAGTGGCCCAGCAAATGCTGCGTGAAAATGGCATTTATGACGTCCGGGTCGTATCGGTAGAAGGTATGCTCACCGACCACTACAACCCACAGGATAAAACGGTCAATCTGAGTGCCGACGTGTATTATGGCCGTAGTGTGGCATCTGCTGCTGTGGCCGCCCACGAATGTGGTCACGCGGTGCAGCATCAGCAAGCCTACGCCCCACTGAAGTTCCGTTCGGCGATGGTGCCGGTACTGACCGTTTCGTCGCAGTATATGCAATGGGTATTACTGGGTGGTATCTTACTGCTCCGTACTACGCCCATCCCGCTGGCTATTGGCGTAGGGCTCTTTGCCCTGACAACACTCTTTAGCTTTGTGACGCTGCCCGTGGAGTTCGACGCCAGCCGTCGGGCACTGGCCTGGATTCAAACGCGTGGTGTGGTAAATCAGCGCGAATATGGTTTCGCTAAAGATGCGCTTTGGTGGGCAGCCATGACCTACGTGGTAGCGGCTCTGGGTTCATTGGCCACCCTGCTCTACTACGGCAGCATACTGATGGGGGGCCGTCGGAACAACTAACCGACCGACCCTCTTCTCTTGGAACAAAAAAGCCGCTTCATAACTGAAGCGGCTTTTTTATTCGTATTGTTTCTGTAACCCTATCCAATTCGTAAACTGGATACTACACTCACAACATAACCTGAGTCGACCATTTCCTGCGTTGGAGCCGAGCGGTCGATCAATGTGCCCGCTACAGCTACAGCCAGCGCAATGACCAGAGCAGGCCAGAAACCAGTAATGGTAAAACTGTCCATAAAGCTGTCGATGAGCTTAAGGATAACGGCCGTAACAATGATCCGGACAATACCGGTTAGCAGAAAAAACGTGACTAAATTGAGCGGGAATCGGATGATCCAGCCGAGGAAAAAATTGAGCAATCCGAGCAGGACAGCAATTAAAATGGCAGTCCCAAAGCTTTTGACGTGAATCTGAGGCATCAGGTAGGCCAAGCCGAAAATGACGGCGGCATCGAGTAGTAAATGTAAGATAAGATTCATATTCAGGGTGTAATTGGTTTTTTAAACAACTGTTTTACGTTAGGATGGTTTAGGTACTATTAACTCGTTCATTATGCGCCACGTATCGGTTTTACTATTTGTGCTACTATTAGCCTGCTGCCGGGGAGCTTCTCAGCAGACACCGACTACCACCTCCCCTACTGATTCTACCGCCATTTACCAGTTCACGGATGCCAGCCGCGACGGAACGGGCAAGTTATATCAGGGACGAGAAATAGCCCAGGTTATGGGTCATCTCGGTGCTTCCTGGCTCGAACGGCCGGAACGCGAGCAGGAAGAACGCACCGACCTGTTATTAAAAGCACTCGCGCTGAAACCAACCGACGTCGTCGCCGATATTGGGGCCGGAACGGGATTTTTTACTTTCCAGATGGCTCCTAAGGTGTCAAAGGGCAAGGTAGTGGCGGTCGACATTCAACCCGAAATGATTGAATACCTCAACGAAGGAAAAGTCAAACGCAAAGTGACCAATGTTCAACCTGTACTCGGCACTGAATCTGATCCAAAGCTTCCAGCCAACAGCATTGACCTGGCCATCTTAATTGACGCTTATCACGAGTTTTCCTACCCACGCGAAATGATGGGCCTCATTGCTTCGGCTCTGAAACCGGGCGGGCGCATCGTTCTGGTCGAATACCGCGCCGAAGATCCCAATGTACCCATCAAACCATTGCACAAACTAAGCGTATCTCAGGCCACTAAGGAAATGAAAGCCGCCGGGCTTAAGTTATTAAAAAACGATGATCGCCTTCCCCAACAGCATATTATGTTTTTTGGGAAGTAGTGTTAATGGATTCCGGCCTGATCCCTCTTGGCTCATGCCGTGCCTCTACACACCCACTGAGTTCTCCTTCAGTCCCAGCTTACTCTTTCGGAAGCCGTACGAGAAATAGATAACCAGCCCGATCAGTAACCAGATGCCGAATATCTGCCAGTTGCTGGCACCCAGTTCGGTCATGAGGTAAAGGTTGGTCAGTACACCGATGACTGGTAGCAGAGAGAAATTATACCGAAAACCCTGTACCGCGAGTATGGCCCACACGCCCCAGAAAACAACCAACAGGGGCTTGCTTTCGAGTGTTTCCACCACGTTTACATCTCCCCGTGTCAACACAAACGCCAGTACGGCCAGCAGCACGGCACCGATAATGTATTTTCCGTTGATGTAAGGTACTTTGAACTTCGATTGGGCCGTCAGCCCTTTAGCATCCAGGTACAAAATTCCCGCGCACACCAAGATAAAAGCGAAAAAAGTGCCGACGCTGGTTAAGTCTACAAAGAACTTAAGATCCATAAACAGCGATGGAATAGCCACCAGGAAACCGGTGACAATTGTAGCGAAGGAAGGTGTTTTATAGGTCGGGTGAATCCGGGAAAAGCGTTTCCAGAGCAGGCCGTCCCGGCTCATGGTCATCCAGATGCGCGGCTGCCCCAGTTGATAGACCAGCAACGCGCTTGTGATGGCAACTACGGCACTCACCGAAATGACGCCGGCAACAAAATCAAGGTTTACTTTCTGAAACACATAGGCCAGTGGATCACTCACCCCCAATTCTTTGTAGTTGACCATGCCTGTTAGAACCAGCGTGATCAATACATACAGCACGGTACAAATCGCCAGGCAATAAAGCATGGCTCGCGGAAGGTCGCGCTGGGGATTTTTACATTCTTCGGCCGTAGTCGAAATGGAGTCGAAACCGATAAAGGCAAAGAACACCGACGCTACCCCACTCAACACACCCGACACGCCATTTGGCGCAAATGGCGACCAGTTCGCGGGTTTGACATAAAAAGCTCCCACTCCAATAACCAGCCCGATAACAGCCAGTTTGAGTACCACTAAAATATTGCTCGCCGTCCGGGACTCCTTAATACCAATATAGACGAGGGCTGTTATCAACGCCGTTATGGCTCCGGCGGGCAAATTGGCAATCAGTTTCAGTTCGCCCAGCATCGGTGCACTGGCGTAGGCATCGGCCAGCAGCCGCGTATTTTCGGGCAAGGTCGTCAGGGCTGTGCCCGCCTGTGTGGTTTGCTGCACCAGCTCAAACGCACGGGAGGCAGACCCATAATCTGTCGCAAAATATTTTGGAAACGTGATTCCGAATCCGCTTAGCATGGATGTAAAATACTCCGACCAGGAGATGGCTACGACCATGTTGCTAACGGCATATTCAAGAATCAGCGCCCACCCGATCACCCAGGCAAAAATTTCTCCGAAGGCAACGTAGGCGTACGTGTACGCACTGCCGCTTACGGGCACGGTGCTGGCAAACTGGGCGTAACTCAGAGCAGTGAACACACAGGCAATAGCCGTAAAGACAAACAACAGCGATACCGCAGGCCCACCATTATAACTTGCCAGGCCTATGGTGCTAAAAATACCGGCCCCAATAATTGCCGCAATGCCAAAAGACGTTAAATCGCGGACTCCCAGCGTCTTTACCAGTTTACTCGACTCACCTTCGGAGGCATCACTCAGGATTTGGGTTACGGTCTTTTTGCGAAAAAGCGACATGGGCTGATGAAGAAAAACGGTGTCTATTGTTGTTAAACCGATAAAAATAGAAATTCTTTCCGGTTTTTTGTACGTTACATGCACATAGCGTTTATGCCGACTGTGAGCAGTTCGTCGTTTATTGTTTGTTATCCTAAGTCTACCATGTCTATTCGGGTCCTGAATCTCACAAAAGAATACAATCAGCAGAAGGCCGTCAATCAAATATCACTCTCGGTACAGCCGGGTGAAATTGTCGGTTTTCTGGGTCCTAATGGAGCGGGTAAATCAACGACCATGAAGATTGCCACGGGCTACCTCCCTCCTACGGGCGGTACGGTTGAAGTCAATGGATTCGATGTACGGACACAGCCCATGGAGGTTCGGCGGAGTGTTGGGTATCTACCCGAGCACAATCCGCTGTATCTGGATTTGTATGTTAAGGAATACCTGCGCTTTGCCGGCTCCCTGCATGGCATGGGCGGGAATGATTTAAGCCGCAGGATCGCCGGTATGATCGACCTTGTAGGTCTGGGCCGGGAGCAGCACAAACGCATTAGCCAGCTGTCCAAAGGCTACCGCCAACGGGTTGGTCTGGCGCAGGCCTTACTACACAATCCACCGGTGTTAATTCTCGACGAACCCACCACGGGCCTCGACCCGAATCAACTAGCTGAAATCAGGCAGGTCATTCGGGATGCCGGGCGCGACAAAACAGTCTTGTTCTCTACGCACATCATGCAGGAGGTAGAAGCCATCTGCGACCGGGTGATTATTATTAATCGGGGCCAGATTGTCATCGATCAGCCCCTTAGTGAGCTCAGACAGGCATCGGCGGGCGAAGGGATTGTCGTAGTCGCTGAATTTGAACGGGAACTCGATGATATGGATATATTGGCTACTGTTCCCGGTGTAGAGCGTGTGGAGCCGCTGGCTAGTGGCCAGTACCGTATCACAGCAGGTCCTAACGCTGATCTGCGCGGGGCCATCTTCCGCCTTGCCGCCGACCAGAACCTCACACTCGTCGGCCTTCGGCAACAGGAGAACTCACTGGAAGGCATTTTCAAGGAACTAACAAAATAGTGAAAGCCGCTATGGGTACAGATTCAATCTGTACCCATAGCGGCTTTCACTATTTTGACCTACGTCTATCTGGCAGTAGCCATGAGGGGGTACTGGTCGAAAATTGACCGGACTATCCCTTTGAAATAGTTATTCTTGAAGTTCTGGTTTCGCATCATTTTGGAGGCATATCCCTTCCAGATCACCTGATACGACTCGGCGTCGATGAGCGAAATCATCAGCGTACCTTCGTCGAGGTTATAGTCGATCCGTTTGTAGGTCGCATCGTCGTCTTCCCGAACGACCCAGTCTTTGATGACTGGCTGCTGATAGCCCCGGAAGCGCAGGTCTGACCGGAAGATATTGTACGAGATCAGCAGGTTGGGATTCCGGTTACTGACCCGGTAGCCCCGAGCTTCCATCTGGTGACGGATAGCGTCCTGAATGTCGGAGCACAACAGGGTTGAATCGACAAACTCGCACTCCAGGAAATTGAAGGATTCGTAATTTTTAAAATGGCCCTCGTAGCTATAATCATGCTCCACAAACAACCGACTCGGCGAACAACCCGCCACAGCCATGACAGCCAATGCAAATAGAAATCCGATGCACTTTTTCATACTAAAGCTTGTAAAGAGTTTTCAATAGATACTAGATGTTAAGAAAGTAGTGATAACAAGGGTCGAACTCAAATATAATCGTAAATGTTTGGCAAACAATAGGCTAGGACCAAATTATCCATTATTTATTTAGGCCCCGGTAGAATTCCAGCCCCTTCCGCATGTCGGCATTTGACACCAGAATATCGAAGGCGCAACTGCCCGGCCCATCCAGCAGGGACATCCGCACTTCGCGGCCTCTGTTTTTCTTGTCCTGCAGGGTCAACGCCAGAATCGGCTCCGTATCCTCATCGGTCAGGCGCACATTTCCATATACGGCAAAGATGTATTCTTCGATTTGCGTGAGCAGCAATTCATCAATCATCTTTTTATGATAGGCGATGTAGGCTTCGGCCACCATACCAACGGCAATGGCTTCGCCGTGCAACAGACGTTTGCGGGGCTGGGTCAGAAAGTGTGTTTCAACAGCGTGGCCTAATGTGTGACCGAAGTTCAAAATCTTCCGCAGTCCCTTTTCCGTTGGGTCCTGCGCCACAACATGCTGCTTTACCCCTACCGAATGAGTCACCAACGCCGACCAGTCCTGCTCCTCCAAATCCCGCCGACGAATGTTGTCCCACATGTTGGCATCAGCAATAAGGCAATGCTTGATCACTTCCGCAAAACCAGACCGGAGTTCGCGCTCGGGTAGCGTCGACAAAAAAGTTGGGTCGATCAACACCGTGTTGGGTTGCTGAAAGACGCCGATGTGGTTTTTGAAGCCCCGAAAATCGATGCCGAGCTTCCCGCCCACGCTGGCGTCTACCTGAGAAAGTAAGGTAGTGGGCACCTGAACAAAGGCAATACCCCGTTTGTAGGTAGCCGCGCAAAAGCCACCCATATCGCCAATAACACCCCCACCAAGGTTAATCACCAGCGCATGACGGTCAAAGTTGGCGCGGGTGAGCGCATCCCAAATTAACTCGCAGGTGGCAATGTGTTTCTGCTCCTCCCCGGATTTGATGCGGACGAGCGTATGTTTAGGCAGTAACGTTTTTAACTCGGGATAACAGAAACGAAATGTATGGTTATCGGCAATGACGGCAATGGCCGAAAAATCGTAGGATTCGAGGAAAGCAGGCAGGCTTTCGGCAAGTGGGGCAATGGTTACGGTCGACATACTGTAAAAGTACGGCAGGCAACGGTTGAGATGGCTTAAGAATGTCAATAATTTTTGACATAATTATAGAAAGCGACTAATCAGCCTGTTGCGAGTAGACTCGCTGAGCGAAGTACCTTATATCTGTCTAGTAATGACATACGTTGTTTTTTCAATCATCTCGCCTATCTTTACCTTACTCCTTTTTCTTCATTTCCTCATCAACAATTTATGAAGGTTCGCTACCGCGTGCTGGCCGGTTTATTCCTACTCTCGACCATCACCTATCTCGACCGCGTTTGTATGAACGTGGTGAGCAAGTATGTTAAAGCTGATCTAAACCTCGACAATCAACAATTCGGCTATATACTGGGTGCTTTCTCCCTTGCCTACGCCCTGTTCGAAATTCCAACCGGTTCCCTGGGCGATAAAATAGGTCCACGGCGCGTGCTGACACGGGTGGTGTTGTGGTGGTCTGGCTTTACCATGCTCACGGGAACCGCTTTCAATTTCCTGTATCTGCTGGTCGTTCGTTTTCTGTTCGGCGCGGGCGAAGCTGGTGCTTACCCTAACTCATCTATCGTTATTGCCCGCTGGTTCCCGGCTGTTGAGGTGGGCCGGGCGCAATCCGTCATCTGGGCCGCCGGGCGATTGGGCGGTGCGTTAACCCCATTGCTGGTCATTCCGCTGGTACACTGGGCTGGCTGGCGGTGGGCCTTCGCCATTTTAGGTTTGCTGGGCGTTTTGTGGGCAATAGGCTGGTACCTCTCCTTCCGAGACGAGCCTGCTGCACAACCGGGTATCAGTCTGGAAGAAGCCCGGGAAATTGAACGAGGCCGGAACATAAAATCTTCTGACCACCTGATTCCCTGGAAAACGATTATCAGCAACCCCGACTTATGGGCGCTGATGCTGATGTGTCACTTGTTTTTTTACGGATCGTACTTTTTCACCAACTGGTCGTCGGTGTATTTTCAGGAAGGGCGCGGCATGACCGAAGACCAGACGAAGAACTTCATTTCGCTCTCCTACTTTCTGGGAGCCGTTGGCTGTCTGGTGGGCGGTGTTTTGAGCGATGCACTCACGAAGCGGTACGGGCTCAAAATTGGCCGTCGGGCGGTAGGCGTGGGTGGCCTGGGATTGTCGAGCTTATTCTTCCTGTTAGCGGGTCTAACGACCGACAAAGAGCTGGCCGGTTATTTGCTGGCCACTTGTGTGTTGATGAAAGATCTGGCCCTACCAGTTGCCTTTGCGGTTTGTGTGGATATCGGCCAGCGGAATGCGGGGTCCGTAACGGGGGCCATGAATTTTGCCGGGCAACTGGGCGGTTTTTTCATCACCATTCTTTTCGGCATCATCGTTGAACAGACCCACAACTTCAGCTACCCGCTGTTCATGATTGCCGGGTGTTTGCTGGTGAGTGCCTTACTCTGGCTGCGTATTGACCCGACAAAGCCAGTGGCTATAAAGGAATAAAAAAGAACTGAGAGATGATACTCATATTGGCAGTATCCATCAGATTCTTTATCATGCTGCATTAAGTTATAGAAAAGCACTTGTTTCTAAAATACTGTACTACTGCAAGTTATCTCTATTTTTTATGAAGCTTACAGCACTACACGCCAACCCAATCCGCACACTGTTCCTCCTTTTTTCTCTCACGGTCTTACTTGGCTGCCAGTCCAGTGACCGACTCACGGGGGTAGCTGCCGGGGCCGCAGGCCGGTATATCGTAACAGCTTACATCGTATCATGTGATACCCTATTCTCATTACGGCCAGGCTCGGCAGGGTATACGCCCGGGATTAACAAGATTGGGGTAAATAACTTCACCATAGCTATGGAGGTACTAGGCGCGGATCAGTTAACGATGCGAACTGATTATTGGCGCAACGGCTTACGATCGACGATCACTAAGGAAGTAGCCGTGAAACTCACCAATTCAGATTACCAATTTTTTCCACTCAAAATTAATGCTTCACCCACCTATGAAGGACGTGTTGGCCGATTCTCCGGCTTCTTCTACGAGCGGGCGGAAGATGGTCTATTAATACCCTTTGATGGGTCAACAGGTACCTTCAGCCCATCCTGCTCACAAGAGGTTGTTATTGTCGCCCAGTCAGCAAAATGAGTAAAAACGTAATAAAAAAATAGGTGGTGACAGACGCTGTCACCACCTAATTCGGGAAGTTATATTGACTCTACGAAATCAGTTTCAACCCATCCGCAAAAGCCTGCATCTGCGGCATGGTGCCCAGGCTAACGCGGCACCAATATTGACCGTCGAATTTCCATTGACGGATGCTTACACCCTGATCCATCATCCGGGTTACGAAATCTTCGCCCTTCATCCGGATGGGGAACATGACGAAGTTGGCACCCGAGGGCAGCGGCTCATAGTTGGTCTGCTTCAGTACTTTGTACAGGAAATCTTTCGACTCCTGGGTTTTCCCAAGCGAGAACTTAACGAAATCCTTATCCTGCAAGCTTACAATTGCGGCCCGCAAGGTCGTCATGCTCATGGAGCTGCCGCCCGTGGCAAACTTGGCAATTTGCTCCAGCAATTCCGGCTTGGCAATCATGTAGCCAGCCCGAAGTCCAGCGAATCCGTGTACTTTCGAGAATGTCTTGGTGATGATCACATTGCTGCCCTTCTTCACCATATCCACCATCGTGTAGGCTTTCGGATCGGGCGTGTAGTCAATGTAAGCTTCGTCGACCAGAATGGGCGTCTTCGCTCCTACCGCTTCACAGAAAGCGCGCAGTTTGGACGGATCAACCGTGATGGCCGTTGGGTTATTGGGGTTACAGAGGTACACCATACCCGTTTGGCTACCCACGCGCTCGTTCAGTTTGTTCAGGTTAATGTCATACCCATCGGCAGCGACCAGCGGAACGCGGTCCATTGTCACGCCATGTTTAATCACCGAGCGAGGCAGCGCGTCGAAGGTTGGATCGGGTGCTACGATGGCGCGACCTGCATTGGGACGGTAAGCGGCCCAGAGAGCCGCAGCGGTCAACAGCTCGCCGGAACCCGCCCCCAACAGCACATACTCTTCGGGAACACCTTCCGTATCGGCAACCAGCTTCCGGAACTGCTTGGCATATTCCATGGCGTACAGGTACCCATCGGGAGCCGCTTCGGAAATAGTTTTGAGTGCTTTGGGCGATGGACCATACGGATTTTCGTTGGCCGATAGCCGGGCCTTAATACCCACTTTAGGCACCTTATAGCCTTTAGGCATTTCGGGCTCCGGTTCACAGAAGGCGGCTGGAGCAGCAGCCAGACTTAAGCCAGATAACATACTGGCCCGAAGCCAGTCACGACGATTGATAGACATAACAAAGGGGGCTTACCGTATCAATAAATGAGTTAAGAAGAGATTATTGACTTGTCAATGGCTCACCGGAACAATGTATTGAGCCACAATCTGTCTGTTTTGTTGCACTAAAGCAGCTGACAGACCAAATATATGCCCTTTCGTTTCGTTTCTCAAATAATATTCTGCAAAACAGTCTTATAACTACTAAATAAATTCTACAAATAAATATTTTCCAAATAGTTTACAAATAAATACAATTCAAAATACACTTCGGAAGGCAACCAGCTCAAAAAGAAGACATTACTTGGGAAAATGGGCCAGTTCATCAACCTGAATTCCCCAGGCACACCGGAAGTGGCCCAATGGGCAGCGCGAACGACCGTGTAAGTTGCAGGGTTTGCAATCAAGCGGTTCAGGTGTTTGTACAACACGGGATTGATCGGCCAGCGGACCAAATCCAAACTCCGGAACTGTCGAGCAGAAAACAGCCGTTGTAGGGGCGTTCATCGCCGAGCACAAGTGGAGAGGGGCGGAATCATTGACGTAATTCATGGCCGCTCCCTGCTGTAGAGCAGCCGATTGTAGCAGGCTCAGCCCGCCCGCCAGATTAACTACTCCTTTGCGGGAACCTGTCATAACCCGAATGGCCTCGCAGGCAGCCGAATCGGTAGGCGCTCCCAGCAAGTACACTGTCATCTTATCGGGCAACGCCAGGATTAGCTCCGCCCACCGATCGGCGGGGTACTGCTTCGTAAACCATACCGACATGGGTGCGATACAGACATATGGGCGGCCTTTATAGGCCTCAACGGCTTCATAATCAGCAACGGAGGGATACAGTTTAGGTCGGCCAGTCGATTCGACGGTTATGCCCATGGCCCTTAAAAGGCCTTCATTTCGGTCTACTTCATGCACACCCGGCTCAAATCGATGTTCAACCCGGTGCGTAAAGAAGCGGGCAAACGGATTTTTATCGAAGCCTACGGTTGCTCCGGCGCGCGATAAAGCAGTCAGTAGCCCCATGGTGCCAAATCGCTGGAGATTGAAAACAGCTGTATACCGGCGGGGTCGAATCGTGTTCAGTAACCGATAAACATCCCGGTACTTAGCGTCCTTTTTGTGCCAGATAAGGACTTCGTTCAAAAAGGGGTGATTCGCCAGCAAACCCTCGTTACCTTTGCGCACCAGTATGTCCAGTATCGCGGTAGGGTATGCCTCGTGCAGTTGTTCGAGCATGGCCGTAGCCAAAATCACATCACCGATGAAGGCGGTTTGAATAATCAGGAACCGGGGCGGATTGGTAGCGGTTATCATTAGTACGCTCAATGCGTAAAAGCTAAGAATGGAAGATTACGAAGTACACACGCTGCCTAACGGAATTCGGATTGCGCACAAACAAATACCGCATACGCAGATTGCCCACTGTGGCATCATGCTCGACATCGGTAGCCGCGACGAACAACCACACCAGCAGGGATTGGCCCACTTCTGGGAACACATGGCCTTCAAAGGTACGGAGAAACGAAAATCCTACCATATAATTACTCGCTTAGAAACCGTAGGTGGCGAACTGAATGCCTACACCACGAAAGAAAAAGTGTGCTTCCACGCATCTGTGCTGGACGCTCATTTTGAGAAAGCTACGGAGTTATTGGCAGATATCACATTTCACTCGATTTTTCCGGAAAAACAGATCGAACGGGAACGGGGGGTCATCCTCGAAGAGATGGCGATGTATTATGATTCGCCGGAAGATGCCATCCAGGACGATTTCGATGAACTGGTCTTTCCAAATCATGCGCTGGGTGGTAATATCCTCGGCACAATTGATACTGTCAGCTCATTCAAGCGGGAAGATCTTCAGCAGTTTATCGCCGAGAATTACGACACTAGCCGGATTGTCTTTGCCTCGGTCAGCAAGCTATCTTTTAAACAGGTAGTGAACGTAGCGGAAAAATATTTTCGGGATGTACCTGTGCAGCACTCGGCCCGGAAGCGTAAGCAACCGACCGATTATGTACCTCGCCATACCCGCGTAGAGCGGCCCATCACACAGGCTCAATGTGCGCTGGGCAGACCCGCCTACGGCCTCACCGATCCAAGACGACTCCCGTTCTTTATGCTCGTCAATCTATTGGGTGGCCCCGGTATGAACTCCCGGCTCAACATGAACCTGCGCGAAAAATACGGTCTGGTCTATTCGATCGACGCCAGCTACACGCCGTATCTGGACACGGGTTTTCTGGGAATCTATTTTGGCACTGACCCCAAAAAAGTTGATAAAGCACAGGCACTTATCATCAAAGAGTTGAAACGGCTACGGGAACAGCCGCTTACGACGCTTCAGCTTCACCAGACCAAAGAGCAGCTGATTGGTCAACTGGCCATGGCCGAAGAAAGTAATAACAGCTTTATGCTGATGATGGCCAAGAGCCTTCTTGATATTGATCGGGTCGAAGCACTGAACGACATTTTCAGCGATATAAAAGCCGTAACTGCTGAGCAACTACAAGACCTGGCGCTGGAAGTTTTCCACGAAGACCAGTTCAGCTTTCTGACCTTTGTGCCGGAAAAGTAATTTTTGTCAGTCCTACAAAATCATGACAATAAAAGACGCCCAGACTACCGTTGATGACTGGATCAAAACCGTTGGAGTGCGGTATTTTAACGAGCTGACCAATATGGCTCAGCTAACCGAGGAAGTTGGTGAAGTCGCCCGCATTATTGCCCGGCGATACGGCGAGCAATCGGAGAAAGAGTCGGATAAAAATAAAGACCTGGGCGACGAACTTGCCGATGTCCTTTGGGTGCTCATTTGCCTGGCCAACCAGACCGGCGTAGACCTGACCGAAGCTTTTCAGAAGAATCTGGACAAGAAAAATGTCAGGGACGCCACAAGGCATCTGGATAATGAGAAGTTGAAATAGCCTGTACCACGCACGGTCTTCAGCCCGTGTTTTTGTTTTGACTAATAAGCCTGGTACATAAAAAGAAAACACGGGCTGAAAACCGTGGGTACAATAAAAATCCCCTGAAGCCAGACTTCAGGGGATTTTTGTTTGAACTATGTTTCAGCTTACTTCTGAAAAGAGCCGAAGATATGGTCCCAGAATGGCGAGGATACACCGTAATTGCTTTCCGGGTTTTTGTAGTGGTGAACGCTGTGATTGATCCACAATACCTTAAAGAAGTTCTTCGGGGGCGCGTAGGCATGAACAATAAAGTGCACGGCCAGATAACCCGAATAACCCACCAAAAAGCCGGGGAAGAACGCATAGGCGGCTTCGCCTATCAACAGGAAAAATAAGCCGAAGAAACCACCCGCAACGAATATGGCCAGCGCAGGAGGCATAGCCAGACGCGTCTTATCTTTTGGATATTCGTGGTGGATGCCGTGAAACGTGTACTGGATCTTGGCACGCTTGGGCGTTGATGGCGTCAAGTGATAAAGATACCGGTGCAGTACATATTCAAATAAGGAAAATACCAGCAAGCCCGTTGCAAACAAGGTAGCAATTGTGCTGGTGCTCATGTCCGTGTACGTAAAGGCGTACCACCCCAAAAACGCAGATAAAACAAGCCACATCGAAATAGGCACCATAATATGAGTTCTCGAAAGAGCCTCAAGTATGGGGTTTTCAAACATTTTTTTGGTACCGCTATTCTTGGGTCGGGTCTTGCCATGACCGGCCATCGTTTGCAGCTTTTCAGTAGTTGATTCCATAGAGAAAGAACGTTAACAAAGAGTATACTGGCACAAAAATAAAACGAAATCGAATTCTTCGATTAATTATAGTAAACCAAATTTACTATATGACTTATGTCTTACTAACTTCTAACTGATCGGATAGCTTTTCCTGCATGGCTGCCATGTTCCCTTTCGGTAGCTTTTGCCGGATTATCAGACGCAGTGAATTGTTATACGTCAGGTAGTTAAACATCCAGTTGAGAAATATAGCCAGACGATTCTTAACGCCAACGATTGACATTAAGTGGACAAATAACCACGTAATCCAGGCAAAAAATCCCTGAAATTTAAAAAAGGGCAAATCCACTACCGCTAATCCGCGGCCAATGGTGGCCATTGTACCAAGGTCTTTATAGATAAACTCCTGAGGCTCTTGCTTGTTAGCCCAGCGAATCATATTCTTTGCCAGATGTCGCCCCTGCTGAATAGCAGGCTGTGCAATTTGGGGGTGACCATTGGGCCATTTCTCCTCCGTCATCAGTGCCACATCCCCGATAGCGAACACATCCGTAAACCCCTGGACCTGGCTAAAGCGGTTCACCAATATACGACCTCCCCGACCAATCACCTCCGGCGGCAGGCCAGCCAGCGGGTTGGCCTTAACACCGGCGGCCCAGATCAAATTGTTGGTCCGTAATGTCGTGCCATCATTCATAGTTACCACACGTCCGTCGAAGTCCTTGACGCGTGTGTTCAGGCGAACCTGTACGCCCAACTTCTGCAGATAGGCCAGCGAATGCGCCTGCGACTCTACAGACATTGGCCCCAGCAACTCGCCACCCGACTCGATCAGGAATATATCCATCATCTTAAAATCCAATTCGGGATAGTCGCTCGGCAGCACAGTTTTACGCATTTCGGCCAGTGTACCGCAAAGCTCAACACCCGTTGGTCCACCGCCCACCACTACCACATCCATCAGACCTTCCCGCTCATCGAGGGTTTCAACGCTTAGTGCATCTTCGAAATTTTGCAGCATCCGATTGCGTAAGGCAATGGCCTCGGCTACCGACTTCATGGGCAACGCCTTCTCAATAATATTCTGTTGATTGAAGAAATTGGTATCGGCACCGGTGGCCATCACCAGGTAGTCGTAAGGCACTGGTCCCAGATCCGTATCCACGACCTTATCGGCCGGACGAACGCCGGTAACATTCGTAACCCGGATATGAACGTTCTTACAATCGCCAAAAACGGCCCGTAATGGAAACAGAATGGAATTGGCTTCCAAACCAGCCGTAGCTACCTGATAATAAAGCGGTTGGAACTCGTGGTAATTGTGCTTGTTCAGCAAGACCACCTGAAACTCTTTCCGTCGGGACAGATAGCGGGCCAGTTTCAGTCCACCAAAACCTGCCCCAACGATGACAATACGCTTGCGGTCTGTTTGCGGTATGTTTGGATTCATTCAGATGTATGATTTGTACCAGGCCGTTGACAGTCGGCGATGAAAAGCACTTTTTTTTCCAGACGAACGTAAGCTTACAGCCAGCGAACTCATAGAAAAACTGATTACGAAACCAGGATGTTCAAATTTACTCAGGACACCAAGGGCTGAGTCGCCTGTAGCACCCGCTCGTAGTGGGCTTCGTACAGAGGCAGTATACGAGATAATTCGAACTCCTTGGCCCGTGCCAGCGCGTTTTCTTTGAAGGTGGGCAGATTAGCATCATCCAGCACGTAAAGCGCATTTTTCACCATGTCTGCCACATCACCAACCGGACTCAGGAAACCCGTAACGCCCTGTATATTCAGTTCAGGAAGACCACCTGCGTTCGACGTAATCAGGGGAACTTCGCAAGCCAGCGCTTCGAGGGCGGCCAGACCAAAGCTCTCATTTTCAGAAGGCATCACAAACAAATCGGCTACGGAAAGGACTTCCTCCACGGCATCCATTTTTCCCAAAAACCGTACCTGATCATAGATACCCAGGTCGCGTACAAGTCGTTCGATGCGAGCCCGTTCGGGGCCATCGCCCACGAGCAGGAGTTTGGCCGGTGTTTGCTGCTGGACATGGTAAAACATCATTACGGCATCATCGATGCGCTTTACCCGCCGAAAATTGGAGGTATGCACAATCAGTTTTTCGCCGTTGGGACAGATCGCCTTTTTGAAATGTTCTTTCTGCTGACGCTTGAACCGGCTCAAATCGATGAAGTTGGGGATAACTTCGATTTCGCGGTGAACGTTGAAATGTTTGTAGGTATCCTTGCGCAAATCCTCCGACACCGACGTGACCCCATCCGATTCGTTGATACTGAACGTAACTACGGGTTCATAGGAGGCATCCTTCCCGACAAGCGTAATATCGGTACCATGCAGTGTTGTCACAACCGGTACATTACGCCCCTGCGAACGCAGGATCATTTTAGCCATGTACGCAGCAGATGCGTGCGGAATGGCGTAGTGAACATGCAGCAGGTCAACGTTTTCGTTCGTAACGACGTTGACCATTTCGCTCGCTAAGGCCGACTCATAGGGCGCATATTGAAACAGGGGGTACGACGGTATATTTACTTCGTGATAAAATACGTTTTCGTTAAAAAAATCGAGCCGGGGCGGTTGCTGATAGGTAATGAAATGTATCTGGTGGCCATTTTTGGCCAACGCTTTGCCAAGTTCAGTGGCGACAACACCACTGCCCCCAAAGGTTGGGTAGCACACAATGCCAATTTTCATGCGTGAGAGAACGAGTTTGTCTCTCAACAACAAATACGAGCAAAAAGAATCCCGTATAGTGTAAAGGTTATATGAAAGCTATGTAACCTCGCATTGGGTAACCCTCAACTTTCTGCCTTCCGGATGCACATTATTTAAATTGCCTTTACCTTCAGGCTTTTCAAATTAATCACGGTTGTATGCCTGAGCGGCAATAAAAGCACAAAGAGTTGACTTGTCATAAAGACAACCGGTCAAAAACGGTGATGCCTGAATCGGATTACTTACACCCACAATTTCCCGTCCGTACCATTTCCCTTTTCTTAGCGGGTCAAAATCCCTATTTTTGATAAAAATTAGTCATGGTGGCCCGCCAGTCCATTCCCTCCTCAGCCTTTATCATCGGTTTTCTGCGACTCATACGGGTGCGGAATTTGCTGATTGTTGTGCTGACCCAGTTCCTGGCCCGGGTGTTTCTGGCAGGCCCAAAGTCGGAGATGATCCATTCCCTCACCGACCCTACCTTATGGCTTCTTTCCCTGTCGACCGTTTGTATCGCAGCAGCTGGTTACATCATCAATGATTATTTTGATATAAAAATTGATCTGGTCAACAAACCCGAACGGGTAATTATCGGTCGGTACCTGAAACGACGGGTAGCTATGGGCGTACATCAGGTGCTCAATGTCATTGGTTGTTTGATAGGCCTGTATCTGAGCCGATGGGTTTTTCTGGCCGATGTCATATCAGTATCCCTTTTGTGGTTTTACTCCGCGCAGTTCAAACGTCAGCCATTGATCGGCAATGTGGTTATTTCGCTGTTAACGGCCCTTTCCCTCATTGTTCTGGCGATTTATTACCGGCATAACACTGGTATGATCCTTATTTACGCCCTGTTTTCCTTTGGTATCTCACTCATCCGCGAAATCATCAAAGATATGCAGGACATTCGTGGAGATGCCCGTTTCGGTTGCCGAACGCTGCCTATCGTCTGGGGGCTCCGCCGAACAAAATATCTACTTTATGGCCTGATCAGCGCTTTCCTCATCAGCCTTTTCGTTATTGCCAACTCCCTGAATAACGTACGTCTTACATTTATTTTTGGCCTCCTGCTTTTGCCCATCGCCTGGATGATCTACCGGCTCATCATAGCCGATACCCGACGCGATTTCGGTTACCTCAGCAACCTCTGCAAACTGATCATGCTCATGGGTGTCATCAGCATGATATGGGCGTAAGAGATGTATGATATAGGATGTAGGATGTATTGCCGGAACATGGCTTCATCACATATCCTACCTCCTACCTCACACATCCTGTTCCGTTTACTCAAAGGTTTAGCTGCCGGCTCGTGGTAGAGCTTACCTTTGGCTGATACGAAACGATTTCATATTCATATGAAAACACTTATTCTTTCCGCACTTCTTGCCATTGTTATTCGAACAAACAGTCTGGCGCAAGACTGTCTGGGCATGGCTTTTAAATCCGGTACGAGCTTTGAATTAAGTCAGTTTAGTGCCAAAGATAAGCCGATGGGCAAAATCAACTACCAGGTTAAGGATGTCCATAAAGAAGGCGGCTCAACCATTCTGGATATTACGGCACAGGTTCAGGACGAGAAAGGAAATCAACGTCCTCCTTACGCCATTCGGTATACCTGCACCGGCAATGAACTGATAGCGGATATGTCGGGGATGATGCAGGCGACGCAGGCGAGTACCATGAAAGACATGGAAATGAAACTCAAGACAAACAAGCTCATATTTCCCGGTAAACTTAGCGTTGGTCAAAAGCTGAGCGATGGCCAGATGGAGGTCGAAATGATTTCAAACGGCAGCACCATGATGACCATGAACATGGTCATGGCAAACCGACAAGTGGAGAGCAAAGACCCAATCACCACGCCAGCCGGTACGTTTGATACCTATAAAATTTCGTCGGATGTAAATTTTGAAAACAGAGTTATGGGTATGCCCATTCGAAGTACCATGCGCGTGGTAAGTTACCGCACTGATAATCAATTATTCGATATCAAATCAGAAACCTACAATAAAAGCGGGAAACTCATGGGTTACACCCTTCTCACAAAAGTGAATTGATTTACGCAACTTTGTTGCAAAAAAGTGAGTTAAGGAGAGGTACGTTTGCCCAAAGCATCGTATTTTTGTGCGTGCTCATGAAAACAGATAGTTTCTCCCGCAAAGCTGACTACATCGGTATAACCGGCTCCGTGCTGTGCATTATTCACTGCCTGGTTACCCCCGTGTTATTGCTGACGAGTTCGGTTTTTCAGAATTCAACGCTCCGTGTCGGTTATCTGAGCCTTGATTATGTGTTCATTTGCGTGAATATCGTAGCCGTTTATTTCGCAACGCGTCATTACGCTCCTGTGGCTATCAAGCGAAGTCTTTGGGGATTTCTGACTCTGTTCAGTATTGCACTCCTTCTGGAAGACGCCGACCCCATTTTTGAATACATTGCCTACACAGCCTCAGCGGGACTGGTTATTACCCACCTCCTCAACATCCGGCAACACCGGGTCAGTCACACGCATTAGTTGGCGCTAAATGCCCGGTTGTTAATAAACGTATTGTCCGTTAACGTTTTCAGAAAGGCGATCACCTGTTTCTTTTCGGTGTCGGTCAAGGCAATACCGAGTTGCCCGCTGGCTTTCAGAGCCGGGTCGAGGGTGGGGTTATCTTTTATGCCGCTGGTGTAATGATTAAGTACCTGTTCCAGTGTAGCGAACCGACCGTCGTGCATGTAAGGAAACGTCTTCTCAACGTTCCGAAGGCTTGGTACTCTGAATTTATACCGGTCGGCTTCGTTCAGTGTGATGGTATACCGACCCTGATCATTGATCGCTCCCGCGGCAAGGCCATTGTTGCGGTAACTCCGGTCGGTGAACAAATCAGTCGCATGACAGGTCGTGCACTTCTGCTGAAATAACTTCATACCGACCAGTTCATCGGACGTTAACTCGCCCCCAGCCTCTTTCCGGACATACTTATCATAGCGCGAATCGGCGGATACCATTGTCAGGAGAAATTGTGAGATAGCTTTCAGGAAACGGGCCGTCGTAACCGTATCGGAGCCGAAGGCAGCTTTGAAGAGAGCCGGATACCGGGGATTTTTCTGTACCCGGTTCAGCGCTTCCGAAAATTTAAGGTCCATTTCCACCGGATTCTGAATGGGCGAAATGGGTAGCTCGTCGAGATTCGTTACGCCACCATCCCAGAAGAACTCCCGCCCCCAGGCCAGATTATCCAGACCCGGTACATTACGTGTGCCGAACTTACCTCCAATGCCGTGACTCAAAGGGTGGTCGGAGTGACCAAAACCGGCAAACTGCTGGTGGCAAAACCCGCAGCTAATGGTGGTATCGCGCGACAGGAGCGGATCATAAAACAACGTCTTACCCAGGGCTACGCCCTCCACCGTCAGTGGATTCTTACTCAAATCGTAAATAACGTCCGGGAAATTGGCCGGCTTCCGGAGGGTCACCGGCGTTGTCTGGTATTGAATACCCCCACCCGGTGCAGGCGGCTCAGGCGTTGGATCGACGCTTTTGCTGGTTTGGCACGAAACAGCCAGCGCAAACAGAAAAATGCTGACGACTAATCCGGCACGCGTTGTCGATATCGTCTTCAGCGATCTCATTGGTTGGCCAGAATACGGTCGTACTTAAACATCTGTGCGTAATTATCAGCAATGTTCGTTGAGTAGGTATCAAACATAACTGATGAATGCTGAGCGATACTCAGTTTCGTTGATCCGTTAAAGATCGACAACACATCGACGTTGAGTTGGACCGTGGGTACAGAGGCCGCTTGCACCTTCGCCATATCCGTTTTAAACGGAATAGTGACGGTCCGCAAATTATTGATGGTTTTCTTACCATTATAGCCTCCTCCAAACCCGCCAATGTGAAAGAAGAAGGTATTA
The DNA here is from genome assembly GCF_054782495.1 of Spirosoma aerophilum. Taxonomy (NCBI): domain Bacteria; kingdom Pseudomonadati; phylum Bacteroidota; class Cytophagia; order Cytophagales; family Cytophagaceae; genus Spirosoma; species Spirosoma aerophilum. The sequence continues at coordinate 334,080 of NZ_BAAGSJ010000036.1, read as the reverse complement.
TTCTGAGCGGCAGGTGCTACCGCCGACTGGCCTTCGAGTTTCAAGAATATATAGCCCGAGTTCCACTCCCAGTACATGCCATCGTTCAATCCCGGATCGAGTGCGCCAGTCCGTTTGCTGATATCGGCCAGACTCCGTAAGCTATCGACGCCAACGACGAAAGTGATGCCCGTATAATTTCCCGTGGGGATGTTTGACAGGTTGACTGTCTGAGACGCTGCTTTTTCTTCCTGAATAAGAAAATAACTGCTGTCCTGCGGCACGACGAACTCGCTCCCATCCTCCCTCCGAAGCCGGATGTTGCTTACAAAGTAGTTGAACTTGGTTACCGAGAACGACTCACCAACCGCATTCTGATAGCTGCCGGTGCCCAGTTTAAGGTCTGACGTACCTACGACATTATCGAAGGCAATTCGCATCCGTCCCGTCGGGGTAACGTCGGGTTCATGACAGGAACCGACGACCAAACCCACAATTATGGTGACCAGTAGACCAGCAGTAATCGTCCATTTCATAGCGTATGCGTAGCCATCAGTACATTCAACAACAGACAGGGCCGCTGGTATCTAACGAAATCACGCCCAAAATCATACAGAAATCAGGATTAAATATACACGCTGTGAAGCAATAAACGCCAGAGATCGGCTAAAGCAGACGACCTCTGGCGTTTATTATTACTGCTGTCGTTTATAAACTCTTCAGGTATTTCAAGCTTTGGGGCACCTGTTGTTCAGCGGCTTTGCTTTCATCTTCAATATAGAGATGCGCGATAGATGATTTATTTACGGCCTTCAGAACAGCAGGCCAGTCAATTTGGCCGGTACCCAACACCACCGACTGCTCGTTAGCCATGCTTCCCTTATCGCTTTTAGCCACGCCTTTCTCCACGTCCTTGAGGTGAATAAGCCGGAACCGCTTGGGGTATTTCATCAGCAACGCAGCCGGATCCTGACCGGGCAGATAGGTCCAGGTAACGTCCATTTCGTAGCCGACATGGTCGGGATTGGTTTTAGCAACCAGGTAATCGAATAAGGTTCCGTTCTCGTAGGGCTGAAACTCGAAGCCGTGGTTGTGGTAGCAGAACATAATCCCCTGATCGTGCGCCTGCTTCCCGAATCGGTTGAACACGTCTGCCGCCTGCTGCATCATCTCCAGCGTAGCTGCGCTCTTGTGGGGGATTGACCCAATCCGTACGAACTTAACACCCAGCGCTTTGGCATTTTGCAGAATCGAATCCGGTTTATTGGCAATGGCATCGTAGCTCACGCCATAGCTGCTACACGTCAGTCCGCGCTGATCGAGCAGGGCCCGCAGTTCGGGAGCGGTTTTTCCGAACAGACTTGAGAACTCAATATCGGTGATGCCCCAGGCTTTTACTTTATCCAGCGTACCGGGAACGTCTTTCGAAAAACTCTCGCGCAGGGTGTATGACACCATACCCGGTGTTTTCTTCACGAGTTTACCAAACGACTGAGCCTGGCTGGTCAGGCTGCCTGCCAGCAATAGAATTAAGAATGGAATTGTGCGTTTCATGTAGCAAAAACAAAGCGTGTAAAATCAGCGGAATAGCCTATGTCACTCCTCTATTCAGCCTGTTAGCTAGAATGGCTAACGCATCTATAAGGAATACAGGTTAACGTTTCTACTTTAAAATGTTAACCTGTATTCCGGGTTAACAAATCATATGCCGTCGTATCAAAACTGCAGAATAAGTCTTTGACCACTCACTCAATAGTTAAAAGTCTGCACGAGCAAACCACATAACTTATTGATTGGTAGCCAACTCATAATCTACTAAAACCTACTTGATTCATGAAGACATTACACTGTAGAGACGCCGGTTTTGATTGCGAGGCCATTGTACGGGCCGAAACTGACGAAGAAGTTCTGACCCAGGCCGCCGAACACGCGCAACATGTGCATGGCGTCACCGTCACCCCGGAGCTTGCCGCTGGCATAAAAAGCCTGATCCACGACGAAGCGGCATAAAACCAGGCGTAATCAATTTCGTTACGAATCAAATGTTGATTAAGCTTGCACTAACTGGCATTTGGCAGATCGTTTACACTAACAGATGCCAGTTTATTTCCCAAAAGCACGTATGGTTTTTTTTCGAGAGTACGTTCCCCATCCAGCGTTGACATCATTTGTTCGGCATTATTATATTATTCACGTCCAGCTTGATCCGAGAATCTCACGCGAGCAGTTACCCGTAAAACCCTACCCACCCAGTACGGAGCAGTGCCTATATTTCTACCCCTTCGATTTACCCAGCAGCACTAAAACGGGCAATAAAACACCTGAGGGTGCAACACCAGGTATCGTAGTAGGGCAGCCACTTACCCGAATGAATATCACCATTAATCCAAATTACCTGATGCTGAAAGTCAGTTTTCAGCCGGGGAGTCTGTTTCGATTGCTGGGTGTTCCCATGAACCTGTTAGTCGATGGCCACGCGGATTTGGAAGCTGTCACCGGCAAAGCGGTGCGGGAAGTGCATGAACGATTACCGGAAGCCGCCGACTACGCGGCCATGATCCAGCTTGTTGAAGCGTTTCTGTTACGAAAAGCGGCTCAGTGTCGCCAAACGATGTTACCCATTGATATTGTTGCCCGACAGATGCTCCAGCCAGCGGGGTATCACCAGCTTGATCAGCTGGCGCATGATGCCTGTTTGAGTACACGTCAATTTGAGCGTAAGTTTCGGGAGCGGCTGGGCGTCAGTCCCAAGCTATTCACTCGCATTGCCCGCTTCCGGGAGGCCTATAAACTCCGCGAAATCAACCCGGCCCGCTCTTGGCTCGATATTGCCTACGACTGTCATTATTATGACCCAAATCATTTGATAAAAGACTTTCAGCAGTTTGCGGGCACCAACCCCAGTCAGTTGTTTGAGGAAGAGCTGGCTCACCGGGATTTCTTCAGGCGATACTCACCGCACTGAGACGCTCATTTATGAGGTTGTCGTTTTTTTACTATGCTCTCCGTTCGTGCTTTGTTCAATTTTGCTCATCAATCGCACAAGTATGGACCATTCAAGCACACACCTCCGCCGGGCAGCAGTCGCTTATTTATTGGCTGGCATAGGCCTTTTGGCCTTTGGGTTCCAGTTTTGGTTTTTGGGAGCCGTCGAAGCAGAAACAAAAGGTCGTTTGCTGGCACCATTCATTTTCCTATCCGATGACGCCTTCGTTCCAACCGAACAGGGAGGCTGGATCGGGCTTATTTCCAAAGTGGGCATGTTTGTGGGTGCATTATCGCTCTGGAAAGCAGGGGAACCCACCGGCTTCGGCAAAAAACAATCCTTATTATTCATCCCTGTGGCCGGAGCCGCTGCTTATATATTGGGGCAATGGTTGCCTTTACCTTTTGCCCCAATGGGCGCTTTCCTGAGCGGCATTGGCATGGTGGTGGTTGGCCTTGCCAGTTTGAACGCCAACATCTGGACGGGCTGGAAACGCTATGTACCACTTGTTGTGGGTGGTTTCCCTTTTGTTTTCATGTTTCCGATACTCATTATTACGGGTGCAAGACCGGCTCAGTTAATTGGTCTCTGGGGATTTCCCTGGTTGTTACTCGCTTGGACGGCCTGGCAACGGGCGCAAGAAGTAAGTGTCGAAATACCCGCAACGAAGCCTCTCTAACGCATGGAAAATCCCATTCAGCTTGTTTCGGCTTCACCTGTTAATCAATCAACAGCGAAAGGCAAATTCATAACCATCGCCCAAACGGTTTTACTAATTTTGCTGATTATCGTCACGGGGTTACATGCAGGAATTCATTTTTCAAGCATGATGAACCCATCCATTTTTGGTATCATCAACCCAGCGGGCGACCTCATGCCATCAGTACGATGGGCCGAATCGTGGCAGATTACCGATGGGTTTATGGGCGCACGCATGCAATTTTTTAGTCCCTTTATACTGATCGTTTACGTCCTAACACTACTAGTATTCATTGGGCAGTGGCGAAAACCTATTTTGTAATTGTTTGCTTCAGCACTCTTTCTGTTCTTTTTTGATTTGTTTTTCACCATCCAGAACCAAGTACCAATTAATCAGTATATCCAGACACTGAATTTCGACCACCTAACCGCCAAGCAGATCAGGAAAATCAATACGATTCACCCAACCGTAATCGCCAATTTTCAGAAACGGGAGTTGTTTTCCATTGTCAGTTTTGTGCTCGTTGCCCTAACGCCTTTTTTGCGCCATAACAGCCAGTAAAAGAACTCACTAAAATTATACAGTTCTACGGCTTGGCATGGCGCATTTCCATACCAACCGACATCCGGGGTTTGAAGCCCGTCCACGGTCCGGCGGCATCGGTTTCGGGGATGTTCAGGTATTTGGCGTAATCCATTTTCTTGAGGTGAATGCCCAGAAAAGCCGTGACGAAGTGCTGGTTGATGTTATTGAGTCGGCGCTCGTTCCAGGCGGGTTCGGCGTAATGCATGTACTCATCGGGTGATACGCCGGGGATCAGCGAAGCCGGTGGCGGATTGGGGGCCACATTGTGCCGGGCGTTCAGGTAGGTGAGCATATACCGGTCGGCGTTGACGGCCCCCTCATAAATGGCTTTTATACCTTTTTCGTAACCCGATATATCATCTTTGCTACCAGCTACGAACAGCGTTGGCAGAGTCAGCCCCGCCAGCCCTTTGGCATCCCACATACCCCGTTCCATACCCCAGGGCGCAAAGGCAACAACGGCTTTAATACGAGGATCGAGTGACGCTTTGTAGGCTGGCGAATCCATCGTACGGACTTCGAGGGCCGTACTGCCCTGCGCCAGTTGCCCGAATGCCTTCATGGCCTGAGGGCTGAACCCCGCCCCAGTAGCATTCAGAGCTCCATAGCCACCCATCGAATACCCAATCAGGGCCGTATTGTCGGCGTTGAGCAAACCAGACAGGAACGATTGACTGCCTTTGGCACTCAGCCGGGCCATTTCGTTCAGCACGAACAAATCATCGATAGCCCGATTCACCAACGTGCTGGGAAATCCGGCCGCATCGCGATACGTGGATTCCATGTGGTCGATAGCAACAACCACATATCCTTTAGACGCCAGGTTTTCGGTCAGGTAGGTCATCAGGAGCCGAGACCCAAGGTACCCATGCGACACAATCACCAGCGGATAGGCTCCACTGGTGACGTCGGGTTCGGCATCACGGCTGGCGCGGCCGGTAAATGTAAACGGAACCAGCGGGCGGTTGGGGTTGTTGGCGACGCCAAAAACGGATTCATACGTTACCGTAGCTGGCTTGTCGGCGGGAATACGAGCCGGATACCAAACTTCCAGAGTAAGGGAGCGGTCATACAACGGATGCTTACCATCTTTCTGGTGCAGCACATCGACCTGATCTTTGTGAACGACGGTGAGGGATCGCACGCCAACAGCATAAGCTCCCCGAGCCGACAGCTCGGGGGCGTTGGGAAGCATATCACCAATGACGAACGTATTGTCAGGGGCTTGGGCGATGGTTTGCCGGGCTACTCCCAGCGTAAACAAGAGGAGAATCAGGTAACGAACAGAGGTCGATTTCACGAATTTCGAGAAGTAGGAATGTTGGCTGTAAAGCTATCGTAAACTTTCTAAAGTCAGCCGATGGGCGTGTATTTTTTACAATTTCGTAATTCATTATCCCCTACCTTTGCCCCACAACTTTAGGGGTGTCAGTGCCAAACCGGACTGACTGAGAGGATACCCTCATTACCTGATGCAGCTGGTACTGCCGTAGGGAAAAGTTACCGAGAAGCCCACCGCTCTCCTAAAGTTGCTGTTTTCTGAACTCATTTGCAGCAACTATGCCCCAATCTGCTCCATCCATCTGGACCGACGTCGAACGCATTCGCGCTCAGGCACCGCTTGTCCATAACATTACCAACTTCGTGGTGATGAACAACACCGCTAACGCTCTGCTGGCGTTAGGAGCCTCGCCCGCTATGGTTCATGCCCCCGAAGAAGTGGAAGATTTTGTCTCCATTTCCAATGCGCTTGTCGTCAATATCGGTACGCTCGATGCTACGTTTGTAGCCGGTATGCGGCTGGCTATGCTAAAGGCGAAGGCATTGGGCAAACCTATTGTTTTCGATCCGGTTGGCATTGGCGCTACGGCCTACCGAAATCAGGTAAGTGCGGAGTTACTGGCCCTGGCGGCCCCCGATGTGATTCGTGGAAATGCCTCCGAAATTATGGCACTGGCGGGTCTGAATGCCCAAACAAAAGGCGTCGACAGTCTGTACGGCTCCGAAGCCGCCATCGACGCGGCCCGGCGGTTGAGTGCCTTAACCGGTGGTGTAGTAGTGATCAGTGGCGAAACCGATTACATCATTCAGGGCGATAAAACGGCAGCCATCGGTAACGGCCATGCGCTCATGACCAAAGTAACCGGCATGGGCTGCACCGCCACGGCCCTGACGGGTGCCTTTGCCGCCGTCAATTCCGATTATTTCCAGGCTGCCACATACGCCATGGCCGTTATGGGTATTGCGGGCGAACTGGCCGTGGAGAAAAAAGCGGCTCCCGGCAGCCTGCAACTCAATTTCCTCGACGCCCTCTACGAACTGACTGAAACGGCCATCACCGAAAGACTCCAACTGACACACGCGTGAACGGGCTCTATTTAGTGACCGATAGCGGCATCGCGCAGCAGGCGGGCCATACGTTGCCTTTCGTGGTCGAAGAGGCTTGCCGGGCGGGTGTTCGCTGGGTGCAGCTTCGCGAGAAAGACTTACCCACCCGCGCCTTTGTGGAACTGGGCATGGCCCTGAAACGTGTTACGCAAGCCTACAGTGCCAAGCTCATTATCAACGACCGGGTCGACATTGCCCTGGCCGTTGATGCCGATGGCATTCACGTCGGGCAGGACGATATGCCGCATGAACTCGTTCGGTCACTCATTGGACCGGACAAAATCATTGGCCTGTCAATTAATAATATGGCGGAACTGGAAGCGGCTCGGGGTGCCAATCTGGACTACCTCGGCATCGCCACCATTTTTCCGACGGGCACGAAACAGGATACGTCAAGCCTGCTTGGGTTAGATGGACTTCGGGCTATTTGCCAGCTAACCAGCCTGCCCACCTTTGCCATTGGCGGCATCAATGCGACTAATATTCAATCCATTCTTCAGGCTGGTGCGTAGGGGGCCGCTGTGGTATCAGCCATTTGCGGGCAACTGTCACCGTATGAAGCTAGTCTTGAGTTGATAAAGCTGCTGGATGATGCACAGGGGGTTCAGGGCCATTGAAGTGGTGTCGGGTTTTGAACCGGACACGCGCCAGGTTTCTCAAAACCTAATCAAATGCATCTATACGGTTTTGAGAAACCGCATCAGTCAGGTTGAAGAACCTGACACCACAGAAAGTTTCTTTAAGAACTACAGATAATTACGACCAAAAGTACGCTTTCACACTCCGATACGTCGGAGCGTCACTCTTTTGCTTATAAACCCATGAAAACATACGCACGAGCCCTCACCATTGCCGGGTCGGATAGTGGCGGGGGCGCCGGTATCCAGGCCGACCTGAAAACGTTTGCCGCCCTGGGCTGCTACGGCATGTCGGTGATTACGGCCCTGACCGCCCAAAATACCAAAGCCGTAACGGGCATTATGCCGGTGCCTCCGGCGTTCATTGCCGAACAGATGAAAGCGGTGTTGAGCGACATTGGTACCGATGCGGTGAAGATCGGCATGCTCCACTCCGCCGAAGTCATTGAACAGGTGGCGAAAACGCTGGTCGAGTTTGACGTTAAAACGATTGTGCTAGATCCCGTTATGGTGGCTAAAAGTGGCGACAAACTGTTGCAGGATGAAGCCGTCGACGCACTCAAAACATACTTATTGCCCCTTGCGTCCGTCATCACACCCAACCTGCCCGAAGCCAGCGTACTGCTGGGCCGACCGGTCGAGACGATGGTCGACATGCAGCAGGCCGCCGTTGATCTGGCAACGCTTTGTCCGGGGGCTATTCTGGTGAAAGGAGGCCACCTGACAACGGACGAAAGTACCGATTTACTATATCTATCGGCCACCGAACAGCATGCCTTTCCAACCACACGAATCCAGACGGGTAACTCCCACGGAACGGGTTGTACGCTCTCGTCGGCCATTGCGGCCGGGCTGGCAAAAGGGTTGTCGGTAGTGGATGCGGTAGCTGCTGCCAAAGATTATTTAACCCAGGCCCTTCGGATGGGAGCTGTGTATAAACTCGGACATGGGCATGGCCCCGTTCACCATTTTTTCAACGTTTGGCAATAAGCTACTATGACATTCACCGATCAACTCTGGCAGGACATCAGCCCAATCTACAACTCCATACTCGAACATGGATTTGTCAATGAATTAATGGCGGGTAGCCTTCCATCACCAACGTTCCAATACTACATCCAGCAGGATGCTCTCTATCTGACGGACTTCAGCCGGGCCTTGAATCAACTGGCCGCGCGAGCCACTTCGCCCGACGATATGCTGGCCTTCACGCAGTTTGCCCAGAACGCTATTCTCGTTGAGCGGGCGTTGCACGAAACCTACTTTTCGCTTTACGACATCCAGCCCGAAACGGCGAAAATGCCTGCCTGTTTTGCCTATACCAACTATCTGCTGGCGACAACCTCGCTTCAGTCGATAGCTGTTGGTGTAGCAGCCGTTTTGCCCTGCTTCTGGATTTACCGGCAGGTAGGCAAACACATTTACGAACGGGCCATCCAGGAAAATCCATACCGAAGCTGGATCGACACCTACGCAGGCGACGCCTTCGACCAGTCGGTGAATCAGATGCTGGCTCTCACAGACGCTTACGCCGAGACCGCTGGTCCGCTGGAGTTAGCCCAAATGCGCGAAGCATTCCGGATGTCGAGTCGGCTGGAATGGTATTTCTGGAATGACGCCTATGAGCAACATCGCTGGTTGGTTTGACGGACGGTAGCCTGACGATCTTGACTCAAGCAATCAAACGACACATAACGACTCTCCCCTAGATGCCGTTAGCAAGTCTCTGTTCTTACGGATGGCGAATAACGTGGTACATGAGCGGCTTGCTTGTCTCGTTTACTTGCACTCGCAGAAACAGACTGCTGTTCGACAGATCGCTTATTGACAACTCGGTAATGGCCTGACGCGCGACAACCTGCTTCAGCAACCGCCCATTCAGGTCGATTAGACTAAGGGTTACGGGCTTAGGTATGTTTTTAAGGTTTACCCAGATTCGATCTGCGGCCGGGTTCGGATAAAACGTTACTTCAGGTAGCTCACCCGTTTCGGTGGCCGTCACTAATTCGACCCGAGCCGTAGAAGGATCTACCACCCGCCCCAGTCCGCAGCCATTCGATACGTTAATAAGTTGATAAGTCGTTGGCTGCACGGGCCGAAAATCCACAATAGCGGGATTTCTTGTGGCATAGAAAATACTCGAATTCTGATTTGAACTGACGGTATAATACCAGGGGCCATCGCCCGTAAAACGTACCTTGAGTTGCACAGCCGTGTTAGGACGCAGGTAATACGTAGTCGAATCAAACGCAGCGGTTGCACCGGTTGCTACCCGGTAGGCAAAAGGGCTGGCACCGCTGGCCGTGTTTGCATCACTGGCCACGACGCGTAAACGATACCCGAAACCGACGGGTGTGCTGGCAGGGATAATGACTACAAGCGGACTTGCGACGCCTGTGGTTGGCAGGGATTGAAAATTCCCCCCTGTCGAGTCGGATAGCTGCACGCTGAATTTGTTCGACGCCGAAAACGCCCCCGTTGTATTATAGGTCACCGAAAAGGACGTGCCGGTACAGAGCTGGCCGGCCCACATGTTGGTCACGCTGACCATTTTGTCCTGTACCGGATTGACCACAACGACCGCACTTCCCGTTCCCTGCCCAACACCGCATCCATTGTCCAGGGTTGTCAGCGTATAGGTAGTTGTTTCGGTGGGTGCTACCAGAATTGACGCTCTGGGCCCATCCACTATAACCGTTTCCTGGTAGCCATCAGACAGAACGTAGCGCACCACGTCCGTTCCCCCTGCCGGAGCGGTACGCCGTAGGGTCAAGTACGTTGACTGACCGGCATTGATGGTCGTGCTACCCATCAGCGTGTACTTTGGCGGAACACTAACCGTAAACGGCATACTGCTCGCCTGTGACCCATCCGAGGCTGTTACCCGAACCAGATAAGTCCCCGGAGGCAGATCGGCGGGCATTTTCAAGGATACACGGGTCACCCCAATCAGGTTGGTTCCAAGGCCAGTTTCAGTCATCGATTCTGTGTTGATCAGGGAGAAATCAAGGTTGGTATTCGGGGGAAAATCGCCGGTTGTCAACACTTGAAACGGAACAGAACTACCCACGCATACACCTCCTCCGTTAGCATCGAGTGCCAGACGGAGCTGCGGCTTTACCCAAACGGTGGCTTCGCCCGACGCCGTTCCGTAGCCGCACACATTGGCCACGGTTTGCAGCGTATATTTTCGCCCGGACTGAGGCTGGATTTCACGGATACCCGGTGATCCATAAAAAGACGACCAGGCTTTGTCGCTGAAAAATACCTGCCAGGGTGATGAGCCCGTGAGGTTGACTTTCAACGAAGCGGTATTACCGGATGACAGGGTGGCCGAAACGGGTTCAACGGGCAGCAATGTGGCGGTAGGCGGCTGGAACACCTGTACGGGTAATGAAGCCGTGCGGGAACCGGTAGACTTGGCAATAATGCGTAGGTAATAATCCCCCGGCGTCAATGAAGCGGGTACTGAAACAACCATCGTCGGGGTTGTCGTGGTAGCAATGTCGGTAAACACGGAATCTTTCCGGGAAGCCAGCTGGAGCGTAAACACGGTACCCGCAGGAGCGGCAGGGTTGGTTATAAATGGCAAACTCCAGGTGCTTCCTGCGCAGAAACTGAAATAGTAAGGGTTGCTGCTCGGCCGCACAGCGACTTCAATCCGGTAGGGCATCGGCACAAACGTTACACCACGCGTGTTTACCTCTCCCTGTCCACAGGCATTGGCAATCGCCTTCAGTCGGTACGTAGTCGGGCCAACGGGTTTAACCACAACACGTGTTCCGGATGAATTCACAAAATCCGTCTTCCCGTCCGTGTAAACCGTACGGAACGGCCCGGTTCCCCGCAGGTAGTTCACATCCAGCGTTACCGAGCTACCCGCCGGTATGGTATTGGGCTCAGACCCGTACAAATGGTAATAATTGATACCTTCAGGGGTATTGAGGTCTGCCGTTGGCTTCTGGTTTACGGCTACCCGGATTTCATTACTGACCACGACCGGGCTCGTTGCATTGATTCGAATTTTACTATCCTCGCCCAGCTTTATTCGGATTGGACTACGCGTGCCACGTCCTACAACCGGGCCGTCGATCCAGCCCCAACCCTCGCCCAGCGAGGGCGATGCCGCCTGAATCCGGAACTCATTACCCGCATCGAATGTGCCCTTTGTCCGAAAGTAAACCAGAATGCTATCGCTGTTACACCGGTTTTGCTGCACCGAATCAATCTCAATAGCAACCGGATACGCGCTGTTTACCGTTACCTTCGCTTCCGTGGGTGGATTATCAACCCGACCGCACGCGTTTTGGGCGTAGTTGATCCGGAACGTAGTTGTCTGGCTGGCATATAGTGCGGTGGAGACATCGTCGCAATAAAAGCAGCTTGCAGACATTACCGTCCCGTTCGAAAAATTAATCTCGGTGGGGCCTCCTCCCAGATTCCGAATCGTTACGGCGGCCAGGCCTGGTTTATCGAGAGTGATTTGACGGGTATAGGTGGCAAAGATGGGGTTGGGTTTCCGGACAACGATCAACACCTGGTTCAACTCGATTCCTCCTTCCGTATCCGGGGCTGTTGTACGAACCCGTACCGAATACTGACGTATTCCGTTAAAGTTGGATGTATCGGTAGGTAACACCGGTACGGTCAGCGCGAGCATATTCCCATTTTGCCAGGTTGCCGGTGCCGAAGCCAGCGTTTTCTCCCCGTAGCGAAAGTCGACAAAAAACCGGGTGGCAGCCTGCGGAGCGAAGTTCATGCTTACAGGTAACTTTAATAACGCCCCTTCGCAGACCGGGCCGCGGGTAAAGCCACTTCCCGGCAATGAGTCGATCGCTACACCCGGGCGTACAGTTACAATCGTACTGGATGTTTTAACAGGCGACAGACCACAGGTAGTCTGAAAGCCGGTAATTCGGTACGTTGTGGTCTGGCGGGGCTTTACCTGAATACTACCAAAACCACTTCCTTCGCTGTAATCATCGACTGGAATCTGTAAACTGTCGTTTAGTACGACCTGATACGGCCCTCGTCCGGTTACCTGCACCGCCAGTGTCTGTTGCTGCCCATAATTGATGACTGGGCTGGCGGTCACCAGCTCAGCCGTAGCGGGCGGATTGATACTAACCCCACCCGTCGACGGATCACTGACCGTTACCGGATTGGTTGTCACTACCTGTACGTAAAAAGAGTATCCTCCCTCGAATGAAGCGGGGATGAAAGCCCGAACCGTTCCGTTTGACTCTTCTCCGTCAAAATCATAATACTTACCCCCCGGCTGATCGTAAGCAAAGGGATTGTAGGTAATAAGCCGAACCTTGAATTTGTTATCGGCCGCAAATGCTCCGCCAGACTTACTGTAAGCGACATAGACATAATTTCCGGAGCAAATCCGGGAAGGCGTGACGGACATAGTTTTTGTTGCAATCGGATTGACGGTCAGCGTTGATGAACCCTGACCTTTTCCAACGCCACAGACATTCCGCACCGAAGCAATGGCGTAGGTAGTCGTTTTTTCGGGATAAATGAAGCTTTGGTTCTCAAACTGATTGTTACAGCAACCCGCCAATTCATGTTGGGTGCCATCCGTTAGCGTAACACTCACCGGGCTACTCCCCTTGACCAGATACCGTAATGCCACGGCCTGATTTGGGTTAACGATCGAAAACGACAGCGGGGCAAGGGTTACGACGGCCGTCTCCTGAACGGCCGGCAAACTTGTCCAGGCACTTTCAGCATACGGGTTACTGCTGATAACCCGTACCTGATACCGGCCCGAATCATAGTAATACGGCAAATCAGTGGGTATCTGTAGGCGTGCCGGGCTGGCTGATACCCCCGGTGAGGTATACAGCAACTGACCGTTGTAGGCGCTCTGAATCTGCACCTTAAATAGGTTATCCGTGCCGAATCGCCCAGAGACAGTAAATGGGATAATAGCCGGTGTTTGGATGCAGACAGGCCCCGGCAAGTAGTTAACAGTAATCTTCTGGGCCTTTGCAATAGTAACAACAAGCGTAATAAAAATAGTAAAGTATACTCGTAGAGAATTCATTAAGGAGAAAGAATAAACTAATATGCGCTAACAAATTACGCCATTTATCCCCACCAAAAAGCGGACTTTAACCAGTGAATAGGGTAATTTATTAACAGTTCATTAGTCAAATAGAGCCTACTAAGGCTAGAGAAATTGGCCGAGCTGTCAGTTTCCATCGCTATTTTTTGACGACGCCGTACGATACATTCAGATAATCAACCACTTGACATATATTTATCTACCAGTTCGTTGTACCGAAAAATGCCCGATTTTTACCACCGTCATCCCCGACTCAATGACAACATTTGCATAACACCGCTAATCATAGCCCATTATGCAACGCCGAAAATTTATAACCGCAGCCGCCGTCGCGTCGGCCTTACCGATCACAGCCACAAAGACCCTGGCCAGCACTCCGGCCAGCCCGATAAGCCATCCCGTTTCTGGTAAGGGCTTTATAGTAAAAGCCGGGGAAAGCCGGTTTGGTGAACGAACACCCTTTCGGGGTGTCAATCCCAACGACCTCAAGGTATCTTCAAAAGATACCGGCGGGGCACTGGCCATCTTTGAATACGTGGGCAAACAGAAAACCGGCCCATCCTATCATGTTCATTTTGACCAGGATGAGATTTTTTACGTACTTGAGGGTGAATACCTGTTTCAGATAGGCGACGAGAAAATGACGGCACGGTCCGGCGATACCATTTTTGGTCCCCGCAACGTGCCCCACACCTGGATTCAATTGTCAGACACCGGCAAACTGGTTTATCAGGTGCAACCTGCCGGTAAGATGGAGGAATTCTTCTCGAAAATGAGCCAATTCAAAGGGCAGCCGACAGAAGAAGAAATTCAGAAGATTCATCTGGAACATGGCATGAAAGTACTCGGTCCACCTTTATCGCTCAAGTGATATGCTGCTTCACTACTTTCTGCCCAGCCCCGCCCTGCGCGAATACGTGAGGCTTTTTCAACTCATTCACCTCGATTTCTCTACGGCGTCTGTTGTTCCGGTCAAACCCTACTGGCCACGACCGGAACACTGCCTGGCGTTTTACCCCCGCGACCCCGAAACGGTAATCTACGCCGACAGTGGCCGTCGGGAACAGAAGTCACGCTCGGCGCTGATTGGTCAGCCCACGGTGGTTACGAACCGGCACATCGGGAGGCATTGCCTTATTTTTCAGGTCGTCTTTCAGCCGGGAGCCCTATTCCGGCTGACGGGTCTGCCCCTGCATGAGTTCACGAACACCTTTATCGACGCCGAAACTGTCTTCTCGCCCGAAATCCGACTTGTCAACGAACGGCTGAGCAGTACGGACCGGTACGACGACATGACGGCCATCGTCGAAACGTTTTTGCACTACCTCATTCGAAAAACCAAAAAAGATAGCCTACCCATTGATAAGGTAAGCCAGTTGATGCTAAACGCATCCGGGTTCATGCATCCAGCCAGCCGATCGGTAGACTGGCTGGCCAAAGAAGCCTGTTTGAGTACCAAGCAATTTTACCGGAAAGCCATTGAGCGCATAGGGGTTAGTCCAAAACTCTATGACCGAATTATCCGTTTCGATAACGCCATGAAGATCAGCAATGCCCAACCTACTAAAGACTGGCTGAGCATTGCTCTGGAGTTAGGCTACCACGATTATCAACACATGGTACGTGATTTCAGGGAGTTCACCAATCTAACGCCCAACCAGTTTGCCCAGCACGAAAGCCAGGCCCCCGAACGGGCTTTTGGCTTGGTGGAAACGTAGCAGTTACCTACACCCAGCCAAACCGTTCCAGTAACTTGTCCTTATGCTGTCGCGATACGGGGATTGTGGCTCCATTCGTCAAAATCAGGTACGTACCCTCCCCTTTCACAAGGCGTTTGATGCAGTCTAAATTCACCACGTATTGCCGGTGTACGCGCAGGAAATTTCGGGTTTCCAGCATCTCCTGAACATCGCCGAGGGTTTTGGAGACAAGGTATTTCTCCCCAGTTTCCAGCACAAAATGCGTGTAGTTACTGTCCGATTCAGCGTACAGAATTTGGCTGGTTTCCACAAACGTCAATCCGTTGGCATGGGGCAGCGCTATTTTTGTCGGTAATGTTGGGGCAGAGCCACTGCCCGGTGTGGCCGGATACCAGGCCCGTAACAAGTCCAGTTGCGCCGTACCCAACACACCCAAAGCCGAAAGACTAGCCTGCTCAGCCCGACGGACAGTATTCACCAGATCAACGGTATCGACGGGCTTGAGCAGGTAATCGAGCGCAGCAAACCGAAAGGCCCGAACAGCATACTGGTTGTAAGCGGTTACGAAAACCACCTGAAACGACACCTCACCCAGTTGTTCAAGCAATTGAAAGCCGTTCATCATGGGCATCTCAATATCCAGAAAAACCAGCGAAGGCCGCAACGTCCGCAAGGCAAGCAACGCCGACGGACTGTCGGTAAACTGCCCAACAATAGCCACCTGCGGGCAGTGCCGGGCCAGTTGCAGCGCCAGCAACTGCACATTGTCGGGTTCGTCGTCGATGATAAGTGCCGTCATAATGAGCGAAATCGGACCGCCGAAGCGGAGCGAAAGAGTGAAAGAGTGAAAGAGCGAAAGAGTGAAGAGAGGTTGTGCTGTAGCCGCCCTTTCACTCTTTCACTCCGCTTCGGCGGTCCGATTTCACCTTTAAATTGGTATATCCAGCACGACTTTCGTACCGAGGGGTTCGCCGTTGGGGGCGGCTAAATCGAAAATACTGGCTTGGGTATGAGTATTGTAACGTTCATTGATCAGGCGAATACGATCGGCCGTTACCTGCATACCAAACGACTTGCCGGTACCCGCCGACTTACTTTTCAGAATTCCGGCGCGGACGCGGCCAATGCCATCGTCCGTTACTTCAATGTGTAGGTACTCATCGGTGGGCTGGGTTACCTCAACCACTACGGTGCCCCCTTCCAGTTTATGCATGAGCCCGTGCCAAATGGCATTTTCGACGTAGGGTTGGAGGAGCAGGGGCGGAATACTGACCGACTGCTGGTCAATACCGGGGTCAATCCGAATCGTTACGACTACTTTGTTTTTGAAGCGCATGGCTTCCAGATCGCAGTAGAGCCGGAGAGCCGCCAGTTCATGGTGTAGTAAAATCCGGTCGGCGCGGGAGTTTTCCAGTACGAGCCGAATCAGTTGCGAGAACTTGGTGAGGTAGTCCGACGCTTTATCGGTATCATTCTGAAGGGTATATAATTTGATGGAATTCAGGCAGTTGAAAATAAAGTGTGGATTCATCTGCGCCCGCAGGGCCGTCATTTCGGTATCGGCCAGTTTATGATCAAATTCGGTTTGCAGTTGCTGAATTCGTTTCTCTTCAAGGAGTTAATTCTTGGTTCCAATTTCCTGCGTTCGTTTGGCGAGCTGCTCTTCAAGTTGCTGCGTGTATCGGCTCTTTATCTGGTTCTTCTCTACTTCGACTAACCGATTTCGATAGGCCAGGGCGAGCAGGAAAAAGAAATTCTCGAACAACATCCCCAGGCTGAAAAAGAACGGAAGAAAGTTGGCAAACACCAGAATAGATGGGTTACCCGTCATAAACCGAACATCCAGAAATACAACAAAATAGGAGATGACCCACAGGCAGCTAATACCAACCAGCAGGTAGCCTCGAAATGGACTTTTACTGCGCAACAACGTAACAAAGACCACGATACCCGTCAGTAAAAAGGGTAACTCCTGCGCCACATACACCCAGCTCGTTCGAAAGACAAGCCCGTTGACATACTCATAAATAGCCAGAATTTCCTGGCTGGCAAACACAACCAGCATTACCTTCAGAAACACCCAGGTTTTAGGAAAATGCGCAGGTATGCCGATAAACCGGGCAACAAACAGGATGTAAAAGAACGAGATAATAAAGGTAAAGCTTTGGTTTGTCGACCGCATCTGAAGCGGCAAGCCGAGCCCTAATGCAAAATTCATGTTCCACAGCGCTAAAAAGGAAGCGGCAAAACAGAAAATGGCATAGTATAGAAAAACCAGATCCCGATTGAAATAATACTGCGTAATCGCAAACAGACTCATAATAAACAAGCCGGCAACGATCATCGCCATGGACAGAAATAACCAGCGGACTACATGCGCCCGGTCGGCGAAGGCCAGTTTCAGGCTCAGCGACGTGTGCAGCGCAGGCACGATGGGGCTAACAACACGCACCAGATCGGTGATCTTCACAAAAAAAGTGGTCGTCTGCATCGGACCAACGTGTAAACGAATAGGGCGCCACTGGTCAAGATTATAGGGTGTAAAATAGATACCCATTTGCTGTACAGGCATCCCCTGCTCCGTATATAAGTCAACCTGCCCGTGTCCGCCGACATCAAGCAGGGTTTCTGCTGATTGATTCGGACTGGTATTCTGAATCCGAAAGGCCAGCCAGGTAACAATGGTCGTCACCTTCGATTGCGAGGGCTTTGCGTAGGTCTGCTGCCTTTGGACAAACGGCCGAAACCGTTGCTGATGAATGACCTGGAATGGTTCAGGCAATCCCGACAGGTCATCGTAAAACCAGGCATAACTGGCAATATCCAGCGGTTTTAACCAGTCGGGTGTGCCCTTGAGCTGAATAGCCCGAAGTTCTACCAGCGACACAGGCGGAACGACCTTGACGAGCTTTTCTGATTCAGGCGGCTGCGCTTTGGCCATCAGGGAACACCCCAGTAAAAGCAACAGCCAGTAGTTCATAGGTATAGGATCAGGTTTCCAGGAAAGCAAGCTACCAATATGAAGAGCATCCTCACTAAGCGAGTTGAGCGAACAGCCGCTTTTTCTGCGTAAGCGCCCTTTATTTTGAGGGAGAACATCGTAACTACCGTTTCCTGGGTCATCCGCCTTTTCAGCCTACTCACTCAATAGTAAGCGAGCCTCCCTCAATGGATGTTGCCCAGCTTCTTAAGGACGCCTATGTTTGAAGCCATACGTATCTACCATCGGCAGAATAACGACTTAGGTCGCTACCAATCCGGCTGTTAGTTGCGACTAAGCTAATGATTTATCAATCTAATCGTACAAACGAATGAAAATCAATCTCGTTGTTGTCCTGTTTCTATCAGTTATTTCGCTCACTACCACCGTTCGCGCTCAATCATCGGATGAGATCGCTATCCGTAAAACGCTGGATGGGATACGACTCGTTTTCGAAAAACACGATCTGAACGCGTTTAGCGGGTTCTTCAAAAAATCGCCGGATTTATACTACCAGATCATCACCATCGACCATCAGGTGATTCAGGCGTATGGGTATGACAATATGAAAAAGATGATCGGCGGCTATTTCCAGAGTGTTCCGGTAGCCGCCACACCGAGTCCCTATAAAACCACCGACTCCCGGATTCGCATCAGCGGAGACACCGCCCTGGTAACCGAGGGTAACGATGTAAACGGCGACTTAAGCCTGCATTTGGTAGCACTGGAAAAAATAGCCGGTATCTGGAAGATCACGGCCTTTTCGGGGCAATCCTATAAACCGGGCAGTTTAATCGACGTGAAATAGGGGTGCATCGGTATAAACATAGCTTACAAGTGCAACAATATACAATTGCGTTTACACTGCGTTGTCTACTGGCTTTCAGCCGGTTCAGTCGAAATGACGTTTTTTGCCACTGGAGCCCGCTGGCACCCTGTAATTTGCGCTCGATACATTGATCGCGACAACTTGAACCTATCCACACCCTGACTTCACAATAGAAAAGGCTTCTGGTCATTCCCTCATCATCGGGCTGAACCTGTCTGCTGGTTATTTCAGACCTCGGGCTGGTAGCTAGGGTTTGTCAAAACGTTTACCCGCGTCTTCTTTTAAGGCCCACCTGTCTCAACTAACGATTTAATCAGTTGAAATACATCTAAAATCGTTAGCCTGTGATGGTGAATTATTTACTGATTTTCCCAAAGATTCAGGAAATTATACTTCCCCTTAATCCGCATCAACGGCTCAGCATCATAAAATCGGCGTTTTACCCTTATTCCCGTCGAATGGCTTCTACGGGGTCAAGTCGGGCGGCTCGCATGGCCGGGTAGGTGCCGAAAATAACACCGATCAGCATCGCAACGATCATGATGATAATGAACGTATTCCAGGTGTACGCCATCTGAAACGGGATGTCTGTGAGCGCTTTCACAATGGGCACGAACGCCAGTGTGCTCAACAGCCCAAGCCCCAATCCAAGTAAACTACCGAAGGTAGAGATGGTGATGGATTCGGAGAGGAACTGCCACAGTATATCCTGCCGTTTTGCGCCAAGGGCTTTCCGAACGCCAATTTCAACCGTCCGCTCCGATACTGAAATGAGGAGTACGTTCATCACACCGATCCCGCCCACCAGTACCGAAATACCCACAATCATCCCCATAATCAGGCGAAACAGGAGAAATCCTTTGGCTACCTGACTCACACGCTGCTCATTGGTAATAATGGAAAAATCAGCCAGTTTAGTTTTCATATGGGTGGTCAGCCAGCGCTCGATCTGCTGTTTCAGTTCGGGCACGTCTTCTACGCTCGCAGCTTCGATAACACACATGGGCGGTACGGCTTTCAGGGCACTATCCGGGAACAGAGTAACAGGCATCATCAACTGCCCAACTTTGGCGTCTTTATCGGCCGAAATCCCGATTACGGTCAGCGCAATACCTTTGTACACGATTTGCTGGTGAATAGCCGTTTTTTCTGGCTTCCTGCCCACTAGCTGTTTCGCCAGCTGTTGGTTGATAACGGCAACCGTATGCTTGTTTTTCAGGTCCGTTTCGCTAAACGCCTTGCCATACAATATGGCTATGTCCGGGTGCATCGGAAGGCTCATGCCAGTCACGATTGTACCGATATCTCGCTTGGTTACCCTTGCTGTAATTTCAGCGGGCTGCCGACTATAAAGGTACCCCGTTGCGGGTTTTGTCAGGGACGAACGCAGCTTTCCGAACGAATTGTAGGTCAGAAAGTCATAGGTCTGTTTCTTCACCCCCACCCCATTCACCGATTTAACAAGATTGGGCTGGATCAAAATCGCTTTCAACGAGGTCGTTTTCGTGATTTGCTCCTGGGCATATTGCTCCATTCCATCAATTAACGACAGCATAGCCACCAGGGCTGCCACCCCAATGACAATACCCAGGATCGACAAAATGGTATGGAAAAAGCGAGTCCGAATATTTTCGAAAGCCGTTGCAAACGAAACCAAGATTTTCTTTCCCATAACTGGTATAGCCTTACTCGTTAACGGTATTGAAGACAGTCCAAGGTAAGACACTTTACCCGGTGAATGGAGCGCTTATGTGATGAGCGGACGTGTATGGTCTACCCTCACCCGTTTCACGATGACCGGATCTGTTTCCCCGGCTTATTCAGTTTACGACTAACTCATCATAGTCATCGGCCTCTCCGGAGAAGCCTTCGCTATCTACACGTCAACTTTTTAAACCAATGAAAATCATCATGAAAACTTACCTGCGTATTGCCTATTCACTCATACTAATTGTAGTCGTTGGCCTGGCCAGCAGTTTTGCTCAGCCTAAACCCGGCCTTAATCGGGACGAAGTGGCTCTGGTAAAAGAATCGTTAAAAGGAATCCCGGCAAGTCAGTACCATATAAAGCTGATCGAAGCAGATGGGAAAGGAGGAGCTATTGAAAAAACGTACGGAAAAATGGATTGGAAAACGATTGAAGCCGGTAAAGCTGCTTCAGGTATATTGCTGACTCCATATATTAATTTAAACAAAATCCGTCTCAATAGGCTCCAGATCATCGGTCCCGGCTGTTTCGACATTATCTGGTCGAAAAACTTACAGGAAGCCCTCGAACGAATAAAAGGGCTTGATCGCCTGATTGTCAAACGTCAGTAGATTCATCAGCTTAACCCACGCTCCGTCCGGACGGAGCGTGGGCTACATCGTACGACCATGAAAAAACGTTTGTACAAAAGCCTGTTGTACCTGACCATTGGCCACCTAAGTGTCGTCCTGCTGGTAAACGTCGCGTCTGTTTTTTCGGTCGACCTTCAGCAGCAATGGCTGATCAATCACTATTGCCGGTGGTTTAACGTAGCGGCCTACGATTTTTTTTCACCCGACATATCCAATTCGGTCGATGCCGACTTTACGCTGACATTTGCCGATAGCTCGCGGACGCGGACCAAACTTCACTACGGCTTCGAAACCCAGAACAAAGTCTTTCCGATCTATACGCATTTCGCCAATGATTCGGCTTCCCGTGAGTGGATTTCTCGGTCGCTGGCTACGCGTATGTTCGAACGATACCCCCAGGCGATGGGCGTACGCGTGAACCTGTATATGTATTTCCTGCCAACCCAGGCCGAGTATCGCCAGGGCAAGTCGTTAGAGTCAACCCTTTTCGCTTCCTACCCTTTCTACCTGCACTGATTATGCTACCCGCCCGTTTTCAATCCATCTGGACTACTTTCTGGAACCAGCCTCAGACGGCCGCGCCACTGGCCTTTTTTCGTATGGGTGTTGGCTTGCTTACCCTTGTCCATACCGCCGTGCTCTACCATGAATCCGAGTTTCTGGACGTATACGGGCAATACGGACTCATCAGAGGAGAACTTAACGAAGCGTTACTGATGCCAGATTTTCCCCGTTTATCCTGGATAACCAATTCGCTTCGTTTTGTGGGCGTCGATGAAGTGACGGCACTAAAAGCCATCTTACTTTTCTACAGTGGGGCACTACTGAGTCTGGTGCTGGGTTTTCAGACCCGAGTGAGTGGCTTTCTGGCCTGGGGAATCAATCTGATGATGATCAACAGCTCCCTTCTTTTTTCCTATGGCTATGATACGTTTACCAACAACGCGCTGCTGTATTGCTGGTTGCTCCCCGTAGGCCACTCTTTTTCCATCCATACCGGTTGGCGACACTCCAGCACGACCGTATCTGAAGAGGCTACCATGGCCTGTCGAATTCTTCAATTACATCTGTGCATTGTTTATATTTTCTCGGGTATACACAAAATGCTGGGGGAGCAATGGTGGAACGGCGAGGCCATCTGGCGGGCTGTCATGCAACCGCCCTTCGACAATCATAATGCCGCCTGGCTAGCCAACTGGCCTGTTGTATCGCTGCTCTTAGGATGGGGAACACTGGCGCTTGAAGCAGGCTATCCGCTGTGGGTATACCCTTCGAAATGGCGATCTTATGGTCTGGCCGCCATCATCGGCATGCATCTGGGCATTGGCTTTTTTATGGGCCTATGGTTCTTTGCTTTTATCATGATTATCTGGAATCTAACGACCTTTGGCATGCGCTCAGCCCCAAAGCAATCATCCATTCATGAATCGTCTGCACACCTGCGTTATCATGGATCGACCCTGGAAACGGCACTACCTGACACACTTACTCTTGAACATATTCAAAAATTAGTCAAAGGGGAAGGGCCCTGGCTGCTGATGTCGAATGAGTTTAATCTTCCGAGTGCCCGCCAGCAGAAAGACCGTTTGCTGGAACACTATAACTGGTTTCAGCAAACGGTTTCGTTTCTGACTCTCGGGAAATTCTACTAACAGAGCCGCTTGAGGTCCGGTCAGACCTCAAGCGGCTCATTCATCAGTATTTGTCACCTTGTTGTAAATGTTTACCCTTTCGGACCATATTTGGCCATGTGTTCGGGCATTTGTTCGTAAAAAACCTCATGATTGTAGCGGGCATCCAACGCTTTGAACCGGACCAGACTTTCGGAAGCAAACGGGTTGGCCCCTTCGGCGTGGAGAGCCGCCCCAAGCTCCGAAAGCTCTTCCAAATAATGCGCAAAATCCTGTGTTCCGGGATACATATCCAGAAACCGAGCGGGCTCGCCGTGGGCGTTCCAGAACGTATGGACTACGCCCCGCGGCCGGAAATGATAACCGCCCGTCGGAATTTCGCGTGGCTGATCGCCCTCCAGAACGGTTATGGTTCCGTCGAGGACGAGCATAATTTCATCCAGTTCATAATGGACGTGGGGAGGTGGCCCAAACTGGAAAGGAGCCATATGCGTCTCTACACATGAAAATTGACCGCCGGTTTGGGCGTGTTGCAGTTTTACGCCAACGGGCATCCCTAATACGTTGAGCATGGGAGCGTTATGCGCATTCTGGCCGGGTGCCGTAAAAGCCGGACCGAGCTGTGTAGTGGTTGTCATGGGGGCTATTGGTTTGGTTTAAGATGATTAACGATTATCAAAAAGACAGTTTCACCACGTGTGTTGTCAATGTATGCCAGCTTTCAGAAAAAGGTGCGTACAGGAGTGAACTATGGCAGAACAGGAGAAAGGTCAGTGAGTAAAGGTAGATGCGATACGGCCGCGCTGATATTGTACCCACGTCACCATCAGCATCGAAAGAACCATGAGGGGCATGAGAACGTACGAAGCCTTACCCAGAATTCGATGTAATTCGATGTTCTTTGCCCGAATCAGCAGGGGCTGTGCAATGAGCAACACCACCCAAAGCAACATAAGTAACCCGTGCAGATGGTGAGCCGTGACAAAGCCGTAGAAAGCAGGAAACCGGATAAGGTATGTTTTCCAAAAACCAGCCATGCTGATCAGCAGCAGCGCTATAAACTGGAAGCTGATGTGTCGGTAGGCTTTTTCCATGATGATGGGTCAGTCAGAGCGATCCCGTTAAGCGGGTTGTAAGTTTGGAGCCGAAACGTATGCCTTTTTGAACCGTATGTTCAGGGCCTTGCGGGCGGGCAGTTCGATGAAATGGTAGGTCAGGGCCGAAACCAGAATTACAACGGTCAGCCAGCCAAAAAACCAAAGCCATATACCGGCATACGACACGCCTTCGGGCGCGATGGGTAATCCCCACGCATGACGGACCACTCGTCCGGTCTGAAACACCAGCTCATTGGTCAGGTAAATGGAGAACGACAAGTCGCCAAGCTGTTGCATGGGTTTAGTAGTCAGCACTTTATTAAGACGCGTGGAGCCATAAGCCGCCGACAGGATAATAAAAGGAAATGTACTGACGGTAACGAGGTCAGACCAGCCGAGGTGCATGGACAGGCCCATAAGTGCTGCGAAACCCAGCGTGGCGTATCCATTGGCGAGCCAGGCCCGTCCCCACTGCTGCCGAAACAAACTATAAAATACCATCCCAACGCTGAAGCTCAGCACACACCGCAGAAAAGGCAGGCCCAGGATCGGAAGTACGTTCAGCGAATTAGGCCAGGGAAACTGCGGGAAGGTATTGAATACATAAATCAGCACGACATAGCCCCCTAAAAGCCCGGCCAATACCGCTACTTGTCCCCAGCGGGGTAGCCTCGATACCGGGCCGTACAGAAATGGAAAAGCGATATACATCCACCATTCTACGCCGATGGTCCAGGCGGGGCCGTTCCAGGTGTAGCCGATCGGAACGCCAAACCCCTGCAACATGGCCAGATGAGCCGGAATAGTCCAGAGGTTGAACACTGATTTTTCACGCTCATCGAGGGGAAAATTAATTGAGAGAATGGCGATAAAGAGCAGAATGGACCAGATCAACGTGAACAAATGAAGCGGATAAATCCGGGCGAAGCGGGCTTTCATAAATTGCCAGAATCCGGCTCTTGTTACAGAAGCGCTGAACGAGTCCCCGTATACGTGACACATAATAAAGCCGCTTAGTACGAAAAAGAAGTCGACTTCAATATATCCTTTTTGGGCAAAATGTGATTGGGTTGGGTTCAGGAGGGCACCGGCAAAAGGACCACTCCAATACAGGTCAAAGTGAAAAAACAGGACGATCAGAGCCGCGATGCCCCGCAGTGGGGTCAGGTTGGCGAGATAAGTGGACGTTGTTTGAGAAGTCATGGTTTGAGTTGGTGTGTTAGAATGGAGCGTTTTAACAGGTACAAGTTACCGGGAAGGTTAAAGGCTTCAGTGGTAAAAAACCGCCATATTCATCTAGTTGGCATGGCTTCAGGCCGCGTTGACGAACTAAAAGGTTGGTTCTCGTTAGTCGTACAAACCTGTGAGTTCGTCAACACCTTTGCACTTACTTCTGTGTGAATGACACGAATTATTGCGTGAACCGTACTATTTACTGCGTCGCCGATTAAACGGTAAAGCGAACCGAAAACTCAAAGCTTGTTGAGTCGACGCCCAATAGTTAGTAGCTTTAGTTATGGTTATTCTGCCCAACGTTCTGCCTCACCCTGCCCTACGGCCTTATGTGAAACACTACTTTTTGCTCCATGTAAAGCTGAAAGGAGTTCCCGAAGCACAACGCATCAAGCCCTTTCCGCCCGATGCGGATCAGGTACTCTATTTTTACCCGCGCAGTGAAGTAAAGACGATTGTTAACAACACGGCTGAAAGCCGGGTCAACGCATCGAGTATTTTTGTTGGCCAGCAAACCTCCCGCGTCAACCTGCTTTTCGGCGAAGACCACCTCATCATTATGGTTAGTTTTCGGCCCGGTTTTCTCCACCAGTTTCTTGGGAGAATGCCCATTACTGCCTTTCAGGGAAAAGAGATCAATGCCGAAGAGCTGACCGACCAGGCCATGAAAGACTTGAATGAGCAGTTACAGGAAGAGTCCGATTATCAACAAATGTTTCGGTTGATAGACGATTACTTACTTAAGAGAATTAGTAAAATACACACCGAAACGCTACCGATCGACAAAGCCATTGCAGCCATAAAAAACGCTGACCGGCCACTCTCTCTCGATTGGCTGGCCGATCAGGCCTGCTTAAGCTCCCGGCAATTTGAACGAAAGTTCATTGAGCGCATGGGCATGAGCCCCAAGTTCTACGCCCGCATCGCCCGTTTCGATCGGGCGTACAAACTGAAAACCAAAAACCCGCAGCTCGACTGGCTCGATGTGGCCTATAGTTGCGGCTACTTCGATTTCTCCCACCTGGTACGCGATTTCCGGCACTTCGCCGAAGTAACCCCCTCGATGCTCATTGCGGAGGAACTAGCCTCTCCGGGATACACTATCCTCGCACCATGATGTCGTTTTTTTACACCTGATCCCCCCTTCGGCCAGTCTACTTTTGTGTGACAATCTTACAGCAGCACACATGAAAGTAATCCATCTGGCACTGCTCATCGGGCTCCTCGCCCGACCTGCCACGGCACAAACACCAGACTTAATCCTGACGCATGGCAAAATTTTCACGTCAGATACCAACCAGCTATATGTAGAGGCTGTGGCCATTCGGGCGGGGCGCATTGTAGCTACGGGAAGCACAGCCGCTATCGAAAAACTAGCGACAAAAAACACCAAACGCCTTGACCTGAGCGGCATGCTGGTCGTGCCGGGGTTCAACGATGCGCACAACCACCTGCCTAACGGTATGAAAGGTACCCGGCTGGAATTGGCCGGTATGGACCCCGCCTGGTCAGTGCTGCTCGACTCGTTGCAGCGCCTGGTAAAACGGGTACCGGAAGGCCAGTGGATCGAGGGAACCATTGGCATCAGTATTGGTAACTCACCCGAGGCCACGCGCTTCGTGCTGGACAAAATAGCCCCGAAACACCCCGTTCGATTGCTCTCCTGGTGGGGGCATGTGGGCGTGTTCAATTCGCTGGGTCTGCACGAAATGGGTATCACCAACACCCAACCTGACCCCAAAGGCGGGTTTTATGAACGCATGCCCGACGGCAAAACCCTTACGGGAAAAGCGTATGAGAAAAACGCATACTGGCCGCATACGAATTATGCGAAGATAGCCGCCATGCGCGATGACCAGGCGCTAATAGGCCAATTCAGAGGCATGACCCAGGCATTGCTCAAAGCGGGCATCACCAGCTACCAGAACATGTGTACGGGTGCCACGGCCGAGGACTATGCCAAACTCTGGAAACAGGCGGGCCTGCCCTTCCGGCTCAGGTTAATTCGCTGGGCCGACATGAACCCCGATGGAAGCCTGAGTATTCCATCAAAAACAGTCCCCAAAACCACACCCGGCTTACCCCTGCTTACGGTGAGCGGCACCAAGTGGCTGCTGGAGGGAACCCCGCTGGAAGGAGGAGCCGAACAGGTGGAGGCTTACCCCAATCGCCCGAACTGGTACGGTCGGATGAACTATACCGTTTCCGAAATCGAAACCATGTGCCGGGAAGCCATCGCCCGCAAGGACCAGCTTCATTTTCACATCGGCGGCAGTAAATCGGTGGGCAGGCTCCTGGACCTTATGGCGGGTATACACGTAGATTGGAAAGCGTTACGCCCCCGTTTCGAACACGGCGACGAGATCGACTATACGCCGGACTATCTCGAAAAGGCAAAACGAATGGGTGTCATTATCGTGCAGAACCCAACCCATTTTGCACCCATGGACGGTTTTCCGATGGGTCCTCCCCTCACCCACGGTATGGCCATGAAAACCTTACTGAATCAGCACATTCCGTTGGCTATTGGCTCCGATGGGCCATTTAACCCGTATCTCAACATTCTTTTCGCCACAACCCACCCGCGTCGGCCATTGGAAGCCATCACCCGCGAACAGGCCGTTATTGCCTACACCCGCACTGCTGCCTACGCCGAATTTGCCGAGCAGGACAAAGGCACCCTGACCGTCGGCAAAGTAGCCGACCTGGCCGTTCTGTCACAAAACATATTTACCGTACCTGCCCCTAAACTGCTGCAAACCGAGAGTGTGCTGACTATGGTGAATGGAACGGTCGTCTATAGCGCAGGCTTACTGGAGGAAAAGAAATAATTATAACGGGGCGGGGCGTAAGGGCATTCTCCGTCGTTATGTCTGGCGTTACAATACCTGCACCAGCTGGATATTATTGCCGCAGGTATCATTCAGCACGGCCAGTTTAACGGTTCCCATCTGGGTAGGTGGCACACTGAACGACACCCCTAGCCCGGTCAACCGCTCATATTCCTGATCCACATCATCAACATCGAAGGAAGCCAGCGGAATACCAGCGTCGAAAAGAGCTTTCTGGTAAGTTTGGGCCGGTGCAAAGCCCATTGGTTCCAGCAGTAGTTCAACGCCATCCTGTTCGTCTTTAGCTACTACGGTCAACCATTTATGCTCGCCTATGGGCAGGTCGGTCTTTTTTACAAAACCCAGAATCGTGGTGTAAAAAGCAAGGGCTTTCGTCTGGTCGTCGACCATGACACTGGTCAGTTTGATTTTCATAAATGGGCTATTATATAATCTGTCCGGCAAATCTCCCATTTAAGATTCGGTTTTACTTCTCGAAAATTGCTTTTTTCGTCGGTACGCAGTCGGTGTCATTCCCGTTATTTTTTTAAAGAGGCCAATAAAGGTCGTCACGCTCTCAAATCCCACGCGGCAACACACATCGGCAACGGGCTCATCCGTCAACAGCAGCTGTTTGGCCTTTTCGATGCGTATTGATATCAGATACTGCATTGGTGTTCGGCCGTAAAGGGCTTTGAAACAGCGGATAAAGTGAAATCGGGAGTAGGCGGCCTCACGAGCCATGAGGTCGAGGTCAAGGGCATCTGCATATTGCCTGTCCATAAACTGTTTGGCGGCAATTATTTGCCGGGTCAGATGCGCTCTCGGATAAACGTCGCGATGAAGGCGCCGTAAGGTTTCGGCATAAAGCGTCATGGGTGTGGCCGTTAAAACCGTATACTAAGGAAATGTATTTTCTGTAGTGTATGAAAAGCAGTTTGACCGTTCCTGTTGTTAACCATAGATCAACAATTTACCCGTTAACTCAATCGGTATGGATAGCATTAATCAACAGCAACCCGAAAAAAACCACGAAGACCTGATTGGCAGCGAAGCCGGAAAGAAAATCAAAGAGCTTGTCGACAAAAGTAGTACCTGCTTTTTCTGCACAAAAATTAAAACCGGCGAGCCATTGCAAACAAGGCCCATGTCGGTACAGAAAGTCGACGAAAAGGGCAATTTCTGGTTTCTGAGCGCCAGCGACAGCCACAAAAACGCAACTATCCAGTCCGACAACAAAGTACAACTCCTGTTTCAGGGATCAGACTATTCCGATTTCCTGAGTATCTACGGGGAGGCTACTATCTCAACCGACAAAGCACTCATTAAGGAGCTTTGGGAGCCAATCTTAAAAGCATGGTTCACCGAAGGCGTAGATGATCCGCGCATTACGGTCATAAAAGTGAATACGCAGGAAGCTTATTATTGGGACAATAAACACGGTGATGCGGTGGCATTTGTCAAGACCATTGCCGGTGCCATTATGGGCAAAACACTGGACGATTCCATTGAAGGGACATTGACGGTTTAGCACAAGTCAAGTATTAACCTGATGTGCAGATAACCTGAATAAGTGATCAAAAATCATGTATGGGCATGCTAACGTGGACAATTAACCACGCCAGCGTGCCCATACAGGCTTGTGTACTGGCTGATCTCGGGTAGATCCGATAAAATCTCAATGTATACTGACACCTGATTCGTAGAAGTTCCGCTTCCTTTGATAAGGAAAACTCAACCACAACACCTAGCCTCTTATCAAAGCGATGGACAAGCAAGACCTGATCAATCAAGCCTACCAAGCATTCAATACCCGAAATATTGACGGTGTGCTCGCCCTTATGCTCCCGGATGTGCAGTGGCCCAACGGCTGGGAGGGCGGTTATGTACACGGGCACGACGACGTACGCGCCTACTGGACCCGGCAGTGGCAGGAAATTGACCCATCAGTGACACCCCTATCAATTCGGTCAACACCCGACGGCCAAATCGAAGTACTCGTTCATCAGTTGATTCACGACAAAAAAGGAAATGTTCTGTCAGATGGCATGGTCAAGCATATCTATACCATCGAGGGAGATAAGATCAAGCGGATGGTTATAGAGTGACCGGACCAGATGACAAACCTATAAGGTCTTGAAAACCTTATAGATTTAAACTCCTTTCGCCTTATTTTTCCATCAACGCCTGTAATGCTTTAACAATGTCGGCCTTTTTCTCGTGGGCATTGTTGCAGAGCAGGATAATCGTTTTGTCGGCGTCGATGTAGCGCATGATCTGGGTTTTGTAGCCGGGGTTATCGCCGTCGTGCCAGACAAGACGGCCCAGTTTCGGGCTTTGTGACACCTCCCACCCGAAGCCGTACTGTGAGCGTGAGCCATCGTTGAGTTTAGCCGGAGTAAAGGCGTCTCGTAACGTTTGCTGACTGACCAGTTGGTCAGAATACAAAGCGCGGTCCCACTTCAGTAAATCGTTGGCGGTCGAACTGATACGACCGGGCCCTTTGCGGTCGCCCAGCCAGATGGCGTAGTTGAATTCGGGAAAGGAGTCGGCCTGCACGTAGCGTTTTTTCTCGGGCACATAGATATGCCCCCAGGCCACGTCGGGCAGTTTTAGCTTTGCTTCTCGGGTGCGAATGTCCGTGTGCGTCATGCCGACGGAGTTGAAAATACGCGTCCGGCAGAAACTGATAAAATCCTGCCCCGAGGCCCGTTCGGCAATGCTGGCCAGCAGCATATACCCGGTGTTACTATAGGCGTATTTGGCCCCCGGCTCAAACAATTTGGCGGGGTGGTACTTGATCAGATAGGCAATGTTATCGGCATTGTTGGCCACTTTGCTCTTGTCCCAGTGCTTGTCCATCACGTCCTGATAATCTGGCAGACCGGAGGTGTGGTTGAGCAGGTGTCGAATGGTAATACCCGGATACGGCAGTCCCGAAATGTATTTGTCAATCCGGTCATCGTAATTCAGTTTCCCCGCCTGCTTCAGCATCATGATCGTCATGGCCGTAAACTGCTTGGAGACTGATGCCAGCTCAAAAATCGAGGACGTAGCCAGGGGCGACTTCGTCTCAAAGCGTTTGTAACCGAAGGCTTTTTCGTAGACAGGTTTACCCCCTTCGGCGATGAGCACCACGCCACTAAAGTCGGGGACGCTGGCAAAGAGCTTATCGACGTCGGGGCCGATTGAACTTGATAAACCCGATTGGGCACTGGCGGTGAAACTAAGCAACAAGGTCGTAAGCAGTAAACAGGTAATCAGGCTGGTTTTCATGAAGGGAGCAGGTTGTATAGCAAGCGTAGGGTAAACTTAACAAAATAGTCGGGCTTCTACAGTGGGTAAGGGAGGGGAATACGCCATATCTTGGAGATATGGCGTATTCCCCTCCCTTACCCACCAGACTCTATTTATCAGCAGTTGTCTTCAACAGGAAATCCCGCACCAGCACTTGTTGATCCGTACTGATAAAATCAACGCCCGCTTCACGGAGTTTTGCCCAGACGAGCGGGTCTTCCGGACTCGCCCACAACCGCAGCTTTTTCCCTTCGGCGTGTACTTGGTTCACCAACTGGCGTAGTCTCTGAAACTCTTCGGCTGGCATGTCACCCTGCCCTCGCCAGCTTAGTTGGTTTCGGTATACATCGCTGATGTACGGCATTAGGGTATACTTGTAGCCTTTGCCGACATCGCCCGGCCTACCGTCGAGCGAGACCATCCGTCCCTTTGCGTTGACAATTTTCTCAATTGGGCGATTACCCGTCAGCACAATTGTGACCACGCCCGTTTTACGTTTGTCATCGCCGGTCAGTAACGGGCGATACCGCTGCAGCAACTTCGTCAGGGCCTGATACGTACTATCGGCATTCGTTTTGGCATCGATCATCAGGCAAAACGGCCCCGTATAATCCGGAAACACCCGTCCGCCCTGTTGCCGGATTCGTTCGGCCAGCGGCTTGAGGTAAAGGTTTTCGAGTGTAGCTGCCGGATTTTTAATGGTCGGCCGGTCATGCGCTACATACAAGGTATCATCAATCAGATGTACGTCGGCTTCAATGCTGGTAAAGCCGTTATCCAGCGCATCCCAAAGCGGGCGCGACTGCTCGTAATCGTTATGCGCGTGGGCGTTGGCGAGTGGTACCACACCGGCGGGCAATTTGGGCACAAGCGTTTGGGCAATCGGCTGCGTCCAGGCCGTTTCCAGATCGCCCGGCATAAACGGATTGAACTTAGGCTTGCTGGAAATGATCTTCCCCCGCAGCAGCAGCACATCATCCGTCAGGGCATAGGTGGCGGTCGTATCGGTCACTTCGCGGATCAATTCGGCCTGTTGACTGCCCTTTTTAATCCCAAAGAACTGAATGCGATACGTTACATTCGGTTCCGCTTTCACCCGTACCACGAGTTTGTTTCCAGCCTGCGGCAGTTGTTTCAGTGTGACGCCCGAGGTAGCGTAAAAACGCCCGGCTTCCATGGCTTCAACCAACGACTTCGGGGTCAATTCGGGTGCATCGACCATCACCCAACTCCGACCCGAATTGCTGAACTCAGGCCCGAAAAAGTAATAATTGTGGCTATCATCGGTACCCAGCCCATACATCAGCGGGCGGGCCTGTTGCAGAAAATGCAGGTTGATTTTATCCCACATGGCCTCCGTGCCTTCGTGGCTGCTATCGCCGTAATTATTGACCAGATGATGCCCATTGAAAACTTCAAAAAAGCGTTCGTAACGAAGCTGCATCAGGTCTTCGGCCTTTATGGCGTAGTAAAAGTTGGGGTGGTTAATGTGCGGAAACATGGGCTGACCCGTTTGCCGACGCTGCGCCACGACCGCGTCGATGTTGTTTTGCATGACATCGGCCACGCTATTACCAGGCAACGGCCGAATGAGATTCTTTACATTCGTCACGTTGATGTGAATGGGCTTGCCCTGATAGCCCGTCGATACCTCTTCACTCTTCAGGATCAAAAACTTGCCGGGTTCTTCAAAATAATTTCGGTATTCGTGCAGTTGTTTGAGCCGGACACTCAGCGAGTCATTTTGTCCTTTTCGGTACGTCACCCAATCCGGCCCGAACGTACGCAGATACCGGTCGAATGTTCGGCGTCGATCGGGCTGGCGGGGCACGTTTATCCATTTATCAACGTCCTGAATGATGTTATGGTCCGACAGCCCAACGAACTGATAGCCGTTGGCTTTGTACCAGTCCATGATCATTTCGGGATAATCGTCGCCGTCGCTCCAGAGCGAGTGGGTATGCAGATTACCTTTGTACCAGTGCTGCGCCTGTGTGGTGGAAATAGCCAATAGGAATAGTACGGCGCTGAAACAAGCGTTTTTTTTCATTAGCGGGTTAAGGTGGCTTAGGGATTTAACCCGAATGTAGTAAAACTACCGAATGCCCCATACTTTTATACCCTCGAACAATGTAGCGTGAAGGATGAACAGTGAAGAGTAGTCATGTAACTCTACTCTTCACTGTTCATCCTTCACGCTACAATCCTTCCTATTTTTGAAACAACGTATCGTGCCTACTCATCAACCTGAACTCCGAACTGTCAACGTAACACGTTACGCCAAACCCCTGCGGGAAGGCGGCTCGTTGCCTGCCCTGGTCGAAGCCGACGACGATTTCCTGTACGTACTCAAGTTTCGCGGAGCCGGTCAGGGAACCAAAGCCCTTATTGCCGAACTGGTAGCGGGTGAAATTGCCCGCGCCCTCGGCCTGCGTATTCCCGAAATCGTGTTCGCCACCCTCGACGAAGCCTTTGGCCGCACTGAGCCCGACGAAGAGATCCAGGATCTGCTGCGCGCCAGCGAGGGGTTGAACCTGGCGCTTCATTACCTGTCCGGCTCCATCACCTTCGATGCCATTGTGAATACGGTCGATGCCAAACTGGCCTCGCAGATTGTGTGGCTCGACTGCTTCATAACGAACGTCGATCGCACCGCCCGCAACACCAACATGCTCATCTGGCATAAGGAACTCTGGCTGATCGACCACGGCGCGGCTCTTTACTTTCACCATAACTGGGATAACTGGGAAGCCCAGAGCCAGCGGCCGTTTGTGCAGGCAAAAGACCATGTACTGCTGCCCCGCGCATCGGAACTAGCCACCGTCAATGCTGAGTACCGCGCCATACTAACGCCCGACCTATTGCGAAGTATCGTCGCCCTGATTCCGGACGATTGGCTGATAAATCCATCCGTTATGGAATCTCCAGACGAGCAACGGGAGGTGTATGCCCGGTTTTTAGAGGCCCGACTGGCCTCGTCAGAAATTTTTGTCAACGCAGCCATCGAAGCCCGACATGCACTTGTTTGAGTATGCCGTCATCCGCGTCATGCCGCGCGTTGAACGGGAAGAGTTTATAAATGTGGGCGTCATTGTCTATTGCCGCTCGCTGGGTTTTCTGAAAACGCTGTACACGCTGAACGAAACCCGGCTGCGTGCGGTATCGGCCGACCTGGACATCGACGAAGTCCGCGAACGGATTCAGGCGTTCGAGAAAATCTGTGCGGGTCGGCGGGAAGGCGGCACCATTGGCCAACTCGGTATTGCCGAGCGTTTCCGCTGGCTCACCGCCACGCGCAGCACCATTGTCCAATCGTCGCCGGTTCACCCTGGCCTGTGTACCGACGCGGGCGAAACCTTAACGAAGCTGTTCGAACAGTTGGTTTTGTAGTTTTATGTACCGCGGGTCTTCAGCCCGCGCAGCAGCCAGGCTTGTATTTTCAATTCTTAACTTTAGCCTGACGGCTGCGCGGGCTGAAGACCCGCGGTACAAAAGCGGTACATTCAATACCATGCACCCATTCACAAAACTTCACTTCTGGCTGTTTTTAGGCGTGAGCACAACCGCCTTTGCCCAGCCACGAACCGACGCTTTCCTGAAAGACCTGTTCGCAACGAACCGGCAGCCGGTTTTTCAGAAGGTCATCAGCCATCCGGACGAGTACAGGCTGCAAATCATTTATACAAAGATTGACCGGGATAAAGCGAATAAACCTTCCTTTACCAACTACTACTTCCGGGTCGACAGCACCGAGTATTTCAATCCGGCCTCAACGGTGAAGCTGCCGCTGGCCTTACTGTCGCTGGAAAAGCTGAACAACCTCAAAAACCCAAAGCTGACCAAGTTTACCGCCATGCAGTTCGATAGTTCATATAGCGGTCAAACCAAAGAGTGGACGGACAAAACGGCACAGAACGGGTATCCTTCCATTGCTCATCTGATAAAAAAAGCCTTTCTGGTGAGTGAAAATGATCCGTATAGCCGGATGTATGAATTTGTGGGGCAGGGCGAGATCAACCGGTCGATGCATGCCAAAGGATACCTGGACACCCGCATTACGCACCGGTTTGTCCGGATGACGGCCGAGGAAAACCGACATACCAATCCGATTCGGTTTATTGATGAATCAGGAAAACTGATGTATAGTCAACCAGCCGCCTACAACCAGGACCCGTTCGATTTTTCGAGAACGGCCCGGCTTGGTAAAGGGTATTACGTCAAAGACAGTTTGATCCGTGAGCCGTTCAACTTCACCGAACGCAACAAATTTCCGTTGGAAAGTTTCCAGCAGGTGCTGCAATCGGTGCTGTTTCCGACCTCAGTTCCAGCCAAACAACGGTTCAACTTAACCCCCGACGATTACCGGTTTCTGCGTCAATACCTGTCCCAGCTTCCCGGCGAAACCAATTACCCCAAGTACGACGCCAGTCAGTATTACGACACCTACGTAAAGTTCTTTTTCATGGACAGCCTGCATCACCAGCTCCCCAAAGGCGTTCGGGTGTTCAATAAAGTGGGTTGGGCGTATGGTTTTCTGACGGATGCCTCCTACGTCGTTGACTTCACCAATAAAGTCGAATACATGTTGACGGCAACGCTTTACGTAAACAGCGACGGTATTCTGAACGACGACAAGTACGACTACGAAAGCATAGGCAATCCGTTTATGTACCAGTTGGGTCAAACGATCTACCAGCACGAGCTGACCCGCAAACGCACACACACGCCCATCCTGAACGAATTTATCCTCCCTTACGAAAAACGGCAGATGGATAGCAGGCCGGTCGTGAAGGATGTGGATAATTGAGTCGGTAAGTCAGTAAGTTAGTAAGCTAGTAAGCGGCTTCGCCTAAGTTAGTAAGTCGGTAAGTCGATAAGTTAGTAAGCGGCTTCGCTTAAGTCGGTAAGTGGCTGACGCGTTAGCAATACTCTTGCGCCAGCCACTTACTAACTTAGGCGAAGCCACTTGTTGACTTACCGACTTAGGCGAAGCCGCTTACCGACTTGTTGACTTACCGACTTACCGACTTACCGACTTAGGCGAAGCCGCTTACCGACTTGCTCCTTACTCACTCACTGCCTTCCCCACCCCGGTCAGCACAAAGCGCATGTTCATGGTGGGAAATTTGACGGCGATCTCGGCCAGTGATTCGCTGCTGAGATAGGTTTTGTTGCCGATGTGCCGGTAAAATTTCTCCCGGCTATATCCTAATTCTTTGGCTAATCGGTAGACCGACATTTCCTGTGCGGCCAGGGCTTCCTTGAGCCATTTGCCCTGAATATTGCTCTTTTTCTCCCGTCGTCCAGCCATCGTTTTTCACGTTTTTCAATCGAAAACAAAGATAAAAAATATATGTATTTTTGGTTGTATATAAGTATTGTTTGTAGTATATTTAATACATGAAAATGACCGAAAAAACAGCCAAGAAACACATCGATTTGGGGCAAATTCTGGCGAGTGGAACACGCTCTAACCCGCAGCCATGCATCTACTGCCTGATTAATGATGAAAATGAAGTTGTCTTTGTTGGGCAGGCGCGCAACCTCCAGTCGCGGCTGCTGGAACACCGGGTGGCGGGCGTAAACTTTGTTCGTTTCCGCTATTTCACCTGCGACGAAACGGAACTGGACCGGCTGGAGAAGGAAGCCATTGCCCGGTTTAATCCTGCCCTCAACAAGCCGTCGAAGCCAACGTCGACATCGGGGCTTTTGAGTAAGCAGTTGATTTGTTTAAAGCATAACATTACTCCCGTTGCCTTCGAGCGACTGCGGGATGCGTTCAATTTAAAACCATCGGGATCGTTTGGAAATGCCCGGTTTTACAAACCCGAGGATGTAGAGGTCTGGATCAGACAATTTAAGGGGCTGATCGGATCGGGGCGGTATGTGCTGCAGGCCAAACCTACCTACCTGGCCGTGGGCATCAGCAGCCGAACCCGACAAATTCAACTCTTCACCAAATGATGTGCCTACCCAGTACCGGTATCAATAAAGGTTGCCTGGGGGTGCTTATAAAAGCAACGATCCATCAAGCTACAGCCTGATGGATCGGTTAATAGGTTGACGGCAAACGGAATGTTGCCTTGACGGTTATGTTATCTTTCGGGAAATGTCTCTACCTGCCCCGACAATTCCTGAATGGCTTCCTGAAGCTGGGTTCGGCTGAGGAGAATATCCATCTCCACCGGAAAATCAGGATACGCATGCCAGGCGGGGGTCAAATCATGACCCAGTTGAATTTGAAGCTGATAATTATCGTTGGGCAGTGCTTTGGCGTCCATTCTCAGGCCGGGTTCGGAAAAACTCAGGGCCACATGATTGGTAGCCTTGTTCCAGAGTGAGCGTAAACCAGTCAGTAATCGCCGTACCTCCCAGGTATGTAATCGTGCCGATTGTGTATCGGCCTGCTGCCGCCAGTGCGTTGAAAACCGGCATTGGAGCCGATTACGATCACGCCAGCTTGACGTGGTCTTGCCGTATCCCAGAATAGCTAATTCAAAGGAGTCGAGCGTGCCGGAAGAAGAGACAAATTTCATAAACGTATGATTTAGAGCAGGGAGACAACTGTTGTCTACTTAACAAATATACTAAATATGTTGTTAGATCTTTCCCCAATAAATCAACTATTTAATCAAGCAATAGGCTATCCTATCCAACGGGAAAGTACCCAATACAGTAAGTTCATGTTCTGCTAACCTGTTGACTTATTCACTTTCCTTATCTTTGCGCCCGAAAGAATACACAAACTAATCATTCAGATAGATGGCAAACGTGCTCATTATTGGAGCCGGTGGAGTTGGCAGCGTCGTTGCGCACAAATGCGCGATGAACAGTAATGTCTTCACAACGATTATGCTGGCTAGCCGCACCAAATCAAAGTGCGACCGTATTGCGGCCGAAATTCAGGAAATGCACGGCGTCAGCATTCAGACCGCCCAGGTCGATGCCGATGTAGTGTCAGAAATGGTTGAGCTGATTCGGTCATTCAAGCCCGTTCTGGTCATTAATGTGGCCCTCCCCTATCAGGATCTGCCCATTATGGATGCCTGTCTGGAAGCGGGTGTGCACTACATGGACACGGCCAATTACGAACCTAAAGACGTGGCCAAGTTTGAGTACAGCTGGCAGTGGGCCTACAAAGAACGCTTTGAGCAGGCCGGTCTGATGGCGCTGCTGGGCTGTGGTTTCGATCCGGGTGCTACGCAGGTGTTTACAGCCTATGCCAACAAGCACTACTTCGACCGGATGGATTATCTGGACATCATCGACTGCAACGCGGGCAACCACGGCAAGGCATTTGCGACTAACTTCAACCCCGAGATCAACATTCGTGAGATCACTCAGCCCGGTCGCTACTGGGAAAATGGCGAATGGATCGAGATTCCGGCCATGAGCATTCATAAGCCCATCGCTTATCCCGAAATTGGTGAGCGCGAGTCGTATGTGCTCTATCACGAAGAGCTGGAATCGCTGGTAAAGAACTTCCCGACACTGAAGCGGGCTCGATTCTGGATGACCTTCGGGCAGGCGTACCTGACTCACCTTGAAGTTCTTCAGAATGTGGGCATGACCCGTATCGACAAGGTTCAGTTTCAGGGTATGGACATTGTTCCGCTCGAATTCCTAAAAGCGGTGTTGCCGGCTCCGGATTCGCTCGGCGAGAATTATACGGGACAAACCAGCATTGGCTGCCAGATCAAAGGCGTGAAAGATGGCGAAGATGTCACCTGTTACATCTGGAACAACTGTGACCACGCCGAAACCTACCGTGAAGTGCGTGGTCAGGCCGTAAGCTACACCACGGGCGTGCCGGCCATGATTGGTGCCATGCTGATGCTGACCGGCGTATGGATGAAACCCGGCGTCTGGAACTGTGAAGAGCTGGACCCCGATCCATTTATCGAGCAAATGAACAAGCAGGGCTTACCCGTGCAGGAGCGCGTAAACATCCCGCTGCCCCACGAATATCCCGAAGCCTGATCGTTTTTTTTCAGACGGGCCGAACGTCAATGCTAATCCCGTCTGAAAAGATTATAATTTGTTAAAATGAGAATCCCGCTTATCAGTAGATGGCGGGATTTTCCGTTATTTAGGCGATCAATCATATCCACTAGCCTTTCACATTCATGAGACTCTTCTTCCTGACTACGCTAACCGTCCTGTCGGTATCCGTTGGCTTCGCACAAACGCGCGATTCCACTAAAGTAAATGCTGCGCAACAGGCAAATCCAAACGAACGCCGAAACGGGTACGAAACCTATCAGTCGACAAGCCAGATTGTGGGGGATGGGGTAAACAGTATGGTCAACACCATCGATCATCGGTATGAGGGACTTCGCGGAACCCCTTATTTTTTGCCGGAATGGAACAAGGGCCAGATCGAGATGACCGCCGGACAGAACTACACGAATGTCCTCATTAAATTCAACGCCTATCAGCAACACCTGATGCTCCTGCGAACCTGGGCTGGCAATGACTCGATCATTGTCGATGCCGAGCAGGTAAAACGATTTACGCTAAAAAATAATGAGGGGCAAACGTATGTTTTCAAGCGACTGCCAACCGCAAAAACAAACGATCAGGCCCTGAAAGATGGGTATTTTCTGGTCCTCTACGAAGGAAAAAACGCACTGCTCAAACGGGTATCCAAATCATTTAAACCCGCAGATTACAAAAATCCCTACTCCAACGATGTTCGTTACGACGCTTTCCGGGACACTTTCTCGTATTATCTGTTGAAACCCGATCAGACGTTAACCAAGGTCAAACTCTCCGATAAGTCGATCATTGATGCCCTCGGCGATAAAAAAGAAGAACTGAAAGCTTTCGTGAAGCAGGAAAATCTCTATTTCAAAACCGATAACGACGCGATTACACTCGTCAGGAAATTCGACAGCTTGTAAACCGGGACTATCCCTATGCCGTTGCAGACGAATAGGCGGAAACTCATCTGGCTGCCTTTCTGACGTTGACCTGTACACAGCCGGGGTCTGTACACGGGCAAACTGCCGGACTCAGACTGATAGCCACATCGGCAGTGCAGGTACCAGCCGTACCAAATAACCGAACGGTGTATGCCTGCGTGGTCGTTGGATTAGAGAGCCCACTAAATGTAATCGACGAACCACTAACCACTCTGTTGCTCGGTGCATTATAGGCAGGGCCGCTGTAAACGGTACCCGTTGATAAATCGGCCCGTACTGTGTTGACAAGTCCCGTTATGGTTATCGACCCATTACTCAATGGCACCCCCCCGCTGCAACTGGCAGATGTTGCCGTAATGGTTCCGGTATAACTGGGAGCATTCGTCACCCCCACCGTCGACGAAACCGATGTCGAGCAACCCGTTGTCAACACACAAGTCGCCGAATAGAGCGTCGTTACCAGTGGCACAACCGTAAGTGTTGGCGTCTGATTGCCGGTAGACCAGGTGAGGGTTCCTGTTGAACACCCGCCTACGGTCAGAACCGCCGACTGACCGGCACAAACGGTTGCTGAATTCAAGGTCAAAACGGGTGCCGGGTTCACCGTAACCGTTGTACCCGTTACCGCCGAACACCCCTGCGCATTACTGACGGTTACGGAATAGGTTCCGCTGGCCGTTACGGAGATTGCGGCCGATGTTTGCCCTGTCGACCAGCGGAAAGCTGAGCCACCACCAGCCGTTAGGAGTACCGTCTGTCCCTGGCAGACAGTTGTATTGACGGGCGAAATTGTCGCCGTTACCGACGGGTTGACCGTAACGGTGCCTGTGGCACTGGCCGGGCAGCCCGCTGAGTTCACGGCCGTCACGGAGTAGGTACCGGCAACAGTAGCGGTAGCCACGTTGGGCGTGCTGGTCTGGGTCAACCCTGACGAAAAGCGATAACTCGCATAACCCGCTGTAGCCGTCAAACTGGCCGTTTGTCCGGCACAGATGGTCGCCGACGAAAGCGTAACGGTCGGTAACGTATTGACTGTAACAGCTGTTGACGCACTGGCCGTGCAACCCGCGGCATTTGTTGTTATTACCGTGTAAGTTGTGCCTGCTGTCGGGCTAACGGTAAAACTCCCCGTCGCTGATGTTAGG
This sequence comes from Spirosoma aerophilum, assembly GCF_054782495.1. Classification (NCBI taxonomy): domain Bacteria; kingdom Pseudomonadati; phylum Bacteroidota; class Cytophagia; order Cytophagales; family Cytophagaceae; genus Spirosoma; species Spirosoma aerophilum. Next base: position 292,721 of record NZ_BAAGSJ010000036.1, on the reverse strand, counting down.
GCACCGGGATTGAGTACATAACTGGTGCCTCCCGTTGCCGTCAGTGTTGTTGACTGACCAGCACAAATGACGGCACTGGTACTCGTTAAGTTGGTGGTGGGAGGTGCACTGACCGTAACCGTTGTTGTTGCCGTTGTGGAACAGGTCGCACTACTTCGAACAGTCACCGTAAACGTGGATACACCCGTTGGCAGTCCTGTTACCGTGGCGGTGGCGGTACTGCCGTTGGAAATGGTTCCACTGCCCGCCCAGGTATACGTATAGCTACCGGCCGGGCTGACAACAGCATTTAACTGAACTGACTGTCCCTGACAGATGGTATTGCTGGACGCCGTAGCCGTAACACTTGGTGGTGAGCAGCTACAGGAAACCGGGGCGGTATAGGTCTGGCTGGCCGTACCACAACCCGACAGACTAGCCGTAACGGTATGACTGGCGCCATTTGACACGAGCCCGGTCAATGTAAAGCTGGTAGCGGTGGTACTGGCGGCAACGGAAACGGTAGTTGTGCGGCTGCCATCCGTAATGGTTAGTGTCCCGCCTGTTGTGTTATTGGTGAGCGAAACGGTACCCGTCAGGGCATATTGATTTGTAGCGGGCGCGCAGCTTCCCGGTGTAGCCGTCATAGCCAGGGCACAGGTAGCCACGGCACTGCAGGTGTTCGCGCTACAATCAACCGTATACGTAGAGGGGCTATTTCCTGTGTTAAAATCAAATCCGTTCGCGATCAATCCGGCTCCGAGAATCGTATTCCTGTCACAGAACTTCATGTTCGTACCCGTATACTGGCCAGCTACGCCAATCGTACTGATCCCGTTGTTCACGATAATCCGGCCATTCGTGCCCGATACAATGGCATTGAGGGTAAGGTTATTGAATAAAGTCAGATTCAAAATGTTTGGCGTCGTAATCTCAAGCGTCCCGTTGATGTAGCCAGGCCCATTAAACGTCACACTGCCGTTCACTTTAAAGCAGGTGTTGTTGGTAAATTCTTTACCGGGGCCTTTATTTCCGACAATGAATTCGCAGGTGCCGGTGCCCGACGAGCAAATCACGTCGACGCTTCCGTTATTGACAAAATTTCCGTGGTTATTGAATGACCGCCCTACCGTCATTATCCCGGAGGCCGTATTCTGAATATTGGCATCCTGATTTTCCAAATTCGAGAACGACATCGTTCCATTGTTGATCAGGGTGGTGCCCGAATCCATTTTGAAGAGCGTGGTATTTAGGGCACTCAAGGTCGCACCGGCAAAGTTGTTCAGTACAAATGTTCCCTGATTATTAATGGAACTGGTTGATGTGTAAGTTACGGTTCCATAATTGTTGATGGTCAGGTTGCTGCCAAATCCTGTTGAGTTTGTTTCCAGGGTGCCGCCAGCCAGCACGTTAATAACGACAGGTCCATTAAAATTGTAGCCGCCGTTCATAATGAACTTGCCATACACGTTAATGATCACTCCGCTCAGGTTACCCCCATTCGACTGGGTCCAGGTAGCCGAGGTCCCTACACAAATCGAATTGCTGGAGCCGTTAAAATTTAGGCTCAGGTTCGTTACACTCGACGGAATACAAAGCAGCTGTCCTCCATTTAAATTGTAACCGTTACCACTGGCAGCCGTATAGGTACAGCCCGTAGTACACTGAGCATACACACTCTGGCCAACAATCCATACCACAGCCATTATGGCCCATACGCGTATACGTATTCTCATAAACCTATAATTTTGAGCCGCTTAAATCAACTCCTTTCGACGCTGTCGTGCTAATAAATCATGAACATGACGCTCGATCGGGTTACTGCTTATTGCTGGTGAGCAATCGTCACCAGCATGGTGAACAGGTTATTCGTTCTGTCTTTTTCCCGGTAGATCCGGCCCGGATCAATCTCCACCTCAAACTGATAGGTGCCGGAGGCCAGCCCTTTAGGCAGATTAATGAATTGGCCTTCATACAACATTCCGTAGGTGTCATACCCCCCAACGCTGATTCCCTGCTTCTGGGCTTTGCAATCGGTGTAATTACCCATGCCGTAATTGATCAGTGTCTTTTCGCCATAAACCTGATTCCGGTACGCACACAGACTATCCCGGCTTTGGCAAATGCCCGAATCAAACAGGCAAAAGCTCACTTTTCGACCTTTTGAGATAAGGGTTCGCTTCGTTTTCCCGTCTTTGGCGGGCGTTAGCTTAACGAGTCTGAACTCCACCCAGTCATCTACGTGATAATGATCATGACCGGGCTTGCTATCGTAATAATTTGTCCCCGCCGTCCGGTCGGTCCAGGTCAGGGTATCGCCTGCTTTACGGTAAATGCGCTGATACAATTTTTGTCGGGCATACGACCCATCCGGGCATTTGAGCGCCGAGTCAACCAAATGGCCGTTACAAAACCATTCGCGTTTCCCTAATGTCTCCATGGGTCCATCACCTATGTTCGCAATGGAAACGGCAAACCGTAACTGCCCTGGGTAATTCGGATCATTTCGGGCATATTCCTTGATTTGAGTCTGGGTAAACCGGGGCAGAATAATTAAATCGGGCAGCAATTCACACTGCCGCCGACCATCCGGGCACCCACATCCGGCCGCCGACTCAAACGCGCAGGGCTCTGTATTCCGGCTGTTTGACGGGAGTTTGTCAAACTCAAGCTGTACATAATTTAGGGCACCGGCCTCTCCTGCTTTCAGGTCTTCAATGAGCAAATACCAGATTCCATTGGGATTTTGCCCGTTATGCAAAAAACTAAATCGACCGTCGGGCGTGAACTCCCCTTCAAACGGGGCTTTGGCCTCATGGATATAACCGGAAAAGCCATTCTGCCGAAAACAGGTATTCCGGTAATGACGCCCCACGTCGCCCCCGTTCCGGTTCGTGAGCCAGATACTGGTACCGTCCGGACTAAGCAATTGGACTTTCAAGTCCGAAACGCGCGGGTGAAAAATATCCAGACACACCTTCGTTATGCCAATCGAATCGGAAGCAATTGTCGACAATCCCCGCACCACAATCGGGAAGGAGTCAATTCGATGAATACCACTGTACTCCGTTATAGCTCCTCCCTGGGCAAAAAATCGTTGCGCATAGCCAGAGGAGCTACTCAACAGCCATAAGGCCAGAAGCCATTGAAACACGATTTTATACTTTAAGCCACGTTTGAGCCACCAACCCATTTATGTATAAATATCAATACCTTATTTTACCAGATAGAATTTAATATTAATTTTTTTCGCAAAAAAAGTGCCGTAATCACTCGTAAATATATCATTTGTTACCATTATCTATTTAATGGAGCATTTTTTTAGATTTGACAGCCTCTTCTCTGCCGATTTGTGGGATGACCTACTTCTCAGGGCATTATCGGCACGCTAGTTTCAGTCAGATACCCTCGACAGTAATTGGTCTGGATTATTGGAAACCCATCCAGTGGGCACCTTGAACGAGGAGAGAGAACGACTTTATGGATGGGGTAAATTAAGCAGTCCTTCTCTCCTCCGAGCCGGGCCACCGGTCAGAAAAACAGCCCGCTCGAAGCAAAAGCACGTTGTACAGCAGCGCGTTGTCAGGGTTGATTCACGCCTTTTACCTCCTTTAATCTAATAAATAAGTCAGTTTTCCTACCGTTTGCAGGGTACTGACACCCTGCTGATCGAGGCTGATGAAATAGCGCTCTACCCGCCCTTTGGCATCGTATTCATACCGATAAACGAATACGGACGGCTTACTCTGATTTGAGTAATACTGGAGTGTCCGAACCACCAGGTTACGACTGGTACTGCCAAGAAACTGGTGTGGGTTAGGAATAGTTGGCCGGTTTCGGTCATACTCCTCAACCCAGCGGGTCGACTCAGCATCAGGCGTAAAGAGTGAGGTGGGCTTGGTCAGTAACTGGTGACTAACGACGTTGCCGACGTTAATGGATTGGCTGAGTTGCCAGAAATCAGCCCCCAGTGAGGGTAGGCCATTGGCGGCTTCCATGAGATAGCCCTGGGCATCATAGCGTCGTAGTGTATCGCGAATAAACGGATTCAGGCACGTGCTGAATAACCTGCTGATTCCCGAATACCCGTTGTCACCCGGACTGTACACATCACCCAATTGGGGTTGACGGTCAACCAACCTCTCCTGATTCAGGGCGAGATGTTGCTGCCCGGAAAAAGACGCCGACCCATTCCAGCTATTTATCCAGTCGAGGGTCGTCCGAATCGTTAATTGGTTTGCATTGTACTGGTACTGATGTGTACGAATGGATTGAGTGCGCCCATAATCCGAATCATTGCGATAACCGCCGGTTGTTTGCTGGCTCAGGCGGTTCTGCCCATCATAACGGTAGCTGCTTTTAATAGCATGCTGTATGTAATAATAGGTCTGATCCACCTTGAGCCAGTTCAATGTGTCGGTCAGCATGGCGGTTCCGGTTTGACTGGCTGGTCCGGCAACCACCCACTCCTCCAGGCGGGCCAGTTGGTCGGTGGTCCGGGGCGTCAGGCTATCCTCCTGATCAGGGCGACAGCCCGCCAGATTTAGTAAAATACCCAACCCGATTAGCCAGGTCACCTTTTGCTGCCGACGCAGCCACGTTTTGCCGGATACCGAACCAAACGTACCTGAGCAGCCGCCCCCCCTCATTTCATAAATTTTCATTGATACGTTGAGTTTGCGATTACGTTGAGATCTACCCCAAACAGGCTATCGTTGCCGGGATTTCTGGCCAATTAAGTGCCAGCAGTCTGAGACCCGTTCAATCGAACGGCTTCTTCCAATGCAAAATAGAGACCGTAAGGCAATTGGCAAATAGAAAGGGCTATACGGCCAGATTAATTGTGGACGCAACGCGGTATAGCCTAGTATCTCTGGCATGCCCTGGGCACTTCAGCAAGGGTACCTCCGGCGTTCGGGTCAGGCAATGAGGCTGCTTAGTGTGTTCTTTATGTTGACCGAGAATAGTCTGTTGGCCGGATCCCTATACCAGCCAGCCGATAAGTCCATCCTCCCTGGTAGCGAATGGCGGCTGGCAGTATCGGTTGGGGTATGGATTGGCGTGTCGGTATTGGGGTTCCGACAGTTCCTGATTCGGTGCCGCAAAGTGTTCTCTTCACTCAGGCCTTAGCAGCAAGCGGTTCAGGCGGTTCGGACAGAAAATTATCTGCTTAAAGACAAGTTTTACAGGTCGTTAACATACTTTTACCTGGGATGCTTGTGCCGTTTTGGGTAGGGACTAATTTGCGGCACAACCCAATATGCCAATGTTCATTGCGGGGTAATGGACAAGACCGGCAATCTTTGGTTTGGCACTACAGGCGAAGGCGTTTACCGCTACGATGGCAAGTTGTTTACCCAATTCACAAAGCAGGATGGCCTTAGCAGTAATACGGTATGGTGCCTGGTTGAAGATAGAGCCGGAAATATTTGGGTGGGTACCCGAAACATCGGCCTGTACCGTTACGACGGCAAAACCTTTACCAGTTTTTCGGAAAATTAAGCAGCCATGGCTCCCCTCATAAGTTGGCCACTGGTAAGCGGAACACTTTCCATTAACGATAACGCCAAACGTTGGTACGCCTGTGTGGAATTAGGGGCGCGTAATCATCCTGCTGATACAATCAAATCAGCAACGCCATGTTTACATTTACCACCTCCGACAAAGTCGCGTTAACGTACGACGACATTATTTTCCAGTCCCGAAATCGGGCATACGGCGCATTCGACCTCCGCCAGCGCTACAGACCAACCCTCGGCCGTGCATTGGGGCTGGGCGTCGGTTTATTCCTGGGCACACTGGCGGCTCCCACGCTCTACGCCCGTTTCTGGCCGCACGAAACCGTCAACACCAACCAGTCTATGAAAGAGGTAACGCTGACAAAATTAGCCGAGCCACCCGTCGAAAAACCCATCGTTATCCCGCCTGAAAAAACGGCTCCGGCTGTCAATACCGTGCGCAACCTACCACTGGTTGTAATGCCTGAAGACGAGGTTGTCGAAGAGACCTTACCGCCAACGACCGATCAGCTGCAAGATGCCACCTCCGGCCCTCAAACCGCTGAAGGTACTGGCGATGTCGACGTCATTGCGGCTCCCGAAGCCTCGGCCCCGACGATTGCTGAGAAAGCCGTAGAAGCCGAGCCCAAAACCGAAGCGCCCTTCCTTGCCGTTGAACAGCAGCCGGAATATCCGGGCGGCATGGAGGCCTTACGCAACTTTCTGGGCAAAAACCTCAATTACCCTCGTCAGGCCGCTTCGGCGGGGGTAGCGGGGCGCGTGTATGTCAGCTTTGTGGTTAATACCGACGGTAGCCTGACTGATTTGCAGGTGGTGAAAGGCATCGGTTTTGGCTGCGATGAAGAGGCCGTCCGGGTCATGCGCAAGATGCCCAACTGGCGACCCGGCAAACAGGCTGGGCGGGCCGTTCGGGTTAAGTATAACCTTCCCATTTCCTTTACACTCGAGTGACCCTTCGCTATCATCATTAATAAAAAGCCGCGTTTCAGCCCCGAAACGCGGCTTTTTGTTATCATTTACGGACAAAAGAAACCGGTCAAATTACCGTAGAACAGTCGATTTGTACCGCTTCTGAGGCCAGGGACAGTTGTAGTTTTGACGTATCGATCAAAGCCAGTATCAACTGGCCTTTACGAAACCTATACCGTCCTCCATTCAACCTGTTAAACAACCCGACCGTATGATCCTGTACCTCATGAAAGCCTCAGCCCAAAAGGACACCTGTGCCTGAAACTGACTCTGCCCTGTACCTTTCAGTTTTTTGACTCTAGTCTAGTAAGTATGTTTAACGGCATGTCTGGCAAACAGCCTTCTGATGCTCCGCTACGATCCGCCTACCAATCGAATATGGTCTGGAATGGCGTTACCACGACCGATGACGGCCGTATCTTCGTTTGTTTCCCACATCTGGAGGGCGACGGGGGCATTCGGATTGGCGAACTCAAGACCGGTAATACGCTGAGCCCGTACCCTACGGCCAGCTGGAACAACTGGCAGGCTGGTCAGGAAGCAGCAACGGCCTTTGTCCGCACAAATTCCCTGCGAATAGGCCCGGATGCTAACCTGTGGATTGTGGATACGGGTACACCTTACATGGGAGCAGCCGTTATCGAAAATGGTCCCAAGGTGGTTGTCATCGATCCGATAACCGATCAGGTGGTGCGTATTATTTCGCTGGATGGTGTGGTCAGAACCCACAGCCTGGTCAGTCAACTACGCATTACGTCGTCGCACCTGTACCTGACAGATGCCGGAGAACCGGCCCTGATCATACTGAATCGCCGGACGGGGCAAGGTCGCCGGATTCTGGAAGGGGATGACTCGGTGACAGACTTACGACCCATAGTAGCCGAGGGCACGATCATGAGTTATCAGCATGGCGGTGGGGTGCGTATTCATGCCAGTCAGCTGGAAGTATCGCCCGATGGCAAATACCTGTATTTTCAACCTGCATCGGGATTGATGAGCCGCCTTGAAACGATGTATGTCAACGACGAAACGCTGTCGTCGGTAGAAATAGCCGGGCATATTCAGCTTTTCGTGGATACGCCCGGCACCGGAGGCACCACCATCGACGCCGACGGAATGATCTATCTGTCGGATGTGAATGAGTCAAGACTCCTGAAAATTACGCCCGATGGCAAGCGAACGACTTTGCTGACCGACGACCGGCTGACCTGGGTCGATGCCCTCTGGCTGGATGACGCGGGCTTTTTGTGGCTACCGGCGGCTCAGCTCAACCGCCTGGCCATGTTTCAGCAGGGCACTTCGACGGTGGATTATCCGGTACACCTTTTTAAACTTCAGATCGGGTCAAAACCGGTTCGCAATTAACGATTATACCCGCATACACTTATGGAAAACCGCATTTTAGGCCTTCATCACATCACGGCCATTGCCAATGATGCCCAGCGCAATTACGACTTTTATACCCGCGTGCTTGGCCTGCGGATGGTGAAGAAGACCGTCAACTTCGACGACCCCAACACCTACCATTTTTACTACGGCAATGAAGAAGGGACACCCGGCACCATCCTCACTTTTTTTCCGTGGGAGGGCATTGGCCCCGGCCGTAACGGAGCGGGTATGGCCACCCAGATCGGCTACGCCGTGCCGAATGGCAGTCTGGACAGCTGGGCCGAACGGTTTCAGAAATTAAATGTAAAAACGGGCGATCAGGCCGAGCGGTTCGGCGAAACCTACCTGCCTTTTACCGATCCCGACGGGCTGTCGTTTGCCCTTATCGTTCCTCAGCAGCCGGATAACCGGACCGCCTGGGAAACAGCCGATGTCAGCCAGAACATGGCTACGCAGGGGTTTCACAGCGTCACGCTCACCCTCCGGCAAATTGACCCGACGGCCCGCGTCCTGACCGACATTTTCGGCTATACCCTGCAAAGCCAGGAAGGCAATCGGTACCGGTTCGTCACCGACGCCATTGCCACCGCGTCGATTGTTGATCTGCTGGAAGAGCCGGAAGCAAACGTGGGGCGGAATGCCGCTGGCACCAATCACCACGTTGCTTTTCGGGTAGCCAACGAAGCTGTCCAGATGGAATTTCGGGAGAAGATCCTGAGCAGCAGCCTGCAGATAACCCCAAAAATTAACCGTGATTACTTCTATTCGCTTTACTTCCGCGAGCCGGGCGGTGTGCTATTTGAGATCGCTACCGATAACCCCGGCTTTACCGTCGATGAACCGCTGGCCGAACTCGGCACGCATCTGAAGTTGCCGAAACAGCACGAGCACCTGCGCGCCACACTGGAGGAGACCTTACCTGCGCTGACGCCACAATAATTCATTCACTACCCTATAATTCTCAATCCATTATGCAGACCACCATTGGTATCTCCGCTGAAAACCGAGCCGTTGTTGCGCACCAGCTAGCCATCCTGCTAGCCGACGAGTTTGTGCTCTACACCAAAACGCTCAACGCCCACTGGAACCTCGAAGGCATCGACTTTCACTCCGTACACCTGTATCTGGAAGAGTTGTATGAAGAGTCGGCAGACATTGTTGACAGTGTGGCTGAGCGCATCCGGCAGCTGGATCATTATGCCCCGGCAACACTAAAGAACTTCCTGCAACTCACCCACCTGACCGAGCAGTACGAAGGCGGCAACGACAGCAGGAGCCTGATCAACAAGCTGCTCATCGATCACGAGAGCATCATTGAGTTTATCCGGGGTAATATCGGCGAATTTCAGGATGCCCACAAGGACGCCGGCACCAGCGATTTTGTAACAGGGCTGATGGAGAAACACGAAAAAACAGCCTGGATGCTGCGTGCCCACCTTAAATAACCAGCTTGCTTTATCGGTAGATTGGCCGCGTATCAACGTCAATGGTGGATCCACGGCTAATCTACCGAATAGTGATACTTAATTTCTTCATGCGGGCCTCCAGCGTTGTGGGCTTGAGGTTAAGCAACTCAGCGGCCCCGCCATTCCCCCGGATGCGGTTGCCCGACTTTTCCAGAGCCGCGAGAATGGCCTGCCGCATGGTATCGTCGATGGGCCTTACGTCGTCTGCCCCCTGGCTGACGACCGGCGACGTGAAACGGGGGGCCAGCAGGGGCTCGGCCAGTTCGAGGGTGCTGGACCGGGAGAGAATAGCGGCCCGTTCGAGCACATGCTCCAGCTCCCGAATGTTGCCCGGCCACGCATACCAGCGCAACTGCTGCAGCGATTCGTTCGTGATGTTGGTAATGGGTTTGCCCAGTTTTTTGCTGATTTTTTGCAGGAAGTACATCGCCAGCGGCAAAATATCCTCCTGCCGCTCACGAAGGGGCGGCATCACAATCGGGAACACGTTGAGCCGGTAGTATAAGTCGGAGCGAAACCGACCGGCGACCACTTCCTGCTGCAGGTTCCGGTTGGTAGCGGCAATGATGCGGGTGTTAATGACGATCGTTCCTGTGCCCCCGATCCGCTCAATCTCTTTCTCCTGAATGGCCCGCAGAATTTTGGCCTGTAGTTCAAGAGGTAACTCGCCGATCTCGTCCAGAAAAAGGGTACCGCCGTTTGCCAGTTCAAACTTACCAATTCGCTTTTCGGTAGCGCCCGTAAAGCTGCCGCGTTCATGCCCGAACAACTCCGACTCGATAAGCTGGGCCGGTAAAGCCGCGCAGTTGACCTTGATGATGGCGCGCTGACTACGCGCCGACAAATTATGGACCGCCCGGGCAATCAACTCCTTACCGGTACCCGTTTCGCCCATGACCAGCACCGTGTAGTCTGTGGGTGCGACCTGGCCAATGCTTTTGAATACCGTTTGCAGCGCCGGACTACTCCCGATTATTTCTTCAAAGTTATGGTTGGTTTTAATCTCCTCCGTCAGGTAGGTTTTCTCCTGTTCCAGATGTTCACTCAGTACTTTGATCCGGTCGAAAGCGGCCAGATTCTCCAGGGCCAGCGCCATTTGGACGCTTATGTCCTCCAGCGCGCACAAGTCCCTGTGCGTAAAGGCATACGCAGAGCGGCTGGCCAGAATCAGGGCGGCAATGGGTTGCCCCTTGCTGAAAATCGGCACGTGTATCGACGACTTCAAACCAAGTACTTCGCCATACAGTTTGGTCACAACGGTGCGGTGGTGACTCTCCCTAAACTGTTGCCCCACATTCAGCGCAGGCTCAGCCAGCCAGGACTCCATATCGGCCAGTCCCTGTTTCCAGTCGGGGCGATCCCGAACCGAAACAGGGACAACGTCAGCTTCGAGTAAGGGCACAAACTGGCCTCCCTGCTTTTGCAGCGTGATATCGATAACGGCCGACTCCAGAAGTCGGCTAACCCGGTAGATAGCCAGCAAGTCAAACGGCATCAGCTCATTGATAGCCATAGCTACCTGCGGTAAGATCTCCGTACTGTCTTTCCCGTTCTGAAATGCGTTGACGATGGCTAATTCCGTTGCTTTGACCTGTCGGCGGGCATCGATCTCCTCGTAGGCCATCAGGTTGTCCAGTGCCAGCGCAATCTGAGGAGCAATCAGACTAACGGCCTGATAGTCGGCCTGTGTGAATCCCTCGGCATCGGTGCTGGACAGGATGATGGTGGTATACGAGTTTCGTTTCAGTTGAACGGGAAAAAGCACCAGCGACCGAACGCCGAAATTGTCCCGGCAGGAGCGGGCGGTAACGTACGTTTCGCAGAGCCGATCGAACGCATCCCCCTTAAACACACCCTGCTCCTCCCCCAGCCTGTCCGGGGCTTCCCGATCGAGTTTTTCGATCAGCCCTTCGTTGGGTTCTGCGCGGAGCAGCATGGACAAATTAACCCGTTCGAACTCATTGGAGGCCGTTTTGGCCAGCATCAGCCAGTAGAAAGACGCTTCGTCGGGCAGACCAATGCGGAGGTTGAAAAAGGAAAACGAAACGAGTTTATTGATCTGGGCAGCAATCGCCAGGCAAAGCTGGTCGCGGTCCTGAATGCTGACGATGGCATTATTCACCGAAATCTGGACCGCCTGCTGCTGCCGGAGTTTGGCTTCTTCGCTATGGGCATGGCGGTAACGGGCTATTTCGAGGGTAGTGAGGACATCTCTTTCGCGAAAAGGCTTGTTCAGAAAGCCAAACGGCTGCGTTACTTTGGCGGCTTCCAGCACGCCATCGTTCAGATTGGCGGAGAGAAAAACAAAAGGGATATTCTGTTCCCGGAGCCAGTAAGCCAGATCGATACCCGTTTGTTCGCCATCCAGGAAGATGTCCAGCAACACAATATCCGGTTTTCGCTCCGCCACAATGGCCTTTGCTTCCGGTACGGAAACGGCCAGTCCGGTAACCTGATAACCGGCCTTCAGCAGTATCCGCCGAAGGTCGTTGGCAATCAGAAACTCATCTTCGACAACGAGTAATTCAGGCAGCGGAATCAACTCATTAATCAGTTCCATAGTCAGTCATACCGTTGATGAATGGCAAAGGTACAACGGATTCCCAACTCCATAGATTAACTCCAATATTTTGGAGCCTCTATTATATTGGAGGTAAACACCTGCATCAAAGGAAAAGTCAACTATCTACCTGTGAATCACTTATCTATTTTGTCGCGACTAAAAAGTGGTTACCTGAAAGTTGGCATCTGATTGGTAGGGTAAAGAGTGAATCAGCACTCAACACGTATAAAATCCCAAGTCGAAACGTCATGAAACGCTCTATGTTACAGGAACTCCTGGTAGTACAGCAGTTCGAAACGAATCAGTGGCCGTTTGCGGTTCAGACGCATACTCATTTTGAACTCATCATCGTTCGCGCGGGGAATGGCACCCATGTCGTCAACGGTAATCGATTTAGGTATCAGGCGGGGGATGTCTTTTTTCTGGGGCCACAGGATACACATCATTTTGTTGTTGAGCGGGAAACCAGTTTTTACTGTCTTTCCTTCAGCGATCTCTATCTGGCCAGTTTACCCGTAACCTCTCACATGCCCTGGCAACGCATCGGCGCGTACACACAACAATCGAATCAGCGGATTGCCGGTAGCCTCATCACCAACCAGACGGAACAACAAACGATGACGGCTCTGGTGGAGATCCTACTGGCAGAGCAATCAGCGCGGCATCAGCTGTTTTCGAACCCTATTGTCGAGTCGCTGATGCGTACTATTCTGGGTTTGCTGGATCGTCACCTCTCGCAGCAAGTGCTTCGGCCAGTCACACCACAGGCATCTGCATCGTCGCTTATCCAGCAGATAGCGGCCTATGTGTGTCGTCATATTACGGAGCCGGACTGTTTGCGAATGGAAAAAATGGCCGATGTGTTCAATTACTCACAAAGCCACCTCAGTGCGCTGTTTAAACAGCAGGTGGGCGAATCCATTCAGCAGTACATAATCCGGTACAAGCTTCAGCTGGTTGAAACGCGGCTCAGCCTGAGCACGATGAGTATCTCGCAAATTGCCGAAGAACTTGGGTTTACCGATGTGTGCCACCTCAATAAACTCTTCAAACGATATTACCAGCGAACACCAACAGACTATCGGCGGACGCTGGCCTCAACGTACCCGGCATCGGCTACCTGCACGGCCTGAACGTCCATTCAGGCCACTATTGACTCCTTTTTTGACTGACTATGGAAAACACAGAGAATTTGCATCTACCCGTTGGTTATACCGACGAAGTTTATGCCTAATTCTTTCCAAGTTTCGCTCTCTATTGTCAAATACACGCTGCTCATCGGGTTATACGTACTGACGACTACCGGCTACGCCCAAACAACAGCGAAGATGGACACCACCGTTTTTACGATTGTCGAACGCCAGCCCCAGTTTCCCGGTGGCATGGACTCGTTACGCGCTTTTATAACGACGAACCGGCGCTATCCGGCAGAAGCCCAAAAAGCGGGTACGAAAGGCAGGGTTTTCGTGTCGTTCATTGTCGAAAGGGATGGCACCTTCACCGCCATCACCGTTTTCAGAGGGCTTGGGGATGGGTGCGATGAAGAAGCAGTATGCCTTGTTCGGGCCATGCCTCGCTGGGCACCCGGCAGCCAGGACGGGCGACTGTTACGCGTAAAATACACACTGCCCATAGCTTTTGGTGTGCCTGAGCAAGCGCGAAAGATAAAATAGTTTCATACTTTTATGTGATTCATCTATGCAAGAATAAATGACTAGTCGTCAACTAAAAGCGGCCTGTATTCTAAGCCTCTTACTCTCCTTTTTTCTCAGCACGGGCTATGCACAATTATCAACAGACAGAATTGACGTGGAATTAGATCCAGCCCCGGTTCCAGACCAAGCAATCCCACCTGAGTTTCCGGGAGGAACCAGTGCCATGGAAACGTATTTGAAAAAGCATGTTCGCTACCCCGCATCGGCGGCTCAGGCCAATGTTAAAGGCTTTGTACTGGTATCTTTTCGGGTTGACACGCTGGGGAATCTAACAGCGATCAGGGTTTCAAAAAGCATTGGTTACGGTTGTGAGGAGGAGGCACTACGCGTTGTGACACAAATGCCGCGCTGGAAGCCAAGCTATCAGTCAGGCAAAGCCGTACCGGCGAATTATGGCCTTCCGGTTCGTTTTCCACCAAGTAGATAATGCCAAAGAAGCCACGTACATGTCTTTGCCAGAACGCTGTGGTTAAAATCTTTGCCTTCCTGAAAACCACTAATGCCGTAGAGTTGGGGAGCGCTTTGAAAGGCTGTACCTTTGTGGCATGAATACGACTTTGCTACAACATCTCGACAGTAACGAAGAACCGACAATTCCGTCGCCCTGTTTTGTCCTTGAGGAAGCCAAACTTCGCCGAAACCTCGAACTCATCGACTCGGTACAGAAGGCCGCCGGTGTAACGATCATTCTGGCCCTGAAAGGCTTTTCGATGTACTCGGCTTTTCCACTGGTGCGCGAATACCTCAGCGGAGCCACCGCCAGTTCACTCAACGAAATCAAGCTTGTGAACGAGTACATGGGCGTACAGGCACATAGCTATATACCCGCTTATCAGGATGCTACCTTCGATGAAGTCGTCAGCCGCAGCAGTCACCTGACGTTTAATACGTGGAGCCAGTGGGAGCGCTTCAAAGACCGGGTAGCCGGAAAGTCCGTTTCCTGCGGCATTCGTGTTAATCCGCAGTATTCGGAAGTGGCTACGGATATGTATAATCCCTGCGTACCGGGTTCCCGGCTCGGCGCCACCCGCGATCAACTCCCCGACGAACTTCCCGAGGGTCTGGAGGGCATTCACTTTCACACCCTGTGCGAGAATGACTCGTTCACGCTCGAACGCACGCTGGAAGCCCTCGAAAGCCGGTTCGACAGGTTGCTGCACCAGGCCAAGTGGGTCAATTTCGGTGGAGGGCACTTGATGACACGAGAGGGGTATGATACTAATCACCTGATTGGCTTACTAACGGCTTTCCGGCAGAAATACAATGTCGACATTATTCTGGAACCGGGTTCGGCCATTGGTTGGCAAACGGGGGTGCTGGTATCCACGGTACTCGATGTATTCAACAGCCAGGGCATCGACGTGGCTATTCTGGATACGTCCTTTGCGGCCCACATGCCCGACACGCTGGAAATGCCCTATAAGCCGCGCATCATTCATTCGTACCATGAGCCCGTTGCGGGCAAACCAACCTATCGGCTTGGGGGTATGACCTGCCTGGCCGGCGATTTCATGGGCGATTACTCCTTCGATAAACCGCTCGCGGTAGGTGATAAAGTCGTGTTCGACGATATGATTCACTACACCATGGTAAAAACGACCACCTTCAATGGGGTAAACCTACCGGCTATTGGTGTCTGGAAAGAAGATGAATCGTTTCAGGTCATTAAAACGTTTGGCTACGAGAGTTTTAAAGATCGGTTGTAATACCGGGTCTACGCGACCCGGTATTACAACAAAAAACCTGCACATGATATCATGTGCAGGTTTTTATTAGACAGCTAAAGGTAACCACCTAAGGCAGTTACAGTAAAGTAAATCTACAACGGTTTTCCGACAAGGAAATCGTTTTGTCTACTTTTTTGAGAATTCGCGGTGATAAGCCGCGGTATACAATTCTTCCTCCGGCAGGCTCTTAAAGTATTCATACGTGATGCGGAGTCCCTCCTCACGGGATACTTTCGGCTCCCAGTCGAGAATTGCTTTTGCCTTCGTGATATCCGGCTGACGCTGTTTTGGGTCATCGACCGGCAAATCTTTCAGCACCAGCTTCTGCGACGTTCCGGTTAGCTTGATAATCTCTTCGCCGAACTCTTTAATTGTAATTTCGGATGGGTTGCCAATGTTGACCGGATAAGCGTAATCGCTGAGCAACAGGCGATAGATACCTTCTACCAGATCATCGACATAGCAGAACGAACGCGTCTGGCTGCCATCGCCAAAAACCGTCAGGTCTTCGCCACGCAACGCCTGGCCAATGAAAGCGGGCAATACCCGTCCGTCGTTCAGGCGCATGCGGGGGCCATAGGTATTGAAGATCCGAACGATTCGGGTTTCCAGACCGTGGTAGGTATGGTACGCCATAGTAATCGCTTCCTGGAATCGTTTGGCCTCGTCATACACACCACGCGGTCCAACCGGGTTCACATTACCCCAATACTCTTCGGGCTGCGGGTGAACACTGGGGTCGCCGTAGATCTCCGAAGTGGAGGCAATCAGCACCCGTGCGCCTTTTACCCGGGCCAAACCCAGGCAATTGTGAATACCCAGCGATCCTACTTTGAGGGTCTGAATCGGAATTTTCAGGTAGTCGATCGGGCTGGCGGGTGAGGCAAAATGCAGAATATAGTCCAGTTCGCCCGGAACATGGATGTATTTAGAAACATCGTGGTGATAGAACTCAAAGTTGGGCAGGTGGAACAAATGCTCAATATTGCGGATGTCGCCCGTTATGAGGTTATCCATCGCCATGACGTGATACCCTTCTTTAATAAATCGATCGCACAGGTGCGACCCTAAAAATCCGGCTCCACCCGTAATCAGTACACGTTTCATATATTGCTTGGAATAGAATTATACACAAATACACAGAGAACACAGAAGCAATGTTCTGTGCAAATCTCTGTGTATTTTGTCTTTATGCGTGCAAAAACTTATACTTTCTGTTCAACAGGAGCCAGGATAGCTTCGCGGCCAACGCTGTAATAGGTGTAATTTACCTCCCGCATCTGGTCGAGTTCGTATACATTACGACCGTCGAAGATGACCCGGTTCTTCAGCAACAGATTCATTTTGTCAAAATCCGGTGTGCGGAACAGCGGCCATTCGGTTATAATAACCAGGGCATCGGCATCGTCCAGAGCCGCATACTGCGTGTGTGCATACGTCACCGAGTTACCAATGATACTGCGCACGTTTTCCATGGCTTCAGGATCATATACCGTCACTTTGGCGCCAGCGTCAAGAAGTGCCTGGATGTTATCGAGGGCGGGTGCCTCCCGGATATCGTCGGTATAGGGTTTGAACGCCAGACCCCAAACGGCAATCGTTTTACCCGTCAGATCGCCACCAAAGTGACTCAGGATCTGTGGCATGAGCTTGGTCTTCTGCTCATAGTTCACTTCCATAACCGACTTCAGCACTTTAAAATCGTAGTTGAAGTCTTTAGCGGTTTTCGCTAATGCCTGCACATCTTTCGGGAAGCAGCTACCACCATAACCAATACCGGCAAACAGGAAACGCTTACCGATCCGGCTATCCGTACCGATACCCCGACGAATGTCATCGACGTTGGCACCAGCGCGTTCGCACAGGTTGGCGATTTCGTTCATGAACGTAATTTTCGTGGCGAGGAACGCATTGGCTGCGTACTTGGTCATTTCGGCCGACCGTTCGTCCATGAAGATAACGGGGTTGCCCTGACGCACCAGCGGAGCGTACAGCTTGGTCATCACGGCCTTGGCCCGCTCTGATTTCGTACCGATAACTACACGATCGGGCTTCATGAAATCTTCAACAGCTACCCCTTCCCGTAGGAATTCGGGGTTCGATACCACATCGAAGTCGACGGTTGCATTGTCGGCAATGTGGGCGTGTACTTTTTCGGCTGTTCCAACAGGTACCGTACTCTTATCAACGATAACCGCGTACTGGCTCAGAATCGGGCCCAGATCGCTGGCCACTTTGAGGATATATTTCAAATCGGCCGAACCATCTTCACCCGGAGGGGTTGGCAGAGCCAGAAAAATTACTTCAGCGCCTTTGATGCCTTCTTCGAGGTCGGTTGTAAATGACAAACGGCCTTCTTCAACATTACGATGAAATAAGGTTTCGAGCCCTGGTTCGTAAATGGGCACGATGCCATTATTAAGCTTTTCAACTTTCCGTACGTCAATATCAACACAGGTAACCTGGTTTCCTGTTTCGGCAAAGCAGGTTCCCGTAACAAGTCCTACATATCCGGTTCCAACAACTGCTATTTTCATATTTATCTAATAATAAAATTTATAATAAGTTATACAGATTCACTCAAGGATCAATTACACAAAGATCGTTTATACAAAAATAGGAGTTTTTCAATAGGGACCCATACTTACACGACAATAGTGACTTACCGGTCAGAGCATCCGGGAAGGCAAAATCCTTCATATATTATCATAAAGCCCTATCTTGTCAAAGTGACACTTATACATTTCGGTATCTTATTAGTTTCAAATATAATATTTTCATTAACATAAAACTTACCTAACGGATTTTTTTTATAAAAATGACAAAGAAATAGCGACCACAAATAAGTGTTGAATTTCTCTGGTGATCCTGTTAAATTACTCTCCGGTCACCCTATGAAGTGGCCTCACTTTATGACAAACGAAATTGTAGAAAACCAAGAATTAATTGCCCAATCAGTTCGTAGTCTGGCCGAACAGCTTATCCGGCCGAATATTCGCAAATGGGATGATAGTCAGCAGTTTCCGGCTGAACTGTTTCATCACCTGGGGGAACAGGGTCTGATGGGTATGCTTGTGCCTGTAGAATACGGCGGATCGGGGCTGGGATATCATGAATATGTGGCGGCTATCGTTGAGCTTTCGCGGGTCGACGGGTCCATTGGCTTATCCATGGCGGCCCACAACTCCCTGTGTACCAACCACATTTTTTTATTTGGGGACGAAGATCAGAAGCAAACCTACCTGCCGCGTCTGGCATCCGGAGAGTGGCTGGGGGCGTGGGGCCTTACCGAACCCAATACTGGTTCTGACGCCGGCAACATGCGGACCACCGCCGTTCGCGATGGTGCAGAATGGGTCTTGACCGGTGCCAAAAACTTTATTACCCATGGCAAAAGCGGGGATGTAGCCGTTGTAATTGCCCGAACCGGTGAACCGAATACGCCCCATAACGCTACCGCTTTTATTGTTGAGCGGGGTACACCCGGTTTTTCGGGTGGTCGAAAAGAAGATAAGCTGGGGATGCGAGCCTCGGAGACAGCTGAAATGCTGTTCGACAACTGCCGGATTCCTGACAGCCAGCGACTGGGAGCCGTAGGTGATGGCTTTGTTCAGTCACTGAAAGTGTTAGATGGCGGACGTATTTCGATTGCAGCGCTTAGTCTTGGCATTGCTTACGGGGCCTACGATGCTGCCCTGGCCTATGCCAAAGAGCGCGAACAGTTTGGCCAACCCATTGCCACGTTTCAGGGTATAAGCTTTAAACTGGCCGACATGGCGACCGATATTGAAGCGGCTAAACTCTTGACATACCAGGCTGCTGCGTTAAAAGATGCGGGCAAATCGGTAACGAAGGAGTCAGCCATGGCGAAGTTGTTTGCGTCGGAAACGGCCGTACGAGTGGCCAATGAAGCGGTTCAGATTTTCGGCGGCTACGGCTACACAAAAGACTTCCCGGTCGAAAAATTCTACCGGGATGCCAAGCTGTGCACCATTGGCGAGGGGACGAGCGAGATCCAGAAACTGGTTATTTCAAGGCAAATTCTTAAATAGTATGCGTTGTGACAAGTTGATCCGCTAACCCGTTGCTCTTCGTATCCCGGCAATCCAGGCAGTTTGTATCCACCTTGCCAAATCATTCCCAAAACCGGTTGCAGTGTTATCGACCCTGCAACCGGTTTTGGGAATTTTGCGGAATGTATAACCTAAACAGAGTACCCTGCTGCTTTGTCAGGGTAAACTGTCCATCCAGTTGTTCGACCAGTAAAGCAATCAATTTTTTTCCAAACGACTTCCGGCACTCCTTGCTTTGCCAATCGGTGATGTCAACGCCAGGACCATTATCCTGTACCTCCAGAACAATACCCGGTTGCGCCAAACTACTTGCCTTGTACAGGGCAATGCGCAGCATGGGCGTATCGCATTCGTTGTAGGCATATTTGAACGAGTTGGTCAGCAGTTCATTAACAATTAAACCCAGGGGAATAGCAATGTCTACATCCAGGTCCACCAGGTCTATTTTTAGTTGGAGATCAACGTTCGATACCTGATAGCCGTAGGCCTGGAGCAAGCTTTCGGCTAAATCGGTAACGTATTCCCGCATGTTGACCTTTGTTGTCTGATTGCCCTGATACAAGCGCTGATGAATGAGGGACATGGCGTCGACCCGTTGCTGGCTAACCCGGATTTCCTGAATCATATCACTGTCCTCCAGATAATTGGCTTGCAGAAAAAGCAGACTCGATACAATGGCCAGATTATTTTTGGATCTGTGGTGTAATTCTCTCATCATAAGCGCCATTTGATCGGATTGCTGCTGAATTTTCTCCCGGCTCCGGGATACCCGTTTGTAGAAGACATACAAAGCGACCAGTAAGCTAATTAATATGAGCATCACAACGACACTGATCCACAACTGCCAGGTTTTCCGGGCATTCATCTCGTCCAGTTGCTGAATACGCTCCTCCTTTGCTTTCGTTTGATAACGAGTTTCCAGCTCGGCTACCTGCTGACTTTTAATGAGGTTGAAAACACTGTCGTGACTAGCCACTTGCTGTTTATAGAAAACAAGGGCACTCCTAAAATCTCCCCGCTGCTCAGCGATCTGACTCTGCTGGCTATTGATTTCTTCCAGAAGGGCATGTTTGTCGGTACCGGTCTTTTCAATCCAGGCTCGTGCCCGACGGCAGTAAGCTTCGGCCTCCTCCAGTTTTCCCTGGGGAATAAGGACGTTTGGTAAACTCACAAAAACGTAGCCAGCCATGTATTCACTGGTATCTTTATGCCGTTCAGCAAACGATAACACCTGCCGCAGTAGCTGCTCTGCGCGTTTATACTGCCCCATTTCCCTGTAGAGCAGGCCAATCGTATACAAAGCACCATAGTAGGCAGGCCAGTCGTGTTTTACTTTATAATAATCCAGGACTTTCTGTCGGTAGTCCAGTGCTATCTGATACTGTTTACGGCTTGCTTCGTAAGTAGCGAGTTGCTGGTAGCAATCCATCAATAGGTCAACATAATGGCTTCTTTCGGCCAGCTGCTTACATTGATTTATATAGTATAGTGCCAGTTTATCCTGACGCAGACGGCCATACGCAAAACCGATAAGACTCAGTGTTCGGGCAAGCTGCTTTTGGTTGTTGTCCTGTCGAAATGCTTTCAAGGCTTTTTGATACCAGCCAATCGCCTGGACGTAATCGCCGGCCGACTCGTACCAGTAGCCCATACCTCTACTCCCCAACCCAAGTGCCGTTTGGTCTCCTCCTTTCTGTGCTACGGCTAACGCCTGTTGATAGGCCCGCTTTGCCAGCTTAAACTGCCCGGCCTCAACTAATGAATCACCCGTTTCGCTTAGGGTCCACGTCTTAACCGAGTCAGGTGCATGTATCAATGATTTGGCAATCAGGTCGACCTGGGCAATAGAGACACCAGGCAAAAAAACAATTGACAGGTATAAGACAAAGACATATTTTTTTTTCATGAAAAAATTCAGGGTTTCTGGATAAGGTAACACCCAGAGGTGGGCATCACCTATGACTACTGCATTGCCATACGCGTGGTTGGCCGACTCCTCTCCAGGTTAGCTAGCTTTTGCTGGCAAAAGGCGTAAGGGTCATAAAATTCACCAGCAGATGTCTTCTTTCGGTCGAGGTCAACATGCCCATGCCGGTTAAATCGACCCAAGTCAAACGCTATTATCGACAGCCAATTTTAACAAATGTGGTCAACTGATCTATATCCAATCACTCGGGTGCTTAATACATCTTATTCTCGACCTGTAAAGGATTAAATTTCACTCGTTTGGTGCTGACAGTATACCCTCCATATCCCGCTGCATTCGTAAGCTTCATTTTTTTAAAACTATGCAAAACTAGTAACCTAAAAACTACCAATTAATACTTATAACAATTTCAACTTAAACTATAAAGACTTACATAAACATCAGATCGATATATAAATATGTATTTGATTGATTTCTACCGCTTACTCAATAATAAAGGCAACAGACTATATGCATCATAGAGAACATCCTAATTTTAGTAAATTCGTGACGTTTTAAACTCAGCACAGCTATTTATTCAATTGAGGTATTAAGTAGCCTGTCTTTTTTAAAAAAATCTCAGCAATTAATTGCCAAAAAGGGAGCCTGTCACGGCATGACACCATTGACTAACCGTTGTTGTCAGTAGCTCGTTCAAGGTTCGAGTCATGTTGAGCGCTGTGTGAAAACCGCTCTGGATTATTTCTATTAATAGTCATAATTAAATAGTCATAGGTTTATTGAGCGCCCGAAGCAATGGGGTCGCCACTGAGCCTGTTTCAGTAAGAATCTATTTACCGATTTAATTTTTATGACAGCGAGTCCGCCCAGACCACCATCCGTCCTGATTATTGAGGATGAAATGGTGTTAGCTCTTGAGCTTTGTGTGCGTCTAGAAGCAGAAGGCTATCATATAGCGGGGACGGCTTCTACCGGTCGGCAAGCGTTAGCCTTGTATAAACAACAGGCTGCAGATGTCATTCTTTGTGATATTAATTTGAGGGGCGACTGGAATGGTATCGAAACGGCGCACCACCTGATTGCCCAAAATCCAGTTCCTATCATTTACGTGTCTGGCCTGATCGATCATACAACCCTCGAAAAAGCGAAGTTAACCAAACCCGCGGCTTACCTGACCAAACCTGTCACTACAGATAACCTCCGGATTGCTATCGAAATCGCACTCAGCAACTTTGCGTATTTAACCGCCAACAGTACACCCAAGCTAGCTCCTGCTGAACCGATGTCGCTTCCAATAGCCGCCCGTGAGGGGGAAACGATCCTGCAGGTGGGCGATTACATATTCATCAAACAGAATTATCAGTTTGTCCGAGTTCATCAGCATGAAGTGCTTTACATTGAAGCGGAAGACAAATACACCACGGTTGTGACGCCCAGCCGCAAGTTTGTCCTGCGCGTATCACTAGCCGTTTTACTGCAACGCCTTTCAGATATGAAACTGGTTCGTGTTCATCGTTCGTTTGCCGTTAACTTAGCCCACGTAGAATCTTTTAGTGACTATGAGGTGCAGGTTCCCGGGCAAACCGTTCCGCTAGGCCGGGTTTATAAAGAAGAGTTCTTACACAACTTTCGCTTTCGATAACGGTTCACATCCAAAAGTTTGCGGTTCATTGTCTAATGTTGGCAGTTCACAACAAATTATCCAGTAGCTCAATAGAAATGAGTTAGTTTTGAAACCATAAACACCTATTCCCTTTTTTAACGCCATGAACTATTCTTTATCAATCACCCCTTCCAGTTGACCCTTACACTCGGAAGAGCCGGATCAGCCAACCACTTTGCCTGGCTTCCCTCAACGGGATTAATCAGGTTCTGCGCCTGACCACCGCTCTACCAGCTTTTCATGTTCCTGCCACCGACTCGTGCCAATCCCGGAAAGTGACCTGACTACCGGGTGACCGATCAAGCCGGCTGCTGTTTTGAAAAGCAGTTATTGCGGGTAAATTGGGCCTATTAATCGCTGCGCTGATACCTACATCCCGACATACGTATATAGATAACCGTTATTTTATGTAACTGCACCTGTTTTTTTCAGCGTTTCAAATTGAACAAGCACGGATAACTCTCTGCCTGTCAATGCGTAACCTTAAGATACAAATCTGCTTTAGCCGGTTTGTACACATAAACTGCCCGAACACGGCGGCAAGTGTTGCGAAATGGCCATGTATGCTGCTAACGGTCGTCAAACAAGGTAGCAGCCCTAGCTTAACGATCGAAAAAAGCCTGGAGGGCGACGCCTGTTTACTGATACAGCTGTAGCTGATCGCCAGACCTTGCCTTCCACAACCAGTATATATTATCAGCCTATAATCGTAACATAATGTTATCATTTAGAACACATTACCTCAATAGCAATCAATTTAGAATCGATTCACGCCCAAAAAATCGTCGTTGGCTCCATCCTGTCTGTTGTTCACGGCAAATAGTGGGCTATATAAAAACGAACTATTAGGTTTGACACACAGCTTTTCATTGAACCCTACTCCTCTTTATGAACCTAGTATACACATCTGCACTGACCCGGTCGTACTGGCATAGACGACGGTTTTTATTTCCCTGCTGACGGTTTTTCCAGTCACGTTTTCTATCATGCTCACCTCCTTTCAGGGCGTTGAGCGTGAGCCTGTTGCCTTTTATTTCCTCCTTACATACAATAACTCTCTTCGTCTTATGTCTAAAAAGATTCTGGCTATCCTATCAGAGTACGGTTACTGGGGTATCGAACTTGTTGGTCCCTTGTCCAAACTGGAAGCAGCCGGTTACGAGGTTGAATTCATGACGCCTACGGGTAAGAAAGCAGAAGCGTTGCCACCCAGCTACGACACTACGTACGTTGATCCCCCATTAGGCATGTGCGTAACAACGCCGGAGGCCGCCGACATGGTCAAGGCGTTTGAAGCATCTAACCGCCTTGACGTGCGACAGAACATGTCGGAGGTAGTACCCAGACGTCCTTATTTCTCAACGCCCAACTTCCTGCGGGCATTTGAAGCCTACTTCAGCGACCTGAAGGTAGCTCAGGAAAACCTTACTTCTGAGTATGCCGGGCTGTTGCTGGTGGGTGGTAGCGGACCCATCATCGACATGGTGAATAACCAGCGGGTTCACGACATTATTCTGGGATTCTACAAAAAAGACATGCCCATTGGTGCCATTTGCTACGGGGTAGCACCCCTGATTTATGCCCGTGATTTTAACGAGCGCAAATCCATCATTAAAGGCAAACACGTTACAGGTCACTGTATCGAGTATGATTATCAGGATGGTACGGGCTTTTTGCATACCGACCTTAACATGGGACCACCGCCGTATGTTCTCGAATATGCCCTCACCGATGCCGTTGGACCAGAAGGCCAGTATCATGGTAATTTCGGCAAAGAAACCTCCGTTATTGTCGATTACCCATTTATCACGGCCCGGTCGCTCCAGTGCTCCTTCGAGTTTGGTGATCAGTTCGTTAACGTCCTTGATAACGGCTTGAAGCGGTATGGCTGGTAAAACCGGAAATCAGAAAATTATCGAGCAATTTCTGGCCGACGGCATGGACCACATGTTCGGTAATCCCGGAACGGTAGAACAGGGTTTCCTGGATGCCGTTGCGGATTACCCCGACATGAAATACATCCTGACGCTTCAAGAAAGTGTGGCGGTAATGATGGCCGATGGCTACGCCCGAACAACCCAGAAACCAACCCTGGTGCAGCTCCACAGCTCACCCGGTATTGGGAATGCGGTTGGGGCATTGTATCAGGCGAAGCGCGGCCATGCCCCCCTGGTGGTCATCGGAGCCGATGCGGGGTTGCAGTACATGAACATGGACGCCCAGATGGCCAACGATCTGGTCGCGATGATGGCGCCGGTAACCAAGTTCTCCACGCTGGTACTATCACCAAAGTCACTGCTGCGAACCATCCGCCGGGCCGTTAAGATTGCCTCTACCCCACCCATGGGGCCGGTTTATGTCTGTTTACCCATGGATGTTCTGGATGCGATCAACGACGAACCGGTTGTACCAACCAGCCTGCCATCGACCCGTGTTGTTCCTTCACCCGACCAGATCGACGAAGCAGCCCGGCTATTGCTCGCGGCCGAAACGCCGGTCATCTTTGCGGGCGACGGTGTAGCTTATTCAGGTGCCAATCAAGAGCTGGCGCAGGTGGCCGAATTGCTTGGTGCTGAGATATATGGCGTTGATTTCGGTGATGTATTTATCGACAACACGCACCCGTTGTATAAGGGTACAACCGGGCATATGTTTGGTGAGTTCAGCCATCCCATTACCAGCAAGGGCGACACCAACCTGATTGTTGGCACGTACATGGTACCCGAGGTTTTTCCCCGTCTGGAAGATATTTATCAGCCAGGGGCAAAAGTCATCCATTTCGACCTGAACGCCTACGAAATAGCCAAGAATCACCATGTTGATCTGGGCGTAGTCAGCGACCCGAAACTGTCGCTGCAGGCATTGGCAAAGGCTATAGAAAGTCAGCAGACCAAATCGCAGAAGGCCGCAGCCAGCAGCCGTTTACAGGCTGCCCGCGAGGCAAAGCAGGCCGCCAAAACAGCCGCAGCACCCGCTCCTGAAGCAGCCGAAGGCAAACCGCTGAAAATGGGTCAGTTTGCGGAAGTACTGGCGCAGAAAGTACCTCAGGATGTGGTCATCTTCGATGAAGCGCTAACCAATTCTCCAGCGGTACAGCAGGCCATTCCGCCCCGTTTACCCGGTTCGTATTTTACCACACGGGGCGGTTCGCTGGGGGTTGGATTTCCAGGAGCCATTGGCGTTAAACTGGCCCATCCGGACAAGACGGTGATCGGCTTCTCGGGCGATGGCGGCAGTATGTACACGATACAGGCTCTATGGTCAGCCGTACGGCATAAAACCGGAGCCAAGTTTGTGGTCTGCAACAACGGTTCCTACAAACTGCTACAGCTCAATATCGACGTCTACTGGCAGGAACGGAGCATTGAAAGCCGGGAACACCCGCTCTCCTTCGACCTTTCCTATCCAGCCATTCGGTTCGATCTGTTGGCTCAGTCGATGGGCGTAGAAGCTGTGCGCGTGGAACGGGAGGACGAAATTGCTCCGGCTATTGAGCGAATGCTGGCCGACGACAAACCGTTTCTGATCGATCTGGTCCTGGAGGGCAACCACCATAGCGACTGGGTACAAACCAATTGCTCGCAATAATGCATTGGGGTTACTGACTCTAGCTGATTTACTGACTATATGCTGGCAAATGAACGACGAACCCGTTGTTCTGCGTCAACCGCTTTCCTATCCTTTTTCTTTTTAACCATACCCATGAAATCTCATTGTCACTATGCCATCATTGGAGCGGGGGCGTCGGGAAGCGTTATTGCCAATCGGCTCAGCGCCGACCCGTCGCGGCAGGTTGTCCTTCTCGAAGCCGGGGAGTGGGACCAGAGCCCTAATGTGGTGAATCCGGGTGGCTTTGTGCAGCTGTGGGGCAGTGCCCTCGACTGGGCCCTCCCAACAACGGCACAAACGGGACTGGCCAACCGCGAATTGACCATCAACCAGGGTAAAGTAGTTGGCGGCAGTACATCCATTAATGCCATGATGTATGTACGCGGCAACCCGGCCAATTTCGACCAGTGGAAAGCGCTGGGTGCCGACGGCTGGGGGTACGACGATGTGCTTCCCTACTTTAAAAAGTCCGAGAATTTTGAAGGTGGGCCATCCGAATACCACGGTACCAGCGGTGAAGTATCCGTTCGGGATTGTCCGGACGATGTGATGCGCTCACCTGAATTTCTGAACGGTGCCGTTGAACTCGGCTACGATGGACCACATTGGGACTACAATGGCGGTCGGCAGGAAAACGGAGCCGGGCTGTTACAATTCCACATCACTCCCGATGGGCAGCGGGCCAGCGGTGCCACCGCTTTTCTGCAGCCGATACAGGATCGCCCCAATCTCACCCTTATTACCGGTGCCCAGGTAAACCGTATTCTGATTCAGGACGGTCGGGCTGTTGGCGTTGAGTATCAGCAAAATGGCGAAACCCATCAGCTGTTGGTGGAGAACGAAGTGATCCTGAGTGCCGGTGCTCTCAATTCGCCCAAACTATTACTCCTGTCGGGTATTGGCCCGAGTGAGCAGTTAAACGAATTGGGCATTCCGGTCCAGGCTAATCTGCCCGGCGTCGGTGAAAACCTACAGGATCACGTGCAGTTGCCCGTTATTTTCCGGGCCAAAAGCGAACGTCCGCAAACAACCTTGCTCACCGGCAATGTCCTGTTTGTTAAAACCACCGACGACGCCGTTGCTCCCGACCTGCAACTGAATTTCACGCCCAGCATTCCGGCCCCTTTAGCGCCATTTTTACCCGATTTTGGCGGCAATGTCTGCATTTTCCTACCCATTCTGGTGCAGCCCAAAAGTGTGGGTACGGTTAAATTAAGGTCGGCCGATCCCCTCGACAAACCGGTTATCAACCCAAATTACCTGAGTGATGCTGCCGACGTAGCGGTATTCAGAAAAGCGATCGACCTGATTCGGAAGATCAGCGAAACCGCGGCCTTTGCCTCCCTCAATGGTGGCGAGTTGGCACCGGGACCCGGCGACCCGGAAGGGTTTATCCGCAGCCAGGGCTCAACCCTCTGGCACCCGGCCGGCACCTGCAAAATAGGCAAAGACAGCATGGCGGTCGTTGACCCATCCCTGCGCGTTCATGGCGTATCCGGCCTTCGGGTGGCGGATGCTTCGGTGATGCCTACCGTTACGAGCGGCAATACCGTAGCTGCTTGCTTTATGATTGGTGAGAAAGCTGCCGATCTGATTTTGGCTGACGCTTAAAAAACTCTTCACTACTAAAAACTCCTTCCCATGTCACAAGGTAACGCAAACAAAGCCCTTTCCCGGCGCTATTTTCACGAAATAATGAATCAGGCCAACAAGGATACGGCCTTTGAAATTCTCTCCTCTGACTTTGTCTTTACCCTGCCAACCCACCCCGAGCCTTTCCATGGCCCCGAAGGGTTCATTGGCCTTGTGCAAATGCTGCACGATGCGTTCCCCGACTTTTATATCGACCCCCAGGATATGGTAGCCGATGGCGACTGGGTAGCCACGCGCTGGCTGGGTGGCGGTACGCACACGGGCGGCCCCCTGCTCACGGTGAAAGGGAATGTGGAAGCAACGGGCAACTTTTTCCAGATCGACGGCATGACCTGGCACACCATTAAAGACGGCAAGATTGTCGAGTCGATTGGTCACGAAGATACCCTCGGCCTGATGCTTCAGCTGGGTGTACTCCCTGCCCAGGAAGGTGCCCCCGCCCCCACCACCCCCGCTGAAAACGAAGCGCTGGTGGCCCGCTATTTCGGCGACATCATGAGCGAGGGAAAGCTGGAAGTGATTGAAGAGATTCTGGACCCGCTGTTCGCCTTCATCATTCCTACTCAGCCCGAGCCCATCAGTGGCTACGAAGCGTTCCGGGGCTTTGTCATGTACCTCCGCAACGCCTTCCCCGACATCAAATTTACCGTTCTCCGCCAGATGGCCGAAGGGAACAAAGTGGCCAGCCGCTGGCAAATTGAAGGAACCCACCAGGGCGAATTCCTGGGTGCCCCAGCCACCGGTAATCACATCAAAGATTTCGGTATCGACATTTTCACCATCCGGCATGGCAAGATCGTCTCGGTACATGTCAACGAGAATGATTTCGGGCTGATGCAGCAGCTGGGCGTTATTCCGGCCTGATGAATACCAACACTAACTCACGTACCTCATATGGATGTTAACGCAAACAAAGAAGTTGTAAAGCGGTACTGGCTGGAGTTCTGGAACGAAAAGAAAGGGGAAATACTGGAAGAAATTACCTCTCCCGACCTTCAGTTGCATTTTCCCCCTGGCCAGGCCCATCAGCCGCCTTCGTTAAAGCATTGGTTTGAAACGGCTCAATCGGCCTTTCCGGATGTGCACTTTACCATGCACGACCTGATTGCAGAGGGCGACAAAGTCGTGTGCCGATGGTCGTATGTGGCCACAAATACGGGCGGCTTTCTGGGTCATCCGGCCACAAACCTGAAAGTGACCGACCAGGGCATCAATATGTTTCGCATTGAAGATGGCAAAATAGCTGATCTCTGGATGTCGGGCGACAGCCTGGGCCTGTTGCATCAACTCGGCGTCATTCCATCCTAGCTCAACCCAACCCGGAAAACTCCCCATGCAACCCACTACCCCATCTGTTGACACCAACGAATCGGAAGCCATGACGCTACAGGCCACCCAGCTTGCTTTTCTGCAGCGGGGTGATATCGACGGCATGGTGAAGGCTTGTTATACCGACGATGCCCGCATGCATGGCTTTACGTTTCGGGCGCAGGGGCACGCGGCTATTCAGGCATTGGTTGAGCTATACCTCCGACGATTGAGTACGCTGGGCGAGCGGACAATGGATAAGTTCGTGACGGGCCGGCAGTTCATCTGGATGGAAATGACCATTCAGAACCCAAACGGCGATCCGGTTAAGGTGTATGAGGTGAAGTTTTTGCGATCGGGGAAGATCTACCTTCAGCTATATGGCCTCCGGCAGGGGACCGTCTGGCAACCCGGCGATTTCAGCGACTTTACACCACCTGATAGTGCCAATGCGAGGCTATTCCATAAACGCTACCTCGACTTTCATGTTCGGGGTGATGCCGATGCGCTGGCCGACGACTTCTTTACGGAAGATATACAGCTGCTCACGGCTGGCGTGAATATGACCGGCCGGGAGCCGGTCCGCCATATGTTTAAGGACCTGTTTGCGAAAGAGGCCGAATTTACGCCACTCTCTGTCGAGAATATCACAAGCGATTCGGACTATGTATGGTTTGAAGCCACCGTTACCAGTTCGCTGGGGAAACGACGCGTTTACGACATTATGCTGGTTCGTGATGGAAAAGTTCAACTGCAGTTGGTGGGTCAGCTTATGGGCACTTTACCGACCGAAGCCGCTTTTGGCAGCGGAACAACCCAATACGAATCACACGATTAACAGCCACGAAGCCACTTTTATCCTGACGCCTGTATGAATTGTTCTGTACTGATTATTCTGCTAATGACCTCTATCACAACCTATGCCTATACTGGCGTCGTGGAAGATAGTACCGGCGTAGCATCGAATCGGCCGGTCAGAACTCATGCCCATTACGACGGCATTGTTTCCATGTCTACTAATGGGAAATACGGTTTTTTCTGTCTGGGAGGGCCATCAGTAGGCCTTAGTCAGGGACACTGGCGGGTAGCTATCAACCTGTATCCCTCGCTCCGGATCGGTCGGCCCGAAGGTAGCCTGGCCCCGCAGATTACACCGACGCTGGGAGCCGGATTTTATCTGGCCTACAAGCGGGCGATTCTGCTTGTGCCCTTCCATTATATCACCGAAGATCGCGCCTGGACAACGGCCGTTGGATTGGGGTGGCGGGTAACCAAATGACAAAAGCATTCATCTTTTTTTAATCAATCCATCTAACAACCCTTTAACAACACACAAATTATGGCACTTTCCCCAGAAGAGAACAACGCAGTTTGCATGGAATTTTTCAACAGCGCCTGGAATACGGGCGTCGTGCGGGAAGATCTGCTCTCCAGCGATGCCCTTGACCATTCATTTGTAGGTGGCAAAACCAAAACGGAACCAGGCTCGGGCAGCTTCAAGCACATCATCGGTATGTTCCGCCATGCCATGCCGGATATCCAACTGACGGTACTCGACCAGATTTATACGGCGGATAAGGTTGTTCACCGCTGGAGCCTGACCGGCACCGATACGGGTGGCGTAATGGGTATGCCCCCAAGCGGCAAGTCACTGACATTTACCGGTACAACAACGGTTCGGATGGCCGACGGCAAAATTGCCGAGCGCTGGGCCAATGTCGACGAACTGGGCCTGTTACAGCAACTGGGCGTTGTGCCGCCACCTCCTGGCGAGTAACCGTCTGGCTTACCCTGATCTAAAATTGAAACAGCCTCAGGCTGTAAAAAATACCCACCTACCACGCTAAGTTACTTTTTATGAATTCTGTTGAGCAGGCAAAAGATACACTAGCCAGGTTTTACACAGCGAAATAGGGAGTAAGGGTAATCTTGAGCTGGCAGATCAGCTCCTGACGCCCGGCTTTGAGTTCATCCTGCCTTTTGCTCATCTGAAAGGCATCGAATCGTTCGAGCAAGTAGTCGTCAAAAATCGAATTGCCTTCGAGAACCTGACCTATACCGTTGCGCCGGGCGACATCATCGTTGAAGATCAACAGGCAGCCGCCTTCTGGACCATGTCGTCCAAACACGTTGATACCTGGCGAAATGTACCTGGCAGCAACAAGGATGTTTCGATTAATGGAATGACCTTTTTTCGCTTTGCTGAAGCCGGCAAACTAATTGATGCCCGGGTCGAAAATGATGCCTTAAGTCTGATGCGTCAGATTGATGGCATTCAGGTTCTCTACCCGAATTAACCATTTTTTCGACGAGAGAAAACGGAGGTTCAATAAGTCAGCAAGGTGCTTTGCCTGATCGAGTACTGGATTTACAAGGAAGATAGCGCTACGATCAAACTGAGTAATACTCTACCCTAACCAAAACTATTATAATGACTCGTATTGAACAGAACACGAAAACGGTGCGTGAGTTTATGGAACTCGTGTGGTCGAAAGGTGACGTTGACGTTGCCGAACGCATTGTTGATCCCAACTTTCAGTTTCTTCTCGCCTTTGCTCATTTAGACGGGCGTGACGCCTTTATGGGATTAGTTGACCGGAACCGTCACATTTTCGAAAACCTGACGTATTCTGTTGAGCCCGACGACATTGTTGCGGAGGACTTTAAAGCGGCTGTCTTCTGGCGGATGGACTCCAAACACATTGGCACCTGGCGCAATGTACCGGCCAGTAACAAAGTCGTCTGGATCAATGGCATGTCTTTTTTCCGATTCAACGAAGCGGGTCAACTAACTGAATGCCGTGTTCAGAATGACGTCATGAGCCTGATGAACCAGATTGGTGGCATCAAAAAGCTGTATGATTTTTAAGCAACGGCAAAACGACTACTCATCTTTTTTAATCCATAAACCTAGTAAACATCATGTCAGTCGAAGAAAACAAAGAACTCGTTCGGGGATACGTCAATGCAATTCTGGTAAACCGGGACTTCAGCAAGTTCAGTGAGTTTACAGCTCCCGGCTTTTACATCGACCGGTCGGCCGTGCCGGAGGCTATCAAAGGCGAAAACGCCCTCCATAACCAGATGGATATGTTGTATGGCGCTTTTCCCGACCTCGACCTCCAGATTGTGGATATGGTTGCCGAAGGCGACAAAGTAGTGGTTCGGTTTGCCGCACCCGGCACCCACCAGAACACCTTTGCCGGTATTGAAGCTACCGGGCGCAAAGCCACCTGGAAAGGCTTGGTGATGTACCACGTGGTTGGCGACAAGATTGCTGAAGCCTGGGCGAACTGGGACGACTACGGACTGATCGAACAACTCCGGTAAGCATCCATTCAGCATTCAAAAAACTTATCACTATGGAAGCCAATACTTTGTCAAAGGTACTTGTGCGTTTACCGAACCTGATTACGTTGTTCTTCTCGCTGACCTTAGTAACCGGCTTCCGTTTATTGAACGACCGGTTTCATTGGAACACAGGGCCAACGTTTGACATCACCAAATGGAACGATGTGCTGGTACTGGTATCGTTTTTAACAACGCTGCTCTTCATCGTTACGGCCTGGTTGGGCTTCAGTGTATTAATCGAGCGCGTGCCCTATAAAGATTCGTTTAATCGCTTTTTATTCGACACAGCCCGGTTTTCTGCCTTGTTCCCGCTTCTGATGTGGTCGTTTCTGGCCGAATCGCCCAGCCAGTTCCAGGTGTATACCTGGGGCCTTGCCACCTGGCACCTGGTGATGGCTGTCTGGTACATCTGGCCAACCCTGTTCGGGCAGTCGCAGCGAACCGGACACTCGGCCGATATGCTCAGTCATGTCATAATCTGCGCGGTGTATTATGCCCTGGGGATAGCGTACTATCTGCTGATCGCCAGGCAGTGGGATACGGAGCCGAATGACAGCTTGCGGATTGCCCTGGTGCTGCTCACCCTGGCAACGATCGTTTTCTGGTCAATCAACCGGCTCCGTAGTTTAGAGAAACGGCTTGTTACCGAAGCGCTTCCTAAAGAAAAAGAACTAACGACTTAATTACTCCTTTCTTCGTTTGTCATGACCAATGTACCCGATAGCCCCCTGGGCCGTATGTATCGCGAGCACATTCAGCTCATTCTCGATAAAAATATTGAAGCCCTGCTCGATCAATATACCGATGATGCACTGCTCATCAGCAGCTTCTCGAAAAGCCCGGTCATCTACAAAGGCCGTGAGCGGATTCGGGAACACATGCAGGGTATTCTGGGTATCGACGGGCTGGAAACCGATATCGTTTTCTGGGCCGAAACCGAAGACCCGCAGACGCTGATGATTACCGAACAAATTGTTATGAAAACGCAGGATGGCGATGCCAACATGCGCTTTGCCGACAGCTGGGTGCTGCGTGATGGCCGAATTGCCATTCACTTTGCCGGTATGGTTCAGCACCCCGATGGATCGCTGGCGTAGCTAAAACGGCTGATGCGGCCAACCGGACCTATGACGAATCAGGACAACCAGGAGCTGGTGAAACAGTGCTATCAGGCCTTCCAGACAGGTGACATGGCCGGTTTATTCGGCAGGCTGCACGATTCGATCACGTGGCATTCGCTTTATGCGAAAGGCGTTTCTCTGAATGGCACCTACATCGGCAAAGAACAGTTGGGCGATTTGCTCACAAAAATGGGCGCCGACATTTCGATGCGTTCGTTTGAGCCCAGGACGTTTTTAGCCGACGAGCACACAGTGGTGGTGCTTGGCCGGGAGGAAGCGACAGTTAATAAAACGCAGAAGGGGTATGAGAACGGCTGGGTACACGTCTGGGAAGTTGCCGATGGGAAAGTGGCAGGTATTACAACCTACAATACCGTCGAAAACGTACTGGCAGCTTTTACAGACTAGCGCGCCCGTCTGATACCCGAAGCTCGCTCCCGGCAACCGATGCGTTGCCAGGAACCGGCCATCAACAGTACTGATTCAATTTATTGATAAATCATTAATACGAAAACGAAATGCTGACCAAAGAAGCTATTCAGACGTTTGTGGACGACTGGTACCTCAAATTAGATGTTCACGCGCCCATGGTAGAGGTGCTGCCCTTACTGGCCGATGCCGAACTGGAGTGTGTTTTCCCGGAAGTTACCGTGTATGGTTATGCCGGTTTCGAGAGTTGGTATCAGCGTGTAATCCGTACGTTCTTCGATGAAGTTCATACCGTTACCAAAGCCGAAGCAACAATCGATGGCGACACCGCAACAGTCGACGTAGTGGTACACTGGGAAGCCAGCGTCTGGAACGCCCCCGAAGCGACCAGCAAACGCATTGATGCCGACGCCTATCAGACATGGACCTTAAAGGCCGGTCCGGCTGGTACGCCCATCCTGACCAAGTATGTAGTGGATGATTTTGTTCCCCGCGAGGGCTCTGCTACGCTGTAATGAAAGCGGGTATTGGTTATTGGGCAGCAGCCCATTATCCAACCGTGGCTGATCACCCAATAACCAGTACTCAATAACCAAGTAACCATGAAACTGAGCGGCAAAAAAATCGGAGTGCTTCTGGAAAGTGACTACTTCGAAAACGAAATTTTTTACTACAAATACCGCTTCCCCGAAGAAGGTGCCGAACTGCATTTTCTGACCCGGCTGTGGGGCAATGAACGGATCACTTTTCATGGCCATGAGTACAAAGTACCCATGGACTGTTCGGAAAGTTTCGAGAACATGAGTGATGAGGAGTTACGGAGCTATGCAGCCATCATTGTCCCCTCGGGCATGGTATCTGACCGGCTGCGCTACACCGAAGATGTTGAGAAAATCCCCCCCGCTACCGAATTCCTCAAACGGGTTTTTGCCGAAAAGTCGGTTCTGAAAGGAATCATCTGCCATGGCCTGTGGCTGGTGGCCCCCGCTACGGAGCTGGTGAAAGGCCGACCGCTGGTTTGCCATAACAACCTCATCGGCGACGCCAAAGCGTACGGAGCCATTTACACCAATGAAGATGTGGTGGTAGATGATGACCTGGTTACGGGCCGTTCGGGCGGGCATGCGCACCTGTTTGCCAAAAAAATCATTGAAATTCTCTCCGAACGATAACCTGACTCAATCCATGGCCAGTATGGTTTTTTCGCACATTGCGCTGTCCTGCATCGATCCGGCTAAAACGGAACAGTTCTACACGGATTACTTTGGCTTTCACCGGTCGCGGGCCATCCCGCTGGGTGAGGGCAATGAAATCGTGTTCCTCAAAAATAGCGAATCGGTTTATCTCGAGCTCTTTAAAGCCGAAGGCGAACGCCCAACCGGCACACCCGACGCCGTGGCCGATGGCCCTCATTATGCGGGCGTCAGGCACCTGGCCTTTCAGGTCGATGATGTCGACGCAGCGGTGAGCGCCCTTGGCGATGCCGCCGTCATTACGCTGGGGCCACTTGACTTCAGCGACTTTATTACGGGTTGGAAAACCGTCTGGCTCAAAGACCCTGATGGCAACATTGTCGAGATCAGCCAGGGTTACCACGATTAGTGCAGTAACACCACCTCCAGCAAACACGATTTTAACCTTAAATCCAAAAATAGCATTCATGGAAACGGATACAGTAAATGTTGCCACAGGCGATAAGGGCCTCCCGGTAAAGGGGGCCAGCATGAAAATCGACTTCACCTTTTCGGATACCATTTCGGGCTATGTCGTCGAGTTTATTTCGTCGGAGAAAGCTTTTGTCCTGGAAACCTCCGATGGCCGTAAGTTTAAACTCTTTCTGATTGCTTCCACCTTTGCCCGTTCGGTACGGAACCTCAACGAGCCTTATCAGGATGCCACAGGCGTCATGTTCGAAATGCTGTCCAAAAAAGGGCAGTACGTGCATGCCTACGGCTCCTTCTATCCCGGCATTGAGGACGATGAGCCGGTTTTTGAAGTGCAGTGGATGATCTTTCCGGGCCACCACCCTATGGAGTTCCGCCACGAAGCGCAGGATTGGTGGATTCACCAGATCAGCTCCATTGCCACCAGCTACCTCAAGTGGCAGTTCAACTACCCCGAGGAGCCCATCGACTATAAGAACTACCGCACGATGCTGCACCTGGCAGGCGCCAAAAAAGGCGACTACCTCCAGGAGACCGACACCATCTCGCGCATGATCTACGGCTTTGCCTCAGCCTATATGCTGACCGGCAATGATGCCTTCCTGGAAGGTGCCGAAAAAGGAACCGAATACCTGCGCGAACACATGCGGTTCTATGACCAGGATGCCGACCTCATTTACTGGTATCACGGCCTTAAACTCGACGGTGCCAAAGAAACCAAACTGCTGACGTCTGAATTCGGAGACGATTTTTACTCCATCCCGATGTATGAGCAGATCTATGCACTGGCCGGTCCTACGCAGACCTTCCGCATCACGGGCGACAAACGCATCCTGTCGGACATCGAAAAGACCATCGACCTCTTCGAGATGTACTACAAAGACAATGAGCAGGGTGGCTATTTCTCCCACATCGACCCCATTGGGCTCGACCCACGCGATGAGTCGCTGGCCCACAACCGGGCTCGCAAAAACTGGAACTCGGTGGGCGACCACGCACCGGCTTACCTGATCAACCTGTATCTGGCTACCGGCGAGAAGAAATACGCCGACTTCCTGGAATACACCTTCGACACCATCACCAAGTACTTCCCCGACTACGAGAACAGCCCGTTCGTTCAGGAGAAATTCTTCGAAGACTGGAGCAAGGACCAATCCTGGGGCTGGCAGCAAAACCGGGCGGTTGTGGGGCACAACCTCAAAATTGCCTGGAACCTGATGCGCATGCAGTCGCTCACGCCCAAGCAGGAATACCTCGATTTTGCCAAGAAGATCGCTGAGCTGATGCCCGATGCCGGTTCCGACCAGCAGCGGGGTGGCTGGTACGACGTGGTAGAGCGGACGCTCAAGCCCGGCAGCAAACGGCACCAGTTTGTGTGGCACGACCGCAAAGCGTGGTGGCAGCAGGAACAGGCGATCCTGGCCTACATGATCATGTACGGTCTGCTCGACGATAAAGAATATGAAAAACAGGCTCGGGAAGCGGCTTCGTTCTACAACGCGTTCTTCCTCGATACCGACGATGGCGGGGTATATTTCAACGTCTTCTCGAACGGTATGCCGTACCTGATGGGTACCGAGCGCCTAAAAGGCAGCCACTCGATGAGTGCCTACCACAGCACTGAGCTTTGCTATCTCTCAACGGTATATGTTAACCTGCTGATTACCAAAAAACCGACGTATTTTTACTTCAAGCCGTACCCGGATTCCTTCAAGGACAACATCCTGTACGTTTCGCCGGACATTCTGCCCAAAGGCAGTGTCTACATTAGTGAATGTTTTATCAATGATGAACCATACACCAATTTCGACGCGGAAGCGCTTACGGTAAAACTACCCGATACGCAGGAGCAGGTACGAGTGAAAGTGCTGCTGACACCGGTTCAATAAGCAACGATCACCAACCTTCAACTTTTCAACCCTACTACAGGCATGAATGTAACCTCCAGGACGGCTGAGGCCATCACCGTCATCGAAGCAAGCGGTAGCATCGACAGCAAAACCGCGCCCGAATTTGAGCGGATAGCGATCGCAGCTATTCAAGGGCAAAAAGAAGTCATCATCGACCTGACGGATGTCGAGTTTTTGTCCAGCGCCGGTTTGCGGGTGCTGCTGATGATCTATCGACAGGTAAAAGCCAGCAGTGGCAAAGTGGTACTGGTAGGCACGTCCGAAGAAATTCAGGACATCATGGCTAACACCGGATTTCTCAGTTTCTTCATTACGGTCGATACGCTGGACGAAGGCATAAAGACTCTTAAAGCCGCCTGATCATGATTGATAATCGGATAGATTATTATCCCACGCACGAATTCGAGGGCATTAAATTCCGGCGTGGCCATGTGTTGCCCTTTGGGGCAACCATGGTCGCCAACGGGGTTAATTTCAGCATCTTTTCCAGCGCATCGACCTCCTGTACGCTGGTGCTCTTTGAGCGGGGTGAAGACAAACCCTTTGCCGAAATACCCTTCCCCGACGAGTTCCGGATTGGGAACGTGTACAGCATGATCGTCTTTGAACTCAATTACGAACGGCTCGAATACGGCTATCGGATGGATGGGCCCTTCAACCCATCGGCCGGGCTGCGGTTCAACAAGTCGGTCATTCTCAGCGACCCCTACGCCAAAGTGCTGGGCGGACGGGATACCTGGATGGCCAAACCGAACTGGGATAATATATATCCGTATCGGTCGCGGCTGGCGTTTGAAGACTTCGACTGGGAGCACGACCACCCGCTCGAAACGCCCTCTGAAGACCTGGTTATTTACGAGATGCACGTTCGGGGCTTTACCCGCCACGAATCGTCGAAGGTCAAAAACCCGGGAACGTTCAGTGCCATCCGGTCCAAAGTTCAGTACTTTAAAGACCTGGGAGTCAACTGCATTGAGTTGCTGCCTATTTATGAGTTCGATGAGTGGGAAAACAGCCGCGAAAGTCCAACCACGGGCGAAACGCTGGTCAACTACTGGGGCTACAGCACGGTCAACTTCTTCTCGCCCAAGGCTGGTTATGCCGCCACGGGAAAGTTCGGGATGCAGGTCGATGAGCTGAAGACCATGATCAAAGAGCTGCACAAAAACGGCATTGAGGTCATGCTCGACGTGGTGTTTAACCACACCGCCGAAGGCGATCACCGGGGACCGACGATCTCGTTTCGGGGTATCGACAACAAAACGTATTACATGCTTACGCCGGAAGGGTATTACTTCAACTTCTCCGGTACGGGCAACACGCTGAACTGCAACAACCCGGTGGTGCGTAACATGGTGCTCGACTGCCTGCGTTACTGGGCCTCCGAATACCACATCGACGGGTTCCGGTTCGACCTGGCGGCTATTCTGGGCCGGGCGCAGGATGGCAGTCCGTTGAGTAATCCGCCCCTGCTGGAATCCCTCGCCTACGATCCCATCCTGGCCAAGTGCAAGCTGGTGGCCGAAGCCTGGGATGCGGGTGGCCTCTATCAGGTGGGCTCCTTCCCGGCCTATGGCCGCTGGGCAGAGTGGAACGGCAAGTACCGCGACGATGTACGGAAATTCCTGAAAGGTGACCCGGGCGAAGTACCCCGCATGATCCAGCGCATTATGGGTTCGCCGGACCTGTATAGCCAGCGTGGCCCAACGGCCAGTATCAACTTTATCACCTGCCACGATGGTTTTTCGCTCTACGACATGTTTGCGTATAACGAAAAACACAACGAGGCCAACGGAGAGAACAACAACGACGGTGCCAACGACAACAACTCGTGGAACTGCGGCTGGGAAGGCGAAACCGACAACCCGGCCATCAATTTCCTGCGGCACAAACAGATCAAGAACGCCTTTGCCATTCTACTGGTAAGCCAGGGCATTCCGATGGTGCTGATGGGCGACGAAGTGGGCCGGACCCAAAAAGGCAACAACAACACCTACTGTCAGGATAACGAGCTGAACTGGTTCAACTGGACGCAGCTGGACACCAACAGCGATCTGCACAATTTCGCCCGGACCATGATCCAGTTCAGGCGTATGCACCCGGTGCTGCGCAGCCCAACACACTTTCAGTACTGGGACTACATGGGCAGTGGCTACCCGGATATCAGCTTTCACGGCACCAAAGCCTGGAACTGCGACCGCTCGGCCAGCAGCCGCTCGTTTGCCTTTCTGCTGTGTGGCGACCATGCCAAGCAAGGTATCGTAAAAGATGCCATGGTGTATGTGGCGATGAACATGTACTGGGAAGGCCTTCACTTTGAACTGCCGGGTTTACCCCCGGAAAAAAAGTGGTACCTGTTTGCCAACACAGACATGCCATCACCCGCCGACATTTATGAAAACGGGAAAGAAGCCTTGCTGGGTAACCAAAACGAATTTCTTGTCGGGGGGCGCAGTGTCGTCATCCTGATCGGTAAATGATGTGTGATGTATGCTATAGGATGTATGATGTATTTATGTCAATGGCATACATCCTATAGCATGCATCCGATCATCCATTCTAACTTATCTTTAAAACAAGTAATATCATGAGTTTTAAAATTATAGCTGAAGCTAAAAAGATTGCCAAGATCACTCTGGTGGGCGAAATCGACTCGCTCTCCGCCCGGGAATTTCAGAAGGAGATTGAAAAAATGGCGCTCGAATCGCCGGACGAACTGGTTCTCTTTGTCGAAAACCTGACGTTTATCTCCTCGGCCGGTCTGCGTGTCCTCATTTTCGCCAAACAGAAGATGGGAACTGCCTTACAAATTTATATTGTAAGGCCCCAGGAGTCGGTGGTAGAAACACTCGAGAAAACGGGCCTTCAACACAGTGTAAATATCGTGGAACAGTATCTTTAAGGTCGAACCTTTCAGGTTCGGCCCGGTGGGAGCGCATTCGCTTAACTGTGGACCGGTTGCGGGTAGGTACTGACCATTAATAACAAATGACTGTCCTGGCAGTCGAACAAACCACAGTTTAGCGAATCAACTCCCACTGTCCCCTGTCGGGTATGTATCACTTATCAATCCCATACCGATGGAACGTAAAACGTTTCCGGGCACTTTCGACTCGCTCGAAGGTATCCGGCAGGTCGTAAAAGAAGAAGCCCGGCAGGCCGGATTGTCTAAAAAAGCGACGTATAACCTCATGCTGGCGATTGACGAGATCGCAACGAACATTATTATGCATGGCTACGAGGAAAACAACCTCGAAGGGCCGATCGACGTGCTTTCTGAATTTGAGAACGGAGCCCTGACGGTCACCCTTGAGGATGATGCTCCTCCGTTCGATCCATTACAACGGGAGAGCCTGTCTGAGGAGTTTTTTGCCAGGCCCCTGGAAGAGCGGCCCATTGGCGGTATGGGTATCCACCTGACCATTAAAGCCGTGGATGAGTTCAAGTACACGTTTAGCGACAACAGAAATCATAACATATTCATTGTCAAGACCGATAGCATTGAGTGAGGCAGTAGTAACCAGCGACTTTGTAAACACAATATGACGGAGGTTTACAATAAAATTGAGGTAGCAAATCCATTTCCAGGGTTAAGGAGTTTCGACCGCGAAGACTCTCACTTGTTCTTTGGCCGTGACCAGCAGATCAAAGAGCTGAAAGACATGATGCCCA
The DNA here is from genome assembly GCF_054782495.1 of Spirosoma aerophilum. Taxonomy (NCBI): domain Bacteria; kingdom Pseudomonadati; phylum Bacteroidota; class Cytophagia; order Cytophagales; family Cytophagaceae; genus Spirosoma; species Spirosoma aerophilum. The sequence goes on along the minus strand of NZ_BAAGSJ010000036.1, from coordinate 251,014 downwards.
CTGCCCGTTTACTGGCCATCGTCGGCTACTCGGGCAGTGGTAAATCATCGCTTGTGAAAGCCGGTCTGATTCCCTCTCTTCAGCGCGAAAGAGAGGGCTGGTTAGTCTTATCCCTCTCGGTAGGAAGTGATCCTTTTCACAGTCTGGCCATTGCCATTCAACGCTATTTCTCCGATCAGAATCCCGAAGCAAAAGATTTTGACATTGAAACGATGCTGCGGGAGGACCCGCAAACCCTGGTCAACCTCTTCGTTGAGCAGAAGGAGCGGGTGTTAATCTTTATTGATCAGTTTGAAGAAATCTTCCACTATTCGCTCGACGATGCGGAAGCCGTTCATCAGCAGGACGATGTGGCCCTGTTCATAAACCTGTTACTGGCCGCTACCAAGAAAACAGATAACCCGATTTTTGTCGTATTGACCATGCGTTCGGACTTTCTGGACTATTGTACGCTCTACGACGGATTTACCGAAGCCATCAATGACGGCTCCTATCTGCTGCCCAAAATGAATTCGGCGGAGATACGCGACGTTATTGTTAAACCTGTTGAAGCACTGGGGGCAAAAATTACGCCCGCGCTGACGGAACAATTACTGAAAGACACGGGCCTGAATTCGCAACAGTTGCCCGTGTTGCAGCATGCCCTGATGCGGACCTGGGCTTACTGGCAAAAAACAGCTGCCCCCGATCAACCCATCGACAGTCTGCACTACGAGGCCATTGGTACGATGACCAATGCCATTTCGGTGCATGCTGAAGAACTATACGCCGGTCTGCCGTCGGATAAGCTACGCCTGACGACCGAGAAAGTATTCAAGTCGCTGATTGCCCTGGGTCCCGATGATCGCAGCATCATCAACCCCATCAGCATCAACACCATCAAAGAGATAACGGGTATTCCTGAATATTTGCTCTTCGATGTAGTCGATCGGTTTCGGGCCCGCGAAGCGTCGTTTCTATTGCCCTTTGTGGGTAGTTCGGTTGGACAGGATACCGTTATCAGCATATCGCGCGGTCGTATCGTTCAGCTCTGGGAGCGGCTGCAAATCTGGAGTCAGGAGGAAACCGAATCGGCTAAACTCTACAAGGAGATCGCTAAATCGGCCGCTCAGTATCAGGAAGGCAAAACAGGTCCGCTCACCCCACCCGAGCTTCAGATAGCGCTCAAGTGGCAGAAAGATAACAAACCCACGCTGGCCTGGGCTCAACGCTACGACATCTTCTTCGAGCGAGCCATCACGTACCTGGAATACAGCAAGGACCAGTACGAATTTGACGTGCAAAGCCGCGAAAAACGGCAAAAGCAGGATATCCGTCAGACACGCATCCTGGCGGTTACGGGTATCTCGCTGGCGGTTGTAGGTATCATTGCCGCCATTTACTTCAATTTGCTGGAAGGTGAAGCGAGTCAGGCCAGTAAAGCGGCTGAAATAAGCGCCCAGAATGCCCGACGCGAGCAGCAAAACGCCGAGAGCCAGACGAAAGAAGCCGTTTCGCAAAGTAAAATCGCCAAACAGCTTCAGGAGATTGCCGAACAGCAACGGCTTTTGACCGAAGAACAACGAACGATTGCCGAAGCACAGCGCCAGTATGCCCAGAAACAACAGCAGTTGGCTATTATTCAATCGACCAGAGCCGACAACGAACGAAGCATCGCGGTTCAACAGAAAAATCTGGCCGACGTAGCCACCCAGGTTGCGTCAGCGGCTGAAAAGCGAGCCCGGGCAGCCAGTAAAATTTCGGATAGCCTGAAAGTACTGGCCGAAAAAACCAGCGAACGTGAAAAGCTGAATGCGAAAGAAGCCAATCGACTGGGTATGCTGGCCATCGCTCAGTCCATTGCGATCAAATCATTACAGACGGCCGAAACGGCCAAGGACTCGCTGCCCAGCCTCCTGTCGGTGGTTGCCTACCAGCTGAACATGGCGAATGGCGGCCCATCGAACTCCCCGGCTATTTTTGCCGCTCTGTCGAAAGCGAGCGACAAAAAATTGATTTTTGAAGGACACCGCGATAATGTCCGGGCACTTGCCGTAAAGCCGGACGGCAGTCTGATGGCCTCCTCCAGCGACGATGGTTCCGTTCGGGTCCGGCCTCTGGACCCCGATCGTCCGGCTACCGTTTTTAGCCCTGCCCGCCGGTCAGGGAGTGGCTTTAGGTCTGTTCTTTTTTCCGACAACGGCAACCGGTTATTTGCGGGCAGTACCGACGGCCGCATTTACGTTTGGGATATTGCCCAGCCTAAAAAAGGGACGTTCTTTGCCACCGCCCCCTCGCCTATTTTCGCGTTGCATGCTTATCAAAACGGCACGCACCTGGTTTCGGCCAGCACATCGGGAAGCGTTCGGATCTGGAAAATAACGGCCAAAGGGCTGGACTCCCTGGCGCACATTAAAACAGGCTACAAGTTATATGCCGCTCAGGTGTCACCCGATGGGGAACACCTGGTCTGTGGTTCTGACAATGGCCGTCTGATCACGGTCGACCTCGCCGGTAAAGACCGGGAGCCGGTCGTTGTCGTGCGGCCCGAGTTTAGGGGGAGCCGTATTTCGGCACTTGCCTTCAGCCCCAACGGGAAGACGCTCGTTACGGGCAGTTCGGGCGGGGATGTCCTCTTATGGAATTTTGTCAATAACAAAGTCAGCAGTTTTCAAGCCTTCCTGCCGGGTGCCCATTCGGGCAGCGTTACCGGGGCCATTATTTCGCCCAACGGAAAGCTGATTCTGACCAGCAGTCTGGATGGCACCATCCGAATCTGGTCGGAAGCCGACCTTCAGCAGGCACCCACCGTGGTTGCTGACTACCGAAACTGGGTTATGAACATCACCCTGAGCGACGATGGCAATACCCTGCTCTACTGCGGGGCCGACCAGACAGTCAGGGTGATGAATATCAATACAAAAGGGCTTTACGACAAAGCTCTAAAAACCGCCAAAGGCAATCTGTCTGAAGCAGAATGGAATAAACTGATGGCGGGCTATCTGGCTCAGCCCGGCATTTTACTAAACCGTAACTAATCATTAACCCGTGATTTCAATGAAACCAATCGTTTACCTGGTCTGTATAGCCACTTTTCTGGGCGTTGTCGCCACAGCAACATCGGCTATTGCCCAAGGTGGATGTGGGGATTATAAAATTAAAGATGCCCAGGACAACTACGACCGGGCTAACTTCAATGAAGTATTTACCTTACTGAACCCCTGCCTGAAAGATGGGTTCGATACCAAGCAAAAAGTACTTGCCTATAAACTCCTGTCGCTAACCTATCTGGCACTCGATTCGACCCAGTTGGCAAACGACGCTATTACGCAAATGCTTTTACTGAATCCAGCCTACGAACCCGAAGCGGATTTACTCCTTCCTTTTCGGTTTGTTAATATGGTTAACGTAGTCAAGCAGACACAAACGCAGGTTGTACGTGTTACGTCTGTTTCTAAGAAACCGGAGGACCTCTACAAAGCTCCCGCTACGGTCATGGTCGTTACGGATGAAGATATTCGTCAGCGCGGGTATACGGATCTGGAAATTCTGTTCAACGATTTACCCGGCTTCGACCTGTCCCGAACCTACGGCCTTACCTACTCAAACATCTACCAGCGCGGGTATCGCTCGGATAATACCGAGCGGACGCTGTTTATGATCGACGGTATCGAGGAGAATGACCTATGGAGCAACATCGTTTACTGGTCGACGCAGATCCCGATTTCCAACGTAAAACGGGTCGAGATCGTGTATGGCCCGGCATCGACGATATACGGGGCGAATGCATTCCTGGGCGTCGTCAACGTCATTACCAAAACGGCTAAGGAAGTTCTGGGCAACAAACAAACGGCCGTTATTGCCGACATGGGCTACGGGTCTTACAACACCCGCTACGCCGACGTGACAGCCGCAGCCCGAGTGGGCAGTATGGCCATAAGCGTTACCGGCCGGGGTTATTTTTCGAATCTGGAAAACCTGTCGAAGTATTCAGAATATGATTTTAACCCGGACGATTACAACAGCTGGAACTACGGTAAATCGCTCAACTTCAAAGGCGCAGCAGCCGCTCAGAAATATGGTATCACCGGCCCTTACTTCAGAGCCGTTGGCGATTCGGTGCTGCTTACACCCGATGGCCTGGCTGCGGCCCAAAACCTTGATAAACTGGCCCTGCAACAAACGCCAAATGGCAATCCGGTTGGCTATTCCAATGAATTGAAAGCCTATTACCTGAAAGCGAAAATCACCTTCAACGATTTTACGATTGGTTTGCAAACCTGGAACCTGAGCGAAGGCACCCTCAACTCGGCCAATGATAACTCGCGGGCCGGTGCCAAAAACGGGAATATCTGGCGACCCATGCAGAACACGATTTTCGCTGTTTACAACACCGAAATCATAAAAGACAAGCTCTCGATCATTAACACAACGCAGTATCGGGTAACGGAAGTTGGCGACCAGTCGAGGTCCGTAACGCTGCGTAATTACAGTAATCAGGGCCTGACACTGCTAGCCCGAACGGCCAATTCGCCAACCGCCAGCGATTTGGCGAGCGTTCGGTTAGCCTATAACTTGAGCCAGAACATAGCGCCTTACTGGGAAACGCAGTATTTCTATCAACACTCCAACCAGTTCAGAAACGAACTTCGCTTACTGGCAACACCGAGTGACCGGCTCGATCTGGTGGGCGGACTCGAATTCCGAAGCAGCAGTATCCAGGGCGATTACAAAACAATTACCATCAGCAAGACCCTTTCAGCGCCTATTGACACGAGTGCTAAAGACTACGGACGCAGTACGCTTGACAATACAGCGGGCGGCAACCTGTTTGAGTATTTCAACTTTGGTGCATTTTTTCAGGGAACCTACGCCATCAATAACCTGCTGTCCGTAACGCTCGGCGGGCGGTATGACAACGCTAAAATCAGGAAATCGGGTGGCTATGGATCGGAGTTCAACCCGCGTCTTGCGCTTATTTTCACCCCTGGCCGTCTGGCCTTCAAGGCCATTTATGCCAAGGCATTTCAGGATGCATCGAGCCGGGACCGCTACGCCATCAGTTCAACGCGCCAATTATCCAACCCAACGCTAAAGCCCGACCGGATTGATAATTTTGAGCTCGCCATCAATTACGCGCCGTCAAACCGGACACAGGCTGGCATTACTACCTATTACTCCATTTTTTCGAACATTGTTGAAGAAACGTCCGTACCCTTTGGAACAGGCAGAACCCAGCAAAAGCAGAATACCGGAAAGGCGAATGTATTTGGTGTCCAGGCAACAGCCGATTTTCAGCTCAGCAAACGGTTTCAGGTATACGCAAACTATACCTTCACGAATGCAACCCGGGAAGACACCCTAAAGCGCAATGAAACCCAAAGGACAACACTGACGGTGGGCGATATTGCCAAACACCATTTTAATGCAGGCATAAACGGCCGATTCCTGAAAAACCGGCTGACCGCTAACCTGAGAATAAATTTCGTAGGCGACAGACCAGTGGGCCCCGGTACATCCGTACCCACAAATACCTTACAGCCCAACGGCGAATTTCCGGCCTTTTTCCTGGCCAATGGAACGGTAACCTATCAGGTAAATCGAGCGGTCCATGTCCAGCTCATCGGCAACAACCTTTTAAACACCACTTATTTTGATCCGGGAACCCGGTCGGCCAACGGCACTAGTCAATCGTATCGGCTGCCTCAGAAGGGCCTAAATGGAACACTCCGTCTGATGGTTTCTCTATAGAGCATGCTGAAAACAGATCCTGAGGGCCCCAAAAGAAAATTACACGATCACCCTGAACTTCATGGACACCTAACTTTTGGAGAAAAAGCTTTTCAGCCTCCGGTGCTTTGTCAAGATTAACCTGCTCAAAAAGGCTATACCGCTGCGGCAGTGAGGTTGTAAACTTAAAGGGGTGAGCGTCCTCAAAAACACTTATCCCTAATTCACTTTTTAACTGCGTAACAAGATGAGAACCATACTCAGTATAAGAACCATCGGCAAACGGCTCCATGTAATCACACACAGTCCGATAGGCACGTAAAGCATATGGGTTAGATGTAATGGCGTACAGCAGCAGCCGGGAATTAAGTAATTGAATGCGCTGATTAAATTCCTCAGTAGCAAATGCAACCAGCTTTTGAATAATGCGCTGATTACGATACTGAAGATCAGTTACGGCATAGCCATTATAAATAGCTAAAAAAGTTTGATTCCCTACAGTTATCGAACACCGATCCTGATAATTGAACAAAAGCACACCAACAATCTCAGTGTTTATCCGGGCAACAAATGCAATATCATTGACAGCGTATATTCGATTGATGAGCTGGGCGGGATTCACATAACTCTGGCCTACCAACTGAAACATCCTTTTTCTAATTGACTCATCCTGGGTAAAAAGCTGGCCTTCAACAATATCAAACGTAAGAAACAGATTTTCCATTAGGGTGCATGTAGAAAAAAGTATTCACAAAAGTAAAAATTGTAAGTAAAAAAAACACAATTTCAAGTAGATTAAAATGTAAACAGAATTGTATATTACTATGAAATGGAACAAACAAACTAGATAAAGTCATGAACCAGTACGTCGACTAATAAAACACAATAGGAAATGGCAAAAAGTAGCGTAATAATAAACTTATTAAATATACGCCAGGAAGAAAAACCGATGGTTTTCCTCCTATTGGCTTATTCTTTTTGTATTGGAGTTGGTTTATATATTTATTATACGGCTGCTACCACGTTGTTTCTCACAATATTTGATGCCAAAATGTTACCCGTTGCTTATATTACGGGTGGATTCTTTCTTTTTTTTATTGCCAAATTAAATTCGACGATTCAGAAATACATTAATTTTTCCTCTCTTGCTGTACTGTTGGTTACCCTCCTGTCTGTATCTATATTAATTTTATTAGTAAGCTACAGACTAACCGAAAGCAAGTGGATTATTTTTTTACTATACCTGTGGATAAGGGTCAACTTATTTGTATTTAGCTTTACATTTTGGGTATCCGCGTCGAGTATATTTGACTTGGGTCAGGCAAAACGACTCTATAGTTTAATTGGAACAGGAGAAGTGCTTGCCTCTATAACGGCAAATTTTGTTGTTAAAACGCTCATCAGCGGCAAAATTGTACAGGTAGAAACGCTACTTTATATCGCTCTTTGTTTTATCACGCTGTCTATATTCTTAATAAGAAGAATAATAAATAAAAATAAAGAAAAGTTCTTATTTAAAAAGTCTGATACAGTAAACACAGAGAGCAGCATTCCGCTACCGGGCAAAAAATATCCCGTTCTTATGTATTTATTAGGCCTGGTCCCAATAGCCTGCCTGTATATCATTGAGTTTAGCTTTTCTGTCGATAGTAAAAAATATTTCCCGGATAAAGACCAACTAGCCATATTTCTTGGCCAATTTCTCTTTATCTGTTCATTAATAGAAGTACTGGTAAAAGGTATTCTGTTCCGGTTTGTTACAAATACATACGGAATAATGTCTGGATTAATATTAATGCCAATCTCGTTACTGGTAGTTAGTAGCTTATTATTTTTAATGTCAGCATTGAGTGTTAAGATATTCTTTCTGGTATTAATCAGCCGCTTCCTGATCACATCGGTACGGCGGTCCTTCAGCGATACCTCCTACCAACTGCTATACCAGCCAATTCCGCGCCTGGAAAGTATTAAGTTACAAAACCAGGTTGAAACCTATGCCAAACCATTGGGCTATGTTGTGGCGGGCGGCATATTGATTCTGCTGGCAAAAATTGGCTTTTCAAGTACCGTAGCCATCTTTCTATTCTTAATGATTTTCTTAATCATATGGGCAGCATTAGCTTTTATGATGCAGAAAGAGTACACACGAACTTTGTTAAACATTTTATTTTCTACGAAAACAAACCGGGATAAAGAAAGCCGAAAACCCATTGATATTGAACAGGTTACAGAAACAGAAAACTTGTCGGCCATATCATTTGACGCGATAATAAAACTAAGCGAATCGCACCGAAGTAGCGACAGGGAACAAGCGGCCTATCTGCTTGGGCAATCAGGTCGGTACTATGCGTATAAATACATCATTAAACTGTTGGATGATAACGATGTACGTGTGCAAATAGCGGCTATCCGATCTTCCAGACAAATAAAAAGAACCGAGCTGATACCGTATTTAATGACTGGAATTTCCTCACCTCAACTCCAGTTGGAAACGAAGGAAACACTTATCGTAATAGGTGAGCCAATCATCGAACACGTGAATAGTTATTTCAACAGATATGATGGCAAGGCAGATATAATAGCTATCCTGATTGACATTATTGAGACGATCGGTAGCCCCAAAGCAATTCGTTTCTTACGCGCAAAGCTAACCCATTCGTCCAATGAAGTTACTATGCGGGTAATGGAAGCATTGACACGCTTAAATTATACGCCCAACCAGGGTGAAGAGTCTTATCTTATTACGCAGATTGACGCAGAAATAAATGCTTACTTATGGATAGTATCAGCTGAAAATGATTTAAAAGATTCGGTGATAAGAGACAGTTTATTCAATGCCTTAAAAGATGAGCGAAAGAAAAGTATGTTAAAAATACTTACTATACTATCTTTTTTCCGTGGCGATAATCAGTTCAAAAAAATTGAAGAATTAATATACGGATCTTATTCCCAAACGAAAAGCTATCTGGCAGATCTGGTAAGTCTGCTTATAAAATCGGATGAGATAAAAAGTAGAGTGCTGACACTTTTTGAAAATATATCTGACTTCGAAATACTGCTAAAATATGAGAGTCGATATCCACAGCAGAAATTATCAACAGAGAACCGTTTGTTAACTATTATTAATAAGGATAATTTAAATGCCGTGACAAAGGCGCTGGCCCTAAAGGAATTATTGCAATACCATGATGAGAATACTATAAAAATATTAGCAGCCAATGTCAAGACAGAGAACGTTCTGCTTGCCGAAGCAGCTCTTTATGGACTGGCAAAGTCCAATCCCGAACGCTTCAGTGATATTTCGGACTATTTTAAGGCAAAAAACGATCGAAAATACATTGAACTTTGCAAAAAAGTTGCGGCATTTGAAAGTGAAAATGATCTCACCATATCGAATGTAGAGTTTACGGCAGATACGGGTAAACTCGTTACCTAGAAATTGATAATGAATACAGGAAAGCATATAAACTATATACAGTTACATTTACTATGCCGGTATACTATCCTTTTCCGTAATTTGTCCCAGTCAATTAAATGAGAGCGTCTAAAAACGCAATGAAAATGGCTAAGTTTAACACAATACAAAGGCGATCAAAAACAGCTTCAATCTTATTGGGATTGTTTTTTATGTCTATGCTATCTACTTTTTCTGAAGCGCAGTCTTTACGTACACTAAATGAAAGTGGTGAAGCCCTTTTGTCTGTATTCTCGGCCGATCAATACAAAAATCACGACGAAAATTTTGCCATCTCCCAGGACAAAAGAGGACTTTTGTATTTTGGTAACTTTGGTGGAATTCTGGAATACGATGGCATAAGCTGGCGCACCATACCTACAGTAGCTCAAACAAAGGTTTCCGCCTTATACTATAGTCATTCCGGAACCATGTATGTGGGAGCACGAGACGAGTTTGGCTATTTAACGCCGGACAAAACAGGACGCCTTTCGTTCAAGTCGTTAAGTAGCTCCATCACCTCAACGATTGGTGAAATCACTGAAATAATTGAGGTGAACAAGCAACTGTTTTTCATATCCAACAAACAGATTTTCATACTGAATGGCAATGCGATCAATGCTATACCCCTTCATAAACTAGCCCTCTCGGCTCATGCTTCTTCTGAACGAATTCTGATTACCCGAAAAGACAATACCCTGGATGTTTTCGATCTGAAAACCAGAAAAATAACGAACAGTATAAAATCTGAATTAAAAGACATAGTCGATATCGTAGATATTGACAAAGGTGTGAGCTTAGTATTCACACAAACGAGTGGCATTTATAAATTATCAGGAAATACGCTTAGTCGGTTCAATTGCCCGGCAAACACCTTATTAGCAACGAATCCAATAACGACTATTTACGAATTCGATTCAAACACAATTGCCGTATGGTCCACTGAATCAGGGCTGGTTTTTATGACCCATGACGGATCAATTAATCGGATTGTCAGAGAGAAAATTCAGGATAGCCGTATTAATAAGCTCTACAAAGACAAAGATTCGAATGTATGGTTTGCGATGGACAACGGACTGGCACATTTAACCATTAACTCCCCCATTTCGCAGTTTACCAGCTCTGTTTACAACTTTGGCAGCATCAATAATATCATTCGTTTTAAAGGAAAACTGTGCATTGCTACCAATAAGGGACTTTTTTACCTGAACAATGCCCGGTTCATTCCTGTCGAAGGCATCAACATTGGCTGTTGGGCACTATCACCCGTAAACGATAAACTGGTTATTGCCAGCAGTAACGGGGTTTATGTGCTGAATTCGTTAGCAGCTGTAGCCCAACGCGTGAATAAAGAATATAGCTTTTGCCTTACCCGTGATCGTCGGAACCCCAACAGAGTTTTTGTGGGCAATCGGGAAGGGCTGGCTCAGGTCGATGTAACAGGCAGTGTACCTGTGTATCAGCAGTTAGAAAAATATGACGATAACATAACGACGATTACGACCGACGATGAGGGTGATGTCTGGATGGAGAGCATGTCAAAAGGAATATTTAGATACGTGCCCCCAACTCAATCAAGCATCAATTACCATTATACATCACCCAATGGTGAATTAACCAAAGTTGGTAATCACTTACTCAATTCCCATCAGGGTATTATCGTCTATAATGCCAAAGGCGTATTTCAATATAGTAAGTCAGTCGATGCTTTTTTACCTTCTTCATTTCTTAAAACGACATCCTCGGCTACCAGTTTTAAAAACACAAACTGGTATGGCTTAATTATTCAGGACGCCCCTAAAGCTTATTGGGCAACGAGAGGTGATGATAAAGACATCGCCTACTATCGGGATCAGGGCTCATCTATTAAAAAAGACAGCAGCCGTTTCTTGCCATTAGCCAATATATCCATTCGCGCCGTTCATCGGGATAATGACCAGGTCATATGGTTTGGTACGGCCGACGGATTACTCCGTTTTGATCTGGCTTTTAATGAAAAAAGGAAAGGTCCTTTTCAGGCCTACATCCGCAAAATTGCGACGAACGATAGTGTCCTGTTTAATGGATACAGCCAAACAGGGAGCAACATCGAAAAGGCACTGGACGCTACGGGAAATGTCTTACTGAAATCGCAGATTAACGACCTGAAATTTGACTTTTCTGCCACCGATTATTCATCTGGCGACAGATTGGCGTTTAAATATTACTTACAAAATTTTGAAGATACCTGGTCGCCCTGGACAGCACAAAGCAGCAAAGAGTACACGAACCTTGTGCCCGGCGATTACACGTTTCGTGTGAAAGCAAAAAATATCTATGGTGTAGAAAGTAGTGAGTCTACATTCTCATTTACGGTAAACACGCCTACTTACAAACGATGGTGGGCTATCCTTCTATACGTACTGTTGGGAAGTGTGCTTTTATGGACGCTGGCTCGGTGGCGGCTACAAAAAACCAAAAATGAACGCATTAAACTTGAAAATCTGATCAAAGAACGTACCGAAGAAGTTGTCGATCAAAAACAGGAGTTAGAACAGCAGTCTGAAGAACTGGCTGCAAAAAATGACCAGCTGGAAAAGATAGATCTGATTGTTCAATCCATCAATACAGAGGTCGACTTTTCTAATTTATTCCAGACTATCCTCTCTAAATTCAGTGTTATCCGAAATATGGATAACGGGGCCTTTCTGATCTTCGACAAAGCCAGCAACAGCTTCAAATTCAAAGCTTTACGAGGAATACAGGATCTAACCATGTTTGAATCGATCGAATTGAGCAGAGAGCAGGCAGAGAGTCGATATTTAACTGAATCGGTAGAGGTATATGAAGATATTTACTATAAAAATAACTTCACGTTCTCACCATTAAACAATGCAATCGACCACGTCAGCACCCCGAAATCGCTCCTGACCATTGTGATCAAAAACGAAGGGCAGATCGAAGGATTCATCATTCTGGAAAATATTTCCAGATCATTTGCCTTCGATCAGCGGGATATTAACATGATCCGAAATCTCAAAGAGCATTTAATAGCCGCCTATATTAAGACCCGACTGCTTGAGAATTTAGAAAACACATTGAGTGATCTTAAGAACACACAGGATGAATTAATACGGCAGGAAAAACTGGCATCCGTTGGTCAGCTTACAAAAGGGATTGTTGACCGAATATTAAATCCGCTGAACTACGTCAACAACTTCTCCCAATCGTCTGATAGTATAATTGATGAAATTATCGACGTCATTAATCAGCAGGGAGAAACTATTTCTGACGACACCCTTAGTTTCCTTAAAGAAGAGTTGGCTGTCCTGAAAAAAAACCAGGATAAGATTCAGGAGCACAGTAATAGTACAACGCGCATATTGAAAGATATGCAGAAGTTACTTCGTGAAAAATCAAGAGATTTTCTGGAAACAGATCTGAACAGCTTCATCGACAGTAAGGTCAAGACAGTATTTCAGGAAATAAAAACGGACTATAAAGAGTGCACCATAAACCTGGACTTGAACCTGGAAAAAAATCCGATCCGGGCTAAAATCCTGCCGTACGAATTCGGTCAGGTGGTGCATAGTTTAATCAGCAACTCGTACTATGCTCTGTATGAAAAGCAGAAATCAGCCGGCCCGTTCTCGCCTGAAATTCATATAGAAACGCAACTTCTAAGAGGCCAGGTATTGATTCGGTTTCGGGATAATGGAAAAGGAATGCCGAAACTGGAATCGAGCAAAGTTTTCAGTCCTTTTTTTACCACCAAACCCACCTCTAAAGGAACAGGGCTGGGTCTGTTCATGGTAAAAGATATTATTGAAACCCACAAAGGAAAAGTGGAAATCAGATCGGAAGAAGGAGAATTTACCGAAATTTTAGTGACGTTACCCGCCTTAATCAATTAACCATTTTCCACTCGGGATTATAAAACCAGCGGCATGAAAGAGTCTAAAGAAGAAGCAGAACCGGTACGTCTGGCAGAACTAAACGATACCACAGATACAGAGCTGGCCCTACTTCGGGAACGTGTGACCGAGCTGGACAGGCTGGCTTCTATTGGCCAGCTGACGGCGGGGATTCTTCATGAAATCAAGAATCCACTTAATTTCATCACTAATTTCGCCCGCCTTTCCACCGATCTGGCTGCGGAAATCAAAGAGATACTGGCCGAATCTCCCGATCAGCCACACCTCTCCGACATATTGTCTCTGCTAACGATGCTGACGGGTAATATTAACCGAATCCGGGAAAATGGAGAACGGGCGGAGCGGATTATTCTGGGAATGCTCGCTCAAACGCATAATCAATCTGACAACTTTGAGCTTACCGACATCAACCTGCTGCTGGAAGAATTCGCTAAACTGGCTTACCAGGGCATGCGGGCGGGCGACAAAGAGTTTGTCGTATCGCTTTCCTTTCAACTGGACCCGTCTATGGGTAAAATATCCATTGCCCCTTACGAATTCAACCGGGTTATTCTGAATCTGGTTCTCAACGCCTGCTATGCCGTCAATGAGCGACGTAAAAAACAACCGGACGATTATAAACCCGCCATTCTGGTGCTGTCGCGGCACCTGACCGATCACGTCGAAGTGAAGATCCGGGACAATGGAGAAGGCATCCCCGACTCGGTAAAGAGTAATCTCTTCAAACCATTTTTTACGACTAAACCGGTTGGCAAAGGAACAGGGCTTGGGCTTTCGCTCAGCCGCGAAATTATTACAGGCATACACAAGGGATCACTCAGCGTCGACTCAGAAGCTGGCCAGTATACAGAATTCACCATTTCACTGCCGCTAAACCAGGCTATTGAAAAATCTTCAACTCTTTAATCACAACGATAATGACTGTTAAAATACTTAGTGTGGACGACGAGCCGGATATGGAAATGCTCATCACACAGCGATTCAGACGTCAGATCCGCGACAAAAACTTCGAATTTATTTTCGCGACAAATGGCGCCGAAGCACTCGAAAAGCTGGAGCAGAATGAGGATGTTTATTTAGTCCTCTCCGACATCAACATGCCGGAGATGGATGGCTTAACGTTCCTGTCCAAGCTCAACGACAAAAAAATGCCCCACCTCAAAGCCGTGATGGTGTCGGCTTTTAACGACATGGACAACATTCGTACGGCCATGAATCGGGGGGCGTTCGACTTTGTTACCAAGCCCATTAACTTCGACGATCTGGAGATTACGATCAACAAAACGATCGGTCATATCGAGATGCTGGTCAACTCCCAGCATGAACATGATCAACTGGTATCTATTCAGAATGATATCAACATTGCGCAGGAAATCCAGCAGGCTATGCTGCCCAAGGTCTTCCCTCCTTTCCCGAATCGAACGGATTTTGACCTGCATGCCTTTTTGAAAGCAGCTAAACTCGTTGGGGGCGATTTGTTCGATTACTTCCTGATGGACGAAAACAGGTTGTTCTTTATCATTGGTGACGTGTCGGATAAAGGTATTCCAGCTTCGTTGTTCATGGCCATTACAAAAGCCATTTTCAAAAGCCATTTTTCGAACAAGAACTGCGATACGATCACCGAGGAGGTCAGTCGGATCAATTATTTCTTAAGCGCCGACAACCAGTCTATGATGTTTGTCACGGCTTTTGTGGCTATTCTGGACTTAACAACGGGCGTTATTGAGTATGTGGATGCCGGTCACGAACCCCCCATGATTATCAGAAAAAATAATCAGGTCGAAGTTCTGAAGAAAAAAGGCGGGCTGGCCTTGTGCATTGATGGCGACTATCCCTATTCGTCAGGTACGTTCGTGCTGGAGCCCGGCGACACACTTTTTACCTATACCGATGGTGTGCCGGATGCTAACAACAAAACCGGTGAGCGGTTTGGCATGAAACGCATTCAGGAATTCCTGACCGCGCAAACCGCAACGGCCAAGCCTCAGGCCATTAACGATGCCCTGCTTCATGAATTGCAGACATTCATTGGCACGGCGGCTCAATTCGACGATATTACGGCACTTACCCTACACTATGCCGGGCCCGACTCCCAATAACTCTACTCCACACTAAACTCATGAATACTACTAAACGAATGCCACTTCGTATCGAAACGCCCTATGCCTGGCGTGCGATCCTGTTTTTTGCGCTGTATTCTTTTAGTATCTGCGCACTTTATAGCTGGACTGGCTGGACCGTGCTGGCCTTTCCCTTTGTTCCGGTGGCCACAGTTGGTGTGGTGATTGCCATTTATATCGGTATCCGGAATAATTATTTGTTCAAGCGTTTGCTGGAAGGTCGGCGTATCTGGGAAAATCTGGTGAATACCAGCCGGTCATGGGGCATTCAGGTAGTAGATTATATTAATGCCATACATCCGGTAGATGAGCTTTCGACCAATAACCTCTATAGTACCAAGCAGATACTTATTTACCGGCACATTGCCTATTTGAACGCCTTGCGAATACAGCTACAAAGTTACCCCTTCTGGCAACCGCCAAGTAGCCAAGAGATGAACGCGGGCGAAGCACAACCAACGTTTAATCAGGGACAACTGGATAAAGAATTAAGTCTTTTTCTGTATGACGACGAGGTTGAATTTTTCGTTAACCGGCAAAATCCGGCCGCCCAGATCATTAAACGCCAGTCGAAACAGTTAAAGGAGCTGCATATGACTGGCTTGTTGTCTGACAGCCACCATATTGAAATGGAGCGTCTACTAATGGAGCTATACGCCCAGCAGGGTGCGGCCGAATGTATCAAATGGCTATCGTTCCCAAAACGATATGCCTACTTCAGCAATGTATTCCTTAGCTTGTTCGTCGCTGTCCTGCCTTTCAGCTTACTGGCAGAGATGGGAAAAATCAGCAGTTGGCACCTGTGGTTGACCGTTCCACTCTACACCGTTATTGCCTGGATCATTTATACGCTGGAGATCTCGGGCGAAATAAACATGAATCCATTTGACAACAGCTTTAATGATCTGCCCATTGCTACGATCTGCCGTAGTATAGAGATTGATTTACGCGAAATGCTGGGCGAAACAGAACTCCCGCAGCAACTCTACGTTGAGAACGCCGTTGCCTACAAGTGAATAATGTCAGAGATGAAGTAGCGATGCCACGCTTTAAGCCAGGGAAACGTTGCTGGAGGACTTACCTTTATGAATCCAACGAAAACGAAAAAGCCGCCCCATTTTCATCAGGGACGGCTTTTTGCCAATTTATAAGTCTGATTTATTACCCTTACTATTCATTTAAATGAATGAATACACCAGGGAAATCAGTTTATACCGTACGGCGCGAACCTTTAATCAGGGCTGCAATACCCAGAATGATAACCGCACCGACAAAAGCGGTAAGAATTTGATCAACCATTCCGCCATCACGGCCGAAGATCCAGCCGCCTACAAATCCACCGGCAATGCCCAGAAGAATTTCAGCGAACAGCGAAAACGAAAAGCGTTTGAAAACAAGATCAGCCAGCCAGCCGGCTACTGCACCTACAAGAATTGATACCAGGATTCCCATGACGTTTGAGTGTTGAGTATGTAGTATGTTATAAAAACAAGTACATAACTGCCCCCAGGAAACAAATGTTTAATTGTTTATTCCAATAACCGCCAGCATACGTCCGGTTTGCCCACGCTCGGCCCGGTAAGAGAAATACCGGTCGTTGTGAGCAACTGTCGAATAAGGAGAAATATCAATTTGTGGGGTAGGAATACCAAAGGCGGTCAGTAAATGTGCGTTGGCTGCTTTCAAATCGATAAAGCTTTTTCCGGTCTGCTCATCCATGCGCTTGAAGGCCGATGCAAACTGCTCAGCCACTTCCGGCCCAACCTCAAAAGCACAGTCGTCAATACAGGTACCTACGTAAGCAAAGCATTGGTCGGCCGTGGTGCCAAACTGATGCTGCATTCTTTCCAGCGTTCTGGTCACAATGCCTCCCGCCGTTCCGCGCCATCCGGCATGAATTGCCGCTACAGCCTGGTGTTCTCGGTCATAGATGAGAATGGGGACACAGTCGGCAACCGTAACGCCAACGAGCAGGCCCGGCGTATTGGTGATGAGGGCGTCGAAGCCATCGGACCGTCCGGCTTCAGAAGCTACTAACACATCGGTTCCATGAACCTGATGCGAAGAGGCAAAGGACAACCCCTCTGCACCAATTGCCGAAAAGAACCGCCGACGGTTTTCGTCTACATTAGCCGTATCATCAGCCGTATTGATGCCCAGATTAAGGGAAGTAAACGGAGCTGGACTAACGCCCCCATGCCGGGTACTTTCGGCAGCAATAAGCGTCGGGAAAGGGGCAAACAACGCAGGTTTGTAATAAAGCAACATACAGTCAGGCGCAAAAACAATCAGACAATAACATGTCCGGCCCAACAAAATTGCGACCTAAACCTCATCAATCCTAGATACCGTTCCCTCAATCAGCCTGCTTTCTATCCATTCATCAAGGCGAATGACCGTTCCAGTAGTTTGCATTACATAGTACCAACCATAGCCTATATCTTTGTTTCACCAATCGGAAATAATCCGACTAGCTTTAAAACTAAAACACTAAACACATACAAGTATGAAAACCCTCATCAAATCCTTCGCTTTAGCCTTATCACTGGCTGTTGTTGCATCTGCTGCTACATTTGCTGCCCCTACTGAAGCCAACCCGATCGGTCGCCCAGCCAAAGTAGCCACGTACAAAACCGGTGTTTATTCGACAGTGACCGGCAAACTCAACGTCGCGCTGGACAAGTCGGCGGGTGGTCGTGTCGATATTCGTCTGAAGGATACAACCGGAAAAGTCCTGTTCGCGCAATACCTGGGCAAGAAAGAACAGGTCTGCCGCCTTCAATTGAATCTGAGTGATCTGGAAGATGGTGTTTATACCCTGGAAATTACCAACGGTGTTGAAACGACCACTCAGAGCGTAACGATTGCCACCAAACAACCCACCTTGTCGAACCGGGTCGTTGCCCTCAACTAGTATAAAACTGCCAGTTACTTTAGCGTAAGAAAAAACCTCCCCTGTCGAACAGGGGAGGTTTTTTCTTGTTAAGACTAGGCGGTGTTGCCGGACAAAGCATCCAATGCCTGCCAAACCCGGCCCGTCGCTGATCCGTAATGAATGGTTATCGTTAACAGACCTCCAGTCTTCTCATCCGCCCCGGAACGCATTACCCCGGAACGCCAGACGACAAAGGGCTGACGGATGTTCTGAAGGTGCATTTTCCTACCAATCGGGAAGGCCGAAGTAACCTGTTTTACGCGTGTTGCCAATTATTTTTTTGTTGTATATTCAAGAAATTTTTGGCTTGTACCGATCGATTTTCTTTTCTGACGTACCGGCTTTTTATCTATGCTCACGACCCAACCTCTTCCTCTCCCTACTTCCTGGCACGACGCGGCCTCTGATGCCCGCTTCTGGCAAACACTCGCTCAAACAGTACTGCCTCCCTACGTAAATACCTGCCGCTGGTTTGCCGGAAAAGCACGCCAGCAAACCGGTTTTACCGTGCAGACAGTACACACACTGCCGCTGGCTGACGGCGACGTGGCTTATCTGCTCATTCTGGATGTTTCCTATGCCGACGACAGGCACGAAAGCTACCTGCTGCCCGTGTCGTTCCTGGCCGACAGTACCGCCCATACCCTACCCTTCAAGGTAGCCGACATTCCGGACAAAGGGCGCATCGGTGAAGTAACGCCCGGCCATCAGACTGGCCTTTTGATCGATGCTATTTACGACGAACGGTTCCGGCATGCCCTCTTCTCCGCCATCTATAAAAACGAGACAGTGCCTCAACCTGACGGAAGTTTGACCTTCCTGCGGGGAAAAGGACTGGATGAAGGCGATGAAGCCCTTTCCTCGCACGTATTACCCGTCGACTCCAGCAATTCGGCGATGGTTTTCGGGGATAAATATTTTCTTAAGCTTTACCGGAAACTGTTCCAGGAAACCAATCCGGAAGTCGATATGGTCGCTTTCCTGACGGACGAGAGTGACTTTGGGCATATTCCGGCCTTTGGCGGAAGCATCGTCTGGACGGGCGATCAACGCCCGGATATTACATTGGGCATGGTGCAGCGGATGGTGCCGAATGACAAAGATTCGTGGATGCAGACGGGCGACTACCTGAACGACTTCCTGTATGCCGTTCCCCAGCGTTTGTTTGCCATTCGGGAAGATGTGTTCGACAAAGTTGAACTGCTGGGCCGTCGAACCGGCGAGATGCACTGTGCGCTCTACAAACCTTCCCGTCCGAATGCCCCAACCGACCCCGCTTTCGCACCTGAACCCTTTACGGATGAATACCGGGAATTTATCATCAAGCGGTTTGAAGACTTGTTGGAACGGCGCTATGCCCTGCTCATCGACAACTATACCAAACTCGACATTCAGGCCCAGCGGCTGGCGTGGGTGTTTATGGAAGCAAAGGAAATGATCGAAGCTTTCATTGCCGACTTTCGTACGCGCCCCATCGAATCGCTCCGCATCCGCATCCACGGCGATTACCACCTCGGCCAGGTCCTGGCGACAGAGCACGATTTCGTCATCATCGATTTCGAAGGGGAGCCCGAGAGCAGCATAACCGACCGCAAGATAAAACACTCTCCCCTTAAGGATGTGGCAGGCATGATTCGGTCGTACCATTACGCAGTCTCTGCCAAATTATTCAACTCCGTCGAAACGGATGCCCTCAACCCCGATCACCTGCAGCGGGTATCAGATCGTTGGTTCTACCTCATCCGGGATACATTTTTAAATGCGTATCTCGATGTGTTTGGCACGCCACACCCCATGTTCAAAAACAATAGCGAAATCAATTTTCTGCTCCTCATCTACCTGCTCGAAAAAGCGGTCTATGAACTGGGCTATGAAATCAGCTATCGGCCCGCCTGGGTCAAAATTCCCCTGAAAGGCATTATCGACGTGGTTCGTGAAATCGAGAAGATTCGATTGAGCGATGGTAAACCTGCTTATCATGTGGCCATGCTGCAAACCGGTCTACTAAACACAAAATAAGGCTGGCATCATCAATTAACCAGGCAAAAAAACTGGCCGACTTGATGAACGCCAGCCGCTGGAATACCTGGAAAGAATGCCAACAGCGTCCTGTTGACACAGTAATCGGAGCATTCATAAAATCAATTGAATTCATATTTGTGTAGAACGGGAAGGTTTTTTTTAACTTTCCGCTCCTGAATACGTTCAACAACGTATCTATTTAGTTCCAACCAATGGCAAAACGCAAGACTCCTACACCTTCGGAAAAAACCGAGCAAACGGTGCAATCGACTTTACCCCAAGAAGTTACAACGACATCGGCCCCAACGGAGAACCCATCCTCACAGGATGGCATTTACTCCCGCTTTACTGACTTCGACATTTATTTGTTCCGGGCCGGTAAGCACCTGAAGCTGTATGAAAAATTCGGCTCTCACGTTGTTGAGCACAATGGGGTTATTGGCACCTATTTCGCCGTGTGGGCTCCCTCGGCCCGCTACGTTTCTGTTATTGGGAACTTCAACGGCTGGGATAAAGGCAGCCACTCCATGAACGTCCGCTGGGATTCGTCGGGCATATGGGAGTTGTTCATTCCCCATACCGGCCGGGGTGAAGCCTATAAATATTACATCGTCAACCAGAACGGTCGGGAGGTTGAAAAGGGCGACCCCTACGCGCACTGGTGGGAGCTGCCTCCCAAAACGGCTTCGGTTATCTGGGATACTTACCACGAGTGGCAGGATCAGGAATGGATGGCGACCCGGAAGGAAAAAAACTCGCTCAACGCCCCCATCTCCGTCTATGAGATGCACATGTCCTCCTGGCGACGTGACCCCGGCAACCCCGACCGCGAACTGACATATGGTGAAATTGCCAATGCGCTGGTGCCGTATCTGCAGGATATGGGCTTCACGCACGTTGAGTTTATGCCGGTTATGCAGTATCCCTACGAGCCTTCCTGGGGGTATCAGATTACGGGCTATTATGCACCCAGCAGCCGTTTTGGTACGCCACAGGAGTTCATGCAGATGATCGAACGCCTGCACCAGGCGGGTATCGGTGTACTGCTGGACTGGGTACCCTCCCATTTTCCGGGCGATGCACACGGACTCTATGAGTTCGATGGGTCGCACCTCTACGAACACCCCGATCCACGGAAAGGGTATCACCCTGACTGGAAGAGCTACATTTTTAACTACAGCCGCCCTGAGGTTCGATCCTTTTTGTTGAGCAATGCCCTCTTCTGGCTCGATCGCTGCCATGTTGATGGGTTGCGCGTTGATGCTGTTGCCTCCATGCTCTATCTGGATTACTCACGCAATGCGGGCGAGTGGGAGCCCAACGTCTTTGGCGGACGGGAGAACCTGGAAGTTATTTCGCTCATCAAGGAGTTGAACGAAGCTGTTTACCGCGAATTCCCCGATACACAAACCATTGCCGAAGAGTCGACGGCTTTTCCGGGTGTGTCAAGGCCGGTTTTCATGGGCGGTCTGGGCTTCGGCATGAAGTGGATGATGGGCTGGATGAACGATACGTTACGCTATTTCCAGCGCGATCCGGCTTTCCGAAAATTCCATCAGGATGAGCTCACGTTCAGTACGGTATATGCTTTTACCGAAAACTTCATGTTGCCCCTTTCGCACGATGAAGTGGTGTATGGCAAGAAATCGCTGATCAATAAAATGCCGGGTGATGAGTGGCAGCGCTTTGCCAACCTGCGGCTGTTGTTCTCCTATATGTTTACCCACCCGGGCACCAAACTGATGTTTATGGGTGGTGAATTTGCTCAGACAGCGGAGTGGAAATACGAAACGAGTCTGGATTGGCACTTGCTTGAATTTGCTCCCCACAAAGGTATAGCCGCCTGCGTGAAAGCCCTGAACAAGCTCTACAGAACCGAACCAGCGATGTATGAGCGCAGTTTCACCGCCGACGGATTTGAGTGGATCGACACCTCCGATCGGGAAAACAGCGTGATCACCTACATTCGCAAAGGGGGTCGCTATGAAGATACCTTACTGATTGTGCTGAATATGACGCCCATTCCGCGTTCTGATTACCGGATTGGTGTATCAGCGCCGGGCTCGTACCAGGAGATTTTCAACAGCGATGCCATCGAATTCTACGGTAGTGGGGTCTCTAATGGATCGCCTATTTCGAGCGAAGACCAGGGTTGGAACGGCCGGCCGCAGTCAATTAGACTAAACATACCGCCCCTGGGCGCGGTTGTTCTAAAAATGGTTTAAGGCGATTCGTGGTGTCAACAAAAACAGCAAGTCGGATTGGTTCAACCTAATCCGACTTGCTGTTTTTGTGTCTAATAGATTAAAAAAGATACATAACCACTCCCTTATCTATATTTGCCAAAATAACAGCCCACATGTCTGATGAAGAAATTACTTTGCCTTGTACTGTCTCTATTTCCTTTTTTCGCAATTGCCCAATCGCCGGTATCGGCTCGTCTCAGCAGTGGGTACGACATAGGCATGGCCTATTCAAAAAATAACTACAACCCCTCTCTGGCTTATTATCAACTCATCAATCTGGGTGAACGGAAGGTTTTCTCCCTCGGCTGGACAGCCCGCCTGGGTGCTTTCTACGGCGACAACATCAATTATTACACAGCCCCGGCCCGCCTGACGCGCGGTAAAACGGGACTCAATGCCCTGTCTGAGCCTCTACTGGTCCAGAACATAGATACCGTCCGGTATGATTACGTAACGATGACCTCCCTGAATGTGGGGATCCGGGCGCAGGTTAATTTAGGAATAGTGGAAATTGGCGCCAGTGCCGACTTGCTGGGATTAACTTTTGGGAAGTCAAGAACGGGACGTTATCAGTCATCGACCGGCCAGTTCATGGGAGCGGATTCCAGCGCGTCTTACTATCAGGGAGCCAACACTTTCCAGAAATCCCGTCCCAGCCTCCTGAATGCCCGACTGCTTGGCGATAATAATCGGGGTACCCTTTCCAGCGAAGTGTATGCGCGGGTCAGGATCAGCCAGCGCCTTGGAATTAAGGCGGGTTATCAATGGCTCATCACAGAAACGACGGTATCAAACCGCGATATTATTGCCGATAATAATCGCTTCCGCAACCGCGCGAATATGGCCTACCTGGCCGTCACAATCCCGGTCTTCAATTAAGAATGCCGGACTGAGTGACTGTGAGAATAGCTAACAGCGAATCCATCCACTCATTCCGGCATCATCACTCTTAGTTACACCTCTATCGGCTTCAGATCGAAGTAGGTCTCGAAGATTTTGCTTCCGATCTCGTTCGTCCGTGTCTGGAAGTTATCGAGATACTGGTGCAACCCCATTTTAAAGATATCGCTGGTTTCGGTGAATTCGATTTCGGTTCGGAGCTTGGACAGGGAGCGCTCCGCCATATTGCCGAAACCATGAGCGATGTTGTTCCCCGAAATTTCATACAGCGACAATTCCGCCTGTCGAATGCAATGGGCTACCGCGCGCGGAAACATCCGGTCCAGGATAAGAAACTCCACAATGCTTGCCGGCGACAGCGACCGATACTGCTGGCGATGCATGTTATACGCACTGACAGATTTGAGCACTGCCGACCAGATCATCAGATCGATGGTCGACCCGACAGCCTCTATCTCAGGCAGCAACGTAAAATATTTAACGTCCAGAAAACGGGATGTTTTATCGGCCCGCTCCAGAAAGCGACCTAAGCGGCCAAAATGCCAGGCTTCGTTCCGGGTGATGGTGGCGTCGATGATGCCATAAAAAAGCTGGGTGCTGTTACGGATCTCCGTAAAGAAATTCTGCGTCTGTATCTCTTCCCACTGCTGCTTGGGTGATGTATCGCGCACCATCAGGTAAAACTGGTTCAGGTGCTCCCACATCTCCTTCGAGATCACCTCGCGTATTGTCCGGGCGTTTTCACGTGCGTAGCTCAGGGAGGTAACAATAGAGTTCGGATTACGCTTGTCGAAGGTCATAAAATGAATGACATTCTCCCGCGTAGGCTCCTCATAATATTTTATAAACAGATCATGATCGGCCGTTGCAATGAGCAACGGCTCCCACTGCTGATCGACATTGGGCGGCAAATCGAGGGCAAGATTGAAGTTAACACTCATGAAACGAGCATAGTTTTCAGCCCGCTCAATGTATCGATGCATCCAGTAAACAGAATTGGCAACGCGACTCAGCATAACGTATAAAATTGGGAAAAAACGGTGGATGACCAACAAAAATAAGGTTTTTCAATAGTTTAGCAACAATACTTAACCATTAATTACCCAATCAAAAAATGATCACATGGTAAGATCAGCAAATTATTTGCTTAACGATTCACCTTACAATCGAATAAAAACAAGGTAGTTCATCCTTGGCGAGGTTAGAAAAATACCCTCGATCACTTCTGTACATAGAACGCCTTATCATTACGTTTCTGCAATATTATGACAGACAAATTGTATTCACTACTCTTGTTTAGCCTGCTGCTTGGCACGGCTACCTTTGCTATGCCTGAACCCGGCCCATCGAACCCCAAAAAGACGGAAGCCCCAGCGCCCAGCTCGAAATTTTACGAGGTCAGAATCTATTACCCAACTCCCGGCAAATACGCCGAAATCGTTGACCGTTTTCGCCAGTATACAACCAAGATCTTTGAAAAGCACGGCATGGAAAATATCGGTTACTGGACACCGACCGATACCGCCCGTAAAGAATTGATCTACATTCTGGCCTACCCCAGCCGCGAAGCCCGGGATGCCTCCTGGAAAGCTTTCGGCAGCGATCCCGAATGGAAAGCAGTGGTCGCCAAAACCGAGGCCAATGGGAAACTGGTCGATCATGTCGATCAGATTTTCATGACCGATGCTGACTTTTCCCCCAAACTCAAGCTAAGCCAGAAATCGCCGGAGCGGACTTTCGAATTACGCACCTACACATGCACGCCCGGCAAACTGCCTAACCTGCTGTCACGCTTCCGCGATCACACAATGAAGCTGTTCAGCAAGCACGGCATGACGAATGTGGCCTACTGGGTGACGCAGGAGAAAGATCCGTCGGCGCAGTCCAAACTGGTTTACATACTGGCGCACCCCAGCGAAGCCGAAGGAAAAGCTCATTTTGACGAGTTCCGGAAAGACCCCAAATGGATCGCCGTGAAAGATGCATCGGAGAAAGAAGCAGGCGGCTCACTGACCACCAAAGTTGAGTCGGTCTACATGAAACCAACGGATTATTCGCCTATTAAATAACTCGGCTGAACAACGCCTTTTGACAATCGGTTTCACGACGTAAACAAACAACGTTATGAAACCGATTGATCGTTTAGTGACCAGCTTACTCGGCACTCCGGCGCTTTCTACCCTGTCGCGGCAGGATTTCCTTCAACTTACCGGCCGGACGCTGGCCGTTGGTGCTCTGGGCACTACGCTGGCTTCCTGCGAGAAGAAGCCGGAAGCCGGCAATACCCCCGTTGAAACAGCAAGCACCCCCGGCGGACCCGTTCCCAAACTGCCGGCGACCTCCCCTCCTGCCGAAATACCGGCTGACTCCACCAAACCCATTGAGCTGGAGCAGATCAAAGCCAAAACGGAACAGCAGGAAGGCCCAACCCCCACTCCACTCGCCAACGACCAGCGTGTGGGCTATGCCCTGGTTGGGCTGGGTCACCTGACTCTCAACCAGATTTTGCCCGCATTTGGTGCCTGTACCCAATCGAAAGTGGTCGCGCTGGTGAGTGGCAGCCCGGAGAAAATGCAAAAGGTAGCCGCTCAATACGGTATCAAAGAGTCTAGCTGTTATAGCTACGCTGACTACGATAAGCTTAAAGACAACAAAGAGGTGCAGGCTATTTATATAGTGCTGCCCAATGGCATGCACGCCGAATATACCGTTCGGGGAGCGCAGGCAGGCAAGCACATTCTTTGTGAGAAGCCAATGGCCAATACGGCAGAAGAATGTCAGGCCATGATCGACGCGTGCAAAAAAGCGGATCGTAAGCTGATGATCGCCTACCGGATTCAGTATGAACCCCACAACAAAATGGTGCGCGATATGGTCCAGACGGAGAAGTTCGGTAAGGTGAAAAGTATCATTGCCAACAACGGTCAAAACTCCGATAACCCGAAACACTGGCGGTTTAACAAAGCGCTGGCCGGGGGCGGCTCCCTACCCGACGTTGGGCTGTATTGCCTGAATACGATTCGGTTTGTGCTGGGCGAAGAGCCAACCGAAGTGATGGGGTATGTTCACAGCACCCCTAATGATCCTCGCTTCAAAGAGGTTGAAGAGCAGGTCAACTGGCTGATGAAGTTCCCTAGTGGTGTGCAGGCCAGTTGCGCCACCAGCTACGGTCACCATGATGATAAAAGTTATCGTGTACTGGCCGATACAGGCTGGATAAAGATGGACCCGGCTTTCCCGTATACCGGCCTTCAGTTGGAGACGAGCCAGGCGCAGGGTACCGAAAACCAGATCATTCAGCACAAGATTGCCGACAAAGATCACTTCACCACCGAGATGGACCACTTCTCGGAGTGCATTCGGGAAAACAAAATGCCGTTTACACCGGGCGAAGAAGGGCTGCAGGATCAGAAAATCATGGAAGCCATTTACCAGTCGGCGCGCGAGGGAAAACCCGTTAAGCTGCCAGCTGTAAACAAAAAAGATGCGTTTAGGGGGCCGGAGCCGAAGACTGCCTAAACCACCGGGCGATTTTTACCAGATTAAAAGGATTTTCCTGATTACTGACAGCTTGATGGACAAGCTTGTTTATTCCTTTTAATCTGGTAAAAATCCCGGTACAAATTCCACCCGCCGGTTCTTCTTCCGGTTCTCTTCATTATTATTTGGCGCGATGGGGTCAATCGGTCCCCGGCCAACAGCCCTTAAGCGGCTTTTGGCGATTCCTTTACCGGCGAGATAATCGACGACGGCCAGACAGCGGTCGCGGGAGAGTTTTACGTTTAAATCAAAATCGCCCTGGTTATCGGTATGGCCGCGTATTTCGATTTGTAACGACGGGTTTTCTACCAGGGTCGCATACAATTGGTCGAGTTCAGGAAAAGATTCGGGGCGGAGCGTTGGTGAACTTTGGTCGAAGTAAATGTTGGCCAGTTGAATCGCTTTCCCTTTTTCGAGGGGGCCAAAGGACTTTTTAACTACGGGTGGGGGGGCTGGTGCGGCCGGAGCAACCACCGGAGCCCGGAGAACAGGTTCGGCCATCGGCGGGACTTGAGATCTCGTATTGGCCACAACGCGAACTTCAGGCAACGGTTGCGGCTTGACGGTTTTCGGCTTTGGCAAGGCGGTCAGAATAAAACGCGCTTCATTCTGCAAACTATCCAGCTTTATCGGCTTCACGAAATCCGCATACCCCTTAGCTGTGCTGCTTAATATATACGTCCCTTTGCCCGGCAGTTCTACCTTCGACAAACCCGTCGTCGCATCGGGAGTGAGTGTAATGGATGTACTCCCGCTGGTCTTGCTGCTAATGGTGAAGCGGGCATCGGGAATGATCATGTTGGTGCCTCTGTCCACAGCCGAAACCGTCAGGCCAATCGTCATCCGATCCAGCTCAGCATCGAACTCGAATCGATTTCCCTGGGGCGACAGGGTAATGTCCATGGTACGCTGGGCAGGCTTATACCCCGGTGCACTTACCTCAATAAACAGATTGTCAGCCTTCTCAAATACCCGGGTAAGCTGCCCATTGGCAATATCAATACGTTCTGATCGATTGGTAACGCGTGACGTCATAACGGCATAAGCCGATGCCAGCGGTTTACTGATATCTCCCGCAAAGACTTTGATCGTCAAAAGACTCGGTTTATTCTTTCGGGCAGAATCTGCCGACCTGGGCGTTGCCAGAACAGCTTTATACTTCCCCCCTGAAGCTTTTATGCGTGAGTAATCAATAGCCTGACCTCGCACCAGACCGCACCCAACGAGCAGGAACCATACGACGAACGTTCGTACTGTGGTTCCTGCCCGTTGGTTCATAAACTGCCTACTCATTTGCGGCCCTGATTAGTGCTGTTCACCTTTCTTTATCCACTATCCTACTCCCGCTTCGACCGCCAATGATAGGCACTGCTTTATCCGTTATAAACTAGTGATGCGCCGTAGTCGATACGGGCGGATTGATCATGATGTGTGCCCGGTGTGTGCCGGGGTCCATAATCCAGGGCATACCCTCTGCTTCCGGTTTGGTGGGCAATCCTGTGCTCTCAGCGGTGGCATACGGAATATAGACCACATAGCGCAGATACCCATTTTTCACCTCACCCGTTGCCGCTGTATAATCTTCATCTTTGGCGGTATACGAGAATAACGACGACGGATGTCCCGGCATTGTCAATTTCTTGTCCTTCACCTCCTGCTCGCGCATAGCCAGAATCTCCGCCGGTTTTTTACCGTCTTTTTTCAATACCCGACCGCGTTCCATGAACGGGTCCAAATCGCGGTGATAGCAGGAGACACTCAACCCTTTCTGAGCCGGGTCATCGGCCAGGCAAACAAGTTCATTGGTTCCTTTTCGCAGTACGACGAACTCATTTTTCGGCGAATAGCCATACACCGTAGCGCCATCGCGCTTATCGCTGGGCGCGGCCAGCAACGCTGTTTTAATCTGTACATCGGGCGATGGAACCGTGGGCGTCTGCGCCAGGGCCGTAGCCAGTATTCCGTGTACAGCCAGGAAGGTAAGGGCGGTTTTCATAGTTTTTAAAGTTTAGTCAGGCTGGCTACTCGCGCAGATGGCGTGAATAGCCAGAGCATATTGGTATAATGTCAAATTTAGTCAGGTATCCGGATTCGTACTACGTTGACCAAACCGACTTTAACCGGATGTTGGCGGATCTAATCTGATTGCTGATCAATTCATTGATTCGGTTTCAAACGAATGGGATGGTTGTCAGGCGGCCAAACCTGAAATTCATCGTTACGGGTATTTGGCTTTGCAAAGTACCAAAATAAGTACAATAGCCAATCCCATCGGCCCGCCCCGGTACGCTCCGGAACAAATTGCAGCGGTTGCCTATAGCAAGCAACCGCTGCAACTTGTTGGCAATCTCAACATGACGGAGGCCTATCAAAGTAGTCAGCAACCTGCCCTCCAGATTGAAAACATGTTCTATGACGCTTTGGAAGTAGGCATTCAATATTCGTTTGTAAAAAAACTCTTCGAGCGCAATCAGTACACGGATCGTTCAACTGCACTACGTATCAGGTGGTCGGGGTAAGCCGCTCGTCCTCTTACCCGGCTGGCCGCAAACCGGGTGGAGCTACCACAAAATCATGCCCTTGCTGGCGGAGAGTTATCAGGTCATTGTGGTTGAGCTGCGCGGTATGGGAAGTTCGGATAAACCAATAACGGGCTATTCGAAAAAAGGAATGGCTGGTGATGTGTCGGCTTTACTCGGCCAACTGGGCTTTGAGCGGACTTACATCGCCGGTCATGACATCGGAGCTGCCGTCGCCTTCAGCTTTGCGGCTCATTTTCCGGAAAAGACCGAAAAGCTGATTTTATTGCCCCCCTATCCTGACGAGAATCTGTACAAGCTTCCCATGCTTCCGATTGGGTCGGGCGTTCATCCGTGGTGGGCCGCTTTTAACCAAGTTCAGCAAAGGCGATTTGTGGTACAGTCGGTCAACTACTACGCACAACCTGGGTGACTGGCTATGCAGTTGTTAATGGCCAGTTCCCTATTGATATTCGAATGAACCCGATCCCCGTACTTTCCCCTACAGATACAGTACTGAAACATACGGGGGTAAGCATCCTCACCAGGCTCAGGTAGGGTTATAAGTCCTTTTGTTTGTTCTTCTCCCGGGCGCTGATAGCCCGACCCTGGTTTCGTTGGGCGCAATTTTGGGCTTCCAGTTCCAAAAGGGGCAGTTTTAAAGTGAAAAACCTTAATTCGCTAAGTCCGCATTCGGTACTGTACGAGTAGTAGCCACTTGATTGAACTTCCATATCGCCACTGACCCAGGTTTTAGAGTAGGTCTTGTTGGAATTACTGACGCAATCGCCTTTGGTTTCCAGGCTTTTCAGTTGGGGTTGTCCGTATTGAACCACCATGGCCTGCTCCAGTTCGTTACTCCCCTGGCACTGTATTTGACTTAACTTATCCTCAAAGAAAAACAGGTAGGTATTCAGTAAATTGACTCCAGCTACCTCGTACTTTTTGAGGTAGTACACTTCGACCATGGGGCAAGAGGAGGCTAAGGAAGGAGCATCTCCCTTCCCGGTGTACACCAACCGAAACACCGAACTGCCATCTCCCTCGAAATTTTGCCGGGTAGCATCCTTGATTCCTCTTTGGTACCCTTTCGCTACTTCACCAAGCACCTCGGCGGTCGGTCTGCCGATTTTAAAGGGGCCAATGCCCGCCTGTTTATTTTGACCACTGGCCATGAATGATACGGCCAAAAACAAATAAAAGCAGATGTATTTCACGAGTTACTTTTTTACTACAAATGTAAATATTTTATTCACATACATCGCTCAAATTGCCAACATATTATCATTATGATACTAAATAATATTTACAGTTAATTTATATAGAAAGTCTGACTCCCCCCGATGGATGTAGGACTGTGCTTTCAGCGACTTTTAGAACCGGACTTTTTGGGAACTATCGATAGTGGTTATGCACCGGCCAATGCAACTCAATCATGTGTCGTTTAAAGCCTACTGGCCGCTCCATTGGCTGCCAACCAGGGCGTCAAAGCCTGCCAGCTTCTGATCAATCAACACACCCATATTAACTACCCCGCCCTGAAAAAGAGCGGCTTTACCTAGGCTCTTACCCTGGACGGAGCATAGCCCGGTTGAAACGCAGGATAACGGGTGTTAGGGGAAGAACGGCCGTTTACCATGCCTGTCCGGTTATTTCAACCGCTAATGGCTAATGCCTGAGTAGGTCGTCTGATCGATCAACAGGTAATCGGTCATCGAATAAGGCGAGGCTTGCCAAGCCAATACCCATACTCATTGGCGCCAGCAGACGTTTTTGATAACAATTTCCAGTAAAGAAGGAGACTCCTTTCTTTTAGTAACTGACTGGCCCCAGACGCTGACTCGTTATGAACCGGCTTTGAATCACTTATTCATTCTAATTGATGAAAATTCCATTTTGGACAGGCATGGCTGCGCTACTCATCGGCGCATGGATCACTTGGGGACCAACCATCAGCACCTCACCAGCTGCTGTAAGGCCCAACGTATTGTTCATCCTGACCGACGACCAGGGCTGGGGTGACCTGAGCCTGCATGGAAATCGATTTGTCGAAACACCCAACCTCGACCAGTTGGCCCGCAGCGGAGCCCGGTTCGATCACTTTTTCGTCAGCCCGCTTTGCGCCCCCACCCGCGCCAGCCTGCTCACGGGCCGCTACCACCTCCGCACGGGTACGGTTTCGGTCTCCCAGGGGTGGGAACGCATGCGCAGCACGGAACTCACTCTGGCCGAGGTGTTCCGGCAGAACGGTTATGCCACCGGTTGTTTTGGCAAATGGCATAATGGGGAACATGCCCCCGAAGACCCCAACAGTCAGGGATTCGATGAGTTTCTGGGCTTTTGTGCGGGCCATTGGAATAATTACTTCGATACCGACTTGCAACATAACGACCGGATGGTATCCACCAAAGGGTTCATTACCGACGTACTGACCGATGCCGCCCTGAACTTTATCAGTCAGCATAAAACCGAACCTTTTTTCTGTTATGTGCCGTTCAATGCTCCCCACAGCCCCCACCAGGTAGCGGACCGATATTTTGATAAGTATAAAGCCAAAGGCCTCGACGATGAGCAAGCCAGTATCTACGGCATGGTTGAAAACGTCGATGATAACGTAGCGCGGCTGTTGGCCAAACTGGATCAGTTGGGTTTGGCCCAAAACACGATTGTGGTCTTTGCAACCGACAACGGCCCCAACGGCCACCGCTTCAATGGAGAGATGAAAGGCATCAAAGGCTCGGTCGATGAAGGGGGCGTGCGCGTGCCGCTCTTCGTTCGATGGCCGGGAAAAATACGTCCTCAAACCCGGATACGACCCAATTCGGCCCACATCGATCTATTACCAACGCTGGTCGGCTTGTGTGATTTGCGCTTTACACCTGGCAACCCCATCGATGGCCGCAACCTGGCGGGCCTGTTGCGAGGCCAGACCGATACGTTACCCGATCGCATGCTGTTCACCCACGTTGCCGGGATGAGCGGTGGCGTCCTTCCGGCGGAGCCAGGGGCGGTACGGACGGCTCAGTATCGGCTGGTTCAGCAAAAGGGGCAAATCCACTTATACGATATGACTGGCGATTCGGCGCAGTCGACGGATCTGGCCGCTAGACAGCCCCAACAGGTGCAAACACTACAAACCGCCTACGCGCACTGGTTCAGAGATGTGTCCCAAACGATAAGTCTTTCCCGGCCCGTGCCGGTGGCGAGTCGACGGGTGTTATTGCAGGCCCCGGAAGCCTATTTTTCGGGTAAGGTACGCTATAAACAGGGCAACGGCTGGGCGAATGACTGGCTCATAAACTGGCAGTCACCCGCCGATTCAATTTGGTGGGACGTGGCCGTAGATCGACCGGGCGTGTATCAATTGAGCCTCCAATATACCGCTCCGACTGCCGCTGTTGGAACACTGGTAACCATTACAGCCGACAATAAGACGCTCCAACAAACGATACGAACCCGTTTTGACCCGCCCCTGACACCCAGCCCGGACCGAATTCCTCGTAAAGAAGTCTATGAAAAGCCCTGGGCGTGGCTGGCGTTGGGAAAGCTTAAGCTGCCTGCCGGGCATCACCGGATTTTGCTGCAGGCCAGATCTGTCCCCAACAGGCAGGTGGCCGAAGTAAAAGCGCTCTTGCTTACCGCTTCAGAGTAATCGGCTACTCAACCCTGGTCGCTCGTTTTTTGCCGACCTATTTCAATGTTTAATTGAAACGCCTGTCTGCTAATTTGTAACGTATTCCCCGTAACCTAGGCGTCTGGCGTGAACACGTCTGAAAGCCTGGACAAAGCCTAACCAACTTCCTCCCACAGTTCGATGCTGTTCCCTTCAGGATCCAGGATATGGACAAATTTCCCATACTCAGAAACCGCAATTTCATCCAGAATGGTCACTCCCGCACTTTTTAGCTGCTCAACCAGTTCATCGAGCTGCTCGACCCGGTAATTGATCATAAATTCCTTTGCCGAGGGGCCAAAGTAAGTCGTGTCTTTGCCAAAGGTGGCCCAAACCGTGGTTCCTTCTTTGCCGGGCTCTTCGGCATCGCGCCATTTGAACATGGTTCCGTACTCCGTCACTGGTAAACCCAGATGACGGGCATACCACTCATTCATGCGATGCGGGTCATCGCATTTGAAGAAGATGCCCCCTATTCCCGTTACTTTTTTCATGCTTAGTCCTTCCAATTAGTTTGCCAATACTAATACCGTCAAAACGTAATCTATTTCTGTTGTTACCCATTTAGCGAATAGAGCAGGAAATAATTGGGTAGATTACACAAGATTGAAGTCGTTTGGCAGTACTGTATAAGTCATCCAGTGCAGAGTGCCGAATAACTGGTCAGGATACGGAAATGGATTACGGGAAAACGTATTACTGCGAATAGCACTTTTTTCAATCAAAGGTAGCCAGGGATACTCTCTCGTTTAACGCTCGTAAGCGATACAAACGGGCGTTCCATTTGCCCATTCAGGCATGTATGAGGCAAACAAACCATGCCTATACCAGCAGTTGAAGCTTTAAGATTATTTTGTCACCCTTCTGCTTTTCACAGTTTACCTATAGGCCCTGCCTAAATAGCTGTAAATCCGCCATTGGCCACACCAAAATAGCGTAAACGCAAGCTAAAAGATGTGAAGTTAACCCTTTTAGAACGGCCCTATAGGAGGCTAACTACCTAAATTACAATAACTAAGTATGACGAGAGACCGAAGCCGTTGTTATCCGGCCTCCCGCCATCTTTCTACTGATACCCCCGTGCCTGCAGGCCGAACAACTCGGCATAGCGACCGTCTTTCTCCAGGAGCTCATAATGGCTCCCGATCTCGAGCAGGGTGCCGTTTTCCAGCACCAGAATCCGGTCGGCCATGCGGACAGTGCTAAACCGGTGCGAGATGATTACCGATGATTTACCGTCCGTTAGTTGCCCAAACCGCTGGAACACTTCGTACTCCGCCCGGGCATCGAGAGCGGCTGTCGGTTCGTCCAGAATAATCAACTGCGCATCACGCATGTAGGCCCGCCCCAGCGCAACCTTCTGCCACTCTCCCCCCGACAGTTCGACGCCTTTGCCGAAGGATCGCCCCAGTTGCTGGTCGTACCCACCGGCCAGCTTGGCGATAACCGTGTCGGCCAGGCTGCGTTGGGCAGATGTTTCGATACGCGGCTGATTCGTTCGTTCGTCGATGTCACCCACGGCAATATTTACCCCCGCCGACATTTTGAAGCGGGTATAATCCTGAAAGATGACGCCGATATTGCGCCGAAGCTCCATCAGGTCATACTCCCGAAGGTCATAGCCATCGAGCAGAATCCGTCCTTCTGCCGGGTCGTACAAACGAGCCAGTAGTTTGACAAGGGTTGTTTTGCCCGCACCGTTTTCGCCAACCAGGGCCAGCTTTTCCCCAGCCTGAAGCGTGAACGACAGATTACGCAGCGCCCAACGCTCTGAGTTAGTGTATTTAAACCCGACATTTTCAAATACGAACCCTTCGCGAATCGGCTTTGGAAAAGGGCGTACCGTTTGGGGCGAATGAATGAGCGGCTTAATAGCGAAATAGTCGAACAGGTCCTGCAAATAAATAGCCTCCTGCGTGAGGCTGCTGAACTGAAGCAGAATTCCTTCCAGCGAGCCCCGCACCTGCCGGAAGGAACCGGCCAGAAAGGTCAGGTCGCCCAGCGAGATCTGCCCGTTAACCGCCCGCATCACAATCCAGACATAGGCACCATAATAACCCGCTGTGCCCAGGCTAGTCAGCAGCGTTCCCCAGCCAGCGCGACTAATGGCCAGCGCCCGGTTCTTTAGGTAATACCCCCAGGATAATTCCCTGAACCGGCCAATCAGGAAATCGGACAGGCCAAAAATCTTGACCTCTTTAGCCGTCTCATCACTCGCCCCAATGTAACGGAGGTAATCGAGCTCACGTCGTTCAGGAGTCCAGGAGCGGGAGAGTGAATAGCTGCGCTGGTTGAAGTAGTTATCGCCAATAAACGAAGGCGTTACGGCTACCAGAATCAACAGTAGCAACCAGGGATTATAAACGGCCAGACCAGCGGCCAGAAACCCAATTGAAATCAGCTCCTGTACCTGACCGAATACACCGGAGAGTAACACCGTCCGTCCGGACGTCTGGCGTCGGGCGCGTTCAAGTTTATCGTAGAACGTAGCATCTTCAAACTGTTCGAGATCGAGCGAGGCCGCGTGTTCCATCAGCCGAATCGACGTTTGATTGGCAAACAAATCACCTAATAAACCATCCATCAGGGCCACAGCGCGGCCCAGGGCCGTGGAAAGAATCGCCAGCCCGAATTCGGCCGCTACGAGCCACCAGATATAGTTTGTATCGTCGGTTGTCGTTTGTTTAGACAGAGCAACAACCTGATCAATGATCAGTTTACCTACATAAAGCGTAGCCGCCGGAATAGCTGCCCGCACCAGCCGCAGGGCGGCATTGCCGAGAAACAACCCCGGCGAAACTTCCCATACTAATCTAAAAAATGCAGGCAGATTGCGCAGTGCCGCGAAGCGTTCGCGCCAGCTTACCTGGTCTTTGGTATCAGCGGGGCTAGCGTGTGGAATTTCCTTTTTTGCCATATACAAAAAAGACAAGTCCAATAAGGGATTAGTTCAGCGCGAGGTCGTGATGGCGCGAGGCTCTGGCCATCAGCAATGCGCCATCATTACATTGACAAATTTTTGTTGTTACTTCCAATATGAAAGAATTTGTTTCAAGGCTGATTTTGCTCCTGGCTCTGCTTTTAACAAGTGAACTGACCGCCCGGAGTATGACCATTCCACTTAATCAGCCGCCCGGTATTTCCTTTTTCAAGGGTTCCTGGAAAGCCGTTCTGGCCGAAGCCAAACGGCAGAACAAACCCATCTTTCTGGACGTGTACACAACCTGGTGCCCGCCCTGCAAACGAATGGAGAAGGAAGCGTTTCCGAACCCGAACGTAGGCGCTAAATACAATGCTTACTTCCTCAATTATCAACTCGATGCCGAACGGGGAGAGGGTGTAGCCATTGCCAGACAATACCTGGTAGCCAGTTACCCTACAGCGTTATTCATTGCGCCCGATGGTGCCCTGATTCATCGCGCGGTGGGGTATGGCGGGGTGGCGGCCATGATCGCGCAGGTCGATCACGCGTTGTCGTTACCCCGCTTGAAAGCTACGATAGCCAAAGGAGATAAGGACTTTGCCGAAGGCCGGCATGACCCACACTTTTTAAAGAAATACCTGCAAACCCGCCAAACCCTCAACCGGCCCATCAATGATGTGATCGATGCGTATATCGACGCGCTGCCGGAGCAGGAACGCACAACGCCTGAAACTATAACGTTTATTGCCGCCACCCTTCAGTCGTCCGATGCGAAAGCGTTTGATTATCTGATCAGGCACCGCCCGCCACATTCATCAGCGGATCCGGCTCAGGAAAACCTGCGAAATACAATGTCAAATGCGCTGCACCGAATGATTTCCAACGACTTCAAACAGGCCGTTGCCCTGAGCAATGAAGAACTGCTGGAGAAAGTTATTGCGAACAGCGAACGAATGACCGCTTCGGCCAACCCTTCCATCGTTCGGCACGATACACTGAAGGAGGAAGCCGCCAACGAGTATCGGCTCAGGTTTTTCAGGGAGACGAAGAACTTCGCCAAATACCAGGCCCTGGCAGCTCCTATAGCCCAACATCAGTTGATGAGCCAGTCAGTCGCCAGCCTGAGTAAGGCAGACTCTGCTGCCAGCGCAGAACTGACATACCTCACGGTTTTCAGGGCAGACTCGCTGAAAGAAACGCTTGATTATTCAGTCGCCGAGATGCCTATCAAGGATCATCTTATGTCGTGGCGGGTAGCTTACTTACTCGACGAAATCGCCGGCACATACGATGAGTTAGGCACCTCTTCGGCCGATTGGGAAGCCGCTCTGGCCTGGTCTGAACGGTCAATAGCGTTATACCCTACGCCAAGCTATGCGGCCACCCGCGCCCGATTATTGAAAAAGCTGGGGCGGTCCAACTAATCATAAGGTCATTTACTACCGTTGCCTAAATACTAATTGTTAATCTATTAAGCCGTTATCTATATTTAATCGACTCTATAATCTGGCGTATAGCCAGCTATTGACTGTCATTTGTTACCTGGCCCCCAGGACCTTCAGGCTATTTTAACAGGAATGCCTGCGACAGGTAGCCAGCCCGAACGGCGGGCGTTCCGTGTTCATCTTTCCCGCTTACTTATACTACTCATGCACCGGCGACTTGTCAGTTCAATACGAATACGCGGGGGCTTCTGCCACCTGTATTCGCTCGCCACCGGGTGTCTATAGCCCTACTCTACATACCATTTGTACGCCCTAATTCAATTGTATGAAACGTAAAAGATCTCTACCGTGTGCATTTTTGGTGATATTAATGCTTTTATTAAGGCAGCAAACGCATGCCCAACGAACCCAGGTCAATGGATTTATTGACGCCGTTACGTACCTGCAAAATGGCCGGGTCAATTTCACGCTGGGCGAACAAACCACGTTTATCAAGTCGGAGTTGAATGACCGGTTTTCTTTTTTAGGCGAGACCGTAATTCGATACGCGCCCGAAAACCAGTCTAAATTCGATATCCGCATTGAACGGGCGATTATCAAATACAATTATTACGGCAATCATAACCTGCTCATTGGCAAACACCATACACCCATCAATTACTGGAACGACACCTACCATCGGGGACGGGTCTTCTGGCCTACCATTGACCGTTTGCTCGTCTTCGCACAGGGCATTATCCCGCAGAATACGACGGGCATCAGTCTTCAGGGGCTAAACCTTGGGAAACTACGATTTGGCTACGACCTGATGGTTGGCAACGGCATTGGCTCAACGGACCTGGCCGATAACAACGCTTTCAAATCCATAACGGCGGGAGTACACATCAAACCGATTGATAACCTGCGGCTGGGTGGCACTTTCTACCACGACGTTATCTCCAACGTGGGCCGCCTGGTTGGTCAGGCAGACAGTGTTCAGATTCCTAACTCCAATGTAACGCAGAATTTACTGACCGCTTCGGCCACTTATTTTGGCAAGAAGTTCGAATTCATAGCCGAGAGCACCACCGCGTTGAACCAGTCGAATATAATGGGCAACCAGCGGGTATCGACCCTGTACCTGTACGCTGGCCTGCGATTCAAAGACAAACTCATTCCATACATCCGTTATGACAATGTTCAGTACCGGGACAGAGAAGTCTATTTTCGCCAGGACAATACCCAGTCCTACATTGCTGGTCTGCGCTACGAAATCAACTACCTGACGGTGGTGAAGCTGGAGTATCAGCAGCTACAAAAAGAAAAGGCAACCACGACCGACAAGGTATCGCTTCAACTGGCTATTGGTTTCTGAACAACAAACTGAAGGACGAACATGAATTTTGCCTGGTTTACCCCATTCATACTACTAGTGCTGTTGCTTGGCAGTCGGCAGGAATCGGCCGCGCAGGAAGCCATCTTTACCGGTATCAGCGATGAAGCCCTGTTTGCGGAAGATATTCCCCAGACCAGTCAGGACCCCGTACTGACCGTTATCAGTAACGGCAAAGGTGCACCTTCAGAAATGAATATGTCGCTGCTTCGGTCGGCTCTTAAAGGAGAAAAGCAGCGGTGGCCCGATGGCTCGAAAGTCATTCTGGCACTCATGAAAAGCAACACCGCCATTGGGGAGCATACGTGTAAGCGACTTTACAACATGAGCAGCAATGAACTCAATAAGTACTGGCTCGCGCTGGTGTTTCAGGGAAAAGCCGACGCGCCCAATTTCTTCAACTCTGAAAGCGAACTGGCAACCTTTGTGGCCCAGACGCGGGGGGCCATCGGCATCGTCAGTCAGGTATCCAACGACATCAAGTCGATTCTGGTTGACGGAAAAAAAGTACTCTGATCCCTTTAGGTTGAATGTAGTCGCGCGCTGAGCAGCCGGGTGACTGCGTTGCTTCACCCACAAAAAAGAACGTCTGATGCGCTTCACAGTAAAGACCAAAATATGGATGGCCGTCGTCACCATTGTATCGCTGTTCGCCTGTTTTTTGCTCTTTTACCTCCCCGCCGTCCAGGAACAGTACCTCTTGACGAACTACAATAAAGAAGTACAGAGTCAGGCTAATACCGTAGCGCTGGGCGTCAGGATCGCGATAACGGAACAGAATTTTAAGGGGGTGCAGATGGCGATGGATTTCGCCAAAAATGACCCTCAACTCAAATTTGTCAGCCTCATCCAAACGGATACGCTGCCGGCAGAAAACCAATCTGCCAGCCAGGTCAAACGCACAGTTTTTATGACCTATCCCGAAAACGTAGCGTTGGACGTTAATGCGGCTTCCAGTGATTCGATGGTTATTAAACGGGCCGCCTTTAACACCCCCTCTATGAACGGAGAGGTGTTGGTAGCCTCGTCGACCAACGAAATTATCCAGACAAAAAAACAGATTCGCGCTACATCGTTATTCTTTTCGTTTGTTGTCCTGGCGTTGGGTATTCTCATGGGGCTGCTTCTGGCCCGCAATATATCCGTACCCGTTCTGGAGTTGCGGGATGCGGCTAATAAAGTGGGCGAAGGCGACTTGACCCAACGCGTCAGCCGCCACTCAAACGACGAGATCGGCGAACTCGGTGTCGCGTTCAACACCATGGTCAATGACTTGGCAAACGCCCGACAGGAAGCCAGCGAACGAACCGCTGACCTGATTCGGGAGAAGAAGAAGTCGGACGACCTGCTGGTCGATCTGCAAAACACACTGGCCAACCTGAAAGAAACGCAGGAGCAGCTGATCCGGCAGGAAAAACTGGCGTCCATTGGCCAGCTCACCAAGGGATTGGTCGACCGGCTGCTCAACCCGCTGAACTACATCAATAATTTTGCAGCCTTCTCAAAAGATCTGCTGGTTGATATGCAGGACGGGCTCAGTCATGAAAAATACGCTACCGATGAGATCGTTCAGGATGATTTGCTGCCCCTGATGAAAATGGCCCAGACCAACGTGGAGAAGATCAACGAACACGGTTCAAGCCTGACAAGGATTGTACGGAGTATGGAAAAGCTGTTGAAAACGTCATCAACTCAGGCCGAAACCACCCAGCTTACATCCCTCATTGAACGGCAGGTTGAACGTGTTTTAGAAACGTCGAAGCAGTTGTACGACGGTTTTCAGGTCCAGTTTTTTACAGACTTTAGTGATAATTGCCGGGACATCAATACGCTATCGGCGGATATAGAGTCGGTCATTGGTTACCTCCTTGATAACTCGCTGTATTCGGTCTACGAAAAATCCGTATCTGCTACGGAGTACATGCCCACCATAAGCATTGAGACAACACTTACGGAGGGCCTGGTGAACATAAAAATCAGGGACAATGGAAAAGGCATTCCAGCCGCGGAGGTCAAACAGCTATTTTCTCCCTTCTTTACAACGAAGCCCACTGCCAAAGGAACTGGATTAGGGCTGTACATCAGCCAGGACGTTATTCGCATGCACAAAGGCAACATCACCGTCGACACAGAAGAAGGTCGTTATGCAACATTCACGATTGAATTACCTGTGTAACAAAAAGAGTTGTAGCGA
The DNA here is from genome assembly GCF_054782495.1 of Spirosoma aerophilum. Taxonomy (NCBI): domain Bacteria; kingdom Pseudomonadati; phylum Bacteroidota; class Cytophagia; order Cytophagales; family Cytophagaceae; genus Spirosoma; species Spirosoma aerophilum. The sequence continues at coordinate 210,045 of NZ_BAAGSJ010000036.1, read as the reverse complement.
GTTTCTCAGAGATAAAAACACTGGTATACAACTCATTAACGAAGCCATAGCCCTGTAAGCGGAGACGTCGTTAATGGATAGATCAGGCCGTCACACACGCATTAGCCAGACCATGAGCCTTGACGAAGAAATAGCGATCTATCAATTTGGCCAGGGCATCCGGCCAGCAGACGACCTGTTGACTCATGTGAACCAGTTGGACCGGTTTGCCAGAAGAGTCTGGTTATTTGACTTCTCTGCAATACTGGGTCGATTAAATCTCACGAATTACGAGTTGGATCAGGCCCTGGCTGAGTTTCCACCGGAGGCCCTCGCCACGCCCGCCTTCATTCGGTACATCAATCAATTGAGGAAAGGGTTACGAGCGCATCTGCCTGAATCGGAACTGAACAAATACTTCGTGCTGTTGCTACAGCTCTTCAAAACGGGTTACCAGCGACATTATGCGTTGGAGAAGGACAATCCGACGGGCTGGCAGTATCAGGACCTATCGAGTGATGAGACCGTCCGAAACATTGAGACAGCCCACCAGGCACTGGTCGAGAAAGTATACGCCGACCCCAGCTTTCGGACTGAGTTTGCCAGCATCGCCAGGCACTGGCACGAGCAAGCTAACAGCATCCAGGTTAAACCCCAGCCACAGGAGCCCGATCCAGCGAATCAACCCCGGCTGAATTTTCTCTCGTACGATGAGATCGTGACATTATCGGTCCCGTCCTTTATCGACAGAAAATCCCTTTCCGTGCGCATACTGCTCCAATCCGTCGAGCAAGCCCTTTTGAAAATGTATCATTTACGGCCAGAACAAGCGAGTCGATTAACAACAGACGTAGTCGACAGGCATATGCGGGATACCTACGGAACCAGCCTTCGCTAACAGACAGCCTGCCTGTGCAGCCTGCCCAAAAGACTTACCAGCTTCCTTTTCACCCCTCCCCGTCGGCCCCGATGCCTATTATCGTCGGCGTTTAATAAATAAGCCGCCTACCAAATCGTTTTTAATGGTAATTTTGTCCCCCTTTTTTACCCATCCAAAGTCGTGCATCCCGGTTTAGTTTGTAGTACGTCCTGACCCGAAGAGAGCAATGCGCGATAACATTCGAGACTGATTGGCATGACAAGAATTTCCTGCGGAATAGATTTTGGCACCTCAAATACAAGCGTAGCCATTGATAAAGACGGCGAAATCAGCCTGGTACCCGTTGAACAAGACCACGTAACCATCCCCAGCGCGATCTTTTTTCAGCGCGACAACAACAGAGCATTTTATGGCAGAACCGCCGTTAACCTGTTTTTTGAACGGCAGCCGGGTCGGTTCATGCGGAGTTTGAAGCGGGTGCTGGGTACGTCGCTTATGAAGCAGGGAACCGTCGTCAACGGCGTTTCCATGAACTTCCCGACCATCATCACGCACTTTTTGCAACACGTTAAAGACAAAGCCGATGCCGTTGCCGGTCAGGAGATCGACAGTGTCGTGATGGGACGGCCGGTGCATTTTCTCGATAACGACCCGGCTGCCGATAGTCGGGCACAGGACGAATTGACCGCCATTGCCCGGCGAATCGGCTTCAAACACATTGCGTTTCAGTTTGAGCCAATTGCTGCAGCTTTCGCCCACGAAGCCCGGCTGAGTGGCGAGAAACTGGCCATTGTGGCTGATTTGGGCGGTGGCACCTCCGACTTCACCGTTATCCGGCTGTCGAACCAGTCTATTCACAAAGCCGATCGCAGCACCGACATCCTGGCCAATACCGGTGTCCGGATCGGGGGCAATGATTTCGATAAAGAGTTAAGTCTGGCGGCCATCATGCCCGAGCTGGGCTACCGAAGTACCTACGGCGACAAAAATCTGGAAGTACCCCTGAAACAATACCACGACCTGGCCGAATGGAGTAAAGTCAATTTTCTGTATACGACCAAACTCATTATGCAAACCCGGCAGATTCTCCATCAGTCGCACGACAAAAAACGATACGGTAGGCTGTTGCATGTGCTGGAGCACGAAACGGGTCACTCGTTGCTGGCCGCTGCCGAAGGGGCCAAAATTGCCCTGACCGATCAGCCGGAGCACAAAACGCACCTCAATTTTATTGAAGATGACTTTTTCGTACCGATACAACGCGACCTTTTTGAAAAAGCGATTTTCGAGGATGTTGAAAAAATAGCCGACTCAGCCCGGCAGTGCCTTCAGGATGCAGGCGTTCGAAACGAAGACATTGACCTGGTTATTCTGACCGGCGGCTCTACCGAAGTGCACGCCATACAAACTGAATTCAAGCGGCTCTTTCCCAACGCAGCCATCGCCGACGAAAACAAACTGTCCAGCGTTGGTCTTGGCCTGGCTTATGACAGCCGCACCAAGTTCGGCATGCCTTGATCGATCGAATAAAACTTCTGACTGGCAAACGGGATTCATTCATAGTTGACATAAGCAAACGAAAAAAACGGCATAGTCGGGTCAAAAAGCTATCTTTCTGGCGCGGCTATGCCGTTTTTTAATTTCAGAAATCACCCGCCCAAACCATTTAGTACATAGTCTACTTTTTAATTTCCGTCTCCCCATGCGTACTCGTTCATTTGCCAAATCGTTTGAGACATTTGCCTCTAGAGCCACCCAGGTAACAGGTTCCTCCACCGCCTTTTTGCTGGCTTTACTGAGCATTATCGTCTGGATCATCACGGGACCTATTTTCGGCTATTCCGATACGTGGCAGCTCGTCATCAACACCAGCACAACGATCATCACGTTTTTAATGGTCTTCCTGATTCAGAAATCGCAGAATAAAGACTCGCTGGCGATGCAGCTCAAATTGAATGAACTCATCGCGGTGAATAATAAAGCCAGTAACCGCCTGCTCAATGTCGAAGACCTTACAGAAGCTGAACTGCGCGCCCTCCACCGGTTTTTCGGCAAACTCGTTGAGAAAGCAAAAACCGAGGCCAACCTGTCAGAATCCCACTCCGTTGAAGAAGCCGAAGATATTCATACTGATAAACAGGAAGTGCTGAAGCAACGACAGGCCATCCGCAAAAAACAGGCACGCCAATAAGCCTGGCGCTCATCTCAACCCAAAATTGCCCTAAACAGCCTATTCCAGTGAAGAGAAGGCGGCTGATTCTGAGCCACCGGATTGACAGAATAAAGGATCTGTATTTATTTTAAAGACGTTTTGCCCGTAATTTAGTTTAGTAGGTAAAAACAGGGTTTGCCGAACGGCAGGCCCAACTGATGGCCTTGGTTCGACTGGCAATCGAACGGTGTGTGGTTCCTCGAAAAGATGATGTCCTGAACGCATTCATTGGCTCAAAACCACAGACTAACCGCTAACGTTTTCAGATAGTCTCAACGCATGAATCAGCCTTTTGCTGCTCAATCAACGCCTTTACAACCAGACGAAGAAGCCTTACTTCGCCGTTCTTTCGACCAGCTTCAAACAGCCCTGAGCATAGGCCTGATTGCTACCTGGTTTTTAGATATCGGAGCCGATAAAGTATATGGGGATGTGAATCTTTTCCGGCTATTCAGCGTCCATGACGAGCTGGGTGAGCTGGGGCTTCCCTTAAGCACATTCACCGACTCGATTCATCCGGACGACCAGTCGCGAGTGCTCCACTTGATTGACGAAGCGATACGGTACGGGCAAGTGTATGAGGCAGAGTACCGCATCGTGTCTCCCAACCATACCCGTTGGGTTTTGGCACGCGGCAAGGCTACATACGATACCAGCAACCAACCGCTTACTTTTTCCGGTGTGCTGGTTGACGTGACCGACCGAAAACAGATTGAACTGCGTTCGCAAATAGCCGAAACCAACTTTCGGTTATCTGTTGAAGCCGCCCGCATGGGTACCTGGGAATTTCGGCCCCTAACCGGCGAGTTGATCTGGTCTGACCGCACGAAAGAGTTATTTGGCCTGCTCCCGTCAGCAACGATCGACTATACTGTTTTTTTAGAAGGGGTTCATCCGGATGATCGGGAAATGGCGGACCGGGCCATTCAGGCCATTCTGCAACCGGGTGGCGACGGCCGCTTTGACCTCGAATACCGTACTGTAGGGCGAAACGATGGCCAGATTCGCTGGATCCGCTCCAATGGGCAGGCTTTCTTTAATGAACAGGGGGTTGTTCATCAATTTATCGGCACGGTCATGGATATTACGGCCGATAAAGAAAACGAGGCCTTATTAAAACGTCGCGTAGAGGAACAGACACATACCCTCGAACAGCAGGCCAATCAACTCCGAACGACCCTGGATGCGTCGCTCAACAGCATTATTGCCATGACGGCCCTGCGCGATGCATCCAATACGGTTGTCGACTTTATGATGGATACGGCGAATGAAGCCGTCATCAAAAGTAACTTCATGACACCTGATCAGATTATTGGCCGACCTTTATTGACTGTTTTTCCGGGCAATAAAGACAATGGTTTTTTTGATTTGTATGTACGGGTTGTGGAAACGGGGCAGCCTGAGCAAAGCAGTCAGTATTACCGCGATGAGTTTGGTCTTGAAGGCTGGTTTGAAGTGTCGGCGGTTAAACAGGGCAGCAATGGTGTAGTCGTCACGTACAACAACATCACTGAACGGAAACAGGCGGAACTGGCCGCTCAGCAGCAGGAGAAAGAACTCAAAGAAGCCAACGCTGAACTGCATCGCTCCAACGAGAACCTGCAGCAATTTGCGCACATCGCGTCGCATGATCTACAGGAACCTCTCCGGCGTATTCAGGCATTCAGCGATATTCTCCAGAATCAATTTGTTGATAGCCTTTCGGACGGCGAGCGGGATATGGTTCGGCGCATACAGAAATCGGCCGGGCGAATGCAACTGTTAATCAAGGATTTACTGCTCTATTCGCAACTAAGTACACAACGAGACTCGTTTACAACAGTTGCCCTCAACGACGTACTCAACGATGTGGTAACGGACCTGGAAATGACCATCTCTGAAAAAAACGCGACGGTCCAGACATCTCCCCTGCCCCATATATATGGTAGTGCGTCCCGGCTGCGTCAGCTGTTTCAGAATCTCATTACAAACGCGCTAAAATTCACGCAGCCCGGCATAGCGCCCCTTATCAACATACAGTTTCAGGAAGCCAGTCCGAATGAACTACCAGCCAATCTGATCGACCAGACGAACCAGCCCTTCTGGCTCATAACGGTATCAGATAATGGTATTGGCTTCGATGAACGCTATAAAGACCGGATCTTCACCCCGTTCCAGCGCCTGCACAATCCGGCAAACTACAGTGGAACCGGCATTGGTCTGGCCATCTGCCAGCGGGTAACCGAAAGCCACGGGGGCGGTATCGACGTAAGCAGTCAGGAAGGCAAAGGCTCTACCTTTAAAATCTTCCTGCCGATTCTGGTTTGAAGCCGGTTGAGCGAGTGAGCGGCTGACGTTCGCTCGTTCATCTATACGGCAAACCGGGGCTGATTTGACCGAAAAACGGTTTGATACAGGCAAAAGGCCCGACCAGCGGCATCGACTACGTCATTGGCAGTAGGGGTGCCTCGTTCTGTCAGAAAAGCCCCGAAACGTTTCCAGTTGCCACCGGTGGCCGGGCCATAACCCTGATAGAAGCGGGCATGCGCCAGCAACGGACGGATGGCCTCGTTCTGCTGCAATAACCGGGCAATCACGGTGCCGCCCAGCATGGAGCCTTCTCCCACATAAGCGGCCCCCAACAGATCCACCGGCGACCATTCGGCAAAAAGTCCGGGCTGCAGCGAGGGCAAGGGCTCATTCAGGTAAACAAGGTCAGATTCCAGCCAGGACGTTTTCCGACGCGTATCGGGTTGGTACTCCTCAAAAAAATCAGGATAACGGTCAATGGCCGTTTCCAGCGCCTGGTGAAAGACCAAGTGAGTACGAAGCAGATGGCTGTACTCCATGGCCGACAGGCTGCCGGTTCTGAGTGCTTCTGTATAAAAAAGTTGCTCCGTTTGCTCGTGAGCAGGCCGGGTTTCGTGCCGCAACCGATCCAGTAAAGTACTCATCTATGGTCTATTCGAATGTTGTTTTCCAGCCAGAACTCACATAATTTTTCCAGAACAGTGCCCGTGGCCTGATAGGTGCCAGGTTTCACGACATAGGCATTGATGCCCGCTTCGTAGGCTGACTGTATATCTTTAGGGTTATCGGATGTGCTGAACGCAACAATGGGCAGATAGCGTGTCTTGTCGAAGGCCCGCGTCTGTTCGATCACATCGAATCCACTCAACCCGCTTAAGTTTAAATCCAGCAGCACCAGTTTCGGGAGTATAGTTTTCTGACTTTCGTAACGTCCCTGCCCCGTCAGGTATTCAAGCGCTTCGGCGCCACTGCTGATAACGGTATACGTAATGGGCCGTTTCAGCTTCCGGACCAGACGGCCAAAAATGTCCGCGTCGTTCGGATTATCTTCAACATAAAGTACGTCGGCCATATGCTTAAGAGACAGGGGGGGTTACTGGAAATGAAACGAAAAATGTGGTGCCCTGGTTTGGTTCGCTATGAAACCAGATCTTGCCCTGGTGCCGATTCACGATCCGTTTTACAATGGCTAAGCCCACCCCGGACCCTTCGAAATTACGGGCATTTTCTAATCGTTTGAACAATTCGAACATCCGGCCGGCCTGCTTCATATCGAAGCCAATACCGTTATCTTCAACGGAGTAGATCACCTCTTCATCCTGTTGAATACCCTTTACCCGCACCAGCCCCTGCGGTGCCAGCTGGGTATATTTAGCCGCATTACCGATCAGGTTCGTAAACAGCTGAAGCGTCATGGTTGGGTCGGCATTGATGGCTGGAGCAGACTCAATGTCGATTTGGAGCGAACGGTCTTTGTTGGTCACCATAATTTCCTCCCGAATACCCTCAAGCAACTGCTTCATGTCGACGAGTTGCGTATCCAGCTCGGTACGGCCCATGCGTGAATAGTATAAAATGTGCCGGATCAGCCGGCGCATTCGATCGGTTGAGTCGATCACTTTCTGAAACAGGGCCTTCGCATCGGGTGTAAAATCCTCGCCGTACTCTTCGAGCAGGATTTCCGAGTAACAACGGATCGACGACAGCGGGGTCCGTAAATCGTGCGATACGGTATAGCTGAAGGCGTCCAGTTCTTCATAGGCCAGTTGCAGACGCTGGTTGAGCAACCTGATTTCATTGGCCTGCCTGGTTACTATCTGCAAGATATCCTCCCGCAGTTTCACCACCACCGAAACCTCAGACTCAGTCCACGGCTCTGATGTGTTCCGCACCAGTTCCGTCCAGGCCGCAAAACTGGTGCGGGGACTCAGTCGGCGAACACCATCGTCCGAAACGGTAATGGGCTTGTCGGGATTACCTGCCCACGTAACTTCTTCAATACGCTCAGGCTTGAACCAGAAGAGGTATTCATTCAACTCCCGCGATAACACAATGGATAACAACCCGGCTCCCACCGCCCTAAATTCCTTGCCGGGGGGATATATATTGGGGAGTTGGTTGGTCTCGTAGAAAGATTCGGTTCCTGTTTTGCCGATCCAGTCGGCTAAACCCCGAATGGCCTTCTCGTCCGGGGTCTGGCCAAGTTGATACACTTTGTCGTTAAACAAAAGGGCCGCTCCGGCTGCACCTGCTACGTCCAAAGCCGTAACGGAAAGTTTGGTCAGTGCCCGAACGACATCGTCACTTAACAGCAACTGCTCGTGCAGTTGCCGACCAGCCTGCTGGTACTGGAGCAGGTTCGTCTGGTCTTCTTTATCCTTTCGAAACTCCAAAGCCGCCGACAGCAGCTGACTAACGAACTTGGCGGCCTGTCGGGCCGGGTAATCCACAAACCGGGGCTGGCTGTTGTGGCAGGAGATCAGGCCCCATAACTCGCCCCGGTACAAGAGCGAGATGCTCATGGAAGCCTGCACACCCATATTTTTCAGGTATTCGATGTGCACCGGCGACACGGCCCTGAGAACCGAGTGCGTCAGGTCAAGTGGCTGATTTTCGGGCCAGTCGGGTGTTGTTAAAATGCGGGACGGCATACTGCCCGCATCGGCAATCAGCCGAACCAGATTCACTTTATAAAGCTCACGAGCCTGCCGGGGAATGTCCGATGCCGGATAATGCAATCCCAGAAAAGGCTCCAGATGTTCGTCTTTTTCTTCGGCGATGACCTGCCCATGCCATTCGGCACCAAACCGGTAGACCATCACCCGATCGAAACCGATAATGCTTTTCACCCGTCGGGCGGTATTCTGAAGGAGTTCGGTCAGCGTGCGGCTGGATTGCACCTCCGTTAAGGCCTGGGCAATCAGCTGCTGATTGATCAACTGGTTCTGGTCGTTGCCCATAGGCTCCCATTCCAGCAGAACAAGGCCCTGATGCTGGTGAATAATCAGGTTCCAGCTTTTTCCGTTCAGCACCAGCCGGTGCGGGTTCATGGACTCCCAGGAGTCATTTCGACGGCCTACATTCAGAAGTTCGATCAGACTGCGAACAGGCAGGTCTGTTTTTTCCAGCATTTTATCTATTGGCTGCCCCAATAGCTGAGCGGCCTCTATACCGGTCAGGTCAACAATGTTGTCGCTCGCATGAACAATGGAATACGTATCGGGTTGAATGGCCAGCAAGTAGCCATAGGACTGTATATGACCGAGAATGTGGATGGGCTCCCGTTCGCAGTTTGTTAGATCAATTGTTGTTGGAGTCGTTGTCGAAGTCATTTATAAATAGCCTATTACTGAAAAACGAAATCGCCCAGGCAAATAAACGACAACGATGAACCAGAAGAAATATAAACTTTAACAAATTGCAATATAATCATATAGAAATTAGCGTTCAATAAATCCTATCAACCGCACTATTTAGCTACGTAGATAAAGATAATAAAGAGGCTAAATGTTTAGCAACGAATGCATTAATTAAAAACAGGGCGAGAAGAAACGACGCCTGTCGATACGGATCGCGGTGAGTGACCGCTTACCTGTCTGCGCTCTTTCTACCAAAATTTTGTGTTACTTAAGGCCAGGTTAGCTCCACTCCAATTTATGCTCTTCCGCTGGCTTTTCCTCCTGGTGTTTCTACCGCTTTCGGCTTTGGCGCAAAAGCCTGTTTTGCCCGCCATGCACACGAATCCGGCAGCCGAACTGCAGGCATACCGGGAGAACCTGAACCTGCTCCGAAAGGACTACACGAATCAGCACCAATTGCCCGACCTGAATTTTCTGTTGTTCGGGATGGGTGACCGGTTGAAACTCATTTATCGAAAAGGAAGGTTGCTCAACGCCCTGACGGGCAACATTGAGGAACAATGGCGTGTGAAGCAGGAGATCATTGTCCCATCCGCCTATCTGGTTCATTTGATTCTGGAAGACGGCCAAACCATACAGATCCTGGAAGATGAAACGGGCGTGTGGCTTCTCCAGGCCAGCAAGAAGCCCAAACTGATTCCGGGAACGCGAAGCCGGGTAAATTTGCCTCGCTTTACGGGTAAGCGTTTTGCTTCGGTGCTACGAGTGCTGCATCATGAAGTCCTGATCAACATCATGCATGGTCGTCCCGTCCCCAATTTTCTTGTTTATCTAAAACCCCGATACCGCGATGCCGCGCTCATGGGTATGGTCCTTAAACAGACGGATAACCTACCCCTGATACATGACTGGATTATGGCCCTTCACGACCCCTTCGACCGAAACAGGCAGGGCAGCCAGGAAGCCGATAACCTTGGTGAAGTGTTATTCCTGGTGTCGCTGGTATCCGACAAAAGCCACCCGGTTGTACAGATGGCGCTGGATTCAGTCAGGAAATTTGACAGAGAGGATTACATCATCGGGCAATCCGACGAGGCAGAGCACGCCGTTTACCAGACCAAATGGCTGAAATATGGGCTCAAGTCGCTCAATTTGCCCGACCGCTACCGAATTCCAAGCCAGTATGACAGTTATTCGTCCCTGTTCTGGTGGGCCTACACCCGCGAACACGTTGACGGCAAACGATTGAGCGATGATTTGAATGCCCATTTCCCGTATCGGGTCTGGGCCGAAGATCATTTTTACGGCGAAAAACGAGGTAGTATCGGCAACCTCGATTATCCCTTAAGCTGGGAGCAGCGGGCCAGCAATGCACATTACCCCGGCCTTACGGTGCTGGACAAAGACCTTGTCAAACAAAAACTGGCCTTCCCGCACGCCTGGCACGCAGCCGAGATGTTCCTACGACTCATTGAGTACTAAAACGTGGAATGGTGGGGCAGCAGACTGGTGCAGTAATTAACTATTTACTCCACCAGTCTGCTGCCCCACCATTCCACGTTTAAACCAGCACCCTACCGCGATCCACCAATAGTTAGGCCCGCTTTAATACCAAAATACGTATTTTGAGCCGTCAGGGTCAGGCCGGTGGCGGCATTTTTAACACTGGTATCACTGATCAGATTATAGTCCGCTTCAACATGCACGATACCGTATTTAACGCCTATCCGGGCTAGTCCGCCCAGCGACACAGTAGCGGGCAATGGGTAAGCAACCGTTGAGCTGGTACCCTGTATGGGTATGTTTTGCTGGCTGGCTTCGGTATAGTACCCGCCAACGCCAACGCCAATAAACGGCTTGAGACCGGTGCCCGTGTTGAAGACATAATTCGCGGTTAACGCGCCCGACAGAATGGACTTGGCCTTAGTGGCATAAAAAATATCTTTGGACAGCGCTTCGGGGCGCTTGATAAATGCCTGTTCGAAGCGAAGGCCAACTTCCAGACTGCGTGTGAGTTCGTACTGCGGCTCGATGCTGTAGGCAAGGCCACCCTTCACGAAATCACTTTCCCCCATACCGTTTGCGGGTGAGACATAGCCCCCGGCTAGTTTGACTTTGAATGGCTTTGCAGATTTGGTCGACTTGGCGGGACTGGCGGGGGCCTGAGTGATAACCGTTTGAGCCTTCACAACGAAGGATGCCATCACCAGCAGGATAACGAAGAAATTACGCATGAGAAATTAAAAAGTGTGTACTTGAGTATGAACTGATTTCACGAATATCAGCCTTCACCCGACAAATATCATCATTTCACCAACAAGTGAGTGAATAATCAACCAACGGGTAACGACCGCTTATACCTTATACAACTTATGATCCTATTCCGTTGCAGAGGGTTGCTATTCGTCCAATAAAATCATTCCCGTTTTAGTTATCCAGGCCCGTGTGGTCGACTGGAATTTGTCGATCTGATCGCCCCCACCCTGCCGACGGGGGTCACGCTCCTGCTCCATCCACGCATCCAGCCGCCTGCGTAACTCCTTCGTTACGGAGCTGTAGGCCGCTTCCTGAATTCGGTTGTGGATGTTGTCGGGATCACTTTTCAGCACATACAATTCTTCGGCGGGACGCTTGCCGAACCCCATGGCAAACAACGTATTCACAGACGGGTCGTTTCGATGGTCCATCATATACACTTTGGTTGGGCCGCCGTCTACATCGCCATATACCGATGGCGTGTTGGGAATGGTTTCATCACCGGCGGGCATGCGCTCTGGTCGAAAATTGCGAATGTAGAGATAATCTTTTGTGCGAATGGCGCGCATCGGGTAGCCAGCCCCATAGTCGAACTCGGATCGGCACAGACAATGCCGTTCGCGCTCCAGAAATACTTCATTTCGGTGGCTCGCTTTCTGCCCGTTAAGCACCGGCAGCAGGCTGATACCGTCCAGCTCAGGCCGCTGCTTAACGCCCGCCCAATCCAGAAAGGTAGGCATCAGGTCGATGAGATTTACGAACGAATCATTGCGTTTGGGCTGGAGACCTTTTTTACCAAACGAACTGATCAGCAACGGAACCCGCGTGCCATAGTCATACAGGTTCGCTTTGGCGTGCGGAAAGGGCATGCCATTGTCAGAGGCCACCACAATCAGGGTATTTTCCAACTGGCCGGTAGTTTCCAGCTTTTTCAGCAATTCGCCAATCTCACGGTCCAGATGTTCCACTTCCGAGAGGTAATCGGCCACATCGCCACGGACTTCGGGAACATCGGGCAGGAATTTTGGCAAATGAATTCGCTGCGGATCGATACCCGTTTTTTTTCCATCCCCCAACTCGAATGGCCGATGGGGGTCGTTGGTGCCAAACCAGAAGAAAAAAGGCTGATCGGCGGAACGCTGGTCGATAAAGACCGTGAATTCAGCCATTTTACCAGCGGGATTTTCGGTATATCCCATCTTCTTAAAATCGCCGGGCGCCCAGCCTTTACGGTCAAACGCTACGGAGTAGCCTTCTTTTTCCAGCAACTGCACATACGTCGGCATGCTGCGATCGAGACGCCCGCACAGGTTAACGCCTTCGCCAAGGTTATGCGGATAACGGCCCGTCAGGATAGCCGCCCGCGAGGGTGTGCAGGACGGCGAAGCGCAGTAGGCATTGGTAAAAACGGTGCCGTGCTGTGCCAGCCTGGTTAAATTAGGGGTTTTAATGGTTTTATCGCCGTAGATGCTGGCGTAGGGATAACTCCAGTCATCGGCCAGAATGAACAGAATATTGGGGCGTCGGGGTTTCTGGTTAAGCGCCAGCAGACCAAGTGCCAGCAACAAACCTCCACTGATCAGGAGAACGACTTGTTTCATAAGCAATAAATTTGAGGGGAAAATAAGCAGAAAATACTCCGCATTCGTCGTTTCTATTTTTTCGCACCGTACCAGCTGACGCCTGTCGATTTCCGGCATCTGGTCCAACAGAACTATTTTACTGCTATATTAGAGAGTACGTATTAAACCCACCAGGTTACATGTCCTTCTCTCTACGCTCCGGTACGGGCTTATGCCTGCTGCTCCTCTGTTTTTCTATATCGCTCCGGGCGCAAACACCAACACAGCAATTGCATCAGGTCATTGACAGTACGTGGGCTTTTCGCCTGAGAGAGCATCCGCTACTGGCCGTTTCGGCCGGAAAAAAGACGCAGATCGAGCGCTTAAGTCCCCAGACCGAAGCCGCTTTTGCCCGGGAGACAGCCTTTTACCGGAGTCAGCTGGCCAGGCTCAAGTCGATTCCGACAGCCACCCTATCCAGCGTAGACCGCGTTAATGGCGAGTTACTGGCCTATACGCTGGAAGAAAACATTAGCCATTACGACCTGAAAGCCTACTTAAATCCGATTACCGCCGAATCGGGGCCCCACTCTTACTTACCCCTCATACAATCGCGTCTCACTTTTCGCACCACCGCCGATTACGAAAGCTATATCAAGCTGCTGTATTCGTTTCCTACCTACCTCAACGAAGTTGTCGGGCTGCTGCGCGAAGGATTACGCATAGGCATGACGCCCCCCAAAGTCACCCTGAAAGGGTTCGAAACAACCTACCGCACCCATATTGTTACCGACCCTACCCAGAGTGTTTTTTACCAGCCTTTTTTACGCTTGCCCACCTCAATGAGTGAGGCAGAGCAGGCCCGTTTGCAGCAGGCGGGGCAAAAAGCCGTCATGGACGGAGCCGTTAAAGCCTTCCGGCAGTTTGGGGCGTTTATGGATGCAGACTACCTGCCGGGTGCCCGCACCACACTGGCGGCCAACGACCTGCCCAATGGCAAGGCTTACTACCAGCAGCGGGTTCGCTACTATACCACCCTCGATCTATCGGCGGATGAGGTTCACAACATGGGCCTGCGCGAGGTGGACCGCATCCAGACCGAGATGCAGGCCCTCATCACAAAAACCGGCTTTAAAGGCTCCTTTCAGGATTTCCTGACATTCCTTCGTACCGACCCTCAATTCTATGCCAAAACGCCCGTTCAATTGCTGAAGGAGGCCAGTTTTATTGCCAAACAAGCTGACGAGAAGCTACCCGCTTTCTTCGGGAAGCTGCCCCGGCAGCCGTATGGTGTGGCGCCCGTTCCCGACGCGCTGGCCCCGAAATACACCAGTGGCCGCTATTCCGGCTCGCCGATCAGCAGCAAAACCCCCGGTTACTATTGGGTCAACACTTATGACCTGCCCAGCAGACCCCTGTACACTTTGGAATCCCTCACCCTGCACGAGGCAGTACCGGGCCACCACCTTCAATCGGCGCTATCGCAGGAACTAACCGGCCTTCCCGAATTCCGAAAGCAGCTCTATGTCGATTCCTTTGGGGAAGGCTGGGGACTTTACTGCGAGTGGCTGGGCAAGGAGATGGGCTTCTACAAAGATCCGTACAGCGATTTCGGGCGGCTCACCTTCGAGATGTGGCGCGCCTGCCGCCTGGTTGTCGATACGGGTATTCATACCAAAGACTGGACCCGCCAGCAGGTGATCGACTACCTGTCTTCACACACCGCCTTATCGATCCATGACTGCACCACCGAAACGGATCGGTACATCTCATGGCCCGGTCAGGCACTTGCCTATAAGATTGGTGAGCTAAAAATAAAGGAACTACGCCGGAAAGCGCAGACTGCCCTCGGTGCAAAATTTGATATACGGGCCTTCCACGACCTTATTTTAAGTCAGGGAACCGTGACCATGCCGGTGCTGGAACGCATCGTGGACGAGTACATCCAGTCGGCCCGATAGAAGCCGCTTCACTTGGCATAGATGATCAACACCAGGCCCAGCACATAACAGACGCCCATAAGCGTCAGATAACGGCTGGAAACCGCCGGTGCGCCCCGAAACTCATGCCAGATAAAGACGCCCCACAAAACAGCGACGATGGTAGCGCCCTGACCGAGCCCGTAGCTGATGGCATAACCAGCCTCACCGGAAGCCAGCAAACTCGACGCCATACCCAAACACCAGATAACTCCGCCCAGCATGCCGATCCGGTGGTTTCGACGGCTCACATCGCCATAGCCAATTTCACCATCGGCGGGCTTGCTGGCAAACCGACGCAAAACCGGCAGAAATAAAGGCGTACTAACCACAACACCCAGTGCAAAGAGTACCAAAGCGGTATACGGCGTTAGCAGCCCCGGGCCGGGGTTAGCAAAATCCGGCGCCATTGCACTGGCAACGAAATAGAAAAAGAAACTCATCAGAAAGCCCCCGATCAACGTGATCACCAACCCCTTCGTGCTCACCGTTTCATCGGTTACGGCTTTCGCCCGATACGCCAACGCGCTGAATACGATAGCCAGGAAAATAAAAAATACGCCACCCGACAAGAGACTAATATTCCCCACCGGCGACCGGACGTAGTTGACAATTACGCCTAAGATCAAAGCCAGTCCGATGCCAACCGGCATGGCCACCGATAAACCCGCCAGTTCGATACCCACCACAATGAGTACATTGGCGATGTTGAAAACAAAACCACCCAGCAGGGCGTAGAGAATGCTTTGGGTGTCGGCCTGCTTAAAATCGGCAATAAACGACCGGCCCGCTGAGCCCAGGCTGCCGAGCGTGAAGGCAAGTAATATACTCAGTATCAGTATCCCATAGGTGTAATCACGGTAGAAAATTGTCGTTGGCACAGACTGGGTGGTTAATTTTTGGGTATTTGCCCAGGAACCCCAGCAAAGCATGGTCAGAAAACAGACGACCACGGCCAGCGGATAGTGAGAAATGATAAACATATTGAACTGATCCAGTTTAGGTTAGGTTTGTCGGGCAATCTACAAAATGCCTTAGTCATGACAAAGAATCTGTTCACCATAAAAGTTGACTGAGCGGTAGGTCTCATGTTGTAGTTACCTACCTTTGTTTTCATGAATTACATCTACATCCTCTTTGCCTTTTTGGTTGGTCTGGCGATTACAGTTCAAGCCGGTGTTAATGCCAATTTGCGACAGGCGATGGCTAGCCCTATTCTGGCCGCGGCCATTTCGTTTGGCTCCGGTCTGATTGCCCTTATTCTGCTTTTTTTCGCGTCCGGCTCACCAACACCCTCTGTGGAGGTAATTAAACAGGTGAGCTGGTGGAAATGGACGGGCGGTGTGATGGGAGCCGTTTATATGATAACCGTCATTGTGAGTGTACCAAAAATTGGCACGGCGAACCTGGTCAGTCTGAGCGTAGCAGGTCAGTTGGTGGCAGCCATTATCCTCGACCATTATGGTCTGATGGGTTTTTCGCTGCACCCGGCCAACGGCTGGCGATTACTCGGTGTTATGCTCATCATAACGGGAGTGCTGCTGGTGGTAAAAAACTAAACCCGTTTCTGTGGGGTTTACTGCTCACAATTGCTGCCTCAACACGCGCTCAAATCTGTGGGTTTTATGATCAACTACCGCTTTTATCCGTCCCTTCTCAATGTCTTTTCACGCTACATTCGGGGTGGAAACCTCTCTGTTCAGGAGCTGATCGACTCCATCAACCGGGTGCCTACGCCCGGCACGGCCGCTCAGGAACGGGGCGTTTCGTTTGAAGAAGCCGTTGTAAAAGGGACGAATGAAGAACGCTTTGACCCGGAGGTGATCAAAAAGGTCCGGAAGCTGCTCCCCCGCCCTATTGTCGACACTCAGGTGTACTGCCAGTGGGAAATTGACGACGTGCTGTTTTACGGTTACGTTGATCTGATAGGCAAGTTCAAAGCCGTGGATTTGAAAACGACAGCCTCCTATCAGCCCGGTCGCTTTCAGCATAACCACCAGAACCTGTACCTCCACGCACTTAAACGAAAGGGCATCAAGCTGATGGACTATGTCATTGCCGAATTCCAGCCGGGCGGCACCACCGAAGTGCATGTGGAGAGCTACACCCTCACCCATCCCATCGAGAAGCAACTGGAAGAAATCCGGCTCTTGAAATCATTTCTGGAAGAACACCGCCCCCTGATCACCGACCCGAAAATATTTGTTGCACCCGGCGAAGATGCCGACGCCCGCCGAAAATCCCGATGAATTAACGTGAATTTTTGCTGATTGGACTACCGGTTTTTTGTCGGCATGACAAAATCAACCTATTAAAAAACAACTATATCTAGCTACTGTCCACGTTAAACCAATAAGTTTCCCTGACATTCGGTGGGGTTGTCTGCGAGCTTTCGTTGTACCTTCGCACCATGCTTCAGCGCACCCTGCACCTGTACCAGCGAGCGTATAAAGGCCTTTCGCCTTCCGTCTGGCTTTTGGCCGGTGTTATGCTCATTAACCGCTGCGGCACCATGGTGTTGCCGTTCATGACGCTCTACCTGACGCAGTATCTGCATTATTCCGTTCAGGATACGGGCATCGTGATGGCGGTTTACGGACTCGGCGCCTTTGTCGGCACCTACCTCGGCGGCCGTCTGACCGACCGGTTTGGGTTTTACTATATTCAGCTTTTCAGCCTTCTGTTTGGTGGGTTTGCGTTGATAGGCCTGCAATTCGTTGTTAACTTCTATGCACTTTGCGGGAGCGTTTTCATCTTCACACTCTTTGGCGATGCCTTCCGGCCCGCCAATCAGGCCGCGATTGCTTTTTATTCGGAGACCGAAACCCGCACCCGCGCTTTTTCCCTGAACCGGCTGGCCATTAACCTCGGCTGGTCCGTTGGGGGTGGCCTCGGGGGCTGGATCGCCAGTGTCAGTTACGACTTGCTGTTCTGGGCCGACGGCCTGACCTGCCTGGCAGCGGGCCTCGTTTTGTGGCTGCGCCTGCCCGTTCCAGACAAAATACCCGTTCCTGCGACCGAACCTACACGGGCGGATAGCCCCCCGACAATAACCACCAGCCAATCACCTTATCGCGACAAGTGGTTCGTTGCCTTCGTTATCTGCTCCTGCCTGTACCTGATGGCGTTTATGCAGTTATTTTCCATTGTCCCCTTATTTTTCAAGGAGGTCATGCAATTGGGTGTGGGCACCATTGGCAGCCTGACCTCCCTGAACGGGATGATCATTGTCTGCGTCGAAATGACGCTGGTATATAGTCTGGAACAACGCCAGTGGCCTAAAACAAACCTGATCGTGGTTGGGGTTGTCCTGACCGCAGTGGCGTATGGTGTTCTGGCACTGACCGGCTGGTTAACCATCCCGAACATGGCCATTGCCCTGGTCTTCATTGGGGTTGGCACCATGAGTGAAATGCTGGCGATCCCGTTTATTCAGTCCTTTACGGTGGAGCGATCCCGTCCGGCCACGCGGGGACAATACCTGGCCCTGGCCTCAATGAGCGGAGCCCTGGCACAAACGCTCTCTCCAGCCATTGGCTCCCAGCTGGTCGCTCATTTTGGGTTTACGATACACTGGCTGGCCGTTGCCGGCATCAGTCTGGTATCAGCGGGCGGGTTCTGGCTACTTGGCCGACAACTGAAAAATCCGTTTCCAACCGTCGATCCCATCGCCTGAGAAATTGTCTGCCCAATTTTCTTTACGACCTTTGCAAAAAAAGCGAAAGAGTGAGAGAGCAAAAGAGTGAAAGAGCGATCTGGCTTGACCGCTCATTTACTCTTTCACTCTCTCGCTCTTTCATTAACTCATTCACTCTTGAAACTCTGGCAAAAAGAAGGCGTCAGTACCGCCGAACAAATTGAACGCTTCACCGTCGGCCGCGACCGTGAAATGGACCTTTACCTGGCTCCTTTCGACGTGCTGGGCAACCTCGCCCACGCCCGAATGCTGGAAACCATCGGCCTTCTTTCTTCGGAAGAATTAGCCATGCTGGATGATGAATTGAAAATTATCTATCAAAAGATTCAGGCAGGCGAATTCGAGATTGAAGAAGGCGTGGAAGATGTTCACTCGCAGGTCGAGCTGATGCTGACTCGGGTGCTGGGCGATGTGGGCAAGAAAATTCATTCGGGTCGGTCGCGCAACGATCAGGTACTGGTCGATTTGAAACTCTTTACCCGCGACCGTCTGTGGCGCGTTGCCGAAGCTGTCAAAACGGTATTCGACCGGCTGGTGAGTCGGTCGGAGCAGCATAAAAATGATCTGCTGCCGGGGTATACACACCTGCAAATTGCCATGCCGTCGTCGTTCGGACTGTGGTTTGGCGCCTATGCCGAAGCCCTGGCCGACGACATGCTGACCCTGCAAACGGCCTACCGGCTGGCCAACCGCAACCCGCTCGGCTCGGGCGCAGGTTACGGCTCGTCGTTCCCGCTCAACCGCACCCTCACAACCGAACTGCTGGGGTTTGAAGGCATGCACGTCAACGTCGTTTACGCGCAGATGAGCCGGGGAAAAACCGAACAGACTGCCCTCACGGCCCTGGCCGCCATAGCCGCCACCATTTCGCGGATGGCAATGGACATTTGCCTGTACAACAGCCAGAATTTTGGTTTCCTGATTCTTCCCGATGCCCTGACAACGGGCAGCAGCATTATGCCGCATAAGAAAAACCCGGATGTTGCGGAGCTATTGCGGGCGAAGACAAACAAAATGAAGGCATTACCCATGGAGGTAACGCTGGTGATGAGCAACCTGCCCTCCGGCTACCACCGCGATATGCAGTTGCTGAAGGAGATTCTGATGCCTGCTTTCGATGAGTTGCTGGATTGCCTGAACATTGCCGACTTCATGCTGGAGCACCTTCAGGTAAAGTCCAATCTGCTGGATGACCCCAAATACGACTTACTCTTCAGCGTCGAGCGCGTGAATGAGCTCGTGTTGCAGGGCGTTCCCTTCCGCGAAGCATACCGAACCGTCGGCAAAGAAATTGCCGAACATACCTACAGCCCCCCACGAGAGCTGCATCATACCCACGAAGGCAGCATCGGCAATCTGGGTAACGACCTGATCGAAAAGGCCATGGGCGAGGCAATGACTGGCTTTGGCGCCGAAAAAGCCCAAACCGCTATTCAGCAGCTGCTGGCGTAGATACCCTAATTCTTATGAGCACACTACCCGAAAAAACCCAGGCCGATCTACGGCGCATTGGCGGAGAGCTTTCCCGTATATCGTTTGAGGTGCTGACCGTCGTAGGGATTGGCGATGAGGATAATGCCAATCACAAGCGGCTAACGGAGGTCATGGACTTTCTGGACCAGGCCATATCCGGATTAGCCGAAATCATCACCGGTGATGCAGATGATGAGAACGAAGACATAGACGACGAGTATTGACACCCCCTCACAACAAAAACCCGCACCGACAGTAGTCTATCGGTGCGGGTTTCTGCATAGCCGGTTCCTGCTTATTCGACGTGATAAGCTACCAGCGAATTTTTATAGAATGTTGGTACGATCAGTAATTTCTTTTTGGCGATGTAGTCAATATCGGCCGAATTGATTTTCTGGTCGCGGGTGTCCATCAGCTGCACCTTGGTCCCATCGGTACCGATATGGAATAGCTGGCCACTCCAGTCCGACACAAAATAATTCCCCTTTCCTTCCGGCACAATGCCATCTGTATTGGCCATCCCGTCGGCCAGTTTAGTGATTGCTTTCGTTGCCAGATCAACAGATTGCAGGGCCCCGATCTTCGTGCTGCCGATCATAAGCTTGTCTTTGCCCACTGCCAGCAAGCCGTTCGGTTTGTTGAGTTGCTCGCCTTCCATCCAGACTTCCCATTTGTCATCTTTCAGGCGATAGATTTTATCGTTGCGGTTGTCGGAAACATACACAGTGCCATCGGTTGCCACCGTCACATCGTTCAGGAATGGGTCTTTTCCTAACGCATCCCAGGTCTTTTCGGCCTGTCCATTCTCTGTATTTATACAGATCAGCCGGTAGACGTCCGTTACATAGAGCCGTTTTTTGTAAAGCCCCATCCCCTTGGGTGCATTTAATCCGGACGTCCAGTGCAGGTTCTCAACTTTACCATCGAGCGTCACTTTGGAGATGAAGCCGCTGCCGTCGAGAGCATCAGGTTTGCCGTCGATATTGGCGACATAAATTGTGTTCTTCCCGTCGTACAATACCGACTCAGGCGTACGTAAGGTTGTGTCCGTTTCCCATACCTTCACTAACTTCATCGGTTTGGGCCGGGCAGGAGGTGTCATAGATACCAGGCCAGCTCCGGCAATGACGGCCCATACAAAAAGGGTAAAGTGTTTCATATTATAATTGATTGTCAAGCGATTAAATTTTTTAGAAAAAATTTTGTTGTATCATGCCGGGACAACAGTTGCCCTCTGGCACCTAGCTAAAAGAAAGAATATAATTTTTCTAACCAGGGCGAAATAAATTACATTATACATAAAAACAATAGAGTAAAGAGGGTGTTTAAAAAACTCGCACGCAAACAACATAAGATTATGGAAACGGCTCAATTCCGCTCGTACGAGATGCAAACACCAGTTAACCAACTCAAAGCAAGCATCCGCGACATGGTCCGGTTGCAACGTGATTATCAGGTCTCAGATGAGTTATTCTGGGAATTTTTCAACGCCCGCGTTCTGCTTAACGAGCAGGTAGACATTGATGAATTTATTTGTGACTTTCACCTATCGCCAGCTTACGCCTGACTGCCCTTTGAAGATAATGTAGCGTGTAGAATAGATGATTGTCTGTATTTATTCTACACGCTACATTATCTTCAGCTCAACCGAACGGAAAACAGAGCCTTTGATTTGGCGTAGACATAGGCCACAACGACCAGCGTTACCACCCCGCCCAGCATGACCGATGGCACCGTGCCCAGCAAACGGGCCAGTAACCCCGACTCAAATGCCCCAATCTCGTTCGATGAACTCACGAAGATACCGTTCACAGCCGCCACGCGACCCCGCATGTGATCGGGCGGGAAAATTTGCAGGATCGTTTGGCGGATAATAACGCTGACACTATCGAACGCGCCGGTTAGCCCTAGCATGATCAGCGACAGATAGAAATTCGTGGACAGCGAGAACACAATGGTAGCCACTCCAAAACCGGCCACTGCCAGCAGCATGTTGCGCCAGGCATTGTGGGTAGGTGGGTGTTTGGTCATATAGGCCATCGTTAGCAAAGCCCCTACGGAGGGAGCCGCCCGCAGAAAACCCAGCCCTTCAGCCCCTACTTTCAGAATATCTTCGGCAAAGACCGGCAGGATAGCTACCACGCCCCCAAACAGGACCGAAAACAGATCGAGGGAGATGGCGTAGAGAACAATTTGTGTCTTGAACACGAACCGGAACCCTTCTTTCAGACTTTCGCTCAGCTTCAACACCGGCAAATCCGTAACGGGCGTTGGTTTACGCTCAATGAGCGAGATCAGCAGAAAACAGAGAAGGAGAAGGACAATGACCACGATCAGGGTATTATCGAACCCAACCCAGCTATATAAAAAACCCGCCAAACCCGGTCCGATGATCGCCCCGGCTTGCCAGAATGAGCTGCTCCAGGTGGCCGAATTGGCGTAAAGTGGCCGAGGCACTAGAAACGGCTTCAACGACGAACTCGCCGGTGAATAGAACCCTTTCGCCGTACCGATCAGCATCAGAACGCCGTAAATAGTCCCCAACCGGGCCGTTTGGGATAAACCCGCAGCAAACGCCGGCTGAAAGACGAGGTAGAGAATAACCGACCCGACCAGAATAACCAGCAGACTCCATTGCAGAATCCGCTTCTTGTCCCGACGGTCGGCCAGATGCCCGCCGAAGAGCGACAGGGCGATGAACGGGATAGCTTCAGCCAGTCCAACCAGACCCAGCATCAGCGGGTCGTGTGTCATTTTATAAAGTTCGTACCCCAGAATAACTTCCTGAATCAGCAGCGTAGCCGTGATCAGGAAACTGTTCATGACGAAATAGCGAAATTCAGGAATGCGGAGAGATGCGTAGGTATCGACTGGAGCCTGTTGAGCCATACATTTGTCGGCGTATACTATTTTTATCGCCCGAGAGTTTGATTAGTCAACCCGAAATTATGCAATCTCCGTTCCGAACCCGAGTTAAAATTTGTTGTATCAGCAGCATTGCGGAAGCGCAACTGGCTATTCGTCTCGGTGCCGATGCGCTGGGGCTGGTAGGCCGGATGCCCAGCGGCCCCGGTGTGGTAGCCGATGACCTGGCCGCCGGGATCGTTCAGGCGACCCCCCCACCGCTGGCCACGTTCATGCTCACCAGCGAAACCACCGTGGCCGATATTCTGGCTCATCAACGGCGCGTGGGTGCCAATACCATTCAGCTCGTCGATGCCGTTCCTGCCGATACCTACGCGCAGCTTCATGCTGCCTTGCCAGCGGTCAAACTCGTTCAGGTCATCCATGTCATTGACGAACAAAATCTGGAGGAAGCCCTTCTGGCCGTTCAGCGCGGTGCCGACGCCCTGCTCCTCGACTCAGGCAACCCCAATCTGGCCGTGAAAGAACTGGGCGGCACCGGGCGAGTGCACAACTGGGACGTAAGTCGGCAAATTGTGGAGCAGTCGCCGGTACCGGTGTTTCTGGCGGGTGGGTTAAGTGCCGCGAACGTTCGGGAAGCGATTGAAACGGTACATCCGTTTGGCCTTGACATTTGCAGTGGCGTACGAACCAACGGTCAACTGGACCCGCAAAAACTGGAAGCGTTTATGAACCTGATAAATCGTTAACTTTAACAATTGATCATTTATCCTGACAATTCTGAGCCAGTCTCCTAAACGGGTCGATTATGCGCAGCCTTACCATCCAGATACCAACGCCCTGCCACGAAGCATGGGACAGTATGCAGCCGACCGACAATGGCCGTTTTTGTGCCAGTTGCCGGAAGACAGTCGTTGATTATACCGCTCTTTCAGATCAGGAACTAGTCCGTGTCCTGCATAAGATGCCGGATTCAAGCTGCGGGCGTTTTCGACATGAACAGCTGGACCGCCCGCTGCCTCTGGCGAATCGGACCACAAACACGGTCTGGCGTCATTGGATCGGCCTGCTGACGCTGGGTTTGTTTGGCTGGCAAACTGCCCGGGCTCAGGTTAAGCCAGTCAGTCAATCAGTTCCGCCAACGTCTGTACGGCCGGATATGGCCATTTCGCCCCTGCCAGCCCGGCAAACTGTTAGCCCGCCAACGCTGGTGACGATTGATGGCCGGGTTATGCATCAGGATTCCAGTGGCAATCTGTCACCATTGGCCGATGTTTATATCTCCATTACGCAGGCCGATAAAACCTGGCGAACGCAAACGGACAGTTCGGGGCTGTTTACGGTATCTGTTCCTGCTCAGCTCCAGCCTACCGACCTAACGCTGGCAGCCCACACCGTTTCCTCTTTTCATATTCCCGGCAGAACGACCTTTACGGTATCCCCATCAACCTGTTCCGTTGTCCTGAAAGATATTGTGCTGATCGAGCCCAGGCCTCGTCAGACGATTAGTATTACGGGTGGTGGTCTAACCCTGGTTCGAACACCTTCGCGCTGGCAGAAATTGAAACAGAAGCTCTTTCACTAGCCTGACAAGGCATAAAAAAAGTGGTGACGTATGCCACCACTTTTCCAGATAAACGACCTGTTCAATCAGATCATTTTTTTATCACCCATTCGCCCTTAGGCCACGGTGATCTCTTTTACCAGTTTCTCTTCTTTTACCTCAACTTTGGGCAGTTCAACCGTCAGGATACCATCGGTATAAGCAGCCTTGATGGCGTCAGCGTTGACTGATTTGGGTAACTTGAAATTGCGTTCGAACGACGTGAAGCCAAACTCATGCCGGGTAAATTTATCGGCCGTCTCATCGGTTTTTACTTCCGATTTGTAAGCAATCGTCAGCTTGTTGTTTTCCACGTTGATCTTTAAATCTTCTTTTTTCAGGCCGGGAGCGGCCAATTCAAGAAGAAAGCCTGTTTCGTTTTCTTTAACGTTTACGGCCGGCACGTTAGGGGTAGGATTATAATACCGGTTAACAACGGGACGGTTGTAAAAAGGGTTAAAGAAGGTTGGGAAGTTGTTATATCGAACTAAGGTTGCCATGATCTTATTTAGTTTTTAGTGTTGTTTACTGTCAAGCACAAACACTATTAATCAAATCCTGTACCAGCTCCATTAATCGCCACATTTGCGCCATTTTGTCCTGTTTCAGCCTTTATTCGTCAGCGATATATGACAAAATGACTTGATTTGTCTTATTTTACTCTAGTAAGGCTGCTATACTGTCGGATTGAAAAGAATCAAGAAGCCATTATATGACTAAGATTTCGACTTGGTACACTTTCATACATAAATAAGTTTGCGAAGCGGTTACAATGGGTTAATTTTATCGCGCTCAACCAGGCACCTACTCACCACAACTTGCTACTTTACCTATGAAGCGACATGTACTGTCGCTGGCTGCTCTGTTTCTATGCGCCAGTGCACTGAATCCCGTTATGGCCCAACAAACGGCCGTTGAATTTTTCGACAGCGGTATCGCCAAAAGTAAATCGAACGATTTTACCGGCGCACTCCAGGCCTTCAGTATGGCCATCAGCATCAACCCCGAAAATTCGGCCAGCTACTACAACCGGGGGCTTGCCAAAGCCAACCTCAAAGACCATCGGGGAGCCATTCTGGATTATGACAAAGCTATCGATCTGAACGGGAAAGATGCGCTCGCTTTTTTGAGTCGGGGCGTCAGCAAAAGCCGACAGGACGACCACCGCGGGGCCTTGCTGGACTTTAGTCGGTCCATTGAACTCAATCCCGACGATCCGCAGGCTTACTATAGCCGGGGGGTTAGTCGCACCCGCATCGAACAGTATCGGGGAGCCCTGACCGACTTTTCGAAAACCATTGAGCTAGACCCGGGTAATGCCCAGGCGTATTATACGCGTGCCACGACCAAACAGAAGCTGGACGATTATGCCGGGAGTGTTGCCGACTTTTCGAAAGTGATCGAACTCACCCCCAAACGGGCACAGGCTTATGCCGGGCGCGGCATGTCGAAAGTTGAGTTAAATGACTATAGCGGGGCCATAAAAGACCTCGACAAGGCCATTGAATTAAGCCCTGACGATGCCGACTCGTTTTTCTACCGGGGTTATGCCAAAAGCAAACTGGATGACTATAAAACAGCGCTGGGCGATTATGACCGGGCCCTTGCCCTCAAACCCGACAACTTCAGGGCGTATTATGGGCGGGGTTTTTGCCGGAGTAAACTTGGTGATCAGAAAGGGGCGGTTCAGGATTTTAATCAGGCCATCGACATCAACAATGTCAACGCCGACACAAAAGTTGTATATGCGGGACGCATGACGCATGCCGTACTGGATAACCTTCGAAACGTAGTGCAGGAACGCAGCAAAATCAGCGAACTGAGCAACGAGCGGGCCGAAGCCTATTTCAGCCGGGGTGTCAGCAAAAACAAACAGGGGGAAGCCAAAGCGGCAATCATCGACCTGAACAAAGCCATTGAACTGAGCCCGGCCTACGCCGAAGCCTACTTTAGCCGGGGTATGATCAAGTCGGCGCAGGGGGATCAGAAAGGGGCCCTCACCGATTGCAACAGCGCCATCAAATTAAATCCCCGCTACCCCGAGGTCTACTACGTCCGCGGCCTTATCAAACATAGCCTTGGCGATGAGAACGGCGGCTGTCTCGACCTCTCCAAAGCCGGAGAACTAGGCTACAATCCGGCCTATAAGGTAATTAGCGACTATTGTAATTAGTAACAGGAGTTAGGAGTGAGAAGCGAGGAGTTAGGAAGGCTGGCGCATGATTTTGCTTGTGCGCCAGCCCTCCTAACTCCTATTGCTTACTACTCACCTATTCAAACTTCAGGTGCTTTACAGAGTCGCCGGAGGATTCGAGTTCGAGCAGGGCGTCGATGCCTATTTCGAGGTGGACGTTTACGAATTGACCCGTTACGCGTTTGTCGCTTTCTTCGGTTTTTACACCTTCCGGCACGAGCGGGTTGTCTGACACGAGCAGCAACGCCCCATGCGGAATGGAGTTGACAAAGCCGACAGTAAAGATGGTCGCCGTCTCCATGTCGATAGCCATGGCCCGGATTTCGCGCAGGTAATCTTTGAAGACCTCGTCATGTTCCCAGATCCGCCGATTGGTGGTGTATACTGTACCGGTCCAGTAGTCGAGTTCGTACCGTTTAATGGTCGACGAAACAGCCCGTTGTAACCGGAACGAGGGTAGCGCCGGTATTTCAGGACGCATGTAATCGTTGCTGGTCCCTTCGCCCCGGATGGCGGCAATGGGCAGAATCAGATCGCCGATCTGCGTTTTTTTCAATCCGCCACATTTACCCAGAAACAGAACCGCTTTGGGGTCAATGGCTGTCAGCAGATCCATAACCGTAGCGGCCATTGCACTGCCCATACCAAAGTTGATGATGGTGATGTTATTGGCGGTAGCCGTTTGCATGGCCCGCCCCATACCAAAAATCTCCACGTCGAACTTTCTGGCGAAAATCTCCACGTAGTTAATAAAGTTGGTCAGCAGAATATATTCGCCAAACACCTCAATGGGTGTGCCCGTATAGCGGGGCAACCAGTTCTGTACAATTTCTTCCTTTGTTTTCATGTAGTAAAGAATGAAAGGCCGAAAGAGCGAAAGAGTGATTTTATCATTACCGAAGTCGAATGGTGGGATTTTTTATTCGCTCTTTCACTCATTCCCTCTTTCGCTCTTTATATCTTTGAGGTATGGTTGCGCTGAACCTCCCTGCTTTTGACTGTAAAATTAAGCAAGTCGAAGGGAAACCCTATATTTTCGATTCATTACGCCGGAAGTACGTTCGGCTGTCGCCCGAAGAATGGGTACGGCAGCATATTGTCAATCTGTTATTGACCCATTACGCCTATCCAAAGGCTCTGATCCGTACCGAAGGGGGCCTGATGCTGAACCAGACCCAGAAGCGTACGGATGTTGTTGTTTTTGACCGGGCGGGGCAGCCATTTCTGGTGGTGGAATGTAAAGCACCGCACATTCCCTTGACCCAATCGGTTTTCGATCAGATCGCCCGTTACAATCACGTTCACAAGGCACCCTACGTGGTCATTTCCAATGGCCTGACGCATTACTGCTGCGGGATCGACCACGAGACGGCTGACGTCCGTTTTTTGGATGACTTTCCGGCCTTCGCTGCGTAGTGCCTGTCAAACAGCGTTAACCGGTCTTCACGCTGATTCTATCGTATGCTACCTTTAGTCGTTGCCAGATAGTAAAAAACACTTTCTCGGCAAAGGCTCCCCACCTGCTAGAAGAAGCTTTCATTTTAAAAATGAGCACTCGGGCGGTAGTTGACACACGGTTTCCCTGGACTACTTACAACTTCACCCGCTGTTAGTGCAACCATTGCGCTACTAATCAGTATTTTGAGTATTGTATTTTACTTTAAAATATAAAGCAACATCGACAATGAAGTATAGCCCTAATACTTGCTTTTCCTTACTACTAGTTGCTTGTTCATCCTCCAACCCTGAACCTGTCACTAATCTTCATACCTGATACTATTTTATTATCTCCTGTTTGATTTTGTCCACAGGAGATAACAAAAACGTTAAGAACAAGTCCTGTATCTCGTTCACAATTTGCTTAGCAACCACCCTGGCGAGGGGCGCGCTTATACATCAGTTTTCCATCTCGTTCGACATAGTCGCCCGATACGATTGGATAAAAATATTTGGGCGCGTGCATGACGCTATGGCTTCTTATAATTATTTTATCGTCGACTTTCAGGTTATGCAATTGCTGAAAGTCACTGGTAACGTTCGGCGAATTCTTGTCAAACTTCTCAGACCCAAAACTGAGAATGTAATCGTCACCATTAATCCTGACCATCACGCCAAAACCTAATCGTGAGCCTGGCGGAAGAGAAAGCGAGGTTACAACAGCCTCCATATTGGTAAAAGCACTTATATACTTCCTTATCTTCGCTTCACCGGCAAACACTTTTTTACCATCGGAAGACGCTTCCCATTTTTTGTACTTCATACCATCCGGGGTAGCCTCCCATCTTTTCCGTGCCGCTTTCCTTTCCTCAGCAGAGGGTGGCTTTGCATTTGACGTTTTTAACGCTTCATGTTTAATTTCACGATTAGCCAGTACCAGACCGCTTACCACAACCAGCGGTAAGATCAGCGCATAAATGATTCTTTTCATATTTTTTGCACGTTTAATTGTAGTAAATCTATATCCTGATAAATCAGATCCGGGAGAACTGCTTAGGCTCAAAGCTAAAGGTTTCTATTCTGCTGTCTATTAATGACCTGTAAAAGAATGTCAACGAAACGTAAAAGTGGCTTTTTAATGAATGTTGTAGCTTTTTACGCCTAAATAGCTGGGCACATTGACCCAACAGATTGCCTATAAAATAGTCTCAAAAAAACGCCCCCTTTAAGTGGCAAATACCCCTTTAAGTGGAAAATACAGGAAGGGGCTATCGTCGTCTCAGGTAGGAGCGTTTCCGCAATACTTTATTGATCAGGCCTACTTGATGGTTCGCCATTCGTAATTGCTTTACGAAGAAGAGCACTTGCTTATCAGCCGCTATAAACCCTTTGTGAGCTTTCTGCGCAATAAACTTGAGCTTCGCACGCAACCACCCGTACGCGCTAGCCTACTAATTTTGTTAGCTGAACGGATTTTTTAGCTGAATGGATAAACAGGAACGAATGCCTTCCGGGGGTGGGTCAGGAATCGTATTTTCAGTGTATGAGAGCCGTCATGCGGCCGTCGAACAGTGTGTCGCTCTACACGGCATAAGCTATATTCTATCGGGCCGCTTACGGGTATTGGATTCGGGGGAAAGTCGTGATTTCGGGGCGGGTAGTTTAGTTTTTTGCCCTAAAAATTTGCTGGCAAAATTCACCAAGATCCCGCCCGATGACGCTTCGTTTCGCTCCATCACGATCTTGTTTGATAACTCCGTGTTGCAGGCATTCAGCCAGCAATACGGGGTATATGGTGAGCAATCCTACACCAATAATCCGATTGTGCAGTCGCTGGCCCCCGGCTTGCTACTGCATAACTTCTTTGCCGCTTTAGAGCCTTATTTCGATCTGCCACTGCCACTGCCTTTGGCCCACCTCAAAGGACAGGAAGCCCTGCTATTGCTACAGCAATTGCATCCCTCCCTGCAGAGTGTACTGTTCAATTTTAGTCAGCCTGGTAAGATTGATCTGGAGACATTCATGCAACAAAACTTTCGCTTCAATGTCGAATTGAAACAGTGGGCCTATTTAACGGGCCGCAGTCTGGCGTCGTTCAAACGAAACTTCAACCGTGTTTTTCAAATGTCTCCTGGACGCTGGCTTTACCGAAAGCGGCTTGAAGAAGCCTTTTATTTGCTCAAAGTAAAAGGCAGGCGGCCATCGCAGGTCTACCACGAGGTTGGGTTCGAAAGTCTTGCCCACTTTTCGTATGCTTTTAAAAAAATATATGGTCAATCACCGTCTAGCATTACAATGGATGCGACCGGATAGGAGCCTGTTTAGACCACTCGATAGACGGATTGCTCAACCTTATAACCTTATAAAATAAACTATGTCTCATCAGACTCAGCGCGTTTCATTTAAAAACAAAGCGATCGACCTAGCGGGCGAGATTCGTCTGCCCGATGACTTTGATCAAAATAAGCAGTACGCAGCCCTGGTGATTGTTACCCCGGGCAGTAACGTAAAAGAACAGATCGGCAAGTTCTATGGGGAGCGGATGGCGGCTAAAGGGTTTATAACCCTAGCCTTCGACCCGTCCTATCAAGGCCAGAGCGGTGGCGAACCACGCGATTTAGAAGACCCCGCAGCCCGAGTTGAAGATATTCGCTGTGCGGTTGACTTTCTCACTACGCTGCCCTACGTTGGCCAGGACCGAATCGGTATCCTCGGCGTTTGCGCGGGTGGGGGTTACGCGGTGAATGCCGCCCTGACGGAGCATCGAATTAGGGCGGTCGGTACCGTCGTGCCCGTCAATATAGGCCGGGCTTTCCGACAAGCCGTTCGCTCAGCAGGTGGCGTTGTCAAAGCCATCGAAGAAGTAGGTAAACAACGAACCCTCGAAACGAATGGCGGTGAATTACGGCGCGAAAAATGGATTCCGGATAGTCCGGAAGAAGCAAAAGCCTGGGGCATTACTGACCCAGATACCTTAGAAGCGGTAGACTACTACCGGACTCCCCGCAGCTACAGCCCCTACTCGACCAATCGTCGCCTGTCCAGAAGCGATGCTTTGCTCATGGGGTTCGACGCCTTTCATTTGGTCGGGGAGTTACTTACGCAGCCCCTCCAGGTAATTGTAGGGGGAAGACTAGGGAATACCTTCTCATTCAGCGACGGCCAACAGCTATGGGAGCAAGCCCCAAACAAGAAAGATTTCATGGTCATTGAGGGTGCGGGACACTACGAACTCTACGATGTGGCCCAGTACGTCGATCAGGCGATTGACAAGCTCGATGGGTTTTATAAAGAGTATCTTGTTACCAGGGACGTAAACTAACATGAATCTTTTCAGATAACTAACTAGTTTGCTGGTTTACTTTCGGGAATAGGCCTGAAAAATGAGTTTTCTGCTAGTTTGTAGATGGCGGTGAACTCATCTCAGGTAAAGCGGGCATTGATTGAATCGCAAACCTGACAATAAAGCAGCTGGCCGCTTTGGGAGACGTATTGGTTAAGTATAGAAATAGTCTGACTCTTGCTACGATTACAAGAAGGCATTCATGAAAAGATTTGATCCTTCGTCTCAGGCAGGAGCGTTTTTAAAAGGCGGTTAGTTTTTTAACATCTGTCAAACGCCATTCGTCGTATACGCTTCTCTGCAATGCCAACCGGTTCCAGACCTAACCCTGGGGTGGCCGAAGATAAGCTGAAACCAGCCGGAAGTAAACTCTTCATTTTTGGGCAGAGCCCGGGAAGCTAGTTTTACACATCGTTTACAACAGCACCCGTCATGCAAAACCAACTGGCCCCACGCCTTACCTGGATTCAACTCACCCAAACCTCGGCCCGATACCCCAACCCCGATCAGTCCGCACCAGAGTTTTCTTTATATCCGTATGCGCTCAGGCTCGTGACGCACGAATGCCGAAAAGGGGGTAACCTATCCCCGTCCGCGAAACAGTCCCTTGCGCTTGCGGATAGTTATTCTGAAAGACGCCCTCGGTAAAAGCCTTTTAAACCCTGCGGGGATGGGCTAGCCGAAACTTAGCCCTCGGTTTTAGGGACTTTACTCGAGCAGGATCTGACTAAAAAAGACGAGCCATCAGATCTTCTGGCGATATAGGGTAGCTAACTACAAGGAGGGCTACTATCAGAATTGTTGCCCAGCCTACACAATTACCTCTCTATCAATCCATTAACCCTTATTTTCCACTTATCCATTCCATTTAAATCACGTAGTCACATGAAAAAATCTGCATTGCTAGTAGCCGCCTTACTTTTCAGTCCTTTGATTTCCTCAGCACAAGTCCGTTACGGGGTGACCGCTGGTGTTCAATTGGTTAGCCAAAAATATACCCTTGGTGGCTTGACATTAAAGACAAGTAATCAGCTAAGCTACATGGGTGGTCTGCTGGCCGATGTTAAGGTAAGTGAGAAAATCTCTATTCGGCCTCAGGTATTGTATTCGGTGAAGGGATCAGCCATCAATTTAGGCAGTTTGAGCGGGGGCTTGACAAGTGGATCGGTGAGTACGGTGTTTACCTATGTTGAAGTGCCTGTGCAGCTAACATACTCCCTGGAGGCAGGCCCCGGCTCAGTGGTCCTCGGAGCCGGTCCCTATCTGGCTTACGCCTTGAGTGGTAAATCAACGGCGACTAATTCAGGCAAAAAAGAAAGTCAGACAATTGATTTCAGCACCAAAGACGGAGATGCCAGACGACTGGATTATGGGCTGCGGCTGTCGGTGGGGTATGAACTCCCCTCCGGAGTGATGGTCTCAGGCTATTATTCGCCGGGCCTGGCCAATATCGCCAATGGTGCTTCTAGTTCTGTGAAAAATACGGCGTTCGGACTCTCCCTGGGCTTCTTGTTTGGCGGGAAGTAACTAAAGGATGGACTCCGAGCTATATTGAATAACCAGCCCTTTGAAGTAAAAAGGGCTGGTTATTCAATATAGCTCTATTCAGACGATTAGCAGTTAAGAAGGGAATGCGTTTGCCACTTACTGAATCGGCCATCCCTCCTTATATAGAGTTAGACTTAGTTCGTGGGACCGTAAAGTTTGATCCAGAATAACGCCCCTGGATCAATCAGAATGAAAGCAGGCAAATCACCAATGTGATGGGTCTCAAGCGATTGATAGTCTGAGTGTATTGCAAGGTCAGGCGAATCTAAAATCAACCCCGCCAACAAGTTCAGCTTACCTACACAGGAAGGTAAATGGAAAAGACAGTGCCCTGGCCCGGTTGACTCCGGGCGGTGATCGCCCCCCCATGATTGACGACTACCTTTTCGCAAATGGCCAGGCCGATGCCCGTGCCCGCATACTCCCCCTTCCCGTGCAGCCGCTGAAACACCTGAAAGATGCGGTTCACGTACTTTTCGTCGAAGCCAATCCCGTTATCGATCACATCAATCTGATGATAGGCCAGGGTACCCCGGTCCGGTTTGATCGACGCAGGGAGGTGTTCCCAGGTCAGCCACCGCGATTTGATCTCAACGTGTGGCGTGCTATCCGGCCGCCGGAACTTCAAGGCATTGCTTAGCAGGTTCTGAAACAACTGTCCCAGTTGAGATGCATCTCCCAGCACGGTGGGTAAGGGCTGCACCAGGATCTGAGCCCCTGTCTCCTTAATGGTAAGTTCCAGCGTTGAGATTACCTGCCGGACTACCTCATCCAACATCACCGGGCCGCTGGCATCCCGCTGGGTCGAGATGCGCGAGTAGTTTAAGAGATCTTTAATGAGGGTAGACATACGAGCTGCCGCAGACTGCATCCGCTCCAGATAATCGACCTCCTCCCCTTTCGACTGCGTATACCGCGCCTTTAGCAGGTCGCCAAACTGCTGAATCTTGCGCAGTGGTTCCTGCAGGTCATGCGAGGCTACGTAAGCGAACTGCTGCAGATTGGCATTGGATCGGGCCAGTAAGTTGTTGGCTTCCTGCAACTCCTGATTAATTGCAGCATACTCCTGGTTGATCGTGGCTAACTCCTGGTTTCTCCCCGCCAATTCGGCTGTACGCTGCTGCACCTGCTGCTCGAGCTGGGCAGCCAGGGTCCGGAGACGGGACTCACTTTGCTGAAGTAAGTGTTCCGCCAGCTTGCGATCGTGAATGTCGACACTGATGCCGACCCACTTGGTGATTTGATTGGTATATGGGTCACGATAGGGCTCACCTTTGTTGAGAAACCAGCGGTATTCTCCCGAAGCTGATCGGTTGCGCTGTTCGAGCTCAAAGTGGGTACCGTTTTGCATGGCTTGTTTAAAAACGGCTACCAGGAGCGGTTCATCATCCGGATGCAGCAGGTCAGCGGCAATCTGCCAGGCAGTGGTAGGTTTGTAGGAAACGCCACTGTATTCAGTCCACCATTTGTTAAGAAACTCGGTATTGCCCTGCGCATCCGTCACCCAAATCGCCTGGGGTACCGCGTCGGCCAGGAGCCGGAACCGCTGTTCACTTTGCCGCAGCGTTTCATCCGCCCGGGCCCGGTCAATGGCTACTACCAACCTTTCGGCTACCATATCCACTAAATTCAGCTCATCTTCCGACCAGCTATGCGCTGCCCGGTAATGGATAAACAAAACCGCCATCAGACGACCTTCCTTCATCAATGGCTTGTTAACCGTCGCCCCTAGTTCGAGCAGTTGATGCGCTTCTCTCTGAGCAGGCGTCAAGGTCAGGTCATGGGCAATATCGGATCGCACAACGGTGCGTCCTGCCAGAAACTCATCCAGTAGGGGGCCGTAATCAGCGTACTGGTAGGTACCCTGCAGATCTGCTACGCCGTTTACGTAGTTGCGCAGCACGACGATCGTTTGATCATCACCCTGATCTTCGGCATACCCGACCCGATTCGCCCCTAGGTATTCACCTACCAGGCAGGCCGTTTGATAGTACATCGTTAAGGGATCGCTTAAGGAACGGAGGGTGTCTGAAAGAAGCAGGATAAAGCGTTGCTGCGCTTGCTGCTGAGCCAATGCCTGGCGAGCCTCCACCTGCAGAGTAATATCCTGTGCGGTACCCGAAAAGCGGTAGGCCTCTCCCCGGTCATCAAAATAGGCCTGGCCCTTGGCCAGCAACCAGCGCGTCTGACCATCATTCTGTCGCTGGATACGGAACTCGATTTCGTAAAGTCCACCCCAGGCCGGATCGAGCGCCCGAAGCATAGCCTGATGTACAGCATGTTGATCCAGCGGATGAACATACTGCATCAGTTGCCGGATTGATTCAATGCCAAGGGCATCTGCACCCTCCATCCCGTACAGCTCTTTGGTGTAGGGATCCCACCAGGCCACCATCGTGCGCAGATTTACATCCCAGGTGCCAATCGCGGCTGCCTTCAGAGCAAATCGTAACCGTTCATTTTCAACCTCCACCCCTAAACCAAGGGGTACATTATCAACAGCCATCAAAAACGAATAGGGTTCTTATACGTCGGCCCTAACAAACTAGATAACTCCAAAGGCGGTATCGTGTTCAGCCTGCACAGGCTATGCCTAGCTATCCATCAGACACTAAATGACTGATATACAACTAATTAGTATTATTTTTATTAACAGGCTCCAGACGTTTTTCTGAATACTATCGACGAAAGAAGGCAACGTTTCATTGATCACATTTTTATCTCTGCACGATAATTCATACGATATGTCCCGTATGCGACGGAGTAAATTGGTCAGATAATACAATCATCTTCTCGCAAAATCGCTCCCTCCCGATACGCAATGGGGACAGCTATCTGGTAGCTACTGTATTTGGACATCACCGAGTGTAAACGGCAGGAGATAAATCTGGCTTTTCCGGCCGAAGTCAGCCAGGAGCTGGTCGTGCTGCCCGACATTGATAAAACGATGGATTCGCCTGGGGCCAAGATAGGGCAGCCTTTCGGTTTGTCACGATGTGTATTTGTAGAAGTTGATGACGCCCGGGAGGTCTGCTGGGTCAGCTACGGATGGGGGCGGGAAGGTGCCGTGGCAAGCCCCGGCAAACACCGAATCGTCGACTTTATCAGTAGGTCGCTCTCCATATTCAAATCACCTGCAAGAATCAACCGGGGCAAGGGTCTGCCTTTTCCATCTATCGGCCTAACGTCTTGCGGTAGTAGCGTTCTGAGTAGTGCTTCAGCCGCACGGCTATTTGCATTGAATGATACCCTTTACAAATAATGAGCTGCTCCTGAAGCGCTCTTCAGGCTAAATTGAAAAAGGAAACGATAAAAGGTGCTTGTTAGGCTTCTTGAAACGCGTATTAGCCAGTCATTTACGAGCAAGTTTATTATTCTTTACCAAGGCCGTACGCTCGACGGCTAATAGGCCTATTTACTTGCTGTTATCAGGTTACACGTACGTCTGCATATTGAGATTTTGGCAAATGTGATTCAATTTTCATATTATTATGTATATATCATTCAAAAAACAGAAAATAACTAAGTAAATTTCCTTAAAATATTTTTCGCTTAGTGTTACATATACTTTACATATATAGCGTAATAAGTTAACAATATTTCCTTAAAACTACATATTACAGTAAATAAATTAACTTATTTGATCGAATTGATCTATTTCATGATTTCTACAAATCACACATTATTAAGTATTTATACCTGAGCATATTATCACAAATACTGAGTAATATTCTGCACTTGATAGGAAAATTCCCGCTTGATAGGATTTAGTTGCACAGAATTATATTTGTTCAACTAACTTTTTTAACCATCTATGAAATTAACTTATACACTTAGCCTTGCCGCTGCTTTAGCCATTTCTCTACTAGCCACAAATTGTAGCCCTGTCGAACCGGACACAAGTTCAGGCGCTCAGGGTTCCAGGAGAGCTGCCACCGCTTCAGACATCACGGTAACTGTAACCTTCAATAATACGCCCGTTTCGCCTGTAGCCAATTTTGCTGATCTGAAGTATAATAAATCGGTCGGCTTCATTTTAGTGAAAGATGATGGAAAACTTGGCGACTACAATGTTGTCTATCCGTATATCGTAGGCGGAACCGCGGCTGACGGCAGTAGCTATCCAGGAATGACCTATACGGATGGGGCGGGCCAGCCTGTAAAATGGCATTATACCTTTGCCTGGTGCGCCAATAACACGCACGATGGAAGTAACAACACGGTGACAACCTGGGCACAGGCACGCACGATGTTTGCATCAGGGGCCATTGACTTCTCCAATCATAGTCTAACGCATGCAGCGTATTTTAGCCGTTATTATGACCTCAAGCAAAACGAAATAAACCTGTATAATCAGTTGGGAATCAAAACGCGCACGTTTACTGTACCTACTGATTATGAGGGCTTTGTTGAAACGGCTTTTTCACTAAACTACATCCTGACCGCCAGCCAGGGGTATGGGTCAAGCGGGTTCGCGTCTGATGACAACAATGGCCCTGTCAAGTATAATGTGCTTTGGACGGAAAAAGTCAAAAGTGATGAAAGCCGACGATTGATCACAACTCGCCGGTGGTGGGGAGATTCCTGGTCAGCGACCGACCTGGCCAATGCGACTAAATGGGTAGACGACGCTTTCACCGCATCAACCGGTGCCACTGCCGCCACCAAATATGTGTATCAGGGCTTTTCGCACGGGCTGAATTATCCATTTAGCAATTCGTCTCAATTTGTTAACTACAAAGCCTTCCTGCAGTACATCAATAACCATAGTAAAAATGGTGATCGTACCTGGATTCCAGGCTTGCAGGAGTTTGCCGAATACATGGAAGTGAAAAAGGGAGTTATAAAATCGCAGTCTGTTTCAGGTAATGTAATGACGATAAACCTGGATTACAGCAAACTGAGCGAGGATCTGATGTGGCGTGATGTATCCCTGCTAGTAGGTGGTGGCAGCATCAACAGCGTAAGCGTTAGTGGTGCCGACAACTTCAGCTACAATCCCTCTACCGGTCTTATCAATATTTACAAAAAGAAAACCAGCGGATTCGCCAACCCATCTTACGACGTAATTCCCCCGCAGCTGATGTCGGTTAATAAATCTGGCGCAAATAACGCAATCATTGATCTGACTTTCGACAGGGAAATAAGCCAGAGTGTACTTGCTGGTTGGAAGGTCACTACCGCCGGAATCAGTAACCCGATCACAGCATTGACCGGCTCCGGTAAAAACTGGCAGTTAACGGTGCAGAATGGGATTACTACGGGTCAGTTAACAAAAGTCGACTACCGTATGCAGCGCGGCAATGCTGTTGATATAAGCAATGGCAAGAAAGTAACTTCTTACATAGGCTACACCCTGACGAACAATTGAGACGGCAGCCCTTCAGGAGTAACGCTTATACGGCAGGCAGCCTAAAAGTGGATTAAGGTGCAAAAAGTAACAGGAATACGTGACGGTCGGCTGCTGTTGAACGGTACTTTCGCCAGCCGCTGCCTAACAATGATAAGGTACCAATTATCGGGCCTTGAAGCCAGTGTTTGCGGGATTCACTATCATAACGGTTACCGATGATTTCTAATCGTTTATCAACGATAAACGGCTAACAAACGGAGCACCCGTTGGTTTGTGTAGACACGTGCCGAACGGAAGTCGCAGACCGGCGGGGGCTCTTTTTGCTGTTTGGCGCTTACCCTGAACAAGATTTTTTTGCGAGCCAAAACGAGTGGCTTTAGATCCGCCTGATCGCGTTGTTCATCCCTGCAAAGGCATTCATGGCTACCATGCCCACCCAGGCATCCCAAAACAGATTGGCCTGTGTCGGTGTTCTTCCTCCACACGACCATGGTTCAGACACTCTATCGTTGCGTTAAAGCGGTTTGGCAGACCGCTATTTTTGGTAATTTCTACATTGCAACTTGCGCTGTGGTGATGAGTCTGACAACGATACGGTTGTTTGCTTTTCACGTGCCGGCGTCATTGCTTTATTTCGTCTTTGTGGGAACCTTGTGTAGTTACTCCCTGCACGTATACGTAACCGATTGGTCGTTGACCAATCAGTCCTTCGCCAATACTGAGCGTGTCTGTTGGATTACTACCCACAAACAAGAACTGCTCGGCGTGATACTGGGTTCGCTTGTGATTGGCATCTGGTACCTGGCTCAGTTAACGGCTTACCTGAGCCAGCTTTTACCCGTTGTCCTGCTGACATTTTTATATACCGCGCCCAAAATTCCCTGGCGCCCCTTTTTGGCCCTCCGAAAAATTGCCGTCCTGAAGACCTTGTATCTGGCGCTGGTCTGGACTTATGTGACAGTTGCTTTACCGTTCCTGGTTGATACCTCTCCCCAACCGGCGCGCGTGCTGGCAGGCGTCTGGTTCATCAATCGGTTTTTACTGATCTACGGCATTGCGATGTGTTTCGACTATCGGGACCGGGACATCGATCGACAATCGAAATGGCTCACACTGGTGTCCATGCTGGCAGAAGATCAGGTGCGCTTCTTGTTCCGGTGCATTTCTATAGGCTTTGCGCTGTCAACCGTTGGGCTTTACGGGCTGGGATTTGATCTATGGCAGTTGCTCTGGATTAGTATGCCCATGATCCTGCTGGTACTATTCTGGCGATCAATCGTCAGCAGTTCCTCCGATTATACCTATTATGTAATTTTAGATGGTTTGCTGCTGGTAACAGGTGTATTGATCTTCCAATAGCCAACGGTCTGATGGACCCATAAAATTGCGGATACGATTGAGAGGTTTGACAGATTGCTAAAACCAGCGTCTCATCAAACGCTCTTTTGTGAGACGACGGCCATTGGCATTAGGCCAACCTACCAGCTAATAAGCACATCGTTAACCGTTTTTTTAACTATTGATCAGGCGTCCTGATCAATTCCAACCAGGAGCGTTGTATAATTTTGTTTGTTTTTTAGGATTCTATGGTACCTTTAAGTTTTAAAAGGATCAGCTTACTAAACTTCTATTTATTCTTCTGCAATGTATGGAAAATGTTGACTTCACAAAGCTCAAGGACCTTCCCATTTCTGAATTACTGGCAATTTTAACCTACGGTTCCGAGAGTTTAGATCAGTTGCAAAAGAGGAAAGAATTTTACCTTGACCGAATGTCGCTACCCAGTGAATCCGAGGATATTGCCAAAATTGTAAAATGGGAAATTTATTATGAAGGGCTGGTAGATGAATGTCAGATTCATATTCAGGAAAAGATTTTAGCCGTTACAGGCAGCCCGAACTAATTCAAATAGAGTGGCTTTTAGCTAACTGCACCCGGCAGACACAAACCTCAACCGTTCACCTATCGAACTTTTTGGTGAACGGTTTCAGGTCTTACTGGCGACGGTCAAGCTCTTTCACCCATAAAAAGAGGGTAAAGCGGCTCTGGTAATCGCGTCGAACCGTGTTTTCAGAGTGATTACCTTTCGGGTGCGTATGTCGGCGCGCAGGCCCAGCTGCATATCCCTTTTGGTTCCCATTTCCAGGACATATTCATGTACCCGGCATTCCATTCACCTGCTCAACAGTCTTAAACGTGTCCCTGTTTATCGCCGATCATACCCAGCAGGCGCCCACCCGTATTGACCAGCACACGCCGGTTTTTTATCCCCGGGTAAAATCCAGAATAGAAGCCACCAACGTTACCGGCGTACACAATTCCCACCCTATCGACGGCGACAGCTTCAAAGCACTTCCGTTGTCCATCAGCCATTGTATACAGATCAGACAGGGAGTGGTAAATGATGTATCAGCGGGTGCGTAAACCTGTCAACAACCAGTAGAAGATCGGTGTCCCGTCAAAACGCTCCCCTATTATGAACGTTGACATGTTTGCGTCTCAAATGGGCCATCGCCAAACAAATATAGCGTACATGATCAGGCAATTAAGGTGCATCTTATACCGTCGAAATTTGCCAATAGTTTGGCTTTAAATTACCTTTATTCCCGGACGCTGCTACCCAAACAGGTAGCGAAACGACATCCTTTACGCTAACCCTGCCTCCATGAAATCAACCTTATTGCTACTGACCGTTTGGCTATGCGTTCATACACTTTACGCCCAACCAGCTATCCAGAAACGCTACCAGACGAACCTGATCATGGCCGATGATGGCAGCACCATCGACCTGGATGCGGGAACATTCACCTTTACCGGCAGCTTATCGCTCCAGGACAAAAAGCGCATCGTGATTCGCGGAAAAGGCATCGACAAAACCGTGCTCAGCTTCAAGGGGCAGACCGACGGAGCCGAGGGCCTGCGCGTATCGAATAGTGAATCGATTGTCATCGAAAACCTGACCATTCAGGATACAAAAGGCGATGGCATCAAGACCATGAACGTCAAAGGTATCCTCTTTCGCAACGTCAAAGTCGAGTGGACAGGTCCGCCAAAGGCGGAGAATGGTGGCTACGGGCTGTACCCGGTCCAGTGCGAGAACGTAGTGATTGACGGCTGCACCGCCATCGGGGCTTCCGACGCGGGCATTTATGTGGGGCAGTCGCGCGGAATTGTTGTCAAAAACAGTAAAGCCTACCATAACGTAGCCGGTATTGAGATCGAGAATTCGCGCAACGCTGACGTGTTCGACAACGAAGCCTACGAGAATACAGGGGGCATTCTCGTGTTCGATCTGCCCGATCTAGTCCAAAAGCAGGGAGGAAATGTGCGCGTTTTCAACAACTTCATTCACGATAACAACCTGCCGAATTTCGCCCCTCAAGGAAATATTGTCGCCAGCGTAGCAGATGGAACCGGCTTGCTGATTATGGCAGCCAACGGGGTTGAGGTGTTCAACAATCGGTTTGTTCGCAACCAAAGCATCGGGACGGGGATCATCAGTTACCTGTTCACCCAACTGCCTGTTGCCGACAAATCGTATTACCCTTATTCAACGGCCGTTTCTATTCATGATAACGTCTACGAGCGCAACCCCGGCCCGCCTACTTCGCGCGGGAAGTGGGGTGAACTGTATAAGAATATCCTTAAAACCGGCCCGCAAGTACCGCACATTCTGCACGACGGTATCATGGACCCGGCGACGGTGGATAAAAATGGAAATCCGCAGCCCGATCGGCGCATTTGCATTCGGAACAACGTAAACCAAAGTATCATCAACCTGGATGCCGGAACGGGTTTCAAAAATATGTCCCGCGATGCTGCGCCATTCAACTGCCAGTTGCCCCCGCTGAAGGCCATAACAGTCAACGCCCGTTAACCGATGCGTACTTACCTGACGGGTGCCTTGTTGCTGTTGGTGTGGCTGACGCTGGTCAGCTGGCAACAGGCAGCGGTGCCCGAAAAACTATCGGCCTATGGCTTCTTTGCCGGTGATCTGTCCCAGCAGCGCCCAGCCGACGGGGTTGTGCCCTATACGCTAAACACGCCTTTGTTTTCGGATTACGCCGAGAAACTCCGGTTCATCAAACTACCTCAGGGCCAGTCTGTACCGTATACGGATTCGACGGTGCTCAACTTTCCGGTCGGCACAACGCTGGTCAAAACGTTCTACTACCCGCATGACTTTCGCGACCCGGCCAAAGGGCGCCAGTTACTGGAAACCCGGCTGCTGGTTCATCAGCCAGACGGATGGAAAGCGCTCACCTACGTATGGAACCCCGAACAGACCGACGCACTGCTGGAAGTAGCAGGCGAAACCAAAACCGTTCAGTATGTGGATGCACAGGGAACTGCCCGTCAGCACGCCTATCTGGTACCCAACCTGAACCAATGTAAAGGGTGCCATAACCGCCAGGAAGTCATGACGCCCATTGGCCCTTCGGTACGGCAACTCAACGGCGATATGCTATACGCCGGGGCGAAGACGGGCGAAAACCAACTTCGGCATTGGCAGCGAAGCGGGATGCTAACGGATATGCCCCCGCTGGCCAACTGTCCGAAGACGCCCGTGTGGAATAAGCCGGAAACCGGATCGCTTAACGACCGGGCTCGGGCCTGGCTCGACATCAATTGCGCCCATTGCCACAATCCACAGGGGCCAGCCATGACGTCAGGATTGAATCTGAGCGTTGGGGAAACAGACCCGAGGGCGCTGGGGATTTTAAAACCACCGGTTGCCGCCGGTCGAGGGTCGGGTGGTCAGTCTTTCGACATCCTGCCGGGTCACCCTGAGGCATCCATTCTGATCTACCGCCTTCAGTCGACAGACCCGGGCGATATGATGCCTGAACTCGGCCGTAAACGGGTACATACCGAAAGTCTGGAGCTGCTTCGGGCATGGATCAAAGCGATGAATTAGTCATCAGCAGAACGTTCATGCACGCTCAGATCCTGGCAGCGCATCAATGTATGGCCAGTAAGCAGGACGTTGGTAAACGGGTGGTGCGGCCTGAACCAGATTGTCTGAATCACTCCCCAGGATGAGACAAAGCCGCTTTCATGCTGTACGTCAATACGCGGGCGTTTAGTTAGATAACCTTTACCCGTCAGCTACTAGCCATATGACACGGGCCTTAGGTAAATTTTGCATTTTATAAATAAAAAATAAAAATCGATTGGGGGATTTTTGGCATGAGCTTGTCTTCTGTCTACTAGACCCTTCGATTTAATGTCAGCCAACGCGTTTCCATTCCGGCATATACCGGACCCGGCACCCTCCGGGTCATCGCCTTTGCTACGGAGCGATACCGAATCTCTGCCCTTTCTGGCTGCTGACGGCGAGTTGTTCATCCGCAACGCCTTTGCCAACGATCCGAAGCTGGGCTGTGAACTGCTCTTCCGGCAATATTTTTCACCCCTTTGCAGTCATGCCATTCGGTTCATGTATGACCGACAGGCCGCCGAAGATGTGGTGGCCGACTTATTCTACACCTTCTACCAGAAAGAACTCTACAAGCAGGTCAGAGGCTCCTACCGGGCGTACCTGTATCAGGCCGTGCGAAACCGCGCCTACAATTGCCTGCGCTGGGAGTTGAACCGGCAGGAGACGCTGCCCGATGACCTGGACCCTGCCGACCTCGATGCTACCCAACCCGACCGTCTGTTGCAGCAGGATGAGCTATACCGGGCACTGGAGCAGGCTGTTCAGCAGCTATCGCCCCAACGGCAGCGGGTTTTTCTGTTGAGCCGATTTGAAGGAAAATCCTACAAAGAGATTGCCGCCGAAATGAGCCTGTCGCCCAAAACCGTTGAAAACCACCTGCTGCGGGCCCTCTCTACCGTTCGGCAATTTCTCCGACAACAGAACCTGATTAGTTGGGGACTGCTTCTGCTGACGATACTATTCTAGTGCTCAACGATAGACGACCTCATCATGAAACCAACGAAAGAACTGTTATTTACCTATTTTGCCGGGCAGGCCACGTCTGTCCAGCAGAAAGTAATTGGTGAATGGCTGGCCGATGCCGGGAGCCGGGAAACGTATTTCCAGTGGCTCGACGAATGGGAACGCAGTTTCCCGCAATATGCCCCCGACCTATCCCGGCATCTTGACCTGTTCCGCCAGCGACTCGATACGCCCGTTGACGAACAGGTACCACTGGTTCGTCAACGGGCGGCTGCGTCACGCCCGCTCTGGCGACGGGGAAGCTGGCTGGCAGCCGCTTCGGTTTCGCTGCTGCTACTGGCTGGCGGCTGGTTCGTCAAAGAAGCTATTCTGTATACCACCATCACGACGGAGGCACACCAGCTCCGTTCTGTAAGCTTACCCGATGGCTCAACGGTGGCCCTCAACAGCAATTCATCGCTGCGGGTGCCGCGAATTGGCTACGGCTGGATCTCCCGCCATGTTCAGCTAACGGGCGATGCGGTCTTTGATATCCGGCACCTGGCTAACAACCAGCCCTTTGTTGTGCTGGCCGCCAACGGGCTTGCGGTTGAGGTACTGGGTACAGAGTTCTCCGTGCGCAGCCGGGCCGCCCGGGCCGAGGTAGTCCTGAAACGGGGGAAGGTCAACCTTCACTATGCCATGGCCAATCGGCCGCCCCAGAACCTGCTTATGAAACCCGGCGACCGGGTTACGCTCGATGGTAAAGGAGCATTGCAGTTGCAGGCCCGCGCCGACACCATCCGGTTTGCCCACTGGCGATACCGTCTGTTTAGCTTCAACGACACATCACTGCGGGAGGTGGCCTCTCAAATTCAGACCGTATTTGGCGTAACGGTGCAGCTTGCCGACCCCGCACTCGCCCGCCGAACCCTGACGGGAACCATCCGCGCCGGTTCGTCGGATGAACTGGCCGAT
Organism: Spirosoma aerophilum; assembly: GCF_054782495.1. Taxonomy (NCBI): domain Bacteria; kingdom Pseudomonadati; phylum Bacteroidota; class Cytophagia; order Cytophagales; family Cytophagaceae; genus Spirosoma; species Spirosoma aerophilum. The sequence goes on along the minus strand of NZ_BAAGSJ010000036.1, from coordinate 165,154 downwards.
GCTCTGGCCGAACTGCTCAACCTACGGGTTAGCCACCGCGATCAGTATATCATTTTTTCTACTCCTTCTGAAATCCAGGTCAATCAATGAAAAAATCGCTACCGTTATTACTGACAACCAGTTGGTTGATCAGTGTGGGTTATGGGCATACCGTCGCTCAAACTCTGGCGTTTGCCCGCCCTCCGCAGCATACCGATAGCAGGCAGCCCGGCAAAGGTACGGCGGTCAGCGGAGCCAGTCAGCCCCTTAAACAAACGCTGCTGCAACTAAAAGACCATTACGGCGTCGATATTCTGTTCGAGGAATCGGTCATTTCGCGGCACCTGAGCCCCCTTGAACCGCTCAACTTCAACGCCCGGCTGGAAACAAATCTCGACCTGCTCCTTAAGCCCTATGGTTTACGCTTCAAGAAACTACGATCGGGGGCGTATCTGATTCTGCCGCCCAAAAACAACAACCGCGCGGTGATCAGCTCACCGGCACCAATACCCATGACAACCGCCGGAGCAGGTCCTGTGTCGCTGGCCGGTCTGACCAATCTGGCAACGGTGCAACCGATGGAAACATCGCAGACCGATATCCGGATAACTGGGCGCGTTACCGGCGAAACGGGTGAAGAACTGCCGGGCGTAAGTGTGGTGGTGAAAGGATCGTCGCGCGGGACAACGACCGATGCACAGGGACGCTACCAGATTAGTGTTCCGAACGATGCATCGGCCGTTACCCTGGTATTCAGCTTTGTCGGCTACGTCAGCCAGGAGCGGGCCGTCCGGAATCAGACGATTATGGATGTGCAGCTTCTGCCGGATACAAAAGCGCTCAACGAAGTGGTGGTCGTGGGCTACGGCCAGGTGAAGAAAAGCGATCTGACGGGCGCGGTATCGACCGTACCCGTCGAGGAAATTCGGAAGGTGGCCGTCACCTCCCTCGATCAGGCCTTGCAGGGCCGGGCCGCCGGGGTGCAGATCACCCAGAACTCGGGCGCACCCGGTGGTACAACGAGCATCCGGATTCGGGGCGGCAACTCCATCCAGGGTGATAACGAGCCGCTGTACGTCATCGACGGAATCCCCTTCAAGAACGACGGCGCCAGCAGCGGGTCGAATTTCAACGTGCTAAGTACGCTCAACCCCAGCGATATTGAGTCCATCTCGGTTCTGAAAGATGCCTCGTCGACGGCTATTTATGGCTCGCGGGGGTCCAATGGCGTCGTTATTATCACCACTAAACGGGGGAAAGCCGGCAAATCGACCATCAACCTGGATACGTATTACGGCATTCAGACAGTTCGCCGGAAATACCCCGTGCTGAACGGCCGGGAGTATGCCCAACTGGTAAACGACGCCAACACCAATGAAGGGCGCCCGGCGGTGTATACCCAGGAGCAGGTCAACGCCTTTGGTGAAGGCACCGACTGGCAGGATGAGATTTTCCGGCAGGCCCCCATTGCCAACTACCAGCTGTCGATGAGCGGTGGCGACGAGAAAACGCAGTACGCCCTTGCCGGTGGGTATTTCAAACAGGGCGGTATCATCGTCAACTCCGATTTTGACCGATATTCCTTCCGTATCAATCTGGACCGCAAGCTGACCAACAAAATAAAGATCGGCAATAGCCTGACGGTCAATCGAACCGTCACCAATCAGGCGCGTTCGGATGGGGATTTAGGCAGCGCGGGCCTGGTAACCATTGCCGCTCTGCAATTTCCGCCCATTCTGCCCGTCACCAACACCGATGGCTCGTACCTGCTCACCAGCCCGGCGCTGGCCTTCACCGCCGATAACCCCGTGGCGCTGGCCCGCGATAATAAAAACCGGAATACGGCCTACCGCATCTTCGGTAATGTGTTCGGCGATTACCAGATTCTCGACGGACTAAGTCTGCGGGTGCTGCTGGGTATCGACGGGGTTTTGCAGAAGCAGGATTCGTACCTGCCCCGTTCGGTATCCAGCGGACTGGCGCAGGGAGGAGCGGCTTCGATCTTCAGCGGGCAGTCGGTAACCTGGCTCAACGAAAACCTGCTGACCTACACGCGTACGTTCAATACGGTGCATACTATAACGGCCCTGCTTGGCTATACCCAACAGGCCAACCGCACGGAAAACAGCCAGGCACAGGCGCGTAATTTCGTCAATGACAACCTGGGTTCGAGCAACTTGGGATCCGGTTCGGTGCCGCTCACGCCTTCGTCGGGCATTGGTACCTGGGGCTTACAGTCGTACCTGGCCCGGATCAACTACGGCTATAAAGATAAATACCTGCTTACGGCCTCATTCCGGAGTGACGGTTCGTCGCGCTTCGGGACCAACAAACAGTATGGGTATTTCCCGTCGGCGGCTTTGGCGTGGCGGGTTTCGGAAGAAGCGTTTCTGAAAAACAATCGAGTCATCAATGACCTTAAATTCCGGGTTACGTACGGCGCAACGGGCAACCAGGATGGGGTGGGCAACTACCCGGCCTACTCGCTGCTGGGCACGCAGAACTACGTTTTCGGAAATACCGTGTCGACGGGTCTAGGACCCAATCAGATTGCCAACCCCGACCTGTCGTGGGAAACGACGACCCAGGCCGATATGGGCGTCGACGTTGGTTTGCTCAATAACCGCATCACGCTGACGGCCGATCTGTACCTGAAACGAACCAAAGACCTGTTGCTCAATGTGACTGTGCCAAGCACATCCGGCTTCTCCAGCGCCTTCAAAAACCTTGGCAAAGTGGAGAATAAAGGGTTCGAGCTCAGCATTTCCTCACGAAATCTGGATGGTGCCTTTAAGTGGAGCACCGATCTGAACTTTGCGCTCAACCGCAACAAGGTCCTCGACATTGGCGGGGCTCCGCAGATTTTTGCCGGTAGCGTGGCCAACATTGGCCAGGGACTGAACTCGGGCATTATCCGGGTAGGCGAACCGCTGGGGTCATTCTTTGGCTATGTCACGAATGGCCTTTACCAGACCACCGATGAACTGGCCGCCCTGACCGACCCGCAGGCCCGCAAACCCGGCGACCGACGGTACCTGGACATCAACGGCGACAAGAAAATTGACGACAACGACCGAACAATTATTGGTCGGGCACAACCGAAGTTTCTGGGCGGGCTGAGTAATACCTTCTCCTACAAAGGCATTGAACTGACAGCTTTTTTACAAGGCGTATATGGCAATAACATCCTGAACGCCAACCGGTATGAGCTTGAATACCTCAACGCCACGACCAATCAGGATCGTGACATGCTGAACCGCTGGACACCCACCAACACCAATACCGACATTCCCCGGGCCTCAACCACCCGTCCGGCCAACCGCGTATCGACCCGGCAGATCGAGGATGGGTCGTACCTCCGGCTAAAGAACGTTCAACTGGCCTATAACCTACCCGGATCGGCGCTGAAAACGCTGAAAATCCAGTCGTTGCGGGTGTATGTGACGGCACAGAATTACCTGACCTGGACAAACTACTCGGGTTACGATCCGGAGGTGAACCGGTTCGGGCAGGACAGCCGCAGCCAGGGCTTCGATTACGCCAGCTATCCGTCGGCCAAAACCATCCTGTTCGGCCTTAACGTAGGATTCTGATTTGATATATGATGTAGGATATGTGATGTATGATGTATTGCTTTCGCCTGTCCCCACATATATCCTACATCACTTAACGATCTCTGAGCCATGAAAAAAAACATATTCATTCTTTGCCTGATCGGGCTGTTAACGTCCTGCGATGTACTGGACCAGAAGCCCGAATCCAGTTTTACCCCGGCCAATTTTTACAAAAATGCCGACGACGCCAAAGCGGCTGTCAGTGCCGTGTACGACCCGCTGAACAGCACCAACCTGTACGCGCAGGTGATGTGGATCTTGCAGGATCAAGCTACCGACGATGCCGAGTGGGGTAATGGTCGCTCAACGGCCAACCAGCCTAAGAACGACCTCGACAAATACACCTTCACGCCCGCTACCAATACGTTTCAGGCTATCTGGTCGACGGTGTATTCGGCCATCAACCGGGCCAACGCCGTGATTACCCGCGTACCCGGTATCCCGATGGATAATGACCTGAAAGCCCGCTACATTGCCGAAGCTAAATTTATGCGTGGGTTTTATTATTTTACCCTCGTGAGATTGTTTGGCGGTGTACCGATCATTACCGTCGAAACCACATCACTCAACGACCTGACCGTGGCGCGGGCATCGGCCGATGACGTATACAAGCTCGTCATTCAGGATTTCACCGATGCCGAAGCTGTGCTGCCCGCATCTTATTCGGTCGCGGATCGTGGCCGGGCTACTAAAGGGGCTGCCAAAGCATTTCTGGCGAAGGTGTATCTGACTCGCCAGGACTGGCCAAAGGCTTCAGCGAAAGCTAAAGAAGTAATTGATCTGGGCGTTTATGACCTGTGGGCCAACTTTTCCGATGCGTTTCTAATTGCCAATAAGAATGGGAAAGAAGCGGTTTTCGAGATGCAGGCCCTGAGTGGTGGTTTCGGCGAGGGCAGCTGGATGCAGGGCTACATGCGCCCTAACTTCGACCGCGTAAATGGCGTGGCAGGATTGGGTGATGACCCCGCTACCGAAAACCTGTACCGGGCTTATCGCGCCGATGACAAACGCCGGAACGTGACCCTGCGGCTCTACAGTGCCACCAGCAGCCCGGCGGCTCCGGCCAGCGTATTGTTCCCCTGCTACGTGTACAAATACCTGGACCCTACGGCTACCGGTAATGGCGACGGCGGCAATAACTACCCCATTGTGCGCTATGCCGATGTGCTGCTCATGTATGCCGAAGCCCTCAACGAGCAGACCGCAAACAGTGCCGATGCTTACGCCACGGTAAACCGAATCCGTAGTCGCGCGGGACTGCCCAACCTGACCGCCAACCTGGGTCAGGCGCAGTTCCGGGATAGCGTGCTGCTGGAACGTCGGCTGGAACTGGCGTTCGAGGGGCACCGCTGGTATGATCTGGTGCGTACCAAACGGCTGGTGAGTGCCCTGAAAGCACAAAATCCAGCTATTCCTGTGGCCGAGTACCATTACCTGTTCCCGATTCCTCAAACCGAGCGCGATGTAAACCCAAAACTGGACCAGAATCCGGGCTACTAACCAATAAATAGATACGGAAAGCCACAACTCCTGATAGTCAATCATGCGCAACTCCATTCGTTTGCTTTTTTTAGTCTGTTTCCTGACAGGCGAGTTAGTCGCCCAGACTACGCCCATTACGGTCGATATCTGCGTGTACGGCGGTTCGTCGGCGGGGGTAATGGCGGCTTATACCGCCCGTAAACTGGGCAAATCCGTTATCCTGATCGAGCCGGGACGTCACCTCGGCGGACTCACGACCGGCGGGCTGGGCTACACCGACATTGGCAATAAATACGCCATCTCCGGCATCGCCCGCGATTACTACCGCCAGATCGGCAAGCATTACGGAAAGTTCGAACAATGGATTTTTGAGCCTCATGTGGCAGAAGACCTCTTTAAATCATACATCAAACGGGGTAATGTCAATGTCCTTTACGAACATCGGCTTCAGTCGGTGAAGAAGCAGGGCAGCACCATTCAGAGTATCACCCTGGAGCCATCCTCAGCGGGGAATGCTACCCGAACCGTTCTTGCCAGGGTTTTTCTCGACTGTACCTACGAAGGCGATTTACTGGCTAAAGCGGGTGTTAGTTACACGGTAGGCCGCGAAGACAATAAGACCTACGGCGAAACCTACAACGGTTTTCAGTTGCTCGATAAGCACCAGTTTGCCGATGGCGTCGATCCATACAAGATACCCGGCAAGCCGGACAGTGGCCTGCTGTGGGGTATCAGTTTGGCGAAGGTGCTGCCCACAGGTACGGGCAACAAAGAGGTGCAGGCTTACAACTTCCGCATTTGCCTGAGCAGCGATCCGGCCAACAGCATTCCCATCACCCGGCCCGAAGGGTATGATTCGACCCGCTACGAACTGCTGTTGCGCGCCATCGAAAAGAACCCCAGGCTGGCGTTCAACACCATTCTCAAACCCGACCGGATGCCGAATCAGAAAACGGATATCAACAACAACGGTCCATTTTCGACCGATATGATTGGCATGAACTACGACTTCCCCGAAGCCAGTTACGAGCGTCGGGCGGCCATTCAGCGGGAGCACGAGCTGTATAACAAAGGGTTGCTATACTTTATTGGGCATGACCCCCGGATGCGCAAAGACATCCAGACCGAAATGCTCAAATTTGGCTACCCGAAAGATGAATACACCGACTCAGGCAACTGGTCGACGCAGATGTACGTTCGTGAAGCCCGGCGCATGGTAGGCGCGTACGTGATGACCCAGGCCAACTGCCAGGGGCGCGAAGTAGTGCCGGACGGCGTGGGCATGGCTGCGTATACGATGGACTCGCACAATTGCCAGCGGCTGGTCGTGGAGAAAAACGGCATAAAAATGGTCAAGAACGAAGGTGACGTGCAGGTGGGCGGCTTCGCGCCTTATCCCATTTCGTACCGCTGCCTGACGCCCAAAGCGACCGAATGCACCAACCTGCTGGTACCCGTTTGTTTGTCGGCGAGCCACATTGCTTACGGGTCGATTCGTATGGAGCCGGTCTTTATGGTACTGGCCCAATCATCGGCGGTGGCCGCGAGCATGGCTATCGACGGAAAAACGTCGGTGCAGCGCGTTGATATAAAGAAGTTACAGAGCCAGTTGAAAACTAACCCACTGGCCGATGGCAGTACGCCCGAGATTCTGGTTGATAACGACGATCCTGCACAGGTATCCCGCACCGGCGACTGGACACGTGACAACAATCCGAAAGGTGCTTATGGACCCAGCTATTTCACTACATCGGGCAACGGTTCGGGTGTAAAAACTGTCCGGTTCAGCCCGGCGGTGACCCAATCGGGCACTTACCACGTTTATATGTACGTCCCCAAGCTGACGGGCGCTTCTAGCCAAACGAACTTGCTGGTATCGGATGGCAATCAGACAAAGCCCATCACCATTCGTGAGGCCGACATTCGGGTAGAAGGCCAAACGACCGGCGAGTGGGTATCGCTCGGGTCATATAATCTGTCGCCGGGAAAGAAAAGCTTCGTTGAGGTATCGACAAAAGATGCCGATGGGATTGTGGTAGCCGATGCCGTGCTGTTCGTACCAAACTAATCACCTGTGCGACTCACCAGGGTGGGCAGAAATTAATAATTAACCATCTCTTTAAAAAAAAGCTCCTGCCTGAGACGAAGCGGTTTATTCGTCTCAGGCAGGAGTTGGGCGTTATGCCAGGTACAGGATCGGCTGGGTGCGCATGATGGATCGCCGACGAACCATTGCCTTCTAAAAAACGCCAATGAGCGGTTTTGTTGACAACAAATAAGCGCGTCAAATGAACGCGGGCTGATGGGCCCTGGCCGTAATTATTCATAGCCAGCAAGCACTTCAAAATTAACAGGAAAATTTGCTTGAAAAAATATTTTCCGTTTCCTTTGTAATGGAAAATAAATCGAACTCAATATTTTCCCCGGTAAGCTCCTGTGAAGAACGAAATTTTACAAGCCTCACTGACCCTATGCTTACAGTATGGCATTCGGCAAATGTCCATTCAGAAGCTCGTTGAGTCGCTCAACATCTCCACCAAAACGGTTTACAGGTACTTTAAAAATAAGGAAGAGCTTCTGGAAGCTGTCCTTTATCACTACCACGGCGAGCAGTACCAGATGCTGGAAAACCTTCCGGCCGGCAAAAACGCGGCCAGCCTCTTTTTTACGATCTGGCAAATTGCCCTTGAAAAAGAGTACCTGGTCAATAAAGTTTTCTACGAAGATCTGCACAAGTACTACCCCGAGCTGGAACAGAAGGTGAATGCTGTAATCAGTCAAAAATTTGAACAGTACTTTCTGTCCGTTATTCACCAGGCTATGGACGAGGGGGCCTTCCGGGCCGATATTCTTCCCCAGGTTGCTTTGCAAAGTGTACTGGTGCTTCACCAGGCTGCCGTTCGGAGCGAGAAATTTAATCGGTTTGGTTTGTCAGCTCAAGACTTAATGATCTATACGACCGGCCAATACATACGAAGTCTTTGCACGCCCAGCGGGCTTCAAGCCGTCGATGAACACATACAGGCGTTGCGGGAAACGGCCGTCGCGGTGCTGACCACCCAGTAAAGGCATTGCCCAAATGATTGACTGGTCTCTATACCTCTCCTACTTACCGGATAGCCTCTCTAACCCAATAGCAAATCAATGAAATCAGTCCGTCCATACTTGCTCCGTCCTATTTTTGTCTTGCTGGGGGCGCTGACCATTTCCCTTGGCCAGACGCAAAACAACCTGCCGCAGCAAAGCGCAGCGCTCGCTAAAAATTACACGACCAAAGACACGCTGTTTAGCCAGCCTTACGTGGATAAGGATGAGTGGCGGAATAAACCCGTAAGACACCGCTATGTGCATGGTGGTTTTAAAGGCACGGAAGCCCGTTTCTCGTTTTACTTCCCACCCAAAGAAACCTATTTGGGCCGCTTTTTCCAATATATTACCCCCTTTCCCGATGATGAAAATTTGTCGCAGGGCGCCACTGGCGAAGAAGACAAGATTGGCTTTTCCGTTTCGCACGGAGCCTATTTCATTGAAACCAATGAGGGCGGCAAGATCGATTTTGCCAAGCCACAAGCCCGGGATGCGAGCATAGGTGCTTACCGGGCGAATGCAGCATCGGCTCAATATTCACGGGTAATCGCGGCCCAACTCTACGGGGGGAAGCGCCCGTTCGGCTATGCCTTCGGGGGCAGCGGGGGCGCTTATCGGACGGTAGGGGGCATCGAGAATACAGAGGGCGTTTGGGATGGTGTGGTTCCCTACGTGCTGGGCTCTCCCATGGCCATTCCCAACGTCTTTACGGCTCGGATGCACGCCATGCGGGTCTTACACGATAAATTCCCTCAGATCATTGATGCCCTCGAACCCGGTGGCAGTGGCAATATGTATGCGGGGCTGAATCAGGAAGAAAAAGAAGCCTTACAGGAGGTAACCAAAATGGGCTTTCCGCCCCAGTCCTGGTTTGGCTACAAGACAATGGGTATCCATGGATTTCTGGTGCTGTACAAAAGTATTGTCGGCATCGATCGGGCCTATTTCGAGAAGGATTTCTGGAACACCCCCGGCTATTTGGGGGCCAGCGCACCAGCCTCCCTCCTGAAAGCGCGTATTCAGCAGGTCAGTACCATAAAGGCCGGTGTCACCCGTGATCAGGCGGTAGCGTTAGGCTTAACGAAGGCGATGTCGGCGCAGGACCGGGGCACCGCCGATGCTGCCTGGAAAAGCCTGGGCGGGGTCGAAGGCACTATGCCCGTTGGATTTCAACTACAAAACCGATTACCCGACATTGACTTTTTGGGAGGAGACCTACTCATAAAAAGCGGTGCCGCTGCCGGTAAGACCCTGCAGCTGACGAAAATTTCGGGTGACCAGGTCGTTCTTGGCCCGGTTGATCCGGCCATACTGGCTCTGGTAAAACCGGGCGACAGTGTTCAAGTCGATAATTCGAACTTCCTGGCGGTACAAACCTATCACCGGCACCAAATACCCGGCAAAGAATATGCGGTATACGACCAGTTCCGGGATGCCACCGGGAAACCGATATATCCTCAGCGTCCCATGCTCCTGGGGCCCCTCTTTACCCGGGGAGCGGCTGGTGTATTGCCGACAGGTAAGTTCAACGGCAAAATGATTTTACTCGAATCACGCTGGGATCGGGAAGCGTTTGCGTGGCAGGCGGACTGGTACCGTGCCCGGGTACAGGAGCATTTGGGCGACAAAACCGATCAGAATTTTCGACTCTGGTATACCGACCATGCTCTGCACGGTGACGTGGCCATTGAAGATGACCCCACCCGGACGGTGAGTTATCTGGGCGTACTCCAGCAGGCGCTGCTGGACCTGAGTGCCTGGGTAGAGAAAGGCATCGAACCGGCCGCTACCACCCATTATACGATCGCCGACGGGCAGGTTGTGCTTCCTGCTACGGCAGACCAGCGCGGGGGTATTCAGCCGGTGGTCAGCGTACTCGCCAATGGCGGCAAACGAGCTGTCGTGAAAGTGGGACAAGCCGTTCGCTTCACCGCCGAGGTGGCCGTGCCCAAGAGCAAGGGCAAAGTTGTGACGGCGGTCTGGAACTTCGAGGGATTACCGGGTGGCTTTGCCATCAGTGATCTTCATGGCTGGGCCTTTGACCACTCTGCGGTCTTCCCCGTACCGGCCCGGCTCAAGCCGTCCGACAAAACCGGCTCCCCTGTGCAGGTTACGTCTACGTACACCTTCACCAAACCCGGCACCTATTTCCCAACCCTCCGAGTGGCATCTCAACGGGAAGGTGATACGAAAACCCAGTTTACGCGTATCCAGAATCTGGACCGCGTCCGGGTCATTGTCGAATAGAGCCGGTACCCGTTTATCTAAGAAAACTGTATTACATTTTAACCAATAGCTGATATGAAAAACGTACGTATTCTTCTTCTGTTCCTGTTTGTCGGGATTGCCCATGCCGGTTTCTCGCAAACAGCTACTCCTTCTGATTTTTTTGCCGGTAAATGGGAAATCAGTGCCGTTGGAACCCCCGTTGGCGATGTAAAGTTTACGACGGATTTAGTCCGTAAGGCGGATAAACTGACGGGGGAATTGACAAATACGACAGATCCTGGCCAGGCTAAACGCCCCCTCATCCGGGTCGAGGAGAAGGGCGATAAAGTGGTCATGTACTTTGAATCGTCTCAGGGAGGAGAAGTGTCCATTGACCTCACCAAAGTGGATACCGATACCCTGAAAGGTACTTTGGCTACATTCGACGCGACCGCCAAACGACTGAAACCCTGAACGGGGTGCCCCCTTCAGAAACGAGCAAACCAGGGCCTGCTTTCCAGGGATGAATTTTTCGCCCGGCGGCCCGGTCCCTATCAGCCACACGACTCCAAAATAAATCCCTGCCACCGTTGGGTAGCAGGGATTTCTATAGGGCAGACTAATTTAATTGGCTTTTACCAGCTCGCCCGTTGCACGGATCGAGATTTCATCGCTAACAACAGCCGTTGGGACTGTTCCTACGGTAAAGTCAGCGCGTTTTACTTCGCCTGTTACTTTAAAACCAGCTAAAGTCTTTTTGTTTTGTGGGTTGGTCACCGGACCCGTGATCACCGCATCGAGGGTTACAGGCTTCGTCACACCGTGCATGGTCAAATCGCCCATGAGCTTGTATTTGTTGCCAGATACTTTGCTGATCGACTTGCTCTTAAACTGCAGAGTTGGGTATTTGGTCGCGTCGAAAAAGTCAGGGCTCTTCAGGTGGCCATCACGCTTTTCCTGGTTCGTGTTGATGCTGCTTACATCGGCGGTCAGGTCGATTTGTGCATCTGTAAAATCAGGCTTCGACGAAGTCATCTTCACATCGAAGTTCTGGAATTTACCATCTACTTCCGACAACATCATGTGCGTTACCGTGAATCCCAGGTTCGAGTGCGCTTTGTCGAGCGTCCAGTTTTGAGCAAAAGCGCCTACTGAAGAGAACAACAGCGCAGCGATCATCGTTGCTTTTTTCATTTGTTTGTAACAGATTAGTAATTAGTGAAAGACGAGTAATAAAATAATGAACCGTTCAAACGCGCAACCGGTCGAGCAACAGGCTTAGCGATACAGCCTCGTCGGCCGTCAATTTAGCTTCCAGCAAGGTATTCCATTCGCTCTGGCGGGTATCCAGTTGCTTCAGTAAATCAAGCCCCTTATCCGTAATGACCACATCAACCGCCCGTCGGTCGCTGGGGCATTCGGTACGCAGCACAAGTTTCTTCGCCACCAGCTTATCTACCAGCCGCGATGCGTTCGACATTTTGTCGAGCATCCGCTCCGTTATGTCCGATACTTTGATCGGGTTTGGATACTGGCCGCGTAGAATTCGCAACACATTATATTGTTGTAAGGTAAGTTTGAATGGTTTCAGCAACTGAGTCTGGCTTCCAGCGATCCAGTTGCTGGTGTACAGCAAATTCACAATGGCCCGCTGATAGGGCGATCGGAAGGGTGTACTCTGCTTGATGTCAGTTTCTATGGACATGCAACAAAGATAATACAATTACATTAAATGTCAATACATTTAATGTAATTATTTTTATCGGTACGGGATGATTTGCGGAGCCGACAGATCAAAATCCCGTAGTCGAAGCGTAGGAATACCCTCAAAGGCCTGCCGAAACGGCAGTGTGTTACCCGGAATATTAGGATAATAGGCCAGCCGGATCTGAAAGCTGTTGAATGTCAGGTTTTCGTTTCTCAATCGAAAGCCAATACCATATCCCTGGTATAGTGTGCTGGCCAACAAGGGGCGTTCCGGAAAACTGGTCAGCCCCAGGTTGACGAACGTGATAAAGGCAACCCGAAATCCGATCAGATTCAGCCGGGAGAACAGTATGTTTTCATAATTGATAAACCATCGTTTAGTGCCGCGCAGGGCGTCGCTGTTGATGCCGATACCATCCGTATTGATACCGCTTCCGGTACTGCCCAGGGTAATGTATTCGTTGGCAAAGCGACCAATCCCGGTCGTATAGCGGGTATTGAAAAAGTGACGCATGTTGCCCCACTTGGTTTTCATTAGCTGACTAAAGAAATTAGACTCCAGTGAAAAGACACCCTGCTCGATCCGGTTATTGCGGACATAACCACCCACGTTGACAAGCCCGTAGACATAGCCGAGATGCCGGACATATTTGCCCTGCGAGAAGTTGAGCCCTGTATAGAGCCGCTGTCCCAGTTCAGCATTATCGAAGCCGGCGATAGCCGCTACCGTTTCCCCGATGGGCACGTCTTCGGTACGTCCGAACCCATAGATCAGGACATCCCGTACGTATTTTCGCCGGGAGAAACCCACACTAAACAAGGTTGTGCGGCTATCCTGATAAATCTGATTGGTATCGGCCGTTACATCGGGGCGTCGGCTGTAGGTATAGCTCGTGTTTCGCAAAGCCACCACGAGCCTCGATCGTCCTTTTTCGTCGGTGTCCTGTTGTTTATAGAACAGGCGAAACGACCGCCCAATCCAGATATCGGAGTAGTTATAACTGAGTGGCACCAGCAAAACACTATCGTCGCGGGTGACCAGCCGATTATTAATCTTCGTGTGGTTAAGTTCAATCGCTCCGGCATACTTCATGTCGGGCGTCAGAAAAGGGCGATATAACTTGAAAGCGGCCTGCTTCAGGTCGCGTAGATACAGCAAATTAGCTTCGGCCGTCATGAACGTCTTGCCAATAAATGGAACCTTGTACCGCCCCTGATATTCCAGTTTCTGGCGTGGGTCGTTTCCGGAATAAGCCACCTGCGCAAAAAGTTGATGCCCTAACCCCCTGAAATTGAGCTGATCGAAGCCAAGACTAAAGCTGTTGAGACCGCCAAACCCGCCATTGGGCAAGAGCGACCAGACATCCTGGGTAATTACGTAGACATCAACAAACTGCTTGCTGCCCGGCCGGGGCAGCACTAAAATACGGGCATCGTGAAAAATGGACGTTGTCCGTAACAGCCGTTCATTATCCCGCAGTACGTTGGGGTCAAGTATATCGCCCTGCCGAAAAAGCAGGTATGAATTCCGAATAACGTGTTCGCGGGTATTGAAATGCAGCCGATTGCCGGTCCGCTCCACCCAGTTGGCAGGTTTACGAAGGGTATCGTAAACGGTCTGACCAAACACCCCAAGCCGCCGGATGTATATGTCCCCGATAATTTTTCCTTCGAAGATCCGGAAGGGGTTCACTTCGATCTGATTCACCTCGCCCGTTCGGGCGCGGCTGTTGTATACATCCTGAAACACAGCGTCGTACAACTGCCGGGTTAGCCGATGTTTGTACATTTTGGTTTTCAATCGGCTATAGAACACGCTGTCGCGCTGTTGGAGTAGACTGTCCGACACGGAACTGGCCTTGATGGTAGCCAGCGATTGCATGAGTGCCATGGAATCTACGCTCATGGGCTGAATTGGCTTATGCTGCAGGGTATCTATGGCATAGATATTGAGCGGGGCAGGCGTCTGCACTTTTTGTTCCGGTTGCTTCGGGCGGGGGTCCGACTGCCCCCATGCGGAAGCGGAATATCCGGCAATGCACACCAGCCACACCAAAAAATGGCGTAGAAATGGCGAGTACCGTGCCGGATATTTTTTTTTCATGTTTATCAGAACGATTCTTAGAGCAGGGCCGATACAAATGGTTTAACGGAATACATGTACCAACAGGAATCGGCCGCTCTTAACGTAACTGTTTCTGAAGCCAATAATCCCGCTGACGCTCCGAACCGAACTGAAAATAGTGAAAACCGAACCGCTCGAATCCCATCTTTTTATAGAATAACTGAGCCCGTTCATTTCGCTCCCAGACGCCCAGCCACACGGCCTCATACCCTTGTTCTTTAGACCAGTCGAGGCAGTGATTCAAGAGAGCACGCCCCTGCCCCTGCCCTATTTGAGACGCCAGCAGATAGATTCGCTGTATTTCAATAGCATTACGGATTTTCATCCGTCTTGGTGGCGTGTGCTTCCGTAATTTTGCAAAACCGATGGGCCTATCATCAGACGACACCAGCAGAAAAAACGTCGACCGGGCATCGGCCAGCTCCGTTTCCAGAATAGGTACCGTAATGGCCGATTCAATATATTCGTCAACAAGGTCGGCCGGGTTATAGGGCGGTCCAAACGCTTCACGCATGGTTACGGCTGATAGCTCAGTAATTACAGCGGCATCGGCAGGGGTGGCGAGTCGGATAAACACAAGATGTAGGATATAGGTTGTCGGATATAAGATGTATGGTGCAGGATGTATGCTGACCAAATCACATAATAAGGTGATGATTTACGAATATAAGTTGAAATTTGCCAGTGATGCTCAGGGAACCAGCCCCCTGGATGGCTCGAAGTAGCCTAACGGCATACATCATACCGCGCGGGCGGCCCCGATCTTATAATATACATCCTATATCTTTTCCTCTGTGTTATCCTTACGTTATCCTTTGATTCTTGCCTCGGGCTCGCCCCGCCGGAAACAGCTTATGACCGATGCGGGCTTTTTGTTCACCATCGAAACCCGCCCAACCGATGAGGTTTTCCCGGATACCATGCCGGTCGATGAGGTAGCCGAATACCTGGCCCGCCAGAAGGCCGGGCAGTTCATCAACGATGCCGATACACCGAACCGTATTGTACTTTGTGCCGACACGGTGGTGATTCTCGGCCAGCAGATCATGAACAAACCGCAGGACGAAGCAGATGCCCGCCGAATGCTGCAGTCCCTATCCGGCCAAACGCACCGCGTACGAACCGGCGTAGCCATTCTGGCCCCGGATAATACCGGCCAGCCTCAGCTACACTCATTTACGGATGAAACCATCGTTCAGTTTGCCACTCTGACCGACGATGAGATCACCTATTACATCCGCGAATGCAAACCGTTCGATAAAGCCGGGTCGTATGGGGCACAGGATTTTATTGGCCTGGTAGGCATCGACCGGCTCGAAGGCTCCTTTTACACCGTGATGGGTTTACCAACGCACCGGGTATACCAGGCCCTGAAAGCGTACGTAGAATAGGAATAAACCCGTATGTTTGTGACCTTTTTCATCAACATCGTTATGAAGTCACGCTACTACGTCGTTTTTCTCTTTCTTTTTTTAGGGGTTTCAGCCTTTAGTCAGGTTGTTACAACCCAGCCCGCATTTCCCACGGCCGACGCCCAAATCACCCTTACTTTTGACCTGACCAAGTCCACCGACAGTCGGGCAAAAGGGTTGCTGGGCAAACAGGACGATGTTTATTTATGGTCGGGGGCGGGGTCGACGGCGGGCGGGAATGCGTTCGAGTTTCAACCTACGGGCCAAACCGATTTTGCGAAACCCTTTGCGCCGGGTAAAATGACGGCGCTGGGCGCTGACAGATGGCAGATCAAACTGGTGCCGCGCGCCTATTTTGGTGTACCCACCGGAACACCCATTCGAAAGCTCGGTCTTTTACTCAAAAGTGGCGATGGGAAAGCCCAAACGGAAGACTTCTCGATTACTATTTTCGATGCCAGTTTTAACCTGACCCGGCTGTCGCCCAGTCAGAAACAGTTTTACGTCGATGCCAACACGCCGTTGCAGGTGCGCTACAAAAGCTCACAGTCGGCAACGTTCGGCCTGACACTGGACGGACAACCAACGGCCAGTTCCACCGGCACCGATTCGCTGAACACCACAATCAACACCGGAACGCAGTCGGGTTTACAGCGAACGGTTATTGTCAGAGCCACGTCATTAAGCGCAACGACGGGGACAACTGCCCTTGCCGACACCTTTTATTTTACGGTAAAACCCCAATCGCCCGTTGCGACCCTGCCCACGGGTTTACAGGACGGCATTAATTACACCGGCTCCAATAAAGCAACGCTGGTCTTATACGCACCCAAGAAAAGCTTTGTGTACCTGCTTGGTGAGTTCAATAACTGGGCCATTGCCCCGGCTTACCTGATGAACCGGACGCCCGACGGCAATCGCTACTGGCTCGAAC
Organism: Spirosoma aerophilum; assembly: GCF_054782495.1. NCBI lineage: Bacteria > Pseudomonadati > Bacteroidota > Cytophagia > Cytophagales > Cytophagaceae > Spirosoma > Spirosoma aerophilum. The sequence continues at coordinate 148,606 of NZ_BAAGSJ010000036.1, read as the reverse complement.
TCGCCAACCTGCCCGTCGGCGAAACAGCCTTTCAGTATCTGGTCGACGGCACTATCGGCGTCGCGGACCCCTACGCCGACAAAATTCTGGACCGAAACAACGACAAATTCATTCCGGCAACGACCTACCCCAACCTGAAAGCTTTTCCCGAAAAAGCCCAGGGCAACACGGTGTCTGTCCTTCAGCCCGGCCAAACGCCTTACGTGTTTCAGACGACAGGCTTCCAGCGGCCCGCCGTCAACACGATGGTTGTTTATGAGCTGCTGGTTCGTGACTTTGTGCAAACCCGGAGCTACCAGACCCTCACCGACAGCCTGGCCTATCTGAAGCGACTGGGCATCAACACCATCGAACTGATGCCCATTACCGAGTTCTCGGGTAACGATTCGTGGGGTTACAACCCAACGTTTTACTTCGCCCCTGATAAGGCATACGGGACAAAGACAGCCTTGAAACAATTTATCGACGCAGCCCATAAACAAGGCATTGCGGTCGTGCTGGATATGGTGCTGAATCAGGCCGATTATGAATTCCCCTACGTGAAAATGTACTGGGCCGGTGACCGCCCCTCGGCAGACAGCCCCTATTTCAACCAGCAGGCCACGCACCCGTTCAGCGTCTTTTTCGACTTTAACCATGAGAGCCCGGACACCAAAGCGTTTGTGGATCGGGTATGTAAATACTGGCTGCAGGAGTTTAAAGTCGACGGTTTCCGCTTCGACCTCTCGAAAGGATTTACCCAGAAAAATTCGGGCAACGATGTGTCGGCCTGGAGTAACTACGACGCCAGTCGGATTGCCATCTGGAAACGTATTTACGACCAGATCCGCACCGTTGACCCTACAGCCTATGTCATTCTGGAACATTTTGCCGATGGTCAGGAAGAAACTGAACTGGCCAATTACGGCATGATGCTCTGGGGTAACCACAACTTCGATTACCGGGGGGCCACCCGTTCGGCACAGGGCGATTTTTCGGGCATCTCGTACCAGAAACGCAATTTCCAGAAACCCAACCTGATTGGTTATGCCGAAAGCCATGATGAAGAACGGATCGTGTATGACCTGCGCCAGAACGGTGCTGCCACCGGTACTTACAACATTAAATCCCTGCCCACAGCCCTCGACCGGGCTAAACTGGCCGCTGCGTTCCTGCTGACGGTACCGGGGCCAAAAATGATCTGGCAGTTTGGCGAACTGGGTTACGACCTGTCCATCAACACCTGCTCCGACGGCACCACCATCAGTAACGATTGCCGCACAGCGGCCAAGCCTGTTCGGTGGGAGTATTACAAGGACGCCGACCGGCTGAAACTGTACAAAGTCTACAGTGCCCTCATCAGCCTCAAAACAACCGTCCCCGCTTTTGCCACTGCTGATTTCACTACCGACTTCACGGGTGTCGTGAAGCGGCTCACCTTGCGCAGTGCAACAGGAACCGTTTTCCTGATCGGCAATTTCGACACGAAGGCGCAGACGGTCAGCGCGGGTTTCCCAATGGGCGGCACCTGGTATCACTACTTTACGGGGCAGGAAGTTAAGCTGTCCGACGCCAATCAATCCATCACCCTGGAGCCGGGTGCGTTCCATTTGTACTCGACAAGCAAGCTCCCCACACCCGAAGCGGGACTTGTTCCCTTCGCAGTCGTACCGGGTATCGTAACGACCACTGAGCCAGAGCCAGTAAGCCAGATTATCATTTCGCCAAACCCTGCTGCTGAACAGACCGTTGTCGACCTAACCGGCGGTTACCGGGGGCTTGTGGAGTTCAGCTTGCGGGACGGTAGTGGTCGAAACATGCGCTCATTAAGTGCGTCGAAAACCAGCCAACAACTTCGCCAGCCAATGGACCTGCAGGCCCTGCCATCGGGAATCTATTTCCTGCGCATCCAACAAGGAACGCAGCAGAGCGTTTTAAAGGTAGTGAAGCGATAAGATGTACCCATGGGTTTCAACCCGTGTTTTGAGATGATATTTCCTATTCATCAAAAACACGGACTGAAGCCGAACGCGGCCCGGTCCGTGGGTACACCGCATTTTATTCGACGTTATTATGAATCGTTTTGGCTTTTTGGTGGCTTGTCTGCTGATCACGATACCGGCTTTGGCGCAAATCCGGGTGGAGGTGACAGACTACCCCATGTTGTCGCAGTCAGGTTCGGGCTTGTTTCTGGCGAGCGATCTGAACAGCTGGAATGCCGGAGATCCCCGTTTTGAGCTGAAACGGCAGCCCAATGGCACCTATGCGCTGACATTACCCGATACACTCACTCGTTTTTCGTACAAGTTTACGCAGGGCAACTGGACGCTGACGGAGGGGAGCGCTACAGGCAAGCCCATTCCTAACCGGGAATACGATCGATCAAAAACAGACCGTCCCTTGTCTGTGCAGGCTGTTATTGCCGGATGGGAGCACCAGATGGCGTATAAATTTGTCCTGACGGAAGTACCAGCCAATACCCCCCACGATGCCTCGCTTTATATTACCGGCAATTTCAATAAATGGAACTCCGCCGACCCACGTTACAAATTACAGCGGCAGGCCGACGGCACCTACCGTACAACGGTTTACACGTATCTGTCAAAGCTGGAATACAAGTTCACGCGGGGTAGCTGGGAGTCTGTCGAGGGCAGCGAAAATGGCAAGATTCGCCCAAACCGCATCGTTACCGAGGCCGAAGCGCGCGGCAAGGATATTGACATCAACATCAGCAGTTGGGAAGATCTGACCAGTACGTTTCAATTTTACTCCGTCTACGACCTGCTGATGTTGTTCTCGTGTTTGCAGGGGATTCTGTTGCTCATTGCCATTCCCAGCATCCAGAATTACAACCGGGCGGCCAACCGCTGGCTGGTGGTACTGTTGGGAATGGCCTCGCTGTTTATCTTGCTGAAAGTCGTTGGCAGTTATCGGGATGTGGCGCACACTTACCCAAAACTGCTGTTGATACCCGACTTCATCTGGTTTTTGCACCCGCCCCTCTTTTATTTTTACCTGCGTCGGCTGCTGTTCGATACGGGCCTGCCAAACCGCACCTGGGCTTATCACTTCATTCCGACGGTGGTTCAGTTTTTGACCTATCTGCCGTATTTTTTGATGGACAGCAAGGTATTCCAGCTCAAACTCATCAACGAAGACCCGACCCTTCGGGGCATTTTTCTGGTTATGGGTCTGCTGGGACTGCTTTTCAACATAGCCTACTGGATCACCTGCCGCCGAACCATTCGGGCATACAAGGTTCATTACCAGACGAGCGTTTCGTACGAACAGAATCTGCAGTATCTGAGCACCGTCATCATCATTCAGGGCGTTTGCCTGACGTTGTGGGCGTTCCTGTTCGTGCAGGTTCTGGTGAGCCGGCTTATCGACTTCGACATCGTAACCCTCGCCGACCGGAACGTGGATGTAATCTGGCTGGCTTTCTCCACGATCACTTATTTTCTGGGGTATGTCGCCATTCATCAGCCCGAGATTTTTAAACTTCCCCAGCCCGTCCGCAAGCCAACGCCGGGTTTTTTCGAGGATATCGTTCATCCGCTACCGGAACCCGCCATGGCTGAACTGGCTCCGGTTCCGGCGCCCCTGCTGCCCGCCGTCGAATCCCGAACGATTTCGGTCAGACCAGCGCCTTCCGTGGCCCATCCGCTTCCCGATCTTGAGTCGTTGCGGGACACGCTGGATGCCTATATGCAGCAGCAAAAACCTTACACCAATCCGAACCTGACCATCCATGAACTGGCCACGGGCGTGAAGATGCCTCCACACGTATTGTCGAGGGTGATCAACGATGGATTTGGCAAAAATTTCTTCGACTTCATCAATCAGTACCGAATAGAAGCGTTCAAGCAGCGGATGGAAGACCCCCGGTCGCGGCATTATACACTCCTTAGTCTGGCCTTCGAGGTGGGCTTCAATTCAAAAACAGCTTTTAACCGGGCCTTCAAAAAACTCACAAATCAGACGCCGAAGGAGTATTTCAACATGGTCAGCGACGACCACTCCCTTTAGGCGTGCCACTTTCCGAATACGGCACTTCTTTCCTACCCAACAAGATGTTCATTATCAATTAATTACAAAAAATTCAATCTAAATCACCAGCCGTTCTAAAGTGGGACGACACGGGTTGAGCCTAATGGTACTTTTGTCAGATAAAGTTGACTGCCCGGATTCTTCCGATCAAAAAAACAGTCTGATTAAACCATTTAAATCAACTCAATGATGAAACTCTTTCCCGAAAGGTTTCGGCCTGATGGTATGATTCGCCCGGTCTGGCGGTCCATCATGGTTATGCTTTTTTTACTCTTCGTCAACATAACGGCCAGAGCACAAGGGCAGACAATAAGCGGTACGGTTAAAGAAACCGACGGCAGTGCCCTCCCCGGCGTTACGGTACAGATTAAAGGTACCACACGAGGTACCCAAACAAATGTAGACGGTACCTATCAGGTGACCAATGTGGAACCCAATGCCACACTCGTCTTTAGCTTCATTGGCAAGACACCCCAGGAAATTGCGGTTGGCAGCCGGTCTACCGTAGACGTTACACTGGCCGATGATTCGAAGTCACTTCAGGAAGTGGTGGTGGTGGGTTACGGCTCGCAGCGCCGGCAGGATGTGACGGGGGCGATTGCGTCCATCTCCTCAACGGATTTCCAGAAGGGAAACATCGTTAACCCGGAGCAACTGGTGCAGGGTAAAATTGCCGGGGTGAACATTACGCCCCCCAGCGGTCAGCCCGGTGGGGGCAGCCAGATTCGGATTCGGGGTGGTTCATCGCTCAACGCCAGCAACGACCCTTTGTACGTCATTGACGGTGTACCCCTCGACAACAACGGCATATCGGGTGCGTCGAACCCATTAAGCTTCATCAACCCGCAGGACATTGAAACGTTTACCGTTCTGAAAGATGCCTCGGCAGCGGCTATCTATGGAGCGCGGGCGGCAAACGGCGTTATTCTGATTACAACGAAAAAAGGGCGTCAGGGTGACCAGTTGCGCGTTAACTTCAGCACCCTCGGCTCGGTATCGGTCAATTCGAAACAGCTTTCTGTTTTGTCGGCCGATCAGTTTCGCGACCTCGTTCTGAACAACACGACCCTGAACGCCAGCGCGGCTCAGAAAACGTTGCTGGGTACGGCTACTACCAACTGGCAGGATCAGATTTTTCGTCCGGCCTTCAGCACCGACAACAACCTGAGCATAACCGGTTCCTACAAGGCCATTCCTTACCGGGTGTCGCTGGGGTATCTGGACCAGAACGGCGTACTCAAAACATCTAATTTCAATCGTCTTTCGGGCGGCATTGGCTTAACACCCAAGTTCTTCACCAATCATTTATCGGTTGACATCAACCTGAAAGGGTCAATTATCAAGAACCGCTTTGCGGAGCAGGGGGCCATTGGTGCCGCCGTCGCCTTCGACCCGACGCAGCCGGTTTACAGCGGCAACTCGAATTATGGTGGTTACTACGAATGGATCGACCCAGGCACCGGTCGGCCCAACACGCTGGCACCACGCAATCCACTGGGCTTACTGGAACAGCGGGACGACCGGAGCACGGTGAACCGGAGCTTTGGTAATGTGGTGTTTGACTACAAATTTCACTTCCTGCCCGAGTTGCGCGCTAACCTGAATCTGGGCTACGACATTTCGTCCAGCGATGGCCGGACGTTCATCCCGGCAACAGCCGCTTCGCTCTTCAACCAGGGTGGCCAGAATAATCAGTATTCGCAGAAACGCAACAACAAAACGTTGGAGTTTTACCTGAACTACGCCCGCGACATCAAGAAGATCGACAGCCGCGTGGACGTGACCGCCGGGTATTCGTACCAGGATTTCATTCGCGATCAGCCAAGCTACCCAAGTCTCCGGGCTGCTCCGCTGACCATTGACGGGCAATTGCAGAACGATACCATCAACGCGGCTGGCATTCCCTTCCGGACCCAGTACACGCTGCTGGCGTTCTTTGGCCGGGTGAACTACACCTTCAAGAACCGCTACGTGCTGACGGCCACGCTGCGACGGGATGCTACCTCGCGTTTTGCTCCCGATGTTCGCTGGGGTACCTTCCCTTCGCTGGCCTTTGCCTGGAACGTGAAAGAAGAGTCATTCCTGAAAGGCGTGGATGCGCTGTCGGCCCTGAAAATCCGGGCGGGTTATGGCGTAACCGGTCAGCAGGATCTGCCGCAAAGCCTGAGCGATTATCCCTATCTGCCTCGCTACACCATCAGCGATCCAACGGCGCAGTACCAGTTTGGCAACACCTTCTACCGGACGCTGCGGGCGGAAGGTTACGATGCCAACCTCAAATGGGAGCAAACAGCCGCCCTCAACGCCGGTATCGACTATGCGTTCTTCAAAGGAAGACTGTCGGGTAGTATTGACGTGTACCAGAAGAAGACGAGCAATCTGCTGGCGACCATTCCCGTACCCGCTGGTTCGAACCTGACCAACCGGATTCTGACGAACGTAGGGAACCTGGAAAACAAGGGTATCGAATTCCAGCTCAACGCGACGCCTATACAGCGCGATGGATTGAATCTTGATCTCGGCTTCAACATTACCTACAACCAGAACAAGATCACGAACCTTTCAAAAGTACCCACACCGAACGATCCGGGTATTCTGGTAGGCGATATTACGGGTGGTACGGGCAACACGGTTCAGATTCAGACGGTCAACTACCCAACCAACGCCTTCTTTGTTTACAAGCAGGTCTATGGTGAGAATGGCAAACCGCTGGAGGGCGTTTATGAAGACCGGAACGGCGATGGTCAGATTACGATCGACGACCGCTACCGCTACAAAACGGCCAATCCGCAACTGTTCCTGGGTTTCACGACTCAGTTCTCGTACAAGCAGTTCAATGCGGGTTTTGTGCTGCGGAGCAACATCGGCAACTACGTGTACAACAACATCCGGTCGAATAATGGCGCCCTGCGTAACGTCGTTACCTCCAATCCATACCTGGCCAATGCTTCGACCAGCGTGCTGGAAACCGGCTTTGTGAACAACCAGTATTTTTCAGATTACTACATCGAGAACGCATCGTTCCTGCGGATGGACAACCTGAACCTGGGCTACGATTTTGGTCGGGTTATCGCGAAGAAAGTATCGCTGCGGGCTACGGCAACGGCGCAGAACCTGTTCACGATCACGAAATATACCGGACTTGATCCGGAGATTGCCGGTGGCATCGACAACAATTTCTACCCACGCCCACGGGTATTCTCGGTAGGACTTAATCTGGGCTTTTAACATATGCCTACCACCCCCCAACCCCCTCCTAAAACAGGAGGGAGGATATTCAGAAGGGTAGCCTTTTTCCTCCCCCTCCTAAAACAGGAGGGGATTGGGGGTGGTGAAACAAACAAACCAATGAAATCAATCAAGAACATACTAAAAACCGGTCTTTTGGCAGCTGTGCTCGCTACGGCGTCATCGTGCGTGAAAGACCTCGACCGCTTGCCGACCTACGACGTCACCTCGGCTTCGGTCTATACTGATCCGGCCAACTACAAGTCGGTATTAGCCAAACTCTACGCTGTCCTGGCCGTGAGCGGTCAGCAGGGGCCATCGGGCAAACCCGATATCAGCGGCATTGATGAGGGATTCTCAAACTACCTGCGGCAATACTGGATGGTTCAGGAACTGACCACCGATGAGGCCGTTATTGCCTGGAACGACGGGTCGGTACAGGATTACCATAACCTAAGCTGGACATCGAGCAATGAATACAGCGCGGCCATGTACAACCGAATTTATTACATGGTTACGCAGTGCAACGAGTTCATCCGCCAGAGCTCGGATGCCAGTCTGAGCAGCCGGGGTTTCTCGGCCGATAACGTTACGGCTATTAAAGCCTACCGCGCCGAAGCTCGTTTTATGCGGGCAATGGCTTACCTGCACGCCCTGGATCTGTATGGCGGCAACGTGCCCTTCGTGACGGAAGCCGACGCACCGGGTTCGTTTCTGCCCAAGCAAACGAACAAACAGGAACTGTTCAATTATATCGAGTCGGAGTTGAAAGCCATCGAAACGGAGCTGGCAGCCCCTCGTGCGGCCGAATACGGTCGTGCCGATCAGGCAGCTGCGTGGACGTTGCTGGCACGCTTGTACCTGAATGCACAGGTATATATCGGCACAGCCCGCTGGAACGATGCCGTGGCTTACTCGGCGAAAGTTATCCAATCGGGTGTTTACTCGCTGGAGCCAACCTATGCCAACTTATTTCTGGCCGACAATAACAACTCCAAAGAGATTATCCTACCCGTCACCTACGATGGTACCCGTACCAAAACCTACGGAGGTATGCCCTTCCTGATCCACGCGGCCATCGGCGGCAGCATGAACGCGGGTGACTTTGGCGTCAACGGGGGCTGGGCTGGTAACCGCACCACCAAAGGGCTGGTCAACCAGTTCAGCGACCCGTCGGGAGCAACCGACACACGGGCCATGTTCTACACCAACGGGCAGAATCTGGAAATCAACACGGTGCTGAACACCTTCACGGACGGGTACGCCGTCACGAAATACAAAAATGTGACCTCAACCGGAGCGAAAGGGTCTGACCCGGCCGGTGACTTTGTGGACACCGATTTCCCGCTGCTGCGTCTGGCCGATGTGTACCTGATGTATGCCGAAGCCGTTGTTCGGGGCGGTACCGGTGGCGACCTCCCAACTGCACTGGGCTACGTGAATCAGCTACGGCAGCGGGCTTATAAAGGAACAACCGGCAACGTAACAGCCTCGGCCCTGACGCTGGACTTTATCCTGGCCGAACGCGCCCGCGAACTGTACTGGGAAGGTTACCGCCGGACGGACCTTATCCGTTTCGGTCGCTTCACTACAGCTAGTTATTTATGGCCATTCAAAGGTGGTGTCAAAGAAGGACGGGCTGTTGAAGACTTCCGGAACATCTTCCCGCTGCCAGCCTCTGATCTGGTTGCCAATCCAAATTTGAAGCAAAACGCAGGGTACTAATCAGACATTCATCATGAAAACGATCTTATATAATCTTCTGGTAGCCGGGGTGGCGCTAATCACCTTTAACGCCTGCCAGAAAGACGAAGACAAGTTGATTCTTCAGCCAGGTGGCAGCGGGACGCTGGCCCTAACACCCAGTACCACTTCACCCGCCCTGAGCAGTACCAATGCAACCGGAAATGCCGTTGTGTTCAACTGGACTCCGGCACAGTATGGATTTAATGCTCCGGTGGTCTACTCCCTGCAATTCGGCAAGGCAGGCAACAAGTTCAGTGACTCGATCAACGTGTCGGCATCGAACCAGACGAGCCTGACCATGACCGTCGCCGACCTGAACCAGACAATGCTCAAGCTGGGATTACCTGCCGGTAGTGCCGGACAGGTTGATGTACGGGTCAAGTCGGAGGTGGTACGGCCGCTGGGCCAACCCGGCTATCAGCAATATTCAGCCCCGACGACCCTTACCGGAACGCCTTTCCTGGTTGTTATCGACTACCCATCGTTATGGGCGCCGGGCGATTATCAGGGCTGGAATCCGGCGACAGCGCCTAAAATTGCGTCTGTTCTCAACAATGGTGTGTATGAGGGTTATATCAATTTCGCATCGGCATCACCGTTTAAATTTACGTCGGCTGCCAACTGGGACCAGACGAACTACGGCACGGGTGGCGCAGGCAAACTCTCGACAACGGGCGATAACCTGACCATTCCAACGGCGGGCTATTACCTCATCAAAGCCGATGTGAATACGCTGACCTGGAGCGCGACCAAAACGACCTGGAGTCTCATCGGCGCAGCTACCCCCGGCGGCTGGGATACCGATACTCCCCTTACCTACGATGCCACCACCGGCACCTGGAAAGCCGTTGTCGATCTCAAGCAGGATGAGCTTAAGTTCCGCGCCAACAATGCCTGGGATATTAATTACGGGGATACCAAAGCTGACGGCCTGCTCGATTCCGGTGGTGACAACATCAAAGTCCCGGCGGCCGGTAAGTATCTGGTTACGCTGAACCTGAGCGTCGGCGGCAATTACACGTATACACTGACGAAGCAGTAGACTGTTGGTCATTACCCCACCCCAACCCCTCCCCTTGAAAAAAGGGGAGGGGCTAGAAGAAGGGTACCTCGTTCCTGAGCCCGGCAGCGGCCGACCGTCTCTCCTTTTTTCAAGGGGAGGGGTTGGGGTGGGGTATAGTTTGGGGCGAGGTAATGAGACCTTACTTTTTCTCTTTAGTTTGCTACAAACAACCCATTTATGACCCGGCTGCTATACTACGTTTTACTATTAAATCTGTTCACCCCTGGTGCCTTCGCCCAACCTGCAACCAAAATCACTGGCCGAACGGGTGTTCATTACGAAATTTTTGTCCGTTCCTTCGCCGACTCCAACGGCGACGGCATTGGTGATTTGAACGGCGTTACCGGTAAGCTCGACTACCTGAAAGACCTCGGCGTGTCGGCCATCTGGCTCATGCCCGTTAACCCGTCGCCGTCGTATCATAAATACGATGTGGCTGACTATTACGGCATCGACCCGGACTACGGCACGATGGCCGACTTCAAACGACTGCTGGCCGAAGCGCACAAACGCAACATAAATGTCATCATCGACTTTGTGATCAACCATACCAGCAACCGGCACCCGTGGTTCACCAGTGCATCGACAGACCTAAAAAGCCCTACCCGCAACTGGTATGTCTGGATGACCCCGCAGCAGATCGACTCGCTTAATCTGGCTACCCGCGAAGCCACCGCCGATTCGGGCGAACGCAGCCCCTGGCATTCGATCAAAAACAGCCCGTCGGACGCCCGCTATTACGGTATGTTCTGGAGCGGCATGCCCGACTTGAACTACGATGAGCCGAAGGTGCGGCAGGAGATCTATAAGACCGGCAAATTCTGGCTGAATGACGTTGGTGTGGATGGGTTCCGGCTCGATGCCGCCCGGCACATTTACCCCGATCAGGACGAAGCCAAAAATATTCCCTTCTGGGAAGAATTCGGCCGGGAGATGGAGAAGGCTAAAAAGGGGGCTTATACCGTTGGGGAAGTCTGGACGAAGGCGGAAAAAGTGGCCCCTTATTTCAAGGGTCTGAAAGCCAACTTCGATTTCGACCTCAGTTTTGCCCTGCAAAAGCTGATCGATCAGGAAAACGATTCGATGAATGTGGTACATACGCTGGCCCATAACCGGAACATTTACGCACAGGCCAACCCGCAGTTCATCGACGCCACGATGCTCACCAATCATGATCAGAACCGCATAGGCAGCGTGCTCAAGGGCAACCTCAACCACGAGAAAGTGGCGGCCTCCCTCCTGCTCACACTGCCCGGCAATCCGTACTTGTATTACGGGGAAGAACTGGGCATGCTGGGCCGTAAACCCGACGAAACCATCCGGGAGCCTTTTCTCTGGACTGACCAGTCTCAGGATAAACAGCGCACCCGCTGGATGAAGCCTACTTATACGACTGATTCTGCGGTGGCTCCCCTGTCACGTCAGCAGAACGATCCGAACTCCCTTTATATCCATTACAAAAAGCTGATTCAGTTTCGGAACAGCAACCCGGTTTTGAATGATAACCTGAGCCAGCTGGTAGAAACCGACATTCGGCAATCGGGCGTGGTGTCGTTCATTCGGAAGTCGGGTACGCAATCTGTTTTGGTGGTGCAGAACCTGACGGGCAAACCGGTTACGGTAGCCATGCCGTCGGCGGAGAAATCGTTCCGCAAAATTGCGTTCCAGACCAATTCGGGTTCGACTCTTAGCCGTAGTCAGTTGAGCATTCCAGCTTATGGATGCATCGTGCTGGAATAAAAAGTTTTAGGTGCCTGGTGATGTGGTGTCAGGTCTTGATGTGGTGTCAGGTCCTCAGACCTGACACAGCGAGGTTTCTTAAAACCTCGTTCGGCCGTTCGATTAATTAGGTTTTGAGAAACCTCGCTTGTCGGGTCTGAGGACCCGACATCACATCACATCACGCCAGGCCACTACATCACCGGGCCGATACAGGTTTTGAATCGTCAGGAATGCCTTTTTTCGTACATATGCCCGTTTGTTGTAAACTCAATCGCAGCCTTCTCCGTTTGCCTGTACGAAGCACTATACCATTGAATGCATTCTGACAGCTCCTCAACAGCCGCATCGGCCAGCCATTTGTCCGTGTCTCAACCGCGAACAGGCACGACAGGTGTCCACTATGAAATCTTCGTCCGTTCTTTCGCCGACTCGAACGGCGACGGCATCGGCGATTTGAACGGCGTTACCAGCAAGCTCGACTACCTGAAAGATCTGGGTGTTTCGGCGATCTGGCTCATGCCCATCAGCCCGTCGCCAACGTACCACAAGTACGACGTGACGGACTATTATGGCATCGACCCGGAGTACGGCACCATCGACGATTTTAAGCGACTCATCAACGAAGCCCACCAGCGCGGTATCGCGGTCATTATTGATTTGGTGCTGCACCATACAAGTGTCCAGCATACCTGGTTCAAAGAAGCCGCCAAAGGTCCGGACAATCCCTACTGGAACTATTACAAATGGCTCACACCAGCCGAAATCAAACGCCGTAAACTGGCCACCCGCGACATTACCGCCGATTCGGGCGAGCGCAGCCCCTGGCATTCGATCGCTGGGGCCACTTATCCGGAAAAGTACTACGGCATGTTCTGGAGCGGCATGCCCGACCTGAACTTCGACTATCCTCCCGTTCGCGAAGCGGTTTTTAACGTAGCCCGGTACTGGCTCAACGAGATCGGCGTGGATGGGTTTCGGCTCGATGCCGCCCGGCATTTATACCGCGAAGCCGAAGAACCCAAAAACCACGAGTTCTGGCAGGCGTTTGGCCGCGTTGTCGAGGAAGCGAAACCGGGTGCCTATACCGTCGGCGAAGTCTGGACACGACCGGAGCACATTGCCCCGTATTTTAAAGGTCTGAAAGCCAATTTCAACTTCGACCTTCAATTGATGATCGCCGAAATCGTTCGGAAGGAAAACGACACGGAGGACCTGGTTGAATACCTGACCTACGTTCACAGCACCTTTGGCACCGTCAACCCGGAATTCATTGATGCATTGCTGCTGTCGAATCACGACCAGAACCGCATTGGCAGTCTCCTCAAGGGCAAAATCAGCCAGTTGAAAGTAGCCGCTAACCTGCTGCTTACCCTGCCGGGTCTTCCTTACCTCTACTACGGGGAGGAAATCGGTATGCTGGGCGTGAAACCCGACGAATACATCCGGGAGCCTTTCCTGTGGGATATTCGGGCAAAAGACACCCAGCGTACCTACTGGCGTCGCGGTAAGTACAGCACCAGCCAGACGGTGCGCCCGCTGGCTTTGCAACAGGAGGATCCCGACTCCCTGTTTACCCACTACAAACGCCTGATTCACTACCGAAACAGCCATCCCATTCTGAACAACAACCTCAGCCGATTGCTGCCAACGGGCATTCGCCAGAAGGGAATTGTCGCGTTTATACGTCAGGCACAACAGGGCGGCCCCTGCGTGCTGGTTGTCCACAACCTGACCAGGAAACCAATCGAGGTCGTCTTCTCGCCCGACGAAGCCTGGTGTCGCTGTGTCGTCTTTGAAACCGTGCCAGGCAGCTCCTTCACCGGCGACCGCGTAACGGTGCCGGGTTATGGGTGCACGATTGTTGAGTAGAGGCTTCAAACCTCACTGGAGAAACTAATTCGATCGTCTCAAGTTTTACGTCTGGGATTAGACACTTAAGTCGGCAACCCTGCACTGGCAGTTATTCTTGTTTTCATGACAAAAGCTATTTTTATCGCGTCGGTAGAGCCGTATACGGGCAAATCTCTCCTGGCACTTGGCCTGGTGAACAGCCTGCTGGGAAAGACCCGGAAAGTGGGTTACTTCAAACCGATCATTACGCAGCAAGTTCCGGGTCAGAAGGAAATTCATATCGAAGCTATTCTGGACTACTTCGCGCTGCCCATCAGCTACGAAGATACCTATGCGTTTACCAGGCAGGAGGCTCTGCAGCGCATGGAACTGGAAGGGCGAAGCGAGATGCTTAATACCATCATCAGCAAGTATAAAAAGCTGGAAGAAACCTGCGATTTTACGGTTATTGAAGGCAGCGACTTTCTGGGCGAAGGTATTGCCTTTGAATTTGAATCGAATGCCGCTATCGCCAAAAATCTTGGGGCGCCCGTCCTCGTCGTCATCAGTGGAGAAGCTAAATCCACCGCTCAGATTATCAGCTCGGCCCTGAGTGCGCTTCAGGGCTTCGAGGGCCGGGAAGTGCAGGTGCTTGGTCTGGTGGCTAACCGGGTGCAGCCCGAGCAGGTAGACGACGTCCGGCAGCTGCTACGGATGCAGTTGCCGGCCGACATGATGCTCACCGTTATTCCGTGGGAAAAGCAGTTACAGAGCCCGACCATGAAGGAAATCCGGGACGCGCTGGGGGCCAAAGTGCTCGTGGGCGAAAGCCTGCTGTCCAATCAGGTCGACAATTTTGTGACGGGCGCGATGATGCTGCCTAACTTTCTGAATTACATCAAGGAAAATGTACTGATCGTTACCCCCGGCGACCGGGGTGACATTATCATAGGGGCCTTACAGGCAAACTTGTCGGCCAATTATCCGAAAGTAGCGGGCATTGTACTGACGGCCGGTACGGAGCCCGACGAACCCGTTATCCGCCTGATCGAAGGCCTTCAAACGGTTATTCCCATCCTGACGGTACAGCAAGGCACCTTTGGCACGACAACCGCCATCGGGGGCATCCACTCCCGCATCACGGCCGACAACCGGAAGAAGATCGAACTGGCCATCGACGTGTTCGAGAAAAACGTAGACACCAAAGCACTGAACGACCGGCTGGTTACGTTTCAGTCGGAAGGCATAACGCCCCACATGTTTCAGTATCAGCTGGTTAAAACAGCCCGAAGCCAGCGAAAGCACATTGTTTTGCCGGAAGGCAATGACGACCGGATCCTGAAAGCAGCCGTTAAACTGGTGACGCAGAATGTTGTGGACCTGACCATTCTGGGCGACGAGGCCGAAGTGCTGGCGTCAATTAAACGGCTGGGCCTGACGCTCGACACCAGCGTCGTGAATATTGTCAATCCGGCCACGTCGGCAAATTACGAAACCTATGCCGCTACGTTGTACGAACTGCGGAAAGCCAAAAATGTGAACCTCGACATGGCGCAAGACATGATGCTCGATGTATCGTACTTCGGTACCATGATGGTTTATCTGGGGCATGCCGATGGCATGGTTTCGGGAGCCGTCCATACCACGCAGCACACCATCCGACCGGCCCTGCAGTTCATCAAAACCAAACCCGGAGTATCGCTGGTATCGTCGGTCTTCTTCATGTGCCTGGCCGATCGCGTATCCGTCTTCGGCGACTGTGCCGTGAACCCCAATCCGACAGCTACCCAATTGGCTGAGATAGCTATTTCTTCCGCAGAGAGCAGTGCCCGTTTTGGCATTGAGCCCCGTATCGCCATGTTATCTTACTCGTCGGGTACGTCGGGAGAAGGGGAAGACGTCGAGAAAGTACGGCAGGCCACGGCCATCGTTCGGGAAAAGCGTCCCGACTTAAAAATCGAAGGTCCTATCCAGTATGACGCAGCGGTTGATCCGTTGGTAGGCAGTCAGAAGCTACCCAACTCCGAAGTAGCCGGACGAGCCAGCGTGCTGATTTTCCCGGATTTAAATACAGGGAACAACACGTACAAAGCCGTGCAGCGGGAAACGGGTGCGCTCGCCATTGGACCGATGCTGCAAGGGCTCAACAAACCCATCAACGACCTCAGCCGGGGTTGTACGGTAGACGACGTGTTCAATACGGTCGTCATTACAGCCATTCAATGCCAGGATAGCCAGTAGCCAACCTGCTTATTTTCGATGTATGTATATTCTAGTGATCAACGCGGGCAGCAGCTCGTTGAAATATCAACTGTTCGACATGCCTTCCGACAAACCGTTGTGCAGCGGACTGATCGAACGTATCGGCACGAACGACGCCTTTATCAGGCACAAGATACTGACGACTGAGCCCGCTCAGACCGTTGAGCGCAGGGAAACACTGGCCGACCATTCGGATGGGCTTCAGCAGGTGCTGCATCTGTTACTGGATGCCGACATGGGCTTGATTCATTCGGTCGACGAGATCAAGGCGGTTGGGCATCGGGTGGTGCATGGGGGCGAACGCTTTGCCAGCGCTACGCTGATTACCCAGGCGGTGAAAGAAACGATCAAAGACCTGTTCCCACTCGCTCCGCTCCATAACCCCATCAATTACCAGTGCATTGAAATAGCCGAAAGTACCTTTCCCAATGCCCGGCAGATCGCGGTTTTCGACACGGCGTTTCACCAGACAATGCCGGCATACGCCTTTCGCTACGCCATTCCCGAATCGCTGTACGCCGTCGATGGCATTCGGGTCTATGGGTTTCATGGTACCAGTCATAAATACGTAAGCGAGGCCGCCACAGCCTGGCTGGGAAAACCAGACGCTAAACTGATCAGTATTCACCTGGGCAATGGGTGTAGTATTACCGCCGTTCAGGCCGGCAAGTCGATCGACACCAGCATGGGCTTCAGTCCGCTGGCGGGGCTGGTCATGGGAACCCGGTCGGGCGATATCGACCCTGCCGTCATTTTCCACCTGATCTCCAGGGGCTATAGTCCCGATGAGGTGAATAATCTGCTCAACAAGCAGTCGGGTATGCAGGGGCTTGTTGGCCTGAGCGATATGCGTGATATTCGAAAAGCACTCGCCGAGGGCAGCCGGGCAGCGGCCCTTGCCCTTGACATTTACGCGTACCGAATCCGAAAATACATTGGCGCTTATGCCGCAGTGCTGAACGGTCTGGATGCCCTGATATTTACGGCGGGGGTGGGCGAAAACGACAACGCCCTGCGCGAACAGGTTTGTACGGGACTCGACTTCCTGTCGATTCACCTCGACCCTCAAAAAAACAGCACCCCTGCGCCCGGCATTCGGGAAGTTAACCGAACCGATTCTGCCGTTAAAATCCTGGTAATCCCAACCAACGAAGAGCTGGAGATTGCCACGCAGAGTTACCAGGTCTTAAGCAGCTCGGTGAACTAAAGGGTAGGTATGATGTCCGGACCAAGCTCCGGCTTGGCCTTTGAGCTTGCCATTCGAGGGCCAAGCCGGAGCTTGGCCCGGACAGACAAAACCCATTCAAACGATTAAACCAGAGGAGTACCAGATTATTTTAGTGTACTGATAGCGCTGGCTTGTCGATACCGAAGCGCATTTGGCAAGCTGCCTGAAAACGCTTTTAGTAATCGCTATGCCTGCGTAAGATTAGCGGGCATAGCGATTGCGGTTGACACACGACCGGAGTCCGCTTACTTAGCCGTTTTTTTGAATAGATTCTCATCAACGGACGGGTTTACCTTCACCTTATCGGTAATAAAGGTCAGCGTGCCCATCTGACCACCCACGATTTCCATCATCTTCGGAAATTTGATCCCGTCCGTTTCCTTGTAGTCCGAAAAAAGTACCTCGCTGGTCTTTCCGTCCATACCCGTCTGTTTCACTTTGCTGACCAGATACGTTGTGGCGTCGAGAAACTCATCGACCACCTGACCGTCTTTGCCGGTTACTTTCAGGTGATAGGCGTCTTTGCCATCTACCGTCTCCTTTCCAACCAGTTCGACCTGACTCCCTTTTTCTTTATAGCCCACCAGCGGCCCAAACGGGTCGAGCTGGCCGATCTGTTGTTTGATCATGTCGGCGGGTATAGGTTCCGGATCACCGGTACCGCCCATCATCGTCGGCCGAATCATCCAGCCCGACACCCCATCGATCACATGCACCACCGAGTTGCCCATGATCGACATTTCGGAGCGCATTGCTTTTCCCACGATTACCGTCGTTTTGCCGGGAATATCCATCCCATTCATTGAGAGCGTCCGCTCGGTAACGAGGGTTTTCACTCCCGCCAGTTTCTCAGCCCCGCCCAATGCGGCAACGTGTTTGACAACCAGTTCATCAACCGTCTGGGCAAAGGCCCCAACAGACAGGCAAGTGGCCAGCGTAGCAGCCAGCAGTTTATTAAGCGTAATCATGTGTGTTAGTAGAATTTAATAAATGTGATTGCCGTGATTTACCCCACCCCAACCCCTCCCCTAAAAAAAGGGGAGGGGCTATGCCGAAGGGCACTCTCTTTTTTTAGCCCCTCCCCTTTTTTTAGGGGAGGGGTTGGGGTGGGGTTAGTTGGGGTGGAGTAGATCACGCCCTGACTTTGCCAGCGTCAGCTATCTCGGACTCCCGCCCGGCGCCTGACCTCCCGACTGGGGCTGCGCGCTGCCATCCGCTTTTACGTCGTCGTTGTTGACCGACTTAGCTTTCTTGCGGTTGCCCTCCACCGTCATTTTACCCAGCTTGTAGGTGAATGTCAGGCGGATGCCCCGATTGTAGAGGTAGGTGTCGCTCACTTGATTGAACTGAGCCGAGTTCAGAACCGTGTTGACGTGGTAGCGATTGGACAGGAAGTTTTCGGCCGCCAAACCAATGCTCCCCTGTTTGTTGGCAATGTCTTTTTTTATGCCCAGTGAGTAGAAGCCGAAGCCGCCCTGCGTGCCCTGCAGCTGCACTTGCGTGCCCTGCATAAACCCAAACCCCTGAACACCCCAGCCATTTTTAAACTGAGCTGAAGCAAACGTGCCCCCGCCAATGGTGAAGCCTGTGTTGGTCAGCGTGGCCGATGCGCCGTCGGCCCCCATCACCTGACCCGTCAGGCTGGTATAAAAGGTGTTCAGAAACAGACCAATACTGATTTTTGACGTTATGGCGACGTTCGAGAAGATGTTGGCTCCGTAGGCCTGCTGCTGACCGATGTTCTGATAGGTCGTGACAATGGCCCCCGCCAGCGTATCGGATGGGCGGCTCACCTGCGAGATGGCGTTGTTGGTAATGCGTCCGAAGAAGGTGGCGTTGATGAACGTTTTCTGAATGGTTTTGCTCAGACCCAGTTCGAAATTGTTGGTCAGTTCGGGGCGAAGCGATGGGTTGCCGATGGTGATGTTCTGCGGGTTGGCCGCGTTAAAGTTAGGGTTCAGCTGTTGCAGGCCCGGCCGCTGAATGCGTCGGTTATAGCCCAGTTTGAGCGTCGTTCCGCTGAAGGTTTTGGACGCATTCAGGCTCGGCACCAGTACGCCGTAATCGCCGATGCCCAGGTTTCCGTTTTCGCGGGTGCTGGCGTCGATGAAGGTGTGCTCATACCGCAGCCCACCTTTAAACGTGTAGCGATTTTTGGTCGTGTAGGTATACGAGCTGTAGGCAGCGGCAATGTTCTGGTGGTACTGTAGGTTGCCCGATGTACCGTTATTTTCGGTGGTAAAGGCCCCCGACGAAGCCGCTGTCAGGTATTGATAATCGCTGTCCACCTGCCGGAGAATGGCTTTGGCCCCAAATTCCAGCATCTGGTTTTTCTTGATAGGCGTCTGGTAATCCGTTTGCAGGGTAAACTCCTGGTTCACGTTCTTATTCAAGTTCCGCTGCCGACCAATGAGCGCATCGGTACCGCCCAGCAGATCGGCGTCGAAGTTATTGGTGAGATCGTTGCGGCTGTACAGCGTCGAGATACTCCACTCCTGACCGGGTTTGTACGTGTGCAGATAATCCAGGTTGGCATCGATTGTACCCGACAGGTTTTTGGTATCTACGTTCCGTTTCGACAGTGCACCGGCGGTGCCATCGGTGAAAAGCTGGGTGACCAGATCCTGCTGATTCAGCATGTTACGCAGGCCATAGCGTACGCCCGCGGTCAGGCTCTGGTTCGGTGCCAGATCATAATCGAAGCCTAGGTTATACTGCCCGAACAGGCCCGAGCTATGCCCATTGCCCGTTTGCCGGGTAAGCGTCGATGCGCCGTTTACCAGACTCGTCTGGTCGAGGTTCGTTTGGGTGATGGTGTTGTAACTGGCCCGTCCGAAACCACCCAGCGTAACGCCCAGCTTGCCTTGCCGATAATTACCGTTCAGGCTGAGCATCGACCCCCGGTTACCCACCCCTGAATCCACATTGAGGTTCAGGCCCTGAAGGCTATTCTTTTTCGTGACGATATTGATAATGCCGCCGGAACCTTCTGCATCGTACTTGGCCGATGGACTGGTGATCACCTCAACGGATTTGATCTGATCGGCGGGAATTTGCTTGAGCGCATCCGAAACGCTGCTGGCGACAATGGTCGAGGGTTTGTTGTTGATCAGCACCCGAATATTCTGACTGCCCCGAATGGACACGTTACCGTCCAGATCGACCGTGAGCAGCGGCACTTTGCGGAGAATGTCGGTGGCGTCGCCCCCTTTCGCCATAATATCCTTGTCGGCATTATAGACAAGCCGGTCCACTTTCTCCTCGATCAGCGCAGCCTGTCCCAACACAGTCACTTCGTCCAGCGTTTTGACACTCGAAGGAAGTTTGATCGTTCCCAGGTCCAGGCTTTGCCCGTTGGCGAGCGTAACATTTTCAATGGTTTTATTCCGAAAACCGACAAAGCTGATCAGCACCCGGTACTCCCCGGCGACCAGTTTCGATAAGGTGAACTTACCCTTTTCATCGGCAACGGTACCGTCGACGGCTTTATCGTTGGTTTTGTTATACAGAGCGATACTGGCGAATTCTACGGCTTTAGCCTGGGTTGAATCGACAATAGACCCCGTGATGCGGGCGGTTCCTTTAGGGCTTTGGTCACCGGCGGTGCCGGGCAGGGCTTTGGGTTGCGTAGTGGCGGCTCCTCCACCCATTGGAAATTGAGCGTGAACAGATGAAAGAGAAAGGCCGAAGAGTAAACAGATGGCGGAAAGTAAGACGTGCGGTTTCATGAGCGTTTTATTTACGCATCAAAGGTGCAGCCTTCCGAAAACGCCCGAAAAAAAAAGGCGATGAGCCCCGGAATTCACCGGATGAACATCGCTTCCCGACCGACGAATGAAACCGATTTATCGGCCCAGCCAGTCTTTAAAATCCGATAATCGACTGAGACTCACGAACACCTCCTGCCGCGAAGCAGGCCGAAGGTCTACTTTGAGCTTCCCCGCCGAATAGGCCTGAATGGTCTGAATCCCCGATCGTGCCACCAGAAACTGTCGGTTCACCCTGAAAAACTGAGACGGGTTCACCATCCCGATCAACTGGTCAAGGCTGTACTCAATCGTCAGCAGCTGGCCTTCTTTCGTCATCAGAAACGTCCCTTTCGCTTCGGAATAGAAATACGCAATGTCGCTTGTTTCGACGCTGCGTATTTTGGTGCCGATACTCACCATAAACCGCTCTTTGAAGGGCGACTCCCGAAACTGCTGCATCAGTTGAAGCAGCGTAGATACGTCGGGGCTGGGCGCCACACTACGCAGCGTCCTGAACTTATCCAGCGCCGAAGCCAGCTCATCATAATCGACCGGCTTGAGCAGGTAGTCGATGCTGTTCACCTTGAACGCCCGAATCGTGTACTCGTCATAGGCCGTCGTAAAAATAATTGGCACCGTGAGTGTAATCTGCTCGAAAATGGTGAATGCCAGCCCATCTTCCAGGTGAATATCCATCAGAATCAGCTCCGGCACCGGGTGCTGACTGAGCCACGACACCGACGCCCGCACCGATGGTAACTGGGCCAGCACATGCACGGTTGGGTCGTACTTTTTGAGCATCCGCTCCAGTTGACGAGCGGTCCGGTCTTCGTCTTCAATGATCAGCACATTCATGGTAAAAGAGGGATTTTGACAACAAACAAAGCTGACTCCTGACGGCACTCCACGCGCTGGTCGGTCAGGAGTGCGTAGCGATTAATAATATTGTTAAGTCCTATGCCGGTGGAAGGTTCGGGTTTATCCCGGTCCTGGAGCGGATTTTCTATCACCAGCCAGCCATCCTGCACATGGATACGCACCTGAAGCGGCTCCTGAATCGACATCCGGTTGTGCTTCACGGCATTCTCAACCAGTAATTGCAAGGTCAGCGGGGCAATCCGGTATTGCTGCTGAACGCTTTGAGGCACGTCGATCAGCACATCGAATTTGTTCTCGAAGCGAATTTTAAGTAGAAAGGTGTACGACTCAATAAAGTCCAGCTCGGTCCTGAGCAGTACCAGATCCTGATCCCGTTGTTCCAGAATGTAGCGGTAGGCTTTGGAAAGCCGCTTGATAAACTGCTCCGACAAATCGACATCTTCGTGAATCAGCGACGTAAGAATGCTGAGACTGTTGAAAAGAAAATGGGGGCTCAGCTGACTTTTGAGGGCTTCGAACTGACTTAGCAGCGCTTCCTTTTCCAGCCGCTCGGCCCTGAACTGCACATTTTTGAGCTGCTGATAGGATCGGGTCGTCAGGGTGAGGTAGAATACCGACAGCATAATGGCTACCGAGAAGCCATTATTGGCCCGCTGTATGAAACGAAGCACCTCCTGAGGTGGCTCGTTCGATGGACCGGCGTTTGCCCCCAGAAAACCATTCATATAGAGCATGAACAACAACTTGCCAACCAGCTGTAGCGCAAACGTATACAAACCGGCTAACCCCAGGGCGATCAGAATAGGCAGAAGCACGGCCAGCCAGTTAAACTGAAAGAAAAAGTCCTGCCCAAATCGGCCAAACAGGTAGTCCTGTAACCAGTCGGTAACTGTAATCCAGATGAAATACAGGCCCAGAACGACGACATTAAAGCCCAGAAAAATGCCAAGAATGGTGCCCAGCTTACCACTGGTCCAGGCCGATTGCGGCATGTTGACATACAGCAGCAACGGAGAATAAAGCAACATCAGCCGAAGGGACAGTTGCCATTTCTCCTTCGAGGTTAACCGGTTCGGCATAGGTGGGGTGCGTGATCAAACAGTAAAAGTATAACCCGCCACCGGCCTACCTTATCAGGCAGGCCGGTGGCGGGCTGGAGCCGTTTTTCCGCTTTTATGCATTGAGCGTCACGACCGTCTGGGCGGGTTTCTCGTCGACTACAAACGTTTTAACGATGCTCTGTTTTCCAATTTTTACCACGATCTGGTAGGTTCCGCTGGCCAGTTCGTCGATGTTGAAGTTCTGGTTGATGCCCTTGCGAAGGTTCACCGAATCATTATACAGGATATGGCCTGCGTTATCGATCAGAGCGATGGTTCCTTTGGCGTCCTGCTGACCAACCATCAGTTTAAGTTTATGGCTGCTGGTCAGAGCCAGGTTGGCGTCTGGTGTTTCCCCTGGTGTTGTTTGAGCGAACGATGCGGTACCGGCTACCAGTCCCAGCATCAATAGAAGTATATTTTTCATTGTCGTATCAGTTATTTGTTTCGTTTAACTGATACAAAGGTGGCGCAGGGTGCCTGCGCCGACAACAAAAAGGCGATGGCCGCCCGGATTAACCGGCCGAATGAGTGTTTTGAAGGGATGACTGAATCGACGGCGGCAGAGCCTATCAGACTTTTTCAAAAAAAATGGCGCTGACAGGCCGTATAAGTTTATCCATACAGTCTTTATGGTGAAAAGGTATCGACAACACACTTTCACCGTTTCGGTGTAACTCAACGAACACCCTAAACAGACCAAATGCTCTTTATGGCCCGTATGAAGGCAAAAAAAGCTCCATAGACGTCAGGAACGACATTTGCGTCGGTGACTAACCAATCACCCTGTATGAACAAACTTTTCTTCAGCCTGCTATTTCTTGCGTCGACTTTTGCGCAGGGACAGGCCCAAAAGGCGATTCGGCCCAACATCATCTTTATCCTGGCCGACGACCTGGGCTATGGTGACATTGGCGTAAACGGACAGAATCTGATCAAAACGCCCAATATCGACCACCTGGCGGCCGAAGGCATGCGATTCAGGCAGTTTTATGCGGGCACTTCCGTGTGTGCCCCCTCACGCTCTTCGCTCATGACCGGGCTGCATACCGGCCATACCTACATTCGGGGCAATAAAGAAGTGCAGCCCGAAGGCCAGCAACCCATCGCCGATTCGGTCGTGACCGTTGCAGAACTGCTGAAACAGGCGGGCTATACGACAGCGGCTTTTGGTAAATGGGGGCTGGGTCCGGTAGGGTCAGAAGGCGATCCAACCAAACAGGGGTTCGACCAGTTTTACGGATTCAATTGCCAGGCGCTGGCGCATCGTTACTACCCGAATCACCTTTGGGATAACGATAAGAAGGTTGTACTCGCAGCGAATAAAAACCTGACCCAGCAAAATGAATTTGCCCCGGATTTGATCCAGAAACAGGCCCTGAATTTTTTGGGGACCCGCAGGAGTGGTCAGCCTTTCTTTTTGTTTCTGCCCTACACACTCCCGCACGCCGAGCTGATCCCTCCTGCCGACAGCATCTTCGCCTATTATAAAGGCAAATTTACCGAAACGCCCTACATCGGCTCCAATTATGGTGCCAATGCCAAAACAAGTGGATATGCCTCGCAAGCCCATCCGCATGCAGCGTATGCCGCTATGGTTGCCCGACTGGACGCGTATGTAGGTCAGCTGATGGCCCGGTTAAAGGCGACAGGAATGGACAAAAACACGCTCATTATCTTTTCGAGTGATAACGGGCCGCACCGGGAAGGGGGTGGCGATCCGGCTTTTTTCAACAGTAGTGGCGGGTTTCGCGGCATGAAGCGTGATCTCTATGAAGGTGGTATTCGCGCGCCTTTTATTGCCCGCTGGCCGGGTATGATCAAACCGGGTAGCCATAGTGATTTCCTTGGCGGTTTCTGGGATCTGCTGCCCACGTTTGCCGAGCTGGCCGGTACCAAAACGCCCGCTCACCTCGACGGCCTGTCGTTTGTGCCGGCCTTAACCGGAAAAGGCACCCAGAAAGAGCACGATTACCTGTATTGGGAGTTCCATGAGCAGGGCGGCAAACAGGCCGTTCGGCAGGGCAACTGGAAAGCGGTACGGTTGCAGGCCGTCAACGACCCAACGGGAGCCGTTGAGTTATATGACCTCTCGAAAGACCCGGCCGAAACGCATGATGTGGCGGGCAAATACCCCGACAAAGCCAAATACCTAAGTCAGCTGATGATGCAGGCGCATGTGGAATCGGGCTTATTCCCGCTTTTCAAAAACAAGCAATAGGCTGGCGTATCGCGGTTAGTAGCCTGATTTCAGGAACTGCCCTCAAGACCTCATCCGCCGTATTCGGCAACCAAAAGAGCTCGATCTGGCATAGAATCCAGCCTGCCCGTTTTTCTTTCACGGGTTCCGGTCTATCTTTGCCCAATTTATAGTTTTACTGCTCTCATGGCCCAATCGACCAATCGAACTGCCCTTAGTGTCCGCCATTTGGTGGGTATCAAAGACTTGACCGAGTCTGACATCCAACTTATTCTGGATACAGCCGGGCAATTTAAAGAAGTCATCAACCGGCCCATCAAGAAAGTCCCTTCATTGCGCGATGTGACGATTGCCAATGTTTTTTTCGAAAATTCGACTCGTACCCGACTCTCGTTCGAGCTGGCCGAGAAAAGATTATCGGCCGATGTCGTTAATTTTTCAGCATCGGGCAGTTCGGTCAAAAAAGGGGAAACGCTGCTCGACACGGTCAATAATATTCTGGCCATGAAAGTCGACATGGTGGTCATGCGGCACAGCAGCCCCGGCGCTCCTCATTACCTCACCAAGCATATAAAAGCCAATGTGGTGAACGCGGGCGATGGCACCCACGAGCACCCTACCCAGGCTCTGCTCGACTCCTTTTCCATTCGTGAAAAACTGGGCGATGTGGCGGGTAAACGCATTGCGATCATCGGCGATATTACGCACTCCCGGGTGGCGCTTTCCAACATTTTTTGCCTTCAGAAACAGGGTGCCGAGGTGATGGTTTGCGGGCCCAAAACCCTTATCCCCAAATACATCGAAGCGCTTGGTGTTAAAGTTGGGCACGATGTTCGGGCAGCTTTGGCTTGGTGCGATGTGGCCAACGTACTCCGCATTCAGCTGGAACGGCAGCAGATCAAATACTTCCCATCGCTGCGGGAGTACTCGCTTTACTTTGGTATCTCGAAACAGATGCTCGACGAGCTGGATCGCCCCATTGTGCTCATGCACCCCGGCCCCATCAACAGGGGCGTTGAATTAACTTCCGACGCAGCCGATTCATCGCATTCCATCATTCTGGACCAGGTTGAAAATGGCGTGGCCGTTCGAATGGCGGTGTTGTACCTGCTGGCTCAGCTCTAGGACTACCAACCTAAATAGCCTTCGGGCGTAACGCCTTTCAGGCGTAGATAGACCATACACTGTCCCCGATGGTGGATGATGTGGTTCTCCATGGTGTAGATCAGGCGCCAGTTTGGGATACTACTACCCATGAAATCATCTTTTTCCAGCAGTTTGGCATCCGGCACATCCCGAGTGGTCTTCTGCACAAACACGTACATGGTTCGTAATTCGTCCATGATCTGCCCCTTGGTCATTACCGGCGGCAGTTGACGGGTCTGATACGGATTAAT
Source organism: Spirosoma aerophilum (assembly GCF_054782495.1). Classification (NCBI taxonomy): domain Bacteria; kingdom Pseudomonadati; phylum Bacteroidota; class Cytophagia; order Cytophagales; family Cytophagaceae; genus Spirosoma; species Spirosoma aerophilum. The sequence continues at coordinate 122,173 of NZ_BAAGSJ010000036.1, read as the reverse complement.
TACCCCCAACCGACCCGCCAGCTGGCTTACGGTGAACTGACAGCAGTGCCGCCATTGGTCGGCAAAGGTCATGGCTTCGGGGGTGTACCTGAAGTCGAACGCGTCGGCGGGCATTTGCCCGGCAGTCAGTAATGTCATTTTTTCAGACATGGCCCAGGCGTCCAGCAATTCCAAACGTATCCGCTCTGCTTCCAGTTGAAGCGTATTGACAGTTGGGCCAGCGAGTACAACGGCTGGCGCAAGGCCTGTACCTAACAGAGTTTTGAGAAAAGTGATCCGGTTCATAGTGGTCGTTCGTTTAGCTTTCGTGTCGATAAAGAGATTCATTGACCGATCAGGCTGATAACAATGGTCCTGGGTGCGTTGAACGCAAAGGCCGATTGCTCAAACGAAGGCGGCCCCATCAGCATGGTCACGTTCGAAAAGCCGAAAGGCTCCACGGGCATCTGGTTCGACATATCCAGTTTCTGGTTGTCATTCAAATCCTGAAAAACTTTGACCGCATATCGCCCGGCGGGCAGTTGATCGAACTTAACCTGAAAATCGCCGGTAGCGGGAATCTGGATGCGGGTCTTGCGGTACGAGTTTCCGTTAAAATCAGCCGCATCGTTCACGAGACCAACGTAAAGCGTACCCGTCCGTTTGGTAACGTTCGTGAAATCGATAGTCAATTTATATGTGGCCGAATCGCCGGGAGCGGCAAGCCGGGAGACTGCGTTCGTGTTGATAAATAATCCGGGAAGCAGGGCGAACGTAAACAGGAGCGTTTTCATGGCGATTCTATTTTTGATTTGTGAGGCCGGTCATTGTTGTCCGACGATGCAAACCTACACCCCCTTTTGCAGCCTCTGCAACTCGAAGGGATGAGCCGCCTTGTTTTGGGGCCATTGGCAATTTTGGGACGAATGGTGGGCTAAACGGGGCTTCTTGAGGCCGTTAAACGGTACATTGGGGTAGTTGCGAGAGAATTAACTGACCACCCGAACGCATTATTTCGTTATATTTGATAAACCAGATGGAGTGATAAGCTAACCGGGCTAACCGAACAAATCCGGGAAACGCGCTGTTCTGCTGATACACCGGTAGCTCTTTATTTACGGCCAGAACCACTGCTACAAGCCACCAGGTATGGCGGCCCTACAAACGACAATTCTTATGAAAGGCTTTCAATTTTCTGATTACGTACCGCCCGAGCAAAACGAAGGCAGTAACTTCGATAAACTGCTCAACATTTTCCAGCAGTTATTGCTGCTGACCTCCGGAGATGTCGAGCAGGCGATGGCGTGGATGAGCCAGCTCGACCGGCAATACGGCCTGACAGACGACAAATATGGCATCGGTAACTTCTTCGACGACCTCAAGGAAAAGGGCTACCTGACCGAAGAAAATCAGGAGGGTAAAATCGTGATGACGCCCAAGAGCGAACAGACGATACGACGCAGCGCCCTGGAAGAGATCTTCGGCAAATTGAAGCGATCGAAGTCCGGTGGCAATCACAAAACACCTTATACCGGCACTGGCGACGAACTGAGCAGCGATCTTCGCTCCTATCAGTTCGGCGACACGCTGGAGCAGATTTCGATGACGGAGTCGATCAAAAATGCACAGATCAACAGCGGTGTCGAGGAGTTTCGGCTCATGGAGCGGGACCTGGAGGTGACGGAAAAAGAGCAGAAAACGCAGACGTCAACGGTGCTGATGATCGACATCAGCCATTCGATGATTCTGTACGGCGAAGACCGCATTACGCCCGCCAAAAAAGTGGCGCTGGCTCTGGTCGAACTGATCAAGCTGAAATATCCGAAAGACACCCTCGACATCGTTGTGTTTGGCAATGACGCCTGGCAGATTCAGGCTAAAGAACTGCCTTATCTGGAGGTTGGCCCCTACCACACCAACACCGTGGCCGGACTGGAACTGGCCATGGACCTGCTGCGTCGACGGAAGAACAAGAACAAGCAGATCTTCATGATCACGGACGGCAAGCCGACCTGTTTGAAAGAAGGGATCAAATACTACAAGAACTCCTTTGGGCTCGATCGCAAAGTAGTGAGTAAAACGCTGACGCTGGCTGCTCAGGCCCGTCGACTGGAGATTCCGATCACCACGTTCATGATTGCCTCCGATCCTTACCTCAAACAGTTTGTGCAGGAGTTTACGAAGGTCAACAATGGCCGGGCCTATTACAGCGGTTTGCAGGGCCTGGGCAACATGATGTTTGAAGACTTCCAGCGGAACCGGCGGAAGAATATCAAGTAAGTACCCAATGCGTTTTTTGTCATGCTGACGAAGGAAGCATCTTCGGGATTAGCAAACAATACTTTGTGTATCCGAAGATGCTTCCTTCGTCAGCATGACAAAAACAATGACCACTTTCGCTGACAAAGCCATTGCGTATTACAATACACTTGAAGCACCCGCTCATCTGCCACCGGGTATTGGCGTCATCAATCCGTTTCAGCGGCCGGAGGTAAAAGCCATTGTTCAGGCGTTTTACAGCCATTTCTTTGCCGATACAAATCCCCGCGTCTTCGTGCTGGGTATCAATCCCGGTCGATTCGGCGCGGGTGTAACGGGCATTTCGTTTACCACACCGCAGAACCTGCGCCGGTATTGCGGCATCGAGAACGACCTGCGCGACACGCCGGAGTTATCAAGCCGGTTCATTTATCAGGTTGTCGAGGCATTTGGCGGAGCACAGGCTTTTTACAGTCGGTTCTTTCTGACGTCGCTGTTTCCGCTGGCGCTAACCAAAGCAGGACCAGCCTCCGGACCCATCAACTATAACTTCTACGACGACCGCGCGACTACCGAAGCGCTTTGGCCAGCTATTACCGAAACCATTCGAACCCAAACTGGCTTTGGCTACAACCGAAAAGTGGCCGTGTGCCTGGGTCGGAAAAACGAAACCTACTTACGGCGTCTCAACGACCAGCAGGGCTTCTTTGACCGCATCGTCACCCTCGACCACCCGCGATATATCTTGCAATACAAGTCGAAGTCCCTGAGTCAGTATCTGGACCAGTACATTACGACGCTGCATGAATGCACGGACGGGGCATAAAAAAACGACTCACCAACCGGCAAGTCGTTTTTTCAGAAAAGGTTCGGGTTTATTATACCTTCGTCATCTCCAGCGTAGTGGTGTAGGTTTCATTTTTACCATCTCCATCATAGTCTTCCTGCTCCGATGTCGATAATTTCATCGTATTCCCACTGATTACCATGTCATAGACGGTTACGTCACTGCCGCTGGTGAGCGTTAGTTTGTTCCCGTCTAACTTCCAGGTCGAGTTATCCTCAACGGGGTTAAGGTCGTCCGATGCCGACGAGCATTTTGCCCCGGGCGTACCCGTGACTTTTCCGTTTGCATTGAAGATAATCGTTGTACCTGTCAAGCAGTCGACAATATCGTTGCCATTGGGTATTAACCTATATAACGCCAGCAAATCATTGCTTTTTTGCCCATTTCCTAAAAAATCGACGCCAGGGTTAATTTTAAGCCCTGAAATTTTCCAACTGCCCTGGACGGCTGATGTTGTGGGTGTAACGGCATCGTCGCTGCCCTTCTTACAGCTTCCAAACCAAACGGGAATGGCCAGAATCATCGCCCAGGCCATCAAACGAACTGAATTTTTATTTTTCATTGTCTATAGTAGATTAGTATTTCGGTCAAAAGTATTTGGTCTATACACGAGAATAAAGCTGGGTTGAGTTATCGGTAAATGGTTTTAACGAACGGTCAAAAAGTACTTGTTTAGCCTATTTTTCACCCCGTATGGTGTGACTAAGCACATAAAAAAACCGGCCCTTTTGTTGAGCCGGTTTTCAAAAAAATGGATTTGCCTTTACTTCTTTGCCAGATCCATCGTATACGTATACACTGTTGGGCTGGGAACCGGGTAGTTTAGGGCACCCTGCCACTGTAATTTCAGAACATTACCCGTGCTGAGCACTGTATAATCCGTTTTAGTACCATCACTTTTGGTAATCGTCAGCTTGTTTCCGCTGTATACCCACTTGCTGCTTGCATCGATACCGGTAAACGTACTAAGCGGAACAGGTATGGTCTGGCAGGACGTTGGATTATCCGTCGTGGCATCGCCCCCGGCTTTGAACGTGATGGTCAGGTCGGTTAGGCAAGTCGTGTTACTGAACAGCAGTTTGGAGGCTGCAATCAGGTCGCTGTATAAACTGAGCGCTTTAGGGTCGACCGACAGGGCGGTGATTCTATAGCTCCCCTCAACCGTTGTTGGCACTGCTGTTGCCGGGTTGTCGTCCTTACAACTACTACTAACAAGAGTAATAGCGACAAAGAATGCCCAAATCGAAAGCGGTAATGAACGAAGATGTTTCATGTGTTTTTGGTTGTAGCCGTTGCAAAAAAAGGAAGATATAGTAATTAAACTACAAATTAACAGCGTTAGTCAGTTCGTTGAACAGGTTAATCCCATAATTCGGAAGCGATCTATCAAGAGGCCTAATTTCCTAGACAACAGCCTCTTATCCTACTAAAAAACATAAAATACATACCCTGCCTCTGTCCGCTCACCGGCATCGACACGATTATCAGGATCGATACCCAACAGAGACAGTGGATAAGCTACTGTCAGTTCGATAGCAGGATTAGTCTATGCGCCATTAACCGTTCATGTATTTTAACAGCGAACTTAATTTCGGTATATATTAAAAAACGCCCAACTGACTAACTTTACGGCCACTTGGGCGAACTGGCCTGTCATCTTATACCATTTTCTTATGCTCGTAACCACTACCTCTAACATTGAAGGCAAGCATATCACGAAATATGTAGGTCTGGTCAACGGCGAGGCCATTATCGGAGCCAATCTTGTTAAAGACTTTTTCACCTCGATCCGGGATGTTGTCGGGGGCCATTCGGGGGCTTATGTGCAGGCCCTGCGCGAAGCCAAAAGCATTGCAATCAAAGAGATGATTGATCAAGCCACCCGCCTGGGCGCAACGGCCGTTATCGGTGTTGACCTGGACTACCAGACCATTGGCGGCAATGGCTCCATGCTGATGGTTAGTGCCAACGGTACAGCGGTGGTTGTCGAATAAATAAACAGGCCGACTGATCACGCCATCCAGGCTGATTTCTGTTGATCCATAAACTCACGAACAGTGTTGGGGCGACGCCCGGTCAGGCGTGTGAAGTCAGGACTTATTGGAGGAGGTGACTGAAAGCGGGGCAAAAAATGTAGCATAATCATGACCAGCACCAGACCGGATGCCATGCCCTGCCTGTGCCACTAAGCGGTATGCCAAGAAGGTCTACCCGTCAATCCACTGGCGTAGCTCGGGCGTGCGGGCGGTGCTGCCAATGAGGAGTTCCGTTCGACCCACGATCTGCACGGCCAGTCGGTCATTAAAATAAGGTTCCAGCCGAACGATATACCGGATGTGCACCACTTCAGAACGATTAAGGCGAAAAAAACGAGCGGGATCAAGTTGCTCCTCCACCTCGCTGAGTGTTCCATTCAGCGGATATTTTTGTCCTTTATCGTCAAAGGCAAAGACGACTCCTCCATCAGCCTGAATATAGGTAATGTCATTCACATCCAGCAAGTGAATACCCTGGCGCATTTTTACGGTAAAGCGCTGCCGGTAAGAAGCCATGGCTGGCCGGAGTGCTTCGCGCAGTTGAGTCAGCACCGTTTCAGTGAGTACCGGCGCGGGCGACGTTAGGGACGTTCGCAGCAGCGCATACTTGTCCAATGCCTGCCGGAGTTGCGGTTCGGTAAACGGCTTGAGCAGATAAGCAATTCCGTTACCCTGAAAGGCCCGTAGCAAAAATTGATCGTAGGCCGTCGTGAAAATGATCGGGCAGTTGACCTGCACTCGGTCGAACAGGGCAAATACATTGCCATCCAGCAGCTCGATGTCCGAAAGAAGCAGATCGGGTGGCGGGTTGTCGGATAGCCAGGCGGCTGCTTCCTGAACGCTGGGCAGGGTAGCCAGAATACGGGCATCAGGCAGCAGGCGCATCACCAGATCGGTGAGCTGACGGGCGGCTATCGCTTCGTCTTCGAGTATAACGAGGGTGATCGACACAGCAGTTATCAGGGAATGAATAATGGTTTTTTCGATTCGACAACGGCAGGCCTGAGCATAGGCAATGTCACCACAAACTCGGTAGCCGTTGGCTGAACCAGTACAGCCTGGTCGGAAAGCAGTTGGTAACGGGCCTGCAAATTCCGCAAGCCGGTTCCCGTCGACTCAACGGGTGTAAGCTTGGGGCGCAGCTCGTTGCGAACCACCATCGTTTGGGCAGTAATCGTCAAGTCAATGAGCAACGGATCGGTTTCGCTGCTCTGGTTATGTTTAACCGCGTTTTCGACCAGCGTTTGCAGGCTGCCCGGCAGCACCAGCACAGCCAACGTATCGGCTACGCGCACTGTCGTGACGATTTCGTAAGCCCGACCGAAGCGTTGCCGAATCAGGTACGTGTAGTCGTTGAGAAAGGCGAGTTCGTCGGCCAGTGGCACCACGTCTTCATCCTTATGACGAATGAGGTAGCGATACAAGGCCGAAAACCGGTGCAGATAAGCGCTGGCCTGTTCGGGACTTCGCTCAATGAGGGCCCCCAGCACATTCAGGTTATTGAATAAAAAGTGCGGGTCGATCTGTGCTTTAAGGTGTCTCAGCTCGGCTTCGGTGCGTTCTTTTTCGGTACGTACCAGACGCTGCTGCGTTTCAAAAAACTGCTTACCAGTCAGTATCGACGCCAACACGCTTCCCTGCGACGCAATACTCACCAAGCTGTTTAAAACACTGAACCACCGGAACGGTTTATCCGAGTCATAAAGCAGCCAGATACCCAGCCGATGAAGGGTTGCAAACGTCAGGAGCGTGATCAGTAGGGATAGGAACAGGAGAAAGAAACGCCGGGTGAACAGAAAGGCCGGAAACAGTACATACACCATTACCATGGCAACTCCCGAATGGACAATCACCTCAAACGCCCAACCGATCACGATAAGCCACCACGAGCGGTCCATATTACCGGCCACTACGAACGGGAAGGCCAGTATCCACAGTATGGCGATCAGTGCCCAGTCGGAGCGGGCGGGTTTACGAAAAGCGGGCGGGGCGATCTTCATTACTTTGTTTGGTTGAGGCCATCAAAATTAAACGGATTGGGGCTTTCGTCCCGCTGTTTCTTAAACCCGAGGTTATACCGCAGACTAAAACCTATCCGGCGGGTATCGCCCCGGCGCGCCCCCTCCGCCATCACATTACCCTGATTCAGGACAAATGTATTCCGGTTGGTATACGCCATGTCGGATACGGATAGGGTAACCATCAAACGACTATCGAGAAACTTTCGGTTGATGCTCATGTCGACGGTACCAAAATTGCCAAGTTCATAGAACTGGCGCTGGCCGCGAATGGACCAGAACCCGTTAACCTGAAGGGTAGAGCGGCTGTCGAGGTCGAGCTGGTGGTAGGTTAGTAATGTCCACGATCCCTTATTGAAGGTGAGCGGCTGGTTCTCATACTGTCCATTGTATCGGTTAAGATTATACTGCCCGATCACAACGAAAAAGTAGCGACCACCGGGCGGTATGCCAAGCAACATTCTGAAGTATGTTTCCCGGTTTTGCCCCAGGTTGTCCGTTGTCCGGTAAGCCAGACTGGGGTTGGCGGGGTTCTGGTACAGCACGCTGGAAAAAATCTGTTTCGTATAGTTCTGTCCTACGGCCAAAATTGGCAGGTTAGCAACGCTCAGGTTAACCTCTACATTCTGAGTGAACTGGGGCTGTAAGGCCGGGTTGCCTGTATCATACAGGTATTGATCTACGTAACGGATAGCCGGATTTAGCTGCTCATAGCCAGGCCGGGTAATGGACCTCCGGGAAATGAGGGAAGCCTGCACGGGAAAGTTGGCAATGGAAAGAAGTGGCCGACTCAGGTAAAAATAAGGAAAGAGGTCGGTGCGCCGGACCCGGAAAGCCGTGTCGGTCGGCACTCGCTGATGCCCGTTCATATTCGTTTGCTCTACCCGCAAACCCGTTTTCAGGGTGAACTTGCCAAACGTTTTAGCCGCCTGCACATATCCACTGTAAATACCATCGGTATAATCGAAAGTGTTACTACGAGCCAGATCCGGCTGACGAATTGCCTGGAGGATAGTTGCATAGTCGGTCCTGCTGGCAAACCACTGATTACTTGTTTTCAGTCCCGCTTCGAGCGTGAGTTTATGAGGCAGTTTCTGAACCCAGTCCACTTTAGCGGTCATCAACTGTCGGCGGGTCAGGATGGTGCCCTCACCCATCAGCGTGGGGTTTATGGGGAGTTGAAACTGCGTCTGGTAACTCTGATCCGTACGATTATACAGGTAACTATACGACACATCAGCGGTTATTTCGGACCCCAGCGAATCGAGTTTATAGCGACTGGAAATCCCTTGCGTCACGGAGCCATTGTGGCCCCGGTTCTGAAGGCTGTTGAGATTTTTGACCAATAACTGCCCGCTCTCAGCCGACCGGATCTGGGTATTGTTATCGGCAAAGCTGTTCGTAAAGCCGTAATTAGCCCGACCGTCAACGCTCAGTTCCCACCGTCGGTTCAGCTGGTAACTCAACCCATACCCCGCAAAGAGCGCATCGCCCGGACTGCGGGTGTAGGCTTCCTGACGAATGGTCTGGTTACCGGGCAGCTGACGCGAACTCGTTAGACTATCGTAATTATCCCGTCGGCTGTAGTTCAGGTTCAGGTACGTAGAGCGGGTACCATTGCCATCGTTCAGGCTAAAGCCAACGCCCTGATTGCCAAAGCGCCCCTGGTTCATATTGGCCGATACGCTTCCCGTACGACCCAGCTTGACACCTTTTTTAAGAATAATATTCACCGCCCCCCCGGCACTCGACGCATCATAGCGGGCAGAAGGCGTTCGCATGACCTCAATGCGCTCGACACTGTTGGGCGGGAGGCTCCGGAGTAAGGTAGCTACATCCTGTGCACTCATCCGCTGCTCCCGGCCATTGATGTAAATGGTGGCCGGAACCGCACTGTTCAGGTAAACATTACCCTCCTGATCAAGGAAAAGACCGGGTGATTTGGTGAGAAGTTCAAACGCGCTGGTACTGCTGTTGGCAATGAGTTCGGGGTTAATGATGGTCTTATCATCCTCCTGTTGAATGAGGGCCTTTCGGGCCGTAACCGTCACGCCCGTTAAGGTCTTCGCTTCATCTTCGAGGGTGAACCGAAAAGTAGACTGGGCCTTCGTTAGCCGAATGCCGCGCGTTAGTGGCTTTTTTCCCAACGCGGTCACGTTCAGCGCCCAGGAGGCATCGGGTTGCAGATTAAGCAGCGCCACGCCCGCCGTATCGGTAATGGTCACAACCTGACGGGTGGAGTCGGTCGAGAGCTGAAACCGCACTGTGGCCCCAAAAACAGGTTGTTGGCGGGCATCTGTCAGCACAATCCGTACACGGTTCGCTCCGGTAGCGGACGGGTTATTTTCTGAAACTGACTGTGCCCGTAAAGTAGAGAGGGATAGAAGCGAAAAGAGTAGATAGAAGCCGAAAAGCCGCATAACATGTAGTCATTTTGTTGAATGACTCAAACCTAGCTTCCGTCTCGCTGCTAATCACCCTGATTTTATCCAATCGGGGGAAACTTCCGATGAATCAGGGGAAAATGGGCCTTAGCCATCCAGCACCTTCGGTGTACGGTTACTCAACTCAGTATAACGCAAAACGGGCCGTACGGCCCGTTTTGCGTTTGATTATGTTTGTTTAGAATCGGTCGTCGTCCTCGTCTTCCTCTTCCTCCCCGAAATTCTTGCCGGGGTTGAACATAGACCCTAGCAGGTCTTTGAACGACAGCCCCGTGTCCATGGCGTTTTTGCCAACCAGCGAGTGCTCGGCCAGACCGTGCAAGGCAAACTCCATCATAAAGAGCTTTTCGGATTTGCCCAGGCGCGGATGAAACTGATCGACCAGATCATCCAGACCATCGATGGTGCGCAGCCGGGCTTCGTAATCCCGGTTGGACAGCTCGTTCAGGAATTCCATCACGTTGCCATCGCCGAACCAGTCCGTTATTTTCTTGTACGGGTTACCGCGCTTGTCTTTCTTGGCTTTCTCAGGGTTGGGAAAATAGCCCAGGAACTGATTCCGGATGGCTTTGCCAATCAGGTTCTGCGCAACAATAACCGGTCCTTCTACCTCACCTTCGTACACCAGCTCGACTTTACCGCAGATAGCAGGCACCACGCCATACAGGTCGGCAATGCGGACAAACGTATCTTTTTCACCGTTGATCAACGCCCGGCGTTCGGCCGAGGAGAGCAGGTTCTCGTAAGCCGAAATCGTCATCCGGGCCGACACGCCACTTTTTGAGTCGACGTATTCGCTCTCCCGCGCTTCAATGGCTACCTGTTCAATCAGGTCAGCAACCAGTTCATTGGTTTTCACCATGCTTTTCTGCTCATTCTTAACGATGGCTTCCTGCATGGTGATCTTCTTGCCAATCTCGATCGATTTCGGATAGTGGGTCACAATCTGCGAGTCGATCCGGTCTTTCAGCGGAGTGACAATGCTGCCCCGGTTGGTATAATCTTCCGGGTTAGCCGTAAACACAAACTGAATATCGAGGGGTAAACGCAGTTTGAAACCCCGAATCTGTATGTCGCCTTCCTGTAGAATATTGAACAGCGACACCTGAATACGCGCTTGTAAATCGGGCAATTCGTTGATCACAAATATACACCGGTGCGAACGCGGAATAAGGCCAAAGTGAATGGTCCGCTCGTCGGAGTACGGTAGTTTGAGCGTAGCCGCTTTAATGGGGTCCACGTCGCCGATCAGGTCAGCTACCGACACGTCGGGGGTTGCCAGTTTCTCGGTGTACCGGTCGTTGCGATGCATCCACGAAATGGGTGTCTGATCGCCTTTTTCGGCAATGAGATCAATGGCAAATCGGGAAAGGGGCAACAACGGATCGTCGTTCAGTTCTGACCCGGCCACCACCGGAATGTATTCATCCAGCAGATTGACCATCAGCCGGGCGATACGGGTTTTGGCCTGGCCACGTAAGCCCAGTAGGTTGATGTGGTGCATGGACAGGATGGCCCGTTCCACATCGGGGATAACCGTATCCTCGTATCCCCAGATACCGGGAAAAACAACTTCTTTATCCTTAATACGGTCAATTAGATTATCTCGTAGCTCCTGCTTGATTGAGCGGGTTTCGTACCCAGCGGCTTTAAGCTGGCCAAGCGTGGAGATTGCTAGTAATTTTGATGCTTTCAGGCTGCGATAGCTCATTTGTGGATTCTTAGTGAAGAATATACCGTGAAAAGTGAAAAATTAGGGATATTTTTATTTATGAATCCGTCCTGATGAATTACTTGATGTTTTCGTTTTCATGCATCATTCTAAACTCTTCACTCCTCATTTCCTCTAACAGGCTTTCGATGGAAATGGTTTTTAGACAGTCAAATTGACTAATTTTACCGATAATGCTCAGGAGCCCAGTCTCCCATTGCCGTCTATGAAATCAACATTTATCTTTTTCTTCCTCTTCGTTATAGGTATTACCGTTAGCAGTTGCCGGGTTCAGCATAGTCCGCCGGAACTGATCAGACTGTCGACCGATCAGGCGTATGTGGGGCAAACTATTACGCTGAGCGGGTATCAATTCGGAACTGACCCAACAGTAATTTTTGGTCCCTCCACACCGGCTTCCATCGTTAGTAATGACGAAACAACGATTCAGGCAAAGGTCCCGCCCGTGGCGCCGGGTATCACACAAATTCGTGTTCAAAACAACGAGGGATCATCTGACCCGTTAGCCTTTCTGGTTCGTCAACCAGCTCCCATTATTACCGCCTTCACACCAGCAAACGGCCTGCCCGGCACCGTGGTTGAGATAACAGGCAATTATCTCAACCAGATCAAGCGGATCCGATTCGATAATGTCGATGCCATCGTGAAGGACAGTACTCTTCAGAAACTGACCATCGTCGTTCCGCCCAACCTGCCCCGGGGTCCGTTGCCCCTATCGATTGAGACGATTGGCGGCCAGGAAATACTGAAATTCATCGTGGCGGGAACGCCACAAATCACGAGCATTAGTCCCTTGAATACAAAACGGGGTGCCGAGTTTGTCATTTCAGGCAAGAACCTGACCGATGGCGTGGTGAGCATCAATGGACTGACGACGGAAAAAGCCCTGACAACCGTCAAAGATACTGAAATACGTACGGTAGTCCCCGAATCGGCTACGTCGGGACTGGTGACCGTACGGGTGTTCGAGACTTTGGTGGCCACCAGTACAGATAGCCTCAAGATCATCCCGGCCCCTTTTATCACCCACTTGCTGGCTCAGGATGGCTACGCCGGCGAAAAGCTTATTGTGGAAGGTGTTAATCTGGCCGATGCATCGAGCTTCACCATCGATAATGTACCGGCTACATTCCGTGTGCTGAACAGCAGGCAGGTAGAAGTTATTATACCCACTTTACCAGCCTCCAAGCCGGTGGCAGTGGCAGCCAGCGGCATTGGTGGTAGCACAGTAGCGAGCGAATCGTTGTTTTACTTTCTGCCCCCCTCAAACCTTGTCCTTAATCCGGCCAGACAACTTCAGGGACGGCCCCTTACGGTATCGGGCAAAGATCTTTATCGCATTACGGGGGCTACTATCAGCGGCATTCCGGTGAATATTAATGACCGTACTGAGGGGTTCAATGTACTGACGGCCGTTCCAACCAATGCGTCGAGCGGCCTGGTCGTACTCAGTAACCGCGCAGGTGCCGCCACGGCAAGTCTGGTTGTTATTCAGAATGCGGTGGTTTCCAGTGTGCTTCCCCTTAAAGCGAGGGTGGGCGATCGCGTGGTGCTGCGGGGCGACTTCCTGATGAATGCGGACATCCTGTTTAGCGGCTCAACAACAAAGGCGGCCGACGGCGGCAAAAATACAGACACTGAACGGTGGGTGCTGGTACCGGCCGACGCCCAGACGGGTCCTATTCGGGTAACGAACGAAACGAATAGTACCGCCACCACAACCCCGTTTACCGTACTTCGACTTATTTCGGCGATTGACTTTTCACCGAAGTCAGGAAAAGTTGGCGATGAGATTATCCTGACGGGTCAGACGATCACAACCGTTCAGGAAGTTCGTTTCAGCAATGGCAATTCGACAGCTGCCAAATTTGTGGTCGAAGGAAATACGATTCGGGTGACCGTTCCCGCCGGAGCAATCACTGGCCAGATCTGCCTGACCAACGAAGCGGGCACCAGTTGCAGCAGTAGTAACTTTACCGTTATCAGGTAGAGCCGCCATACGTTGCGGCTTCAGGATCGCACGACCTAACGGCTCATCGAACCATCCGGGAATGAGCCGCAAGGTATGGCGGCTCTACTGCATTTGCCTGACCAGCACTTCGTTGATACGAACATAACTTTCGTGCGTCCAGCCAGCCACATGGGGCGTCAGGACAACCCGGTCCGACTGGCGGAGATAGTCGAAGGAGCGCTGCTGATCGGGGGTGAGTTTTGCCAGTTTCTCGTTCTCCAGCACATCCAGACAGGCTCCGCGGATTTTTCCGCTTTCCAACCCGCGTACCACTGCCGACAAGGACGTGATTTCTCCCCGTGCGATGTTTATCAGATAAAATGGTTTGTTGACCTGATCGATAAAGGTGTCGTTGATCAGCATGCGCGTTTCGTCGGTTAGCGGTATATGCAAACTCAGCACATCGGCTTCCGCCATGATCTGTGGGAGGGTGGCTTCCTGCGCAAAGGCATCGCCGTAGCCGGTCAGCAATTTATCATACGCCAGCACACGGCACCCAAAACCACTCAGTCGGCGAGCCGTAGCCTGCCCATTGTTTCCGTAGCCGATAAGGCCCACAGTGAGGCTACCCAGCTCATAGCCCCGATTTCCTTCCCGATCCCAGATACCCTGACGCACTTCGCGGTCAGCTTTAAGGATATTGGCTAGCAGGCCTAAAAGCATACCCACTACATGCTCGGCTACGGCATCGCGGTTTCCTTCACCGGCATGAAAGACCTGGATGCCCCGTTTTTTTACCGCTTCGAGGTCAATCAGATCCAGACCGGCTCCTGCCCGGCCAATAAACTGCAGGTTTGTTGCGTGTGTCAGAAGTTCTTCGTCAATAGTTGTCTTGCTTCGAATAATAAGGCCATCGAATGGCGCAATGGCCGTCACAAGCTCGGCCCGGGTAATTTTAGGTTGGTAGTCGTACCGAAAGTTTGCCTGATCGAGCATGGCAAACAGCGAAGGGTGCATTTCGTCGGCAATGAGAATAGAGCGCTGATTCTGGGACATCCGTTGTGTTTTCGTAACTTGCAGCGAATACAGTGAAAAATGAAGAATGAAAAGTGCTGAGTAAACACGTGTTTGGTTTATTCCGTTTATTCGTCACTTTTCATTCTTCATTTTTCACTATTTGCTAACTCTTGGCGAAACTACAAAAAGTACATGGAACAACGCCAATCCGAAGAATCGAACTCCCACCGTACAACACCGTCTGTCCCGGAGAATTCAGACAGTACATCGAAAACCCCACAAGTGGACGAATCAGGATCTACCCCAGACGGACAAGCTGGTGTTAACAAACAGACTGCCCCACAACGCGAACAACGCAATAACGGCCCACGAGAGGGCGGCCCACGTGAGGGCGGCCCACGTGAGGGCGGCCCACGTGAGGGCGGCCCACGTGAGGGTGAGCCGCGCAATGATCGTGACCGAAACCGCGATGGCGGACCACGCGATGGCGCCCCACGAGAGGGCGGACCACGAGAGGGCAGACAAAGAGAGAACGGCCCGCGCGAGGGCGGCCAACGCGATAACAGTCAGCGAGGTGGAAACCCACGGGAAGGCGGACAACGGGAGGGCGGACCACGAGAAGGTGAACCCCGTAACGAGCGCGACCGAAACCGCGATGGCGGACCACGCGATGGCGCCCCACGAGAGGGCGGACAGGGCCAGCGCGATAACCGGCAGCAGCAAAACCGTGTCAATCGTGACGAACGGCCTGCCAATGCGGAGGCTGGCGAGCAGACGACTCCTGCCGGCGACCGCCAGGACCGGGGACAACGGAACAACAACCAGCGCCCTAAAAATCAGCGTGACGGGCAGCCCAATAACGGCCAGCGTCCTCATGAAAACCGCCAGCGCGATGACAACCAGCCGGGCCGCAACCGACCCGCTAACGAAAACCGAAACGGACAACGCGAACCGATCTCCAGCGATCTGGAAACCCGGGCGGGCAATGACCCGACGGCACAGGTGACGGAAACCGGCGGACGCGAAGACCGGCTCGTTATTGGCATTTCACTGGGTGATTATAACGGTATCGGGCCCGAAGTGATCCTGAAAGCCCTGCAATACAACCGGCTCCAGAAAATCTGCACACCCGTCATTTACGGCTCCATGCGTATTCTGAACCGTTATCGCAACTTACTGAACCTGAAAGACTGGAATCTGAACGGCGCTCAGTCGATCGGGCAGATCAGCCATAAGCTTACCAATGTTATTACCTGCTGGCCAGACCAGAATCAGGATATTCAGCCGGGCCAAGTCACAACCGATGCCGGGCAGGCAGCACTGGCCTGTTTACAACGGGCTGTCGACGATTTGAAAGCCGGTAAGCTGGATGCGCTGGTAACGGCTCCGATCAATAAAAATAATATCCAGTCGGAAGAGTTCAAGTTTCCGGGCCATACCGAATACCTGGCGCAGGAATTTGGGGTTCAGGATAACCTGATGTTCCTGGTTAGCCAGACCCTCCGCGTAGGGGTTGTTACGGGTCATGTGCCGCTGGGACGCGTTCGTCAGAACATTACCCGCGAACGCATCGCGCAGAAGCTGACCCTGATGATGCAGTCGCTGAAACAGGATTTTGGCATTGAAAAACCGAAGATCGCGGTGCTGGGGCTGAACCCACACGCCGGCGAAGAGGGGCTGCTGGGTAATGAGGAAAATGAGATCATCAAACCCCTGATTGCCGAATGGCGCAACAAAGGCCAGCTGGTCTTTGGCCCCTACCCCGCCGATGGGTTCTTTGGCACGCGGGCCTATTCAAAGTTCGACGCGGTGCTGGCCATGTATCACGACCAGGGGTTAATTCCGTTCAAAGCCATTGCCTTTGAAGAAGGAGTCAACTTCACGGCGGGTATGCCTGCCGTCCGGACATCGCCCGACCACGGCACCGCCTACGACATTGCGGGGAAAGATCTGGCCGATGAGACATCGATGCTTCAGGCTATCTATACCGCCATCGATGTTGCCCGAAACAGAAAAGAGTTTTTAGAAATAGCAGAAGGAGCCCTGAAGTGAGTGATTGGTTATTGAGTTATTCGGTTCCTGCGTTACGATCCCTAATGCTTAACAACCAATCGCCTGATAACCAATAACCCGATAACCACTAACCAATAACCAGTTCAATACATGCTTAAATCAATGACCGGCTTCGGCAATGCAACGGTAGAGGCTGAAGGCCTGTCGGTAACTGCGGAAGTAAAGACCCTTAATTCAAAGTTTCTGGATATTTACTGCCGAATGCCCCGCCAGTTCTCTGACAAAGAAATTGAGCTTCGTGCGTTGCTGACCCATCAGCTGGAGCGGGGCAAGGTCGAGCTTTCCCTCAACCTGACCCGCACCAACGCCATTCGGCCCGGCGTCACCATCAACCGGCCGCTGGTGGCGGCTTATGTATCGGACCTGAAAGAAACGGCGAATACCATGCTCATGAGCATTCCGGACGGCGACGTTCTTCAGATGGCACTGCAGCAACCTAACGCCTACCTGACCGAATCCACTGACCACACCGCCGACTCGTCGGACTGGGCAACGGTGCTGGAAGCGGTTCAGGAAGCTATTCGCAAGTGCGACGGCTTCCGCAAGCAGGACGGTGCCGTGCTGGAAGGCAAATTCCAGGAATATATCCAGATCATCACTGACCGGCTCGCTGATGTTGAAGAGCAGGATGTTCGCCGGATTCCCGCCGTGCGCGACCGAATGCGTCATTCAGTGCGTGAATTGCTGGACAGTGAATCCTTCGATAACAATCGCTTCGAACAGGAGTTAGTCTATTATGTGGAGAAGTTCGACATCTCGGAAGAGAAAGTCCGGCTCAAGAACCACCTCAGCTATTTTCTGGAAGTGCTGGCAACCGAAGAAGCCAACGGCAAAAAACTGAACTTTATCTCTCAGGAAATTGGTCGCGAGATCAACACCATCGGCTCCAAAGCCAATGACGCAGCGATTCAGCGGTTTGTGGTGCAGATGAAAGATGAGCTGGAGAAAATAAAAGAACAAACGATGAATGTGATTTAGGATCTATGCCTAAGCTTCCGCTGGATTTTTATCAGAACCATGATACAATAACCCTTGCTCAACTGCTGCTCGGCTGCGAACTCGTTCATGAGTCTGCCGCCGACGGCACCACAGCGGGGGTTATTGTTGAAACGGAGGCCTACCTGACCGACGATCCGGCCTGCCATGCCTACCGACGCCAAACCTCGCGCAATGCGGCCATGTTCGGCCCGGCGGGAAGCCTGTATGTGTACCAGATTTACAATCACTACAACTGCATCAATGTCGTAACGGGGCCGGAAGGTGTCGGAGAAGCCGTGCTCATTCGCGCGCTCCAGCCTACCGAAGGAATTGACCTGATGGGGCACCGACGAAATGAAGCCTTTAAAACCGGTTTCGAGCGTTACCGGAACAATACCATCGATCCAACCACTGCCGACGGGGAGCGTAATCTGGCTAATGGGCCGGGGAAGCTTACCATTGCGCTGGGCATAAACCGAAAGGAGCATAACTTTTCGTCGCTGGCCACCGGTGATATCTTTATTCGCGGACCGGTTCTACATGACTTCGACATGGTGACCACAACGCGCATCGGCCTGACGCAGGGCGTTGACCTACCCTACCGGTTTTACATCAACGGCAATAAGTTTGTCAGCAAAAAGTAAGGTCGCTTATTCTCATACGGTTAGCGATAAGCTTCGGTCCGCAGCATCTCTATCAGAAAGATCACCTCTTTTTCCACGCTGGCAGACAGATAGGTGATTCGCTGCGTATCGGTTGGCGCTACCCCTTCGAGTTCACGGGCCAGGTCGGCCAGCCGGGTGAAGTTTACCGTCAATGCCGTTCCTTTCAGCTGGTGAGCCAGGGATTTCAATTCCTGTACGCTACCATTTGTGACTGTGTTCTGAATAGTGGCCGGTACAGTATCCATATACTCCCGCGCCGACTCGACCAACACCTTCACCAACTCCTCGTTATTGCCCATTCGCTCCTTCAATCCGTCGAGATCAAAATGAGCGTTATAATCAACATCGGCAGCCCCTTCATCATCCAGCAGCTTGCCCGTCTGGGCCATCCATTTGCCAATAATTTTTTCCAGTAAAGCAGGCAGAATGGGTTTACTCAGGTAATCATCCATGCCCATTTCCAGGCATTTCTCCCGTTCTCCCTGAACAGTACCGGCAGTGAGGGCAATAATTGGCGTCCGTTTGCCTATTTCAAGTTGACGAATGACTTTGGTGGCTTCATACCCATTGGTAATGGGCATCTGAATATCCATAAAAACAAGATCGGGATGGCCCGACTGAAACTGTTCGATGGCTTCCTGGCCATTTACCGCCTTCAGTAATTTTGCTTTAGGAAGCATCTGTTCCAGAAGCGATGAAGCCAGCAGCATGTTGACCTTATTATCTTCGGCAATCAGAATCGTGAGCGGTTGATGAGCATACACCTCGTCGATGTACTGCCTTTGCGGTTTTTTAATAACATCCGGTACTGCTCTTGGGCGTTTTATCTGGCTCAGCGAATTGTAAAGCTGCCCCAGTTTAACCGGTTTTACCAGCCGCTGAAACACCTGTAGCTCAGCACAGGCCGTCGCTACTTTTTCATCTTCCGATGAACTGTGCAACAGCATAATTGGTAACTGATCGGGCTGAAGTTTTAATTCCTGGCGAATATGCCGAATGGTAGACAGGCCATCGAAGTAAGGCATATGGTAATCCATCAAAACGGCGTCGAAATGCTTACCCGTTTTTAATTTCTCCAATGCCTCAATTCCGCTTTTTACCTGTTCGGTCTGTATGCCTTTCAGGTGCAGCATTGCGGTTAGAATTTGCCGATTGGTCGCGTTATCATCAACGATCAGCACCTGTTTAATATCGTCCAGATTGTCCCATTCCAAAGCCTCTCCCCCCATCGACTGGAAGGCGACATCAAAATAAAACGTACTGCCTTCGCCAATAACGCTGGTTACCTGAAGCTTGCTACCCATCAGCGCCAGCAGTTTATTGGAAATAGCCAGGCCTAGCCCCGTACCCCCAAACCGGCGCGTCGTGGACGCATCCTCCTGGGCAAAGGCATCGAATATTTTTGTTTGATTTTCTGGCCCAATGCCCATTCCCGTATCGCGTACTGAAAACCGGAATCGGGTTTCGCTGGTCGTTAGTGGCTCCAGCAGCTCTACTTTCAACTCAATTTCACCCGACTGCGTAAACTTGACGGCATTGCTCAGCAAATTCACCAGTATTTGCCGAATCCGGATAGGGTCTGTCCAGATAAAACGAGGCACATCAGGCGCAATGTTCAGCAGCATTTCCAGCTCTTTCTGGTGCGCCTGAAATTTTATCATATCCGCAACCTGACCGCCTATTTCCAGCAGATCTGATTTCTCGATGGCTAACTCCAGCTTACCGGCTTCAATTTTGGAGAAGTCAAGTATGTCATTGATGATATCGAGCAGTGAATTAGCTGATTGAAATACCAGCGATAGATAATGCTGTTGGGTACTATCGGTATTCGTTTTGAGAAGCAGATCCGTGAAGCCAATAACCCCATTGAGGGGCGTCCGTATTTCATGACTCATATTGGCCAGAAACTCCGACTTGGCTTTACTGGCGGCTTCGGCCTGTTCTCTGGCCCGCAGCAATTCCTGTTCCGCTTTTTTTCGTTCCGTTATATTCTGAAATGTACCATAAGCCCGAATACACTCGCCATCCACGAGCGTCGCTGCCCCCAGTGCTTTCACCCATATACTGTTGCCCTTGGCCGTCACTATTTCTAACTCAAGATCCCAGGGCGTGCCGTCCTGAACACTCCGGGCAGCGGCTTCTAAAAACGTTTCCCGGCTCTGCCCTTCTTTAAAGAAAGCAACGGCCTCATCCAGTGTTGGGGCATACTCGTCCGACACTTCGTAGATTTCCCGGGTTATGTCGGACCAGTAGAGCTTTTTCTCTCTCCAGTCCACTTCCCAGCCGCCAATTCTGGCCAGTTGATTCGTTTGGGCAAGAATTTCTTTGGTGTGCGTCAGTTCATCTTCGGCACGCTGCCGGTCGGTGATGTCACGGGCAGCCCCGTATATCAGGCTTCCTTCTGTGATGGCCCGCCATTCGATAACCCGGTAGGCCCCATCTTTCCGGCGGTAGCGGTTTGTGAAGTTAAAGACCTTTCCGCCCTGTCCCAGCATTTGCAGCGCAGTCAGCGTTTTCGGCAAGTCGTCCTGATGAACAAATCCGAGAAACTGGCTCCCATTTATCTCTTCGATGGAATAGCCTAAAATAGACTCCCAGGCCTGGTTGACCGTAATGAATTTCCCACTCAGGTCGGCGATACAGAACAGATCGAGTGCGGTGTTAAAAAAAGCTTCCAACTCCTGGGTTTTGGCCCTCAGGGTATCTTCCAGTTGCTTTCGGCTGGTAATATCACGTTCAACGGCAATAAAGTGCGTACAGTTGCCTGCCTCGTCGAAGGCCGGAGTAATGGTAACATCGAGCCAGTACGTACTCCCGTCTTTGGCATAGTTGAGGATAACCTCGGTAACGTCCTTTTTTTCCCGAACGGCCTGCCCCATACGTCGGCTGGCTTCCGGGTCGGTTTGCGGCCCCTTCAGGAAAACACCCGGCCTTCGGCCCAGGACCTCCTCTTTTGTGTAACCCGTCTGCTTCTCAAAGGCGTTGTTTACCCAGGTAATGAACCCATCCGCATTGGTTATAATAATAATATCCGTCGTTTTTGACGCCACCAACGCGAGTTCTTTTAGCTTCTCCTGGTCCAGCTTACGGTCGGTAATGTCGTGGCAGGTAACGGTAACTTCTCGTTTCTTTGGGTCAAAAATGCCTTTTGTAATACTCCACGACCATTGCCCGTTTTTGTGTCGGATGCGGTGTTCGATGGCCGGACTTTGATCTGACACAATGGTCTCCTGTAAGGCAGCAAAGCAGTGCGACACATCGTCGGGATGCACAAAGTCGATAAACGATTTGCCGATGGCTTCACTTAGTTCATAGCCATATAACCGGGTAAAGTTAGGGGCCACATATCGGAGAACTCCCTGCGCATCGATGCTCAACAGCGCGTCGCTCATGTTGGTCAGCATTATAGCCAGATCTTCTTCTATCCTGACCTTATCCGTTACATCATACCCGATACAAAGTAGTTCAGTAATCTGATCGCCAGCCACTGACTCCGCCACAAACTCCCACTGGGTAAAGCGAATACGACCGTCCTTGTGCGGTTTTCGTAGCAGGACCTGATACGATTTTCCAGGATTCTGTATGCAGTTGATAACCGTTTCCCCGCACTTTTGATGATCTTCTTCGAGGACAGATTCCAGCGAGTGAGTCCCTATTATTCTGGACCGCTCAAGACCAAAAGCATGACAGAAATAATCGTTTACAAAGGTGTAACGCCCACTCAAATCAGTTTTAGCCACATAGACCGACTGATTTTCAAGTATGTTTTTATAGAAAACCTTCTCCTGACTGTTGAGATTACTTATATCTGCTTCGCGGACCAGATCATAATGTGCACCGAGCATTCGACTGGGCTTTCCCTGCGCATCCCTAACCACCCAACCCCGGCATTGAACCCGAATAACGGCCTGATCCCGGTGTATATATCTTATTTCCTGTTCGTATTTAAAATCTGGCAGATCGATCCGGTCCAGAATTTCCTCGGTTGCGGCCGGCAGATCGTCCGGATGGATTAATGATGACCAGTTGGGCAGCTCATCAGGCTGGTAGCCTAATCTTGAGCAAAGAGCTGGGTTCAACCACCTATGCTGCGGATTTTCCAAATCCCAGTACCAAAAGCCATCTATGGCAACCTCCTGAATAAAATCAAAAATAGACTCATGATTGCCTATAAGCTCATAGAGTTCTGCTTTCAGCCTTGTCATTAATTTCGTACAGTTACAAGTGGCTATATTATGTAAAAAGCCTGACCTTTTTTACTAGTATATATTTACTACGTATGAAATTCAATATAAATATTCACAAATTTAGTATTAATAAACTCCAAGTTAACACATATTCCATAAAAATACGCTTATTAGAATAACGCTTTACAAATGAGCTTAGTAGTGCCGCCGGGAAGTCTTTGGGTAGGTATGACGAAGAGAACGACTTCTTCTTTTATCGGGACCCACCTCTTCTTAAATTGGTTACCTGCCAAAAGGCTATTGGCCTGATAACTAGAAACTTTCAAAAAAAGCACTTATCAGATACTGGCAGGCGTCTCATAGCCTTTCTATTCGGAATTAAAAACTAACCAAATACATGGTTTTAAGTTAACCCTTTACCGATTCCCTATTAATCCGATATAAATACAGTATAAACATACTAATCTTACAAAAGAGAGCCTCTTTCTCTTAACGTAATCGTATCATGAGCGTTATCAAACCTGCCCTACAGTATCCGGAACTCATCACTCATTTGTTGGGAGCTAATAATTATAGCTGGCTTCATTTTCGAAATGGTGAAAAAAAACTGCTGGCTAAACCCATTAGCTACCTGGAGTGTGAGTTACCTGGTTTTATCCGGGCACATAAAACTGTTCTTATCAATCCTGCTTACGTAAAGAGCCTGCATCAGCCCCCACGGCAAAAAATGGCGGGCGAAATTCAGCTCGAAAGTGGTGTCACCTTTCCGGTGAGCCGTCGGCGCTGGAATCAGGTGGTCGATGCGCTGGCCGACCGTCTTTCGCCCGTGATGGATAAAACAACTGCCCCCCAGCCCACGGTAACGCTTACGCAGGCGACAGCCGAGCCAGTGAGTGGGCCAAAGCAGTCGATTCTGTTAGTTACTGATGATGAGCCCAATGCACTGCTGGTTGCGCAAATGATGGAGAAGAAATGGCCATCCTACCAGTTCCACAGTATGCAGCAGGGCAAGCATTTACCCGACCTGTTTAACCAGGTTACCGAAGACGAGTTTCCGGCCTTGCTGCTGCTGGATGCACGAACCTCTACGCTGGAACGTTTGCAGACACTTCAGCACCTCAAACAGCATCCGCATCTCTGCCGGCTTCCGATCATCTTACTGGTGTCGCCAACCGACAGTTTAGTGACGGATGGCTACCGCCGTCAGGCGAATTCTGTCATTTCCTTACAGGATGGGTATATAGCGTTCACCCAGGCTATTGAACGCGTTTGCCGGTTCTGGCTTCAAACAGCCGCCTTGCCCGGCCTAGGCAACTAATGTACGAATCCTATCCTGACTAGTAAAAGCCTTTGCTGCTATTAGTCAGGATATAACGTCTGCATATCCGCAACGACCTCGCCGATTGTCTTCTCAAATGCCAGGATGAGCCCCGCCAGTTCGGTCGATTTTTGGCCTTCTTTCGCCAGATGTTCAATCTGCCGGATAGCCTCTTTCTGCTGGTAGATGCCCAGACTTTCAATCGACGGCTTGATTCGATGGGCCAGGTATTTTACTTTTTCAAAGTCTTCCGCTTCATAGGCCGTTCTGATCTGCGAGGCTACCGCAGGCGTTTCCGAACAAAACAGGCTAATCATTTTTTGAATGAAGTCCTGATTCCCCTGGCTGATTGTTTCTAACATTGACAGATCATACAGGGCATGGGCTCGTGTAGTCGTCGGTTTTTCAACAACCGTATCGACACAATTCAACCATTTTACCAATTGGTCAATGAGTTCTTTTTCGTCGAACGGCTTAGCCAGAAAATCATCCATGCCCGCCTTGAAACATTCTTCTTTGTCACTACGAATGGCACTGGCCGTCAGCGCAATAATGGGTATCGACGGGCTGATCTCACGCCGAATGATCCGGGTAGCTTCCAGCCCGTCCATAATGGGCATCTGAACATCCATCAGCACGAGATCAAAGGAACCACCCCGTAATACGTCCAGTGCATCGACGCCGTTATCTACTTCGGTTAGATCAACCCCAAACGGATCAAGAATCATTCGGACAACCAGCCGATTCATCGTGTTATCCTCCACCAGCAAGATGCGTTTCGACTTCAGGACCCGATCATGCTGCGTTTCCTGCTTCGGTATCACCAGATTCGTGTTCGAACCAATCGGAAAGCTTACATGAACGTATACCGATGTGCCCTGATTTTTCTGGCTCTCAACCCTGATGGTTCCGCCCATCAGGTCGACCAGTTGTTTGGTAATGCTCATGCCAAGGCCGGTGCCGCCATACCGCCGGCCAATACTTTCATCTTCCTGAGTAAACTTGGTGAACAGGCTTTCCTGAAAGCCTGGATCTATACCAATACCCGTATCTGAAACCGTTATGTCGACCTCCTGACGAGCACCGTGCGTTGCACATTTACACTGCACAATGATGCTTCCCTCTTCGGTAAACTTAATGGCATTGCCAAGCAGGTTCAGCAGAATCTGATTCAGTCGATATGGATCGCCAAGCAGTACGGGCGCCAGGTTCGGATCAACGTTTGCCGACAGGCGAAGCCCTTTCTTATCCGCGTTTTGTGCCATCACCAGTACGGCCTGCTGAATTAGTTCGGGCATGTTAAACCCGATGTGCTCCAGCGAAAGCTCCCCGGCTTCTATTTTCGAGAAATCCAGTATATCGTTTATAATGACCAACAGATTGCTGGCGGCCTTATTGATCATACTGAGATAAAAATGCTGCTGATCGGTCAGGACCGTTTTGGTAAGCTGCTGACCAAGGTTCAGAATGGCATTCATGGGGGTGCGGATCTCATGGCTCATATTCGCCAGAAACAGTTCTTTAGCCCGCGATGAATCCTCGGCCCCCTGTTTGGCAATCCGCAGTTCGGATTCCAGTTGCTTCTGTTTGGTAATGTCCAGATGGATACCCGTCGACCCGATAACATCTCCGGTTTCTGAATACAAAGGCGCCCCGCTGATCAACCACCACATGGCGTCGCCCCGTTTATTCTTTACGGCTACCTCATACGCATCAATAGTACCCGATAGCCGACTGTCATTCTTCTCTTTCATGAACTCGACGTTCTGGCCTTTGAGTAGAATATCGATGGCGATATGGCCAACCAGTTCATCGGGTTCGTACCCACTCATGGTACAAAAGCTCTGGTTCGTGTAAACGATACGGTCGTCAAGATCCACCTCGATCAACCCCAGATTCATATTTTCGATAATACGCTGGAACTTCTCACGCTGCCGGAGTGAGACCTCCTGCGCCCGTTTTCGGGTGGTAATGTCAATGTATTTCCACAAGTGCCCGGAATAAACATTGTCCATGAAGATTGGGACATAATCCCGCTCAAAAATACGCCCGTCGGCCAGCTCCAGCTCTTCGCCGGTAACCGCTTTTTGATCGGCCAGCAGTTTGTTGACCCCCGCCACAAACTTCTCCGGATCTTTAAAGAAGTTCTTGCTTTGCTCAGCCATACCCGAGCAATCCATACCCTTCATCTGATCGGGTGTTGCAGGAATGGAAAAGAGGTCGCAGAAGTGCTGATTGACCAGTACGATGGCCCGCTCCTCATCTTCGAACAGAATACCATCCTGCAGACTGGCGATAAGATTTGCCTGGCGGTTCGCATTTTTCCGCAACGCATCTTCGATAAATTTCTGATGCGTAATGTCGGTCATGGTCCCAATCACCAGCAGGGGTTTACCATCATCCGAATAATTGAAAAGACGCCCGCGATCGAGAAAGAACTTGTAGGAACCATCTTTACAACGAAGTCGATAGGCGGTTGAGTGGCTTTGGCGACGTCCGGATTTGTACTCGTCTATTTCATAGGTAACACCCAGATCAATGTCCTGCGGATGCACCAGGCTTTTCCATCCCTGAATGGTATCGGGTAATTCATCGCCCGAATAACCCAGAATTTCCAGAACCCGGGTCGAGCGAGCCACCTTTCCGGTTTGCAGGTTATATTCCCAGATTACATCGCCAACCCCTTCCATGGCAAACGTCCATCGCTGTTCAGCCTGGGCTATTGCCATTTGCTGTTGGCGTACAGTCTCTTCCAACTGCTGCTTTTCCTGCCGCAGCCGTTCATTTTCCAGCCTCAAATCAGATGGCGACTGAGCGGGTGATGGGAAAGTAGACGATGTTTCCATTCAAAATTCCGTTTCTTGAAACCGTCAGATTCAGGATAGCGACAGTTCGTTATTCTGAATCATTTTGTAAATCGTCGATTTGCCAACATCCAGCTTCTCGGCCACCAGTACTACATTGTTATCGTGTTTCTTCAGATAGGACTTAATAATCTGAATGGTATAATCACGAAGCGTTTTCTCTTCCGCATCGGCAATCAGATGCTCTGTTTCGGAAGCCAGCAGCACATCATCGGGTTTAATATCTACGCCATCGCACATAACCGCGGCCAGTTGCATGACCGCTTTCAGTTCACGTACATTACCGGGGAAATTGTAACGCAGTAGTTTTTCCGTGGCCATTGATGAAATGGACATGGCAGGCAACCGGTTTTCCTGACAGAATTCATCCAGGAAAAAGCGGGCCAGCAGCATAATATCGCTTACCCGTTCGCGAAGGGGCGGCAGGTCGATCGGGAGGCCCATAAGCCGGTAATATAAATCTTCGCGAAAACGCCCCTGCCGGACTTCATCCAGCAAATTCTTGTGCGAAGCAATCACCAGCCTCAGGTCGAGGGTTGTCTTTTCTGTGCCGCCTACCCGCGTCAGCTCCCGTTCCTGCAATACGCGCAGGAGCTTGCTTTGTAAGGCCAGGTCTAGTTCAGCAATCTCATCCAGAAATAGTGTCCCTTTATTCGCTTCTTCAAAACGGCCGACTTTCCGGCTTATGGCACCCGTAAAAGCTCCTTTTTCGTGGCCAAACAACTCGCTTTCCAGTAACTCGTGCGGAATAGCCGCCATGTTAACGGCAACAAACGGTTTTTTCCGGCGGTCGGAATGATAATGGATAGCCTTGGCTACCAGTTCCTTTCCGGTTCCGGTCTCCCCCGTTATCGACACATTGATATTTGTTCGGGCCGCTTTTTCAATAAGTGAAAATACTTTCCGGATAGCCGGGCTGGCACCCTTGATAATCGAGCCGAATTCGTATCGCTGTCCCAGTTCCTCCCGCAGTTGAGCAATTTCCTGCTTCAGATTCTGATTTTCCCGAATTTTAAGGATGGCGTTCCAAAGCAAGTCCTTGGTGCGGTCATCTTTCACAAAATAGTCCTGAACCCCGGCCTGAAGCAAACCAACAGCGGTTTCAACATCTTTTTGTCCACTTATGACAATGACGGGTGTATCGGGTGCCTGCTCATGAATACGGCGAAAGAGATCCGCTCCGTTCGTATCGGGCAACGAATAATCAATGGTGACCAGATGAGGCCGATAGGTATCCAGATTTTTTAAGCATTCCTCGCCCGTAGTAAACCGATAAAGTTCGTAGTCTGGATTCAGGGACAAGTGATATTTAAGAACTTCACCATACCAGGGGTCGTCCTCAATAATAAAGATACGGTAGATACTGGACTGGGTCATTGTACGATGTTGCTTACTGCTAAATAGTTTTTCTTCCGTTAAATTATATTTTTTAGCTAAGTTCTCAATATTTAGTAACCAATCAAGACTAAAAAGTCCGTTAATAGCGCTCATAATTTCAGAGCCTCTATCACGATAATTAAAACGGCGTTAGATTAAGTATACGAAATTTATTAACAAATTTAATATACTTAATGCAAAAAACTATAAATAACTAGTATTCAATTGGTCATATATACATACCAATAGCTACCTTACCTCCATTTTCTTGATTAGACGGTAACTTTTCAGAAACGAGTAACTAAGCTGGACCATGGCGGTATAGGCAACAATAAAGGCAGCCTGCAGGAAAAGTATAGTGGAAATACTCCAGATAAGGGATGCCCCCAACGACAGGCCAATCAGGCAAACATGAGCCCCGGCAATACGCAGTGTTATTTGCGAATGAGCAAATCGATGCTTCAGTAACCAGTGGTGCATGTGGTTTTTATCGGCGGAGAAGGGCGATGCACCCTTACTGATCCGGGTACCGAATACCCGAAGGGCATCCATGATCGGGATCATACAGCTCGCCATCACCAACACCACGATCTGGGGCGCATACGGCCGGAAAAGAGATTGCTGATACGTCTGCTCCACAAGCACAATACCCACGGCCGCGATCAGGAACCCCAGCGCAACGGATCCCCCATCGCCCATAAATAAGCGGGCAGGTCGCCAGTTAAATTTCAAAAAGGCCAATAGCGCCCCCGTCAGCGGCAGCAGCAGACAAAGCCATTGCTCCTGCCAGATGAATACCAATAGAAAACTCAATAGCAGGCAGTTAACAAGTGCCAGACTGCCCGCCAGCCCGTCGATACCGTCAATCAGATTAAAGGCGTTCGCCATACCGGTCAGGATTAGTACCGTTAGCCCATACTGGAAAAACAGAGGAATATCCGTGATCCCGAAAACGCCGTGCAGCGAACTCAGGCGAATGCCATGCTGTGCCACGGCAAACGCGCAACCCACTTGAATGAGCAGACGAACCAATGCCGGCATATTCAGGCGATCATCGACCACCCCCGTTACCGACAACACCAGCAACGCCAGCGTTAACGTGGTATACTGACGAAAAAGTACCTGCAGGGGCGGGTAAACAAGCGTAGTAGCCACGAGGGCCAGCGCCATGGTTAATCCCCCAATAGCCGGAATGAGTTGATGGTGAACTTTGCGGCTGTTAGGCTTATCGACCAGCCCAAGCGCCGGACTCAGTCGAATAAGCAGCGGCAGTAAAAGGAAGCAGCTAAGAAAAGCAACCGCGAAGCCAAACAAGAGACTCGCAAGCGTGTAAAGGTCTTGATTCATGGGTTCTTAGGTATTATTCGTAGAAGTATACGGGAGCTTGTAAATGAGCCAGCTCGGATTGGAGGAGGTGGTCGGTCGACAGGCGGGAGCCAGCTGCTGACCGGAGAGTGCTTTTGGCGGGCGATTCAATCACTTTCCGAATCAGAAAGGCGTACTTCTGCGCAATAACCGACCAGGTATACCGGCGGTGCGCTATGGCTTTTAATACGGCCCCCTGCTGCTTCAACTCCGCAACAGCCGTCAGCTGAATGTGACGGACCAGTTCATCGGAGGTCTTAAAAAACAAGGCTTTCCCCTCCGTTGTCGTTCGATTGTAGTTGACATCGAACGCAATTACCGGAAGGCCCAGATACATCGCTTCGACCAACGACGGGTTGGTACCTCCGGCGCTGTGCCCATGCACATACACCAGGCAATTGCTCCGCAGCAGATCAAGCTGACGCTGGTCGTAGATCGGGTCGAGCAGCAGGAGATTCTGATGCTGCTTATGGCGCTCACGAAGCGCCAGACCGTATTCGCTGTTCTGCCAGTTGCCGACCAGCACCAGCGTATGTTTCGGCAACTGGGCAAAAGCCTCCAGCAGCATGTGAATGTTGTTTTCCGGTTCGATCCGGCAAACGGTGAAAGCATAGGGCCTGGCCAGAAACGGATACTGTTCCCGATCGGCCGGGGTGGGTGCAACGGCCAGGGTGTGGTCGGCGCCGTACTCAATGATGTGGCTCAGCGTTTTATACCGAATCGCGGTGTAGTTCTGAATGGATTCGTTATCCGAAATATCCGCATGCGAGTAGCGAACAGCCAGCCACTCGGCTCCCCACAGATACCATTTCGCCAGCTTACTCCATTTGTTACGTTTCCATTCAATGCCGTCGATCGAAATAATAATTTTTTTGCGGGTAAACCACCGCACAAAGGGCAACATAATTCCGCCACTAACGCCCAGAATCAGCAGCACATCGGCATAGAACAGGGCGTGCAGAATGCTGACACAATCGTAGACTATGCTTTGTAATCCATTGGCATCGAAGGGCAGATAAATAAGGCGGGCGTTTCTGTAATGGGTTTGCCGTTGTGCCGGACTGTACTTTTTCGTGGTACAGTACACGGATATATTTACCTCATTTTCCAGGCGCTCAACCAGGTGTTCGGCCAGGGTTTCAAAACCACCATACTTAGCGGGTATTCCCACCGTTCCGATAATTGCAATGTTTGTCTTGTTCATACTATTGTCTATTTCTATATAGACCAATAGCCCGAAACGTGCCAAACTCCCAAATGTAGGCTAACTGCCTAATTTTGACGATTTAACGAACCCGACTTTCCTGATTCTGGAAACTTTTTCCATTCTGTACAATACCAGTGGCCAACAGTCTGCTCAGGCGAAGATCTGAATGACCTGTTTCTGAAAACGGCTCGTTGAAAAAAAAGCGGCTCGCCGGCGAGCAGCCTGTGCCATATGGATGTACATCTGCATATCCGCCGACAAACGACCCAGCGCTTCCGTAATCCTCAGGGTTTGACGTACATCCAGCTTGAAACCCTCTTTACCGTCCTGAATAAGTTCGCAGATACCCCCAACGGTTGGCATGATGACCGGTCGCCCACACGCCATCGCTTCGAGAATGGTCATACCAAATGTTTCCACCCAGCCATCGGGCCGCGACAGATTCAGCACGATATGTGCTTGCTGGTAAAAAGGAAGGGTATCTGTCTGCGTGGGGAAGATGAAGCAGTTGGCGGGTGGTGCCGAACGCTTTGTAAAGTCATTGACGGCGCTTTCATTGGCATTCAGCACTAATAAAAACCGCATGTGGGGTAGTAATCGGGCCATGTCGATAAACTCATAAATGCCTTTATAAGCTTTCATCGAGCAGAGCATCAGCACCGTAAAGTGAGTCGCCATGTTAGGTGCTGGAAGAGCCGCAGCCCGTTCGGCAAACGAAGCGGGCAGGGCGTTGTAGAGCAAGGTGCAGACAGGTCGGGTCAGGGCTGTTTCGCGCAAGGTATACACCGACACAAAAAGCACCTGATTCGCCGTCCGATTAGCCACCAGACACAGCCAGTTTTTCAGTAACTGCGGCTTTACGCTTACTTCATGAACATGATAAACCACCCGGCATCCGCGTAACCAGCCCGCCAGAGCCGCGCCAAAGGGCAATAACGTATTGATGTATACGCAATCGGTCGACTGCAGAAAAAACAGCAGCCGCAGAAACAGACTTAGCTGAACGCGCAGATAATGCCACAGGGTGAGCAGTCGGGCCGGATACCACTGGTAGTGAATGGGCCGAACCGTCACCCCGTCGAGATGGCTCAGGAAACCCGTACCCGACGGGGTAGCCGTATACAAAATTACCTCAAAGCCTGTCTGTTGAAGCCCTTCCAACGCTTGCCGAAAAACAAGCGGACTGCCGCTCCAGTCATTCAGCAGATGGACGGCAATAATCCGTTTCGATGTCATGTGTATGTAGAAATGAGCCTGCCCGCAGGCACCTGTTTTAGTGCTGTCTTTTTTAAATAGGTAATCAGGCTATCGGAAAGCAGCTTCGTAAACCTGCTTCAGTTGCTCACCCCGAACCGACCAGCAGAACGCCTGTTCAAACCGCTCCAGTGCCAATTGCCGTTCGTGGTGGTATATGTCCGGAGAACAGAATAGTTTCGTTAACTGGCGGGCCATTTGCGCTTCACTTAATTCCAGATTTCGGAGCGGTACCCGCAGGCCAGAGGCCGGGTGGATAAACCGGCCGGGGCCTTCATTGTCCCAACAAACCACGGGCAGACCGTAACTCATGGCTTCGGCCACCACCATACCCGCCCCTTCGTGCGAGGGAAAAAGAAAAACAGAAGCCGATTGATAACAAGCGGCTACCTGATCTTTAGGCAGCCAGTTGATAATATCCGTACAGTGGCCAATTCCCTCGGCCTCCACCCATTTCCGAATGCGTCCCTCTTCCGGTCCGCTACCCACCAGCGTCAGGCGGACCTCCTTTTGCTGATGTGCGCCAAGCTGCCGATAGAAGTGTGCAAACGCCCGTATAGTACTGGTAAACCCTTTTAACGGAACAAACCGGCCAACCGACAACACCCGAAAGCAATCGACCGGCCGATGAACGGGCATAACGGCGGCTGAAGCGACCGACGGCATGAGGCTGTATCGATGCGCTGGAAGGCGAAGGGCTTCTGCGGCCGACGGGTTCATACACAACACATGGGCGGCTTTCTGTTTACTCAGGCGCAGGAGTGGATCGAACCACCAGAAGGCCCGTTTCATTAACCAAAGCATCCGATCAAGGACTCTGGCTTTTCGACTGTACTCCCGAAGGGCGAGGTGCGGAATAGCCGGGTGATGCCCTACCGGTCCCCAGATAAGCGGCTTGCCCAGCAACCACAAAAAAGTGGGTGTCCAGTCATTATGGAAATTCAGGTTATGCACCAGATCAACGGAAAGCTGCTTTCGACGGAGCCAGAGCGCCAGACTTAACTGCCAGCCGTAGTAATAGATCATGGACAGCAACGGCCCTTTTTTCCAGAAACGCAGCCACAGCGGCCAGTCGAAATACAGGAACCGGACCCGTTGGCGAAGTTCATCAAGCTCCGGGTGCGCGGCCCAATACTGATCGATGGCCGATGCGTTGTTGGGCCGCGTCACCGCAATAACCCGTTGGTAGCGGGCAATCTGAAGAATAAAATTCCAGCCCATACCATCCTCCGATCCTTTGAAGGGATTGACAGCATAGGTCGTTACAAGTACGGTTTTCATGAAGGGGTATACGAACTAGTTAATGGTGTGCGCCCTCTCGGCAGAGCGGTGCTCTTTTATGGCATCCGTTCGTGACCGGAGCAGGCGGGCGGGCACGCCACCCAGAACACTGTTTGGCGGAAAGCTGCGCGTAACCACGGCACCAGCCGCTACCACGCTTCCCTCGCCAATGGATACGCCACTGAGTATGGTTACTTTACTGCCAATCCAGCAATTTCGGCCGATGGTGATGGGGTGGCGCTCAACGCCCTGCAGCCGTATGAGTAAGTCGACACGATCGAAGCAGTGATTTTCGGGGTGGCAGCTGAAATACTGCCCAATGATGCAGTCATCGCCGATGGTCAGCCCCCCCGATCCACCCAGGTAAGCAAACTCCCCCAGACCCACCCGGTTGCCCAGGCGAATGAAACGGCCGGGATTATCGAGTGTGGTGGACACGATCAGGCGGCTGCAGGCCCCAATACTTACGTTATCGCCAAGTGTAATCCCGTCCGTACTGATAGCCGAACAATACACCTGATCGCCCAGCTTCAGAAATCGGCCCCAGCGAATCTGCGACAGGTTAAAGAACCGAACGCCCCGCCCCCGCAGCATCCACCGGGGTTGCCGCCCCCATAACAGAACCGAACTACCACGCACCAGCGCCCGAAGCTGCTGCCAGCAAAAAGCGACGATAAGCGCATCGGTCAAGGCCGGTGAAAAACGGAATGCCGGGTTTCGAAGGCGAATGATTCCTTCAAGCAAGAATTTCATTTGGGGTAGAGAAAATGCCGATGGCAAAGGAGAAGATACGGTCTAATACACTGAATGCACTTCAATACGGTTAAAAATCCGGTTCAGCGTGAGGGGCAAATCCTGATTCAGTACCGGCATGTACTCAGAATCCGGATACTGCGTTTGTAAACGATCAAATAGCTGGAGGTACTGCCCGGTAAGCTCCGTAATCGTTCCCGCATCCAGTTCCTGTTTCCGGCGAAGAATCTCCTCCGGCGATGCGTACAGAAAAACGTTTAACCGGGGCTTCAGCAACAGGCGGTAAAGTCGGGTGGCCAGTCCCGCCGGGAGTTGTAAGTTACTCCGCCGACTGTCGTTGATGAAGTCAAAATAGTAGCGGTCGTAGAGGACGATATACCCCCGCCAGACGTACTTCACCTGGATATAAAACTGTCCAAACAGGTAATCGGTATAGTAATAAGCAAAACGGAGCAATGACGACAGTTGGCTTTGGTTCGTTCCCTGCCGGGGTAGCGTCTGGATAGACCGCTGTTCGGCTTGCTGCTTGCCATACTGCCAGGCGCTCAGAATGGGCAATACCGATGGGCGATGCCGCAACACGATAACCCGCTGCCGGAGCCGTTTCTCGATCTGATACTTCGTTTGTTCAATGACAGTCGATTTCCCGGCCCCATCAACTCCGCTAAACGTCACGACCATGCCCCGTTGAAACGCCAGCGACCGAATGGTATCCCAGCCATACAGCAGTGTGTTTACAACGCCCCGCCAACCCCGATTCGGCGGCAGCTGCCGAACTTCGTTTACCAATTTGTCTGATGCCATTACCGGCGCTGGCTGATCGAAGACATGATAATACCGCTCGGGAATAACCGCCTTGTTTAGCCCATAAAACAGGCGTATATACGTTTGATCGGCCTCCCGACGGGGCACCTTCAGGCCATGCGCGCCTAATGCGGCCCCCTCCCAAACCTCATGGGCGTCCATAAATTCAAGCTGTTTGCGCTTGAACGACCAGATCAGATCAATGTGCAGGCTGGAATCATCCAGGCAATGAATATGCAGCTGATTCATGAAGCTCCGGGTCTCAACAACCACATGATGAACAAGCCGATGCTGCCGCACAAAGGCCGTTAACTGACGGGCCACGGCCCTCGGCAGGCAGAGGTCAAGGTCCGACGAATCGGGCAAGTCATCGAGCTGAGCAGGCAGGAATTTGAGGGCTGCATGAGGCTTTTCATGCAGCCAGAAAGCCACATCCTGAAGCAACAACTGTCGGTCAGACATGATGTTCCGGAGGCTCAGCCAATAGGTCAGCGCTTCATTCCAGGTCGTTAGCAACCAATTCACCTGCGGGTGCCAGGCTGATTGACGGCTATATACCGACAAGTAATAGGTCATTGTTTGAACCAGATACAGTATCTCGGCCAGATCGGCATCTATTCGATGTCGTTCGCAGAAGAGCTGCCATTCCGGGCAGTTGAGCATGGTCTGGATCTCCTGCCGAACAACGCCAAACCCCTGATTACCAATGAGCGTACCGGACTGGTATTGAAAATGGAAGAGATCATACAAACCCGGCAATACGGGCTGAGCCAGTTCCCAGTCAAACACACCTAGCTGCTGATTCCGCAACAGCATGTTCCAGGGGGTAAAGTCGCCGTGCGCAGCGGCCATCGGAACGACTACATCAGCATCAAGGCTCTGCATGAGCCTGTCAAGTTTATCGAGCAGACCAATAGGAATACGGGTGTCCGGCATGGTGCGTAATGCCGTTAGGGTACCGAGCGCCTGCTGCCAGCAGACCGTTTGCGCCAAGGGTTGGCGGTGCCAGTTTCGGCTAACCAGCTCCAGCAAAGCACCACTGGGCAGGTCGGTCAGGCGGTTTGCCTGTTTACCCGCCCCGTTTCCCATGTCTTCCTGAATCACGACACCCGAATAATACGCGTTCAGACGTGGGCTTTCCAGTTGCAGAAAGGGCTGCTCCTGCAGATGCTGCAAAGCCAGTGCTTCCTGCCGGAGATTGTTAACAGCGGCCGGGCCAAGGGCAATTTTCAAAAAATACCGTTTGCTGTCATGGGTAACGTACCAGACCACTAGTTTACGATTAGGGCCCGCCGTTCCGGTGAACAATGCCCAGCGGGCTATCTCAGCACCGAGAAGACGCTGCTGTCCGTCAACGGTTGTATAGAGCGTCAGCTGACCCTGCGCCAGCCGATTCCCCTGTTTCAGGAAGAAGATGAACCGAACAAACCACGAAAATAACTGCGCCCGACGGCTGCCGACATAGTAAAATCGCAGGAAGTCGGGTTGCGCAGCCCCAACCGGCCAGAGCCAGCGAATCGTACCGTCAGGATTACGATACAGGTTGCAGGAAATGGAGCAGCTATAATCGGCCGATGCGTTGGCCGCTACAGGTAGCCCGATCCGATTCAGCCCCGTTGTCAAACGCTGTATGTCTTCCTCGTAAACGTGATTTTTCATATGTCTTCTTCTTACCAGTACCATGCCATTCCAATAAAACAGCCCCCAGATGCTTTGGCAGGGCTTTTTAGTAGCATAATCTTCCATATACCGGAATGCTATTCCAGAAAACGGAAAATGAATTAGCCTAAGCGGAAGGCTGGCCGCCGACGGTGGAGATACAGTTTTTCGGCGGGCGTTAGAAGGGGGTTGATGGACAGGCTGATGTAAAAAACCAGCAGTTGGTAGAACAGGATGCCGTAGTTCGTTTCACCAAAAATGCCAAACTCCGTGAAGGAGTTGATCATGACCGGAATCAGCACCCCAACGCAGATGAGACTCTTCTCCCGCTCAGCCACCTGCAAAAAACCCCGAATGGTAAAAACGAGCTGAAAAAGCACAATAGTGAACCCCACAAAGCCCAGATTCATCAACACCTGAATAAACGTGTTATGAGTCATTTTGGCCGCATAGGTAAAAATATGCTCGCCCTGGAAGTAGTCGGTAGTGGCTATACGCATGAAACCAAAGCCAAAATAAGGGGCTTTGGGGAGGCCCTCGGTGAGCAGTGCCGTCCAGAACGGTAGCCGCCCGGTCATGCTCATCACCTCGTCGAGCCCTCCCCCATTCTCTTTGATGAGCAACTTTTGAACGGCCAGCGGAACAACCATGGCGGCCCCGGCATACATCAACACTTTCAGTCGGGTGTTTGACGATTGACGGATATGAAAAAACGCGATCAGTAAACAGCCGATGGTAGACGAGCGGGACCCCGTCAGCACAACCGCCCACATCAGCAGCCCGATCTTAACGAACGTCCAGATGAGCTGGTGCTTCCGGTAGATGTTGAAAATAAAACAGGAAACGCCCACGGCGCACAGCATACCCAGTTCATTGGGATTCATGATAAAGCCCCCAAGCCGGGCCTCTTCGCCACCGTGGGTCAGCCGATAGAACGTGTCGGGATCAATGTACATCCCGACCAGAAAAATGCTGATCATCATCATCACCGCATCGCCGATGACCTGATACATTTTTACCGTACTGCCGGCAAAAAAATAATCGATCAGGATAAAACAGGCGATGAAATAATAAGCAAAAACCAGCCCTTCCAGATCCATAAACCACTGAAGGCCCGAATAGCCGGGGTCGGTGGACCAGGTAATGGACAGGAGTCCCAAAAACAGATAAACGACATACAGGAAGGGCGACAGGCTGTGTTTCCACCCGAACGACGCCACCGCCCCCCGCCTGATAATGACCCGATAGAGGTACCAGATGGAACTGGTCATGGCTATCCGGCTGATGACTTTGATGACCCGCGTGATCGAAATGTTGTTGCTCCAGGTAAAGAACCCACCCAGCTTGATGAACAGGATAATCGTGAGCCAGAAGCTTACCTGAGCCAGAAAACGGCTATGATCCCGCTCCGTGGTTAATGTAGCTGCCATATCTGCTGATAAAGCTGATTGAACGCTGCCAGCTGATGCGGCCAGTTGTAGGTATCGTTCACCATCTGACGGGCATTCGCCCCCAGTAGGGCCAGCTGACCCGTTTGCCAGTCGCCATACATACGGCTCAATCCGCTCGCCACCTGCTGACGGGTACCTTTCCCAATTACATAGCCCGCATCGAAAGCCCGGACCACTTCGCCCACGTTGGTGGCCTCGGAAACCAGACATGGCAAACCCAACGAAGCCGCTTCCAGCACAGAAACCGGTAAGCCCTCATAGCGGGAGGCATGAACGAATACCGAACACTGGCTCAGCAGTTCAATTTTCTCGTCGCCAAACTGGCTGCCCAAAAACAGAACGTTCTGACTTAGGCCCAGCTGCTTGCTCATACTTTCCAGTTTCTGCCGGTGGGGTCCATCCCCAATAAGCCAGAGCAGGGCATCGGGTCTTGTTTTCTGAAAATCGGCAAACCCTTCGAGCATCCGGTCCAACCCTTTGTGGTCGATATCCAGCCGACCGCAAAAACCAACGATAAACGCCGAAGCATAGGACGGACGGGGCTCAGCTACCGCCGAAAAACCATACGGAATCAGAACTGACTTTTGATTGGGATAGAGGGATTGCAGCCCGGTTATTTCACTTTTACCCAACACATGAATGGCAGCCGCACCTTTCAGAACCCGTTGCTCGAACAGGCTGAAATAGAGCCGTTTCATCCATCGACTTCGCTGCAACGCATATTCATTGTAATTCCCGTGAGGGGTAATCAGATAGGGAATGCGGTGCTGCTGGAGGAAACTAGCCGCGCCCGAAAATCGGGGAACAAAGCCCCCGTGAATTTGCACGACAGCCGTTTTTTGGCGCTCCAGGATGGCCTGTTTCCAGGAGTCCCCCACCCGAAATGGGTTCCGGCTGGCGCTAAACAGGCGGGTTGTATAGGCCCTTGCCGGATAATCGTGCACCGGGTTGGCCGAGAAACCCCATACTTCTACAGCATAACCTGCCTGCTGCTGTTGCGTGGCCAGTTCATGTACGACTTTATTAACACCATTCATTCGGGCCGGATTGGCCTTGCCGAGAATAAGGTGAATGATTTCCATTCGAATAAGCTATTTTGATGTAAGACCCAAAGCCAGTAACTGATGAGAATGGCCTGAGTAAGAAATAAGCCAATTAATATGCCGGTGAGCTGATAGGCTGACACCAGCCACGACGCCGACGACAGGCTGAAGACCGTAGCCAGCACATAACCCGCGAAATACTGTTTGGTCAGGAAACGAACCCGGAGAATGATGCGGATGGGATAGCTGCAAACCACAAGAACATAAACCGCCGACAGCCCATACATGACGTACGAGAACGTCTGGTAGTCGCTCCCTCCTACCAGCCTTAGCAAGGGCTCGGCCCCGACCACCAGCAAGAGTAATGCGGGCAACAGGCCAAGTAAACTTTTAAGCAGCACGCCCTGCAGATAGGCCCTTAAGGTAGCCGGTGAATGAGCCACCAGGGCTGCCCTCGGAACAACGTAGCTTTCCAGCGCCTGAAGCAGTACATTCAACAAGCCAAAGATGTACTGCGCCAGCCGCAGCGCTCCCAGGGTGGCGGCACCCAGCAACCACCCACCCGCGACAATAAAGTAATTGCCCGCAAACCACTGCGTTAAGGCCGACAGCAGCATCCAGTTTCCCTGCTGGCGATAATAGCCGCACACAAGCCAGGCCTCGGGCTTCCGAAACCGCGATGGGGTTAACCAGAAGACACCCAGCCCGGCAGATGGCAAAAACGTAGCGCCGATGATTAAAAGTGCCCCCTCAAGGGATAAGCTGCCCTGCCGATGAAACACAAGCAGCAAAATAAGCTGACTGCCATTAGCGAGGCCATCGAGCAGCAACGCCCGTCCGGCCCGCTGCTGTACCAAGAGCACTTTTCGTAAAAAATCCTGAAACAGAAACAGGCCCGTTGTACCGGCAGCCGCCAGCAAAAACGACGTTTCGTAGGGAATCAATGCAATAGGCAACAGACTGAACAGACCAGCCCCCACCAACGCCAGTACCAGCAGCCAGGCTACCTGAAAGTAAAGAAAACCATTGGTATAGGATTTTTGTAAGGGAACCGGCAAACCCGGCCAAACCACCTGATAAATGCCGCTACCCACGGCCTGCTGAATGGACAACAGGAACAACTGTGTCAGTACAACGGCCGAAAACTGACCGTAAGCCGTCAGGCCAAGCGTTTGTGCCAGCAGCAGGTTGGTCAGAAAAGCGGAACCGCTAACGACTACCTGGTCGGCCAGCACCAGCCATTTTTCGGAGGTTACCAACTGCTTTATTTGCGAACGGTTCATGCGGGTATACGCTTCGGTGTAACGGATAGAGGCCAGTAACGGCTTAACTTCTGAACGAAATGAATTCCCTCGCGAAACAGCGAAGGGGTGTACCCGGCCCGGTTCAGCACAAACTGAACCAGCGGTAATTTCAACTCGTCGCGCAGGAGGTCGGCTTCCAGAATTCGGGCTTGCCTGGTTCGGCGGCTGTCCAGCACCATGAGGTTGAGCGTTGCCGAAGCCATAAGCATGACAGATGTCGATTCGGTTGTGAGCGGGGCATTTTTAATCAGCACCACATCGAAACGATCCCGCCATTCGGTTACCAGCTGCTGCCATACCGCCGGACGCTCCCACCGCTGCGCAACGGTGGGTAAGGCCAGATAAGACAGGGAGTCCTCCGTCTCAACAGTTGTCATAGCACCATCGGCATCCACGACGAGCACGCGCTTGCCTAAATTCACCAGCGCCCTGGCTAAACCCAGCACAAGGGTCTGTTTGCCTTCCTGCTTATCGAACGACGATACCGAAACCACCGCCCCCGGCAGCAGCCACTGCTTTAATTCCATATGGAGCACCCACTGTCGGAAAAACGTCTTTTCCTGACCGGCTTTGGTCAAAAAAGGCACCGAAGCGGCCACGGGCGTTTCGGAGGTTTTCTGGATAATAACTTCGTTACTCACCCGTGCCTTCAGAAAGTGGACGCCGTAAATGAGTACCACGCTAATGAGCAGGCTCAGAAAACCTGCCAGCACTTTAATAAGCGTTGGATTGGGCGATACCGGTTTTTGCGCCACTTTGGCTTCGGTAATGACCCGATGAAACGAGATCGTAGCGGCCCGGGCAATGTCGGCTTCCGTACGTTTCTGATGGAGAAATCGATATATCTGTTCGTCGAGGCTGAAGTTTCGCTCCAGCACCGTCATGGTTTTTTCTTTGGTCGGCAGGCCAATAAAGGCGGCTTCTGCCTCGCTGACAGTTTCGGTAAGGTCTTTGTGTTTGATCTGAAGATTGGTGAGCGTGTTATGAATGCTCTCCTTCATGTAATCGGCCAGGTCTTTCATCTGCGTGTCCAGCAGCCGTACTTTTTCATGATCGGCCGTGTACCGCGTTAGCAGCTCGCGACGGTCGCCCTGCAACTGCTTCATTTTCTTGACAATTTCGGTCGACAACAGATCGTTGAACGCTTCGAAATTCGGGGCTGACTTTAAAAAGTCAGGGTTTCGATTGACGTATCGATTCAGGCTGTCGATGGCCAGCACGTTCATGTGCACACTGGACAACTGCTTTTTCAGGTCCGCAATTTTGCGCAGGTCGGTTTCGGTTTCCTGCTTTATGTTGATGATATTTTTAGCGTTTCGATACCCTTCAATGGCTCGTTCGCTGGCCGTCAGATGGCCTTTGTAATCTTTCAGTTGCTGGTTCAGAAAATCGACGGTCGTGTCGGCTGTCCGGAAGCGATCCTCCACACCGTCGGCTATATACGCAGCGGCCACACTGTTCACAACATCGGCCGCCTTTTGTGGTACGGAGCTTTTATAGCTGATCCGAAGAACGGGAATGTCTTTGTCAACAGCCATCACATCCAGGTCGCCCACAATGGATTCAACGACACTTTCTTTGGTGCGCACGATGAACTCGTAGCGGTCGTTGACGATCAGGTGGTGGCGTTTTTGCAGCAGGGCTTCATTGCGGGCAATAAACAGTGTTCCCCCATCGAGCCTCACCATCCGATTCAGTTCACAGTTCACACTTTTCCCGTTCGGCAGGTTGATCGTTACCAAGGAGTCGCGCCGGACCGACAGGTAAAACGACTGGTTATACCATTTCGGGTCGGTAAAAGCCGCCGTGATCACAATGGGCG
Organism: Spirosoma aerophilum; assembly: GCF_054782495.1. Lineage (NCBI taxonomy): Bacteria > Pseudomonadati > Bacteroidota > Cytophagia > Cytophagales > Cytophagaceae > Spirosoma > Spirosoma aerophilum. The sequence goes on along the minus strand of NZ_BAAGSJ010000036.1, from coordinate 80,485 downwards.
ACTGACCATACAAATCGGCTTTTCGCAACTGCCCCACCCGGTAGATCGTCACGCCCAGGTCAAGGGTCGAGAAGGCTTTGGTCAGCAAGGTAGTCGACTTCAGCAGCTCAACCTCAGCCAGGATTTTATTGCTATTGGCAAACACATCGAAGTCTTTGTAAAGGTTGGCACTAGGGGCTCCTTCATTGGCATCGGCCAGTTTGATTTTCGCCATGCTTTCGTACATGGGGGTCGTATAGCGCAGGTACCGGCCCGCCAAAAACAGGGCAATCGCCATGATGGCCACCGTGAGCGGTAACCCCCGCACAAACGGCCCCAGTATTCCCAGCGTTTTTGATAATTCAGACATGGCAACCGATTAAATAAAGAACTTGAACAGTACGAGCAGGGTCGTTATGGCACTCGCTACCGGCAGCACACTCGGCCCGGCCCGCTTATCCCAAAGCTTACTTTTCCGGGCGGGCACGTAGATGACATCGCCGGGTATGATCTGGATATTTTTGGTCGCAAACTGGTCCATTCGGGTCAGGTCGAGGCTAATGGTATGGGGCTTATTGTCGATAGTGCGAATCACCTGCACCGCCTGCCGATCGGCGTATAGGTCGAAGTCCCCGGCCCGCCCGAGCAATTCGACGAGATTGTTGGCTTCTTTTTCGAGCAGCAGCTTGCCGGGGTTTTTCAGTTCACCCAGCAGCGTCACTTCGCGGTTCAGCACTTTGAGGTCGATAATGGGGTTGACGATCCATTTGCCAAACTCGGCCAGCAGCCGTTCCCGCGCTTGCAGGAGCGTGAGGCCCACCAGTTTCACCTTTCCGATTTTCGGCACGGGCACCTCGCCATTCGGATCGACCATGACCCACTTGCCATACACCTCGTTGGCGCTGTAGATACTATAAAGCGACCCCACGCTCAGGTCATCATGATTCCAGATACTGATGCTGAGTTTATCATCTTTCCGGATGGTATATTGAACGCTTTCCTGTTTAAAAAAAGTGGAATCCACTTGTTGGGATGGTCCGGCCTGAAACAGGTTGTGAGACGCACAACTGGTCAGCCAGAACATGGACAGAACCAGCCATGAACGAATACGTGTATTCAGCATCAGACCAGACCAACAAGGGTGAGCAGTTTATTCCACCGTCCGGCAGGACGCTGCTTTAACAGGGCCCTTACATCCTGAATTTTTTTCAGAACTGTGTCCATTTTAGCAAAGTCGTCATGTCCTTTTATGATGTAGTCGAAAGCGCCGTATTTGAGTGCGTTGACAGCCACCTGCAAATCTTCCTGAGCCGAAATAACTACCAGGTAGATGTCCGGGTTAAAGCGTTTAATTTTCCGAAGTACTTCAAGGCCATCGAGCGGCTCCATTTGGTAATCCAGAAAAATAACATCGGGAAGCTCAGTCAGCAGATTAAGGCATGACTGTCCATCGCTAAACAGCCGGACCTGGCTGTAGCCTAACTGATGAAGATGCTGCTCATAAATCTTTTGGCAGAAGGGGTCATCGTCGACAACGAAGATGGACAGTGCGTCTTTGTTTTCCATGAACTTTCTAAGTTTGACAAACAGGTACTCGAATACTGTGCCACTTAAATAACCCATTGATTGTCAGAAGATTTCTAAACCAGTAACAGAACAGACGTCTATGGTCTGGAATAAAATTCCAGAATGTGGAATCGAAAAAGGGGATCAACTTTGGAAAGACCCGTCGACGGGAGATCTGTACATCAGATACCAGCCCACAAAACGCCCTCCGGCATACAGGCCGACTTGATTGTTCTTAATAATTTAACAGACATCCTACACCGATATCAGTAGATTTTCCCGAGGTTTCGACTCCTTATCGAGTAACGTTTATCAGCATTCATCGCATGGCCCTTCGCTCCTTATTGTTTTACATAGCCAGCCCTTTGTTCCTAATGTCTTTACTGGCGGGCTGCCATCGGACCAGCCATTCGTCTGGCTCGTCGCAGGAAACAGACGTGTATCAGAAACTGGCTGCGGCTCGTGTCCATTTGCCCAATGGCTGGTCTTTAACTCCACCGGGACAGAGCGTTAATCTGGACGACTTGCCGCTGAATCTGGTCGTTTCTCCTACCAAGAAATATCTGGCGGTCACGAATAATGGACAGAGTACCCAGAGCATTACGCTGCTGGACGCCCAGACGCACCAGATTCTGGATACGGCCAGAGTAGGCAAATCCTACCTGGGTCTGGCCTTTAGCGCCGACGAAAACCGGTTGTATGCCTCGGGGGGCAACGACAATAAGATACTGATTTACCGGATTGAAAACGAGAAACTCGTGCCCGATGAATCCATCGTGCTGGCAAAGCCCTGGCCGGTTAAAGTATCCCCTACCGGTCTGGCCGTCGACGATGCCAAAAACCGCCTGTATGTCGTCACGAAAGAGGACAGTTCACTCTACATTACCGACACCCAAACCCGTAAAACACTTCACAAGCTCAATCTGGGAGCGGCTGCCTACACCTGCCTGCTCTCGCCCGACAAAAACGAACTGTTTGTTTCGCTCTGGGGTGGGGCCAGTGTGCTGGTCGTCAACGTGAACACGCAGGCGATAACGGCTAAAATTCCGACCAACAGAAACCCGAACGATCTGCTCCTTACCCGCGATGGCAAATACCTGTATGTGGCTAACGGAAACGATAATACGGTTGTCCTGATCGACGTGGCCAAACGGCAGGTGATTGAAACCCTGACAACGTCGCTCTTCCCCAATGCACCGCTGGGCACGACACCCAACGGGCTGGCTCTGAGCGACGACGAGAATACACTCTACATTGCCAACGCCGACAATAACTGCCTGGCGGTTTTTGATGTGACCAGCAAAGGTCATAGTCATTCCAGCGGTTTTATCCCAACGGGCTGGTATCCAACAGCGGTGAAAGTGATCGGCTCCCGGATTTTTGTTACGAACGGCAAAGGCTTCTCCTCGAAGGCGAATCCGAAAGGGCCAAACCCCGTGCGGTCACGCGCACCTCAGCAGGTGGGGCCCAATCCGCAAGCCAACACGGGACGTGAACAATACATTGCCGGCTTATTTAAAGGCACCCTTTCCGTCATCGACGTACCCACCACCGATGTATTAGCCGCTTACTCACGGCTGGTCTACGCCAATACGCCGTATACGAAAAGTAAAGAGCAACTGGCAGAAGGCGAAGCCGGGAACCCGATCCCTATGCGCGTTGGGGGAAGTGGTTCGTCGGCACGGTCACCGATTAAATATGTCTTCTACATCATCAAGGAAAACCGCACCTACGATCAGGTACTGGGCGACATGCCCGAAGGCAACGGCGACCCGGCTCTTTGTCTGTTCCCCAAAAAAGTAACGCCCAACCAACACGCACTGGCAAAAGAATTTGTGCTGCTGGACAACTTCTACGTCGATGCCGAAGTGAGTGCCGATGGGCATAACTGGTCCTCGGCGGCTTACGCCAATGATTATGTGGAGAAGAACTGGGTCACCAGCTACGGGGGCCGGGGCGGTACGTATGATTACGAAGGACAAAAAGAAATTGCCCATCCGCGCGATGGCTTTATCTGGGACCACTGCCAGCGGGCAGGTGTAACGTTCCGAAGCTACGGCTGGTTCGTGGATAACAAACCAAACATCAAAGTGCTGGAAGGCCACAACTGCCCTGATTTCAAAGGCTTTGACATGGCTTATATGGATACAAAACGGGTTGAGGTTTGGGAGAAAGATTTTGATGCGCTGCTTGCCGCCGGCACCTTGCCCCGGCTCAATACCGTGCGCCTGGGCAACGACCATACATCGGGCGCTCGAATAGGTATGCCCACACCCGAAGCCGCTGTTGCCGATAACGACCTGGCCGTTGGTCGGTTTGTGGAGCATCTATCAAAAAGTCCGATCTGGAACGAATCGGTAGTGTTTATTCTGGAAGACGACGCCCAGAACGGCCCCGACCATGTAGACGCCCACCGCTCAATCGCCTTTGTGGCGGGTGGCTTTGTGAAACGGGGCTACGTCGATCATACCATGTATTCAACTTCGGGTCTTCTCCGAACCATCGAGCTTATCTTAGGCCTCAAACCCATGAGTCAGTACGATGCTGCCGCCACGCCCCTGTGGCGCTGTTTCGCCAAAAAAGCAGATCCGACACCCTTCATCGCCAGGGCGGCCGAGATCGACCTCAACGAAAGGAACGTAGCCGTCAACAACAACTCCAAACGCTCCTCGCGCTTCAACCTGAGCCGCCCCGACGATATTGACGACCTCATTTTCAGCGAGATCGTCTGGCAAACCGTTCGCGGCCCAAAGAGCGTAATGCCTGCCCCGCGTCGGGGCGCCTTTGTCCGGCTAGGGAAGAAAGAGGAAGGTGAAGAAGATGAGGATGACGATTGAGCAGGTCATCTCAATTGATAAACACCTCATCGACCAGCAACAGGGCATTATTGCCTTTATTAGGATGCCAGTCGGGCAATTTTTTGACGGGTTTGGCGATGACCTTCAGGAACGAAACGGTTTGCGGCTTGAAAGCGCACACGACAGCTTTCAGGATAGGCTTCTCTTTTTTGACAGGCATTCCGGGTTTTAGCGTGCCGAGTAATGTCATCTTTTCGCGGCTGTTACCGCCCCAGATTTCAACGACTTCTGGCGGAAAAATACTCGTTTCCTCTTCGACCATGACCCGTAGTGCAACGGAGCTTACAGAAATCGGCTTTTTAAATTCCGAAACCAGGGCCATGTCATACTTCCTGAATCCACCCCAGTTGTTGGCCCAAGCCGGGCTGTTGGCATTGAACGTTCCAAGTCGGCCATCGAAAAACGTATGCGCCCCATCGGCCTGGTGAACCGGATTGAGCGGGAAGAGCAAATTGACACTGTCGGGTTTATAGGTGCTCTTGTAAAAATCGAATGTAGCAACAGTGCTTCCATACCAGCCCGCTTTGTACGCTTTCGCCTTTACCAGAGTCGGTTGGGAGAGTACCGTTTGGTTGGTAAATACGGGGGAGTGCAGGCTGTCGGGTTCGGTGCCGTCAGTGGTGTAGCGAATCTGAACGCCTTTGATCGGGTGTTTTAGCTGAAGGGGTACGGTGCCGGTAAAAATAGTCGAGCTATTTTTTATCTGCGGGGGATTCAACGTGATGGGAGCACTGTCGGCCCCGTCAAAGCCGGCAATGAATTGAATATTTCTGTACACCTTCTGCAACTGGCCTATCTGTACAGGCGTAAGTTTGGTATTCCAAAGCGAAATCGTTTGCAGTTTCTTGAAGTTCCCCAACTGCTTCTGCAACACGTCGAACGTGATGTTGGTACCCGAGAGGGCGAGTGTTTTCAGTTGACTCAACCCATCCAGTTCTGAAAGCCCCGAACCTGTAATGTCGGTAAAATTGAGGTCCAGTTTTTGTAGATTATCAAACTCGGCAATTCGTTTCAGATCGGCGTCTTTTACGGGCATCTTGTTCAGGTTCAGATAGACGACCTGCTCTTTCACGGGGCTCAGTTCCGCTAATTTTTCGGGCGAGTACGTGTCTTTATTGTACAGGTTGACGGCCAGGGCGGGCGACTCTCTGGCGAGTGGAGCCACCGTGCGGTAGTCGTTATTTAGTTTCTTTACCGTCTCTTCGTCTGCCGGGTCAAAATCAAACTGCTCCACCGGCTCCGCAGGCTTGAACAAGGCCGATGCCATCAGGCGTAACGAGTCGGTAGCGGGTAAGTCAATCAGTTTCTTTTTATGTTCGGCGTTGCCCTTTACCCATAAGGCCAGCAGGGTCATTTCCTGTGGTGTGAGCTGCGTTTTACCCGATGGCGGCATATGTTTTTTCTCCTCCATCGGCATATGAATCCGTTCGAGCAGCAAACTCATATCGGGTTTTCCGGCTACAAATAACTTACCGGTTTTACCCCCTTTCAGCATGGCATCGATCGTTGCCAGATTCAACTGCCCTTTCAGTTTGTCGGCATTGTGGCAGCTAATGCATTTCTGCTCAAAAATGGGTTGAATGACATCGGCATAGACCATGGCCTTGTCGAACGCGACCGGAGCGGGTTTTTCCAGCCGGCTGATCGGCTCGAACAGGAAGTTGTCACCGTGGGTGAGCGTGGCTCCATAATGACCGGCCCCAATCAGGCAAAGCACCGTTACAGCCGCCCCCAACCGGGCTATCATGGCCGTATACCAGACCTTAGGACGGGCCCAGTATAGGAATGACGCCATGAAAAAGATAGCCACGCCCGACCATTTGTGCCAGGTCAGCACCTGACCACTATAGCCATCTTCCTTGGCCAGGAATAAACCCATAATGACCGTCAAGCCCGCCGACAACGCTCCGATCAACAGCAGACTGCTCAGGAAATGTTGATAAAACTCAGCAAAGGCGGGGTTCGACACGCTGGACGTTCGAGAGCGAAAAGCCTCCATAACCATAGCCAGCAACAAAATAACGATCGGGAAATGCAGCAGCAGCGGGTGCATCCGCCCGAGGGGTTGCAGCCAGACAGGAACCACAAATTTGCCATTGAACAGCAACAAAAACAGGACGAAAACTACCGACGCAAATAACGCCTGCTCCGCAAAACCGATTAGTTTTTTATTCATCTCCAACTAAATAATTTGCCGTACCCACAGGATTCATCCCGTGTTTTTATATCAAGGAGAACACGGGATAAATCCCATGGGTACAATTAGGCAATAATATCATGCACCACTTTCCCCGACACGTCGGTTAACCGATACCGGCGGCCCAGGTGTTTGAAGATCAATTTCTCATGGTTCAGGCCAAGCTGATTCAGGACCGTTGCCTGAAAATCGTGCACATGAACAGGGTCTTTAATAATGTTATAGCCCATTTCATCGGTTTCGCCGTAGACGATACCCGGCTTAATGCCGCCACCCGCCATCCAGATCGTAAAGCAGCGGGGGTGATGATCGCGACCGTAATTATCTTTGGTAAGTTTGCCCTGTGTGTAGCTGGTACGGCCAAATTCACCGCCCCAGATCACCAGTGTTTCGTCCAGCAGACCGCGCTGTTTGAGGTCGGTCACCAGTGCAGCCGATGCCTGATCGACGTCTTTGGCCTGCTTCGCGATCTCAAACGGGAGGTTGCCGTGCTGATCCCAGCCCTGGTGGTACAGTTGCACAAAGCGCACGCCATTCTCGGATAGCTTGCGGGCCAGCAGGCAGTTGGCGGCAAAAGTGCCCGGCACCAGACAATCGGGTCCGTAAAGCTTGATAATATCGTCCGGCTCCTTCGACAAATCCATCACTTCGGGCACGGCCGTTTGCATGCGGTACGCCATTTCGTACTGCTTCACTTTGGCGCTGATCTCCGGGTCGCCAAACTCCTGATAGGATAAATCGTTGAGCTGCGCCAGATTGTCGAGCATCTCCCGGCGGGCCTGCCGATCCATTCCTTCGGGGTCACGCAGATACAGCACGGGGTCTTCGCCTTTGCTGAACTGAACGCCCTGGTGAATAGAATCCAGAAACCCATTCGACCACAGCTTGGAATACACACCCTGCCCGTTGCCAATCCCGCGCGACAGCAACACGGTAAAATTGGGCAGGTTTTTATTTTCATTCCCCAGCCCGTAACTCAGCCAGGAGCCCATACTGGGCCGGTTGCCCTGCTGCGAACCCGTTTGCAGGAATGTGAGCGCGGGGTCGTGGTTAATGGCTTCGGTAAACATGGACTTCACGATACAGAGGTCGTCGACGATTTTGGCCGTATACGGAAACAGATCGCTAACCCACGCCCGCGACTCGCCGTACTGTTTAAAGTCGACAAAAGAACCCACCAGCGGAAACTCTTTCTGGTTGGCGGTCATACCCGTAAGCCGTTGCGTTCCCCGCACGGAAGGCGGCATCTCCTGCCCCATCATCTCCCGCAGTTTGGGTTTGTAATCGAACAACTCCTGCTGTGAGGGGGCACCATTCTGAAACAGGTAAATGACGCGTTTGGCTTTTGGCGCGAAATGCGGAATACCGGGTGTCAGTCCATCTTCGGCCCCGGACCCACTAAACAGATCAGGAATAAGCAACGAACCCAAAGCAGCGCTTCCCAGACCCAGACTTAGCCGGGAGAGGAAACGGCGTCGGTTAAAATTCAGACCGTGTTCGAGAATTTCTTTTTCCATAATAGAACCGCACCCGCGGCCGGGACTGATGTTTATGATCAGTATGATTAGGTATGATCCAGCTAACTAGTACTGAAGTAGATAGATGATTGGAAATACGTCAATCTGTGTCCCATTTAGGACTTTGTAATGGTTTCTTCCAGGTTGTAAATGGTCGTCAAGACGCGCATTAACGCGGTTAATTTAGTCTTGTCGACTCGGGCAGGAATCGGGTACTCGCCAACAGCCAGCGATTTCTCGGCGACGGATGGGGTGAGTTTTTTCAACTCCTTATCGTAATAGCCGGTCAGTATTTCGGTTTCTTTCCCGCTGGGTTTGCGACTCACGATCAGCCGGAAGGCTTTACTGATTTTAGCCTCTACGTCGCTATTTTCCTGTAACAGCCGGGCCGCCAGCACCCGCGACGCTTCCAGTACCGTCGGGTCGTTTAGCATGACCAGTGCCTGCAGGGGCGTATTGGTTTTCAATCGCTTCACCTCGCACAGATCGCGGTTGCTGGCATCGAAAATAGCCATCGACGGCGGTGGAACAGTCCGTTTGATGAGCGTGTACATACCCCGCCGATACAGACTTGATCCGTGATCCTGATTATAAACCGATAGCAGTCCGCGCCCCGATGTAGCTCCCTCCCACAACCCAGCTGGTTGATACGGCTTCACACTCGGCCCCCCAATGGTTGGGTTCAGCAAACCGCTGCTGCTCAGCACCAGATCTTTAATAAACTCGGCCTGAATTCGGTAGCGCGGTCCCCGTGCAAGAAGTATATTATCCGGGTCGGCGGCTAGTTTCTCGGGCGTAATCACCGCCGATTGTCGATAGGTAGCTGACGTCACCATCTGTTTGACCAGCCGCTTTATATCCCAGCCGTGATCCATAAAGTCGACGGCCAGCCAGTCGAGCAAAGCCGGGTGCGACGGGAGGTCGCCCTGCATCCCGAAATCACCGGACGTTTTTACGATCCCTTTCCCAAAAAATTCCTGCCATAACAGGTTAACATACACGCGGGCCGTCAGCGGGTTCTTTCGATCAAACAGCCACTTGGCGAGTCCCAGCCGATTTTTGGGGTAACTGGGATTGAACGGCAGTATGGCTTTGGGCGTACCGGGCTGCACCTCTTCGCCGGGGGCATCGTAGACACCCCGTTTCAGCACAAAGGTCTTGCGCGTAGTATCCAGATCGCCCATCACCGACACGATCAGTCGGTTGGTATCCCGTTTGTTGACGAAGGACAGGATACTTTGGATGTCTTCGTCGCAGATTTCCATCAGTGGCTTCTTGGCGTAGGTATCGGGCCCGCCAATAACCGACTCGATGCCCACTTCTTTCACGTTGTTGAAAAACGCGAACATCTGGTAATACTCTTTGTGCGAAAAAGGGTCGTACTTGTGGTCGTGGCAGTGGGCACATTCAAGGGTTACCCCCAGCAACCCCTTTCCGAACAGGTCGTTGCGGTCGGTCACGTACATGGTCCGGTACTCTTCCGGTATGACGCCACCCTCCTCCGTTATTTTGTGATTCCGGTTGAAGGCAGTGGCAAGCAATTGCTCTTTAGTAGAGTTTGGCATTAGATCGCCCGCCAGTTGCCAGCTCACAAAATCATTGTAATGCATGTTTTTGTTGAACGCATGAATGACCCAATCCCGCCAGGGCCACTGCGTTCGGTAGCCATCATCCTGGTACCCGTGCGAATCGGCATAGCGGGCCAGATCGAGCCAGTGCAGCGCCATTTTTTCGCCGTAAGCCGGGTTCTTCAGTAACTCATCGACAATTTTTTCGTAGGCATTGGCGCTTTTATCGGCCAGAAAACGGTCCATGGTCTGCAGGCTGGGCGGCAGCCCGGTCAGGTCCAGACTCAGTCGTTTAAGCAGCCGCTCTCTGTCGGCTTCATCATTGGGTTTGAGCCCTTTTTGTTCCTGTTTTTGCAGGATGAAGTAGTCGATCTCGTTTTTCGCCCAGTCAGTTCGTTCGACATGCGGAATCGCGGGCTTAGTGGGCGCGACAAAGGCCCAGTGTTTCTCGTAAGCAGCTCCCTGCCGGATCCATTTCTCGATCAGTTTTATCTCTCGCGCCGACAGTTTCAGGTTGGACGAGGGGGGCGGCATCATGATGGACGTATCCGGCGAACTGATCCGCAGAAACACTTCCGACAACTCCGGTTTGCCTGGCACCAGCGCATGCGCCGACGGGTGTTCCTGCAAGGCTTTGTACGCACTTTCAGCCATGTCGAGCCGCAGCCCGGCTTCGCGCTTGTTGGCGTCCGGACCGTGGCAGGCCAGGCATTTGTCAGACAGAATGGGCCGGATATCAAAATTATAGCTGACCATCTCCGGAAGGTCTTCCGAACCGCCGTTGCTTCCTGAACTGGTCGTACAGGCCTGGGAATACCAGGCAATTCCTGCACCTAAAACCAGTAAATAGATTAGACTCTTACGCATACTGCACGATTTATTTGATTCAGGATAGTATCGTATCCGCGATCTATGTCACCACCATACCCCTTCGGTTAAGCTCGTCAATTTGACAGCCTATGCAGTAGGGTTTAGGAAATCTACCGTGTCGGTTTTAAGAAACTGACAGCACAACCCTAAGCCAGCAAATCCAGAACCGCTTTCCCCAGCCCATCGGGCGTGGAATAAAATGGTCGCTTTTCAACTTCGTAATGGGTATCCGGCGCAATACCCAACGCATGGTAAATCGTTTGATGAATGCCATCGATATGTACTGGATTCTCGATGGTTTTGCAGGGGCGCTCGTCAGCCGTTTTGCCGTAAACGAACCCTTTTTTGATACCGCCCCCGAACATGAGAATGGAGCAGCCGTCGGTAAAGTGACGGTGCATGCCATAGAACTTAAGGTCAGACAGTATTTCCGGCTGTTTAACCTGTTCCTGCACTTTGGCATCGGGTCGCCCTTCTACCATCATATCCCGGCTGAATTCGCTGGCCAGAATAATCATGGTACGATCGAGTTGTCCGGTTTTGTCCAGATCTTTGATCAACTGCGCAATGGGGCCGTCGATCTGCTTTTTCATGTCTTCCAGACGCGTGTGCCCATTCTCGTGCGTATCCCAGCCTTTAAACGGCTCATATTCGGTGGTGACGCTGATGAAACGGGCACCCTGTTCGGTGAGTCGGCGGGCCAGCAAACAGCCCAGGCCAAACTTACCGGTATTGTAGATGTCGTAACTGGCCTTGGGCTCCTGGCTCAGATCGAAGGCTTTGGCTTCGGGGGAGTTGAGCAGCATATACGCCTGCTCCATCGACCGTTTGAGCGACTCTTTCTGGTAATCGCTGCCAAATTCACCCATCGGGCCATTGCTGATCAAATCATTATACAACTGATTCCGTCGCTCAAATCGCTTGGCATCCATGCCAACCGGCGGCCGAACGCTCTCCAGCCCCTGACTAGGGTCGGGAATGAAAAACGGGCCGTATTCATTGCCCAGGAAACCGGCGGTATGGAACGCCTTAAGCTCTTCGGCCTCGCCCACGGTGAACCGCTGCCCAATATCGACAAAAGCCGGAATGACCGGATTTTTGGGACCCAACTCCTTTGCAATCCAGGAACCCAGGTGCGGAGCCGCAACCGTTTGGGGTGGTTCGTAGCAGGTATGCCAGTGGTACTGGTGGCGTGAGTGCAGAATATGGCCCATATCACCAGCCACATACGACCGAATCAATGTTCCTTTGTCCATAACCTTGCCAATGGATTGCAGTCCTTCCGAAAAATTGATTCCGTCCAGCACCGTGGGTATGGGCTTGAAGGTACTCAACACCCGGTTGCCTTCCATGCCCTTTTCAAAAGGCGTGTAGCGTTTGGGGTCGAAGGTTTCGGTATGGGCCATGCCGCCCGCCATCCAGAGCAGAATGACCGTGTCGGCGGTACCGTTGGTCTCGCCCGGCTTCGGCGTCCGGCGGCAACCTGATAACAGGCTCGACATGGGGGCACCCGCTGCCATAGCCGCCAGCGTAGCCGCACTTGTTTTTTGCAGAAACTCCCGTCTATTCCAGTTATGTCTCATAGTATATCTGGCTCAAAACCGACTGTACTTACCTCAATACCCGAAAGTTGTCTATCAGGTAGTTATAAGTCACTGATCGTTATTTTTTACTATCTAATATATGTGTCTGATGCATGCTATCAACCCGTTTCCTGGTTGAGGTGGTGTGGTGAGTGGTAGCAGATTCTTAAATCTGCCATGGTCGGTTTCTCAAAACCTAATAAATCAACTGAAACTCGGGGTGAAGGCTAATGGCCCACACCAGATCCTGAATACCCTCTGTACTCGGATTTTTACCGACTATTTTTTGGGCCACGGCCAGTTCTTTAGGCTTAGGCTCCCGCCCGAGGGCTTTCCAGTACAGGTTTTTCACCAGCGCATCCGTTGTTGGGTAGGTGGCTTTCCATTGCTGGGCTCCCCGTTTGAGGGCTTCGTTAAATTGCTCGCCGTTGGTAAGTTCCAGCGCCTGCAACAGGTTGGCCTGCGACGACCGGCTGGTACTAACCGTTTCGCGGTTCGGGCGACCCAGCGCCGTCAGGAACGGGTCGTTTTTGACCAGTGCCGCCCGCGCAAAGGGAGCTTCTTTCTTTATTTGTTTAGGGAACAGTTTCTCCACAATCGACGTGTCGATATACACCGGACTGAACGCCATACTGACAGCATCGGTAAACTGCTCGGCCGTGAGCCGACGGCGGACCATACCCTGAAAAACAAAGTTGGGCGATGTGATCAAGTCCGCGTCTTTTAGGCCAACGGAAGGTAACTGATAGGTTCGGGACGTAAGAATCGTTGCCATCAGCCGCTTGATATTGTACCCATTCGCCACAAAATCCGACGCCAGCCAGTCCAGCAAATCCTGACTCCAGGGATCGTTGTCCATGACATCGACGGGTTCGATAATGCCCCGGCCCATCACCTGCGCCCACACCCGATTCACGACGGTGCGATACAGCCGCCCGTCTTTAGGTTGTACCAGAAATTCAGCCAGTTCGCGAAGTCGCTCGTCGGTGGTGGCTTTGCCATTGATCGTGCCCAGTTTCTCGAAAATGATCTTGCGTCCGGCCAGCTTGCCCGTGGGCTTATCGCAGCGATTGATCTCCAGCGTTGTATCCGAAAAAACGTTGGCAAAGGCATAAGCATCGGCCAGTTTCCAGTCGCTGATAAAACTATCGTGACACGACGCACACTTCAAGTTCAGCCCCAGCAACACTTGCGATACGTTCTGGGCCGCCTGCATTTCGGTCCGCTGGCTCGAATTGATGGTTCCCCGCCATTTAATTCCTTTGATGAATCCCGACGACTCCTTGGTTGGGCTGATCAACTCCCGCACAAACTGATTGTAAGGCTTGTTGGCTTTGAGCGAAGAATAGAGCCAGTTAGTGATGTCAAAGCGGCCGCCGGTGATGTAGCCCGTACCGGTATAGTCGTTGCGAAGGGCGTCGTTCCAGAACGTGAGCCAGTGCTGGGCATAATCGGTATTGCGGCTGAGGAGTTGGTTGACCAGTATTTCCCGCTTATTGGGTCGGGCATCGGCTTCAAACGTCTGGATCTCCTGCGGTGTTGGCAGGAGTCCCACAACGTCCAGATATACCCGGCGCATATACACCCGGTCGCTGACGACATCCTTCCACGCAATTTTATGCTGCTGAAAATAGACATTCACGAAGCGATCCACCGGATTCGAGAGCCCGGCACCCGAATCGGGAAGCGCAGGTAAACGAGGTTCGAGGGCCGCCACCCGGTAAATGCTCTTTTCGGCACCACTCGGCCAGGGAGCTCCCTGCTTGATCCAGAATTCGAGCAGGGCAACGTCGTGTTCACTCAGTCGCTTGCCTTTGGTGGGCATGGCGTCCTCATGACCAGCGGGGAGTTTGATGCGCCGGATCATATCGCTATCCTCAGGATGACCGGCTACCAGAATTTTACCGTCTTCGCCACCCTTCATGATAAACTCTTTTTTGTCCAGCCGCAAACCACCCTTGATTTTGGTAGCACTATGGCAGCTGTAGCAGTTGTGCGCCAGAATAGACCGCACTTCCAGATTCAGCTCACCAATCTGTTTTTCGTCCAGGGGTTTATTGGCATCTGTAGCGCTGGCGAAGGCAAACTGTGTATCACTGGTAACGGGGGTGCTGCCTCCCTTTCCGAAGGGAAGAACACTGCTCAGGTAATCGTCGCCGTGGGTGAGCATTGCCCCGTAATGGCCCGCCAGACTAACGCCCAGCACGGTTGTGATCAGCAGACCCCGGTATAGATCGGTACGGCCAGAACGTAGTGCCAGCACCGTCAGGATGGCCAGCGTCATCGTTGCCAGCCCCGACCATTGGTGAATGGTTACGGTATCACCGCCATAATCATCCTGATTTACCAGCATCAATCCCAGCGCAGCGGCCACTATAGAACTAATGGCTCCAATCCAGACCATAGCCCGGATTCCGGCCTGCATTTCGGTCGACTTACGAAACCAGCCGATAGCCTCGAGCAATAACGCAATACAGAGTAAACTAACCGGAAAGTGAACCAGTAAAGGATGTAATCGGCCCAGAAATTGCCAGAGCCAGAACGATTCAGCGACTACAGTCATCAGGTTGAGGTAATGAGTTAAGAAATGGGGCTAACATATCAGAGCCGTGGCCACGGCTCTGATATGTCGATTTATTCACAGGCTACTGATAGCCAGCATTTTGGGTCAATTTATTGTTAATCAGAATTTGCGGAGCCGGAATCGGAAAAAAGTACTCGAAGTCACTGTATACATAATCTAATGCATTAAACGAAATTCCACCCCGATCTACTGTTGGCTTCGCTTTTTCTTTGGCCCCATGGGCATTCATAAAGGCCGCTAACTCCGTAGGACTCAGGGTCCGTTTCAGGTCGAACCAGCGATGGTTCTCGAAGGCAAGTTCCACCCGGCGCTCTTTCAAAACCGCGGTCCGGAAAGCCGCTTTGTCGAGCCCTGCCAACTCTTTCAGACCCGCCCGGGTACGGACCTGGTTTACATACCCTAAAGCCTCGGCTGTTGGGCCGGCCTGCTCATTGATGGCTTCGGCCAGCATCAGCACCACATCGGCATACCGGAGTACCGGCCAGTTATTATCCGTACGGCCGGTAATGGTGTGTGGATACGTAAATTTCGTTACGTATGGAATGGGTACCACACTGCCATTCAGGGTATAACTGGTTTTCAATGAGGCATCTTTCCGCAGATCACCGGGTTCGTAGGCTGCGATCATATCGTTGGTCGGGATATTCCGTCCACCAGGCGTTGTATTGGCAAATCCGGTTACCGCCCCTGCTGATAATCGGGGGGCGAATATATACGCAAAGTTGCTCCACTCACCCAGATCATTACCGCCCTGATACTGCACTTCAAAGAGCGATTCGGGGCCGTTCTTTTTCGCCGGATTAAAGTTGTCGGCATAAATTGGGTTTAATGAGTACCCCGTTACCTGCTTCAGCGTCGTGACGGCATCGGCGTATTTCTTCTGGGTCAGATAAACCTTACCCAACAGACCTGAAGCCGCCCCTTTTGTTACCCGCCCCAGTTGAGACGCGGGGTAGGTGGCGGGCAATAAGGGAACAGCCTCTTTCAGATCTTTCTCAATCTGCGCCCATACATCGGCCTGGGGAGACCGGACTAAATCGAAGGCCTTGTCGGGTTTATCCAGCGTGGACGTTACCAGAACAACATCGCCAAAGTACTGAACCAGATGAAAGTAAAAATAGGCTCTGAGAAACTTCAGCTGACCTTCGATGGGTGCTTTTGCGGTGGCGTCCAGCGTACTGGTCGCCAGCTTCTCCAGCGTATAGTTGGTATTGTACAGGGCTGAATAGTAGAGGTTCCAGACATTGGCAATTTCGCCGTTGCCCTGGTTAACGGTCGAGAATTCGAAAGCTTCCCATCCGGCAGCTCCTCCCCGATCGAGCGGATTGAAATCGAGGGTCGTGTTGTCTGAAGGAAACTCCTGAAAGATATAGGCTGCGTTGGTAATGCCCTGCAATTGGCCATACACACCATTCAATGCCTGTAAAAACTGCGTTTCGTTTTTATAGAACAGGTCGGTCCCGATCCGGGTCGGGTCGGTTGTGATCAGCATATCATCGCTGCACGAAAACTGACCTAAGCAAAGAAAAAGGGTTCCGATAAGAATCTTATTTTTCATGTTCGTGGCGATTAGAAGTTGAGTTTGATACCAGCAGCAAACGTTCTGGGGACCGGGTACGACTCATCGTCATTATTCGGTTCGGTCGTGCTTCGTACACCCGCGTCCGGGTTATTGCCGGGATACTTGGTAAACATGAGCAGGTTGTTGCCGGTCAGGAACACCCGGGCGTTGCTCAGGATGGATTTGAACCGGGGAAAGTTGTAGCCGATGGTTACGGTTTTCAACCAGGTATAGCTGCCATCATATACATACCGGTCGCTGCTCTCGCGTGACCATTTAAAGTAACTGGTACCGCCCTGCGCATGCACGTCGGAGGGATTTGTTCCGGGATTACTGGCCGACCGCCACCGATCTTTCGCTTTATCCAGCACGTTGAACACGCCATCCATGTTCATAGTCGACGCTTCGATGTTGCGGTAAATATCAAAATCCTGCGCACCCAGGAACATCAAGTTTATATCAAACCGTTTGTAATCCGCGGCAAATGTCCAGGCCCAGGTAAAGGCCGGATTCGGGTTGCCAATCTCAACCATGTCCTGCGTATCGTATGAGATAACGCCATCGCCGTTGGTATCGGCAAACTTCATCCCGCCCGGAATGACACCATCCTGCTTGGGTGCCGCGTCGATTTCGGCCTGGGTATTGAAAATACCCAGCTTTTTGTAGCCATAGATCATGCCCACCGGGCGACCTACTTTCTGAACATTATAACCGCCATAGAAGCTGCCGTAATACAGCGCATCATTAGCTCCTTTGATGGCCAGGATCTTGTTCCGGTTGAAGCTGATGTTGGCATTGGTGCGGAAGTTGACCTGGCCGATGGCAGTCCGGAATTCGGCACCCAGTTCGAAGCCGTGGTTCTCTACTTTACCGATATTGTCCAGACTGGTCGTAAACCCCGACACCGACGGTATGGATACCGGCAGGAGCATATCGTTGGTGATCTTGCGGTAGTATTCGGCGTTAAAGATCAACTTGCTGTTAAACAGGGCAAGGTCCATACCAATATCCAACTGGTTTGACTTCTCCCACTTCAACTCTGCATTGGCAAACGAACTGACTACTTTACCAGCCGCGAAGGCATTACCCAGGATGTAATTGTTGGCCCCTACAAACGCCAGACTGGGGTAGTTACCAATATCGTTATTACCCGTTACGCCCCAACTGGCGCGAAGTTTAAGGTCGCTGAGCCAGGCCGTTTTAGGCATGAAAGATTCTTCAGTAATCCGCCAGCCTATAGACGCAGCCGGAAAATCGCCGTATTTGTTCTTGGCCCCGAAACGCGAACTTCCCTCCCGCCGATACGATGCGGAGAAGAGATACTTGTCTTTGTAAGAATAATTGACGCGGCTCAGCAACGCCAGCATGCTCCATCCAAGCTCATAAGACGAGGCCGACCGAATAGAAGCTGCCCCCAGGAAAGGGACCAGGTCATCTGGAAAGGTATTGCCGGTACCCGCAAAGCCACGTGCTTTTTCCTGCTGGGCCGTATAGCCTACCAGCACATCCAGACTATGATTGGCGGATAGACGAGGCTTGTAGGTGAGCAGTTGATCCAACGAGTAATTCGTTAATTCTTCTGTATCGTCCCTTTCGGTAGCAATTCGTGGGGGCGCCCCCGCCGTACCCGACGCCACCGGCAACCCAATGGTAGAGGGAACATATTCCTTGAAGGTATTATTCGTCAGTTTTACGTTGGCGGAAGTTCTGAATCTAAAATCTTTCAGAAAGGCTACTTCAATAAACCCATTGGTCAATAAATCAGAGATATTACGTTTCCGATAGACATTCTCCAGGACGTAGAGCGGGTTAGGAAAACCAAATACGCCATCGACTCCGTTGATGTAGGGAACGAGCGAACCGTCGGCATTATACGGTGTTGCCCGAGGGTCCATCAGCAGGGCGCCCCCTACCAGCGCACTTCTTCCGTCGGTATTCGCCAGATTCTGACGGGTATACGTCCCGTTGATGTTCAAGCCTACGGTGATAAACTTATTGACCTGCCCACCCAGGTTGGACCGCACCGATATACGGTCATAATTCGTTCTTTTGATAATGCCATCTTCTTTATAATACCCAACGGACACCAATGCCTTGAGAGGTCCGGTTCCTGACGATACCGTCATATTTAAGTCAGAATAGGGTGCGTTGTCACGCATGATCAGGTCAAACCAGTTCGTGGAATACTTGGTCTGTTCCGGAAAACGGTAGCCAAGGGGCACTTCGCTTTCGGCGGGTTCGCGATTCTGAAGGATCCGAATTTGATCCATGTATATGTCTTTCTTGAACTGGGCAAATTCAGGGCCGGTCAACATGGTTACCCGTCGGGACCTCGGCACGGTCTGAAGACCATAATCGAGCGACAGGTTGACATTTACCTTACCTTCTTTAGCCTGCCGGGTAGTGATCAGCACTACCCCGTTGGAACCTCTGGCTCCGTAAATAGCCGTCGAAGCGGCATCTTTCAGAACCGTGACGCTCTCAATATCATTGGGGTTCAAGTTTTGCCCGACGGAAGTGCCAACGGCGAAACCATCAATAACATACAACGGATTACTACCGGCTCCCAGCGAACCGATACCCCGAACCCGCACTTCGAAAACACCACCGGGCGTGCCGCTTTTTTGCTTGACAACTACCCCCGGTGCCCGTCCCTGAAGAATCTGGTTCGGGTTGTTGGCGGGCTGTTCACCAATATCCTTCATATTGATGACCGAAACCGCCGAGGTAATATCCTGCCGACGCTGCGACCCGTACCCTACCACAACGACCTCATTCAACGTTTGATCGTCTGGTGCCAGCGTGACGGTTATGCCCGTTTGATTGCCAATGAGTACTTCCTGTTTCTGATAGCCAACGAAGCTGAAGACCAGCGTTGCCGCCGTAGTAGGGGCCGACAGGCGATAGCGTCCTTCCCCATCTGTCGTTGTTCCCTGGGTCGTCCCTTTTACCACGACACTCACCCCGGGAAGCCCCGCTCCTTTTTCATCAATTACCCTCCCCGACACGACTACATCTGTCGTTCTGGCCACTGTACGCGCTGCTTTATTGTCTGAGCTGTTCAGCATAACCAGCTCAGTCTGACTGAGTGGCGTGTTTGTTCGTTTTGCACTCATTTCCTGTCCATAGACTAGGACCGAAAAACTGCCAGTCAATACGCTAAGGATAACTGCTTGATAGAGCTTCTTCATCGTGTCGATGTTTAAGGGTTCATGGCATTTAGTTACACAGAAATGAACAATTTATTGACCAAATATTACCATTCGATGATCTAACTCTTTCCTAGACTTACCTAGTGGTTTTTAATTATTTTAAGTTTTTTTTCAATTTTTCAAGACTGCGCCAATAAATACGCTGTCTAATGAACTGAAGAGAAAGCAGCCGTTGATCAGAAGGGAGTGTGCTTGAACCCTAGGTGTGGCCAGTAGAAATCAGAGGTTGGATAAAGGACGTCGATCAATCACCCGTTTAAGTGTCCATACGGGATTCCACAGCACCCCGGAATGCTGGCGCTATTAGCCAGAGAGACATGTCGTCATGGCAACATCCTTATTATCAACAGATTACAAAAATATTGAAGAAATCATTAATTGAGCGAAAATAGGTTACTCTTTGGAAACTTCTATGAATCATAATGACGTTATCCAGGTAGTATATCCCTCCTTTGGTAACCACCCTGGAATCGTGAATGTAGCTCCCGGATCGTAGCGGATCTTGTGGCTGGACACCATTTGGCCATTTTAACCACCGTTCTAATTTTTACTCATCGATGACCATAACTGCTGGGACATTCTTCGATCAGAAAAGCCCCATCCACAAACCAAACATCCATCAAACAGACTATACAATAGAACAGGCCGAAGCGGCCAACAATGCCTTTGATCTGGCCGTCAAGCAGTTCCTGCGCGATTGGATTGAGCAAGGAACCGTTTCAACTAAAAATCTGGAAGGAGACGGCACTGATATAGAAGAATTTGTGGAGCAGGGCGCGCTACGAACGTTCTTCAAACACCGGGACGATGCCTTCGAACGGCTCCTTGAACAGGAACAGATTGCCCGCCATCTGCTTCGGCCCATCGACGAAGTTTATTTTCAGAATGACGCCTACGAGCCGCTGCTGGCCCGGTTCGAGAAACGTATATATAACATAGCGGCTCAGCGCGAACACCTGGAGGTACCCTTCCGCTATAGTCCGCTCAGCCGTCAGGGCACACATGGCGATACCATTCAGCCGGGCGAGGCCAATGGCGAACCTCCCCGCGAAGATATTGGGGTCTATTTTGGTACCCGCCGTACGGACAGCACAGCCCTGACGATTCTGGCCCACCAGCTACGCTGGGAAGCCGTAGTACCGTCGGAGTTGCCCGTTCATGTCATTACCGAAGGCTATATGGACGATTCGCTACGGCGTGTCAAAGCCATTACAGAGCAGTTAAGCGAAGAAGGCGATACCCAACCCCACTGCTTTGTGATCCAGCGCCGTCATGCCGCTGATGACCGGCATTTGGGAGCTGCCCTACTGGTGATGAATCCGGAGGAGCCAACCCTACCCCAGCGTATCATCTTTTGCGACACCCTGAAACCCGGCCCACGCCCACCCTGGTGGGATAAGTTCAAGCATAAAATAGACGCTGTTTTTCCGCAACCCGCCGATCAGGCTCCGGCTTCGGACCGCCTGGAAGATGGGGGCGTAAAACTCCAGCGTCTGCACGACGGTGTGCCCGTTCGGCATCAGGACATCGACTGCGCCTTTTATACCGCGTCGATGTGTCGGGCGCTGATTCAGTTGGCGAAAGCAGATTCCGATGTAATTTTAAGCGGATCTATCGAAGCGGTTGTCAGCCAGATGACGGCCCGGATGCCCGAGTATTACGAACAGCCCAATCAGCCGAAAGAGCCTGCCATCGTTCGCGAGGTCAACGTGGTTCGCCGGTGGAATACGGGCTGGCAGGCGTTGAAAAACATGATGCAGAACCGGCTAACGGATCTGGCCGCTCAGCTCACTGCGCCTAACGACCAGCCGCTCGGCTTTTCCTGAACTAGTCTTCCCTTAGACAGAATAACGTTACTAACGTATAAAGCCAACTGTTTACAGTTGGCTTTATACGTATACGTGTGACCGTTCAGATTCAATGTTTACATATTCTAAAAAGAGGGTAAGCTGAAGGATCATGGGTTGTGCCTATTACATGTTTCCGAACAGCTGGTTAGCAGCAGAAACATTCTCCATCGCTCGCCTTTCGACTTCCCCATCGTCTCAGATCGGCTTCAACGAGTCTCAAATCTTGGTAAAATTCACTTTTAGTTATATATTGAGTCACAATTTATACTAAAGTATACATTTACTATTCGCACCGGCTGGTGGACTGGACCGGATTTACTTTGCTTTATAGTGTTTCTTCAAAGCAAAATCAACGTCCAATAAAAAATTACATCTAATTTTTTAAATGACTAACACATCCGTACCAAAACGAATTGCAATAATAGGGGCAGGTCCTGCCGGCATGACCGCAGCATATGAATTGGTTAAAAAAAATCACCACGTCGATATTTACGAAGCCCAAAGTGATGTCGGCGGCATGAGTAGAACCATCCAATTATGGGGCTGTTTAGTCGATCTTGGCCCTCACCGTTTTTTTAGTACCAACCGGCAAATCAACGAATTATGGCTGGAAGTGGCAGGAAACGATTATCAGATGGTAAACCGCCAAACGCGCATATTTTATCGGAATCGTTTTTTTGCTTATCCTCTCAAACCCTTTAACACATTTAGAAATCTGGGCTTGCTGGAGACGGCGAGTTGTTTGATCAGCTACGTCTATCAACAGGTTTTTCCGGTTTCCTCAAACGGTGATTTTGAGAGCTGGGTAACTAACCGTTTCGGGAAGAGGCTCTACAGGATGTTTTTCAAGCACTACTCAGAGAAGTTATGGGGAATTAAATGTACTGAACTGGATGCAGACTTCGCAGCCCAGCGAATAAAGAAACTTTCTCTGTATGAAGCTGTTCGTAACAGCCTTATCGGTGCTAAACGAACGCACCAAACGCTGGTCGAACAATTCGCTTATCCCACTCTGGGAACGGGTATGATCTACGATCGAATGGCCCAATACTGCCGGGAGCATAATGGACAGGTTTTTCTCAATACAAAAGTTAACCGGGTACTTACGGACCAACAGCAGGTTGTGGGCCTTGAATTAGCCGATGGCACCATCAAACACTATGATGCCGTAATCAGCACCATGCCCATTACGAATCTGGTCAATACCCTTGAGGGAGTACCTGAGACGGTAAAAGAGGCAGCGAACAAACTGACGTTTAGACACACAATTCTGGTATACCTTTTGATAAAAGGCGATCGTCTTTTCACCGATCAATGGCTGTACATACACTCTCCGGAACTGAAGGTGGGTCGAATCACCAATTTCCGCAATTGGCTGCCTACTATTTACGGCAGTTCAGAAGATACCATCTTAGCCCTCGAACTATGGTGTAACGACGATGATGACCTATGGCACAGTTCGGATGATTCATTAATTGAATTGGCTACGGCAGATTTGAAGCATACCGGTCTGATCGCCAATAGAGAAGTGCTTGATGGCTATGTACACCGGGTTCCACGCTGTTATCCTATTTATGCAAAAGGGTACATGGATTCGCTGATTCCCGTGCAGGAATACCTCTCCGGCATTTCCAACCTTTACCCCATTGGCCGGTACGGTGCGTTCAAGTACAACAACCAAGATCATAGTATTCTGATGGGGATCTTAGCCGCCCAAAAACTAACCACCGACCAACCCGTCGATCTGTGGGCGGTAAACACCGATTACGAAACCTATCAGGAAAACACAGTTATTACGGAGACTGGGCTCAAAAAACAGTAACTATAGCAAGCAACGTTTACGCTTATGATGGATTTGGTAGGTTTCAATACATCACTTTCCATACTTACCGGGTTCGGATGCCTATCGGTTTTAATCAGTTCGTTACTGTTTCTTTATAAGGGCAGCGAAGCAACCAGCCGAAGCAGTCGATGGGGATGGGCCGCTGTTTTTTGCGGATTGCTGTTTCTCATGCGCTTTCCATTTATCGCCTACAATAGGGAGCTGGATATTGACGAATCTCAGATGCTGGCTCAGGCACTGACCCTGACCAAGTACTGGCAATACTGGACAGATGTGGATGGCCTCACCCAGGGTCCGCTGGTCAGCTATTTACTGATCGTGCCTTCGTGGTTCGGCAGGCCTTTTGATTATATTTCAGCCCATTTGGTAGGCTTTTTCGTCCTGATTATTACGTTGGTTTTCACTTACCTATCCGTCAATAATCTGTTTGCCAAACCCATTGGTTTAGCCGTGTTTGTACCCACTGGTTTTTTTTATCTGCTGGTTCAGGGATGGTTTTGTGAGTTGTATAACGAATACGCCGTTTTGTGCTTACTGGCCATTCATTTCTGGTTATTCTCGAAACTGCACCGTCAACCGCAGCCCTCATTCGGGGTTCTGCTAGCCCTCGGATTTGTAGCAGGACTCGTTCCCTTTGCCAAACTACAAGGTGCACCCACTGCGTTGATCACACTGATTTTTACGGCCTTGCTTATCCTCTCAAAAAGTCCCGATAAGATCAGATCATTAGTTGTTTTACTCACCGGTTGTTTGTGTTGCCCGTTGCTTGTGCTGTCATTTACACGGCTGAATGGATCGTTTGATTACTTCCTGAACTTCTATCTGATTGGCAATCTACAGTACTCCTACGGAGGTTCTATAGGGCAGAAAGCACTCAATTATCCAGATTTTTTGAAGCATTCGGGCCAGTTTCCCAATCTTTTGCTTTCTTACGGATTGCTCATGGCGGGGGCTCTCTGGTTAACCGCTCGCTCGGCATTTCGCGGCAGTACGCCATCCTTTCTGGTCTGGTTTGGCCTGCTTCATGTACTAACAGGCTTTTATGAAGCGATTAAATCGGGCTACCAATACCACCATTATCAGCAGTTTCTAATTGTACCGCTGGCTCTCCTGAGCGGAGCTGTATTGAGTCGTTTCTACGATGCCCGGCAAGTACCCCCAATCAGGATGCGGCTACTTCTGGCGGGTTGGATGCTGGTTTGTTGGCTACCCTATGGAATCGACAAATGGACTATGTCCAATCGTTCTTCGCTAGCGGTTTCCATCCGTTTACAAGACTTGCTCAAACCTGTTTATGTGTCGCTCACGGCTAAAAAAATATTGACCTACACCCGGCCGGGCGATGATATCACGCTATGGGGATGGTACCCGGCATATCACGTTGAAACGAACCTCAGTCAGGCAACCGCAGACAATATTACCTTCCGGGTTTTGATGCCGGGACCCCTGCAAAAAGCCCACCAGGACCGATTTCTGGCGGATTTAAAAAGGCACCGCCCGGCGGTTTTTGTCGATTTAGTCAACAAACATTCTTTCTGGTTTCTAAACGCAGATGTTTTCGGCCACGAACAGGTGGCACCGATAAGGGCGTTTATTCAAACGTATTATAGACATGTTGCCACAATAAACGATGAACGGATTTTTGTTCGCAACGATCGGCTCAAGGCAAGCGATGTACCCCAAAAGTATTCGCCGGACGAAGTAAAGTAACGGGCCAGATGCCTGGGTCAGTCTTGACTTGATTTAGCTTCCACTATTTTTTCATGAGCTTCTTCCAGATCATCACCTTCGGGTTCGGGTATCTCTATTTCGTCGATGGGTTGTTCTTTTTCAGATACGTAGGTCAGGGCGATGAACATCGGGAAATGGTCGGAGCCGCAGTTGGGCAAACGTAGTATTTTCTGCAACTGAAAGTGGGGCGACACAAAGACATGGTCCAGCGGCCAGCGCAGGAAAAAATACCAGGCATGGAACGTATTGTACAGCCCCCGGCCAATGCGGGGATCAAGCAAACCGCTGACCCGCTGAAAAAGCCGCGTGGTATGCGACCAGGCGACATCATTCAGATCACCGGCCACAATGATTGGCCCCACCTTATTGCGGGCCTCTTTACCGACCAGCAACAACTCGGCGTCGCGCTCGGTGGACCGGTAATGTTCCGTTGGGCTGGGTGGCATGGGGTGAACGCCGTAAAAATTGACAATCTGCTTAGAGGGCAGTTCAAGCTGTGCATACACCGACGGTATATCATCCTGAATCAGGAAACGCAGTTCGTGGTGGCGAATCGGGAAGCGCGAGTACATCAGCATGCCATACGTATTTTCCAGGGGATGCAACACCTGATGCGGATAATCCTTTTCGATAGCTGATACCCCCTCCTTCCACCGCTGGTTAGCCTCCAGCAGCAATACCACATCGGGCTTGTGCTTGCTGACCAGATTCCGGACATCCTCTGTTCGGGTATTATCCATCAGGACATTCGACACCAGCAACCGAATGGTATTATCGTCAACTTTATCGGTACCGGACTTGGCGGTCAGTCGCAGGACCTGTTTTTTGTAGAGCGGAGTAAACGGATAAATGAGCCACCCCTGATAGGTTAGTGTTGCCAACAAACCGACGGGTATAACATAGAAAAATCCAGACAGCGTATGCGGCAATAGAAACCAGCTAACCAAACCAACTGCCGCCAATACAGTGAGCTGCAAATGCGGGAAGTCCCATATACGTATCCACCAGTAATCCAGACGAATAAGGTTCAGGAAGGAGACAGTTATGATCACAACAGCATATGTAAGCAGTACATAATCAAGGGTTTGCATGGTATTTTATGAATGGCTATACCAAGTGTAACATTAAAATCAGCAGCACGGTTTTACTATCTGACGACAAAAGGCGGGTCTTCCGGCTCATTACAGTTCATTCCGGCTTTAACAGCAATCCCCAAACCCTGATACTTATTTACTGGTGTCAACATATTAGTACCGCTAGTCTGCACCATTGTCCATGCTTTGCTCGCCCGGACAAAAAAAGCCCTTTGCGAAAACCTCAGTGTTGGAATGCGAGTTGCCATTGGGTAAGCACAGTGACTGACATAACCTGTGCTAAACACAAAATCCAACAACGTTATGGAAGCAGTTAAACCAAAGGAAGCCATCAAAACAAAGGGCTATGGAGCCTCTGGCTCACTTCTGGGCGGCAAAAGCCTGGAGCCCATGGAGTTCGAACGTCAGCCACCCAAAGCCGACGAAGTACTGATCGACATTTTATATTGCGGAGTCTGCCACTCCGACCTTCACCAGGTAAAAAATGACTGGAGCAACACCATCTACCCCTGCGTACCGGGTCACGAGATCGTAGGGCGGGTGGTGCAAAAAGGCGATGCCGTTACTAAATTCAACGTTGGCGATGTGGTTGGCGTTGGCTGCATGATCGACTCCTGCGGTCATTGCCATTCGTGTGAAGAGCACGAAGAACAGTACTGCGAAGGACCTGTAAGCTGGACCGCCACCTACAACGGCTATATGAAACCCGACGGGAGCGGCTTCAACACCTTTGGTGGTTATTCGACCAACCATGTGGTTAAGGAATCGTTTGTTCTGAAAATACCCGATGCGCTCGATATCAAGGCAGCCGCCCCCATTCTCTGCGCGGGCGTTACGACCTACTCCCCGTTGAAGCACTGGGGCGTAAAAGCGGGCGATAAAGTCGGCGTTGTGGGCCTGGGTGGCCTTGGGCATATGGCCGTCAAGCTGGCCAAAGCCATGGGTGCCGAAGTAACGGTGTTGACGACCAAAGAAGAAAAGCGGGGCTCTGCCGAGAAACTGGGCGCCGATAAGGTAATTATTTCGGAAGATAAAGATGCCATGTCAGCCAACGAACTGACCCTGGACTTTGTCCTGATCACGATTCCGGACAAGTTCAAGATCAATCCCTACGTCAAGCTGCTCAAGCGGAATGGCAGTCTGGTAACGGTTGGGTTGCTGGGTCCGTACGAGGGTACGTTGAACAATCAGGAGGTAGCCTTTCATCGCCGATCGGTGTCGGGGTCACTGATCGGGAGCATTGCCGAAACGCAGGAAGTCCTCGATTTTTGTGCTGAACACGGCATCCTGCCCGATGTGGAGATGATCGCCATCCAGGACATTAATGATGCCTTCGACAAAATGATGGACGAAGAAGTACGGTTCCGGTACGTGATCGATATGCAGTCGCTGAAAGGGTCGAATGAATAATGGCGGCTTCGCGTGAATCGACAAGGTTGAATTTGTCCTTCCCTCTGCGTCGGAATGACAAATTCAGCCTTGTAACAAAAGCTTAAATAGCGAAAAATCATCATCTGCGAATGGGGTGGTGATTTTTGTTTTTCAGACGATCAGCTTCATTAGAACCAACCGGATCAACGCTCTTGCTTAATAAACCCAACATCCCATGTTAGAACGTATTATTCCTTCCTCAAAAGAAAAACTGCCCGTTATTGGGCTGGGTACCTGGCAAACCTTCGACGTATCGAACCAATCGGCCATGGAACCCTTGCAACAGGTCTTACAAACGCTGCATCAATACGGTGGCACGCTGATTGACAGTTCGCCCATGTATGGTCGTTCAGAAGCCGTTGTGGGCAAGCTAACGAACGGTACTCAACTGCAGGATCAATTCTTCTACGCTACCAAAGTCTGGACACAGGGCCATGATGCTGGCATTAAACAAATGAACGAATCCTTCGACCTGATGCATCGTAAAACAATGGATTTGATGCAGATTCATAATCTGGTCGACTGGAAAACCCACCTGAAAACGCTGAGAGACTGGAAAGCCTCCGGTAGAATCCGGTACATCGGCATCACACATTATACCGACTCTATGCATGATGAATTGAAGAAAATTATCTCGTCAACTCCAATCGATTTTGTTCAGTTTAACTATTCCATTGTTTCCCGAAACGCCGAAAAGCGATTACTCCCCGCTGCGGCCAACCACGGTGTTGCCACGCTCATTAACCGGCCGCTGGGCGAAGGAGGCCTGTTTGCCAAAGTGCGTGGTAAGACCCTTCCCGGTTGGGCCAGTGAGCTGGGGATCGAAAGCTGGGGACAATTTTTTCTTAAATTTCTGGTGGCTCATCCAGCCGTAACCTGTGTTATCCCCGGCACCAGCAAACCGGAACACATGACCGATAATGCCAAAGCAGGAATCGGCGCTCTACCCGACAAGGCCACGCGGGAGAAAATGGCGGCACTGATTGCCGGCTTTTAATTCCCGTAAGCAAGCATTCCGTTTGTTAAGCCAATATTATTATTCCATAAAAATATATTCTTATTCATGTATATACGCAATAGGCGAGCCTGAAAAATTGCCTGTTGTCTTACAGGTAGTTATGAAGATATATACAATTAACATCTAAATTTGGCCACATAGACTACCAAAAATATAGAATAAATATTTTAAACAAATAATGCCATTCAGGCCTTAATCACTCCATGAACAACGAGACTGATTCAACCTTGTTACCAACCCCGAACACGCGTCAATCCGACGAGGCATGGACCAATCAGGTCCATAAAATTCCGGTCATTGAAGAGCAGATTCAGATCGACAAAAATATAGTCGAAACGGGTGTGGTTCGTATCAGTAAACGAGTTCATGAGGATCGCGAGGTGATCGATTTACCAGGCAGCCGGGAAGAAATTACCGTTGAGCGGGTAGCCATCAACCAGTTTGTCGAAACGCCACCCAGTGTTCGGTATGAAGGGGATACAATGATCATTCCTGTATTGGAGGAGGTTGTTATTACCCAGAAAAAGCTTCTGTTGGTGGAAGAAGTACACGTGATCAAACGTAAGGTACAGGAGAACGAGTCGCAGGAGGTTGTACTCCGAAAAGAGGAAGTCGTTATTGAACGAGTGCCCATGTCCTCTACCTCTCCTGAGTGAGCGCATTACCAGTAATACTTATACTAATTAAACTCAACAAAATCGTAAAGAAATGGCACAGCAAACAGTAATTGGCGTATTTGACAGTGCATCAGATGCACAAAATGCCGTAGATCAACTTATCAGCAACGGTTTCTCACGCGATAGCATTGATATGTCGGCTAGCCGCAGCGACTCCATGACTAACCGGAGTGATTATTCGACTGGTTCTGATGATCTGATTCCAGATCGCCATGTCAATACGTCGGGTACACGCACGGAAGAAGTTGTTGACGATACCAAAGACGTAGGTAGCAGCATTGGTGACTTCTTTAGCAACCTGTTTGGCTCTGATTCCGACGACACGCGTAAATACTCAGACGTTGCCAATCGTGGTACGATCGTGACGGTACATGCTCAATCGGAAGATGAAGCCGAGCGCGCTGCCGATCTTCTTGACGAATATGGTGCCGTTGATGTCGATGAACGCGCTAATGAGTACGGTACGTCGCAGTACGGCACTACAGGGTACGCGGGTGCCGATACTAATTATGCAGGTACGACCGGCACAACCGATTACGCGGGTACTACTGGCACAACCAACTTAACGGACAATACCGATTACAACCGGACAAACGCCGGTTATAATACGGATACCGATTATAACACAACGGATCGTGTAGGAACAACGGACGGTGATCAAACGATTAAGGTGATCGAAGAAAACCTTCAGGTTGGCAAACGTGAAGTTGAGCGCGGTGGCGTTCGTGTGCGTAGCCGCATCATTGAAAAGCCCGTTGAAGAAAGCCTGCGTCTTCGTGAAGAGCGGGTAACTGTTCAACGGACCCCCGTGAACCGCCCGGCAACAGAAGCCGACCTGAACGCTTTCCAGGAAGGTCAGATCGAAGTTGTTGAGCATGCTGAAGTACCGGTAGTATCGAAAACGGCCAACGTCGTTGAAGAAATTTCGGTCGGCAAAGAAGTAAACGAACGTACGGAAACAGTACGGGATACGGTTCGAAGCACAGACGTACAGGTCGAAAATCTGCCAAATACAGATAGAGATGCTACGCTGCGGGCTGACCGGACGACCGATCTGGATGATGACCTCGACAATACGTCGACATACACCAACCGATAGTTCCAGCTTCATATAAAAAAGCCTGATCAGAAATCCTGATCGGGCTTTTTTGTTGTAGAGTGAATCGGCGTTACATCACTGACACACCATTTGCCTGTAAAATCTTGCTAAAGAACAGCAATTGATAAGGCAGGGCATTTTCCCAGAACTCCCAGGTATGCGCGCCCGGCCGCTCGGTGTAGTCGTGCGGGGTTTTGTTTTCCAATAACCGACGGTGCAGATCGCGGTTGGTTTCGATCAGAAAATCATCGACCCCGATGGAGAAGATAAGCGGTAGATTGTTTGCCTTGAGTTGATCGGCCAGCGTAACCATCGTATAACCCGGATAAGGCGCATCTCCCTCTTTCGGCGGTCCAAGCAACTTGATAAAATTCTCCGATCTGGACTTGGCGAAGTCGGCGGGGACTTTCCAGGTTGCGGTATTGATATTCATGACACCGCTCATGCTCCCGGCCGCTGCGTATAGCTCAGGATGACGGCTCGATATGAACATGGCCCCATGCCCACCCATCGACAACCCCGCAATGATCCGACCTTTTTTATCGCGGACAGTTCGGTAAGTGTTGTCAATTTTATCGATCAGTTCTTTCGAGATAAAGGTCTCAAACTGGCTGGTTTTGACCAGTGGACTATCGAAGTAATAGCTGGTTGGATCGCCATCGGGCGTAACGATGATCAGGCTGTATTGATTGGCCAGCCGCTGTAGCAGCGTTTTGTCAGGTGTTTTGGTAAGCCAGTCCCGGAAGCTGCCCGAGCCACCATGCAGCAGATACAACACGGGTAACGGTTGCTTTATTTTCTTGTACCGCTCGGGCAATACAACAGCCGCGTGGAGGGTTCGGCTCATGGCCGCACTGGGCACATCGAGCGTATCAACCTTGGCATGAGCGGCAAATAAAGGTAAAACCAGAAGGCTGATACAGACTA
Organism: Spirosoma aerophilum; assembly: GCF_054782495.1. Classification (NCBI taxonomy): domain Bacteria; kingdom Pseudomonadati; phylum Bacteroidota; class Cytophagia; order Cytophagales; family Cytophagaceae; genus Spirosoma; species Spirosoma aerophilum. The sequence goes on along the minus strand of NZ_BAAGSJ010000036.1, from coordinate 49,320 downwards.
CTAAACGAAATAAAGGCATAGGAATACAGGTTCTTTACGTCAAAAGTACACAAAGAACTGTTTCATTCGAGCCAATTCGGCTGCCTTTTGTACCATTTGGCGAAGAACTTGCACCCAGACACGTACCTGCGGTGTTCAGCCCGCATTTTCAAACGCCTACGAACGGACTTCACCCGGGAACCCTGCCCGAAACAGGCTACTTAACGAATAGTACAAATAGCCTGACTACCCAGCCCCCAATAGCCATACGATACCCGGAGCTGTTTGGCCCCGGTCGACGGCAGCGTATATCGCGCGGTGAAAACACCCGAGTCGGGAGCCGTTTCCTGCACGGCTACTTTTACAGGTTCCTTGTCACCGAAGCTCACCAGTACCCAGCCGGATTCGGCATTGGCAGGGTCCAGATTCAGAGCCGTTGTCAGTTCAAGAAGCACCGCCTGGCCTGCCTTCCCGGATGCCACCGCTTTTTTGCCACTGGTGTCAAGTATCCGGACTTTCTGGGTACCCAGCGGAGCGAAGGTAATCGTGGCCAGCCAGCCCCGGTTCGAGATGGCCCAGCCTTCGGTGGCGTAGGCGTTCTGGCCAATATGATCCCCCTGCCCTTCCGTCGATTTGTCAAGTATGGCAGATGTACCCGGCCGGGGAAACTGCGCGTCGAGGGGGGTGCCGTCGAGGGTGCCGCGCACTTTGCCGAGCATCCCGTAGCCGTTGGGGTGACTGCGGGGCCAGCCATGTTCGACCCCGTCCCAATAGCCGTTGATCGCCAGCCGATCCGCGCTTTTGTTGCTCAGATGAGCACCAATGGGGTTCAGGCCAAACACAAAGTTGACCTGCGACCAGCCAATGTCACGTAGCTCCCGGTCGCCCAGCAGATGTGCCACGGCAAACATAGACCCTCCCAGGGCAGGTGCCCCGCCCAGCTCTTTAGTACGGGGGTGTGCCCATTCGGTATCGCTGTGTACCCGGTAGTGCCAGAAATTAGCCGTTTTCTGCTTCATGTGATCGCGCCAGGCCATGAGTTTTTCACGGGTGCCCTTGGGTGCTTTGTTGGGTGCAACCAACAGGAAAAACGCCAGTGCCTGCGGGGTGATGTGCTCGGCATTACGAATCCACCACATATGCCGGGGATTGTTGAAATCCCAGTTCTTGATAATGTCTTCGGCACTTTCCTGTGCCCAGCGCAGGTATTGATCGGGCTGCCCGTCGGCTTCCTCCTTCTCGGAGAGATACATGAACAGGTTGCTGAACACCGATTGCCCAAAGGCATTGCCCATTTCGTTAAACTCCTGAAACCCTTCGTCGACCCATTTGTTGCTGTAAGTCCAGTGCCGCACTACTTTGTGGCGGTCGTAGGTCTGCCAGCGTTTGCGGCATTCGTCGCGGTATTTCAGGTACGTTTCACGGGACAGATAAGGCTTCAGGAAGGTGTGGTACCCCGCGCAGACGGCCGCCAGTTGATCGAGTGTATTCCAGTAGTCGTAATTCATGCGGGGTTGCCCTTCATAGCCCAGGGTTCCATGGCGGGTAGCCACCGGCCCGTTGTAATCGACATGATGGTAGGCAAATTCGCCATGCCAGAGAATCAGGTCGATGAGGTCAGCCGTTTTTTTATCGCCCAGCTCGGTAGTCCATCGGTCAAACAAGGCGGGGTTGGAGGCATAAAACAGCGTTTCGAAGGTTGTTTCCAGTCCAAACGAACCCTGATCGCGGGATGGGCCACCGCCATACACCTTCGCTTCATTTGAATGGACGGGATCTTCGGAGCCCCGAACATCCACAAAAAAATCGTAGGCCAGTTTTGAGGAAACACTTTCGATAAGGTGATCGGCAATGCGAAACGGCACCGAGGGCTCACGACCTTTGATCGAAATGATATACGCTGCCTGCCCGTTTTTGGGGTTGAGCGCAGAGAAGTCCCCCGCCCGATCCCGGATCGTTCCGGTGAAGACAACCACCTTATCGGATTGCCGGATAACCTGAAACGGCGTACCGTCGGCGGCTTCGTAACAGACGAAGCGTTTGGCCTCACCCCGGTTATAACCGGCCTGATTCACCAGCGGAACAGCCAGCGGTTTGGCGGGTTGCGCCATGCCCGAAAGGGTACTAAAAACCAGGGCGACGAGGATAATGTATTTCATTTCGAGTTTGATAAGGGGACGAAAACATTCATCGAATGGGCACGATTCCGAACACCCATGGCTCCGAACAGGAGTTTGGGAACACCTTTCTCGGTGTAAAGGCAGGGACGTTCGAGCTTGTCGTCAAACGGTTCACCTGTCGCTTGATATACAGTCTTACCCAACACCTTTGGATAAGGCGCTGGTCGCCAGTCGTAGCCGTTTGTCGAACGGAGCAGGGCCAGCCCATCTTTTTCACCGGTAAACTTGCCGACTACATCACGGACAATAGCATAGTTTTTCCCTTTGTAATGCCAGAGGTACGGATCTTCGGCTACCATCCACTCACTACCGCGGTCTTTAGCCTCAAAAATGGGGGTTGGGTGTTTAACAAACGGCCCTGTCAGGGCATTGGCAAAGGCAACCCCAAACCGGACTTTCCCACCTTGCAGCGTATTATTTTTTTCGACCTGCTTATAGACCAGGATTACCCGCCCGGCGTTGTCCACGGTTGCTGACGGATTCGATACCATCAACGCATCGAATGCTGTACTATCCGGACTAACATCGAGAACCGGTTTATCGAACCGTTTCCATTCGCCTTCGGGATTGTCAGCCACGGCAACGCCGATTCGCTGGTTGTTCCGGTACTCCCACCAGCCAGGGTCATTTGCTGAAGCGGGTTGCTTAACGGCGGCCTTGCCGGTAGTGCCCATGTAATAAAGATAAAACTTGCCTTTATGGGCAATCACGGCGGGATTATGGGTACAGACCCCATCCCAGAAGGACGCTCCGCGAGCGGGCAGTATAACCTTCACGTGCTGGTACGGCCCTTCGGGCTTGTCGGCGCGGGCCAGGGCGATTTCCGAATGAGTTATCCACGCTAAATGGCCGTTAACTCTGGGCCACCGGGCATAAAACAGGTAATATTTACCATGGTTACCCGGTATCATCGACCCGCACCAGATGTTGTAATCGGGCAGTACGAAGCGATTGGCTGCGGGTACCGGCTGCACCAGCGCACTCAAGTCAACGCTGTCCATGGAAACGAGCCAGCCCTTTCTGTCCAATTTCGGCGGCTGTGCCAAAGCCGAGTGACAGAGTAACCAAAGAAAGAGTACGCGCATGGTTATAATGCTGCTTGTTGGCCAAAAAGTAAGCGCACCGGCCCAACCAACCCGGCGGGTTGCAAGGGGCTGTCTTTGCGATGATAATACCAGACGGTGAATGCTTTACGGCCGGTCGAGGGCCGGGGTTTCTGCTGGATGAACCAGTCGGGGTAGCCTTTTATGGCCCGACCTTTATCCTCCCGATCCTGTCCCCACTCAAAGTCAATCGGTTCCTGTTCATCACCAATCAGGCGATTTGCCCAGTTGTTGGTCACGACAATAGCCAACTTATTTTCGCCGATTTTTAAGGCATCCGTCAGGTCGATCTGATACGGTGGATACCACAGAACACCCAGTTCAGTACCATTCAGCCGAACCTCGGCAATGTTGTGCAACGCTCCCAGATCAAGGATTATCCGTTGATTGGCCTTTCGATCGGCGGGGCGGATGGTCAGATTTTTCTGGTAGGTGGCCGAGCCCGCAAAATACCGGACAGCCGGATTACTGTGCTGGCTGAAATCGATCAGATTCGGCAACGTCAGCGTAAAGGGCTGGTCGAGTTTGGGCACGAACGAAACCGTCCAGTCACCATTCAGGGTGGTGGGCCGCGGAGCCTTCAACGTCGTTTTCGCCGTTTTGCCGGACGCATATAGTACCTCAGCCGACAGATAACTGGTGGTTTGCAGAATGGATTTATTGTCCTGAGTGATGGCCATAGTCCAATGGGCGGTCGAATCGGCAACCCGAACCACAATGGGATGATCGGCGACAGGGGCAGCCTTCCGGAAAACGACGAAAATGGACTGCATGGGTTTCAGCGATAACCATACCGTTGTACGACCGTTTTTCTCCTGCCAGACCGGGGCCTGTTGAACACTACCGTCCTCAGCCTGCCACAATTCGGGCTGTTTTCCGTTGACCCGAAACGACACGGGTATCGACTGGCTTTTTTGGGTCTGATTGGCCACAAAATACAGGTCTTCTCCTTGTGTGCGTCGGTGAACACTGATGATGTTTTTACTGTCCTGAGCGTGCTCAACGATAACGTCCGGCGTAATCTGTGCATCACGCAACGCGTCTGCCACCGTAGGCAGAATCCGGCCGAGGCCATACGTATGAGCCGTTGTATCCGGCCCCCAAACCTCACGGACCAGTTTCTGCAGGCTGTCTTCTACGGCCGGGTAGCCCACCAGACCGGGCGTCGTTGTCGGTTTGGCGGCTACCACCCTGGCTCCGGCGGCTACCAGCGTTTTAATTTTGCGGGCTACGGCCAGCGGCATGTCGGGTTGGTTCGGGAAGACCATAAACGGGTACGTCCGGCCCGAGGGCAGGACAATCATTCGATTAACGACCCGGATTTCACTTTTCAGAAAATCACGATCCGACACCAGATCGGCGTTCCCGACGAGTTTTCCGACGCACAGATAATCAACCACCTGCTGCCCCGTCTGGAGGAGCGTCTGACAGCGATTGAGGTACGTGAAGAACGCTTTACCGGGTTTAGCCCAGGTCTGATGGCGGCTGAAGTGGGTACCCCACCAACCCATACCCATACCCGGTTGATAGCGGTCATCGAAGGGCTGATGAACCCAGTGATGCAGCACGAGCCGGTTTATGCCGCCCACAAACGCCAGGTCGGCACCCGGCTTGAGGAAGGCCGGGTCTTCGGTCCACTGACTCACCTCGGGACGTCCGGTAAAGGCTTCGGCCCCAACGAGGGTCTTACCGGCCGCCCTGCCTGCTGCCGGTACCGGACTTTCTGGTTCCAGGGGTCGATGGGTCCAGAATTCATCCATCGGCATATCGGCCAGGGTAGCACCCTCGGCGGTGTCGAACGGGCCGGAGTAAGGCTCCATGTAAAGCTTGAGGCCCGCCTGCTGCACCAGTTTCTGCCCAACGGCCCATCCATTATCGAAATACAACTGACTGATGACGTCGCGGTAGTCCCATAGAAAGCGCCGGGTCATCGTATCGTTTTCAAGCAGCAGTGGTTTCCACCGATCGGCGGGGGCGTTGGGGTCGGGCGTCAGGCAAAGAAGCCAGGGGAGCGGGTCGTACCCTTTGCGTTTGACAAACTCGCGCTGAAAGGTGGGCGTCCAGTTCTGATCCCCGGCCTCATAACTGTCGATCAGCACGTGGCCGAACGATTTGCCGAGGTAAGGTCCCAAATGTGTTTTCAGCGGCTCAAGTACTGACTGCCAGTGAAAGCGCGACTGGTCGGCATCGAGCTTATTCACTTCAAGCACCTTACCGATCAATTCGTCGGGCAAGGGATGAGGCACTGCCATCGTGGGGGAATACCCAATCCGGTAAACCGCCCATTCGCCCGGCGGGGCCTGCCACTGCAGCTGCCCTGTCTTCGACATACGGGCAGTGAGATTAACAACTTCACGAACCGCCGGCGTACGTCCGATTGGCACGGCCAGCACCACGATGTCGGTGAATCGGGTGGCTTGCAGCAGGGGGGCGTTGATGCTGCCCCAGCCTTTAAAAATAGGCTTGGCCGGTTCGGGTAGCAGGATATTCTGTGGTTGCCCCCCGCTCAGTGAGGTGCGTGTCCAGACGAGTTGCTGCATGGCCCGTTCTTCCGTAATCCAGGGACCACCCGTTGTCGAATACCCGACGGTATTATGCAGACCTAGTTCAAGACCCAGCCGCTGGGCTTCGGCAGCCGCGTGTTTGAGGGCGTCCCAGTAGGCAGGGCTACGGTAAGTTTGACCGGGCCAGGGGTTATTCTGGGTGGGCGACTGTGTTTCCTGCACGGCCGAGGTGAGGTTAAAGATGGTTGCCCCACCAATCCCGGCCGCTTTCATGGCTTCAAGATCTTTGGTAATGCCTGTCTTTGAAAAGTTGGAGCCCATCCAATGCCACCACACATACACTTTTGCCGAAGCGGGCGGGTTCTGAAACTGCTGACGCAGCAAACCGGCAGGCTGGGCAACGGCACCAGGCATCCACCAGGAGCCAGCAAGCAGTAGGGTTGTCAGAAGCGTTTTTGATCCTTTCGCCAAACGGAAAGTTCGTCGAAATGTAGCTGATCTGGCAGGCCGATCAATCGTGTTGGCACCCGCCCCATCCGGCCACTCGACGGGTCGATTTTGAACTACAATGGAGATTATGTACATAATTACGTTATAAATCAAGCCGTTAAAAGTTGACTTTTGTTGGTTTCGAAACGGTTAAATGTACTTGTTTTACCTGATTTCCAGTACGTAGCGTGTAGGTGCCGGTCCGGATGGCGGTTAGAACGGCGTACATCAGCTTACCGGCCCACCAGCAAATGTCGACCGTTAGTCCTCCCCGCGCCCGTAAACCGGTTACCGAACCTTCTGCCCAGGCAGCGGGCAGGGCGGGCAGCAGGTCCAGTTCACCCAACTGGCTTTGCAGCAGCATTTCGGTTATGCCCGCCGTATAGCCAAAATTGCTGTCTATCTGAAACGGCGGATGGGCACCAAACAGGTTGGGATAGGAGCCTCCGTCGTACGAAAAGCTGGTCTGCTTTGGGTCGACGGGTCTTAACAACCGCCGAACGAGCGTATGCGCCCAGTTCGCGTCGTGGAGCCGGGCATACAAGTTGATTTTCCAGGCCGAACTCCAGCCGGTACTTTTATCACCCCGCGCCCGGAGCGACACAAAAGCGGCTTTGGCCCATTCGGGCGTTAGGCGGGGACTTATCTGCCGACCGGGGTGTACAGCAAACATATGGGAATTATGACGGTGGTCGTCTCTGGGGTCATCAACGTCTTCCATCCATTCCTGCAACTGCCCCCACTGACCAACTTGCGGGCCCAGCAACTGACTGCGCAGTGCCTCTATTTTTGCAGCATACTCCGTATCGACCCCTAAAGTGCGGGCTGCTTCGACGTAGTTGGTGAACAAATCATACACGATTTGCTGGTCGTAAGAAGCGCCGGGGTAGGCCGTAATGTCTCCCTCCTTCAGGCCCGGTGCATGCTCGGGCGACCAACCGTCCGGACTGATCAGCTTACCGTTGGGGCCAGCCACCAAATGCCCGGCCCAGTAGGCGGTCAGTTCTTTGAGCATCGGATAAGCCCGTTCCTTCAGAAACAGCCTGTTGCCCCCAAATGCATAATGCTCCCACAAATGCTGACTCAGCCACGCACTGCCCGGCCGATGAATGCGCCAGGTGGAGGGGCCGCCCATACTGTTATTCGTGCTGTAAATAACCCAGCCGGTATCGGTTTTCCGGGCTGGATCGGTTGATTTCTTTTGCACCCTGGCCAGGTTCTCGATCCAGTCAAGAAGCGGCATATGGCACTCGGCGAGGTTAGTTTGCTCGGCCAGCCAGTAGTTCATTTCCACGTTGATATTGGTCGTGTACTGCGAATACCAGGGCGGCTTCAATTCATTGTTCCATAAGCCCTGCAAATTGGCGGGCAACCCGCCCGGCCGCGATGAACTGATGAGCAGATACCGCCCAAACTGAAACAACAGGGCCTCGAGAGCCGGATCATTTTTCCCCTGTGCATAGGCCGCCAACCGATCCGGAATGGGTGGCGGAACCGCCAGACCAGGAGGGCCCAGTTGTAAGCTGACCCGCCCAAACAGCGATTGGTAGTCCCGCAAATGAGCCTTTTTTAACTGATTAACCGATTGGCTGGCGGCTTTGGCCAGTCGGCGGCTGAGCATGTCGTGGGGATGCGGCCCGCTGAAGTTGCGCGATTCGTCGTTGACGAACGATGTCCCTGCGGTAAGCAGCACCGTCAGGGCAGTCGCTTTTTCGACGTGAATACCAGCGGCTGTTGCCGACACGTTGCCGCCCGTGGCCAGCACGCGCACCTGCGCTTCGTAAGCCATGCCGTTTTCGAGGGTGCCGGTAGCGATCAGTTTCCCGTCCTCTACCCGAAGCGGAGCCTGGTGGGCGTCGGTCAAACGAACAGTGCCGGTGAGCTGCCCCGCTTTGTCGGCGGTAAAGTGAAGCACCTGTACCTGATCGGGAAAACTGGCAAAAGCTGTTCGACTGAACCGGACCCCGTTGGCCTCATACTGGACCGTGTGTACCGCATTTTGCAGATTCAATTCACGGCGGTAGGAACGGATCGGTCCTGCCGAGTCGAGATCGACGAAAACATCGCCGAAAGGCTGGTAAAAGCCAACTTTCCGGGTGGTGCCGGTCACCAGCGACTGCTCATTGAACTGAAGGTGTTCGGACCGGATGCCCCCAAACAGCATACCGCCCATCCGGCCATTGCCCAGCGGGAGCGCTTCCAGCCATTCTGTGGCCGGTTTGGCATACCAGAGCACGGTAGACCCATCCGTTGACATGGGTTGTCCGGTTGCCGGCACACAGCCGATGAGCAGGCTGATAACAAGTACACCCAGGCTTTTTTGCCGCAGGGTATCCGGGCGTTTATTCATAACAGCGAATTTCCATGAGCGAAGCGGGTACCGGACCATTCATGGCGTTCAGGTGAATACTCAGACGGGTGGTACTGATTGGCGGCTCAAAGTGAATCGTATGCCGGCTCTGATGATTATTAACCAGTTCATACACGCGCTGCTGTTGGTCATTACACACCACAACATCACGAACGCAGAACGGGATGGTTGTTTCAGGATGGGTCATCAGCACCGATTCCAGTGGGTGGTCGAAATCGGAATCGAAACTTAAAACCACCTCCCTGATCTGTTTCTGCTCGGGCCAGGTCAGGGTAAGAGTAGGCTGTGAGTCACTAGGTTGCGCTACCCAGGCATTGGGTGCGCTGGTGGGTCGCTGGAGGCCGTTTCGTACGTTTTCCCCGCCGAAGACGCGAAGGCCCGGCTCTATCTGAACCGCCAGATTATGCCCTTTCGGACGCCGGTCGGGGGTCCAGAATTCAAACGCATCTACACCTATGTCGTCGGTCGGCTCCTGTTTGCCGTAGTTCGATACGGCCGGATTGGTTTTGTTGAAGACCGACAAGACGCCCGATGCCCGCAACTGGCTGCACTGAACCGAAATATGTTCGTTTTGCAGGAAGCAGATAAAGGCGTACCCATCCGAAGGCATATCCTCCGTAAAGGTCAGTTTAACAGGCTGTCGGCCCTTACTCAACTGGATGTCGCGCCGGTCGAGGGTGTGATCGGGCGTATGGTTCCGGGGTTTGCTGCTCACCCGAAACTCAACTGTCAGCGTGGTATCCTGAGCGGCTACCACCCAAAACGTAAGCTGCGGAACCGGGCCTTGCCGGAGCGGGAGCATCTGAGCGGCTGAATGCCGAAGCGCCAGCATGGGACCATCGGGCGGCAGTTCGGTCAGTACCCAGTCACTCGACGCCGACAGCGTAGCCTGTTGGGTCAAATCCCGCTCATCCTCAAGCCGCAGACCTGGAATGTGCTGCCCTGTTTTGAGCAACGCCTGTTGCAGCGCATGGATCAGCCGTGGCTCGGCCGTGATGTCGCGGGGCAGTACCCCTTGCCGGGTGCAAAGCGCTGCGGCCATGCCTACAGCCTGCCCGCCATGCGCACTCGTTCCCATCACCCGCGATGATCCAAACGCCACGTGTGAGGCCGAGATAATGCGCCCGGCCAGCAACAGATTCGACACATTTCGACTGTAGAAACTCCTGAAAGGCAATGCATAAATACCCTTGCTATGCCATTGGTTACAGCCCGGCTTTTCCGAAAAAACGCCGTCGGCCGGGTGCAGATCGATGCTCCAGCCCCCGAAGGCTACGGCATCGGCATGGTGACGTTGTTCCACAATGTCCTGCTGCGTGAGCATATAGTCGCCCTCGAACCGGCGGCTCTCGCGCTTGCCGGGAATATGCCCCACCCACTCCAGCGTCAGGTTGGCCGCTTCGGGGAAGTTGCCCGAGTTCTTGATGTAGTTCCAGGCTCCGTACACTACTTTCCAGAGTTCCCACTTGATGGTTTCGGTATCGTGGACGGTATCGTGGCGCCCGCCATATTCCAGCCACCACAAGCGGCAACCGTAATCGCTGGTGTTGAACGAACGGAAACGTGGAATCCGGGTAATATCCTCCAGGGCATAGGCAGGCGGCACAAAACGTACGGGCTTGCCGGTATCTTTGGTGTAGAAATACAGCGAGTGGCCCAGCAATTCGCCGTAGTCGGCAGAGGGGGCAAACTTTTCGCCAAACTCCCCCGCCGATTCGGCCCCCATCCGAAAGGCCGCCCCCGCCTGAAAAGCAACAATACCGTCGCCCGAGGCATCGCAAAACAGAGGAGCCACCAGTTGGTAGGTGGTGCTGTTCTGGGAACAAAACGCCTGCACCGACTCAATGCGCCCGCTTTCTTCGCCCGCCATTTCCACGTTAAACACCGCCGTGTTGAGCAGCAATGTTATGTTGGATTCGGCAACTACTTTTTCGAGCAGGATAGTGTCATAAATAAGCGGGTTGCCTTCCGGGTTTCGGTAGAGGTTTTCGAGCAGCAGCTCGTCGATAACGCCCCCCTCCCGCGCCCAGCGGTTGTTATTACCCATGTGCGACGTAGCCCCCAGCACCCACAGGCGCACTTCGCTCGATGCGTTACCGCCCAGCACCGGCCGGTCCTGCACCAGCACCACCCGAATACCGGCACGGGCGGCCGTGATGGCGCAGCAAACGCCCGAAAGCCCTCCGCCAATTACCAGTAAGTCGGCATCGTGCCGAACCGTCCGAAGGGGACGTTTATCAGTTGCCTGTTCGCGTATCATTCGTTAAGTCAATCAGTTGGGTAAATATGGTAAAGCCGGTGGGTTTGATGACGTCGACGGCCAGCGTCTTGTCGAAACCACGAACCGTAAACGTTAGATCAGCGCTCTGGCCCGGCATTAAATCGGGAATGGCAAGCATCGTTCGATCAGCTTTGAGCTGGTACTTTCTGAGGGCGTAGGCTGGGAAGTCGTTGCGGGCCGTAATGCGCAGCGTGACGCGGTGAACCCCTTCGGGACCAGCCACCCAGTTCACTTTCTCGACCGTAACGGGGGCCATGCCGGTCTGGTAGGCTTTGTAGAGCATCCGTTTTGTGCGGTCGCCCCGCACGAGCCCCCATGGGCGGGTACCGTCCGGGTTGGTGCCGTCGTGCCGACTCAGATAATCATTGAACGACCACCATGATGCACCGATCACGTAGGGCAATGGCCGAATATCGGACAGAAACTTATCCAAGTGCGTCACCTGACCGGCATCGCCGTCTTTGCCATCTGCCCGCGTGCCGTATTCACTGATAAAAATTGGTTTGTCAGGATATAGCGAATGGATGTGTTTCAGCACGTTTGCGTGGTTGCCGTAGGTGTTGGTCGAGATAAAATCGCAGTACTGACTCGCTTCATCCTCGGGTTTCTTCGGGAAAATATTGAGCCGCATGGACGCGAAAGTGTACAGGCGGGTGGGGTCGAGTTCGCGGGCGTAAGCGATCATATCTTTGGTCCACCGCTGGCCCGCCGGTTGTTCGGACAGGTACTCATTGCCCACACTATAGGCAATCACACTGGGGTGGTTCCAGTCGCGCTCGGCCATCTCCCGAAACTGCTGCCGGAACTTGGTGCGCATGGTATCGTTGTCCATCTGACGGGGCGTCAACTGCCAGTTGCCCGCTTCGCTGATGATGAGCATCCCGTTGCGGTCGGCCCAGTCGTATACGGTTTCGGCCGGTGTGTAGTGGGTAAGCCGGTGAAGTTCCATGCCTGCTTCTTTCATCAGACGCATATCTTTCTCCACCAGCCAGTCGGGCTCCAGCGAACCCAGGCCCGTATAATCGACCACACGGTTCCCTCCGGCTACCTTGATGGGCTGCCCGTTCAGCAGCAGCTGCGCATGGCGAACCTCTACTTTACGAATCCCAAAATGGGTTTGCACGGTGTCGGTACCTGCTATCACCTGCAGATCGTACAGCGTCGGCTGGTCGATACTCCATAGCTTCACATCGGCGGCTTTCAGCACCGTTTCCGCTTCCACTACGGCCTGTTGACCTGCGGCTACCGAACCGCCCTGCTGCTTCCAGACAAGCGGAATAAGTTTGCCGTTCTGCACGACCCGAAAGGCGAGTTTGGAGGTTATGGCCTGTTTGCCTGCATTCCGAATCCGGGTTTTGATGGTTAGCGTCGAACTACCTTTCACGAGGTCCGGTGTGGCGTCAACTTTTGTGTTATCGATGTATACCTCCGGCTCGATGGTCAGGTAAACGGGGCGAATAAGTCCGCCATAGTTCAGCCATCCCGGAAAGGACTCGGGGAGGTTATTGTCTTTGGCGCCCGGTATGGTGGTCGTTTTCCAGGTATTATTATTTACGGAAATGGCAATGGCGTTCAGGGCTCCGGCACCTGTTTTCAGGTAGTCCGTAATATCGAACTGAAAGGGCGTGTACCCCCCCTCATGGGTGCCAACTTTCTGGTTATTTATCCAGATTGCCGTTTCGTAATAGGCCGCGTCGACATGCAGGATAACGCGTTTGCCCGGCGTTGCCTGAAGCGGAAATGTCCGTCGATACCATGCCGTTCCGATATAAAACTGAAAGCGGGGATCGACCGAAAAGCAATGCGGCACGGTTACTTTTTCCCACGGATTCAGCGAGGCATCTTCCCGATACCAGTTGCCCCGCTCACCCGCACCAACGGGATCGAGGGCAAACCGCCACTCGCCATGCAACGGAATGGCATTCGGGTCGCGCAGGGTGTACTGGGCTGCCAGCGAAAGGGGAATCAGCCAGAAGAGAACAAACAGGCGGTAGATCATGGCGATTTTTAGATTAAGGGCTCGTCAGGAAGCGTTAAAGATTGGGGACGTCGGCGGTTCCGGCCGACTTTAGAACGGGATTTAGCCGGGCCGCTGCCCGCCAGGGAATCAGGGCTGTGACCAGCACAATACCGGCCAGCAGGGCCGTAACCCCGGCTCCCTGCGTGGTCAGCAAACTCAGTCCCAGCAGAATAAGAGCCGTTACAACCAGCGAAACCGCAATGACCCGCAGCCCAAACTGATTCTGACGGCTCACCTCAGCGGCTTCGTCGGCCTGTTCCTGCTCGGGTATGGGTAACTGCTCGGCCCGTATCGTTTCGTAGGCGAGGTAGTCTGTACTATCCGCCCCTCTGCGCGATGCCCACCATTCGGCCAGAGCCAGCAACAACACGGGTATGCCCACGCCAATAACTATTTCCTCCGCCCGACTAAGTTTCATGCCCATTGCCAGTGGCAAGATAATCTTGCCTGCCAGATTCAGCGACAGCGTGATAAGGGTGATCCGCAGCGTCGTTTGGCCGGTCAGCCGTTTTGAAAAGAGCGCCCAGATGGGCGGAGCCAGCAGCGGGCCGCCCGTTACGGCCCCAATGGTGAGCACCACCTCCACGATACCACCAATGTAAGGCACCAGCAACGCAATTATAATCATGCCCACGCCGAAGCCCCAGGACGAGAGCCGCGCCACCCGAATCAACTGTCGGTCGGTGGCGGTGGGGTTCAGCAGCCCCTTGTAAATGTCGTTGGTAAACACCGCTGAGACCACATTGAGGGTGGTATTGGCACTGGCCGAAGTCGAGAAATACATGCCCGTCAGCATGAGGCCAAGCAAACCCGGCGGCAAAACCAGCCGACATATTTCGAGGTAGGCATTCTCGGTATCGAGACCCGTGAGCGAAGGATTGATGGTCTTGTAGATCATAGGCGGCAACATCCAGATAATCGGGCTGATGAGGTAAAGCCCTGCGAACAGGAACGCCACCTTTCGGGCTGATTTCGGACTATCGACGCTGGTGTAGCGCTGCACGAACGTCCAGTTGCCGCCAATATAGGCCACCTGGTACACGAAAAAAGCCAGGATAAACCCAAGGGAATATTCACCGTTGAGGAGGTTAAAAAAGTCGTCGGGCGCTTTGGCGGTAAACCCTGCGATACCCCCCACCTGATCGAAGGCCAGCGGCAGCAGAATACAGACAGCCGCCGACAGCACCACAAACTGGAGAATATCGGTCACCATCACCGCCCAGAGACCACCCACGGAGGTGTAGGCAATCATGAATATGCCGAGCCCGATAGTGGTCGGCATCAGGGGTAACCCCAGCGAGACACTGACCAGTTTGCCCACCGGGTACAGTACTGATCCTTTGATGAAGATACTGACGAGGGTAAAAATGAATATGTACGTCTTCTGAACCGTCAGCCCGAGCCGTTGCCGGATGTATTCGGCAGCGGTCAGCACACCGGTTTTTTTCCAGCGCGGGGCCAGCCATAAGCCCGTAACCAGCGCCCCGGCGCACATCATCCATTGTATGGTGATGGCCACCCAGCCGTGTTTATAGGCAATACTGCCCCAGGCGACGAACGTACTGGCCGAAAAGAAACTCATAAACAGCGACAGCCCGCCAATGAACCAGGGGACGGCCTCGCCCCCCGCAAAAAATGATTTAAGGTTGCGGCCCGTGCGGGCAAACAGCAGCCCGATACCCAGCACAAACGCTGAAAAAATGACGATTACCGCCGTGTCGATAGTTGTATTCACGCGTTGAGTTTTAGCTGAATGTTATAAGATAGGTCCGAATCATCGTCGTCCGATTTGGCTTTTACGGCCAGAAAGAGCACCGACGGTTGCCCGTTTTCGAGCCACACCTGCGGCTGATCGAGCCGGTGCAGTCGATCGCTGACGCGCCCGTTGGCCCAATGGATGTGGAAATCTGACACAAACGGGTGGGCCGCCAGCCCCCAGTCGAGGCCATTCTCGGAGGTGAACAGCACCAGCGACTCCTTCTCGGCGGAACCGGGCCGGGCCTGCTGGCTATAGAGCCCCCGGTAATCTTTCACAATGGCATAGAGCCGCCCGTTCGAGCTCCAGATGACGTTGTCATCGGTCGGAAACTGCATGGTCTCGTGGCCAAATACGGTGTTGGGCTGTTTTACAAATGGGCCGATTGGACTGTCGCCCAGGGCTACGTGCATGCGAACCTTACCGCCAAACGGCATTGGTCCATCCGACACGCCTTTATAAATCAGCACGTACTTGCCATCGTTTCGACGGGCTACGGTGGGCGAGTTGGTAAGCAGGTGATCGGTACCGCCGGGCGTAGGATCAATCAATGGCGTATCGAATCGTTTCCAGGGGCCCGCCGGATGATCGGCCACGGCCACCCCTGCCCGCTGGTTGTTGCGGTGAATCCACCAGCCATCCTTAGTGCCATTGCGCGGCCCGTAGTTGCCGGAATAATACAGGTAGTATTTTCCGTCGAAAGCCTGAATCAGCGGATTGTGCAGGTTGTCGGCATCCCAGAAACCGGGTCGCCGGTCAAACACCGGCCCAACAACCGTCCAGGGTCCCAGGGGGCCGGGGCTGGTGGCGCGAATAATTTCAGAATGCGTTACCCAGGCATTGAACCCTTCTTTTCGGGGCCAGCGGGCGAAAAAACCGTGACAGACCCCATCGGCCGTGCGCACCATACCCCCGCCCCAGATAAACCAGTCCGGGTCGCGCAGCATCGACTGCTCCTGCACGGGTTGCATCATGGCGCTCAGATTGAGCCGATCGGGGGCAACAGGCGTACGCATGCCCGCTGACGCGGCACTGGCAGCCCGGATGTTCCGGGAACAGGCCGCTGCCGGGAGCAGAACAGTCGATAGTAGAAACGTGCGCCGGTTGAGTGAGAAAGCCTTCATGGATAAAACGTGTAGGTTTCAGCTGTTAGTTGAGGTGTTGACTGATAAATCGGGCTACCTTCTTTCCTATATCGTTGAGTCCCGTCTGGTTATAATGCACAAAGTCCTTCATCCAGCCTCGTTTACTAAACTCGTTGGTTTCCGGGTAAACGACATAGGTGTCAGGCAGTTTCTGAGCCACCGCCAGCTGGGCGGCCCGAACAGCCTCGCTTCCGGTTGAAGGGCGCCCGGCCTGATAGCCTGTCTGTACGATGTAGAACGGTATAGCGGCCCGAGCCGCTTGTCTGAAGCGCTGAATGACACTGATCAGGGCGGCCGAGTAGTCGTTACCCGTCATCAGGCTATCGGCAATGGCGTTGGCATCCCGTTCGCCCTGAAGCCAGATGATACCACTCATCGGGAGGCCCGTTTTTGCCATAGCGCGTCTCATTTGGGTCACCGCTTCGTTGAGTAAGGGCAGTTTACCCGATTCGGCCCACGTTCCATAGGCACCCAGCTCGGCCCACTGATGGCAGGATGCTCCACCCCGCGCCGTTGATAACAGCACCGCGCTCACTCCTGTAAGCCGGTACAACTCATCGGCAAAAGCCGGGGCCATGCTGCCCGTACCTGCGGGCTCAAAATGCCCCACCCGCTCGCCAAACGGATCGGCCAGGGCAACCAGCGAATCCGGGGAAGACAGATACGCAAAAGCTACGCCGGGCCGACAAACGATCGATTCACCGGCAGTGCCCTGCCCAACGGCATTGCTTTGACCGGCAATCAGAAAGAGATGCCGTTTCTGAGCGGTGGCACCAGAGCAGCAACTGAGCAGGAAAAGAACGGGAAGCCATTTCATCTAAAACCAGGTCTGTTGTAAAGGATAACAATGAAACGGCTCTGCGCTCGACAGAGCCGTTTACATACATCCCAACCTATAGTACATACTTATTTCCAGGCGGGATTCTGCTCCAGTTGTGAGTTGGTCAGAATCTCCAGATTTGGTATCGGGAAGAACCGGTGCTTATCCAGTACCGGGCGGGTTGGGTAATACGAATTCAGCACATTGGCCACCATCTTGAACTTGCCCGTTCGGGTGAGGTCGAACCAGCGGTCGGCCTCATAGCATAGCTCCCAGGACCGCTCCTGCAGAACAGCCTCAATAAAAGCATCTTTGCTCAACCCCGGCGTCAGGTCCGGAATACCCGCCCGCCGACGAACCGTATTGATGGCGGCATAGGCAACGGCCGTCGGGCCCGTTTGCCGCGCTTCGGCCTCAGCCGCAATCAGATATACATCGGCCAAACGCAGAATGGGAAAGTTATTTTCGCCATTGGCTCCGTTCGAGTTAGGGTCCAGAAACTTCTTCACCAGAATACGATCTTTCAGCGTCACGTCGGCCTGACCAATGAGTTTGCCCGCCGAGTTTACGTAGGCGGTATCCAGTAGCTGCCGCCGTTTGTCGATGGGGTTAAATGATCTGTAGAACGACAGATAGCCGAAAGCCGACCCGAAGGCCGTTTTTGAAAATACTGGTGGCGAGTTGGCCGGGGCATAAAACCCAACCAGATCATAGCCGATCAACCCGCTAAGGGCCGAAAATTCGGCGGCAAAAATCATCTCAGCGCGGGCCGCATCTTCCCGCAGGGGGTTGTACAGATCCAGCACGTTCGGCATCAGGCTATACCGGTTCGACTGAATCAATGCCTGCGCGTTCTCGGCAGCTTTCGCGTTATTCCCGGCATAAAGATACGCTTTGGCGAGTAACCCCTGAGCCGCTCCGCTGGCAGCCCGCCCCCGATCTTTGGGCTGAGCCGGGAGGTCTTTAACCGCCTGTTCCAGGTCTTTGATTAGAAAAGCATAGACTTCTTCCGCCTTACTTTTGGGAGCTTCGGTGCTGGCAATATCCTTCGTGCTGATTTGTTTGATAGGGACATCCCCGAAGGTTTTTACGAGGTGGAAATAATACAGCCCCCGCAAAAACAGGGCCTCGGCCAGAATTTGCTTTTTGCGCGTTTCGTCCATCGTTACGCGGGGAACATTTTCGATCACCTGATTGGCCCGGTTCACCCCGTTGTAACAGTGCTGCCAGTATTGCCCGATCAGGTCGTTGGTGGCATCATAGGAAAAGACTGTTAACTGCTCACGGCCCACCACAGCTCGTGGAAAGCACTGGTCGGCCGAATAGTCGGGCACCTGCGTACCCACCCGGCTATACAGGTCTGTGATGGGCGTATAAGCGGCTGTAAGGGCGGCTTCGGCATCCGATGCCGTGTTATAGAACTGATTGGGCGTAATGAATGAATAAGGCTGCTCGGCCAGTTGACAACCGCTCAGCGCACCCACGAAGGCAGCAAGAAGCAGAGAAAATAGATAAATACGTTTCATGGTTCAGGAGTAAGTGCTTAGAACGTTAGTTGAAGACCAGCGATAAATGACTTGGCCACAGGATAGCCAATGTTGTCGACACCCAGGTTCAGGTTGTTCTGCCCGGCGGTGTTTACTTCGGGGTCGTAGCCCGAATACTTTGTGATCGTAATAAAGTTGTTGGCACTTACATAGATGCGGCTGTTTTTGAGCCAGCTTACTTTACCTACCGCCGGGAAGGTGTAGCCAAGCGTAGCATTTTTGAACCGCACAAACGAGCCGTCTTCAATGTGAATATCCGACTGGTTGATCCGCTGCCCCTGCGAAGCTTTCTGGTAACGGTTCGACGGGTTGGTGGTCGTCCACCGGTCAGCCATCGTTGCGTACTGGTTGTACCCACCGGCGCCCCCTTCCATCCGGGGCTTCGAAACGTTGTAGATCTGGTTGCCCTGCACCCCCTGGATGAACAGGCTGAAGTCGAACCCTTTGAATTTCAGATTATTGGTCAATCCGAAATAGTAATCTGGATTTGGATTACCAATAATATCCTGATCAGCGGCCGAAATAACGCCGTCGCCATTCAGGTCGCGGTAACGCACATTGCCGGGCGTTCTGCCCGTCGGGATGCTCTCGCCGGTCTGGTAGATACCATCGAAGAAATAGCCATAGAAGGAGCCAATCGGCTGCCCTATCCGAAGCAGACTGGTGTTGGTAAACGGCCCGACAGAGCCGCCCCCATCACCGGGAATAATTTCGGTCCGTTTACCATCAATGATCGACAGTTTATTGCGGTTAGCTGATACGTTGCCGCTGATGTCCCACTTAAGCGGGCCATTCAATACCGCAACATTCATCGATAACTCGATGCCCCGGTTTTCGACGCCCCCGAAGTTGCCAAACACGGAGCCAAAACCCGACGACAGGGGGATGGCGCGCGATAAGAGCAGGTCGGTGGTGTTTTTAGCATACACATCCGCCGTGAGTTGAACCCGGTTATTAAACAGGCCAATATCGACGCCTATATCCGTCTGCGCACTTTTTTCCCAGCGCAGATCCGGGTTGGCAATGTTGGCGGCCAGAATACCAATGCTGCGGGTGTTGTTGAAATTGTAGTTTCCCACCGAGTTCAGTCGCGACAGTGAGTTGTAGAGTGGAATATCGGCATTACCCGTGATGCCGAAACTAGCCCTCAGTTTCAGATCGCTCACCACTTGCTGCCCCTGCATGAAAGCCTCTTCCGAAACGCGCCATGCTCCCGCTACTGAGGGAAAAAAGCCGTATTTATTATTGGCTCCAAACCGGCTCGATCCATCCACCCGGCCCGTCAGCGTGAGCAGGTACTTGCTTTTGTAATTGTAATTGACGCGGCCCGTGTACGAATCTAACCGCCACGACTGCTTGCTACTGGCAATGGAGACAATAGACGCCTGACTTAAGTTGTCATTCAGTACCAGATCGTTCGGGAAGGTCTGGGCCGACGAAGCATCACTGGACAGTAACTGACTTTGCGTCGAAAAAACGCCTGTCAGCGTCAGGTTATGGGAGCCGAGCGTTTTCTGGTAATTCAACAAGCTTTCGTGCAGAAACGTATTGCTGTACGCATTCCCTTTTCCGCCAATACCGCCAACCTGCGAACCGGCCCGCACCAGTCGGGTGATGTAAGAGTCGCGGGTGTCATTGACCAGATCGCCCCCAAACGAAGCCCGGTAAGTTAGCCCGTTCAGGATCGTCCAGTCGGCAAAGATATTAGCCAGCAGTCGGCGGGTGGTATTTCGGTTCAGGACGTTGGACGCAACGGCAATCGGGTTGTTGAGGTCCAGATACCGGCCGCTAAAAATGGTTGGATTGCCCAGCGCATCATAAGGCGCAATGGTTGGCGGGGCAAACAGGGCCGATAGCACAATGCCTCCCCCGGCTCCGTCGGCCAGTGTTGAGGTGACGGCCCCGTTATTTTGTGAGTAGGTATAGGTCAGGCTGGTGCCAATCTTGAAATTCTTGCTGATCGTATTATCGAGGTTTACCCGTACCGACCCGCGCTTGAAATTCGAGTTGATAATGATCCCGTCCTGGTCGAAGTAGTTCATCGATATGTTGAACAGTGACTTCTCCGTACCGCCCGACACCGACAGCTGATGGCTCTGCATGGCTCCTTTGCGAAAAATGTAGGATTGCCAGTCGGTACCAGCGCCTAATTGCTCAGGATTTGTGAACAGCGCCTGCCCGCTCACTTCATTTTCGTACTGCGCAAACTGGGTGGCGTTCATCAGGGGCAGCATTCGTCGCACCTGTTGCTGGCCGTAATAGCCTTCGTAGTTTACGCGCGTTTGGCCGGTTTTTCCACGTTTGGTCGTGATCAGGACCACGCCGTTGGCCCCCCGCGTTCCGTAAATTGCCGTGGCCGACGCATCTTTCAGGACTTCCATCGACTCAATGTCGTTGGGATTAAGCGTCGACAGCACCGATAGCCGGTTTCCATTGTCGTTACCGAAGCTGCTGCCCCCGCCCGCCAACGGATTGTCGCTGCCCGAAATGGGGAAGCCATCCACCACATACAGAGGTTCGCTGCTGCCGCTGATGGAACTGTTGCCCCGGATACGGACGCTGATGCTGCCCCCGGGTGCCCCCGAGTTCTGGGTCACCTGAACGCCGGAAGCCCTGGCCTGCAACCCCTGCACGAAGTTGGCGATAGGCGTCTGTTTCAGTTCAGCCGCTTTAACGGACGAAACGGCCCCCGTCAGGTCGCTCTTTTTCACCGTACCGTAACCCACCACAACGACCTCATTCAACGATCGGTCATCCATCTCCAGGGCGATGCTGAGGTTGCTTTGACCAGAAATCGCCACGTCCTTCGACAGATAGCCAATATAGGAAACCGTCAGGGTGCGGGCACCTTCAGGAACGGACAGCGTAAACCCTCCATCGGCATTGGTGGTAGTTCCCACCTGTGTGTTCTTAAGTATGATATTGGCACCCGGAATACCCTGTCTACTCTCGGCAGCTACT
Organism: Spirosoma aerophilum; assembly: GCF_054782495.1. Lineage (NCBI taxonomy): Bacteria > Pseudomonadati > Bacteroidota > Cytophagia > Cytophagales > Cytophagaceae > Spirosoma > Spirosoma aerophilum. The sequence goes on along the minus strand of NZ_BAAGSJ010000036.1, from coordinate 28,164 downwards.
ACCGTCCCCCTGATCAGAGTGGTTCGGTTGGCCTGCGCCAGAACAGACCCGTTCAGCAGCAACAGCAACGGGATAAGCAACATGCCTGCATAGAGGTTTCGTTTACGTGTAAATGTGTGCATAAGTGTACGGATTGGCTAAGGTTTTTACAGGAATAATTCAATTTCTAAGCTAACAGACAAGTTTTGGGATGCTGAGTTACCCCGCCAGCGCACTGGTCTCTTTCAGCATATCCTGGATAGGAATATCGTTATCTGGATCGGACTTTGTCGGGATTTGTACAAATATTAAACGCTATAATTCAAATTATACTAGATAGTAGTATGATTTTCCTATGGGAACGCTCCCATTTTTTGGGAACGTTCCCATTTTGCTGTAACGTCGGCCATTTCAGCCATTTGAGGAAATATGAATAAATTACAATTTCAATCTAATTGGATAAGCTCCGTAAAACCAGCCGTCTATTAGTTATAAGGGCACCAAAGCAGGTGCTACCGGACCTAGCTAAACGCAAATTGGCTGGCTGGTCTTTATCCCGCTTCCGGGAAAAGACCAGCCAGCCAACAGAACGACCTGAATCGGTTTACTGATAGGTAAGCAACGTGGTAGCCGTACAGGCGTTGTTTGCGCGAAAACGAATCCAGCGGGCCTGAAAATCGGGAGGGAATACGTGCGTTATCGGTTTGCCGGGAGCAACGGTAAAGGTCTTGTACGCCATCCATTGCCCTGTTCCAACGGGGTCGGCCTCCAGTGTGAACGTTACGGGCGACGTGGCCTTGTGCGAGAGGGTTAGCGTGCGCTTGTCGTAAAAACCAATCAAATAGGGGTCTGAAACCGTGTTGGCCGATACCGCAGTATTGTACCAAGGGCCACCCCGGCCGGTTGGTTTGCCCAGTTTCCAGAGATCATCGATGGCCCCCGCCCAGACTGCCGCTTTTTTGTCGTCGGAGACAATGATGTGTTCGTTCCCCCCTGCCGACGCCAGATCAATACCGGTCATCACCAGTAACCCCCGGTACGATGCGTAATCGTTGATCCGCAACTGGTGCGAAGCAATGGGTCTGACTTTGGCAAAGCCGTCAGCATTTTCGGCGGGGAGTTCGTAGAACGTACCGTGGCAGTTGAACAAGTCCCGTTCGGTCGCTACTTCCCGACACACGCGCAGGCTGCTTTCGGTGGTGAGTTTCGTAAAGCGGTCGTCGCTCAGCGGGAAGCGCCAGCGTCGGCCTTTGTCATCCACCACCAGCACCGATGAAGCATCGACCGTCACGACCTCTTTGGGTATGGCAAATTTGGCGCTGATAAACGTCTGTATCGAATCATCCGTTTTGCGAACCAGCTTCATGGCCGCATCCAGCTCATAATACCCAATGGGTGCAGACCCGCCGGGGGTGTATTGCTGCGCCAACAGGCCCAGTGCCCGCCGGTTGTTGCCCAGGCCGTAGAGCAACCCGCCCGTTGAGGAAGGGGCTTTTAACGGACTCAATCCCGCAAACATGGGGTTAGCGGTGGTGGTCCGGTTGTCGTTGGCTGAATACGTAAAATGGGCTGTTAGCCGGGCAGCCTTATTCGTCCGCACCCGTATCCATTCGCCGGGTGCCCTGGCGGCAAACGGCAGACGGGTGGCCTGTTGCCCAGCCACGGTAATGGTTGTCAACGGTGTCCAGTTGCCGGTACCAGTTTGGTCTACCTCAAACGTAAGGGTTACGGCCTCTCCGCTATGGTTCTGCACCCAGGCCGACCGGTTGGCCCAGCCCGCAAACAGGAATGGCTCCGAGGAGTCGCCGGCGCGCACGGCTTCGTTCAGCCAGACGGCTCCTTCGGCAGTATTCGGTCCAAGCTGGTCGGGGGTGTCGGGCGATGTAAACCAGAGATTGGAATTCGACTGCCCCGGTCCTTCGATACTGCCTTTCACCTTCCGCTTGTTCAAAAACTCTTTCTGGGCCGAATCGTCGCAGCCGAAGACCAGGCGGTTATTCCAGCGGGTGAAGTCGCCAATCACTTTCAAATAGGCCGAACGGGGCCGGATACCCGCCGTGCGGCTGGCCGAAAACGTGCCCGGAAACCGCCAGAACAGACCATGCATCGTCATCAGATAGTCGGGCTTCCCCGTTTCGCCCACATCCCGAATGCGGGGCCACTCGGTATTCCAGCCGTGCGCACCATCGTAGGAGTGGCTGGCTTTGGGAAGCCGGAAAAACGACCATTTGCCATTGCCCCGCACACCCAGCAGCACCGACTTATGGTCCCATCCTGTCGCCCAGATCGGGTCGGTGGCCGGGTTGGCGTTGCCATAAATACCACCGGGGCCGGTCACTTCAACAAACTGGTTCCGGCGCACGACCGTCCAGTCTTTACCATTCCATTCGGCCAGTACGCCCGCTTCAATATCGAACTGCTGCAGCGCCAGCTGACCCGGTTCACCATTGTTGGAATATACCAGCACGCCCTGCCCCGAATAGGCGCCTTTCCCGTGAGCACCCGGAAGCAACGTACCCTGATGGTTGTTGGAGACATCATCTTTCTTGGGTTGTTTCACATTACCGTCGGGATATAGCAGCGTTGTGTGCAGGTTCTGTGTATTGACCCGATAAAAACCTTCTTCCATCGTAGCCAGCAGCAGATCCTGTTTGGGGTTGATCAGGTCCCGCGCCAGAGCGGTATAGCGGCCCGGCGCGTTGGTATAGGGAATCGTCCGGACCTGCCGCTGGCTATCAATGGCGTAGGGGCCAATAAATAACTGATTACTTTCCGGATGAATCATGCGGTTGGCCGGTGTGCCTCCCGTACTTTCGGGCCTGACGATCTGGGCCAGGTCGGGCGTGATTTCGTACAGCTTATCCGACGATCCAAAGGGCAGGTGCGGGCCGTAGGTGACCACCCACAACCGGTTGGCCCAGGGCACAACGGCCCCGGTGCCGCATTCTCCCTCGTTGTTGTAATACGCCAGGTGCGGGTAAATACCGCTAAACTGAGGACGGGCAGGCTGTTGCTGGGCATTGGCCGTTCCAGCGACACAAAGCACGGAGAGAACGAATCGGAACGTAGTACGGAACATGGAAACGGGACGTAAAGGGTCTTTGAATGGGTTAGGATGCCTGCTGATCAGTACCCGGCATTTTGTTTCATATTGGTATTGATCTGAATCTCAGCGGCCGGAATGGGCCAAAGATACTGTTGATTACTCCAACTGGTAGGCACGATCAATTTAATCAGGCCCGCATCGAACATCGGCTTGAAATCAGCCAGTCCGTCTTCGTCGATCGCTGGTGTGCTGGGAAAGAACCATAAATTTTTATCCACCAGCTTCGTTTTCACATCGTTAGGATCCAGCATACCGTAAACGGGGCGGTTCAGTGCTTTTTCGGCCAATCGCCACCGTATCAGGTCCATATACCGCAGGCCCTCGTTGGCCAGTTCCATGCGCCGTTCGATACGAATGGCCTTGCGAAGCTCCGGCTGACTGGTAGCGGTGATGGCGGGATAAGCGGTGGTGGCTGACAGGTTTACATCATACGCTCTGGCCCGAACGGCATTGACGGCATCCAGCACCGATTTGTCGATCTCGTTGAGCTCCATTTTCGCTTCGGCATACATCAGCAGCACATCGGCATAGCGAATAACGATCTGGTCGGGCTCTATCCGGTTGCCATTCTGTAGCCAGGTATCGTCGATACCTTTCTTCCAGACCAATCCCGTAAACGTGGCAAACTGCGCGTTGGCCCGGTTATCGTTATTGGTCACCTGCGAGTTGCTGCTCACCCGCAGTACGCGCAGGGCCGTTGGATTGGGGTCGTATACAAAGCCCAGATGAACCGTACCAAACTCCACAATCGAGGCTGTGCAGCGGGGGTCTCTGTTCTTGAATGGATTTCGGGGATCGAACAACGGGGATTTGTCGATAGGAAGGCCATCTTTGCACAGGTAGCCACAAAACAAATCCCAGGTTGGCGCTACCGCAGCAAACCCACCCGCATTGCGCGTAAGGCGATCCAGCACATTGGACGAACCAATGTTGACATTGAGCGCAATGGAACGGGGCAGTCCGAACACGATCTCCCGCGAATTTTTGGTGTTCTGTAAAAACAGGTTGGCATAACCGGGGTGCAGGCTATACTCGCCCAGATCGATACAGGCTTTGGCGGCTTCAGCAGCGATTTTAAAATCGCCCATGTACAGCGCCAGCCGTGCCTTCAGCGCCAGGGCAGCTCCTTTAGTGGCCCGCTTCACCGCCGAAGCGGGGTAATTTTGCGGTAAGGCCGCTGCTGCCGCATTAAAATCTTCGTAGGTTTTAGCGAGTACCGTTTTTCGGTCGGTTCGACCTTTGGTATAAGCTTCTTCGATGGAAACAACCCCATCGCTATAGACGACATCGCCGAAATAGCTAATGAGCCGGGCGTATTGAGAAGCCCGATGAAACCGTAGCTCCGCCACATAGATCGCCAGTTTGGCCGGGGGTACGTTGGCCTTGGTTACCGAATTGTCCAGTGCGAGCAACGCCCGGTTGGCGCGGGCAATGGCTTTGTAGCTGTTCCGCCAGAGCAGGGTCGACGTGCCCCACTGACTATTGGTCGTACCCGCTTTAATGGGCGAGAGCGTTGTTCGGTAGAAGCCATCATCCGACAGGATTTCGTTACCAATGCCCTCGTCGGGTGTCCACCAGTCGGGCCGGTAGAGATCGTTGAGGGCCAGTAAAATTTCGGATTCATTGGAGTACCATTTTTCGGCCGATGGCTGGGCGAGTGGATACAGGTCGAGGCTGTTCTGACACCCGGCCAGCAGGAGCCACAAACCGGTCAGGGTAGTGTATAGGATTGGTTTCATAAAGGTGCTGACACGTTTTGTTAGGATTAGAAATTAACCGATACGCCACCCATCAGGGTCGTGACGATGCCCAGCCCTTCGGGGTCCCATCCTCTGGGGTATCGGCTCAGGCTCCATAGATCGGTACCGCTTACGTAGACCCGGCAGCTTTTCATCATGGCTTTGCGGGCAAACCGCTCCGGAATGGCGTAGCCAACGGTTATGTTTTTCAGGCGCATATAGCCGCCATTAAACAGCCAGAAATCGGACATCGCCCGGTTAATCCCCTTGTTTGTTTCGGTATAGCGCGGATACATGGCGGCTGCATTCTGCTCGGGGGTGTTGTAGTTGCTCCACGTCTGGCCGTCGAGCAGGTTAGGGAACCGGCCCCAGTTTGCGGAGTTGTAGTCGGTGAAGCCCAGCATAGAACTGTTCTGTTTGCCAACTCCCTGAATAGAAAGGCCAAGGTCGAATCCTTTGTAAGCCAGCCGAATATTACCACCGTAGGTCCATTGCGGCTGCGATCCACCCAGATAAGCCCGGTCGTATTCGGGCGAAATCTTACCGTCGGGTACGCCGTTAGGACCGCTTATGTCGCGGTATTGCATGTCGCCCACCTTTACGTTGGTGCTCAGTTTAGGGGAGTTGTTAACGTCTTCCTGAGTCCGGTAAATCCCTACGGCCTGGTAGCCGTACCACTCGTTGAACTCGCTTCCCTGCCGTTTGATCTGATCGCCCAGAAATTCGGTTCCGCCCAGATCGCCCATGACCGATTTAAATTGCGAGACATTTCCCGCGATCGAATACGTCAACTGCCCTACCCGGTCGCTCCAGGAGAGATCGAGGTCAACGCCTTTCGTATTCATTTTACCCGTGTTCTGGTTGGGGTTTTCAAAACCTACAAAAATGGGAATCTGCAGGGCCAGCAGCATATCTGAGGTTTCTTTCTGATACACATCGCCCACCAGCCGAAGCCGGTTGTTGAAGAAATTGGCATCGACACCAATGTTCGTCGAAGTCGTTTTTTCCCACGAGATGTTCTCAATCGCATACTGAATCTGCGCGGCCGTTTGCTGTGACGTTGCCGCTCCGGCCTGGTAGAACAGCGCATTGCCGAAACTGATGATACCCAGATACGGGTAATTTCCGATTCGTTCGTTGCCCAGCGTACCCCACGAACCCCGTAGTTTCAGGAAAGACAGCACATGCTGGCTCTTCATAAAATTCTCTTCACTCATAACCCAGCCGGCCGAGAACGAAGGGAATACTCCCCAGCGGTAGTTGCTGTTAAAGCGGGAAGAGCCATCCCGCCGGACGTTTGCCTGAAACAGGTATTTGTCCTGGAAGGCGTAGGTTAACCGACCGAAATAAGACCGATAAGCCGTTTCGCCAGCACTACCGGCGTTGTCCCGAAACGTAATTGGCCCCTGATCGAGGTACGGATATCCATCAAACAGATATTGGTCACGGGAGGCCGACAGGCTTTCGAATTTGTTGTAGTAGTTTTCGAATCCGGCCAGTGCCGTGATGTCATGTTTGCCGAGAGTCCGGGCATAATTGGCCAATAATTGTGTGGTCAGGGCCAGGTTATTATTCCGTGCCTCCGACAGACGCGTTGTGGCGTTAGCCCCGTTTTCAGAGAGTGTTACCGCAAATTGCGTGGGGTCGGTGGCGGAGAACGCATCTACCCGCTTATTGAAAAATTTCTGATTGTTGAAATCAAAAATAGGGGCCAGAATGCCCGTTATTTTTAACCCGTCGATGGGCTTGATGTCGATACCAACCCGTCCGCTGATCTGGTTAAACCAGTTGACATTGGTACCGCCGTATTTCAGCCGTGCCCACACGTTGGCCCCTGCTTTGCCATCGGCAACACGTCCATCGGTCCAGATAGCCGGATAAACGGGCGATGCAATCCGGATTTCCCCCAGCGGGTCACTGTGTGTGGGGTCGGTGGTGGTAGTCCGTTTGAAGTTAAAGTCGAACGTGGCACTGACGTATTTGTTAATCGTAAAGTCGTTGTTCAGCCGGGCGAAAATCCGCCGGTAGTCTTTGTTATCATAAAAACCACCCACTTTTTCATACCGGATCGACGCACTGGATTTGACGAACCGGGAGCCGGCCATCATACTCAGGCTGTGGGTTTCGCGGGGCGCACTTTGCCGCAGCGTGAGCGCCACCCAGTCTGTATCGGGAAATTTATTGGGATCGGCTGCGTTTTTGGCGGCATAGCCATCGATCAAGTCTTTGGTAAACGTTGGGTATTGGTTCGTGCCATTGCCCGCATCGTTCCAGCGCAATTCATTGACCAGCTCCATGTACCGGACCACGCCCATTGTTTCGGGTAGGCGGGTGGGCTTGTCTACGCCATTCTCGTACGAATACTGAATGGATACCTGATCGGTTTTGGCGCGTTTAGTGGTAATCAGAATTACGCCTGATGCCGCCCTTGAGCCATAAATCGAGGCCGCGGCAGCATCTTTCAGCACGGTGATATTCTCAATATCGGCGGAGTTGACCTGGTTAACATCGGCCACCGGAATACCGTCCACCATCACCAGCGGGTCGGAGTTACCAATGGTCGTAACCCCCCGAATACGGATGGTCGCTCCACCCATGGCCCCGTTAGAACCGCTCCGGGTTACGACCACCCCCGACATGGCCCCCTGCAACGATTGCGCCACCTGCGTTTCCCGGCGCTCTTTGAACAACTCTGAACCAATAGAGGCAACCGCGCCGGTCATGTCCCTTTTCTTTTGGGTACCATAGCCAACGACAACGACCTCGTTCAGCGAACGGGTGTCGGCCTGCAAGCTAACCGTGAGGGTCGTCTGCGCGTTCACCGTCACCTCCTGCGTTTGATAGCCGATGTACGAAACAAGCAGGACACCTGGCCGCTCAGGTACGTTCAGGGTGAAGCTGCCATCGGCCTGCGTGGTGGTTCCCTGTTTCGAGTTTTTAATGATGATGTTCACGCCCGGGATACCCAGCCCCGTTTCGGCGGCTACCACGGTCCCCCTGATCTGGGAATCACGGTTGACTTGTGCCGGAGCAACCCCGTTCAGCAGCAACAGCAGTGGAACAAGCCATATGCCTGCAAAGCGGTTCAATCGGTTTGTAAATGTGTGCATACAGTTTCATCCGGTTTAGTGTGTCTATACGAATAGTACAATATTTGTTCAGGCTACGAACGAATGTGTTTTTACGCTCCGCTAGTAGTTTATCCTTTATGGAAATACACCGATCCTAAAACCAGTACCTACCTTCTAATTCAACACCTGAACAAGTGCAAATTTTAAGCTATAAAATACAATTCAACCGAATTAAAAAGTTAAAATATTTATGGGAGCGTTCCCATTTTTTGGGAACGCTCCCATAAATCAAAAAAAACATCAATTTTGCCAGGAGTCCTTTTTCTTGGTTAATTACAACTTTAAATTCACGGTATTCATGAAGCGCCACCAGGTCACGATTATTGATATTGCACGGCAGTTGAACATTTCAAAATCGACTGTTTCGCGGGCGCTTACCGGGCATCCGAGTGTGCGTAATGAGACCAGGGAAGCCGTTTTGCAACTAGCCCAGCAGATGGACTACCAGCGTAATATGCTGGCAATCAACCTCTCATCAAATCAGAGTAAGACAATTGGCATTATCGTCCCGGAGTTTGTTACGTCTTTTTTTCCCATCGTCATTATGGGGGCGCAGGAAGTAGCGGCTCAGGCAGGCTACTCAGTGCTGATCAGCCAGTCGAATGAAACTTACGAAACAGAAGTAGCCAACGCCAACGTGATGCTGGCCAACCGGGTCGATGGGGTGCTGATCTCCATGACCAGGGAGACGAAAAATTTCGATCATTTCGAGGTGTTCAAGCGCAAGGGCATTCCGATGGTTTTCTTTAACCGGGTCTGTCATGAGATAGAGGTTCCCAAAGTGGTCGTTGATGACTATGAAGGGGCTTTCAAAGCAACGGAACACCTGATTCTGTCGGGGAAGCAACGCATAGCTCATCTGGCCGGTCCGCCCAGCCTGTATATTAGCCGGAAGCGTCTGGAAGGCTATAAAGATGCCCTGCGTAAACACAATCGCCCGATCATCAATGACTTGGTCATCAGCTATGATCTGAATCTGGAGAAGGTCAAGATTTATGTGAAATACCTGCTGGATCTTCCTCAACCGCCTGATGCTCTCTTTGCCGTCAATGACCCTACTGCTCTGGAAGCCCTGAAAGTGATCAAGGAACATGGCCTTGTCATTCCGGAGCAAATGGCCGTTGTTGGCTTCAGTAACGACTATGGATCGGCGCTGATTGAGCCTGGCCTGACCACAATGGCCCAACCCACCCGTGAGATCGGCCAGGTTTCTGCCCAGCTCCTTCTCGATCAGATCAACACAGAGTCTTCGACATGGAAGCCCATCACGCGCGTGTTGAAAACAGAGCTTATTATTCGGGGATCAAGCCAGCGTGTCCCTTGAGATGAAGGATATATTTTACGATTTGGGCTTATAACTCAGGCCTTTCGTACAAGGGCTAATCCCTTTTCAAATAGCTTACCAGATCGTCGATGGAGCGAATACCATCTGTTTTCGCCTGATCCCGTCGCATCATCAGGCAGTAGCTGTTGCTGAACCCAAGTGGCTTCAGCCAGTCGAGTTGGTATTTCTGCTGAAATTGTTCACGGCAAAACCGGTACACCGAATCGGACTGCATCGTTAGTCTTTGCAGTCGGTCTGCCGAAGGCTGCAGTACGACCAGCAGGCCTGTACCGGTATATTCGGGGTAGAAATCAATAGCCCCCGTTCGCAGGGCGTCGAAGCAGATCTGGGTGCCGCCTAACCCTGTTTTCGTCACGACACGCAAACGGGTTTGTCCTTCGATCAATTGCCGGTAAATCTCAGCCAGAATGTACTGTTCGGTGAATACTTTGGAGCCCATGACCACAGTTTCGGGTCGGTCGCCGGGGGTTGGGACTTTATATAAACCTACTTGTTTCAAAAAATCCCGGGCCACTTTCTCGGGCGACTCTTTCTTATAGTCAGCTTGATAATTCAGCGCGGTCATAACCGAATCGGTCAGCTTTCCGGCCAGCAAATTCAGCGTTGGACCGAGATCGGAGTAGCGTTTGAGCGTGGCTTGCCGAACCACCGGAGCGGCATCGTAAGGGGGGAAAGCATGTTTATTGTCGTCCAGCACCAGCAGATTAAACGCTTTGATGCGGCCATCGGTGGAATAGCCGCTAATGATGTCGACCTGCTCCCGGCGAATGGCCTCGTACATTAGATTCTGGTCGATGAGCCGGGGGCGAAGTTGAAGGCCGTACGTTTTCTGCAAACCCGGATAGCCGTCGGCACGGCCGTAAAACTCGTGCGCAAAACCAGCTACCAGCTTATCCTGGCGACCCGGCAACAGGTAAAATGCCGACAAAAACGGCACCAGAATGATGAACGTTAATGCCCCGACCCTCAGCTTTTTGGCGGACAGGTTTTGTAGACGAGCCAGCCCAAGATCAAAACCAACCGCCAGCAAAGCCGCCGGGATCGCTCCGGCCAGCATCATGTTGACGTTACTAAGGGCTATCCCGCTGAAGATAAACTCACCCAGCCCACCAGCCGCGACATAAGCCGCCAGCGTGGCCACGCCGACATTAATGACCGTGGCCGTTCGAACGCCGGCAAAGATGACCGGCAGCGCCAATGGTAATTCGACCTTCGTCAGAACCTGATTGTTTGTCATGCCCACGCCCATAGCCGCTTCTTTCACAAGCGGACTAACTTCGGTAATGCCGACATAGGTATTTCGAATAATGGGCAGGAGTGCATACAAAAACAAAGCAACCAACGCCGGCCCAACACCAATGCCCAACAAGGGAATCAGAAAGCCCAACAGCGCCACGCTTGGCACGGTCTGCAACACACCCGCAACGCCCAAAACACTGCTCGCCAGGCGTTGCCGACGTGAAATGAGGATACCCAGCGGTACGCCGATCAGCAAGGCCAGCAGCAGCGATACAAACGTCAGCCCGATATGCGTTAGCGTCTGCTCCAGTAACTTATCGGCATGTTCACGGATGAACAGGAAAAAATCAGCCATTCAGTCGGTGGGGTTTATCATCCAGAAAATCGCGAACGAAATCGGTGGCCGGGTTCGTCAGCAATTCATCGGGTGGGCCGATCTGCACGATGCGCCCTTTGTCCATCAGCGCAATACGGTCGGCCAGTTCGAGAGCTTCGCTCACATCGTGTGTGACCAGCACGACGGTTGTTTCGCGCAGTTCATTCAGCCCGAACAACTCCCGCCGAACGTGCTTTCGGGTGAATGGGTCAAGGGCGCCAAAGGGTTCGTCCATAAGCACCACCGGTGGATTAACGGCCAGCGCGCGCGCCAGTCCAACCCGCTGGCGCTGCCCGCCACTTAGTTCGGCGGGGTAGCGGTTCAGCAGCGTATGGACCAGTTGAAGTTTATCCATTAGCTCACGAGTGCGCTCCAGGATACGGGCTGGCTCCCAGGCGAGTAAGTTGGGCACCGTGGCAATGGCATCGGCAACGGTATAGTGCGGAAACAGGCCCCCATCCTGAATCACGTACCCGATCCGACGGCGCAGGTCAGGGCCCGCCTGCTGCCGCACATCGACCCCGTCGACCGTAATAGAACCCGATGTGGGCTCAATCAATCGATTGATCATCTTGAGGGTTGTGGTTTTCCCACAGCCACTTGTGCCGAGCAACACGAGTGTTTCCCCCTGCCCAACCGACAGCGACACCTCGTCAACGGCCGTGTGAGAATTAAAGCGTTTGGTCAGCTTCTGAACGTCGATCATTGTATGACAAAACCAACCAGGCTATTCTCTTCATAAGTCCAACTGTTTTCGGCTTTTAAATTTCTCACCACTAAAACCAGACGTTATTTGCGAAGTAGTTTTTTCTTCCTGTGCTCCAGACTTTGAAGGGTAAATTCATTCACTGCAGATGGATTTTGCTGCTGCTGCTGACGGGCCTGTTCGATGAGTTGATCCGTAAGGCGCACACGTTCTAAAGCTAAATCTGTAAGGCGCTTCTGTATGTCTCGTAGATGCATAGGGCTAGCCAAATAAAATTTCTAAGTTAATAATTCCTTTAGCACGTCCATTCCTATCTGTGCCAAATTGCTGTTGCCAATAATTTGTTAACTCAGTGGTTCTATCAGAATTATCAGTAAGCAGAAAGTAAGCGTCAACGCCATAGCGAGCTGACGCATTACCAGCAAACAACGGTTCAAACTGACTCTTGTGCTGCTCAAACAAACTATCGTTATCAAAAACATTCAGTAAATCCACATCGTTCGGATTCAATCTTTGTGTAGTAAAACTACCGTTTAGCCAAACTCGCCAGGTCCCTTTGTAGCTAAGGTCAGTTAATAACATACCCACATCGCCCAGATATTCAAGTAAGCCAGTGAAAATTGTCTGTCGAGTCGTTGACTGAACGAAATCAGCCACGAATCTCTTTTCAAAATCAACTAAATCGTCGACTGATATAAACGTATAAGGTGCGAGATTACCATGCTTGTCAAACCAATAGTCAACGTGCTTAGCCATTATATGCAAATACAGACAATTATGTATATTTTCCCGAACTCACAAGAACACCTCGTTGACTGCCGTGTGGGTATCAAAGCGTTTAGTTAGCTTTTGAACGTCGATCATTCGACTACCTGTACGCCTTTCCAGAAGGCCACCCGGTTTTGGATGTTGCTGGCCGCGGGTTTCGGTTCGGGGTAATACCAGGCCGCATCGGGGTTGGTTTTCCCATCGACGGTTAAGGTATAGTACGAGGCAAGCCCCTTCCACGGACAGGTTGTATGCGTCGAACTGTCGACCAGGAATTTTGCCTTAACTGAGTCTTTCGGAAAATAATGGTTGTTTTCAACGACAACCGTATCGTTGCTTTCGGCGATTGTTTCGCCATTCCAGATAGCTTTCATAGGAGTAAGGATTTGTGATAGAACCGCCTGTCTGACGGTTCTGTTTTTTTATTTAAGCACCTGAATTTCAATTACTGAATTATCATATACCCGGTGTGTCGCTTTCTGAAAATCAGCGGCATCGGCTTTGTAGATGTTGTCCACGTACTTCTGTGGATTCCGGTCGATCAGCGGGAACCACGTGCTTTGCACCTGAATCATGACCCGATGGCCTTTTTTGAAGGTGTGCAACACGTCCTGTAGCCGGAAATTCACATCGGTCACTTCGCCGGGTTTAAAGGGTTCAGGTTTTTCGAACGAATTGCGGAACCGTCCGCGCATCACCTCCGAACGAACCATCTGCTGGTAGTTACCCAGCGTAATATTCTTGTTCGGCATATAGGGATGATTCGGCTCATCGGGTGGATATACGTCGATCAATTTCACCACCCAGTCGGCGTCGGTGCCGGTGGTGCTCACTTTGAGTTTGGCCATAATCTCGCCCCCCAGCGTCATGTCTTCAGTCAGCACCTCGGTCTGAAACGTGAGTACATCCGGCCGACGACCCGCAAACCGCTGATCTTCGGACATGTAGTTGAACGGCGTGAAGCCCTGCGTAGTTGTAATGTCCTCCGTGTACGGCACGGGCTTCATGGGGTCGCTGATGAATACAGAAAATCGGTTATTGCCAACTTCCATCGTCCGGTTGGTGGCCAGTACGCCATCCGACATAAGGAAGAACTGTTTTTTGGGTGCATCGGCAACGGGCCATTTATCAAATGTTTTCCACTCGTTGCGCCCCGTATTGAACAGATACGCTTCGGGAAGGCCCGTTTTGCCATCGCCCGCGCCTTTGAGGAAGTGCGTAAAGAATTTCGCTTCTATATTCCGCTGGTAAAAGGTCGCGACGCTATCGCCGAAGTAGACGTTGCTGTGCAGCGTATGCCCCGTTTCGCGCGACCAGCGGCCATGCCCGAACGGCCCCATCACCAGCGTATTATACGCGTTGGGGGTGCTCTTCTCAATTGTTTTGTAGATATTCAGCGGGCCGTACAAATCTTCGGCATCGAACCAGCCACCAACGGTCATCACCGCCGGACGGATGTTTTTGAGGTGTGGCAGAAGGCCGCGTTTCTGCCAGAACTCGTCGTAGTTGGGGTGGTTGACCGTTTCCTGCCAGTAAAAATTATCCTTGTAGTATTTATCCGCATTCTTCAGCGGGCCCAGGTCGTACTGCCACTGGAATCCGTCGTTGGAGCCCGTTTTAATCATCTGGTCGTTGTACCACGCCTTCGTGGTTGGCTCGGCATGCTGCACCCCAAACACCGGGAACGTGAACAGATAGGCCTGAATGAACGCGCCGTTATGGTGGAAATCATCAAAGAAGAAGTCAGCAATCGGAGCCTGTGGCGAAGCGGCTTTCAGGGCCGGGTGCGCGTTGGGTAAGGATGCCGCCGTGTAAAAACCGGGATAGCTGATGCCCCACTGCCCTACCCGACCGTTGTTATTCGGTACGTTTTTGAGCAGCCATTCGATGGTGTCGTAGGTATCCGAACTCTCGTCAATGGCCGTGGTACTAACCGGTGCGATCGTCTTTTTTTTGCCTTTCGGCGCAGCCGCCGGTTGCTGATCCGTAACGGTAGGCGTCATGTTCGTCCAGGTACCTTCCGACGCCCATCGGCCCCGAACATCCTGATACACGAAGATGAATTTGTCGCGCATGAGCGTACCCGACGGGCCAACCTGTGCGGGATAGGCATCGGCGCCGTAAGGGGCGACGCTGTAGCAGGTCCGCTGCATCATGAACGGGTACTTCGCTGTCGCCGACGCATCTTTGGGGACATACACTGCCGTGTGCAGTTTCGTCCCATCGCGCATTGGGATTTTGTACTCGAATTTCTGATAGTTATCCCGAACGAAGTTGCCCGTTGATGTCAGCTGTGCGTATGCGGGAAGGGTTAACGCGATGGAAAGCAGGGCGTAGAGCCAGTATTTCATAAAGTTAGACCGGTATTGATGGAGTTGATGGTTGTAAAGATAGCGATTGCACAACATTGGCGACCAACAAAAAACGCCTGACTGAGGCAGGCGTTTCGAACAGATTTAGACAACGATTTTCTATAAGTCTCGGGCTCGGACGTGGACAATTTTACCATCACGTTCGATGACGAGGGTTCGGTCGTCACGTTTCGCCTTTTCGATTATTTTTTTTATAGCCAATTGCGCCCCTTTAACCAGTTTATCTGTGTCGGTTATCGTGTTAGTTTGTTCCATGTCCTCTGAGCCAAAGCCAAATTTCTTCATTATTAACGATACAATCAAGTCTATGCCCCTGTGCTACCAATTGCAACTCTGCCAGTGAATTATCAACCACAATCCAGCTATCGAATAGTGGCAAATAAAGGTCATTCAGGTTCTTTAAGCTACGGACATATCGACGTTCAATAACATCAGGAGGAATATTGTGCCCACCCTGTTCAACTCTTGATTTGACTCGTTCTTTAGCCAACTCGACCGAATGCAAACATGAGTAAATCAGTGTAAGCTCGTAACCAAGACGTTTTGCCCGCTTAATTAATTGAACATAAGAGCGTGTTGACAGCGTGGTTTCAATGGCGAAATCGACCTGTTTATCAAGAAGAAAATCAATCCGGTTCAACATGATTCGGCCAGCTTCGAACGCCACCCCTTCAACATTGAAAGGAGACAAGCCTCTCGCTATTTCGTCAGCGTTCACAAATTCTTGACAGTCCACTACGTCAGGCAGTAGCGTATAAGCTACGGATGTCTTACCAGCGCCATTGCAACCAGCAAGAATATACAGATTCGGCATCGTATCAATCGGTCTCTTCGAGCGTAAAGATATGCTCTACGGCCTTGCTAAACACTTGGGCAATTTTCAATGCCAGGATCGTTGAGGGAACGTAGCGGCCCGTTTCAATCGAGTTGATCGTTTGCCGACTCACGCCAATACGATCCGCCAGATCCGCCTGCGACAGATTATGTTCCGCCCGCTCTACTTTCAGTCGGTTTTTCATAAAGCGAGTAAAGTGTGGCTATTCCGGTAAATGAGCCACCGAAAGCGAAATATGAAGACCAGCAACACAGTGAACATGTTATAGACCATGACATTAAAAAATGCCATGTCGTACACGGTTAGAATCGCGATGGCCAGAATAGCATAATTCGCGTAAACACTCCACTGTAAGGCTTCAAGCCGTAATTGTCCAATCATTTCGTCTTCTACTTTCTCTCGCGAGAAGGCGATAAATAACAGACCTACGATGATGCCGATAGACGCTATTTCATCGGTTAGATCCTGGTTCTCTGTAAAGTGCGCAATCGCGTTACCAGAACTTACCGTTAGAGACTCACTTAGCCAGTTAGCGCTTAGCCCGTTAATCTTAAAATCAGCGTATAAAGCGGCCAGACCAAGAACCAAAGAAGGAACAAAAATCAACCAGCCGATGAGCCGGAAACGATGGGGAAAAAGCCACTTTGTTTTCATGGTTATGTAAAGTTAAGTTGACACATCAAACGTAAAGTAAGTTTTTCATAATGTCAAATAAACTTTACAATTGAATGCTAAAAAAAATCACCGAACCTTGGATAAGACCCGGTGATTCATTGGCTTGCTGGCGCGGGTATTTACCCGTGCCTGTAATTTCGTCAGCATTCGCTGACGCATTAGATGCACTAATAGATCCCAGCGTCAGTAAATACTGACGAAATAGTAGGCACGGGTGAATACCCGCGCCAGTATGCCATGCGCCAGCTTCCCCAAGCTCACAACTTAAAAATACGATCCATCAGCACCCATTTCTCACCGGGTTTCGACGTGGGTATGGGTTGCTGATAGCTCCACATCAGCGTCTCCCATTTCTGTACAATGGGACTGGCGGCATCGGCAGCTGCTTTGGCTTCGAACGAGAACGTCTCGTCCGTTTCCATGATCATGAACAGCCGGTTGCCCGTGCGGTATAGCTGCATATCTGTAATGCCAGCCTCCCGGATACTGGCCTCAATGTCGGGCCATATCCGTTTGTGATGCTGGTCGTATTCGGCAATCAGGGCCGGGTCGTCTTTGAGGTCGAGAGCAAAGCAGTAACGCATCAGTTTAGGGAGCAATTTCGGGGGCGATGGTTGGTGCGTGCAGATCGGACATTGTGATCTTGTAGCCACGTGTGGCGTAATACAGAATATAGGCGAAGCACACCAGCGGGACGATCAAGGCATAAACTGCCCCTTTGGCAAATAAGGCCCCGGCCACGAGCGGCAGCAACGCGCCACCCACAATGCTCATGATGACCAGCGATGATGCAATTTTCGACTCGACACCCAGCCCTTTGGTAGACAGCGCGAAAATGGTCGGAAACTGAATCGACTGGAAGAAATAGGTAAAACTGAGCGCAATGACGGCCGTCAATCCACCCGTTGCCATCGCCAGAACCACCATCGCCAGGGCCCCGGCGGCATAGATCGCCAGTACCGTGTTCGGCTTGATACGGGTCATGAGCGAGGTACCCACAAAGCGACCGAGCATGAACAGCACCAGCGCAAACGACGCGTGAAAACCGGCAATCTGCGTCGGCGACATATCCGTTGGCGAACCCGTTACCGAGTTGATGATATTCATGTAGCCTTCGGCCAGCGCCCAGTGGCCCTCTCTGGAGAAATCGAGTTTTAAATCCACGAAATACCCCCAGAGGGTAGCCTGTGCACCAACGTTCAGAAACTGGGCAATAATGCCCATTGTCAGATGCCGGTGCCGAAACAAGCTGGTAATGGGAATATTACCGGCTGCCTGTTCTTCCTCCTCACCCACTTCGGGCATTTTGGTGATGAAAAACAGTACCGTCATCAGCGCAATGATGGTGCCGATCACCAGATAAGGCCCCTGCACAGATAAGGCTTCCTGCACCCGAATGGCCTGAGCTTCAACGGGCGCCATCGCCTTCAGCATCTCGGGGGTGTATTCGGTTTTTGAGAAGATGAACAGCGCACCGATGATGGGGCCCAGAATGATACTGATGCCGTTGAACGACTGCGAAAAATTGAGTCGCCACTCGGCTTTGGCCGGATCGCCAAGTACCGTCACGTAGAGGTTGGCGGCCGTTTCCAGGAAGGCAATCCCACAGGCCATGGTGAACAGGGCCAGCAGGAAAAAACTGTACACCCGCACTTCGGCCGCCGGGTAGAACAGGAACGCACCACCTCCATACAGCAATAAACCCAGCAGAATACCGCGCTTATAGCCAAACTTCCGCATCACATATCCGGCCGGTAAGGCCATAAAAAAATAGCCCAGGTAAAAAGCAAAATCAACAATACCGGCCTGAAAACGGTCAAGATCCAGCGCGATCTGGAATTGTTTGATGAGCGATCCGTTGAGGCTGTTGGCCAGTCCCCACAGAAAAAAGAGACTCGTGACGAGGGCGAAGGCAATGCCGTAGTTCCCGGCCGAACCGGACTTGATTTTTGGCGACGTAGTCGAAGCAGGTAAAGGCATTTTTCAGGATTTAGGAGAAGTAAAAGAATAGTATTAATCCGTAATAGACCGGTCCAGATGCGTATAGCCGCCATCGACATGGATAAGCTGACCCGTGGTATGGCTCGATTTATCGGACAACAGGAAAGCGACGGCGTTACCCAGTTCTTCGGGAGTGGTCATGCGGTGTTCGAGGGGAATTTTGGAAACGATCTGCTTCAATTTTTCTTCCGGGTTGGGCAGGGTTTTAATCCACTTGGCGTACAGGGGTGTCCAGCTTTCGGCCACCACGACGCAATTGACCCGGATGCTGTACGGCAACAATTCAACCGCCCATTCGCGCGTCAGCGCGTTGCGACCGCCGTTAGACGCGGCATAGGCCGAGGTGTTCCCCTGACCCGTTTCGGCCACTTTCGAGCCAATGTTGACAATGGCTCCTTTCGAGGCTTTGAGGGCGGGCAGGGCATGGTGCGCCATCAGGTAATAGTGCACCAGATTCTTGTGCAGCGAAGCGATGAAGCCATCATACGACCCGTTCTCTAACCCGACTCCATCATTCACGCCAGCATTGTTCACCAACCCATCAATACGGCCGAACTGGGCCATCGTTTGCTCTACGGCCCGCTTACAGTCATCAGGCAAAGTCAATTCGGCAACGAACTGGTGCGCCTGTCCGCCCGCTGCCCGAATGGCATCGACCGTTTGCTGGTTGTCGTCCTGGTTACGCCCAATGATAACCGGAATAGCCCCTTCGGCAGCCAGCACCATCGAAATACCTTCACCAATGCCTTTGGCACCACCCGTAACAATAATGACTTTATCCTGTAAGTTTAAATTCATGTTTCGAAAAGTTAACAACACCGGAAAATAGCAACGACGAAATGAGAAAGACAAATAATTGCCTTTTCTCCTTTCGTCGCCAAATTCAACGCTATAAAATTCTACAGTCCGGGGACATACGTCTCCAGAACAGTCATATCTCCATCGGGAACGAGCGTTACATTGTTGATTGATGCCGGAATCAGGGCGCATTGGCCCATTTTAAGCGCTACACTATAGCCACCCGCGGCTTCGATGGTGAGAGCACCGGCTACACAGATCAGAATCACAAACGAGTCGATGTGCGTATAATCATGCTCAACTTCTTCGTTGAAGTTCAAGATGTTCGTGACAAAGTAATCGCTCGTAACGGCGTTCACGCTCTCGTTTATTTTCCTGTCATACTGCGTTTTGTACTCGTCGTAATGGTGATAATTGATCGCATCTACGGCGAGTTCGGTATGCAGTTCGCGCTTTTGGCCGGTGGTGGCATCCACCCGGTCGAAGTCGTAAATCCGGTAGGTCGTATCGGAGGTTTGCTGAATTTCGGCGAGCAACAGCCCTCTCCCGATGTAGTGAACGCGGCCAGCGGGCAGGAAAAATACATCACCGGGTTCGGCCGGTTCAATATTCAGCAACTCCTGAATGGTATTGTCGGCAACGGCCTTCACGTATTCCTCTTTGGTAAGCTCCCGATTGAAACCGGAGTTGAGCTTAGCCCCCTCGTCGGCCTGCATGATGTACCACATCTCGGTTTTGCCGAAGCCACTTTTGCGTTCTGCCGCCAGCTTATCGTCGGGATGGACCTGAATGGAGAGGTCGTCATTAGCGTCGATAAATTTTACCAGTAAGGGAAAGCGATTGCCGTATCTGTTGTACACGTGCTCCCCAACCAATTCGCCCTTATACTGCTCTACCAATTCGTGAAGGGATTTACCCTGCAAGCTACCTTCTTTAACGACCGACAGGTTGCCCTCAACGTCTGACACCTCCCAGGTTTCGCCACAGTTGGGCAAGGGAGAGAAGTCTTTGCCCAGAATGGTGTTGATCTTCTGACCACCCCAGATCTTGTCTTTGAAAATGGTCTCAAACGTAAGCGGATACAGCATATAGTTTCTAATTATTAAGAGAGTTTGTTATTCTCTGGAAGACGCTTTGAACACTCCGACCTCGGCGAGTTGAACCGGCCCGTTGGCGTTCGTAATAAACAGGCGCAGCCTGGAAGATGTTATGGCCGGAAAGCGCAAAAGCCGCTTATAACCTACCGTTGTGAACGTTTGCAGGGGTTTCCAGTTGCTGCCATCCCAATATTCGACGCGGCCAGTCGCCACCCGCTGACCGTTGGCAATGTTTTCCTGAATCGATATCCGGTCGAATGATTTCTCCCCGCCAAGGTCAATCGTCAATGGCTGATTGGCAGTTAGAGTGGTGAATGTCGTTAGTTTCTTATCGGTAAGCGACGGTTGTTTGACGACCAGATTCTGGCGGAAGGTTTCGTCCAGAATACGCCGAAATTCCTTTAAGCTGGCTATGTCCGGCTCAGAAAACAACCCTTCCCGATTGGGGGGCACATTAAGCAGCAACAGGCTATTCCGACCAACGGATTGGTAATACAAATCCACCAGATTCTTACCAGATCGCACTTTTGTGTCTTCGGCAGGGTGGTAAAACCAGCCCGGGCGAATAGACACGTCGGTTTCGGCGGGCACCCATTGTTTGCCCGTAGCATCGCCCCGGTTCAGGTATTTCTCGTCCGCCTTGCCGGGAGCCAGCCCATCGGTATTGATCGTCGACCAGCAGGTCTCGCCCGCGTTGCCCGACTCGTTACCCACCCAGCGCACATCGGGACCGGCATCGGAAAACATCACCGCGTTGGGCTGTAACTCACGAACCAAAGCCCAGTATCCGGCAAAATCGTAGGTCATATCTTTGGCATTCTCACCTTTGGCCCCATCGAACCATACTTCCGAAACAGGGCCATAGTTGGTTAGCAACTCGCGAAGCTGACTCTTGTAGTAGTCATTGTACGAAGCCGTGCCATAGCGAGGTTCGTGGCGATCCCAGGGGGAAAGATAAACGCCGAACTTAAGGCCAAACTCACGACAGGCGTCGGCTACTTCTTTTACGACATCACCTTTGCCGTTTTTCCAGGGGCTGCTCTTCACCGAATGATCGGTCATTTTAGAAGGCCATAAACAAAAGCCATCGTGGTGTTTGGCGGTAATGATCGCCATTTTGAAACCGGCCTCCTTCAATGCCTTGATCCATTGCCGGGCGTCGAGTTTGGTGGGGTTGAAGATGGCCGGACTTTCGGTGCCGTCGCCCCACTCCTTGTCCGTAAAGGTGTTAACTGTAAAGTGCAGAAAAGCCGTTGTTTCCAGCGGCTGCCAGGCAAGTTGGCGTGGCGTGGGTTTAGGCACCGGTTGAGAGTAACTTAGCAACGAACCTAACAAACTGGCGATGACCAGGCAGTTACGGAAGATAGGCATTATGACAGTAGGTTTAGGGTGGTGTATTGGGTGAAAGTTAGCGAACAACCTGCTCCAGCATCTGAATATAGCCGTTTACGCCCTCCCCTATCTCATGCAGATAAATAAACTCGTCGGCGGAGTGAGAGCGGGCCGAATGCCCCGGGCCACACTTAAGCGACGGACAGTTCAACACAGCCTGATCCGATGTCGTTGGCGACCCGTAAGTATGCCGTCCCAGCGCTAGACCTGCCTGCACAATAGGGTGATCGGCGGGAATCGACGACGGCTTGAGCCGGATTGAGCGCGGCTTCACCTCCGATTGAATATTGGCCTGAATGGTGTCAATAACCTCTTCAAGCGTATACTGCTCCGTTACGCGCACATCAATCGTGAATGTGCAGGTATCCGGCACCACATTGTGCTGGGTTCCCGCATGGATGATCGTTACCGACAATTTTATTGGCCCCAGCGTGGGCGATATCTTTGAAAATTGATAACTGGTCAGCCAGTTAATGTCTTTGAGGGCTTTATAAATGGCATTATCACCCTCGTCGCGGGCGGCATGACCACTGACACCTTTGGCCGTGCAATCCAGCACCAGTAATCCTTTTTCGGCAATGGCCAGCTGCATTTCGGTTGGCTCGCCCACAATGGCGAAACTAATGGGGGGTAATTCGGGTAAGAGGAGTTCGAGGCCATCACGTCCCGATATTTCCTCCTCGGCCGTGGCAGCCATTACGATGTTATAAGCCATATCGGGCCGGTCATAGAAATAGGCGAAAGTGGCCAGTAACGAGACCAGACAGCCCCCGGCATCGTTGCTGCCCAGACCGAAGAGTTTCCCATCGCGCTCCAGCGGAGCAAACGGGTCGAGCGTCCAGGATTTATTCGGTTTCACCGTATCGTGGTGTGAGTTCAGCAACAACGTGGGTTTGGCCGAGTCGAAGAACTGATTTTGAGCCCATACGTTGTTTTTCAGGCGTTTATACGGAATTTGTTTTTGTTGAAAAAACGCTTCGATAATTGTGGCAGTCTGCTCCTCCTCCCGGCTGTATGACGGTGTGGAAATCAGTCGTTTGAGCAAGACGAGGGCTTCGTCGGCAAGTGTCATTTGCCGTGTTGACAGGGCAGTGAGTTGTGACATAAAAAAAGCGTTGGCCGCTCAAAGATACAGCCAACGCGATAAAGTCTTTCGTTTACCGATCTATTGTAAATGGGCAATCTGCCTTACCTGTACAGATGGATGGAGGACCGGTGAATCATGTTGACAGAGCTGACGGCTACCCTTCATAGAACTTCACGTTTTTTTCCCGAAGAAACGCTTTGATAATGTCGACGTGAACACACTGGCCGACATTCAGAAACGGATAATTGGAGACCCGACTTTTACGGCCGTTTACCAGCACTTCCTGATCTTCAATATCAAACCCTAAGTGTAAATGGCGGGTAGCGGACTGCATGCCGTAGATAAGTCCGGTTGTATCGAACAAAGGGCCGCCACTCTGGCCCCGCAAACCGGGTGTACTGAGCTCAATGCCTGTAATCATGTTCGTATCGCCCGATAGCCGCGTAACGATACCATCAATCGGGAAGCTGGGCGAAACAACCCGACCGGTCGTTGTCCATTCAATATCGTCGTTGGCAGGATTGTACCGAAAATTGGTAAACTCCGGAAAAGGATACCCCAACCGGCATAAACTTCGACCCGGCTTTATCCGGCTGGTATCGCCCAGAAACACGGCATGGGAACGATACAGCAGCCGATTATACCCTTCAAACCGCAACAGGGCCAGGTCCTGAGTGGGATGATGGTCGATGGTCAGCTTCTCAAACTGATCAACGCAACTGATAAAGTTGTTGCGCACCCGAATGATGGTATCGGCCGTCAGTTTAAATTTTACCTCTAGCTGGCTGATAAGCTGAGCGGCATTTTTCTCCCGCAGGGCTTCCCGTCGGGCACCCTGAAACTCCCGATAATTATGGTAGATACCATCGCTTTGCCGAATCAGCTCGGCAACATGCTTACAGGTAATGGCACAACCTTCTTCGTTGATAAAAAAGAGGGTGGCTGATCCCGGCACAATTTCATTATGGCCATACAACCGAACAATGGAATGCATGGGCTGGGTGAAGAGATTAACGCGTTCAATGGCGTCAACAAACATAAATAAGCGATAAAGTAAGTGAACCGACCAGGCGGCAAGTGAGGCTGCAAGTTAATGAATCCCGACGCATGAATAGATCGAAATCACAAACGGTCGAATTAGGATACACTTATTTTTTATTCACTCCGGCCATCACTCATAGGCACGAGTGCTAGCCGGAATGAATAAAAGAAGCCCCTTATAAGGCCTTTGCCTACAAAAGCCACGCCACTTCTATTATCGGATCAATAAGCTTACTTTTAGGGAACACCCCCACCTCGGCCGGTACAAAGGCGCTCCGGTCTTCGCTTGATTAATAAGTCAATAACGGGCGGCTTCGCCCAAGTTGGTAAGCAACTGACACTTGTGTTGCCCGTGTCAGCTACTTACCAACTTAAAGACTATTTCTTACGAATTCCCATTGGGCCGGGAGCTGTCGAATCATTCGTTTGCCCATTGGACTCCCGAACGCTTTCTTTTGTAGCAGCCGATGTATCTTCAACAGCGTTGGGTTCGGCTCGGGTGGTAGAGTCGGTACTGACACCATCAATACCATTTTGATTCTGACTACATTTCTGAATAAGCAACGCTAAAACCAGGACGGCAATAGCGATCATGGCCCAGCGCAGCCACCGCACGTTTTCGTGCCGTCGGTCACCTTCAGGACTTTTGGGAATGTTTGGATTGACGACCGTTCCGCTGAAGTTATCGGTACCCTGTACCTCTGTTTGTGGGCCTGCCGGAGTAACGAGTTCATCAAATTCAAGCAGACTGCCAATGCCATCGAGGCCGGTTGGCAGGGCTTTCCGAAACTCGGTTGCCTGCCCAAGCAGAAGCGTCTTCAGGCTTTCGGCAGTCAGGCCTTTTTCCTGCTCCTGACGCCCCAGCACCCCCATCAATACCGAACCTGCCAGCCCAAGAATTGTGGCGGCCGATTGCGTTTTTGTACCGCTGTATAAACTCAGGAGTTCGACGGTGCGGGATGCTTTATCACCAAAAATATGATCGAGGAAACCGGCATCAGCGGATGTAGCCTCCTGTATGGACTGGCGGTTGCGGAGGGCCTGACTCACGTCTAAAGGCGTATTACCATAATCGCCTTTATCCAGGAAATTTACAATTGCCGACGCGCCACCAGAGGCTTGTACCCGTCGGGTTAATCCGCCAAGCAAGATTGGCAGCGAGCCGTTGACGGCTTTCAGAGTATTTGCTGACGATTCATTCAGCGCATCGCTAAGCTGGTCGACTACCGCGGGCGTAAACTGTTCTTTCAGATAGGCTAATAAATGAACGGCCATGAGTTTTTCATTGAGTTGAGATCAATAAAACTTACCAATAGCCTGAATGTTCTATTTTAAGTCAGCAAGTGGTAAGTTATAAAGTAGTAAGTGGCTGACGCAGGACTTGAGTGTCGCGCCAGCCACTTACTACTTTATAACTTACCACTTGCTAACTTTTAACTACAGCTGTGGAATCCGCAGTACCTGATCGGGATAGATCAGATCGGGATCTTTCAGCATGGGTTTATTGGCTTCGAAGATGATGCCGTATTTCATTGGGTCACCGTACACTTCTTTGGCAATTTTGGACAGCGAGTCACCAGACTTCACGGTGTAGAATTTCCCTTCCGGAGTGGGCTCGTCAACCACCAGTTGATTATCCACAGCCGATACACCTTCAACGTTACCCACGGCGAGCGCGATTTTCTCCGCATCTTCCTGCGATTTCACCGAGCCAGAGATCGTAACGGTATCGCCTTTCGTTTTAACGGTTAAGCTGTTATACGCTAATCCAAGTTGCTTAACGTGATCGAGTAATGCCTGAGCGCGAACGGGCTCAACCGCTTCGGCTTGTGCAGGTGCAGGTGCAACCTGATCCTTGTGAAAAATTTTCTCACCTACGCCTTTAAAAAATGATAAGAGACCCATTGGTTTAGTATGGTTTTAATGAAACATGTAACGAATGGCTGGCAATTACGCTAACTCACTCGTGACAAACAACAGGCAGCGTTTATGCTTTGTTTAAATTAAATAAACCTTATATGATATATATTAAATTAATCTCAAACCAATTTGCATACAAAAAGGAGCTATTTTTGCGTTTCTTTTTCACAAGTTTATCTTAGTTTTTTACAATCAACAACCTATACGAATGCTATTTAAAAACAGGCTCCGGTGGGGGCTCGTGCTCACTACGTTTGTTGCTATAAACGCCTGCACCAATAATGATATTGACCCCAATGCAGGCAACAACGTTGCGCCAACGAAAGGCACGGCCGACTTCGCAAAATACGTAGCTGTAGGCAATTCATTAACAGCAGGCTACGCCGATGGCGGGCTTTATCGAGACAGTCAGCTTAACTCCTACCCCAGCATTCTGGCAGGTCAGTTTGCTACCGTTGGCGGTGGTAGTTTTGTACAGCCGTTATTTACGGAAGCTCAGGCCGCCGGGGCAGGTTACTTAAAACTTACCAAAGTACCCGATGCCGCCAATCCAATCTCGCTGATTACGTCAATCACGCAGGTAGCACCCGGTGCCGCACGAGGTGGCAACACAGCGGGCGGCTCTCCGCTGCTGACCAAGTTTACCGATGCTAATCAAAACTTAGGTGTGCCGGGCATTCGGGTATCCGACATCCTGACCGTTGGCTATGGTTCCGTACAGGGTAATCAATATTTTGAGCGCCTGGTCGCGAACCCGGCCACGACCTATTTCCAATACATGAGCGATAACCTGAACGGAGCCACTTTCTTCTCCTGCTGGTTAGGAAACAACGATGCCCTTGGGTATGCCACAACGGGAGGAGCCACCCCACTGACGCCAACCGCTCTGTTCACAACGAACTTTACGGCAGCCATGAACAAGCTGACGGAAGGCGGCCGGAAAGGCGTTGTTATCGGCATTCCAAATATTACGACGGCACCCTATTACACCACCGTAACGATTCCGCTTGTGTTGGCCAGTATCAATGCCCTCCTGAATCCGACAACACCTGTTACGGCGCTGGTTATTCAGACAGCCAACGGCATCCGGGCCACACAGGCCGGCGATCTGCTGATGCTTGCCAGTGCTACGGACTACGCGACTATTGGCAGCACATCTGCCGGTACTAAAGTGGGCCCTTATGGCTTGAGCCCTACAAACCCCCTTCCCGACAGACTTGTGCTGGACGCTGGTGAGGTAACGCAGTTGAACGCCAGTATCAATACGTACAATGGTATCATGAAAGCCCAGGCCGATGCTAAAGGGGTAGCTTATGTTGACCCAAATACGGTGCTGAGCCAGGTGGCTGCATCGGGTGGATTAACGCAGAATGGCATTACTTATACGTCCAGTTTCATTCAGGGTGGCGTCTTTAGTCTCGACGGAATTCACCTTACCCCTGCGGGTTATGCGCTGATGGCGAACGAAATCATTAAAGCAATCAATGCAAAATACACGGCAACCATCCCAACGGTCAATGTGGCGAACTATCGTCGTGTACTTCTACAGCAATAATTACGCAGACATGAAATTAAGTCAATTATCAATAGTTGCCCTGCTTGTTGTCAGCATGTCAGCAGCGGTTGCTCAAACCCGTCCGTTCGAGTTTGGCATTAAGGGAGGAGCTACCTTTACACACGGCTTCACGAAGGTGCCAGCCCAAACGATAGGTAGTGTTCAGGTCCCTAATCTGGAGAATAAAAACAACGGTATTGGCTACGGCTATTCCGGGGGCTTGTGGGCTCGTAAAAATTTCAACAGCTTTTTCATTCAGGCCGAAGTAACCTACAATCGCTTCGTACTAAAGCAGAAAACAAACGTTACTCTGGATGTTAATGCCAATCAAACGCTGGCCAACGCCCTGCCGGTAAGTGTACAGCCGGGTTTACTGAATGCCACTCTGAATGCCACGTCAGAATCGGTGCTGGAAGCAGTGGATGTGCCGATTTTATTCGGTAAACGCTGGATGGACGGTAAGTTACGCGGCTACGTTGGCCCTAATTTTATCTTCGTGCAAAAAGCCGAGCTAAATCGGACCACAGCGGGTATTATTAATGCAAACTCGGCAGTCGGCTTTCCCCAAACGGATATTCCATCGTCGAGCGCCAGCACAAATCTGCTTAATAAATATACCGCGCAGAATCTGGAAGTGAAAGATTTCACTTACGCGCTGGAGTTAGGCGTTGGGTACTCACCCGTACCTTTTCTGGATGTTGATGTGCGATATGCGGTACCTGTGGGTGGGGTCTATAAAGATTCAAACATTACCGGGTTCCTGGGTATTGCCACCCTCTCGCTGGGCTTTAAGGTTTTTTAAGCAGGCGTATACGCGAACTAAAATGGATAGCCGCCGGGAAGCTTTGTCATGTCACAAAGCTTCCCGGCGGCTATCCATTTTAGTATTAATTAACGTGAATAATGGCTAAATGCAGGTTAGCATTCGTTTAACTGAAGATCAGAATCCAGGCTAGATCAAAAAGATTTAACCACAGAGACGGTCCGCCGTGCGGCACAAAG